>NZ_JAPZLN010000002.1:0-714589 GCF_027498475.1 Agrobacterium salinitolerans | reverse complement strand
AAGGATCGAACGCATCATGGCGGACCAGCCTAAATCATAAGCTCCGCGGCCTTCGCCGGATGGATACGGACTTTCACTGGCATATCCGAATTATGAGAGCGACGTATTCCCTCACAGCCGGTATACCAGCTCATCGCTAAACCGAAACGTCTCCCGGTTCATCCAAGAACAAGAGTATTATAGGTCAAGCATCGAAGACGGGGATAAAGGGAGAGATAAAAACCTTCCTAAAAATAAATAAAAACACTGAAAAAGCGTCAATCTACTGAAAATAATATAAAATTTATATCAGTAAAACATAGTAATAACGAGAAAGCGAACTAAAAAATTCACTCTCGTATCTACGATACAGCGTGCCTATATCAATGCAACGATCATCATCATTTTATAAGCATGATGGAGATATAGAAAATTAAGAGCGGTAGTTTCGTATGGCCGCCTGATCGAGATCGGCAGCAGGAACCAAACGATAGTGACGTTCTTCTACGATCTTCACTTGACCGTCGTCCAATGTGAGTTCGAGCAACGCAATAACACCTCCAGCCATGAACTGCGCCGCGATGGGTCGGCAGCGCATATCTGGAAACTTCTCGGTCGCGAAAGCGAGATCTTGTGATATCTGCACAACGCCAATTTGATCGTTACCGCCTTTAGCTTGCACCGGAATAACGTAATGACAACCATGCTTGTCGAGGCCGATATATACTTCATCAATCTCGATCTGCCCGACGCCGGAAACGGTCGTGCGCAAATGGTTTTGCAAGCTATAAGTTGTGAGCCCCAAGAACGTGTCAATCAGGCGATTGTAACGGACAATGGCAAGCAGCGCCTGCTCGTCGTCCAGCGCGTATGCGCGAATGAGTTCTGGTGTTGCATCTGGGATCGCGATCGTAGCGAGTGCCTCGCTCGGTACGATACGGGTGATTTTGACGAGGCGGAACCGATAGCGCGCCCGCCCCGCGCCTTCGATAACCCACTCCAAGCCCTCGGGCTGGGTTTCTAAGATTCTGTGGGGCAGAGGATATCTGAACCGAAACGAATAAATCAAATCACCGATGTTCTTCGGGAGCGCTATGCTTTCCTTTTTGGCATGGGATTCGATTTCGCCGCGTTCAAACTCGAATTCCACGACGCCATCTGCCCAATGATCGAAGAAGATATGTTCGATTAGAATGCGATAACGATTACTGTCGCCATTCTTAGCCATTGGCCACCTTCAATCGTTTGAGGGCGGCCTCAATTTCAGACTGCTTGCGTTTTTTAGCTCCACTCTTGCGATCACGCTTGGAACTGGGTTTCGCTACACCAAAATGTTCGGCAGCTTCGGTCATTTCCATATAGATAAACTTAGTATCACCGAGCTTCTGAATGCCACTGGCCGGCTTCGGCTTCACGCCAAGCGCCCGCACAACCTCGGACGCAATAGCCCGCGCCAATGGTGGAGGAACCGCATTTCCGATCTGCCGCGCACCATGCCATTTGGTGGCATGGAATCGGAACCAATCAGGGAAACCGTGTAGGCGGGCCATTTCACGCACGGTAATACAGCGATCATAGTCGTAATGGATAGGGCGCGGGCTGGTGAAAGCACCACGTGCACCGTCCGTCCCGGCACGCAGAGTGTTGGACAAACCCTTCGGCGGGAGTTTAAAGAAACGGCTGATCGGCTCAACTTCGCCTTGCGCCGTCGCGGCGAAGCGCCCTTTGGAAATTGCTGTATGTACCGTGCGGGCACTCGACGTTAAAAATTCTGGCATCCAGTCGCGAATGCGCCCGAAATGCCACGCATCGTTTGTCAAACAGCGCATTTCAGCAGCATAGTTCGATGGAGATTTAAACGCTGTCGTTTTCACGATATCGGTTTCCCTCAGCGTTTCGAAACGCTCTGCATCTGGCAAATCGCCAAGTGCGTCTTGGCAAGTAGGACCGGATGGAAGACCCTGAATATTCCGCTTGCCATCCGCCGGATTCGTGATGGCGAGTGGATAATCGGGAAGGTCGAGCCCCTTCTTTGCGCCGAAAAGAATTAAACGTTGACGGTGTTGAGGGACACCGTAACACGCCGCATCGAGAACCCGCCACGGCAAGCGAACCTGATAACCCCGCGCGTCGAAAGCTGCGACCAGCTCGTCTAGAAAGTCGCGATGCTTGCCGACCGTCAAACCTTTGACATTCTCAAACACAAACGTCTTTGCATCTAGCTCAGCGACGATACGAACAAAATCCATAACAAAGCTGTTTCGCGGATCATCGAGTATGCGGTGCCCGATCATCGAAAAACCCTGACAAGGAGGCCCGCCAAACACACAATCGATTTCGTGGCCTTCAAGGTCGGCAAGACGACGGATTTCATCCCCAGAAAGGCCTGCTACCGACTGCGGAATTACAGCGCAATCGGGAAAATTGAATTTATGGATCGCGCAGTGGATCGGATCGATCTCGACGGCGGCGGCAACGTGAAAGCCTGCCTGCTCGAAACCAAGACTCATTCCACCTGCTCCTGCGAACAAGTCGACGCCTACCGGGCGGCTCGAAGTTTTTTTTCTGGGCGATTTTTGATTCGTCATAAGCCGAAGTCTAGCCGTCGGTAGCGGCATTGTCGATCGAATTCGACAAGCCTTCTACAAAATTTGTAATCCGATTGAAGGCAGTTGGAAAATCGGCGAGTTCGCACTGCCAAACGACAAGTACTTCCCATCGTAGCGCTTTCAAGGAGGAGAGATTGCGGTCGTCGCGGATGCGGTTCGCCTCGATTTTCGGCCCCCAATATTCGATTCGGGATTTAGAGGGGCGGCCTTTGGCACATCCGTGGCCGTGCCAGAAGCAACCGTGAACAAAAATCGCTTTTTTCTGCGCTGGAAAAACGATGTCAGGCGAGCCTGGCAGATCCTTACGATGGAGACGATAGCGGAAGCCCGCGGCAAACAAAGCTTTCCGAATCACCTGTTCGGGTCCGGTGTTCTTTTGCCTGACGGATTGCATGATCCGTCGTCGTTGCTCTGGCGTGCGCGTGTCCATCAAAGGGAACATAGTGCAGCAGCATAGAAATTTCACCATCCGGTGACGATAGTAGGCTGTAATTCGTCACACTGTGACAGCTTGGATAATGCCCCTAGCATCGAGGGCCATAAGATCTTCTCTCAAGCGCACTGCCATATCCATCCGCTCGTGCAGAATACTCATCACACCCAGGTCGCCGCTATCAAGCTTTCGGAAAAACAGGTAATGATGCTCATACCGGCTGAAATAAGCCTCACTCTTGAGGTCACCGGGGACAGCAAGTCTTTGGGGCAGACGCCGCCAAAGCAAGTGGTTGTCGCAAAGGCGCTGCAAATGCGCGTGCAAGCCACGTATATAGGTCTCAGCCTGATCTTCACCCCAAGCATCAACGGTGTCGCGCCAGATTTTATCCTGTGCGGCATCGGCAGGCGCATAAAAGCGATAAGCTGCCATAACTAGCGACGCTTGTTTCGGCCGATTACATCGTCAGCAGAGACGGCTATAAACTCGCTATCATCTGCACGCATTGCGGGAGCCAGTTCCTTTTGCAAGGCATCCCATGCCTCGTCGCGGGTTTGCAAGTCACGTCGAATGAGCGCTCGAATATATTCGCTCGCATTCTCATAAAGACCGCCATCACCGATCTGCTGCTGGATGTGATCTTGCAGCGCGCCGCTGACTTTGACGTGAATGCTACCTGACGGCATGGCCTTTTCCTCTCATATCCTCAAACTATGGGAAGTGTAGCATATATTGTCAATATTCATCACAGTGTTCCAGCAACTCGTGCCCACGTAGCCTGCGATAAGTCCATGAGCGCCACGGTTGTCTCTCTATTTCCGTCTCCGAGCCGGCCCTTGTGGTGTGAGATATTTCCAAGAGAGAGGGCTTCATGGAGTAATCGGACCGAAAGGGGTAGCATCGGGCGCATTCAGCAAAAGGAGCGCAAAGGGGAGCAGTTGTTTTTCGCCGCCCCACAGCGTCTAGTCACAAGGCACTTCGTCCTCGATCTTGTCCTTGAGTTGTATAGTGACCAGCATGCGACCTACGCCAACCGCCCTACCATTCGCTGGCTGCGGTATTTTTCTGGATCTTATAACCCATAAGGGCGTCATCTGGGTTTCAGCTACCAAATGGATAGTACAACGCTAACTTCGGAGTACTGGCCACTCCGTATCATGAGTCCACTAGTCCTTACGACCAGCTTGCCGCTTGTCTTCACGTCGCCAAGAATGCTCCATCAAGACCGGACATTGGGCGGGAGAAAAAAGCGTGAGGATGATCTTCCTGAACAGATACGGTTTCCCCGACCAGTCGGCAACAAGCCGAATGATATCGTCTCTCGCTGTTTCGATGGCGCAGCGCGGAATGAATGTGACTGTCGTTGCAAGTCGCGAAATACACAATCATCCCGGCAGCGTCTTGCCCGCGGCCGAAACGGTTCGGGGTGTACAGATCCGACGGCTCGCAAGCGGTCGCTTCGGCCGGCACAGCCTCATGCGCCGGAGCATTGATTATTTTCTTTTTCAGGTGCTGGCATTCGCCTGGCTTCTGCGCAACGTTCGGGCGACGGACACGGTCGTTGTCTGCACCGATCCGCCGCTCCTCTCCGTCATGAGCAGCATCGCGATCCGCCTCAAGGGCGCCCTCATGGTGAACTGGATCATGGATCTTTTTCCTGAGACCGCAATCGAGCTTGGATTTTTCAGGAAACGTGCACGGTGGCTTGCGCCATGGCTGACACAGGCGCGCAACTGGTCTCTGCGATCCCCCGGCATGGTTGTCTGCCCTACCGACAAGATGGCGGAATTCCTTACCACGCAAGGCCTTGCAAAGGATCGCGTCAGCGTCCTGCATCACTGGTCGGATGGTGAGGAAATCTATCCTGTCGCGCGCGCCGACAACAGCCTGCGAAAAGCGTGGGGCCTGCAGGATGTGTTTGTCGTGGGCTATTCAGGAAACTTCGGGCGGGCGCATGAGTTCGGCACTATCCTGGCAGCGGCGAAACGTCTCGAACACCGGCAGGATATCCGGTTCCTTCTCATTGGCGGCGGACACCAGCACGCGGCTGTGAAGACTGTCGTTCAGGATCTCGGTCTTCAGAACGTCATCTTCAAGCCGCTGCAGCCCGTGGAGAAACTTGCTGAAAGCCTGAGCGTTGCGGATGTGCATCTGGTCTCGCTGCTGCCGGAACTGGAACACTGCATCATTCCAAGCAAATTCTATGGCATCCTGGCGGCCGGGAGGCCGACGATCTTCGTCGGCGACCCTGATGGAGAGGTGCCGCGTGTTCTCAGAGCCAAGGGATGCGGCAGCACCGTCGAAATCGGAGAGATCGATAAGCTCTCCAGCTCCATCGAAAAGCTCTGCGACGACCCGGATACCACGACAGCAATGGGGGATGCGGCACGGCGGCTGCTTTGCGCAGACTATTCCCGAGAAAAGGCGGCAGATGCCTGGGCGGTGCTGATCGCCGGGCTGCAAACTGTCGAGCCTTCCAGGCCCCCTATCGCTCAAGGTATCTCGTCATGAAAGACAAAGTCGTCGTCAGCCAACTCGGCGCCCGCATGCATTACGCCGTGCCGAGGATATTCGCATCCGCTGGCCGCCTTGCGCATTTTTACACCGACATTTGCGCCACGAAAGGCTGGCCCCGGATCGTCAATTCGTTTCCGGCAACCCTTTATCCCGCACCTGTCAAACGGCTGGCCGGCCGGCTGCCCAAAGGCGTGCCGACGGCGCTGACGACGGTGTTTTCCAGCTTCGGCCTCCGTTCCGTCCTGCGCCACATGCGCACCAAAGACATTGTCGAGGAAACCTCTCACGCGATCTGGGCCGGGTCTATTTTTTCCGAAATGGTCGCCCGACGCGGCTTCCACGGCGCAGCCGGGCTCTATGCCTTCAGCGGCGACGCACTCGAACAGATGCGGGCGGCAAAGCAGCAGGGGCTGTGGACCGCAGTCGAGCAGATGATTGCGCCGCGCGATGTCGTTGAAGCGCTTCTGGATCAGGAAATGAAGCGGTTTCCCGCATGGGCAGGTCCTGTACAGGAGAATCCGCATGCGCGTCTCTTCGCCGAACGGGAAAAAGCCGAGTGGCGTCTGGCGGATGTCATCGTCTGCCCGTCGGAATTTGTCCGCAAGAACGTCGTTGCATGCGGCGGGCCGCAAGACCGGTGTGTCGTCGTACCCTATGGGGTCAATGCCGCGGCTGCCATCGACCGGCCAGCACGCATGCCGGGACCAATCAGGGTTCTGACGGTGGGCGAAGTCGGGCTGCGCAAGGGATCGCCCTATGTTGTGGAAGCCGCCCGATTGATGGAAGGTGCCGCCCGGTTCCGGATGGCTGGCCGCGTTCGCATACCCGATGACGTCAAGCAGCAGATTTCACAATGGGTCGAGCTGAGAGGGATCGTTCCGCGCTCGCAGATCGTCGAGGAGTTTCGGTGGGCGGATGTCTTCCTGCTGCCGTCGCTCTGCGAAGGCTCCGCGACCGCCGTCTATGAAGCGCTGGCAGCGGGCCTGCCGGTTATAACGACCGAAAACACCGGCAGCGTCGTTCGCGATGGCATCGAAGGTTTCATCGTTCCCGTCTGCGATCCGGAAGCTATCGCGACTGCGGTGCGTGCGCTTGCCGACAATCCCGAACTCAGGCGGACCATGTCTGCCAATGCGCTCCTGCGCGCGGCCGAACATACAGTGGAGTCTTACGGCGAGCGGCTTCTTGCCGCCCTGTCCGGGCCGCATCTGTCGGGGTCCGCGGGACTTTGCCAGACGGTTGAAGCGCGATATCTGGGGAACAACGAGATATGAAGATCATCCACGTCATCGCTTCGATTGATCCCAAGCATGGCGGTTTGCAGGCCGTTGCCATGCGCCTTGCCGCTGCACAGGCCGGCCTCGGCCTCGATGTGAATATCGTCAGCTATGGCGACGCCGCGATCGAGGCGCAGGTCAAGGAAATCGGTCGTAGCATACCGCATTTCGAAAACATCCATTGGCATCTCCTGGAGCCGGCCGGGAGGCTGGAAACACTGTTCTGCTTCAGGGGCCGGCGCATGCTGAAAGCCTTGCTGAAAGATGCCTCCTTCATGCATATTCACGGCGTATGGGAGCCTTTTCTGCTCTATGCTTCCAAGCTCGCCCGCGCCGCTGGCGTACCCTACTGCATCTGCCCGGCAGGCATGCTGGACCATTGGAGTCTCGGCCAGCGATCGTGGAAAAAGAAGATCGCGCTGATGCTGTGCTATCGCAAGATGCTGAACGAGGCTGCGTTCCTGCATCTGCTCAACGTCGATGAAATGGCAGCTGTCGAGCCGCTGAATTTCCAGGCTCGAAATCTCATCATACCGAACGGTGTTTTTGCCGAGGAATTCGACCCCCTGCCCACCCGGGGACATTTCAGGCAGAAAATCGCCCTTGCGCACGGCAGGCGTTACATCCTGTTCCTCTCACGCCTGCACATCAAAAAGGGTATCGACATTCTTGCCTCGGCCTTTGCGGCTATCTCTGACACCTATGTCGATGTTGATCTCGTCGTCGCAGGTCCCCCCGGTGGCGCAGAGGGCCACTTTATGCACCTCGTCAAAAAACTGAACATCCGGCACCGCGTCTTTATGGTCGGGGCCATCTACGGCGAGGCAAAGCTCGAAGCCATGGTCGATGCCGACTGCTTCTGCCTGCCAAGCCGACAGGAGGGTTTCAGCATGGCGATAACAGAAGCGCTCGCCTGCGGCACACCTGTGGTGATCACCGACCAGTGTCACTTTCCCGAAGTCGGTTCTGCCGATGCAGGACTTATCGTCTCGGTTGACGCGGCCGAGGTTGCGAAGGCGTTGGCAAGCGTGCTCGGCAACCCGGCCAGGGCGAGAACGATGGGCGAAAATGGCCGCCGGCTTGTACTGGAGAGATTCACCTGGCCGGCCATTGCCCATGCCACGCTTGAAGGTTATCGGCTGAGCGCGTTGGAGGCCGCCGCTTCCTGACGGCGGGAGCCAACCGTCCTTGCCGGATTGCCGACATAAATCGTCCACGGCTCCAGTGACTTCGCGGTGACGGCGCGCGCGCCAAGTACAGCCCCCCTGCCGATCACGACACCGGGCCCGACGAAGGCTTCCGCAGCCACCCAGGCATCCTCCTCGATCACCACCGGCCGCGTCACCAGGGGAAACGCGCTGTCCTGAACGTCATGCGACCCGGTGCACAGATGCGCACGTTGCGAGACCGAGGCATATTGGCCGATTGTGATCATGTCGACGTTGTAGCAGATCACCCCAGGCCCGAGAGATGAATGACGCTCCATGACGAGGTGCCCCGGCCACCACACAATCACGCTGGAATACACCATTGCCGTGGTGTGCAGGCGCGCGCCAAAACTGCGCAGGAGAAAATTGCGCCAGCGGCGCATCGGTGGGGGCGTCCAGGAGGCAAGAAGCCGCCATACGATCATCCAGGCCAGCCGTTTCAACCGCAAATTCAGTGCAAAGGTCGGACCTCCGAAACGCGGCAGGGGCGTCTTTGCATGCTGGAAGGCAGGATCGTCGTATCGTGAGCGCATGGCCTATCCTCCAGCTTGAGACGTCAAGCATGGTATCTCGTATCGCCGCTGCCGCACGCGGGCGGGTATCACGGCAAATGCCAGCGCCGGCGCTGCAAACATCAGCATATGCACCCAAACCATGAGAACCCAGTCGGTCTGATGCGAGATGGCATGCATGGACGGTATGATAGATAACAGATAGGTGAATTGCGCAGCGAACTCGCCCGTGTTTGCGGTCACCCAGATCCGGCGCACCAGATAGGCGAGCAGGAAAAACTTGAACGCTCCCAGATACCAGAAGGATCCGAACGCATCCGCCATTCCGGTCTCCGTCGTGCCGAGGACAGGATTGTAGTCGCGCGATTGAACCGGCACCGGCAGCATGAAGGATTGCTTGACCTCTACGCCCACGAGTTGCGCGGGCACGAAGTTGAACACCAGCCTGTTCCAGTGGAACTTGCCGTAATCGAATTGCAGCGTGTTTGCCGTGTTGTCGATCCGCATGATCGCATTGCGCATCTCGTCGCCGCCATCCCGGAACACCTTCTCAAGATTGCCGACGAAATCTATCTTCTTGATGTCATCCCAGACCGGCGCGTCGTTGGCCTTAGTGATGGCGCGGTAGTCACCCATGCTGTTCATCGACAATGTGCCGAGGAAAAGCGCAATGATCACGAAGATACGCGGGATCGTCCATCCCTTGTAAAACCACCATGCCAGCGCAAACATCATGATGAGTTCCACCGCTTCGGCGCGCTTTCCCGTTATCACGATGCGATCCAGGTAAAAGACGAGATCGAACGCAAGGACGATGAGCGCCAGCCAGGAAAACCGCCGCGCAAGACAGAGCACCGCAATCGCCAGACCGTAGCTCAAAAGCCGCGAAAAGAAGATATACATGACCGGAACTCCGGTCATCTGCACCGCAATGGTCAACTCTCCCGGCAGCCGGCTGAGCTTGAAATAGAAGTAGGCGCCGGCGACCGAGAGAACGGCTGCGACGATCAGCAGACGTGTTTCATCGAAATCGATACGGAAGAATGCAAAGGGTTTCGCCGTTCTGCTCCATCCCCACCAGCACATGAAAAGGCACAGCATCATGAACAGCGCGGCTCTGGCAAACGCGCCTTCCGGCAGGAATCTTTCCGACGCCAGTCCGGGAACCTGCGGCAAGATGAAACTGAAGGTGATGACGCCCGTCAGAAACGGGAACTCATAAATTCGCTCCCGACGCATCATTCCCCAACAGATGAGCAGGACAACACCACCGAAGAGGCAAAAAACCAGAAGCGTGTTCATGAAGCGAACCCCGCCTGAACCGGAGGCAAATCCCGCACGAAACTGCTTCTGAGGTCGTAGAAAAGCGCTTTGGCGTATTCCTTGAACACCTGCACCCCGTCGCCGTTGATGGCAAGTCGCCACAGCGACACGGTTCGTTGCGCAGGAAGTGAAATCCACTGGATTTGTGGCATCACAAACCGGAAGCGTTTTACTGCGCGCCGTGAATGAAACCAGCTCGTGACCAGAATGGCGCTTTTTGCCCCCATTCCAGTCAGTATAGGCTGTGCGAATGTCGCGTTTTCCCAGGTGCTGAGCGAAAGACATTCCGTTGAGACGGCTGCGGAATCCACCCCCAACCGCACCAGCGTGTCACGGATGAAGTCGCAATCCCCATAACCAGTCACCAGGACGCGCGGCGCCTTTCCCTCGTGCCATAGTTTTGCGGCCCGGGCAGCTCGAGGAGGACCGTCGCCGCCCAGAACAACGATGACGTCGGCTTGCGCAGGCGGGTCCTCCACGACAAGAAGCGACCCCGCTGAAACGAGGGCAAGTCCGTAGAGCCCGACTGCACTCAGCATCATCAAGCCCAGTAAAATCGCGTTCCGTTTCAATGGCGGAGCGCTTCTGATGTTTTGGGAAATGCGAGAAGGCGAAAGCCGTCCTTTCGAAACCGGTCTCGAGGGAATTCGCGGTCCGGGCCACGGCGCTTTCATGATGGGGCTACTCTTCATTCGCCGATTGAATGGCTCTTGGCTCCGGCGTGGCGCTGGCGGCGGCCGGTAGACGCACCACCTCGCGGTAGAGATCGAAATTACCCCTGTCAAGCAAGGTTTTCGAGAGGTAGCCCGTCGCGGTAAGGACGAACGCGGTGTGAAGGGCAATCGGCACGAGAAGGCCGGCGGCCATTATTTCCGCCGGAATACCGGCTTTTATCCCTGCAAAACCGATGCCGCCGCAAATGAAGGAAATCACGACCAGCGTGTTCGTTGCAGCCGCCGGCGTGAAACCATAGTCCAGCAGCAGATGATGAAAATGCCAGCGATCGGCCGACATCGGACTGCGACCGTGCATGATACGACGGACAATCAGGCTAAGCGTATCGGTGATCGGCAGGATCACGATCCAGAGCAATGCCGGAAAGGATACGGCAGCGCTTGTGGTCGCCAGCAGGACGATCACATAGGCAATCGTCGCCCCCAGTGCGGTACTGCCAGCATCGCCGAGGAATATGCTCGCCCTTGCACGCCATGGACCGCGCATGTTGAAGACCAGAAAAGCGCAGAGGCATACGCAGAGTGCCTGAAGCGGCGCGATGATGTCGCCGACACCTGCGAAGATCGCCACGATCATCAGCCAGATCAACGCGACACCCGCTGTGCCACCTGCAAGCCCGTCGACACCATCAAGCATGTTCCACGAATTCACCAGCCCGGTCACGAAGAGAACTCCGATGACGAAAAACAGCGGCAGGAACAGATCCGAATGCTGCGTGAACAGCACGCCGATGGAGAGAGAGCCGATATCGGCGCCGCCTACGAGAGCGATCGCCATTGCCAGTTGCATGACAAGGCGTCCTGCTGCGGGTAGCGGCCGGCGATCATCGACGACGCCCATCAACAGGATGACCGCCAGTCCGAGCCAGAAGTTCATGCCGAGAGCCTCGCTCCACCCACCAACAAGGGCGGAAACAGCGAAAGCGGTAAAGATTGCAATGCCACCGCAAAGCGGAACCGCCCCAGTGTGACGTTTGCGGATGGAATCGGGGCGATCCACAAGCTGATACGCAATGGTCAGGTGCCTGAGAACGACGATGAAGGATACGCACAGGATGAAAGTAGCGATGGTGTTGAAGAGTATCCCCGACATGTCTGATCCCCACGCTGAAGCTTGGCGGCGCATCTGCAACGATATTCGCCTTCTGACGATCCTAAAAAACACCGGCCCTGAGGGGTATGCGGGCAAAAGGCGTGTGAAATCCACCAAAGGGAGAGGGTGTCGAAATTAACGTCTACCCTCCCTACCCACAAACCGGATCGACCATCGAAAGAGCTAGAGCGGTTCATTGTTAAATGGAAACGGTTCTGCCGGAGCAGGTTTTCGTCAGGGCAAAGGCGATTGGCGAAGGGCATACCCCCAGGGACTTTCGAGCCGATCGCCTTTGATCCTGGCGGAAAGATGCCCGGCCCTTCGGGTTGGCTGAAACGGGCCGCCTGATCGTCCGGCCGACTCCGTTTGAGCCAACACAACCGTTTCCATTTAACAATCAGCCGCTCTAGGTTTGAGACCTTGTCGACAAGCGGCCACAAATGGACGACCCGGCAACGAGCGGCATCTTGCGAGTGATCATTCCTGTGCGGAGAGAACGGCGATCCAGTCCTGAAAACCGAAAGCATTCGCCGATGCCGGCACCGTCACGTTGCGAAGACCGCTGCGGCCAAGACGCTCGCTCGGTTCGATGTAGATTCCATTCGAGGGATCATACCAGCGAAGGGTTTTCTCGCCTGCCGCCAAACTGTCGAGATCGATCGCAACGGAAGGAGCGTCGAGATAGATCACCGCGAAAGACCCATCCCTGTCGCGCGCCGCAAATGCGCCCGCATCGCTTTTCAGCAGACTTCCCTGATCGGGCACCAGCTTCCACCATGTCAGTTGTCTGAAAAGCGCGGCCAGATGGGTAATGCTTTGAGCACCACGGCTTTTCAGCGAACCTTGCCAGCTGTCCTTCGCGTCATAAAGCCCGGCGGCGGAAAAATGCCAGACCGGATTGTTGCCGAAGAGCTGGCCGCTCGCTCCTGAAAGCAGTGCACTATAGGCAATAAGACGAACCTGACGCTCCTGCACATCGTTCTCGCCTTCATAGGCGCTTTCAATGAGGAAAAAAGGGCGTCTCGGTCCAGAGCGATACCGATTGAGCACCGCCGTCGCGACATTGCTGTAAGTATAAATTGAATCGATATCGAGCCAGGAAGCGTCCCGCCAAAAATCGCTCGTCACGGTATCGGGATTGCCATGCACGGTCTGCAATGCCGAAGGATCGGTTTCAGCAATCCCCGTTGCAACAGCCGTGACCAGATTGCGATCAGGCGGGTCATAATCCCCGCCCTGCACCCAGATGATGTTGGGGTACTTCGCAAAACGCTGACCGACATAACGCCCATAAGCCCGCAGCTTTTCCGGCCCGGCCACGACCATTTCCTGATACCATCCTTCGGGGCCACCGCGTGCGCCGCTATAGGCCGGACAGAGAAGCACCAGCAGGTTGCGACTTGCGGCTGCCTTTATGACGGCTTCTGCCCTGTCGAAATAGGCCTCGTTCGGTTGCTCGAAGGCATCGCCTGCGAAAGGTTTCTCGTCGTAGAAGTTCGCTGGCGCCTTGCGGGAGAACTGATGCTCGATCAACGATACAAGCACGGTGTTGAAGCCCTGCCGCTTTCGCGTTTCCAGATAAAATTCCGCATCGGGAATAGAGGTATCGCCAATAAGCGACCAAGCACTGTCCCCGACAATCAGGAACGGCAGACCCTTGCTGTCTTCAAGATAACGCCCGTCCTGCGACGTCTGAAGCGGAAAAACGGTATCCTGTGCGTTGCCGGTCGAAAACATGCATAACCAGAGAAAGAAAACACTGCACAGATGTCCAAGTCGCCGCTGATCGCCGATCATTGCTTCAGAGCCGTTCACGAACGACGCGAAGCCAGTTTTTCAAGGGCAACGGCAGATAGGTTCTAAGACCCGGCCTCAAACCGGCGGGAATAGACCAGTCTTCCATCCTGAGCACCGTAGACAGGCCAGGACGGTCGTTCAGTGTCAGGGTAATGACTTCGTTATAGCGTGCGGCCATCCGTTCGATGCTGAAGCGGTTCAGGACCATCTCCTTTCCCGCAATCGACATGCGCTCGAGAAGATCGCGATCGGCATGCAAGCGCGCGATCGCATTCGCCGCTGCCGTATAATTGCCAATCGGGAACAGGAAGCCGTTTCGGCCCGGCTCGACAATCGTATCCGTCACACCCCGGATGTGAGAGACGACCGGGACGCATCCGCCGGCCATTGCCTCGATCATGGTCATGCCAAGCCCCTCGAAGCGGGACGGCATGATGAGAACATCGTGGCTGGCCATGATGACCGGTATGTCTGAAAGCTGAACGGATCCCGCGTAACTGACGCGATCGCCATGGCCGTCTAGCCTTCGCCTGAGCTTGCCCATATCCGGCCCATCTCCGACGATCGTCAAGCGCACAGCCTCGGGCGAGGCGTCCAGTATTTCCCGCAGCCACATCACGCCTTTCGAGGCATCTTCAATGCGGCCGACGAAGAGAGCCTTGAGTTCCGGCCTCCGGTTGAATCGCCGAACCGCCTGGCTGCGGAACGCGTCGCTATCCACCGCATTCGGTATGGCGTAGGTTCGATCCTTCGAAAAGCCGTTGCGCGCGACCAGATCGGCGCGGCACCGCTCCGATACGCCAATCGTGACATGGGCGTAGTCCCGCACCGAGCGCGCCGCTGCATATGTTCCAGGCGAGATATTATGGACGACGAGAATACGCAGGATACCTTCTGGCAGATAGCGCGCGATATTCGTCTGCAACTGATCGCCAAGAACGTTGACGATGACACCGTCGAACCCGCCGTCTTCGATGGCGGCCGCCATTCGCTCTGCACATTCGCGTTCGCTGAGATTGACGGGCATGCGCAGCAGTTGCCCGAAATCCTTTTCACCCTGGAGGTCGAGAGGCAGCCCGTATGTTTCCTTGCACACGCCGAGCCATCGCACGTCTGTGCCATAGGCGGCGAGGCCTTTGCGAAGATGTTTGAAGACGGAATAGGTGCCGCCGATATGGGGGAGAACAAAATAGGCAAGCTTCATGGGACACTCTCGCTCTTGCACCCACAATCCTGCCGCAACGGATCGACGACGGATAGTTCGAGTGGCTGCTAACGCGACATACTAAAAAGCCACGGGATGACAGTCAGTTGCATCTTAGACTTAGCTGTATCTTCCTTTGAGCGGTTTGCGTCAGTCAGACTATTCGTTTGACGTAAGACGCAACCCGAAGGTCGATGTGGGGCCGTACTGCTCCAGCAGATATCAATGCCATATCGAGCGTGTCGGCGCCGGGCTGCGATTGGAAAATAAATGAGGATCACTCTCCTTGGACAATTTGGCTCTGGTAATTCGGGCAATGACGGATCGCTTGAAGCCATGCTCATTTACCTGCGCAGGATGAGGCCCGATGCCGATCTGTTGTGTCTCTGTGCAAGTCCGACAGTCGTCAGTACGAAGTTCAATATTCGTGCGATGGGCGTTGGCGGTCCTCCCCTGAAAAACGCGTGGATGAGGCAACTGGACAGGCTGCTCGGCAAGGTGCCCTCACGGCTGAGGTTATTGGTCAGTTCCCTCTTCAGTTTCGACAAGGCTGACCTGATGATCATACCGGGGACCGGCATCCTGGATGATTTTCAGGAAAAGTGGTTCGGTTGGCCCTTTGTCGTGTTTTGCTGGTGTCTCGTTGCACGCCTTCGCAACACACGGATCGCCTTCGTCAGCATTGGCGCCGGTCCGATGAAAAGCCGTCTCAGCCGCTGGTTCCTGCGCTCGGCCGCACAGATGGCCTCCTATCGATCCTATCGGGACGATTTCTCGCTCAACTACATGAAAATGATCGGTGTCGACGTGTCGCGAGACCACCGCTACCCCGATATAGCCTTTGATCTTCCTGTTCCTGTGCCCCACCGGCAGAGCCCCGCCAGCGGCCCAATGAGAATAGGCGTCGGCGTCATGGACTATCGCGGCTGGCGTCACAACGATCCCGAGGCCGCCAGAATTTACAAGACCTACATCCATAAGCTCGCACAGCTCGTGAGCTGGTTGATCGGTGAAGGCCATAACATCATCCTTTTGATGGGGGACGTTACCGACAGGGTCGCCTGCGCGGATCTGATGTTTCTGCTGAACGACATGCTCTCCGAGGATGAGCTGGCCCATATCGACATCAGCTCGGCCGCAACGCTGCGCGATATCATGCAGCAGATGGCAGCGATCGACCTTGCCGTGGTGTCGAGATATCATGGATTGGTCTGCTCGCTGAAACTTGGAAACCCGACAATATCAATAGGTTATGCTCGCAAGTTCAGCGATCTGATGAACGATTTCGACCAGGAAAAATTTTCCCGGCACATCGATACGTTCGAAGTCGAGGAAGTTATCGAGCTGGTGAAGGAGATAGTCGCCGGAGCCGGGGCGGTGAGGCAGCGGATCGCCCACGCCAATGATCGCTTCAAGCGCCAGCTTTCCGAGCAGGAGGCGCTACTTGGCCGGGAATTTCTCTCAACCGATGCCGTCGCAACGCCGCAAAGCGTTACCCTTTAGACACGCAGTCATGCAACCTAATGCTTTCGACGTAATAGCGAGGCTCTTTAACACTAAAAGGGGTTAGACCGCACGTTGTCGCACGCCCTTTTACGGACATTCTCCAAACGTCCTACACCTACGGATCCGGCTGCCATCCCAACGGTCAGATTTCCAAGATAAAAGTCGCCACTCTAGATTTGACGCTACCGTCGATTATCGGCGACGCTGTCGGAGCCCTTCGATGCACAAAGTCCGCCGCGCCTTTTTCATGGCCATGCTGGAACAGCACCTCGGAATTGCGATCAATTTCGCTCTGATCGCGATCGTATCGCGGCTGCTCTCGCCGGCGGAAGTGGGCTTCGCCGTCATCGGCTACGGGGTGACGTCGGTGATTTTCGCCTTTCGCGAATTCGTTTCGTCCGATTTCCTCATTCAACTCGATGTCGTTGAACGCGATGACATCAACACGTCGCTTACACTCTTGCTCCTCGTCAGCGGCATTCTCGGGATCGTTCTCTATCTATGCGGACCCTATCTGGCGATTTTCTACCACCACCCCGGTCTCCAGCATTATCTTATCCTCGCAATTGCCGCCATCATGGCCGAAAGCCTGGGGATGCCGGCGTTTTCCATGCTGCGTCGCCGGCTGGCGTTCGGCACCATCGCACGCGTCCGAACCATCGGACTCGTCGTTATGTCCGTTGTGACGATCTTCGCTGCCAGCAATGGATGGGGCTTCGTCAGTTTCGCCCTCGGCCTCCTTGTCGGCAACAGCGTTGCCAGCGCCCTTGCCGCCTATGCCGATCCGGCCCATCGGTCAGCGCGCCTCTCGCTCAAGTCGTGGCGCCGTATGGCCGAATTCGGCCGTTACAGGGGCGCTGCCACCATCGTCGACAAATTATACGAGTCCCTGCCGCAACTGGTGCTCGGCTTTGCCATGACACCGACAGCGGTCGCGATCTACAATCGCGCCAATACCGTCTGCTCCATTCCCGATCGCATTTTTCTCTCGGCAATCTTTTCCTTCGCCTTCCCGGCGCTCGCCGCCGAAGTGCGCCAGGGTGGAGACGTCCGAAAGTCCTACCTGCGCGCCCTCAGTTACATCACCGTGCTATATTGGCCGTCGCTGATCATGGTCGCCATTCTCGCCGATCCCATTGTACGCCTTGCACTCGGAGACCAGTGGCTTGCCGCCGTACCGATCACCCGGATCCTCGCGCTTGCGTCGATCTTCTGGTTTCCAATGGTGCTGACCGCACCGCTGCTGATCGCCCTCAACGCCAACCGGGAGGCTTTTCTGGGCAATTTCGTCTGCCGCAGCGTCTCGGCAATTGTGCTCTGCTCCGCCAGCTTCTTCGGCCTCACCGCAGTAGCACTCAGCCAGTTCATCACACTGCCCTTCCAGATGCTTGTCGCCTTCTATCTGGTAAGACGCCATGCGCACTTTAAACTACCCGAACTGTTCGCAGCCATCGGGACAAGTGCTGCGGTGACCCTTGCAGCGATTGCGGGGCCGCTCGCCATATCCGTCTGGATGGGATTCCGCTTCGATTACTCCCTCGCCCAGGCAGGCGGCGCCATCCTCCTTTCGGTGGCGGGCTGGGGCGCCTGTCTGTTGCTTCTGCGTCACCCACTCGTCAGCGAAATACGTTCGACGCTCGATGCTTTTGCCGGGCGTCTGCGCAGGGTCGGAAAACCTCCTGCATCGGCTTCCATTCCCGACACCGTCGTTCCCGCAGCGGTGGAACCATGAGCAGCATCGATATCGTCATTCCCAACTACAATTACGGTCGCTTTCTGAAAGGATGCGTAGAGAGCGTCCTTGGCCAGAACATCCCCAACATGCGTATCCTCATCATCGACAACGCCTCCACAGACGACAGCGTTGCGATCTCCCGGTCACTCGCGGCAACAAATCCTCGTATCGAAACGAGCCTGCGCGCAAGGAACCTCGGCGGTCACGCGTCTTTCAACGAAGGCATCGATTGGGCTCGGGCAGACTATTTCGCCATCATCTGCGCCGACGATGTGCTGTCGCCCGGCGCCCTTGCGCGCGCAATGGAGGCGCTCGACAATAATCCCGGTGCGCACATGGCCTTCGGCCGAACCGCCTTCTTCCGCGACGACGCCGAAATAGCATCGTTGCCTAGCAGCGACGTCGATGGCATGCAGCTTCATCGCGGCATGGACTTCATCGCCAACGTCTGCGCGACGGGACGCAGCCCGGTACCAGGCCCACTCGCCGTCACCAGGACGCACATTCAGCAACATGCCGGCCATTACCGGCCAGCACTGCGCCATACCGACGACGTCGAGATGTGGATGCGGCTCGCGGTGCTGGGCGACATCGTCGAACTCGATGCCGTGCAGAATTTCACGCGTATCCACGGTGCGAACCAATCGGCTATCCTTGATAATGTGCTTGCCTGGAATGCCGAAATCGAAGCAGCACTCGAAAGCTTCTTCCGCAACGAAGGAGCTTTGCTCGCCAATGCCCAGACCCTGCTAAGGCGCGGCCGCGCGAGCCTGAGCGACCGCGCCTATTGGTGCGCGCTTTCCAATCTGGTCCAGCGTCGGCCAGGCGTGGGTCCCCTTCTCGCACAGGCTTTCCGCCTGCGACCCGCCTCGGCGTTTCTGCCACCGGTAAGTTATCTTGTGCGCCGGCCTGATGCCTTGCATCGCATTCGCGCAGCAATCGCCCGTCGATAGCGATCGACCGGCCAGTTTTCGATGATGAAGGCCTATTCCTCGGCATTCAGGACAAGCCGCAACAGCGCCGGCAACGAAGCTGATTTCGTTCGGCGCATGATTGAGGCGCGATGATTTTCGACAGTGCGCTGACTAAGCTTCAGATCGGCTGCAATGACCTTATTGGCCTGCCCCTGAACGATCCGGTCAAGGATCTGCCGTTGCTTGCGAGTAAGCGCCGCCAGCGTGGCTCGAGCCGTTTCACGCCGCTCTTCACGCTCGTTCGCTTCACGCGATCGCTCGAGGGCCGACTGCACGCTCCGATATATTTCCTGGTAAGAAAACGGCTTCTCGATGAAATCGGCCGCTCCATAACGCATCGCATTGATGGCCATACGCACATCACTGCGACCCGTGATGACAATCACCGGAAACCGATGATGTCTTTCTTTCAGCAAACGCAGCAACTCCATGCCTACCATGCCTGGCAGATACGCATCAACAAGCAGACAACCTGATCTGTCGGGCTTGTAGTCTGCAAGATATGCTTCTGCCGAAACATAGGTTGCAACCGTCCAGCCCTCACCTTCGAAAACAGCGCGCAAATTGTCCCTGATGTCCTGCTGGTCATCGATGACTTCGATGCGCCGGCCCGTCATCGGCTCCGTGTCTTCGGGGTCGACTGTGTGCTCCACCGTCTCGCCGGTTTGGCGAACAACCAGTGTCTCGACCACCTGCACGACGTCCCCGAGTTTCGCCGGCTTGTGCAGATAAGGAATTTCGTGCTGCGCAAAATCCCTCAGCGCCTTGCTTGAAATATCGCCTGTTAGAATGAGTGCCGGAACATTTCGGCGGAGTGCTTGCCGGATATCTTCAATCGCAACTATGCCATTCCCGCTTGTGGGAAGATTGTAGTCTGCGAGAACAACGTCGGGCATGAACTTCAGCCCTCGAACAATCGCGATTGCTTCGGCAGCCGTTGAGGTTGCAGCGACCACGTATCCGGTCTGCTCAAGCCCCATCTTGAGCAGATCGCGCATTCCGTTTTCATCTTCAATGATCAAAATCGACGCGGAAGACAGGGCAACCGCTTGACGCGAATGGTTATCGACGGGCGCACGCAGCAGCACAAGCGGCTCCCCAGCCGGTGCTCTATCGATCTCGATCATGAATGCGGAACCTTCATGCAATCGCGACCGCACCGCAATTTTCAGTCCCAAAAGGTCGCTGAGCCGCTTGACGATTGACAGTCCGAGTCCCAGACCACGGTCTTCCGCGCCAGCGGGTACGTCGAGTTGAAGATATTCCTGGAAGACGTCCGCGATATGGCTTTCGGGAATGCCTATACCGGTGTCCCAAACTTCGAACCGAACTTTTGCACCGACCCGGCGACAGCCAACCAGAATTTTGCCGCTCGGCGTGTATTTCAGTGCATTGGACAGAAGGTTGCGAACGATCTGCTCGAACAGACGGGGATCGGTGTGAACGGCAAGGCTGGACGGTACGACACGAAGTTGCAGCCCCGCCGCCCGAGCGGGATAATAAAATTCCTTGAACAGCCGCCCCAGAAGATCGCCGATCGCAAAGCTGACGATCTGCGGTTCCACTATCCCCGCTTCGATCTGGTTGATGTCAAGAACAGAGTTGAGTATGCCTAGCATCGAGGACAGCGTCTCTCCCATTCTCTGGACGAAAGTGCTCGTCTGCCCTTCCCCCACGCTCCTTTCCAAAAGCCCATGCAACAGCTTCAAGGTTTGCAGCGGCTGACGAAGATCGTGGCTTGCCGCAGACAGGAACTGCGACTTGGCCTCGGTCGCTCGCTCAGCGGATTTCTTTGCAGCTTCCCTGCTTTCGGCAACCTGTTTCTGGGCGCTCATATCGATGAAGGTGATGACGACCCCGTCGACGGTCTCGTTCTCGCCGCGATAGGGTTTGACGCGGCGGACATACCAGCGGCCGTCAGTTCCTCCTATCTCCCTGTCGACTGTATTGCCGTCGTGGAGGGTCGCCATAGCATCGGCTTGAAGCGTACTGTCGCCGCCAAAGCCGCTGAGGTCCGAGAGGGGGCGGCCGACATCGGACGATATAATCTTGAATACCGACCGGGTGGCTGGTGTGAAAAACCGTATACGAAGACTGGCATCCAGAAAGAGCGTCGGGACATCGGTACTATACAAGACATTTTGCAGATCGTTGGAAACTGCACGCTGACGCTCTAGTGCTTCGTGCAATTGATTGTTGAGAGCTGTCAGCTCTTCATTGAGGGATTGCAGCTCCTCTTTCGAAGTAACGAGTTCCTCATTCGTCGACTGATACTCTTCATTCAGAGACAGTGCTTCGGCGGTGATCTGCTTCTGTTCTTCGCCGGCAATTTCCAGATTGCGTATGGCGCCCTGCAATTCCGCCCGGGTCTCCTCTAATTCGAATTCAAGCTCGGTAATGGGCGACGCATCTGTCGTCGATAATTTCTGCGATCGGACAACCCTGTTGGCTTGCGCAGGATCTTCCACGAAACATATAAGGAACAGCTCTTCACCCTGACTGAACAGCGGCTCCACATGAATGCTGAACTCGCTATGCGCGCCGTTGCTGTCGAGTTTTACATTCTTGGCTACGAACGGCTTCTGATCCCGGGTCGCACGGTGGATCGCAGACCTGATCTTATTGTGGAGCGCCTTCGGTGTTATGGCGAACAGATCATGTGATGCCGGGCCTGAAGCGATCCGCAGGAACCTTGCTGTGGGGCCGATGGAATAAAGATATTCATACTTTCGATTAACGAGGACTGCGGCGGGCACGTAGCTACCCAGCAGAAGCTGGGCAACCGCGTCGGCATATGCGCTGCGTCTCGATGCTGAAGTCACCTTTCCTAGCGAAGAGGGAACCCTGACATTCCCGCCTTGGACAGCGCCGAACTGAAGATCACCGAACACTGGAAGTCCGATGCGCCGGTATACCCTTTCGGATTCCGAAATCAGCTTGAAACGGTCATCCATTCCGCCGACGGTTTCGGATTTTCCGATTAGTAAAATACCGTTTTCACGCAAGGCGAACCTGAAAAGCGACAAAACCTTTGCTTGGGCGTCTGCCTCGAGGTAAATCAACAGGTTGCGGCAGGAAATGAGATCGATCCTGGAGAACGGCGGATCGCTCAGGACATTCTGTACGGTGAATACCACCACGCCACGCAGCTGCGACGTCACGGTGTATCCGTTGTCGTCCCTCACGAAATATTTTTCCAGGAAGTCCGGCGCCAGCGATTTGACCGCCTCATGTGAATAATGTCCATCTCTGGCAATCGCGACCGCCGCGCCATCGGCGTCCGAAGCAAACATCTGTAACTGGAGACGAAGTCCCATGGACTGAATGAGCTCGAGGAAGAGAATAGCCAGCGAATATGCCTCTTCCCCTGTGCTGCAGCCAGCGACCCATACTCGCACTGTTCCGTGCGCGGCCTTTGCGCGGAGAATATCCGGAATAATGGAGTCGCGTAGAAAGTCGAACACCTTGCTGTCGCGGAAAAAGCTGGTGACGTTGATCAGAAGATCTCTGACGAGATTTTGGCGCTCTTCTCCGCTGTTTCCAAGCATATCAAGATATAGGTCTATGTCTTCGATCTCGATACCGAGAACCGCCATGCGTTTTTCGACCCGACGCTGGAGCGTTCCGTGTTTATAGGCCGAAAAATCGTTGGCTGTGGAAACTCTCAATATCTCGATGATCTGCCCCAGTTGGGGCATTGGGCGCTCCATCGAGTGGTCGGTTTGAAGCCGCGACAACAGCGCAATATGCTTGGCGATGGCCGCCGGCATCTCCGCGACGGGCAAAACGGTAGCGCCGATGCCCAGCGAAATAACGCTTTCGGGCATGCCATCAAACTGTGCCTCTTTGGGCTCCTGGACCAGAACAAGTCCCTTTAAGTCCTTGACTTGCTGGACACCGGATGAGCCGTCATATCCCGTGCCGGACAGGACCACCGCTATCGACCATGGTCCATATTCCCTGGCCATGGAACCCAGGAGAAAATCAAACGGCAAAGGTGCCTCATGCAGTTCCCGCCGGGGCGACAGATATATCCGTCCTCCGTCAACCGACATCAGGAATCTAGGTGGGATGACATAGACGTGCTCCGGCTCTATCAAAGCAAGATTGACCGCCTCGGTTACGACCATAGTCGTTTCGCTCGACAGAAGTTCTGCGAGTATACTTTCATGCGACCGGTCAAGATGCTGAACGAGAAGAAACGCACAGCCGGTTTTTTCAGGCAACGCTTTGAGCAGGGCTCTGAACGCATTCAGTCCACCCGACGAAGCTCCGACGCCGACAATCGGGAACATTCTAACAGGACTTGCTTCCTGTGATCCGGACATCGAACCGGCGTCTACCTCGACAGTAGAAGGAACCTTGTTACTATCTGCATCGCGTTCCGCCATATTCGCTCTCGTTAAAATTAACGCATATTCCAAACAAAAATCGACCCTTACGAAGCGTCGGGCGTGGTGGGTCAACGAAGTCTTGAAAGCAGCCATCAAGGCCTTGAGATCATTCGTCAGGGATACGTCGTCACCAAGCCCCGTCACGTGTGGGGTGCAGCGCGTCCGATTGTCGTAAGGTGCAATTTCAAAATGCGATAAACACGCATAAGTTGCCGACATCACAAACAAAAGTACGAAGGGAGGATGTTAAATCAATCCGGGCGCGATTATAATTCATCCAATATGGTTAGTGGGGGCGCACGAAAAATGACGATGGCCTGAAAGAGTTATATTTCTACAGTTCCGGCGTGTCTGATTGTCTGCCCACATCATGCCCGATTGAACACCGCCTCGAAATCTCAATCAAAAGTGAGTAATTTCCGAACCTTTTCCAGTTGTGATACTCCATTGTAGGATGCCGGGGTAGAAATTCGGGTAGTGCCACGTCTGTTGATTTCTGGCCGATTTTAAATTCCGAAAAATCCAGACCGCAACAGAGGCTCTTCCGAAGTTCTGATTGATGACGGCGTTCCGGGTTGGATTACCTCAAACTTCCGTTGTGCCGAATCTTGGATAAGAAAACTCTTCGGTTGCGTCTCTGCCAAGCCAGGCAGATCCGCAAAGAACTCTTTAGCGCGGATAGGACATAACATGCTGACGTCGGTTCCCAACAACGGACAATTCCCGTCGAATTTCCATCTGGTTGCGCATTCTAAACCTATCGAAACTTCGGTCAGAAAGCTGGCGATCATCGACGACCGCGCGCTCGACCGTGAGTGTCTGGCGCAGAGCCTGATCGCCTACGGCCTTGATATGGAAGTCGAGTTGTTCTCATCGCTTGACGACTGGAGACATGCTCCGAACGGCCATCATAGCGGCATCCTGGTCAATGTCGGACGCAGCGATTTTTGCGATGACGTATCCCTCCACGAGCTGCGGGAATTTATTGCCGATTACCCTTATCTGCCGGTCGTCATTCTAGCGGAAAACCGCGATCTGCGGCAGGTCATGAGGGCGTTTGACGCGGGAGTCCGGGGATACATCTCCTCGTCGATAGGACTGGCGGTGTGCGTGGGCGCCATCTCACTTGCATTGGCGGGCGGCGCTTTTGTGTCGGCTGAAAATCTGAGCGATCTCAGGCAGTTGCTCGTGGTTGCGGAAGACAAGGAACGCCAGCGCACGGCCATGTTCACCCAGCGTGAGGTCGATGTCATCAACGCCCTGACGCAAGGCAAGCCAAACAAGATCATCGCCTATGAGCTCAATCTTCGTGAGAGCACCGTAAAGGTACATATTCGCAATATCATGAAGAAAGTGGGCGCCAAAAACAGAACGGAAGTGATCTTCAAAATATCCGATCTCTTCAAAAACTAACGTCAGTGTGGCGCCGTGAACCTGTTTTTATCCTTGTTGCCTGCGGATGTCGGGGCCTGCACGATACAAAACCATTGGAGCGATTATGACGAGAAGATTGTACAGCTCCTCTAAGTCTTTCGGCTAGCATTCCCAACATAAAGACGGGGTAACGGCCATCGAGCCGGATACGGTAATCTCTGGTCATTGGACATATGGACCCGGGATTGCGCCATGCAAACTTTCGTCGAAAATTTCGAAAACTCGGATCGACTGCGCCTGCGCTCCCGCAACATCATACCGGGCGGCGCACATACCTATGCAAAGGGCGACGACCAGTACCCTGTGCTGTCCCCCGGCTTCATTGAAAGGGGGTATGGCTGCCATGTCTGGGATGTCGATGGAAATGAATATATCGAATACGGCATGGGCAATAGGGCTGTCGGCCTTGGCCATGCCTATGCCGACGTCGTAGAGGCGGCGCGTGCGGAACTATACCGCGGCTGCAACTTCACGCGCCCGTCAAAGATCGAGGTGGATTGCGCCTCGACCTTTCTCGATACGATCCAGACAGCCGAAATGGTCAAATTCTGCAAGAACGGTTCCGATGCGACATCCGCTGCGATACGACTTGCACGGGCCGTTACCGGCCGTGACCTGATCGCGCGCTGCAGCGACCACCCGTTTTTCTCTACCGACGACTGGTTCATCGGAACAACGGAGATGAATGCGGGCATTCCCCAGGCGATCCAGAATCTGGTCCTTGGCTTCAGCTACAATGATCTGGCGAGTGCGCGCAGTCTGTTTGACCGCTTTCCAGGTCGTATCGCCGCCTTTATTCTGGAGCCGTCACGCGGTGATCCGCCGCGGGACCAGTTTCTTCACAAACTGCAAAAGCTTTGCCACGAAAACGGCGCGCTTTTTATTCTCGACGAAATGATCACCGGCTTCCGCTGGGATGCGGGTGGCGCGCAGAAGACATACGATATCGTCCCCGATCTATCCTGTTTCGGCAAGGCGCTGGGGAATGGCTTCTCCATTTCCGCCCTTGCCGGCAAGCGTGAGTTCATGGAACGGGGCGGTATCGATCAAACCGACGCCCCCCGCGTCTTCCTGCTTTCGACGACGCATGGTGCGGAAACGCATGCGATGGCGGCGGCCATCGCAACCATGCAGGTTTACACCCGGGAGCCCGTGGTCCCTCATCTGGTCCGACAGGGAAATGCGTTGCGTGCCGCCATTAGCCAGATCGCAATTGCGCACGGGCTCGATTCCTACTTCGGCATTCAGGGCCATTCTGCCTGCCTCAGCTACTTCACGCTGGACCGGACCGGAAAGCCGTCGCAGGCTTTTCGTTCGCTGTTTCTGCAGGAAACCATCCGTCGTGGCCTTCTCGCACCGTCTCTCGTTGTGAGCTACACGCATGAGGATGAGGATATAGCCAAAACGCTTGACGCCATCGAGG
Source organism: Agrobacterium salinitolerans (assembly GCF_027498475.1). NCBI lineage: Bacteria > Pseudomonadati > Pseudomonadota > Alphaproteobacteria > Hyphomicrobiales > Rhizobiaceae > Agrobacterium > Agrobacterium salinitolerans. Next base: position 688,437 of record NZ_JAPZLN010000002.1, on the reverse strand, counting down.
GAGCGCTGGTCGTCTACCGTAAAGCGCTGGAATATGGCGTCGACAAATTCCTGACAGGACGCCCATCCGAGGTCGTCTTCCGACGTTTCAACGGAAATGCGCAGCATCAGGCCAGCCATGAGCTGGCCATGGCCGACATATCGGAAGGCATCCGAAAGCCTTAACCGGCCGGGGCACCTAGACCGTTCGCATGATCGCTACAGCCGCTTTGCGCGGTGCATCGATCTCGCCTGAAAAGATACGCTCTTTGCAATCGAAAATGGATATTGAGGGGAAGTTTCATGCACGTTCTGGTCACCGGGCATCGCGGATACATCGGCTCCGTCATGGTACCCATCCTGCGCAAGGCGGGTCATGAAGTACATGGCTATGACACTGAATTCTACCATCGCTGCGCCTATGTTCCAGGCGGACCTTTGCCGCAGGTCCCCGGCGTCTGCAAGGATATCCGCGATATCCAGCCTTCGGATATGGAAGGTTTCGACGCTGTCATTCATCTTGCGGCGCTGTCCAACGATCCGCTGAGCAATCTCAATCCAGAAATTACCTATGAGATCAATTACCGCGGCAGCGTTCGGGCAGCGCGAGCCGCAAAGCAGGCGGGCGTCAAGCGTTTCATCTTCGCCTCGTCGTGCAGCAACTATGGCGCTGCCGGCGAGGGACTGGTCAACGAGACGGCCGAGCTGAAACCGGTATCGGCCTACGGCACGTCGAAGGTCTTGGCGGAGCGGGAGATTGCAAGCCTCGCGAGCCCCGGATTTTCACCGGTCTATATGCGTCCGGCAACAGCCTATGGCCTTTCGCCCATGCTGCGTTTCGATATCGTCCTCAACAACCTGACCGCTTGGGCGGTGACGGAAGGACTGATCCTCCTGAAATCAGACGGATCGCCATGGCGCCCAATCGTTCATGTCGAGGATATTTCACGCGCCTTTCTGGCTGCGCTCGAAGCGCCGACTGATGCCATACACAATCAGGCTTTCAACGTCGGACAGGATACCCACAACTATCAGATCCGGGAGATCGCCGAAATCGTCGCTCTCACGGTACCCGGATGCCGGCTGCAATATGCGAGCGATGCAAGCCCCGATACCCGTTCCTACCGCGTCGATTTTGGCAAGATCGCCCGTGCGCTTCCGGCGTTCAAACCGACATGGACGGCGGCCGCAGGTGCCGAGCAACTCTACCGGGCCTACAAGAGCGCCGGCCTGACAATGGCCGAATTCGAGGGACCGCACTATCAGCGGATCGGCCAACTCCAGAAGCTGATCGGCGACAAGGATATCGACATCAACCTGCGCCGCCCCATGGCCGCGCCGCGCCAGAACGCCGATATCGCGGCACCGGTTTGAACAGGAGGCCCGGATGGGCAAGTTGGAGCCTGGTGCAAAGCTGACAGGCGAAGCCTGGCGAGAGGAAGGTATGGGCCAGACCATTCATGATCTGGCTTCCCGCCTGTTTCCGATCTGTCGTAGCATCACCGGCAAGGGCGTGTGCGACACGATCGATATCCTTAGAGACTATATCGATATCGAGCAGCGCGCGGTCCCGAGCGGGACGCGGGTTTTCGACTGGACGGTGCCCCAGGAATGGGTCGTCCGGGACGCCTATGTGAAGAACGCAGCGGGACGCAAGGTGATCGATTTTCAAATGTCGAACCTGCATCTCATGAACTACAGCATCCCTCAACGTCGCGTGATGCCGCTGGCCGAACTGCAAGCGCATATTTACACCCTGCCGGCACAACCCGATCTCATTCCTTACAAAACAGCCTATTACACGGATGCCTGGGGCTTTTGCATGTCGCATCATGAATTCCTCAAGCTAGAGGAAGGCGACTATGAAGTCGTCATCGACACCGAAAAGGTGTCAGGCAATCTGTATTACGGCGAATATCTGCATGTCGGACAAAGCACCAAAGAGGTGCTTCTCTTCGCGCATATCTGTCACCCGTCGCTCGCAAACGATAATTGTTCCGGCCTTGCATTGCTGACGTGTCTTGCCGCCGGCCTGAAAAGCAGGTCCACACATTACAGCTACAGGTTCGTGTTCGCACCCGGAACAATCGGCTCCCTGTCATGGCTTGCCCGGAACGAAGACGCGATATCGAATATCGCGCATGGTCTCGTAGTCTCATGCATTGGAGACGGGGGCGGGCCGAACTACAAGCGCAGCCGCAGGGGAGATGCACTGATCGACCGGATCGCCGCCTGCACCCGCTGCGGAGCGGATCGTAAACATCTGACAATCGCCGACTTCATTCCCTATGGCTACGACGAGCGCCAATTCTGTTCGCCTGGCTTCAATCTTCCGGTCGGACTGCTGCAGAGAAGCGCTTTCGGAACCTTTCCCGAATATCACACCTCGGCCGACAATCTCGACTTCATACGGCCCGAACATCTCGACTCATCCTTTTGGATGATCATGGACATGATCGACGCTCTCGAAGACAACTGGACGCCGTTGAACCTTCGGCCCAAGGGTGAGCCACAGCTGGGGAAATACGGGCTTTTCCCTGCGATAGGCGGCCACAAGACGAATGACGACCGGACCATGGCCTATCTATGGATACTCAACCTCGCCGATGGAACCAACTCGCTGCTCGATATCGCCGAAAGGTCGAAAATGCCGTTTGCCGATATTGCGAGCGCTGCCGGCAGGCTGCTTGAGGCAGGCCTTGTCTCGAACCTCGGTTTCCTGACGCGCTAGACTTTCATTGCCAGGCCGGCCAACCGAGGTCCTTTTCCGATATGACGGAGGGTGGCGCAGGCCATTCAATACCGATCGCGGGTTCGTCATGGCGGACCCCGGCTGCGCTCGCCTCGGCATAGGGCACCGAAATCAGATAGGACACAGCAACGTCGTCGCTAAGCGACTGGAAACCATGCGCAAAACCTTCGGGAATGTAGAATTGCGCACCATTGTCGGCCGACAACACCGTAGCAACCCATTGCAGATAGGTTGGCGAACCGCGGCGCAGATCGACGGCGACATCCCAGATCGATCCTTTGAGGCAGGAAACCAGTTTCGTCTCCTGATGTGGCGGTCGCTGGAAATGCATCCCCCTGACGGTGTGTTTCAGCTTTGACAGGGAAAGGCTGTGCTGAGTGAAATCAGACACCAGCCCGTTGCTATCGAATTCATGCTTGCAGAACGTCCTGGCAAAAGAGCCGCGACTGTCCCGGACGGGCACCGTATTGACGATCCAAAGCCCCTCGATCTTCGTCTTCTCAAACAGCATTCGGCGCTCCTGATGCAACCCCTTATCCAAGACGAATTCTCCGCCATTTCAGCGGCTCCGGAATACACCCACAGGCAGCACCATACCTTGAAGCCGGCTTGGCAAATAAGTCACCCTTTTGGTTGCCGAAACCAACGGCTGAAGAGCATTTTAGAGGATTATCATATCAACCTACGGCTTATGGATGACGTTTTCGAGCCGAATGCAGTATCGTCACTCACCCTGATCCATAGTATTTTTTCCAATTAATAAAAGAATTTTCCCAAATTCACTCGAAGACACTGCGATGAAATCAGGGGACGTCAGATGAATAATGAGGCGGTTTTTTCTGCACGATTAAACAAGACGCATAACATCAGGCTTTGCCGTCTTTGCAGCTCGCCATTAGTGCATACCTTTGTCGATCTTGGAATGTCTCCTCCCTGCGAAAGCTTCGTCGCAGCCGATGCAGCCAACGACCTGGAGCCATTTTATCCGCTTCACGCATTCGTTTGCGACGAATGCTTGCTCGTTCAGCTTCAGGAATATGTCGCACCCGAGAATATTTTCACGGAGTACGCGTATTTCTCCTCGTTCTCGGACAGTTGGGTCGCCCACGCAAAGCGGTATTGCGACATGGTCATCGAGCGCTTCGCGCTCGATGACTCCAGTTTCGTTGTCGAGCTTGCCAGCAACGACGGTTACCTGTTGCAGCATTTCATGACCAGCAACATCCCGATGCTCGGAATTGAACCGGCGATCAACGTCGCAAAGGTGGCAATCGGGAAAGGTATTCCGACACTGACGGAATTTTTCAACGAGGCTCTGGCGACCGATATGGCGACCAGGGGACAAAAAGCCGATCTCATCATCGGTAACAATGTCCTTGCCCAGGTGCCTGATATCAACGATTTCGTTGCCGGCATGAAAGTCCTGCTCAAGCCTGAAGGCGTAATCACCCTCGAATTCCCGCATATCGAAAAACTTATCGCGGAAAACCAGTTCGACACCATCTATCACGAGCACTTTTCCTACTTCTCACTGCTGACAATAGAAAAAATGGCCCGCCGTCACGGGCTCAGGGTATTCGATGTCGAAGAGATCCCCACACATGGCGGTTCGCTGCGAGTCTTTTTCTCGCACGAGGACAGCAAGTTTCCGCGTGAAGCCCGCGTGGATAGCCTTTTGGAACGAGAGCTGAATGCCGGGCTCGACAGAATAGAGACCTATACGGCCTTCGCCGAAGCCGTGCGCCAGACCAAGCGGAACCTCCTGTCTTTCCTCATCCGCCTCAAGGAGCTGCGCAAATCCATCTGCGCCTATGGCGCACCGGGAAAGGGCAACACGCTGCTGAACTATTGTGGCATCGGCACCGATTTCATCGATTTTGCAGTCGATCGCAATCCTTACAAACATGGCCGTCTCACGCCGGGAATGCATATCCCAATCCGGCCCGTCAGCGAAATCGAGCGCATGAAGCCGGATTACGTCCTCATTCTTCCCTGGAACCTGAAGAATGAGATCGTTGCGCAAATGAACGATATCAAAAACTGGGGCGGGAAATTCATCGTTCCAATTCCCGACATATCCATCATTGATCCGAAGGAGTTGGCACAATGAAGGTCGTCTTGTTCTGCGGCGGCAGGGGAACCCGCATAAGGGAATATTCCGAAAGCGTCCCGAAACCGCTGATCCCGCTCGGGTCTCAACCGATCATGCGGCATGTCATGCAATATTACGCCCGTTTCGGGCATGAGGACTTCATCCTCTGCCTCGGCTATAAGGCGCACGTCATAAAAGAATTCTTCCTGAACAGTCGGCCGGAAAGCTATGCCGATTGCGTCATATCAAGCCCCGGACGCGTGGAGTTGCTCGAAGAACTGCCGAGGGACTGGCGGGTATCCCTGATCGATACGGGGATATGGCGCAATATAGGCGAGCGCCTCTGGGCCGTACGTCATCATCTCAAGGGCGAGAAGATGTTCCTTGCCAATTATAGCGACGGCCTGACCGACGTCGATCTCGACGACATGATCGCCCAGTTCGAAAAGAGCGACAAGCTCGCCTGCTTTCTGGCTGTCAGACCGCCCCTCACCTACCACCTTGCGGAAATAGACGAGAGCGGAAGGGTCCGGGAATTTCGGTCGTCGGAGACATCCGACATGTGGATCAATGGCGGCTACTTCCTGATGCGGCCGGAAATTTTCGACTACATGCGCGAGGGTGAGGAACTCGTGCTGGAACCGTTCTCCAGGTTGATTTCTGAAGACAAATTGATGGCCTACAAACACGAGGGTTTCTGGAGGTCAATGGATACGCTGCGCGACTGGCAGACGTTGGAGGCGATGGTCGAGCGTGGCGACATGCCATGGATTGGCGACGATGCGTCAATGGCACGCAAATCGTCAAACACGAAGCTGCTGCCATGAAAAACATGTCCCTCGCCTCCGCCGGTGATCGGCTGTCGATCCTTTGTCTGGGAGCTCACTCCGACGACATTGAGATCGGCGTCGGAGGCACGGTCCTCAGCCTGCTTTCAAAGGGCGTATTGCTTGATGTCTATTGGTGCGTCCTCAGTGCCGGCAACGAGCGGGCCCTGGAGGCACGCAGTTCCGCCGAAGCTTTTCTGGCAAAAGCAGCATCCTACTCGATTGAGCTGGCATCGTTTCAGGACAGCTACTTTCCCTCGCAGAGCCGCGAGATCAAGTCATGGCTGCTGACATTGCGCGACAAAGTCAGCCCCGACGTCATATTCACGCATAGCCGCGAGGATGCGCATCAGGATCACCGCGAAATCAACAGGCTCACATCCAACATCTTCAGAAATCACCTGATCATGGAATACGAAATCCCGAAATGGGACGGCGATTTCGGTAGAAGAAACGCCTACGTGCCGTTGAGCGAAGACGCGATGAACATGAAGGTCGAGCTTCTTCTGCAACACTTTGGAACACAGAGATCGAAGGACTGGTTCGATGCGGATACCTTTCGTGGCCTTGCGCGGCTGCGGGGAATGGAATGCCGTGCGCCTACACGTTTTGCGGAAGCCTTTACCGTCAGAAAGCTGACGTTCGCCTGAAACAGGCGAACGCCTTTTTGACGGTACGAAATCGGCGTTGTTCGGAAATTAAAAGAAACGAAAAACAATACAGGGGGCATTTTCGTCATGATCCATAACCACATCTCCGATAACCCGCCGGAAGGCGCGCCGCAGGCGACAGCCGATGCCGCCGGCTATATCGGCATCATAGATCGTCGCATGCTCGAGCGGGAATGCCTCGCCCATAGTCTCAACTATCAATATGCGGACAGGCGCATCCTGACTTTCTCCAACCTCGGCGAATGGCAGCAGGCACGTGCGGAAATCGGCATGCCTGCGGCGGTTCTGGTCAGCGTCTTACCCGGTCAATCGGCGGAAACAAACCGCGAGCTTGCAGAGATTGTCGCTGCGGTCTCCCCGGCCGCCGTCGTCGTGCTTTCCGACGATCAGGATATCAATACCATCCTCGATACGATTGCTCTTGGCGTGCGCGGCTATATATCGAGTTCCGTCAGCGTCGACGTTTGCGGCCAAGCGATCAGTCTTGCAATCGCGGGCGGCCGTTTCATACCGGCAAGCAGCGTCATGAACATGAAAAGTCTGTTTGGCCTTACGGCGCACGCATCCGTTCCACCGACGAAATTTACAAGCCGTCAGTCGGCTATTGCGGAAGCCTTGCGGTGTGGCAAGGCGAACAAGGATATCGCTCTGGAGTTGAACCTGTGTGAAAGCACAATCAAGGTGCATATCCGCAATATCATGAAGAAGCTTGGAGCAACAAACCGCACGGAAGTTGCCTGCAAGATTGGTGACATGGCGTACGACCGCTAAGCACACGCCATCCACCGACCGTTACCGAACGCCCCGCTTACAGCAGGAACCGTCATGATCCAGTCGTCATCATCTCCGGTTGAGCAGGAAGGTATTTCACGCTTCATAACCATCCTGCGGGAGCGGCGCAGAGCCGTCTTCATCTGCTTTCTCGCCAGTTTCGCAATCGCGGCAATTGGCTATGTGCGAACCCCCATCCGTTACAAGGCCGAGGCGACCCTCGCGCTTAATGTCCGAAAGCTTCAGGCGCTCCCCACCGAATCCGTGGTCTCTCCGCTGCCTCAGGAAAGCCCGGTGCTTCGAACCGAACTTGATATCATCGGCTCGAGGTCGATGGCCGAACGGGTTCTCGTCATCCTGCAAAAAGATCGACTGCTCGAAGGGCGGCAAACCAAATCCGACCGGGCTGACGCCAACGCGATCGTGCTTGGCAACGACGCCGAGACATCGAAAATGATCGATGACCTCATGACCAACGTTCGTGTGATGAACGATGGCCGGTCGTATACGATTTACATCTCCTATTATGCCGGTGATCCGGCGCTTGCCGCGAAAGTCGCCAATGCTTTCGGGGAAGCCTATATCGACTATCAGATCGACCTCCAGACAACAGCAACCCGGCGTGTGAGCACATGGCTCGGGGAGCGGCTGGTCAGTCTGCGGACTGCACTTGAGGAGTCCGAACGCCAGGCGTCTCAATTTCGCGAGAAATCCGGATTGATAGATACGGGTGGTCTTCCGCTGCAGTCGCAGCGTCTTTCAAGTCTGAATGTCGAGCTGACGACGCTACAGGCCAAGCTGGCGGGGTCAAGGGCGCGCTTGGCCACAGCGCTCGAACTTCAGAAAAGCGGCGATGGGCTCGGGATCACCGAAGTTCTGTCCTCACCATCGATCCAGCTTTTAAGGGCCGAGCAGGCAAGGGTCATCAGAGCCATTGCCCAGATCGATGAAAGCGGCGCCGTCATGAGCGCGGAGCGGCCGCAATTATCCTCCCAGCTCAGTTCACTCAACAAGCAGATCGATTCAGAGATCGCGCAGATCATCGCTGCCTTGCGCAATGAGATCGAGGTCAACGAAAAACAGCGGCAGGAAGTCGAGTCCAGCCTCAATGACGTGCAACGCGCCATTTCAACGACTGACATGGCAATGGTTCAATCCGGGCAACTTGACCGGGAAGCGGCGGCAAACCGCTCGATCTACGAGACGTACCTCGCACGCTACAAGCAGACCATCGAACAGGACGGTATCGCAACCGCCGAGGCGCGGATCATATCGAGCGCCATGCCGTCGCGTAAACCGACCAGTCCTGACGAGCGTCTGTGGGGCCTGGTTGCGCTTCTTCTCGGTTGCAGCACCGGTTTGGCGGCAGCTTTTATCCTGAATTACACCGACCGGTCCGTTGGCTCCATCACGTCTCTTCAGCAGAAAACCGGCCTCAACGTTATTGGGCGCATTCCGCGCATTTCCTTCAGAGAGTTCCAGAACACGCCCGGGAAATTCAGCAGCGGCGCTGCGGATTTCTACAGCGCGTTTGCCGACCTTCAGACCCACATACAATTGACCGAGAGCAAGGCAAACGTGATCGCCTTCACCTCTTCGGCCGATGGGGAAGGCAAGACGTTCGTAATTGCCAACCTTGCCAGATCTCTTGCGATGAGTGGCGTGAGACTGCTGCTGATCGACGCCAATCTGCGCAACCCGGCTCTCGGGGCGGAATTCGATGTCGGATTGACGTCGCATGTCGCCCAGGCGGTCAACCGTGAGGTGTCCCTGGACGACGTCATCCAACGCGATCAGGCCTCCGGGGTCGATATCATCGTCGCCGAGAAAAGCGACCTGCCGCCAAATCTTGTTCTTGGCAGCAAGCGCTTCGCCGGCCTGATTGCAGAGGCAAGACAGCGATATGAACTGGTATTGATCGAGGCCCCATCCGTTGCCCATGACCTCGACCTGTTGCGGATCGCCAGTCTGTCGGACGCCGTATCCTTCGTGGTCCGACAGGACGTCGCCGATGGCACGGGCATGAAAAACGCCGTCATCAAGCTGCGGGTCGCGGGTCGGTCGATCACGGGCATCATCCTCAACGGAATACGGCGCCCGAGAAAGCGTCAGCCCCCGGTCTGGCCGAGGATTTTCCGGGACTGGAACCCTCATTTCAAGCTGCGGAAACGGGCAACCAGTCTACGCCCCCCGGCTGTCGTCCATAACGAGAGGTGAAACATGCGCTTCGTGACAGGGTCCAGGGGTTTTTCCCTGATGATTGCCAGCACCACTTTCCTGTCTCTGACCGTTTGCCAGTTGCCGGCCGCGGCAGATGGCACCGAGTACAAGGTCGCTACCGGCGACGTCCTGACGATCTCCGTCTATGGCGACCCGGGCCTGACCGGCCTCTTCCCTGTCAGTGCAGATGGAACGATCGGTTATCCGCTTCTTGGCAACGTCAACGTGATCGACCAGACGGTGAACGAAATCGGTGCGCGGATCAGCCGCGATCTGGCAAGGCATGTGGCAAACCGCTCCGTTGCCGTCGCGGTCAAGGAATATGCTCCGATCTTCGTTGTCGGCGACGTCCAGAAGCCGGGAAAATATGAATATCGTCCCGGCATGATCGTGCTTGAACTCTTCGCACTCGGTGGGGGATTGCGCGAGTCGAATACACAGAGGGATACCTCGGGCATACAGTTGATCGCTGCCCAGCAGGAATATGAAGACATGTCGATGCAGCTCCTGTCGCAGGACATCCGGCGCGTCCGGCTGGAAGCGGAACTGAACGACACAGAATTCGAATATAAGGGGGACGAAATCGGACTTGTGCGGGATCGCGCCGCGCTGGAGAAGATCGTCGCATCTGAAACAAGTCTGTTTCGCCTTCGCCTGTCGGCGCAGCAGGACGAAAAAACCAATCTCGAAGTCCAAAGACAGAACTTCATCCAGGAAATAGACACGCTTCAGAAAAGCAACGTCATGCGCAGCCAGCAACTTGAGTTGCTCGACATGGACGTCAACGCCTCGAAGGAACTTGTCACGCGCGGTGCGGCTTCGGAATCTGCCCTGAGAGAGCGCAAGCGCGAACTGCTGTCCATGAACCAGCAGGTGCTGGAATCGACATCGTTTCTGGCGCGCGCGCAACAAAACAAAAGCGAGGTGGAGCGACGTATTCTGGAACTGAAGAGCAAAAGGCACAATGACGCCGCAACCGAATTGCGGGAGACCTCCCTGGACATCATGCGCCTGAAGAAAAAACTGGCCTTCAGCCTTCAATCCATGGCCGAGATTGGCTCGACGGCGCGGCGGGTTTCCAGCCTCGAGGACATGATCCAGACCAAATTCTTCATCGTGCGTCAGGTTGCAGGCACATACAGCGAAATCGCTGCCGACGAGCATACGCAGGTCCGCGCGGGAGACGTCGTCCGCGTCCGCCTGTCGGTATCCGGCAGAGATCCGGTTTCGGCAGCGGTCGTCACAGGAAGTGTCAACTAGAAGCGAGCGTATCTGTTGGGTTCCCGCACCGACTGTCAGATTGAACCGATCCGATACACGCAGATTTTAAGACCGCCCCTTGATACCTTAGAGCGTCTTCGGTCACTCGCAGGGCTCAACCGGACCCGGGTTCTTCTGCCCTTGAAGCCTTATCAAATGGCTTGTCGTAACAAATCCGATTGCAACGACTTCGGTTGTCGCCACCACTCATATAAATCCTGAATTCCGTATCTGAGTTCGACTGTCGAGGTCCAGCCAAGCGCGTTGAGCCGCGAGCAGTCAAGCAGCTTTCTGGGGGCGCCATCCGGTTTGCTGGTATCAAAAACGATCTGCCCCTCGTAGCCGACGATACCTGCAATCAGATGGGCGAGATTGCGGATGGATATCTCCCGTCCCGAGCCGATATTGATCAGTGGAAAATGCGCCGATGATTTCATGAGGAAACAACAGGCATCCGCCAGATCGTCCACATGGAGAAACTCACGCAGAGGACTGCCCGTGCCCCATAGCATAATCTTGTTCTGACCGCTGATTTTCGCTTCATGCATTCTCCTGATCATCGCAGGAATAACGTGCGAGCTTTGCGGATCGAAATTGTCGTTCAGTCCGTAAAGATTGGTCGGCATGACAGAGACGCAATTCAGGCCGTACTGACTGGAATAGAATTGGGAAAGCTTGAGCGCCGCGATCTTCGCAATCGCGTAGGCCTCGTTGGTCGGCTCCAGCGGACCTGTCAGAAGCGCATTTTCCGTGATCGGTTGTGCCGCGAATTTCGGATAGATGCAGCTAGACCCCATCCAGAGAAGCTTTTCGACACCGATATCGGCAGCCGATTTCATGATGTTCATCGCAATGAGCGTGTTGGTGTAAAGAAAGTCCGCCGGATAGGCCGCATTTGCTGCGATGCCTCCAACCTTGGCGGCAGCAACAAAAATGACCTCCGGTCTTGCCGCCGCCATCCACTGTTCGGTCTCGTATTGTCGGGTCAGATCAAGCTCGCTGCGAGAAACTTTCAGGATTTCGCAATTCTCGCGCTGGAGACGTCGAACGAGTGCCGAGCCGACCATTCCGGTATGGCCGGCAACCCAGACGCGCTTGCCATTCAAGCGGAACGGGATTTCTTTCGATTTATGCGACGAATTCATTTCTTCCCTCTTCCAACATCACGAGGCGAAGATCCGCTTCGACCATTTCCTGAACGAGGTCGCCAAAGGAAGTCGAGTGGCTCCAGTTGAGCTTCCTGCGCGCCTTGCTGGGGTCGCCAAGAAGAAAATCCACTTCCGCCGGACGAAAATATCTGGGATCGATTTCGATGATCGTATTGCCGGTTTTGGCGTCGTATCCCACCTCGTCACGGCCATCGCCATGCCACTCGATGGTCCTGCCGACCACGCCAAAAGCAAGCTCGACGAATTCCCGCACCGTATGTGCCTCGCCGGTTGCGAGCACGTAGTCCTCGGGTATTTCCTGCTGCACGATGCGCCACATGCCTTCAACATAATCGCGCGCATGCCCCCAGTCCCTCTTTGCGTCGAGATTGCCAAGACGCAGTTTGCTCATGAGACCGCGCTCGATGGCCGCAACGCCACGCGTGATCTTCCGGGTGACGAATGTCTCGCCGCGAATGGGGCTCTCATGGTTGAAGAGAATACCGTTGGATGCGTGAAAGCCGTAACTTTCCCGGTAATTGACCGTCATCCAGTATGCGTAGAGTTTTGCCGCAGCATAGGGGCTTCTCGGATAGAACGGCGTACCCTCGTGCTGAGCGACCGTGCCCATCCCCCCGAACAGTTCCGATGTAGACGCCTGGTAAAACCGGCAGCGGTCGCCAAGGTTCAAGATGCGCATGGCTTCCAGCAGCCTCAGCGTGCCAAGCGCATCCGCATTTGCCGTATATTCCGGCGTCTCGAAGCTGACCTGGACATGGCTCTGGGCGCCGAGATTGTAGATCTCGTCAGGCTGCACCTCCTGAATGACCCGGCACAGGTTCGTGGCGTCCGTGAGGTCACCGAAGTGAAGACGAAAGCGAAGGTTTTCCTCGAAGGGGTCTTGATAAAGATGATCGATCCGGCCGGTATTGAATGAGGAAGACCGCCTTTTCAGGCCATGCACGATATACCCCTTGGCAAGCAGCAATTCGCTGAGATAAGCGCCGTCCTGCCCGGTTACGCCGATAATCAAGGCTCTCTTGTCTACCATCCACCACATCTCCCAGCGGTTCCGGCCCCGGATGGCGCCTCCTTGAAAGGTATAACGAGGCCCTGCGCATCGGCAGCATACCAAAAGGGAGAGGACAGCTGGTCAGGACTGGCTGATTCACCGTCCACCACGTCGATTACTGCCTTTAAGAGGAAGCAGGGTGGGGTATCCCCGCTACCGACTTAAGCCTTTTGGTCGGGTTGCAGGTCGCGCAGGCCGTGCCAGACTTCAAAAATGCAACGCCGGGTCGCGCACGATCTTTCCAATTGCAGGCAGCGCGAGACGACATCATCTAGAGTTCATGGAGGCGGATTGGATGGGTACGTTCGCGACGACTTACGAGAAAACGCAGAACTTCAACTGGCTGACGCGCTTTCTGCATGCAGGCCGCTATCGAAAGCTGCTTGAGGTCCTCGAAACAGTGCAGAAGGACGTCGGCAATCGGAAGGTCAGAATACTGGATATTGGCTGCGGCCCCGGAACCGCGGTCGGACATATCCTGGAAAAATTCGACGTTGATTACGTCGGTATAGACTACGATCCAATCTTCATCGAGGCCGCGCGCAATCGCTACAGCAATCACGAAAACTGCCGTTTCATCGTCGGCGACGCCACCGACGAGAGTCTTTACGAAACGATCCAGGCCGATATCGTCATTGCGTTGGAAACGCTCGAACATATCCACCTCAACCGCACGGTCCGTGTCATCGAGCATGTGTGCACGATCGTCCGTCCCCGGATTTTCCTGGTGACAGTGCCGGTCGAAGTTGGGCCAGCGGTATGGATCAAGAACTGGGGTTCCGCCCTGATGGGCTACAACCGGCAATCCGGCAACCTGAAAGAGACTTTTTGGGCAGGCTTATACCGGCTGGACCGGGTGCCCGCGCACCACACGTCACATCAGGGCTTCGACTGGCGGTGTCTGGCGCAGCTTATTCGCGTCAACGCTCCCTTGCGCGAAATCCGCAGCCTGCCTTTCTCTTTCGTTCCGCGCCTGCTCAGCCCGAACGTGGCGCTGATCGCCGAGCCGGTAAAATCGACGATCGATCTGGCCAACGATGACCCCGAGGCATGGAAGATCAATCACTCTCAAACCGCCTTTCAGCGTGTGCATATTGTCGATGAGACCGATGCCGCCCGCCACGCCAAATCCTCGGAAACATGGTCGATGCGTCTTAAAGGATTTTTGGGAATGACACTCGCCATCATGCCATTTGCCTGGCATCGCTGGTCTTACATTTCCATTTCGCCCGGTGAACAGCAGTCATCCCATTTCCTACTGACGATCGACAAACACCTGCTGCCACCTCATCAATCCATTGCAGGCGACACGATCGTCCTTGCGGCGCAGGCAATTGTTCAACGCGCATCCGACGCCAGCTATCTGCTGACCTAGGGTGGGGATTTCCAAGCCGAAGCGAGGGCATGGATAGGTCATCCAACCTACAGCGTCACGAGGCGATATTGTTTGAAGCGGCAAAAAAACGGCCCCTACGGCCCGCTTTTCGATATTGGGAAAGCTGCACGCGTCTCTTAGATGCGTAATGGGCCGGCGTCTAGGCATGGGCGTCGCCGGCTCGTGCCGATGTCGCGATAAAATGTCCCTCGGCGCCAGGCAAGCGACACAACGAGACAGGCATGGGAACCGAAATATCCTCCCAGAGGCCGGTGATCAGATACCCAATAACCAGACATTTGCCGTGATCATCTATCGACAGGTCGATCCGCAACCGGACACCGGGTCGTTTGAAGCCATGTTTTCTCGGAAGGGCTGGACAGGAATCTGGCGAAACGGCGTGTTCGACTATCACCACTACCACAGCGGCGCGCGTGAGGTTCTCGGCATCGGGCGTGGTCTAGCAACATTGCAGATCGGCGGCCCCACGGTCAGCGGGCACCGGCCACAAAAGGCTCAAATCGTCCGCGGATTCTCAGGTCGTGAGCGCATATCCTGCCGGGCAGCAGGCTGACATGCAGAGCACAACGCCAACGCCAGAAATGTGCGCAAGAATAAGGTCGTTACCCAAGCCGAACACCGATCCAGTAACCGGTGCGTCAGGCGGTCTGGCCAAAATTTTGGTAGCCTCTTGTCTGGCGTTGAACGAACCCCGACGGGCAAAGTGCCCGATCGAGGCAGATTCGTAGAATGCAAGACACCTAGAGCGCGTCCACTTTACTCGTGGTCATATCCGCACGATTTGAAGTAGTTGGTGTATTCTTGCGGCTCGACCAAAGTGACGATCTGGCCACCCGAAAAGCTTTTGATCCCAAGGACACTCAATCTGACGTCACAGAGCCTCACCTCTTAACGACTGCGGTAAATCCCCTGCAGGCAACAGGCAACTGCTGCGGGTCATACTCACGGTTGACAATGGACAGGCACTTTCTCATGCTGGTTAAAACAGGAGAAAGGGAACATCCATGAGCATCCGCAAACGTTTTCTGTCGATAGGCGCGGTCGTCGGCGCAATTGCTCTCGGCGTCAGCTTGGCAGGGGCCCAGGCGCCAGTATTTTTCAGGATTGGTACCGGCGGCACAGCTGGGACGTATTATCCGATTGGCGGGCTGATCGCCAATGCCATTTCGGGCGCCGGCGACAAAGGTGTCACTGGACTGGTGTCCACTGCAGTCGCCTCGAATGGATCGGTTGCCAATATCAACGCCATCCAGGGCGGCTCTATGGAGTCCGGCTTCACCCAGTCGGATGTCGCCTTTTGGGCTCATAGCGGCACAGGTCTCTACGAAGGCAAAGGCAAGGTCGAGGATCTTCGACTGATTGCCACCCTCTATCCAGAAACAATTCATCTGGTCGCCCGGAAAGATGCCGGGATCAAATCGGTGGCGGACCTTAAGGGCAAGCGGGTTTCTGTTGATGAGCCCGGTTCCGGCACCATCGTCGACGCCCGGATTGTTCTGGGGGCCTACGGTTTGAAGGAAAGCGACATCAAAGCCGAATACCTCAAGCCTGGCCCCGCTGGCGACCGCTTGCGGGACGGTGGACTGGACGCCTATTTCTTTGTCGGTGGCTATCCGACCGGTGCAATCTCGGAACTCGCGACGTCAAGCGGCATCTCACTGGTCCCGATCAGCGGTCCGGAAGTCGACAAGCTGATAAGTGATTACACGTTCTTTTCGAAGGATACGGTTCCGGCCAACACCTACAAAGATGTTGCGGAGACACCGACGATTTCCGTGGCAGCTCAATGGGTAACGAGTGCCAAGCAGCCGGACGATCTGGTCTACAAGATCACTAAGGTCATGTGGAACGACGCCACCCGCGCAGCCCTCGATGCAGGGCATGCCAAGGGCAAGATGATTACACTCAAGAACGCGACAACCAGTCTTGGTATCCCGCTCCATCCCGGTGCGGAGAAATTCTATAAGGAAGCCGGCGTCCTCAAATAAACGTTGGAAACCCGATTTGCGATGCGGGGACAGGCTGAGGCCGGTCTCCGTATTGGCCATCTATACAAATGCAAGGATTTCCGCATGGGCGACGATACGGCCGGCAAGGCCTCTCCGATGGAGCTGGATGAAGCACGGGCGCGCGAGCTTGAGGAGCAGTTCGATGCGGAAATCCGATTCCGGCGGTTGGCGCCACTCGCTGCCCGCTTGGTCGGAGCGCTGCTGATCGCATTGTCGATCTTTCATTATTACACTGCGGGTTTTGGCCTTTTGTCGGAGGTTATGCATCGCGGCATCCACCTGTCCTTTGTCCTCGGTCTGATTTTTCTCGTTTTCCCCGTATCACGACGTGGTTACGGCGAAGTGGCGGCCTCCACTGTGCTGCGGCCTCTGGGCATATCGCTTTTCGACTGGGCGCTGGCAATCGGTGCCGTAGTCGCCGTGATGCACGTGCCGTTCATCCCGCTTGACGACCTTGCCTTCCGTGTTGGAAATCCCACGAACACAGACGTCGTCCTGGGCGGCCTGCTGGTACTGGTTCTTCTTGAGGCGACCCGCCGTTCGGTCGGCTGGCCCCTGCCGATCATCGCCGTCCTGTTCATGGCCTACTCCCTGTACGGGCCATCGATGCCTGGCATCCTGGTACATCCCGGCGCGACCTTCTCGCAGCTGATCAATCACCTCTATCTCACCAGCCAAGGCATATATGGCATCGCACTCGGTGTCGTCGCCACCTATGTTTTCCATTTTGTACTGTTCGGGGTTTTTGCCACACGCATCGGGCTCGGTCAGTTGTTCCTGGATTGTGCCGCGTGGGTCGCGGGGCGGTATGCTGGTGGTCCGGCCAAAATATCGATTTTCGGATCGGCGTTGTTCGGCATGATCTCCGGCTCGTCCGTTGCCAATACGGTCACAGTTGGCTCGCTCACAATACCAGCGATGATCCGGCTCGGCTACAAGCGCACCTTCGCCGCGGCAGTCGAATCCGCATCGTCCACCGGTGGCCAGATCACGCCGCCGATCATGGGTGCGGCAGCGTTCCTGATGATCGAGTTCCTCAATCTCCCCTACACTACGATCATCCTGGCAGCGCTCGTTCCGGCATTCATGCACTTCTTCGGAGTTTTGGTTCAGGTTCACTTCGAAGCAAAACGCGAAGGTCTTCGTGGCATGACCGACGACGAAATGCCGGATCTCAAGGAGGCCTTCAAGCGCGACTGGCCGACCGTTATCCCCCTCGTCGTGCTGATCGGTATCCTGCTCTCGGGTTTCACACCATACCTCGCGGCATTCTGGGGAATAACGCTCTGCATCGCGGTCGGCCTCATCAATCCGCGCCGACGCATGTCGTTGACGGAGGTCTTCGAGGGACTGAGGGATGGCGCCAAGTACGCGCTTGCCGTTGGCGCAGCGGCAGCCACCGTTGGCATCATCGTCGGGGTCGTCACGTTGACCGGCGTCGGCTTTAAGATTTCCTACATCGTCACCACGACTGCAGCAGAAATAGCCGGCTGGATCGGTACGATGGTTCCGGCTGCCTGGTTCGGACCGCAGACACTGACGCTGTTGTTCACGCTGATTATGACTGGCGTCGTCTGCATCCTGATGGGCTGCGGTATTCCGACGACCGCCAACTACATTATTATGGCGACCATCGCCGCCCCGACGCTCGGTATGCTTGGCGTGGAACCTATCGTCGCGCATTTCTTTGTCTTCTATTACGGTGTGCTTGCCGACATCACGCCTCCAGTCGCGCTCGCCGCCTATGCGGCGGCAGGCATGGCAGGAGCCGACCCATTCAAGACCGGAAATACAGCGTTCCGCCTTGGCTTGGGAAAAGTCCTCGTCCCGTTTGTTTTCGTGTTCTCGCCGTCGCTGCTGCTGGTGACAACCAACTTCTCTTGGGGTGATTTTACAGTTGCCTTCGTTGGCTGCGTGCTGGGCATTACATTTCTCGGGTCCGCCCTCTCCGGTTTCCTGCTTGTCAGAACCTTTTGGTGGGAGAGAACAATGCTGATCTTGGCGGCGATCCTGTTAGTCGTTCCCGAACTCGTGTCGTCGCTCATAGGACTGCTTTTGGTCGCTCCTGTATTAGGGCGGCAATTCACCGCCGCCAGACAGATGAAGGTGTGAGAATTGACCGTCATCGCTTCTCTGCGATCCCCCGATCGAAGAATTTGCCTGTGACGATCCCAACAATACCCTGCCGCCACCACGTTCTTTGGCGTCAAACTTTGAATGAGAATGGAAATCCCAATCAGGAACGTCATTATCGAGACGAGGACTTTTGGGTTCGAGCGAATAACGTTCCCGGTAGTTGTGCCTGAGAGGCTGACTCGAAAAAGAACTCAATAAACGTAGGGTGCCAGCCAACGGCTGGCTATCTTCAATACATGGATGGCGGCCACAAAATCGGCACGGAATACAAGCCGCTCCCACCATGCCCAATCTTGCATCGTGCTGGAGGAGCAAGCAAAGCTGCGGCACGCCTCTCTCAAAGGCCAGCGCCGTCGTCTACTGGTCGACAGCGACGAGGAACTGGAGGTTCTGGCCGAAATTGAGGGGTTGACCAGCGCCCGGTTGCTCGCCGAGCGCGGCCGCAATCCGCATCTCGATCCGCGAGAGCTTGCCTGGCGGCGGCGCAACCGTGATCTCAGGATCTACGGCGACACGCATGTCAATGCGGCCTTCACCTATACGCGGACAGGAGGCAATCGCTTCAACTCCGAAGATCGCGGAGCCTGGTATCGCGACCGGATGTCACGCTGGCAAATGCATCTGGCGCCCGACAGTCAGTTGGACCATGAACCACACTCTCACCGATCCCTGCTCCTGACCCGACTTTTAGCAACCTCGCGAGTTCCCGCTCGTGACCAAAACGGCGGAGATCAGCATCACGGCCCTTAGGCATCACGCATGGAAGGTGCCCCGCATGTCGATCCGCGACCTGCATATCGTCCTCGACAGCAAAACCGACATCAGCATCGTCACGCCAACTCGCTAATCCTCGGCCCATCTTCAGACGGCCAAATGGCAAATCATACCGACAACATTCAGCCTGCAACCATTAGGATTCCATTAACCATACCGGACCACCCTTCCCTTACAGCAACGATGAAGGTTGGCTATGGCTTACGACTGGGACCGCAATGAACGCGACGGCCGGTTCGATGAACTGGCGGCAGGATTGATATTCTTCACAATTGTCACCCTGCTTCTGGCATCAGCATATTTCGTGATAGGCTTTGCCAGATAGGGGCGCTTCATTTGCCTCCCTGCGAGCCAAGATAGGAAACACCGGGGTGGCAACGTCGAGAGACGAATGATTTCATCATCAGTCGCTTTATGCCTACCAGAGGTCAGTGAAGGAACATGACGGGCGATCTTGGCGGCAATATCCTGATTCTCTCCGGCCACCCCGGATCCGGCAAGTCCACAATCGCCGAAACGCTTGCGAACCTTCCCGGCGTTCCAAAGGTGCATTTTCACAGCGATGATCTGTGGGGATATATCAAGCACGGCCGCATCGATCCATGGCTACCGCAATCGCATCAACAAAACCGCATGATCATGCAGATCGCCGCCGATGTTGCCGGTCATTACGCCAAAGAGGGCTACTTCGTCATCCTAGACGGCGTCGTGCGACCGGACTGGCTGCCGGCCTTTTCGGCGCTTTCTCGGACACTACATTACATTGTGCTGCGCACGACAGCTGCTGAGGCGATCGAACGCTGTCTGGCCCGGGGTGGCGACAGCCTCAGCGATCCGCTGGTCGTCGCTGATCTTCACTCGCAGTTTACCGATCTTGGCGCCTTTGAGCACCATGTCCTACCAGTGTCAGGCAAGGACAAGGATCAGACTTTGCAGTCGGTCATCAATGCGCTGCAATCGGGACGTTTCGGTATTGATGCTTCCGAGTGAAGCAAACGATAACGAACGTGCAGGATGAAACAAGCGTGGCTCGGCCGACCATTTACCTCCTTCGTCACGGCGAAACCGTCTGGAACTCTCTTGGCCGGTTTCAGTGGCAACTGGATTCACCGCTTACGCAACGTGGCATTGAACAGGCGGATCATGTAGCTCACTTGCGTCGCGGCTGCGAGACAGAGGCAGGGCGAGCGCACACCGCGGATCGGCCTTGAGGCGCGCAAGCAGTGCCGCGCCAATACCGCCGGACGCACCGATGACGATGGCTCTATAGCCGCTTTCAAACGAGGCTATCATGAACGCGCTCCGTCAGCGTTTATCTCTGGGCGGGAAATTCGAGCTTTTTGACATCGTAACCCAGCTCGCGCACTTTCATCATCATCCTCTCGAGCTTCGCCTTGGAGGGAACGTTGCGGGCGTAAACCCAGACATCGTCTGTGGATGGATTGGCGCTGATGAACCAGGACTTGTCAGGTGATTTATAGAGCACCCAGTAATTGAACGTAATCAGGAGTGGGTAACGGACCCTCATCTTCGCCTTGGTAGACGCGAAGTCCAAGATCTTTCCAACACCGTTGATGGTTTTCAACTTGCCCTGCGGCGTGCCTTCGCGGCAGCCATCTTCGACCAGCACTTCATCGGCTGACTTCCCCTGCCGGTAGGTGGAATAGCCGGCGACGCATCCGTCAGTCAGAAGCATCGGCATGCGACCGATTTCCAGCCATGTGCCCCGATAGTGACCGGCATCAACGGCAACAGGCTTGGGGGCAGCAGTAGCGAGCGAGCCCGAGAATAGAAGTAGCGAGACTGTCAGCGCACCCACGACGCGCTTGCGATTTTTCTGCATAAACTCCTCCTGTCGATCAATCGGGTTCAGGTTTCAGTTCGCCGTGACATGCCGGCATATCGAAGCGCGATAAAGGCCATGAGACCGGCAGCGGAGAACGCATTCAGATTGAGAAGCGTTGCAAGATCATCTGCCGACCAGGATTGCAGCCCCGCGCCCAGAAATGTGCGCGAGCAGAAGAAGGCGATGAAGACAAGAATTGCCATCGCATATTGCCAGAGTTTCTCATTCGCACGGAACGAGATGGCCGCCAGCATAATGCATGCCGCAAAGAAAAATTCCGTGCCGGATGCGTGGCCGAATATCGCTGTTTCAAACAGGGTATCAAGCGTTCCCACAAGAGGAAGCGCCAGGCGCGCAGCCAGATGGGATTTCTTTGCCAGAAACGGGATAGCAAGGAAAAACGGCAGCGATAGCAGCGTAACGAGCGATGCCTCAGCAGCGCCGGCATCGACCAGATACCAGACATAAAGCGGATAAAACGGCTTGTTGAGAATGATGACCCAGGCAACGCTCAGGGTTGCCTTCGTCAGGTCATCGGTTACGGCCAGGCCCGTCCGCCTATCGTCTCTTCCAAGCTCCATCAGGCCGTCTTCTCCGTTAGCGCCTAGTTGGCCGCTGGCATAGATACGAAGAAGAGGCCCGTTTGGTTTCAGTGGCGGGACAAAAGTGCGATGGCGATTCCGGAAATCGACACGCAAAACGGATGTAGCGCTCGTCTATCCCTCATTTTTCGTTTTCTGGCCAAGTGGCGTCCTGCAACACTTAACGTCGCTTGGCGTTAGAGACGACACAAACTACCAGAAGCCACAGGGCTAGAAGGATGACACCGTGAACCTGCCGAAGATCAACCGCCTCGTGTTACAGAACCTGATCGCAGGCCTCAGCGATGGGCTGATATTGCTGGAAACCGAAGGAACGATCGCATGGGCCAACAAGGCAGCACTGGAGATGCACCGCATAGAGACCGTGTCGGAGCTTGGCGCCGACGCCGAAAGCTACAGGCGCAATTTCACGCTTCGCTATCGCAACAATCATCTTCTCGACGAAGGTCAGTATCCGCTTGAGCGGCTACTTGCCGGAGAGACATTCGAAGATGTGACAGTGGAGATATCGCCAAGTGACAATGCGGCTGAATGCTGGGTCCATACCTTGCGTGGCCTTATTCTTGAAGATGACGGCGCAAAACCCGATGTGCTGGTGCTGATCATTCGCGACGAGACACCGCGCTTCGAGGCCGAAGCGCGATTCGAGAGCGCCTTTAACGCCAATCCGGCGCCGGGTCTGATCTGCCGGCTGGAAGACGAGCGTTTCATTCGCGTCAATCAGGGTTTTCTGGAAATGACCGGCTTCAACCGCGAGGAGATCATCGGTATCAGCGTCAAGGAACTCGGGTTGTTTTCCGAGTGCGAAACCGGTGAGGATGCGCTGAAGCGTCTGCATGAAGGCCGGGTCATTCGCCATCGCGAGGCGCTCATTCCCATTCCGGGCGGTGACAGGCTGGTGATCGTGGCAGGGGAAACAATCGCGGTTGCCGAAGAGCCCTGCATGCTGTTCACCTTCGCGGATCTCGACGGGCGCCGGAAGGCACAGAACGCGCTTCGCCAAAGCGAAGAAAGATTCTTCAAGTCCTTCCGTCTGTCGCCCGCGCCGGCGGCAATTTCCAGGCTGAGCGACTTCGTGCTGACGGAGGTCAATGATGCCTTTCTGACGCTTTGCGGTCACATGGAAGCCGAGGTGATCGGCAAAACCGCAAGCGAGTTGCGATTGTGGGACGATGTCGCAGCACGACGCGAAATCGAGAAACGGCTGAAGGACAATATCCCTATCCGGAATGAAAATTTGCGCATGAACCTCGCTGATGGCGGCGTAGCTGAGTGCATCGTTTCGGCAGAACGCGCAGAGATCAATGACCAGCTTTGCGTCATCTGGGCGATACAGGACGTTACGGAACGGCGAAGATCCGAAAACGAGCTGATCGAAGCCATCGAAAGTGTCATGGCCGACACCTCCTGGTTCAGCCGTACCGTTGTTGAGCGGCTCGCGGGGCTGCGGCAAAATTCGCGCGGCGCCACATCGACCGCATCGCTGAAGGATCTCACGGATCGGGAGGAGCAGATACTATCGCTAATCTGTGACGGTTGCAGCGACAAGGAAATGAGCGATCGGCTGAACCTCTCCAAACACACGATCCGCAACCATATCGCGTCTCTTTACGGCAAGATCGGTGTCAACCGCCGAACCGCGGCGGTAATCTGGGCGCGGGAGCGTGGATTTGTCGGCAGTAAAAAAAATAGCGGCTGAACCCGCAAATTAGGTCAGTTTGTACCAGTCGAACTAGTAGCTATTGCTCTGCCAGCGGCGATTTTGCCGGCCTATCTTTCCATCATGCCGTTACCAACAGCGGCACCCTCAAAACGATGGAAGGAACTCGTCATGGACAACAACCGTATCGAAGGTATCGCCCGTCAGGCAAAGGGCAGCATCAAGGAAGCGGCTGGAAAGATCACCGGCAACGACAAGCTGCAGGCGGAAGGCAAAGCCGAAAAACTGGCGGGCCAGGCGCAGGAGAAGCTCGGCCAGACCAAGGACGCCGTCAAAAAGGCATTCAAGTGAACCGCTGATGTTCAAGGTAGGAGGTTTCACCATGATGCTTGCTTGTGAACTGACCCCGGCCACAAACTGCCTCCCCCAGGACGTCAGCCTGTGTGCCGCCTTGCAAGCCGTGCTCGCCTATGCCGATGGACAGGAAGACAGCTCGATCTCCGTCACATCCGTCGAGGGCAGGATCGTGCTCTCGGGCGAAGTGGAAACACTCTCTGCCTTCGAACGGGCGGTCATCATCGCAGAATGTTTCGCATCGCGGCCGATAATCGCCGATCTGGCGATCCGGCAGCGCCCCCATACCTATCTGGATGCCTCTGCCCCACGCATCCAACTTGTAAAGAATAACAGGAGTGACAAACAATGAAGAAACTCGTTCTTGCAACTGCAATCGCAACTCTGGCCATCGCCCCACTCGCTTCCGCCGAAACGAAGCACAGCGGCAAGCGTGCAACAGAAACCGCGCAGAAGGAACGCGTCGGCACCCTGTCCTGTGAAATCGCCGGTGGCGTCGGCCTCGTCGTCGGCTCCAGCAAGGCGGTGAGCTGCGAGTTCCGTCAGCGCTCCGGCAAGACGGAACGCTACACCGGCACAATCGGCAAGCTTGGCCTCGACATCGGCGTGACCGGCAAGACCTATATGAGCTGGATCGTGCTCAATACGGCGGCAAGCCGCGTTGGCGACGGCGCGCTGAGCGGTGATTATGTTGGCGCATCTGCCGGCGCCTCGGTCGGTGTGGGCGTGGGCGCCAACGCGCTGATCGGCGGTAACGCAAAGAACTTCGCGCTGCAGCCGATCAGTGCCGAAGTTGGTACCGGCGTGAACTTGGCTGCTGGCGTGTCCCACCTCCAGCTGAAGCGAGCGGGTTAATCCGTTCGTCTCCGCGGTCGCACGGGGTCGTCAACGGCAAGCGCGTCGCGTTCATCGCGGCGCGCTTTTTTAGAAGCGTGTGGCAGCCTGGAAAAATGCTTTTTGCCTCGGCCGTTCAAACCCTCCGTCGGGCTTTGAGGAATAACCCTCCGAGCGCGTGCCGCCTGCGAATAGATCGCCTCGCCCTCAACCACCATAAAAGTTTCCTCAAGTTCGCGGCCGGGGTAGTTGTAGGTGCCGGGCTCCGTCTTCCAGACGGCGACGATCGTACCGTTTTCGATGTCGTCCTGCCATATCGGACGGCGGCCGGAACCTCCAAAACCAATTTCCTGCCGCTCCAGAAGAATGACGTCAACGCCTGCCCTGGCCAGTTCGAGCGCGCTGGTCAGCCCGATATAACAGGCACCGACAATGCAAATATCTGCCTGGATAAGACCGGAGAGTGGTTCCGAAACCGGTGCGGAAGCGCCCGTCGTACACCAGAGCGTGGCGCCAAAGGGCGAGAAAGAAGACATCAGCCCGCACTCTCAATTCAAATCGCTGAGGGCATCGAGCGCGTCGCGAAGTCCGTCGCCAATGAAGTTGTAACTCGTGACGTCGAGCGTGATGGCGACACCAGGTACGATGGCGAGCCAGAGCGCCCTGTCGAGATATTGCTCGGCACCGTTCAACATGTTGCCCCAGCTTGGCAGCGGCAGCTGAATGCCGTAACCCAGAAAACTGATGTAGGCCTCAAGAAGAATGGCGCGCGCCACCGTCAACGTCGCCGCGACGATGGTGGGCCTGGCAGCATTTGGCAGTAATTCCCGAAACAAGATCCAACCATTGAGCAGACCAAGCATGTGGGCTGCCATCACGACGTCTCGCTCACGCACGGAACGGACCTCTGCCTCGACCAAGCTTGCAATCTCCATCCAGGACTTATGCCTGAAGCCGGCCCGTCCGATCGTAACTGTCCGCTGCCTGCGCGCTTATTTTGCCTTTTCCAGATGACCACCAAAGGCATTGCGCATTGCCGAGAGCACTTTGCCGGCAAATTCGGCCTCACCACGTGACGAGAAGCGCTCGAACAGCGCCGATGCCAGCACGGGAGCCGGTACGCCCGTTTCGACAGCCGCCTGCAGCGTCCAGCGCCCCTCGCCGGAGTCCGAAACCCGGCCACCATACTGGTCTAGATCAGGGTCCTGCTTCAGGGCCTCGGCCGTCAGATCGAGCAGCCATGAGCCGATGACAGACCCGTGCCGCCAGACCTCCGTCACGGCAGGAAGATCGATATCGAACTGGTAATATTCCGGATGGGCGAGAGGGGCCGTTTCCGCATCCGCCGCGCGGTTCTGCATACCGGCATTGGCAGCCTTCAATATGTTCAGACCTTCGGCGTAGGCCGCCATGACACCGTACTCGATGCCATTATGAACCATCTTGACAAAATGTCCCGCCCCTGACGGTCCGCAATGCAGATATCCCATCGGCGCCGTGCCGGTAACGGGATCGGCTACAATGCCCTGGCCAGCTCCGGGGGCGAGCGACGCAAAAATCGGATCGAGCCGTTGCACGGCAGCCACCGGGCCGCCAATCATCAACGAAAAGCCGCGCTCCAGCCCCCAGACGCCGCCGGACGTGCCAGTATCGATGAAATCGACACCATGGGTGGCAAACTCCGCCGCCAGATCAATAGCATCACGATAAAACGAATTGCCGCCATCGATGATTGTATCGCCCGCAGAAAGTTTCACTGCAAAGTCACGGGCGATTTTCGGCGTAATCGCAGCGGGAAGCATCAGCCAGACTGCACGCGGCGGTGAAAGCTTCGCAACGAGATCGTCCGGCGAGGTGGCACCGGTCGCACCTTGCCTCACCAGCGCAGCGACATTTTCGGGATTGACATCGAAAACCACGCAATCATGACCATGTTTCAAAAGGCGGCGCACCATATTTGCGCCCATCCGTCCAAGCCCAACCATTCCGATCTGCATGCTGAAACTCCTTCTTTCCTATGCGCTATGGGCGCTTCATTCACCGAGACGAACGGTAAAAGCCCCGTTTTACCAAACTCCCGCGTTCACCCAAAAGCAGGTGAAGACGATCTGGCTGCACGCTATGTCCTGCATGGGCCAGTCAAAAGTACGAGCGCAGAATGCAGTACCACGACGCATCATCATGCGGCGCATGTCCACATCGGATGCGGCCTTACCGGTAAGCTAGGTACTGGCGAAATGGCGCACAACTAAAGATTTGGTAATTTAATCCACACAGCACGTTGGACATTTTGGACTGCGGGACTAAGACGTAGCCATAGGGGATCAGACAGACCTGGCGAAATGATTGGTCAAACCCACAAATTGGACCCGCCGCACCCGGTCGTGATACCGTGCGGCAAGATTTGGCATCACCATGCGACTTGGCACCATCACAAACCTGGCTTATGCCGTAACGCTGATACTGACGACAGTATCAGCCACCACATTCATTTTGTCGGCAAGAAGCGCCTCCCAAGAGCGCGCGGCAATCGAGTCTCATCTCGAATTAAACGATCTTGCCGAGGAACTGGTGATCATCGCGGACGAGCGCGCCGAGGAGGCGCGTCTTTACGTTATGCGAGGCGACGAGCAACATCTGGCAAAGTTCTATGTCGACGAAGATCAGGAAAATCACCTCGAAGAAGCCTTGGATAAACTGTCTGCGCGCGGTGCCTTGCCGCAGGAAGAAGGATTGTTTCAGGATATACGCAAGAGCGCTGACACTCTGGACGCGATGGAACGAGAGGCCATCGCTTCTTATCGCGCCGGGCGCCAGAACGAAGCGCAACAGGTCCTGTTCGGTGACGAGTATTATCAACTGCATACAAGTCTGCTGAATACCGTTGCAAATGTGAGAGAGACGGTTGCGGCACGCACGCAGGCAACAGTTGGCCAGGCCAAAAGCCGAAGTGATTTCTACGGGTCTATCGCCAAGGTGATGCTTGCCCTGACCGCACTGATGTTTTTGGCCGTATTGTACTTTGTCCTCAGCAGACGGGTTGCCGCGCCCCTTATCAGAATGAGCAATATCGTCATGCGCCTTGCCCGGCAGGACTACAGTATAGAGGTACCAGACGAAGGGCGACGTGACGAAATCGGAGAAATGAACCAAGCCATTCGCATCTTCCGCAGCAACGGGCTGGAACGGGAACGGCTTGATGCAGAGCACCGCAGGAACCAACGCATCAAGGACCTAATCCTGCAAATGATGCATCGAATTCAGGCGTGCCAGAATCAGGATGAATTGTCCGACGTCGTTGCGAAATTCATGCCGCAGATTTTTCCCGCTATCGCGGGCCGGCTGCTTGTGCTCAAGGAAAACAGTACACTTCTCCAATCGACCGGAAAATGGTCCGACCCTTCGTTTTCCGCGTCTGATTTTTTGATCGATGATTGCTGGGCTCTGCGTCGCGGACGTCCCCACACCAACAATCCCGACGGGGACGACGTCGTCTGCCATCACCTCCAGGGAATTTTCGGAACCGGTCTCTGTATACCGCTGACCGCCTTGGGGGACACCGTCGGCCTGTTGTACCTCGAAATTCCCGCAAGAAATGAAGCGCTGGAGACAGAGCGACTTTATCTGGAACTCCTCGCCGAGAATATTGGTCTTGCCGTCGCAAACCTCCAACTGCGGCAGCGGCTGGTTGGCATGGCCAGACACGATGCCTTGACCGGTCTCCTGAACCGTCGGTCTCTTGATGAGGCGCTGAACAAGCATATTGAGAAGCCAGACGATTCACTGGCCTGTCTCATGCTGGATATCGACCATTTCAAGCGCTTCAACGACCGCTTTGGCCACGATGCCGGTGACGCGGTGATGCAATATGTTGCCCAGGTCCTTTCCGAAGCCGTCGGCGAACTGGGTGAACTATTCCGTTTCGGCGGCGAGGAATTTACTGTGTTGATGCCGGCTGCGGGTATTGAAGATGCCATCAAGGTTGCGGAGAGACTCCGGCATGCGGTTGAACGCGCGCCGTTCAACTATCGTGGTCGCCTGCTTGACCCGGTTACCGTATCTGTCGGTATTGCAACCGCACCGGCGGGAGGGACAGTGAGTAGCGTGCTGGAACGAGCAGACGCCGCACTCTTGAACGCCAAACAGAACGGTCGCAACAAATGGGTATCGTCCGACGCGATGTGAGCGAGGGGCTTGGCACCCCCAGTCCGTCAATAAACCGCCTCACGCCATGGGCATCGACGGCTCCTGCCAGCACCCGTTAGAAATCAAAATTGCACGCCTGTCCGACCGACGGCAGGCCATGATCTGGAAGGCTAAATGCCAAGGACAGCGAAAACGTGTCGTTCGCTCGTCTGGGCCGTGCCGTATGATGGCTTAACCACCATAACAGGCTCCGTGAACCGAAAGAATCGAGATCAACGGCAATTACCATGAGGCCCGTATCCACACGCGCGCCGAACGCCTCCATAATCCCGGAAACATTATCTGGAATGTCGCTCTATCAATTTACCGGCGTGATGCACGGCATTCGCCTCAACCACATGGCCCGCATTCGCTTGAGAGTCAGACTATGAACCGAAGACAAGCGGCCACGCACATTCACATCCGAACATTGTGCAACGCACAAAGTTCGGAGGAATAGGCATGAAATTCGGATTTTTAGATACATATCATCCGAAAAAATTCGTCTAAAACTCTCTCAACTCAAGGAGAGAGACCATGACGGACACGACATCAGATTTTGATGGGTCAACAATTGCCCTGGAGGCCACAAAAGAACCCGCATGGACAGCTGCGACCTGGTTCGCGGTTCTTTCGATGGCGGCCACCAGTTTTGCGCTGGTTTCGGCCGAGTTCCTGCCAGCGGGATTGTTGACGCCCATGGCGCGCGATCTCGGCATTACCGAAGGTACAGCCGGACAGGTTGTGACGGCGACAGCTTCCGTGGGCGCCGTGACGGCTTTGCTGAGCAATGTTCTCATCGGCAAACTGAACCGCAAGACCGTGCTTGTCGGTCTTAGTGCGCTGGCGATCGGCTCCAACATTCTCGCATCGGTTGCTGCCGATTTCTGGCTATTGCTGCTGGGCCGGGCCGGGCTGGGGATTGCGCTCAGCGGTTTCTGGGCGCTTTCGGTTGCGGTCGTGGCACGGCTCGTCGGCGCAAATTCGACCGGGCGCGGCATGGCTATCGTCACCCTCGGCGTTTCGCTCGCCACCATTGCGGCTCCCTCCATGGGCGCCTTGATCAGCGACTGGGTGGGATGGCGCGTAGCCATGTCGATGACGGCGGGGCTTGCCATCATTGCCATGCTGCTGCAGATATTCAGCCTGCCATCGCTGCCGGCAAGTACGAGCAACAGTCTTTCCGATGTTTTCCGGCTGACGCGGCGGCGCAGCGTTCAACTGGGGATGCTGGCAATCCTGTTGCTGATGACAGGGCATTTTGCCGGCTCGGTCTATGTGCGTCCCTTCCTCGAACAGGTGACGCTGCTTGACACCACGCCGATTGCCCTCGCCCTGCTCGGCTTTGGCGTTGCTTCCGTGATCGGCAATGTGCTGGGGGGCCGGATGGCTGACACCAGCATCCGCCTCGCACTCATCGTTACCGCCGCCCTGATGGCATTTGCGACGATTGCCCTCGTTGTCTGGGGTGTTCACAGCGGCGCCGCATTCGCGCTCGTCGCGCTTTGGGGCCTTGCCTTCGGCATGGCGCCCGTGGTGCTGCCGACCAATCTTTCCCGCGGTGCACCCGATGCGCTGGAAGCAGCAGGCAGCCTGATGGTCGTTTCCTTTCAGGTGGCCATCAGTATCGGTGCGGTCTTCGGCGGCTATATCGTCGATTCCTACGGCGCCACTGCGCCGCTGGCGCTGACCGCGATACTGGCCGCATCCACGGTCGCTCTGGCCTTGCTGCAACGTCGTGATTGATCCTGTCCGTGACGCCAGATGCCTAAAACGTAAGTCCTGCCCGGAATGTGGTCCGGGCAGGATTTTTTTGAACAGCCGATTTTCTTGCCGTCGCTCTGGTTACTTGCGGTAGGCTAGCCCACCCCAGATGCGGCCTTCGTCTCTGTGGCGACCGCCGTGTACTGCGCCGATATAGGCAGCCGCAGCGGAAACGAGCGCGGAAGCGGCCAGCAGGAATGCTGTCAGAATACCAGCGACGCGTGCTTTTTCTGCGGCATCCGCAGCCTTGGTCTTGGCATCGTCCAATGCCTTCTGCGCCTCAGCCTTCACGGTCTCGAGCTGCTTCTGCGCTTCATCGACCTTCTTCTGCGCTTCCGCCCTGACGGCCTGCACACGTTCAACCGTCTGGTTCACGCGCGTTTGCGCATCGGTCTGGCTGATGCTTGTGCGGGCAGCGACCTGATTGGCGAGCCATGTTTTGTCGGCATCAGATATCTCGCCTGTTGCCATCAGATTGCCGAGAATGCCGCTAATCTGGCGCTGATAGTCACTGGCGCTCTGTTCACCCGTCACAGGGGTGGCGGGCGTATCGGTCCTCAGTAGCGTATCCGTGAAATAGTCGATCGGGTTAGTTCTCAGGCCCTGCGGAAGCATCTGCTCAATGCTGGGTGCTGCAGCCTGACCGGCTCCTTGCGCCAGACCACCGGCCGCACTGCCAGCGCCGGAAATGATGCCGCCCACCATTTGGCCAGCCCCCTGAACGGCGCCGCCGACTGCGGAACCCGTGGCCTCGACGGCGGTCTGCGCCACGCTGCCAACAGCTTTGGCGCCACCGGACAGTACGCCGAGCGCGAGAAATGCCGAGACGACCGTTCCGAGCCCCCATACGACCAGCCCATTCACACCATCGCGGACCGTCAGTTCGTTCCTGTCGGCAGCGCCGGCAGGCCGACGCATGCGGCCGGCAATATAACCACCCAGCATGTAGGAGCCGACCATAGAAATGATGACGAAGAGCGCGGTTATGATGAGCCAGACTGTGCTGATGTCGCCGCCATCGTCGGCCGATATCGAGCTCAGGCCTAGGCCGCCCGCAAATGCGGTGAGGACTGCCATGGCGCCCGAAGAGATGACGGCACCGGCGAAGATCGCTGGCCAGTCCACATAGCTGCGGTTTGGATTCGTTTCGATACCCGTTGGATCAACCATCAGCGTAGCCCCAGCAGTGAGAGAATGAACAGGACAACGACGACGAGTCCAACTAGATAGATGATGGAATTCATGCGGTATCTCCTCCGAAAGGACGATCAATCCTCCGCGTAGCGGTGATTATATGCAGTGAGACATGCGAGCTGATTGCTCGTTCACCAAACTCGCCGCGCTCCAAAAAGTTTCACGACTTCCCGTTGCTTCGGAACGATTTTGCGCAATTTTGCCGGCGAGGTGACGAAAGAAATGTGCCCGCGCCCGGCAATCGTATGTCTTCTCAACGCAGGCAACGAGGATGATCAGCCAGAGGCAAGCCAACCGAACGAGATTGCGACCGAAGGAGATATACAATGTCTGCAATCGATCGAATTGGCCCTGCCGCTCTGCTTTATCCACGCACGCGGCCGCAGGACGTTTCCCAGTCCGTGCCCAATCCCACACCCGAACGGTCGGCACCGTTGATCTTCGGGAGCACCGCGCCTTCGCTTTCCTCCAATCTTGCCAACGCACTCTGGGCGCTACGGGGGCAAGAGGGCGGAGTGGAAGAGACGCCGCTTGAGAACGGCGGCACAAGCTCGGATGAGGCCGAGCTCAGCCGCTGGGCCAATATGAGCCTTGGCGAGAAAATCCGGGCGCAATATCTGGAGGCGCGGGGATTGTCCGAAGGCGACCTTGCCGCCATGCCGCCCGACGAAAGAAAGGCCATTGAGGACGAGATCCAGAAAGCGATAAGGGTCGCGATGGAGGCTCCAAAAGACGATGACGTGGGCGTGCTCGCCGGCCTTTGAGCGTGACATGCCTTCAAGGGCACTGCACAGTTCTACGATTTGATACATAAATGCGGGTTTCAGGAAACATGCCTGATACCTGCAGGGCAGATCATTGCCTGATCTATTTCGGATCAGGCAGGATTTTCCATGAAGAGGCATATTTTCTTCGCCGTCTCCCTATCGGTTGCGGCAGCAGGTTTTGGAACCGTTTACTCGAGCTCAGCGGACACGCCGCCGGGACTTGCCTCTCCCATCTACGGTGTCGCGCTTCCCAAAGGATATCGTGACTGGAAGTTCATCGCGCCCGCGCAGGAAGCGCCTCCGTTGGACGAGCTTCGCGCTGTTTTGGCAAATAATGTCGCCGTCAATGCCTATAAGAGCGGAAACCTGCCCTTTCCTGACGGTTCGATACTGGTGAAACTTGCCTATAAGCGTCAGCAATCCGCTGAGTTTCCGCCAGCCACGGTGCCGGGAGCGGCAACCACGGTGCAGGTGATGGTGAAAGACTCCAAGAAATATGCCGGCAGCCACGGCTGGGGTTTCGGGCGGTTTGTCAACGGCAAGCCGGTGGACGCCGCCCAGCATGAGACCTGTCTCTCCTGCCACGAGGGCAACGTTAAAGACCATGATTTCGTCTTCACGCGCTATGCGCCGTGACGAATGACGGGGCATGCGGTTTGGCTTTTGCGCCCGTGCGCCGGAGGCAGCTTCTACACTCGAATACAAATCACCGAAGCCCTGACACATCAGGGATACGTGAGGCCGGGAAATTGGCGCTATCGCCGGGTCGCCTTTGCAAACCGGAGCCCGAACTCCTGCCTGAAAGGAAAAGATGATGACGTTTCTGGTCGTTGCCTATCTTGGAGGGGCGCTGACAATTCTCAGCCCCTGTATCCTGCCCATCCTTCCCTTCGTTTTTGCGCGGGCTGGGCAACCGTTTTTGCGCAGCACGCTGCCCCTGCTCGCGGGAATGGCGGCGACCTTTTGCGCCGTCGCGACACTGGCCGCGGTGGGCGGCAGCTGGGCAATCAGCGCCAATGAATATGGCCGGCTTGCGGCTCTTGCACTGCTTGCGGTCTTCGGCGTGGGGCTGGTCTCGCCCCGTGCGGCCAGCATCGTCACGCGCCCGGTCGTCGAACTCGGCAACCGGCTTGCCAATGCCGCCGGCAAGCCCGGGGCAATGCCGACGGTCGCGGGTTCACTGTTACTCGGCATCGCCACCGGCCTTTTATGGGCGCCCTGCGCCGGACCAATCCTCGGGCTTGTGCTGACGGGTGCGGCCCTGAAGGGGGCTAATCTGGAAACCAGCCTGCTGCTTGCCGCTTATGCCGCCGGGGCCGCGACCTCCCTTGCCGTCGCCATCCTCGTCGGCGGAAGAGTATTTGCGGCCATGAAGCGGTCTTTGGGTTTCAGCGAGCGGATCCGCCAGGCGCTTGGCGCGGCGGTGCTTGCCGGCGTCGCGGTCATCGCGCTCGGGCTGGATACGGGTTTCCTGTCGCAGATTTCCTATGCGAGCACGGCATCCTTCGAACAGCAGGTGCTCGACCGGCTCCACACTGCCAAAGCGCCTGAAGTGGCGGCGGCGGGCGTCAGCGCTGCTGCGACCCGGCTGGAACTGCCGGTTGAGGGCAAGGCCCCATCCCTCGACGGCGCCGTCGAGTGGCTCAATTCCCCGCCGCTCACGCGCGAGCAATTGCGTGGCAAGGTCGTCCTCATCGACTTCTGGACCTATTCCTGCATCAACTGCATCCGCACCATTCCCTATGTGCGGGCCTGGGCGGATAAATACCGGGATCAGGGCCTCGTCGTCATCGGCGTTCACGCCCCCGAATTCGCCTTTGAAAAGAAGATCGACAATGTCCGCCAGGCCGTCACCGGCTTCAAGATCGACTACCCCGTGGCGATCGACAACGACTACAGGATCTGGCGCGCCTTCGATAACAGCTATTGGCCGGCGCATTACCTGATCGACGCCAATGGCCAGATCCGCTACCACCATTTCGGCGAGGGCAACTACCGGCAGACCGAAGAGGCGATCCAGGACCTGTTGCGCGAGGCCGGCAGCAGCGCCTCCGCCAGCGCACCGGTGGCACCGGAGGCGACGGGAGCCGAAGCAGGTGCGGATATCGGGCACATGCTGTCTGGCGAAACCTATATAGGCTATCGGCAGGCTCGAAGCTTCGCATCGAACGAGGCGATGCGTGCAGACGTGCCGCGCGACTATTCCGTTACGACCCCTTCCCTCAACGAATGGGCACTTTCCGGCACCTGGACGGTTGGCGCGGAGGCGGCGGCGCTCGATGCGGCTGATGGCGGCATCACCTATCGCTTCAGCGCCCGCGACCTTCATCTGGTCCTTGGGCCCGACGCTGCCGGAAAACCGGTTCGTTTCCAGATCACCATCGACGGTCATCCGCCGGGTGCGGATCATGGCGCCGACACCGATGCCGAGGGCAATGGCGTCGTCACCTCAACCCGTCTTTACCAGCTCGTCCGCCAGTCCGGCACCGTCGAAGCGAAAACCTTTGCCATCCGCTTCCTCGATCCCGGCGTGCAGGCATATGCCTTCACTTTCGGCTGATCCTGATTTTCAACCCGTTTCCATCAAAACCAAAGGAGAAATATGATGCATGGTCGTCTCATGCCCAAATTCGCGCTTGCCGTCGCAACCGCCCTGATTGCTTTTGCCGCACATGCGGCAGAGGTGAAGAATATCGTCATCGTCCACGGCGCGCTGGCCGACGGTTCGGCCTGGCGCAGGGCGACTGACATCCTCGAAAGCCGTGGTTTCAACGTCACGATCGTGCAGGAGCCCATCACCTCACTTGCCGATGACGTGGCGGCCACCAACCGTGTCCTCGATCTCCAGCAGGGGCCGAGCCTGCTTGTCGGGCACAGCTACAGCGGCATGGTGATTTCGGAAGCGGGCAACCGGCCGGATGTGGCAGGGCTGGTCTATGTCGCCGCCTTCCAACCGGAAAAGGGTGAGAGCCTTCTCGACCTCGCCGGCTCGAAACCGCCGGCCGGCAACGGCATCAAGGCGACGAAGGATGGCGCCTTCCTCTATCTTGACCCGACCGTCTTTGGACAAGATTTCGCTGGCGATCTGCCGCGTGAAGACGCGGCCTTCATGGCAAGAAGTCAGGTCTTCGCCGCCAAGGCCGCCTTTGCCGCCAAGGCCGGCGAACCGGCCTGGAAAACCAGGAAAAGCTGGTCGATTGTCGCAACGCAGGACCGGTCGATCAATCCCGATCTCGAGCGCGACATGGCGAGACGCGCTGGCAGTGTGGTGACCGAGATCGCAGCAAGCCATGCGGTCTTCGCCTCCCAGCCCGAAAAGGTCGCAGACGTCATCGAACAGGCGGCCCGGCAATCCGCGAAATAAACCGCGCCCGCCTCAAAGTCCAACACAGCCGCCCCAGACGCCGGGGCGGCTGATTGCGTCCGGAGGCCAAGCCAAATGTATCACTCTGTATCCGGCATGCACCCTGCTACAAAACCATTCACATTCGTCCCCCTCGGGACACATCGAGGATACACGCACCGCGTTACCTGCCCGGCATCCAACATGGACAGGAGAGACAGCAATGAATTCCGAAATCAATTTCCAGCGCCGCCGCTTCTTCGGCATTGCCGCAATGACGGTCGCCGCCGTCGAATTCGGGGCCGCAGGCCTTGCTCATGCCAAGGGCGAAGCGCCTTCGCTTCAGCCGTCAACCGGACGCGACGAAGCCACCTCCTTCGGCTCCCTGAAGCAGGTCGAAGCGGGCGTACTCAGCGTCGGTTACGCAGAAGTCGGTCCTTCAGACGGCCCTGTCGTGCTGCTGCTGCACGGATGGCCCTATGACATCTACAGCTATGTCGATGTCGCGCCCATCCTTACATCGGCTGGATATCGGGTACTCATCCCTTATCTGCGCGGATATGGCACGACCCGTTTTCTCTCGGACGACACGGCACGCAACGGACAGCAGGCAGCGCTTGCGGTCGACATGATCGCCTTTCTCGACGCACTCGGCGTCAAGCAGGCGGTCGTTGCCGGTTACGACTGGGGCGCTCGCACCGCCGACATCATGGCCGCACTCTGGCCCGAGCGTTGCCCGGGGCTCGTGTCGGTCAGCGGCTATCTTATCGGCAGCCAGGAGATCAACAGGAAGCCGCTGCCGCCCAAGGCGGAACTCTCCTGGTGGTACCAGTTCTATTTCGCCACCGAACGCGGCCGTGCAGGCTATGCCGCAAACACCCGCGAGTTTGCGCGTCTGATCTGGCAGACGGCATCTCCAACCTGGAAATTCAGCGACGAGACCTTCAATCGTTCGGCCACCGCATTCGACAATCCCGACCATGTGGCCATCACCATCCATAACTACCGCTGGCGGCTTGCACTGGCAGACGGGGAAGTCAAGTACGACGATTACGAGCGCACGCTTGCGAAACTTCCCGTCATCACCGTGCCGACGATAACGCTGGAAGGCGACGCCAACGGCGCTCCGCATCCGGATCCTTCCGCCTACGCATCGAAGTTTTCCGGCAAGTATCGGCATCGCAACATCAGCGGCGGCATCGGCCACAACCTGCCGCAGGAAGCGCCCGAGGCTTTTGCGAGTGCTGTTCTGGACGTCGCAAAGCTTTAAACTTGCCGAAGCCCGCGAACCGTTGTCTTACTGCATGTGACAGCAGGAGACGCGGTAGCGGGCCACTCAAACCGTCCGGACGACGAAGGCATCCGATGGAACATATCGACCATATTCTCGTCGTGGACGACGACAGGGAAATCCGGGAGCTGGTCTCCAGCTACCTCAAGAAGAACGGCCTGCGCACGAGCGTGGCGGCCGATGGACGGCAGATGAGAAGTTTTCTCGACGGCAATACCGTCGATCTCATCGTGCTCGACGTGATGATGCCTGGCGATGACGGGCTGGTCCTGTGCCGTGAGCTGCGGGCGGGGAAACATAAAGCCACGCCAGTCTTGATGCTGACCGCCCGCGACGACGAGATGGATCGCATTATCGGGCTCGAAATGGGCGCCGACGACTATCTGTCGAAGCCCTTCGCTGCCCGCGAGCTTCTTGCGCGGATCAAGGCCATCCTGCGCCGAACGCGGATGCTGCCTCCCAATCTGCAGATCAGCGAGGCCGGGCAGCTCCTGACCTTTGGTGACTGGCGCCTCGACACGGTGGGCCGTCACCTGCTCGACAGGGAGGGCACGACCGTTGCTTTGAGCGGGGCTGAATACCGGCTTCTCAGGGTCTTCATCGATCATCCCCAGCGTGTCCTCAACCGGGACCAGCTGTTAAATCTCACCCAAGGACGCGACGCCGAGCTTTTCGACCGGTCGATCGATCTTCTCGTAAGCCGGGTGCGCCAGCGGCTGGGGGATGACGCGCGCGAACCCATCTATATCAAGACCGTGCGGGCGGAAGGTTATGTCTTTGCGGTGCCCGTGGAGATTTCGGAGCCGAGGATATGAACGGCTCGCGCCTGCTCACCGGCTGGTGGCCGCGCTCACTGCGGTCCAGACTTTTCCTCATCCTGTTTGCCGGTCTCGCCATCGCCTACAGCCTGTCGTTCAGCATCCTCTTTGCCGAACGATACATGTCGGCAAAGGCGGTCATGCTCGGCACTCTGGAGCAGGATCTGGCGGTATCGATCGCCATCATCGACCGCCTGCCTGCGGAAGAGCGGGCGCAATGGGTCCATCGCCTGAGCCGCAGCAATTATCAACTCGTCCTCGGCCCCGGTCTTCCCGGCGTTTCCGACATGACCGGCCGCGGCGCTGAAATTGCGCAGAGGATCGAGGAGGCCGCGGGACACCGTTTTCCCGTCAAAGTCGAATCCATTCCCGGCGACGGCAAGCGGCTTCAGGCGCATTTGACGTTATCGGACGGCTCGCCGTTGACAATCGACGTGACACCGCGCGGCGTGATGCCCCTGGCGGAGTGGCTGCCATATGTCTTCGCCGCGCAGATGGCGCTTCTTCTCCTCTGCACCTGGTTTGCAGTGCGACAGACGACCAGACCGCTCAGCGCGCTTGCTGCGGCAGCCGAAGCGCTGGATCCGGGGCAAAAGGGGTTGCCGATGAGTGAGAGCGGGCCAAGCGAAGTTGCCCACGCCGCCCGCGCGTTCAACGCCATGCGTGATCGCGTCGCGCAATATCTTGAGGAGCGCGTCCAGATTCTCGCGGCGATCTCGCACGACCTGCAGACGCCCATCACCCGAATGCGCTTGCGGGCTGATATGACAGACGATACGCCGGAAAAGGAAAAGCTGGTCAGCGACCTGCGTGAAATCGAACGTCTGGTGCAGGATGGGATCGCTTACGCACGCAGCGCTCACGGCAATGGCGAGAAATCCTCCCGTATCGACCTGGCCTCTTTTATCGACAGCATCGCCTACGACTATCAGGATACCGGGAAAGCCGTAACGGTTGCCGGCATGGTACGTGGCACAGCCTCGACAAAGCCACATGCATTGCGAAGAATCCTGACGAACTTCATAGATAACGCCCTCAAATTCGCCGGCAGCGCCGAAATTAAAGTGGGCCGGCGTGCCGAAGGCACCGTGATCATCACGGTGCTCGACCGGGGGCCGGGCATCCCTGACGAGATGCTGCAAAATGCCATGCAGCCCTTTTTCCGGATTGAAACATCGAGAAACCGCGACACGGGCGGAACAGGCCTCGGACTGGCGATCGCGCAGCAGCTCGCCGGAACGATCGGCGGCTCGATTCGCCTCTACAACAGGCAGGGCGGCGGGCTTGCGGCCGAAGTGGCCTTTCCCTGACAGGGATGCGGGTTGGCGATAACCGGTGCCAAAGCGGCGCCGATACGTTTCGATACAGTTTCGCAAGTTCCGGAAACATGCCGGATACGCTGATCCATCACAAAGCTCCTATCAGGAAACGCCGTAGCAGCGGCAGATGAAAGGAGCCTCTCATGACCAAGATCGAGACTGTTCTTTATACCGGCAAGACCCACACGACCGGCGGGCGCGACGGATCGGCCCAAAGCGATGATGGCGCGCTTGGCATCAAGCTCTCGCCTCCAGGCAGCGGAAAGCCGGGCACGAATCCCGAACAGCTTTTTGCGGCCGGCTGGTCGGCATGTTTCATCGGCGCCATGACAAAGGCGGCAGCGAAACGCCAGCTCCGGCTTCCAGCCGACACCGCCGTCGATGCGGAAGTCGACCTCGGCACGACGGGCGGCGACTTCTTCCTCCAGGCTCGCCTCTCAGTCAGCCTGCCCGGTATAGATCGTCCCGTAGCACAGGCGATCATCGAGGATGCTCACCAGATCTGCCCCTATTCAAAGGCAACCCGGGGGAACATCGATGTTACGCTCAAGCTCGCTTAAGCCGATTGTTTCCGTCCGTGCGGTTGTCATCGCCATCGTGTTTGCGGCGATATTCGCAGTACCGTGCGTATACGATGTGACATCCGACGAGCCCTCGGCGCTTGCAGGACTTCTGGGCGCAGTTTCATCGATGTGACCACAAGGGAACGGCTCGGCGCCCACCGCAGCCGTTCTCGCGTTTCCACTTCTTCCTGCCATCCCTCTGATCAACTCAAGGAAGCCTGCCTGCGCCCCATGCGGCGCGCTTCCAGCGCGTGCCACGCCGGTCAGACGAGCGGGATTTCCAACCATCTTAAACGAGGCCAGATCAATGCGATCAATTGAAAACATCTATGTCGACGGTGAATTTGTGGCACCAGACGGCAATGAACGGCTGGACCTTTTCAATCCGGCAACGGAAGAAAAAATCGGCGATGTCAGGCTTGGCAACGCTGATGATGCAAGGGCCGCAGTGGCAGCCGCGAAACGCGCTTTTCCCGCCATGGCAACATCCAGCAAGGCGCAACGTATCGATATGCTGCGCAGCCTTCGTGATGCGATCGCGGAGCGGCCGGATGAACTCACGCAGGCCATGACCGAAGAATACGGCGCGCCCGCTTATTTCACGGCTTTCTCCGTTCAAAACGCAGCATCGATTTTTGATGTTATGGCTGAGACCGTAACGAACTACGACTTTGACCGGGTCGTGGGTAAAAGCACGGTCACGATGCTGCCGCGCGGCGTTCTCGGCGCCATCACGCCCTGGAACAGCAATTTCGGTTTTATCGCCACCAAGCTTGCGCATGCAATCGGTTCCGGCTCGTCCCTCGTCATCAAGCCGGCCGAACAGAGCGCGTTTCAGACGGATATTCTCGTGCGAAGACTGCATCAGGCCGGCCTGCCGGCAGGGGTTTTCAACGTTGTCAACGGCACGGGTCCGGTGGTCGGCGCGGCACTGACGCAGGATCCCGACGTTGCGACCATCAGTTTCACCGGCTCCACTCAGGCCGCAAGGATCATTCAACGCGCGGCGATAGACGGCATGAAAAGAGTAGTTCTGGAGCTGGGAGGCAAAGCACCTACCATTATCCTGCCGGATGCCGACCTCGACAAAGCGATACCAGTCGCTCTGATGTCGGGCTTTGCAAACAGCGGTCAGGCCTGCGTCGCGGGTACCCGCATCCTCGCTCCGCGGTCCCGTCTCCCCGAGATTGCCGAGCGGCTGAGGATGGCGACTGAAAAATTCAAAGTTGGCGATCCCCTTGATCCGGAGGTTCGGGTAGGCCCTCTCGCCAGTCTTGCCCAGTGGGAGAGGATCCAGACTTACATCCGGCTTGGTGTCGAAGAAGGAGCAACCCTGCTGACAGGCGGAACCGGACGGCCGGACGGGATTAAAAAAGGATGGTTCGCCCGCCCGACAATTTTCGCAAATGTTACGAACGAAATGCGCATCGCCCGCGAAGAAATCTTTGGTCCCGTCCTGTGTCTTCTCGCCTATGAGGACGAAGATGAGGCCGTCGAAATCGCCAATGATAGCGACTACGGATTGCAGGCCTATGTGCTTGGATCCGACCTCAAACGTGCCGAACACATAGCGGCAAGGCTGATGGCCGGCCGCGTCGTCATCAACGGCGCACCGCACGATCCTCGCGCCCCCTTCGGCGGTTTCAAGCAGTCCGGTATCGGCAGGGAGATCGGTGCCTTCGGGCTCGACGGCATGCTCGAACCGCGCGCCATTCTCACCCCGTAACGCAAGAAGTTTGCAACGCCGGTCCCGGCGTGCGCTCCGTTCTGCTTCAGCCCGACTTTGTATCCGTAAGTGTCAGCCGTGCGAAAGCCGACGTTTGGTGACGCAACAGCAGGTCGAAAGAAATAGCCGGGATACGACCAACATCTACCTGTTTCGGACGCGAAATGCTCGCGGAACACATCGATATGGAGAGAAATATGACCGACGTCCTCCACCCGGAAAAAGGCGGGCACGGCACCGCGATTGTCCTTGGGTCCGCAATGGCCGTGTTGATGGCCTTCACCCCTGCCTTGGCAGTTGAGGCTGTCAAACCACGCCAATCCGAAACCGCCTCTGCCGACGACAGCATCCGGCCGTTCCAGGCTCATGTCGATCAGTCACAGATTGACGACCTCAAGGCAAGAATCAGGAATGCGCGCTGGCCGGATAAGGAAACCGTTGGCGATATCTCCCAGGGCATCCAGCTGGCGCGGGTTCAGGATCTCGTTCGATACTGGGGCAGCGACTATGACTGGCGAAATGCAGAAAGAGAACTCAACGCCTTGCCGCAGTTCATCACCACGATCGACGGCGTCGACATCCACTTCATTCATGTCCGCTCACGCCATCCCAACGCCTTGCCTGTCGTCCTCACTCACGGCTGGCCGGGTTCAATCTTCGAGTTCATAAAAGTCATCGGCCCGTTGACGGACCCGACCGCTTATGGCGGCAAAGCCGAAGACGCGTTCGACGTAATCATTCCCTCCATCCCCGGTTATGGTTTTTCAGGCCATCCGACCGATCTGGGGTGGGGACCAGACCGTGTTGCACGCGCCTGGGACACCCTTGTGAAGCGCCTCGGCTACACGCGCTATGTTTCCCAAGGCGGCGATCATGGTTCGGTCATTTCCGATGCCCTTGCCCGACAGGCGCCAAAGGGTCTGCTCGGCATTCATCTCAATATGCCGGCCACCGTTCCCGGTGCGCTCATGAAGGGCATCAACAGCGGTGATCCGGCCCCTGCGGACCTGTCTGCGCCGGAACGAAATGCCTATGACTCGCTAAAAGAGTTTTTCGGCAGGAACGCTGCCTATGGCGCAATGATGGTCACAAGACCCCAGACGATCGGCTATTCCCTGTCGGATTCACCTGTCGGTCTCGCGTCCTTCATCTACGAGAAATTTGCGCAATGGAGCGACAGCAATGGCGAGCCCGAAAACGTGCTTTCCAGGGATGAAATGCTCAACGACATCACTCTCTATTGGTTGACGAACAGCGGCGCGTCCGGCGCGCGCTTCTATTGGGAAAACAACAACAACAACTTCAGCGCGGACGCCCAGAAAACCAGGGACATCAAAATCCCCGTCGGCATCACCGTTTTTCCCAAGGAAATCTATCAGGCGCCTGAGAGCTGGAGCAGGCAGGCCTATCCATCGCTGACCTATTATCATCAGGTCGATCATGGCGGACATTTCGCCGCCTGGGAGCAACCCAGGATTTTCTCAAGGGAGCTTCGTGACGCTTTCAGAAAGCTGCGCTGAGAGACCTCATTGTGGAAGCGCGGTTCCCGTACCGCGCTTCCTCACATCCTCGTCTTGCTGTCCGATTTAACGCTTGGGCATTTCTGTAACGAAAAGCCGCTCCTCGACGCCTGTCGAGCAACGGCTTTTTCTGTATCTGAGGCCGGGAGATTTCAGGCCGCAACCGGGACGCGTTCCGCCATCCACTGATCCAGCGCAGATCGCAGCATTGATCCGGACACGGCCTCCGTGGAGGCGATCCTCATCAGGTATTTTGCGGCGTCGACGGCTGTCGAGCAGCCGATCGGCAGGCAGTTCTCTTCGCAGAACTCATTCAAAACCCTGCGGATCGACAGAAGCGACACTGCGTTGGTCATCTCGGATTTCCATCATGAATACGATATTGCGCCACTTGATGGAGAAGTGTTGTGTCGAGAGTTTTCCACCGAAACCGAAAACGGTACCTCGATGTAGCCTGACTAGTTCCTGATACAATAAGCTACCGTCAAGGACGGCGATCGCATCGATCAGTCCTGAAATCTCGTACCGTCACTCGACTTATCCTGGCCTGCATCAATCTGGTCTTCCGCCTCGGCCTGTCGAGACAGAGGAAGCTCCAGCTGAATATCCTCCATCTCCGGCAGGCTCGCGATGCCGTCACGAAGGGCAAGGTCATCATAGGATGGTTTGAACGGCATCGGAATCTCCTTCCGCGCGAAAATTTGGCCGCCATCCGCTTTTTCCGGCGGCGGCCGTTTCAGATGATCAGCTCTTCACAAAGGCCAGCAGATCCGGATTGATGACATCGGCATGGGTAGTCAGCATGCCATGCGGATAACCCTTATACACTTTCAGCGTACCATTTTTCAGCAGTTTGACCGACAATTCGGCGGAATCCGCGATCGGTACGACCTGATCGTCATCGCCGTGGAGAACGAGCGTCGGCACCGTGATCGCCTTCAGGTCTTCCGTCTGATCGGTTTCCGAGAAGGCCTTGACGCCGTCATAATGGGCCTTGGCGCTACCCATCATGCCCTGACGCCACCAGTTCTGGATGACACCGGGATAGACTTTGGCATCGGGCCGGTTGAAACCATAGAAAGGACCGGTCGGCACGTCGAGGAAGAACTGGGCGCGGTTTTCTGCCACGCCCTTGCGGAAGCTGTCAAAGACTTCGATCGGCAGGCCGCCGGGATTGGAAGGCGTCTTCAGCATCAGCGGCGGAACGGCGGAGACGAGCACGGCCTTGGCAACGCGGCCATGCGGCTCGCCAAATTTGGCGACGTACCGCGCGACCTCGCCGCCGCC
Organism: Agrobacterium salinitolerans; assembly: GCF_027498475.1. Taxonomy (NCBI): domain Bacteria; kingdom Pseudomonadati; phylum Pseudomonadota; class Alphaproteobacteria; order Hyphomicrobiales; family Rhizobiaceae; genus Agrobacterium; species Agrobacterium salinitolerans. Next base: position 644,258 of record NZ_JAPZLN010000002.1, on the reverse strand, counting down.
GGTCGAGTGGCCGATGTGAACCGCGTTCCTCAGATCGAGATGTTCGGCAACGGCGGATGCATCGGCGGCATAATGGTCCATGTCGTGGCCGTCGCTCACCTGCTGGGAACGGCCGTGGCCGCGACGGTCATGGGCCACGACGCGGTAACCGTTCTTTACGAAGAACAGCATTTGCACGTCCCAGTCATCGGACGACAAAGGCCAACCGTGATGGAACACGATAGGTTGGGCATCCTTCGGACCCCAGTCCTTGAAATAGATATCGACGTCGTCCTTGGTTTTTACGAATGACTCGGTCATTGGAAATGCTCCTTCGTTGCGGGATGGGATGGATTTTGAAAAGGCGAGCGACGGCATGGCCATCGCGGTGGAAAGAGCGGCGCCGGCCAGCAGAACATGCCGTCTGGAAAGCGCCAGCTCGATAGGATTGTCAGTCATTTCGGTTTCCTGCCTGGTTTCAGCGGGCGCGGCGGGTGGTTTCGAACAGAAACCAGGTGCGGCGCTCGGTCTCGTCGATCCAGTTTTCGATCAGGCTTGTGGTGGCGTGGTCGTTAAGGTCGGAGGTGAGGCTGTGGGTTTGCCGCAGGATGGCGGTGAGCTGCCTGTTGTCCTCACGCAGTTCGGCGAGCATGTCCTCCGGCGTGACGAAATCGGCGTCATTATCAAGGAGACGCTGGAGGCGGACGATATGGCCGATGGAGCGGATGGTCGTGCCGCCGATCTTGCGCGCCCTTTCAGCAATGTCGTCGGTCATCGCGAATATCTGCGCGCCCTGTTCGTCCAGCAGTGTGTGATAATCGCGGAAATGCGGACCGGAAACATGCCAGTGGAAGTTCTTGGTCTTGATGTAAAGCGTGAAGACATCCGCCAGCAGGGCGGTCAGCGCGGCGGCGATGTCGCGGCTCGCTTCAGCACCGAGGTCGGTCGGCGTTGCGAGTGGAAGCTTGCGGTTTTTGGCGGCTGTGATCGTGTCCATGATCGTTCTCCTTTTGCAATCGACCGCCCGGTGTTGAGCGCCCCTGTTGCGGCTGTCTGATCGGCGTCGAGGATAGAAAGAAGGAGGGCTCGGGAGAAATCGGCTGCTGGTACAGTCCACCCGATACCTAAGTGTAGTTTCGGCAATTTCGGGCCCGGGCTACATTTCACCTGTCGCCCCGCCCCAGGGCGATTGGCTCGCAGAAGCCATCGTCTCCGGTGTCCCCCTCCCCCGGAGCCGCGGATCTCCTCCCGATCCGCCAAGGCCGCCCCCCGCCGCAGGAGGCGGCCTTTTTTCCTTTCGGCCTCAGCCGTGAAGGCAACCTATGCCTGAGTATGATGTTTACTCTTTCGCCGTTGCGTTAACCTCAGCGGGCGCAACAATCGTCAATCTGCGAAATCGAAGGGATTTTGACATGGCGGAAGAACGGCCGGAAGGTATTGAAAGATACGATCACCCAGCTGGCGGCTGGGATGCATTGAAAGCTGTCGCTAAAACGCTCGCCCACCAGCAGATCGTCGCACAGGGCACGATGACGCTGCTCAAGGCAAATCAGCCCGAGGGTTTCGACTGTCCCGGCTGCGCCTGGCCCGATCCCAAACACACATCATCCTTCGAGTTCTGCGAAAACGGCGCCAAGGCCATCACCTGGGAATCGACGGCGAAACGGTCCGGACCCGAATTTTTCGCCCAGCATACGGTTTCCGAACTGTGGCAATGGACGGATCACAAGCTTGAGGATACCGGCCGGCTGACCCTTCCCCTGCACTACAATACCGAGAGCGATCGCTATGAGCCAATCGCATGGGACGACGCCTTCAATCTGATCGCGCAGGAACTCAACAAGCTCGACGACCCCGACAAGGCGGAATTTTATACATCCGGTCGTGCGTCCAACGAGGCCGCCTTTCTCTATCAGCTTTTCGTGCGCGCCTATGGGACGAACAATTTCCCTGATTGTTCCAACATGTGCCACGAGGCCACCAGCGTCGGCCTTCCGAAATCAATCGGCGTCGGCAAAGGCACGGTGACGCTGGAAGATTTCGATCATGCCGATGCGATCTTCAGCTTCGGCCACAATCCCGGCACCAACCATCCCCGGATGATGACAACGCTGCACAACGCCGCAAAACGTGGCGTCCCGATCGTGGTCTTCAATCCGCTGAAGGAACGGGCGCTGGAACGCTTCGCCGCGCCGCAAGACCCGATCGAAATGGCGACGCTCTCCTCGACGCCCATCGCCTCGGCCTACCATCAGCTGCGCACCGGCGGCGATCTCGCAGCCCTCAAGGGCATCATGAAGGCGGTGTTCGAACTGGATGCGCAGAACCAGAAGGCGGGTGGCGCCGGTGTGCTCGACCGGGCCTTCATCGAGGAACACACAGCCGGTCTCGACGCACTGCGCGCTGACATCGACGCTACCTCCTGGGACACCATCTGTTCCGTCAGCGGACTGACAAAGGAGGCGATAGAGAGTGTTGCGAGGATTTATGTGAACGCCTCGAACGTCATCATCTGTTACGGCATGGGCATCACGCAGCACGCCAAGGGTACGGGCAATGTGCAGCAGATCGCAAATCTCCTGCTGCTGCGCGGCAATATGGGTCGCCCCGGCGCGGGGATCGCGCCCATTCGTGGCCACTCCAATGTGCAGGGCGACCGCACCGTCGGCATCACTGAAATCCCCAACAAGGCGCTGCTGGACGGCATGGAGCGCGCTTTCGGTTTCCGCCCGTCTGCGGAGAAGGGGCACAACGCCATAGAGGCCGTCGAGGCGATCATCGCCGGAAAATCCCGGGCACTTATCTGTCTTGGCGGAAACCTCGCCGTCGCCATGTCGGATACCGGCGCGACCTTCAAGGGTATGCGCAACCTCGATCTTGCCGTTCACATCGCGACGAAGCTAAACCGCTCGCACCTTCTGACAGCCAGGACATCGCTGATCCTGCCCTGCCTTGGACGTACTGATCTGGATACCCAGGCACTAGGCCCGCAGGCCGTGACAGTCGAGGATTCGATGTCCATGGTGCATGCCTCGCGCGGTTTCCTCAACCCGCCCGGGGAGCTGGTCAAGTCGGAGCCGGCCATCATTGCCGGCATTGCCAGGGCGACGATCGGCAACCGCCATGAAATAGACTGGGATTGGCTGATTGCCGATTACGACCGAATCCGTGACAAGATCGAAGAGGTCTTTCCCGATTTTACGGATTTCAACAGCCGGGTTCGGGTAAAAGGCGGTTTTCGCCTTGATGTCGCGGCCTCCTTCCGCCGCTGGAACACGCAGAGCGGCAAGGCCAATTTCCTTGTCGCCACAGGACTTGAAGAAGACCCGCTCATCTCCAATCCGGAAGCCCTCGTGCTGACCACGATCCGCAGTCACGATCAGTACAATACGACGATCTATGGCATGGATGACCGTTATCGCGGCGTCTTTGGCCGAAGGGACATCATCTTCATGAACCGGCACGACCTTGCCGCGCGCGGCCTGAAGGATGGCGATCGCATCGATATTCATGGCATCGGCCCAGAAAATGAGGACCGACACCTCGTACAGGGTTTCACCGCCGTCGAATACAATATCCCGAAGGGGTCGGCCGCAGGCTATTATCCGGAGATGAATGCGGTGGTGGCGCTCGGCCATTATGACCGTCTTTCCGGAACGCCCTCCTACAAGGGTGTTCCGATCACGGTGAGCCCGGCAGCCGCCTGGCGGGCGAAGGCCCTGCGCGCGACGCGCCGGTCGTTGCGCGCTCTTTTCCCAACGTTTGGGTTGGACGTCACCTCGGGCCGCCATCAGGCATGGCCTGTGGATGACCGGCCATATATGCGGATTTTTCGATATAGCGCCGTGCCGTTTTACCGCTATCCTGATGTTTCGACGACGGTGGCAACCAAGACCTATGTATAGGTCAGGCTGTGCTGAAAAAACCGTATTATTGGCAAAAATCGCATCGGGGGAACAATGTCGATTGCGTCAAGGATGTTTCGCGCGCGCGAGCCGGAAGGTGGAGCGCACCATCTGGCTTTTGGCCTTGGGGCGCTGGCGCTGGCGGCCGCGGTATTTTACGTCGATACCTATACCGACATAGAAGGCGCGATCGCGGTACTTTATGTCATCACAGTCCTTTTGGCCGCGCAGACTGTAAGCTGGTCGGGACTGATCGCGATCTCCTGCGCCTGCGCCATTCTTTCCCTCCTATCCTATGCAGCGACTCACGCGCAGGATGCGGATTTCCAGTCGGCGCTTCGGTTGGTCGTCGCCCTTGCGGCACTTGCCGTCACGACCATGCTGCTTTTGAAAACGGAGACCGCCCGGCTGGCGATGTTGTCCGTCAATGCGGCGCTGAAGGAAAGCGAGGAGCGTTATCGCTCCATTTTCGACCGTACGCGCGTCGCACTCTGGGAACGCGACTATTCAAAGCTTCACGCCCTGCTGATGGGCCTCAAACAACGGGGCATCACCGACATGCGGGCCCATGCGCGCGCCAATCCGGGTTTTACGCAGCAATGCATCGATCTCATCACGGTCGTTGCATCGAATGAAGCCGGAAAGGAAATGCTGGGTTACGATTCCTCTATCCGCGGCACCCTCCAGCAATCGGTCGTTTCTTCGTCCGGCAAGTTCGTCGATGTCCTGCAGGCGATCATCGACAACCGGCGTGTCTTCGAAGACAAGGTGGTGGTGCGCACCGACACCGGCGAAGACAAGCTGGTGCTTCTTTCCATCAGTTTCCCTGCGGAGGCCGCCTCCTTCAACCGTGTGGTGGTCAGCATGGTCGATATTACCCAGCGCGAAATGGCGTTGAAGGCTCTGGCCGAGGCGCAGGCGGAGCTGACGAAGGCCTCAAAGGCGGCAGCCGTCGGCGCCATGTCCGCATCGCTCTCCCACGAACTGAACCAGCCGCTTGGCGCCATCATCGTCAATGCGCAGACATTGCTGCGGTGGCTCGATCGCGATCCGCCGGATCTTGCCGCCGCCCGCCGCTCGGCCGAACGCATGATCCGTGACGGGCAGCGCGCCAGTGACATCATCCAGAATACGCGCAGCCTGCTCGCCCATACGAGGGGCAAGATGGAAACCTTCGACCTCAGTGAGTTCATCGATGAAACGCTCAGCCTTCTCGAACACGAGCTGGAACGCAGCGGCACAACGGTGCATGTGGAAAAAGCGGTCACACCGCCGATAACGGCCGTCAGGATCGAACTGCAGCAGGTCCTTATCAATCTTCTCACCAACGCCATTCAGGCCATGGAAGAGGCCGGCACCGGCAATCGCACCATTACGGTTCGGAAGGAGCGCGAAGACAGCGAAAATATTCATATTGCCGTTCACGACAATGGGCCAGGTTTCCCCGCGCAGATGAAGGAAAATTTGTTTTCGCCGTTTTTCACGACCAAGGAGACGGGAATGGGTATGGGGCTTTCTATCTGCCGTACGACGCTGGAAGCACGTGGCGGTAGGCTTACCGGTGACAATCATCCTCTCGGCGGGGCGGTCTTCACGATTTCCATGCCCATCAGCCAGGAGATGGAACATGCCTGAGCCGCGCAAGACGACAAAGGAGCCGCCGTCACCTATCGTGTTCATCGTCGACGACGATGTGTCGATGCGCGAGGCTCTCACCGATCTTTTTTGCTCCATGAAGTTCGATGCCGAAGCTTTCGACAGCGCCGCCGCGTTTCTCGAAAAAGCGGATCTGAGCCGGCCCGGCTGTCTGCTGCTTGATGTGCGGCTTCCCGGCATAAGCGGCCTTGATTTCCAGATGCAGCTGGAACGCGTCGGCAACAGGATGCCGATTATTTTCATGACCGGCTTCGGCGATATCCCGATGAGCGTGCGGGCGATGAAGGCGGGCGCCGTCGATTTTCTGACCAAGCCCTTCAAGGAACAGGACATTCTGGACGCTGTCGCGGCCGCGATGGAACGGGATGCGTCGCGACGCCGCGAAAGCGCCCAGAACGAGGCCGTCACGTCTCTAGCTGAGCAACTGACGCCAAGGGAACGCGAGGTCATGGGCGCCGTTGTCCGCGGTCTGATGAACAAACAGATCGCCTACGAGCTCGGCATCAGCGAAGTCACCGTGAAACTACACCGGGGCAATGTCATGCGCAAAATGGAAGCGAGATCGGTCGCCGATCTCGTGCGGAAGGCGGAGCTGATCGGCGAGAAGCTCCGGCCACCTGTATTTTAGTATGGTATCTTTGAGAGCGGCATGGGCGCATAGAGGAAGAAAGAAAAACAGAAAAGGTCGCTTTCATTGCCCCCCGTTCCCGTCATTGCCGTCGTCGACGACGATCCCGCCATTCGCGAAGCCATGGATGATCTCATCATGTCCTTCGGTTACGAATGCCGCCTGTTTGCTTCTGCCGAACAATTCCTGGAATCGAAGCAGCAGGCGGACATCGACTGCATCGTCGTGGATGTCAAAATGCCCGGTCTTTCCGGCATCGAGCTGCAGAGAGAGTTGAACCGGCGCGGCAACCATCCGCCGATGATCTTCGTCACCTCCTATCAGGATGAGCGCACCCGAAATGCGGCCTTGAACGGCGGAGCTTTGGCCTTTCTCGGCAAACCGGTCAATATCGTCAGTCTGATCGGATGCCTGGAATCCGTTCTCGCCCGGCCGTCCTGACGGCTGACGCTTTGCCACAGGGCGAGTGAGCCAGCCTATCCGCTCGCAGACAAGCTTCCATCGCTCTGACTGCATCTCTTCCAAGTGAAATCCGTCGTTATTCCATGCCCCGACGCCCTGCCGTCAGGGCAGGCATTGCCGTTGAGCGGATGTCTCAGCGCTTATCCCGCCGCCAACACCTTCCGCTATACGAACTAGACCTCCGTATAGATGCCGGCTCCGCTTCTCCGCCGTAGCCTTTGCTCCAGTCAAGCGCTTCCCCTCCGAACGTTCCTGACGACACCACCACCCCTTTTTAGGAGCAGGGCATGACCTCCATCAGCAAGAATGCGGACGAGCAAAGACCCCATCGCCTTAAAGTCGCAGCGGTGTTGGCATTGGGTGCGATTATCGTGCTCGGTGGCAATGCTTTCCTGGTCAGGAATGGCGAACCGGCGCTTGCGGGCTCCGAAGACCTCGCGTCAGCGGGCGCCTTCCACCTCCTCACACCACAGACGACCGACAGGCTGGGCGGACTTTCCGCTCCCGTGCCGGCGCTTAGTGAAACGTCCGAAGGCGCGCAGGCTGTTCCGGCACTGAACACGACATCTTGCGTCGCCACCCGCGCCGCCCAGAAAACGGACCGGCACGACACGCTCGATCCAAAAGCCTTCTGCCAGCTGCAGCACCGCCTCTTCAATGCCGAGCTGATCGACCGCATCGCCATTCTCCGGCTCGCATCACAAACCCGCTCTATCGACACGTCCTCCCAACTCGCCATGAACAAGGAGTTTTGAAATGGAAACATTGACCAGACGCGCAGTCCTCGCAATCGGCGCCGTCGGCGGTACCGCCCTTGCCGCCAGCACGGCCGGGGCAGCATCTTTCGGCAATCCCGACCAGCCCGCCGAGGGAGCAATCAATGCCAATGCCGAGGGTCTCAGCGATCCCGGCCCGAAGAACCCTGCGATCAACGACCAGTTTCCTTCCTTCCAGAGCCCGCCGGCGACCGATGTGGGTGACATGCAGCTCTTCTGGGGCTCGTTCAACAACGCCGCCAAGCGTATCCAGGACGGCGGATGGGCACGTCAGGTGACCAAGTCGGACTTTGCGATTTCGGATGCCGTGTCCGGCGTCAACATGCGGCTGGGACCGGGCGGCGTTCGTGAGATGCACTGGCACCGTGCCGCAGAATGGGCGATCATGACCAATGGCCGTTGCCGCATCACCGTGCTCGATACGCAGGGCCGCGCCTACGTGCAGGATGTTGAGGCCGGCGATCTCTGGTATTTTCCAGCCGGCTACCCGCATTCGCTGCAGGGACTTGGCCCTGAAGGGTGCGAATTCGTCATCGTGTTCGATGAAGGCGACCAGTCCGAATATGGCACGCTGCTTCTCACCGACTGGCTGGCGCATACCTCACCCGAACTACTGGCTAAGAATTTCGGCGTCGCGCAGGACGTGTTCCGGAACATTCCGCTGCAGAACCTCTGGATCTTCCAGGGCAAGGAGCCGGGACCGCTCTCCAGGGATCAAGAAGCCGTTGCCGGCGCGGGACTTCCCCCATTCCCGTTCACCTATAAGCTCGCTGCATCAAAACCATTGAAGGAAAATGCCGCCGGCGTCATTCGCCTTGCCGACAGCAGCGCCTTTACCGTGTCCAAAACCATCGCCGCCGCCATCGAAACGATCAAGCCCGGCGGTGTGCGCGAAATGCACTGGCATCCCAATGCGGACGAATGGCAATACTGGATCAGGGGTGAAGGCCGGATGACCGTGTTCGATGCAGGGCCACGCAGTCAGACCGCCGATTTCCGTGCCGGCGACATCGGTTATGTGAAAAGAAGTCAGGGCCATATCATCGAAAATACCGGCAAGACCGACCTGCAATTCGTCGCGGTCTTCAAGACCGCCGAATACCAGGAGGTCAGCCTGTCGTCCTGGCTGACGCACACACCGCCGGCGCTGGTGGCCCAGCACCTGAATGTCAGCATCGAGGATGTGGCGAAATTTCCTGCAAACCAGCCGGCGATCATGCCGGGCTAAACCTCCTGTCCGTACTTTGACCGGCGTTTCGACATGTCGACCCACCGGTCTTTGAAGACAGGACGAAACGCCGCAAAAAGCAATATTGAAAGACAGAGGCCGCCATGAAACCATTGACAATCCGCATCGCCGGAGGCTCGCTTGCCGGTCTTTTCACGGCGATATTGCTTCAGCAGGACGGGCACGATGTGAAAGTCTACGAACGATCGTCATCCGGCCTCGGCGGGCGTGGTGCAGGGCTGGTGCCACAGCAGGACCTGTTCGAGGTTCTGCAGCAGATAGGCTGTGAAGACGTCGCCCATGTCGGTGTGGTTGCGAAGGAGCGCATCTACCTCGATGCCAGTGGCCGGGTGGCCCAGCGCCAGACGACGCCGCAAATGCAGATTTCATGGGACTATCTCTTTGAGCGCGTGTCCTCCCGTCTCCTTGCCGACACCTATCGTCTCGGACACCATATCGACGCTGTTCGGGAAGGCTCTGATGGAGTGACGCTCTCTTTTACCGATGGCACGGAAGAGCGAACTGATCTGGTGATCGGCGCGGATGGTTTGGGGTCGGTTATCCGAAAGGCGGTCAATCGCCATTCGGAAAACGCCTTTGCAGGATATGTCGCCTGGCGCGGGCTGATACCCGAAAGCCGATTGCCGGCCGCTGCGTCGCTGCTACTCGACCGCTTCGCGTTTTACATAGCACCCGGAATCCATGTTCTGGGTTACCTCGTGCCGGGCCCGCTGGGTGAGACACAACAGGGGCAGCGGCGCTACAACTGGGTATGGTACCGCCCGACGGCGGCTGATGAGCTTCCCCGCATCTTCACCGGCCGAGACGGCAGGCATTTCGAGCATTCGCTCCCCCGTGGCGAACTCGCTGACCAGCGTCGCGAGCAATTGGGCAGGGACGCATTTTCCCTTCTGCCGCCGGTATTGGACATTGCAGTGGAAGCGGAGGAAACCCCATCGATCCAGGGGATTTTCGACTACGAGGCTGAACAGATGGTGTCACCGCGCATCGCGCTGGTCGGAGATGCCGCCTTTGTGGTTCGCCCACACACCGCGATGGGCGTTTCCAAGGCTGCGGGCGACGCAATGGCACTACGCGACGCCCTGCGGCAGACGGACGACCTTCCCGCCGCCCTGTCAAGATATCAGAGAACCCGCCTGCCGGTGGGTAAGTCAATTGCCGCCTATGGGCGGCGGCTTGCCGAAACCGCCATGTGAGCACGGGTGAAAGATCAGGCGATGTTCCGCCTTTCGCCACTCAATCTTTGCTGACGCAAGGCCTCACTCGGGCGATGGACCGACATAGCGGGACTGCGGACGAATGAGCCGCCCTGTCCGTTGCTGCTCCAGCACATGCGCCGTCCATCCTGCCATGCGACCTGCGGCAAAGACATTGGTAAAGCTGTCGCGTGGAAAACCCAACGCCTCCAGCACCAGCGCCGTGTAGAACTCTACATTTGTCTGCAATGGCCGAAGCGGCTTCTTTTCCTTGAGGAGCGCCAGCGCCGCCGCCTCCACTTTGCCGGCAAAGGCAATGCGGCTGGATCCATCCTTGAGAGCCGACACCGCGCCTTTCAGCACGTCGGCGCGAGGGTCACGGACACGATAGATCCGATGGCCAAAGCCCATGAGGCGCTCCCCGCGCGAAAGCGCATCCTCCAGCCACGTTTGAATGTCAGCCTCACTGCCAATCGCATCCAGCATATCAAGCACCGGACCCGGCGCCCCACCATGAAGAGGCCCCTTTAACGCACACAGCGCACCAACCACTGCTGAGAACATTCCGGCGTCTGTCGAAGCAATAATTCGGGCCGTAAAGGTCGAGGCGTTCAGTCCATGATCGGAAACCGTCGTGAGGTAAGTATCGAGTGCGCGCACCTTCTCCGGCGAAGGGTGAAGATCGGAAATCATTCGCAGAAAATCCGCTGAATGGCCGAGCGTGATATCGGGTGCAATCGGCGGAAGCCCTTGCCTGTCGCGGATGATGACCGCGGCAAAGACCGGCACCGCCGCAACGGCCATGATGTGGTGCGCAGTCGTTTCATCATCAGGCAACGCGGACAGCAAGAAGCGCAAGCCCTCTATGGAAGAAAGATGTGACAGGTCAGGAAGCGGCTGGATCAGCTGGAAAGCCCGCTGCCGGGCAGAACCCAGCTGAGAACGAATGTCCTGCGCCGTCGCATGCTGGGGGACTTGCTCTGCCCATAGAAGCTCCAGAACCTGTTCAAAAGACCAGCCCGCCAGGCTTGAAAGATGGTGCCCGCGAATAATCAGTTCACCAGCCGTCCCGTCCACATGGCTGAGAATGGTTTCGGCTGCGACGACATCATCGAGGCCGATCACCGACCTATTGTCACTCAAGGCTGCTATCGCGGACATGTAATTTTCCTCAATCTGAATACGAATGCGCTTGAGGATGCGGCATCGTATATATATGGTCAATATTGATTAATATAATCAATATGAGATATGGAATGCAGCCTTACGACAAGTACATGAGCGCTGACCGCGCGGCTTCCGAGGTCGGCATCAGCCGAGCAACGCTTTATGCCTATGTCAGCCGTGGCTTGATCCAGACGAGCGCAGCCGAAAGTGACCCGCGTCGCAAGCTCTACAGCACCCATGATGTCGAGGCGCTGAAGAAAAGGAAAACCGTTGGGCGACGCCCCGGACAGGTTGCCGCTTCCGCGCTTGACTGGGGGCTGCCGGTTCTCGAATCCTCTATTACGCAGATAGCGGAAGGACGCCTGCGCTATCGGGGGCATGATGCGCTTGTGCTTTCACAAACCGCGACCCTGGAGGATGTGGCCTGTCTGCTGTGGGATTGCGGTGAGACTAACCCTTTCGATGACATGAAGGCCGCACCTGCCCCATGGCCACAGCCGATCCTTGATTATGTCAGCACCCTGCCGCTGACGGAGCGGTGTCAAACACTTCTCCCTCTCGTTGAAGCAGGCCGCCTAACTGCGTGGAGGCGCGAAAACAATCGTCTCTGGTCCGGCGCCGCCGTTCTACTGCGAGCTGTCGCCAGCGCCTGCAGCCTCGGCCAGCCGGGCACGCAGCCGGTTCACCTGTTTCTCGCTGACGTCTGGAGGACGGATGCGGCAGGCGCTGATCTCATCCGCCGCGCTCTCGTGCTTCAGGCCGATCATGAGTTGAATGCCTCCGCATTCGCTGCGCGCGTTGTCGCCTCCACAGGCGCCTCGCTCGGTGCTTGTCTCAATGCAGGCCTTTCGGCGCTGAGCGGACCCATGCATGGCGGCATGACAAGTCTCGTCGAGCTCCTGTTCGATGAGCTGGAGCGGCGTGATGATGTGGAACGGGTGATTGATGAACGGCTTCGACGCGGCGAAGCCATACCGGGCTTTCACCATCCGCTTTACCCGGACGGTGATCCACGGGCAGCGGGCCTCCTGCCCCATCTTCCATCGGATGCGAAGCGAGCTGAGCTTCTGCGAGTGATGAACGACACCACAGGGCAGTTGCCGACCTGCGATGTAGCGCTGGTGAGCCTGCGTCGCAATCTCGGGCTGCCGCGTGGCTCGGCCCTGGCGCTCTTCGCCATCGCACGGACCACCGGCTGGATTGCCCATGCTCTGGAACAGAAGCTGGACGATAAACTCATCCGGCCCCGCGCGCGCTATGTGGGGCAATAGGCATTGTGATTTCACAGCATGGCCGGCATTCACCTCCGGGCCTGAACGTGCAACGACTTTGGCACATGCCGTGCTGCTTGATTTCGATGTGCGGCCAATGCACGGAAATATCGCGCGGCGCTGGCCTGAACCGCTAGACTATGTTGCGGTGGATGCCGAAAACCGAATGGGTGTGAGCGCATTTGAACCGCCCCGATGGCGAATAGAACGGCGAGACGGGATCAATGAGATTTTGCAATGAACGAGCGAAACCGGTCGCTCATTTCCGGGTTGGCAGGATTATAGACCATCATGTTGAGATCCCCGCGCCCCTCCACCGCAAAGCTTGAAAACTCCAATTCAATCGTTCCGAGAACGGGATGGTGAAGGCGCTTGAGCCCTTCATGCATGCTTGTGACCTCGTTGTCGTCCCACATGGCCTTGAATTCGGCGCTGGCCGCCGAGAGCTCATCGACCAGTTGCCGGACGTCGGCGCCAGCGCCAGCGCGCGCGGCGTCCGCCCGGAATGCGCCGACGACATAACGGGCAACATTGCGCCAGTCCTCCTGCGCGGTGCGCACCCGGTCATTTGAGAAGATCAAGCGCAGAATATTGCGGTTCTCCCTCGCCAGTTTGCTGTAATCGGTAAGGATGAGGGCGGCGGCCCGGTTCCACGCCAGAACGTCCCATGTCGCCGTTCTGATGATGGCGGGGCTGAAGGGCATGGCGTCAAGCACACCCTGCAGCCGGGGCGTTATGGTCTCGGGTTGACGGTAACGCGGCTCGGGCGGATGGCCGAAGGCCAGTATATGCAGGTGGTCGCGTTCGGGCTCGGTCAGCATCAATCCCTTGGCGATGCGATCCAGCACATCCGCCGAGGGCGAACCGCCCCGGCCCTGCTCCAGCCAGGTATACCAGGTCGGGCTTATATTAGCGCGCTGAGCGACCTCTTCCCGACGCAGGCCCGGTGTGCGGCGGCGGCCGGTGGCAAAACCGAACGTCGCGGGATCAAGCCGCATACGGCGATCACGCAGGAAGGCACTGAGCGCATTGTCTGTCATCGCATTCCCCGGCACAGCCTGTTGAGAATTATACCATGATAAGGTCACTACTTTAACAGGACAATTCTTCATGAGATCACCTCTCCCGTCAACGCGGGAGATTTTTATGCGTGTTTTTCTGACAGGTGCAACCGGCTTCATCGGCTCGCGGATTCTTCGTGAACTGTTGGCGGACGGCCATGAGGTGGTCGGCCTCACCCGCTCGGAGGCCGGTGCAAGAGCGCTAGAGGCCGCCGGCGCCACCGCACATATTGCAACGCTCGAAGATGCGGCAGGGCTAGCGCAGGGTGCGGAAACTGCCGATGCGGTGATCCACACGGCATTCGATCATGATTTTGCGAATTTCGCCGCCAATTGCGAAAAGGATCGCCGGGTGATCGCTGCGATCGGTACCGTATTGGCTGGCTCCGACCGGCCAATGCTCATCACCTCAGCGGTCGGCATGGGCGATCCCGGCAATGGCGAACCTGCGCGGGAAGATGTGTTCGATACACATCATTTCAACCCGCGCATCGCCTCTGAACTCGCGGGACAGGAGCAATTGCAGGCTGGCGTCAATCTCGGCATCATCAGACTTCCGCAGGTGCATGACACGGTAAAGCAGGGCCTCATCTCGCCCTATATCGAGATGTCGCGAGACAAAGGCATCGTCGCCTATGTCGAGGACGGCGGCAATCGCTGGTCGGCCGGTCATGTCGATGATGTGGCGAAACTCTATGTGATGGCGCTCGCTCGAGGCGAACGCGGTGCTCGATATAATGCCGTGGCGGAAGAAGGCGTTGTGGTTCGCGATGTTGCCGGGATCGTTGCAGAGGGGCTGGGGCTACCACTGCTATCAATAGGCAAAGAAGAGGCTGCCGGCCATTTCGGCTGGTTTGCCCTGTTTGCCTCCATGGACCTCAGGGCTTCCAGCGCCCTCACACGGGAAAAGCTGGGCTGGGCGCCGAAAGGTCCGGGCCTGCTCGATGATCTCAGAGCCATGGATTATTCGGCGATCTAGGCATTGGCCGACCGGCGGCCACTAAAGTGGACGCCGGCCCCCTTGATAGGGAATGGCGAAGACAGGCAGCATGGCAGCAACGGAAAACCAATGCTGACTTTATGAATGGAAAACGTTCAGGTGACGGACATCATTTGCCCGATTCCGGTCTGCCAAGGCCAAGCAGGTGGTAAAAGGCAATCGCTCCGATTGTCGCCGTGCCGATACCATCCAGCGTGAAGCCGGCGACATTGAGCTTGAAGTTGCCAGCGCCCAGCACCAGAGCGATACCCACGGTAATGAGGTTGCGGGGTTCGGAGAAATCCACCTTGTTTTCCACCCAGATGCGCCCTGCGGTCGCCGCGATCAGACCGAAGACGACGACAGACAGGCCGCCGATGACGGGTCCCGGTATGGTCTGAATGAGCGCACCGAATTTCGGCGAGAAGCCGAGAATGATGGCGACCAGTGCAGCAACGATGAAGACGAGTGTCGAGAAAATGCGGGTTATCGCCATGACGCCCATGTTTTCGGCATAGGTCGTCATGCCGGTGCCGCCGAAAGCGCCTGAAAACATCGTCGCGATGCCGTCACCGATAAAGGCGCGGCCGAGATAACGATCGAGGTTCTGCCCGGTCATCGCGCCTATCGCCTTGATATGCCCAAGATTTTCCGCCACGAGAATGACTACGACCGGCGCGATCAGCGCAATCGCCGATCCTGAAAACACCGGTGCGGTGAATGTCGGTAATCCGAACCACGATGCGGCCGCCACGCCGGAGAAATCGACGGGCTTGCCGAGGCCAAAGCCGTTGGCAAGCACGAGATAGGCGAGATAGGCAATCGCACCGCCGAGAAGAATGGGAAGACGGCGCGCCATGCCGGGCGCATAGACCGCAATCGCACCGACCGATGTGACCGTCAGGATTGCAATCCAACGCGACAGCTGGTCGCCATCGGGGTTGCCCGGGCCCGAGCCAGAGGCGCTTGCGATCGCAATTGGTGCGAGGACAAGACCGATCGCCGCAACGATCGCGCCCGTCAGCACTGGCGGCATCAGCTTTTCGATCCAGTTATGACCGGCGATCATGACGATGACGCCGATCAACGCATAAAGCACCCCGGCAGCGATGATACCGCCGAGCGCCAGCGCGATATTGGGACTGACTGCCCCGGCGGCTGCCCCCGTTGCCACGAGCACCGGCCCGATGAACGCAAAGGACGAGCCGAGATAGCTTGGCACACGTCCGCCAACGGCGATGAAGAAGATCAGTGTCGAGATGCCTGAAAACAGGATCGAGACGTTCGGATCGAACCCCATGATCAGCGGAGCAAGAACCGTGGAACCGAACATCGCAACGACATGCTGAAGACCGAGCACCGCGGTCTGTCCCGCAGGCAGACGCTCATCGGGCAGGATGCGTCCTTCTGTTTTCAGTCTCCAGCGCGGAAAGTAACCACCGGTATCGCTCATATCGCCCCCCTGGCAAACAGCCGGCACGCGCCTCCCGGGGCCTTCCCGTTTCAGTTCGCAGCCGCGCAAGAAAATTTGCTTTTTATGATTTGCGCCCACCGTCCGAGATCGAATCGGCAGCCGGCGCATCTTTTTCTCCGTTAACGCGATTGCCTGTCCCTGTCATCGGCTATGGGATGTTTCCCACTGTTGCTTCCGGCGCGGAAACAATCAGCTCCCGCGCCGGTAAAAGATCGGGTGGACGGCGTTATTGCGCTTTTTCAAGCGCCGTCAGGATTTCATAGGCCGCAGAAACCCGCTCCTCATTGGGGTAGTTTTTATTGGCCAGAATGACGATGCCCAATTTCTGCTTTGGTATGAACGCCACATAAGCGCCGAAACCATTAGTGGAGCCGGTCTTGTTGATGAAGACATCCTGACGCGGTTTCATAGGCGGCGAGATTTCAGAGACCGGAACAGTCTTGAGCAGGGCGCCGGAATTCAACTCTCGCAATGTCTCCAGCTGCGCGGGATGGGCATATTGTTCCCAGACCATATCCTGCGTCATGGCGCCGACGCCGAAATATCCCGTATGGGTGTTGATGAGCGCCTGCTGGATTTTTCCGTCCAGCTTTTCCAGTCCCATATTCGCATTGACGAAGCGGATCATGTCTGCCGCTGTCGATTTGACGCCGTAGGCTTCCGAAGAGAGAACGGCGGGTGTCACGCGGGCGGGCTCGCCCGTTCGCTTATAGCCCTGCGCGTAATCGGCCATCTTTGCCTCGGGCACCACGGTGAAGGTGTTCTTCAGGCCCAGAGCGGGAAAGAGCGTATCTTTCATGGCGTCATCGAAGCTTTGGCCCATGGCCTTTGCCGTGATGTATCCGAGCATTCCGATGCTGGGATTGGCGTAGGTTCTGTGCGTTCCTGGCTTGTATGAGGGTTTCCAGGCCTTGAGATAGGCCAGCAACTGCTGTTCCGTCTTGACGTTATCCGGCACCTGCAACGGAAAGCCGCCGGCAGTGTGGGTGCCGAGTTGCATAAGCGTTACATCGCCGAAGGGCTTGCCCTTCATGGACGGAAGATAATCTTCGACCTTGCCGGAGAGTGAGAGCTGGGCATTCGTTTCGGCATAGGCGCTAAGGGTGACCGTGAAAGTTTTGGAAATGGAGCCGAGTTCGAAAAGCGTCTGCGCCGTCACCGGCTTGCCCGAGCTTTTGGACATGACGCCATAGGTGAAGATGTGGCTTTCACCATCGACACTGATACCAACGGCAAGGCCCGGAATGCCGTTTTTCTCCATGATCGGCTTGATCGCGGCATCCGTTATCGCTTTCAGCTTTGCCTCATCGGCGGCAAAAGCCTGTGTTAACAGGCTCGTCGAGAGCAAGGCCGCCAGTGCGACATGTCTGCTGTTGAGTTTCATCTTTCGCGTTCTCCAAAACCTAGAGTGGATTTTAGGCGTGTTTGCCATCCCCAGCGAAAGACGTTTAACCGGCCTACATTGCACGAACAAATCATGATATCTCGGAGGAGGCACAAGAAAATCTAGGTCTTGAATGGTTCGGCAATTTCTCCCCCTGAACGGCCTACGGGCCTTCGAGGCGTCCGCCCGGCACCTGAGCTTCACCCGCGCGGCCATCGAATTGTGTGTGACGCAGGCGGCTGTGAGCCAGCAGGTGAAAGGGCTGGAAAAGCGGCTTGGCGTTTCGCTTTTTCAGCGGCTTCCGCGCGGCCTGAAGATTACCGCCGAAGGCGAGGCCCTGCTGCCGACGGTAACCAGCTCCTTCGACCAGATGGCGACGACACTTGACCGGATCGAGGCCGGGCAGGTGCGCGAATTGCTGTTTCTGGGTGTTGTGGGAACCTTTGCCGTGGGCTGGCTGCTGCCCCGGCTGAAGGCGTTTCAAAAGCAGCATCCCTTCATCGATGTCAGGGTTTCCACCAATAATAACCGGGTTGATATGGCGGCTGAAGGGCTGGATTTTGCCATTCGTTTCGGCCAGGGCTCCTGGCATGGCACGGATGCCTTCCGATTGTTCGAGGCGCCACTTTCACCGCTTTGCACGCCGAAACTGGCGGAGACACTGAAAAAGCCGGCCGATCTGATGGAAGCGACGCTGTTGCGCAGCTACCGAGCAGATGAATGGAGCAACTGGTTTGCGGCGGCCGGCGTCATACCTGCGGCACAGGTGAATGCCGGTATCGTCTTCGACACGTCTCTGGGCATGATGGAGGCCGCGCTTCAGGGGCTGGGCGTGGCGCTGGCGCCGCCATCGATGTTTTCGCGGCATCTGGCCTCCGGCGCGATCATACAGCCTTTTCCGGTTACCATTTCGCTCGGGAGCTACTGGCTGACCCGGCTGCAATCGAAACCGCCTACACCCGCCATGCAGGCCTTTTCCGACTGGATGTTCGACAGCATAGGCGCTGAGGGATAAGGCTTATGCCAGGGCGAGCAGAACGCCGCCGGCCGCGCAGAAAATCACCACGGCCCATGGCGGGGTTTTCCAGATCGTCAACAGGATGAAGCCGGTGAGCGCAAGGGTAAAATCCTTCGGCGTGAAGATCGCGCTTGTCCACACCGGATCGTAAAGTGCCGCACCGAGAATGCCGACGACGGCGGCATTTGCGCCGCGCATGGCGGCCTGCGCCAGAAGGTGTTTGCGGAACCCTTCCCAGAAGGGCAGCGCGCCGACGAGCAGCAACATGCCGGGCAGGAAGATCGCAACAAGGGCGATCGCCGCGCCTGTAACACCGTTGGGCTGCGACCCCACCACCGCACCGAGATAGGCAGCGAAGGTGAAGAGCGGACCGGGCACGGCCTGGGTTGCGCCATAACCGGCGATGAAGGCATTTTCCGTAACCCAGCCCGTGGCGACGACTTCCGATTGCAGCAGCGGCAGCACCACATGGCCGCCGCCGAAAACCAGCGCGCCGGCGCGATAAAAGGCATCGAACAAGGAGAGGCCTTGTGAAGCCGCGACGGCCGCAAAGAGCGGCAGGAGGCCAAGAAGCAGGGCAAAGGTGGCGAGCGCAATGTATCCCGCACTTTTCGGCACCCGGAAGGCGAGATGGGTGGCCTGACGCGCGGCATCGGCACGACAGAAGACAAGCCCGGCGAGCGCGCCGACGGCAAGCGCCAGGATCTGCCCAAAGGCGCCGGCGACAAACACGACGCAGACGATGCCGGCAAGCGCGATGCTGGCCCGCTCACGATCCGGCGCAAGGCTTTTTGCCATGCCCCAGACCGCCTGCGCCACGACGGCAACGGCGACGATTTTCAGCCCATGCAGGAGGCCGGTGCCGACCGGCCCTTCGATGGAGGCGGCGACCATGGCGAAGAAAAACAGAAAAATGGCGGATGGCAGGGTAAAAGCCGTCCAGGCCGCCAGCGCACCGAGCGGACCTGCCCGCAGCAGCCCGAGCGCAAACCCCACCTGGCTGGAGGCGGGACCGGGAAGAAACTGGCAGAGCGCCACGAGATCGGCATAACCGGCCTCATCGATCCATTTGCGCCGCACGACGAGCTCATCGCGAAAGTAACCGAGATGGGCGATGGGGCCGCCGAAGGAGGTGACGCCGAGCTTCAGGAATGCCGCGAAAACCTCGCCGGGCGTGCCGTGTCTCTGGCCGTGCACTTCGGTCTCTATGCTTCGCGTTGACGATTTCACCAAAGAACTCCCTGTGTGCAACGGCTAGTCGTCAACACATATCAGCCTCAAAACGGTTTCGGTATCAGATACCATTATGACAGGGATATGAAGGGGCTGGCCGCATCGACGCCGGAACGTTGAGATAACGTTCCGGCGTCGTTTGGCGATTATCCGGCGAAGGGCCTATCGCTCGGTCGGCAACAGGTCGGCGAAGTGCGAAATCCAGCCATTTTCATCGGTGCCGCCGGAAAAGCCAGTCGCATCCCAGATGATGTGATGCCGGTTGCTGCCGTTATGAATAGTCACCGCGGCGGCGATGGGGGTCGGGGATCGCCACGAAAAGTTGCGGTTCGCCCCGGGCTCGAGATGGCTGAGGGATTCGAGCTGGACATCGTCGAGAAAAAGCACCGTGCTCATCTGCGTCTCATAGAGATATTCCCATCGCGCCTGCGCCAGCGCATTCGCTGCCGCAACGAGAAGATTGCTCTCGCCGACGGGATCGGCCAGGGCCGCCAGGCGCCATGCGGCGAAGATATTGGCGATATCCCCTGTGCCGAGCCCAAGGCTTGAGAAGAATTCGATGGTCTGCGCATTGTTGCTGAAAGTATCATAGCCCGCTTCGCCGAAGGGCCGAATATGCTTGACGACGAAATTGCTGAGAATTGGCATGTGTATCTCCTTTTTGGACATGGGCCACCTGTTCCCGGACGTCGACGTGCAGGAGCGCATGGTGGGATTTTGTGTTATTGGGGCGCCGGATATCTCCGGCAATCGAGGGAAATGCAGTCGGCTTGCCGGCCTAACCGAAGGCGATGGCGACGCGGGCCGGCATTGCCAGAAATTCCTGCAGGCCGATGCGGGTTCTGGCGCCGCCTCGCCCTGCCGGCCATGGATCTAGAATATGAAGTTCGAGATTCTTGCCGTTCACGGTGTAGCCGTAGACGAGGTAATAGTGGTATTCCGTTCCGATCACGAAGACGCGGTTGTTATCGATCTCGTGTCTGACGGTATCGGCTGTCAGGCCATTGACGAAGTGGCCGCCCGTCGTGGTGTGATCGAAGGCGTTCCACTGGCTGGAAACCAGCTTGACGACATTGCTGTTTGCATTGGCACCGCCCTGCTCATCGATGCCGGCGGATTGATCCAGAACCTGCGCCAGCTCCCAGCGCTCCTGAACCTGCGGATCGACGCTCGCAAGCGCCTCGGTGTTGCGCCTTGCAATCTCGTATTGGGTGGCGGCGGGAAGCCCGTAATAGGCCCGCACCATCTGCTCGACGGCGGCAAAGCACCAGGCGGGGGTGTCCTGAGGCACCAAAACGGGAGGGTTATTGACTGTAGGCATGGTCTTCTCCTTTCTGAAAATGACGTGGCATGGAACGCTTCGATGGCGGCCGGATGCCTGTCGTTGATTTGGTGAATGTCGAAGTTTCGGCGGCCGTCCTGCCGGCATCTGCGCCGGCAGGACATTGCCCATGATCCCATGCCCGAGGGGGACGATTCCGGCTGAGATCATGGATGCGTTTCTGCCGAGCCGGAAAAGGAACGGCAGGGTCTCAAGGGATCAGGCGGTCTTGCTCAGATCTTGACGATAGGCCTGCAGCGACGCGATTTTTGCGTCCGCGGCGGCCTCGCGTTCGGCGACGATGGCCGAGAGCTTCTCCGCGACACCCGCCAGATAGGCCGGCAGATCGTCACTTTTGATATATCCGCCCTGCAACTTGTTCAGCTTCGACCATCCTTCGGCAAAGCTGCGATTGAAGCGGTCGGAGACGATCACCACCGCGTGCCACTGGGCGGTTTGCCTGACGAAGAACTCGTCGACGGAGCGGATGAGCTGCGCGAAGCGGTTCTTTCGCAGCGTCTCCTGCCCGGCGACATTTTCAATGCCGGTGATCTGATGCTGGGCATCATCTGCGACCGCTTGCATGAAATCGGCGAAGCCCTTGAAGAAGAAGGCGATTTCTTCAACGATTTCCTTCATGCGTTTCAGCGCCGAAATGCTGACATTGAGCGATTGCACCGCAAGCTTGATCTTGTCATCCTCTGCCTGCTTTCCCTTCAGGAGGGCGTTGATCCTGATGAGTTCTGCCGCCTGGGTACGGCGCTCCTTCTCATAGGCCTCCGCCTTGTCGATCATCTGCATCTGGATTTCGCGCAGGCTGGCAGCCTGCTGCTGCTGCTCTTCGGAAAGCTTGCCCAGCCCCTTGTCCAAAGCATCGAGCGAGGCCTGCAGACTGGAAATAACCGTTTGCTGAGCGGCGATCTTTTCTTCCTGCGCCTTGAGTTCCGCGGCGCGTGCAGCCAGACGTTTATCGAGTTCGGCAAGCTCGATGGCCTTGCTCGATTTGGGGTCGGCGCTTTCCGCGTCGTCCGCAAGCTTCGCCTTGGCGTCCTCGAGCGACTTGACATCTCCCTTCAGAGCGTCGCGTTTTTCCTCGCTCTTGCGAAGCTCGGCTTTCTTTTCGGAAAGCTCGCTCTGCTTGGCGGCCGCATCGGCCTTGCTTCCGCCGCCTGACGGGGTGCGGGAGCCGCCACCCTGGCCCTGCCCGTCCGCATCCTGTCCGGCCTTGGATTGTCCTGAAAGCGCGCCGCCAACCGACGAGGCCAGCATTGAGGCGGGACCGCCTGCCACCATGGCAATGGCGGGAATTGCGCTTGAAATCATCTGCGCGCCGACCCGGACAATCGACATGACAAAAGCACGCTGCTCCGCCGTATTGGCCCGCTGCTCATATTCCCGGGCCTTCTTTTCGAATGCCGCAACCTGTTCCTTGAGATCGTTGACAAGCGATTCAAGCTGTTCCCGTCGTGCGTCCGCCTCCCGGATTTCCCGTTCCATCACCGCTTTATCGGCGAGGCGTTTGCTCAAGGCCGTTTCGCTCATATCCGTGGTTTGCGCCGTGTCCCTGATGATGGCGTCGTAGGTCGCAGCAAGGGCCAGAAGCTCGTCTCGAACGCTGAGCGCCCTATCCCGGATGCCCGTTGCGAGCTTTATCAGATCGTTGGAGACGAATGCCTTGATTTCGGCCTGATCGTTTTCTTCCCTGACATCGAGCCAGTCCGGGAAAAGATCGGCGATGGACAGGCCGATACGGGTCGCCGCCGCCATCGCGTTCTTCATGACTATTTCGCTTTTCTGCTGCGACGTGATCAGCCTGTTCATGATAGCGCTGATGCGGACGCGAATATCGCCGTTTTCCTGCGGCGTGGTGTTATAGGCGATGTAAAGCAGATCGATCGCATTGTCGGTGTCGCGCTTGGCGCGCTCGACATCATAGGTTCCCTGGATCTTATCGACATAGGACCGGACAAGCGCCGTATCAGACTTGGGAAGGCTGAAATTCGGTTGCGAAACGATCGCATCGACGCCGGCGTCGATTGCGCTGTTGATCTGGGCGGTCCGGCTCTCGAAAGTCACGACATTGTTCATTTTCATGCTCCTGTTGATGGGTGGTTGCGGAGAGTCATTGGGGGTGATCGTTCACGATCCGCATTGTTTCTTCGCGTCGTCAGGCAGCCCGGCCTCGGTGGAGGAAATGAACTGCGGCACGTCTTTGGTCAGGCCGTCGATCTCGGTCGACAGCCGCGTAACCTGACGTATTTTCGCGTCGTCAGGATTGACCTCGCTCGCTTCCTTCAGAGCACTGGTGAAGTTGGCGACCTGAATGTTGAAGTCCTGAACCTTGACGTTGATGGTGGAGATCGCCGCCTTGAGCCTGGTGATCTGCTCTTCCAGAGTTTTCACCGCTTTCTGGTTTTCCGCGTGGCTCTGCTGTGCCGCCGCAAGCTGGCGGCGATTGTTTTCGAGCTGGTTGCGAACGCCTTCAAGAGCCGCCCGGGCATTGTCCAGACGCGGCCGCGCGGTGCGGTATTCCCTCTCCGCATCATTCATCCAGCCCAGCGCCTTGACCGCCGCGTCACCGGCCTGGCAAATTCCCGGCAGGAAGAAGAGGACGCCGCTGCATATTTTTACTCGCTTGGCCTGCTCGTCCATTTCCTTCCGGGCTTTTTCGAAGGTGGCCTGACGCGCCCTGACGTTCTCGCTCTCGGACTGGACCAGCTCCTCGTAGCCCTTCACGCTGGTTTCGGACTGCACCACCTGCCGCTCCAGTTCGATCTGCAGGTACATGGCCTGCCCCAGCGCCTTCTCGCGGTCAGCGCTGAGCTGCTGTTGCGCCGTCAGATGTTCCATCAGGCACGCGGATCGACGGCCGAGCAGCTCGCGGCTCGCTTCCGCCTGTTCCAGTTTCGACTGGAAAGCCGCCGTCTGCTCGGCGGTGAGGGTCGCCGCGTTCGCAAGGGTCGGCTGGCCCATGGACGGGATATCGAAATTCATTGCGAAGGCCGCAAGGCCTGCAAAAACAACATGCTTAAGTTGAATCATTTCAACCTCCTCTGAAGATTCGGGGATGAATAAAGGGCATGAAGGGCTCTACGCGCCGCCCGGCATCGCTGCCGAACGCGCCAGAGACCTGGCAGTAACATTCGGGTGTCATGTGGTTTCGGATGCATCTTTCGCGATGTCGTCAACGCCTAAAAAGCAACCATCAAAGATTGTATTCACGGCAAATAGACAAAAGATTTTGCATCCACGACTTCATTAATTTATGCAATAAAAACAGTCGATAACTTCATTTTCAGCGTCACCCTCGCAAACCGTCTCAAAAGGGAACACATTTTAACGCGCTCCTTAACATTCAATTTATGAGAGTATTTCTTAATACCCCGCAACAGAGCCTCGGGGGAGTGCAACAAAATGCACGCATCTTCCGGAGCGGAACCTTTCGGCTGCCACCCCCGCCCCAAGCGGCCGTTGTCAGCGAACAGAACTCACGCTTTCGAATTCGCCATAAAGTAGCGAATAACAAAAAACCACGGGAGAAAGGTATCCGGAAAAGCAGGCGCCCCAACTTCAAAGACGCACCCGAAAAGGGACTTCGCCCGACCTCGGCCGGACATGCTTCGAGAGAGGCTGGGCTTACTTGCGAACCGAATCCTGAACGACGATGCCTTCGGTGATGCCGTCGCCCATCTTTGCAGCCACATATCGACCGCCTTCAAACAGGAGCAGCGCCTCGTCCGCGCGCTTGGAGATTTCGGCGCATTCGCCACTGTCATGTGCGCGGTGGGCATCGCATCGGTCCATGGCGGGCAATTTACGCTGGCGGCGGTGCAGGCAGTCGTCGTTCCGCACGGTTGGGCTTCCAGCCGCAGGACACGGGCGTTGATCGACTGGCTGGAGCTGGAAAATACCGCGCAGCGTCACCCGCCCGGCGACGATAACCGCGAGCGGCCATGGTCGCTAAACGGCTGGATTATTTCGGCCATCGAGACGCTTGCAAGCACCTATCGCGTCGCGGCCTCGCCGTGGCAAACCCTCCCGGCAACGGAAACGCCTGCGGAGGAAGCCATCGGAACCGGCGTGCTTGTCGACGGTGTGAGCTGGCTTCTGCGGCACGCGCAGGATTTGCCTTTTCTCTCAGAGGAAGTACGGATGTTTCTTGGGCATGCGCCGGGTTTCCTGATCTTGCTGGACCTGCTGTCCGCCGCGAAAGCGGACGCGTGCGATGCGACAGGTTGCGTGTTCTCCCGCAAGGCGACGGCGCGCGCCTATGGGGTCAGCCGCGCTCATGTCACGGCCATACTCGCCAGGGCCGAACGGTTGAAAATCTTGAAAAGAAACGGACCCAGAATAGTTCTGAGCGACCTGGCATTGCAGAACGTCCAGCGCGATCTGGCCTATCAGCTCGCCTTCGTCGTTTTATGGACGGAGGCAGTGAGAACGTCTCCACTGTCCGCGGATGCCCCCGAGAGCCTGTCCGGCTGGAATGCCTCCAGCAAGCCGCGATAGGGCTTGGCGAGCGGCGTGGCATAAGCGCCGCGCTTGGCGGTGGACAACCCCATCGACACCAGCGATTCCGCCTGCTTGACGGCCGCCGCAACGCCATCGACAACCGGCACGCCGAACTCATCGCGGAGTTCGGCGACAAGATCCGCCATGCCGGCGCAGCCGAGCACGATCGCCTCCGCCCTGTCCTCTTTCAGGGCCAGCGCGATTTCCGCGCGCAGCCTTTCACGGGCGTTCGAGGCGGGATCTTCCAGCGACAGGACAGGAATATCGGCGGCGCGCACATTGCAGCGGGCGGACATGCCATAACGATGGACGAGATGTTCCAGCGGCAGCCGCGAGCGCTCCATCGTCGTAACGATGGTGAATTTCTGCGCGATGAAGGCGGTAGCGGAGACCGCCGCCTCGCAGATGCCGATAACCGGAATATCGGCGAGCGCGCGGGCCGCATCGAGCCCGGTATCGTCGAAACAGGCGATGATCGCGGCGTCGGCTCCAAGCGTCGGCGCCTTTGCCAGCTCCAGCAACAGGCCGGGCACGGCGAAAACCTCGTCGTAATAACCTTCGATGGAGACAGGCCCCATGGAGGAGGTGACGGCCAATATGTCCGTATCGCGGCCGGCTATACGCATCGCGGCGTCGGCAATGGTCGCGGTCATGGATTGCGTGGTGTTGGGATTGATGACGAGAATGCGCATTTGACGTTTCTTTATCCGCGTGAACGGCGGCGATTGAGCGTGACGATCAGGCCGAGCGTGGCCGCGATCACCAGGAAAGAAAACAGGGTTGTGACAGCACCGAGCGCGTAAAGCACCGGCGTTGTGACATTGGTGGTCATGCCGTAGATTTCCAGCGGCAGCGTGTTGTAGGTGCCTGACGTCATCAATGTGCGGGCGAACTCGTCATAAGAAAGCGTGAAGCCGAAAAGGCCGACACCGATCAGGCTCGGCGCGATCATCGGCAGCACCACATGGGCAAAGGTTTGCCAGGAGGACGCGCCGAGATCGCGGGCCGCCTCCTCATAGGACGGCGAGAAACGGTTGAAGACGGCGAGCATGATGAGAACGCCGAAGGGCAGCGTCCAGGTGAGATGCGCGCCGAAAGCTGATGTATACCATGAAGGTTCCAGCCCAAGCTGCTGGAATAGAACACCAATACCAAGCGATATGATGATCGACGGCACCACGAGGCTTGCGACCGACAGATAAAATAGCGGCGTCGCGCCGATGAATTTGCGCCGGAAGGCAAGGCCCGCCAGCAGCGAGACCAGCACGGTAACGGCCATGACCATCAGGCCAAGTGCGAATGAGCGCCGGAAGGAGCCGCCGAAATCTCCGACGGCCTGCTGTTCGAAGAGATTGCCGAACCAGTGCAGCGAAACGCCGTTCAGCGGGAAAGTCAGGCCGCCATTCGGCCCCTGAAAGGCGAGGATGAGGATGGCCGACAGCGGGCCGTATAGAAACAGCACGAAGAGGACGAAAAAGAAGGCGAGGATGTAGAATTCGCGGCCGCGTTTTTCCTGATGCATGGGATCAAAGCTCCTTGCGGATATCGACGATGCGCAGGATGCCCGCGACCATCAGAAGAACGAGGATGAGCAGGATGACGGCATTGGCCGCAGCGGCCGGATATTGCAGCAGCGACATCTGGTTCTTCATCATCAGCGCCACCGAGGCGCTCTGTCCGCCGGACATGACTTGAACCGTGGAGAAATCCGCCATGACCAGGGTCACGACGAAGATGCTGCCGATGGCCATACCGGGTTTGGCAAGAGGAATGATGACATTGGTGAGCGTCTGCCAGCCGGTCGCGCCCGCATCACGCGCCGCCTCGATCAGCGATTTATCGATACGCATCAGCGTGTTGAAAATCGGCGTGACCATGAACAGCGTATAAAGATGCACCATGGCCAGCACCACGGCGAAATCCGAATAAAGCAGCCATTCGATCGGCTCGGGAATGATGCCGGAACCCACCAATGCGCTGTTAACAAGACCGTTTCGCCCGAGAACGGGAATCCATGAAATCATGCGGATGATGTTCGAAGTCAGGAACGGCACGGTGCAGACAAGGAACAACACCATCTGCATGGTGGTGGTGCGAATGTGGAAGGCGAGGAAGTACGCCACCCAGAAACCGCAGAAAAGCGTGATCGCCCAGACCATGGCGGCATATTTCAGGGTATTGAGATAGGTTTGCCAGGTGACCCAGGACCCTAACGTTTCGCTATAATTGAAGGTGACGAAGTCGGGATACATCTGGGCGAAGTCGTAGTCCCAGAAGCTGACGATGGCGATCATCAGGATCGGCAGAGCCAGGAAAAAGCCGAGGATCAGCAAAAGTGGCAGGGACTGAATATAGGACACAAGCTTCTGCGGCAGGGCAAAGCTGCGGGGCGGCTTGTCCTTTTTTTCACTGACGCCAATGAGTCTGACCGTCACCATTGTGAAGCCTTTCGCTGTATTTGCAGAAGTACCGGCGGCTTTCGCACCGGGTAGTGTGTCAGGCAAAGTTCTCTTCAAACGCGACGTCATCCTCGGGCTTGTCCCGAGGATCCAACCACGTTTGATGTGGTGGGTCGTTAGATCCTCGGGTCAAGCCCGAGGATGACGTCGCGTTTAGAGGCTCTGTTGCTGTCAAGACCGGCGGCCAACGCCACCGATCTTGTCTGTTTCGGGTACTAGGCAGCGATAAACTCGTTCCAGCGACGGACCATGTAGCGGTCTTCGTCCATGACGGAGTTCCAGCACGCCACCTTGCCCATGCGCTCCTCGAAAGAGCCGCCGTCGCGCACTGCACCGGCCTTTTCCATGACCTTGCCGTCAGGCGCGATGATGTCGCCCTCAGCCGGCTTGCCTTCGACCCAGTAACCCCACTCGTCGGCGGTCATGTGCTCCTTGGCCGTTTCCATGGCGGCGGAGTAATAACCCTGGCGGTTGAGATAAGCGCCGACCCAGCCGGAGGTGTACCAGTTGATATATTCATAGGCTGCGTCGAGCTTCGCGCCGGACAGGTGCTTGGCGAGACCCAGACCTCCGCCCCAGGAACGATAGCCCTCCTTCAGCGGCTGGTATTTGCAGGCGATACCCTTGGAGCGGACGGCGGCAACGGCCGGCGACCACATGGACTGGATGATGACTTCGCCCGAGGCCATGAGGTTGACGCTTTCGTCGAAGCTCTTCCAGAAGGCGCGGAACTGGCCGTCCTTCTTGGCCTTGATGAGGAAATCGATGGTCTTGTCGATCTCTTCCTTGGTCATGTTGCCCTTGTCGGCATATTTGATGTTGCCCATGGCTTCCATGATCATCGCCGCATCCATGATGCCGATGGAGGGGATGTTGAGAATGGAGGTCTTGCCCTTGAACTTCGGGTCCATGATATCGGCCCAGCTGGTGATATCGCGACCGACAAGATCGGGACGGATGCCGAGCGTATCGGCATTGTAGATGGTGGGAACCATGGTGAAATAATCGGTCTCGCCCTTCGCGAATGTCTTGTCGCCGGGCTTTTCAACGAAACCGACCGTGTGCGGCGCGGTACCCTGCGCGACCACGCTGTCCGGCTTCAGCTTGCCGTTTTTGAACAGCGGCACGATCTTGTCGTAATATTTCAGCTTCTTGATTTCCATCGGCTGAATGACGCCGGCCGGATAGACCTTCTTGAGGATCCAGTATTCGATATCGGCGATATCGTAGGAGTTCGGCTGGGTGACGGCGCGCTGGGCGGCGGCGTCGGAATCCGTCGCCGTCATTTCGAGCGTGATGCCGAGGTCTGCCTTGCATTTCTCGGCAATGGCATTGAGGTTGGAGACGCCGGTGCCGAACTGGCGGATAGTAATCGGGTTCTGTGCCCAGATGGTCGGGAAGCCGGTGATGAGGCCGGAGCCGATCGCCGCACCCGTGGCGGCCGCGCCCGCCTTCAGGAGGCCGCGGCGGGACAGGCCCTTCTTGCTGTTGGTGGTATCGGTCATTTCAAAGTTCTCCTCTGGTTATTTTTGGGGTCACTTCTCTACCCGGCCGAGCACGATGGCATCGGCCGCATTCCATGAAAGCGGTATGGCGTCGCCGGTCCTAACCGGATTTTCGAAGAAGGCGGCATCGCTAAGGATGACGTTGAAATCCTCGATGCCTGCGCCGGTCACGGCGATCTTGACGCTTGCGCCGCGATATTCGACGTTCGAGACGATGCCGGTGAAACCGAGGCCCGGCTGTTGCGACTCACCCACGCGCACGCGGTCGGTGCGCACGGCGATATCGACCGCGCCCTCATCCGAGGCGACGCCGCCTGCCGTGAAAGTACCGCCGCCCGCCACTTCGAGCGTGACGAGGTCTCCCGATTTTTCCCGGTAGCGCCCGGAAATGACGTTGTGGTCGCCCATGAAGCGGGCGACGAAGGCGGTGGCCGGACGCTCGAACACCTCGCGCGGCGTGGCCGCCTGTTCGATGCGGCCGTCATTCATGACGACGACGATATCGGCAAGCGCCATGGCCTCTTCCTGGCTGTGGGTGACATGCACGAAGGTGATGCCGAGCGAGGTCTGCAGTTTCTTCAGCTCGGCGCGCATACGGATCTTGAGGAACGGGTCCAGCGCCGAAAGCGGCTCGTCCAGAAGCAGCGCCTCGGGATCGGTAATCAACGCACGCGCCAGCGCCACCCGCTGCTGCTGCCCGCCGGAAAGCTGGGCCGGACGGCGGCTGGCATAGGGTTCGAGCTGCATCAGCCGCAGCATATCGAGCGCCTTGGCCCGTCGGGTTTCCTTGTCCACACCCTTCATCTTGAGGCTGAAAGCGACATTGTCGACGAGATCGAGATGCGGAAACAGCGCGTAGGACTGGAACATCATGGCCGTACCGCGCCGGGCGGGCGGCAGATCGGTGACGACCGCATTGCCGAGCCTGATGTCACCGCTGGAGATGCTTTCGTGGCCGGCGATCATTCTGAGCGTCGAGGTCTTGCCGCAGCCCGACGGCCCGAGCAGGCAGCAATAGCTCCCGGCCGGTATTTTGAGGCTTATCGCATGCACGGCGGTGGTGTTGCCGTAAATCTTGGATACGGACGCGATGTCGATTGCTGCGGCTTTGCTCATAAACACTCTCCTGCGACGTCTTTGTCATGCAGGAGGCGTGCCAATCGGCTTAGCCTTTGATGTAAAATGATATTCTTCTGCGCTCCGGAAAGCTTTGCCCGGACTTGCCCAATTTTACGTCGATTGTTTTCGATTCATTGCAGAAATTGTATGCAATCCAAAAATCCGAAACGCCCCGCGCTTCACCCGGCCTTGAACCGGTCGAAAGCGGTGAGATATTTGACCGTGGGATCGGCATCCCAGCGGTAAATTTCGGTCCGCAGGAAATGCAGTTCCTCTTCGAGCTTTTCCTCCGGCAGTTCGACCCACCAGGATTTCGGCCGTCCATCGGAACCGTCGGACCAGCGATAGCCCCGTTTTTTCAGATGATCCTTCATGTCGAACGGGCTGTTTTCCGCGTAGAGGCGCACCCTTGAGCGCAGGCTCGCCTCATGGAGTTCTGCAAACGGCGTTCTACTCTGGCCAGGGCGCGTCTGCTCCAGCACTTCCAGCAGGGCGAAACAATCGTCCACCGCACGATGGCCGTCGTGGAAATAGCCGGATTGCCCGATCAGATAACCGAGTTTGTTGCCTTCGAAACCACGCGCGCGCCAGTCAATTTCCGAAACGGAGCAGGCCCATGCCTTGTCGCGGAAGATCGGCGAGAAGGCCTCGCAAAAGGGGCGGTCGAAACCGGCATTGTGGGCGATGATCAGATCGGCATGGGCAATGAGGGAGGTCAGCCGGCCCATGTCTATCGACTGCCCCGCGACCATCTCGTCGGTGATCCCGGTCAGACGGGTGATTTCTTCGGGAATGGCGATACCAGGCTGCCGCAACCCGCCATAGATGCCTGTGACATCGCCGATTGTGCCGTTATCGTCGAATGTGAAGGTGATGACGCCGATTTCGATGATCTCGTCGGTGCGATGGTCGAGGCCCGTCGTTTCCGTATCGAGGATCACGCCCTGACGGGCGAATTCCGGCCTTGGCCGATCGATGACCGCGCGCGGCTGCAACCGGCGCAGGATACGATAATTACCGGTGGATTCAAGATAAGCAGCAAGGGCCTCATCGTCCGTAGCGGTCTTTTGGGTCGTTTCGCGACCACCCGCTTTTCGCCCTCTTTCAGCCTGCGGAAGCCGCGCTGCCGCGGGAGAGAAAAAATCCAACTGGGAGGTCATAATGCGCCTGTCCGCCTTGCCCGGAAATCAAGATTGAGTATTCCAACATATGCGCACGGGCTCACAGTAACAACCGCACTGAGCCTCATCCACAGAAACGGGATAGGCAGACAGTCGCGATTTCGCTTTGAGATATCTGGCGACCGGGACGGCTATAACGGCCCGCCTCACGACGCCGGACGATTGAGACTATCCGCGCAATTGCCGCAATTGCCGATGATCTCGGTCGTCCTGGTGCTGAAGCCGGCATAGGTCTGAAGCCGATCAACTTGTTATGATCAGCCCCTTCGCGGGAAGCCGATCTACCGGTCCGGCGCGCGCAGTTTTTACCTGTTGCGGAACACGGTGCAGGGAACGCCCGCCCGCCGGATATCGCCACAAAGCGCGTTGGCTTCAGCTCTGGTTTCCCGGCCGATGCGGGCGGCATAACGCGGCCGCGAACCGAAATTGCCGCCCCGCTGCCGCACGATCAAAGCCCGCTCGGCATTCAGCGGCTCCGAAAGCTGCAGGATCGCCCGGGTGAAAAGCCGGTTCGCCACGGCCGGATTATAATGCGCCGCAAGCTGCACGCCCCAGGGCGCCCAGTCGGCCGATGCAATGAGAATGGGATCTTTCATGGTGCGGGTGTCGGCGAGATGCACGCAGGCATCGAGAAAGGAACGGTTGTCATCCAGCGCCGGTGCAGCCTTTTCCGGCGGATTGTCCTTCCATGTCTCCACCGGATAACCGGTGATCGCGAACACATAATCGCGGGTTTCGGTGGGCAGGCGGCCGTTGGCGATGAAATTCCGCAAGCCCGCCTCCCCCGCATTGTAAGCTGCGGCGGCAAGGCCGAAATTGCCGAACTGCACGTTCAATTCGGAGAGATATCGGGAAGATGCCTCAAGCGCGGCGATGATGTTGAAACTGTCTTCGAGACCGCGCAACCGCGCCGTTCCCGGCATGAACTGGGCAATGCCCTCCGCCCCCTTCGGGCTGACCGCACTCGCCCGGAACAGGCTTTCTCGCCAGATCAGCCGGGCGAAATAATCCGGCGGAACGGCATGGCGGACGGCGAGAACCTCAATGGCATGGCAAAGATCGTTATTGTAACTGTCGGCATTGATGCACAAATCCGGCGCGACATCATGGGTATAAGCGCAGGCAGTTTTTTCCCTGGCGGGCTCTTCGGCTTGCGCCGCCCCAAAGGCTGCGGTCAGCAGACACAGGGCAAGAGCCATGCGGCTTGTCGATATCCCTGCCAAGCGAAAGTCCCCGAAAACTCCAGACACGATGTGCCGATTATCGGCCAATCCGGAAGATATGCCCAGCTTTGCGGCTTGTCATCACGTATCGAACATCGAACGGACTGGCGCGATCGGACGGGACGAGGACGGCGGGCAGCCACTTTCAAGTCAGTAATGGACCGTCAATATTCTCTCGACGTCATCATCGGCCCTGTGCCACTGCCATCAGGAATTTAAACCGGATGGCAGTGGCACAGGACCGATGACGAGAGAATATGGGCTCACCACCGGCTTCACAGGAACTGAGGCCTCACTCTAAAAGTCCTGCCACTCCTCATGCTTGACGGCAACCGCAGCGGAACCGCGCGCTGCAAGCGGGCGGGATGCGCTGCGATGCGAGCTCGCCGGCGCAGATTGCTGCTCGAAGCCGCTGCGCGCAGAGGCGGAGGAGCGCGGAGTGTCATCGAACCGGAATTGCCCGAGAAGTTCGAACAGGGCCGCCGCTTCCCGCGCAAGGCTGTGGCTTGCGGCGGTCTGCTCCTCGACCATGGCGGCGTTCTGCTGGGTGCCCTGATCCACAGTGTTGACCGCCTGATTGATTTCCGCAAGCGCCGTGGACTGTTCGCGCGCGGCATCGACAATCGCGACGACATTGGTGTTGATGTCATGCACCTGCTCGGCGATCTCCTGCAGGGCCGAGCCGGCCCTTGTGACAAGGCCGACACCGTTCTCCACCTGCGCCCCGGAGGCATTGATCAGGCTCTTGATTTCCTTGGCAGCCGTTGCCGAACGCTGTGCGAGTTCGCGAACCTCCTGCGCAACCACGGCAAAACCCTTGCCCGCCTCGCCGGCACGGGCGGCTTCAACACCTGCATTCAATGCCAGAAGATTGGTCTGGAAGGCGATTTCGTCGATCACGCCGATAATATTGGAAATCTCTCGCGATGATTTTTCGATCTGGTCCATGGCGCCGATCGCATCGCGCACCACCTGGCCCGAATGTTCCGCGTGGTCACGGGCGCGGGCAACGATCTTGCCAGCCTCTTCGGCACGGCGGCTGGAATCGTTGACGGCGGTGGTGATTTCCTCCAGTGCAGCTGCCGTTTCTTCGATGGAGGCGGCCTGCTGCTCCGTGCGTCTGGCGAGATCGTCGGCAGCAGACCTGATCTCGTTGGAACCGGAAGAAATGGCGCCTGCATTTTCAGACACCAGCGTCATGGCCCTTTTCAGCTTTTCCGAAGCCGCGTTGAAATCCGTGCGCAATCTATCAAGCGAGGGGATGAAGGGCTTGTCGATGTTCTGGGCAAGATCGCCCTCGGCCAGATCGGTGAGGCACTGCGCCAGCTTTTCGACATTCTCGACGCGGCCGGTCACGTCAGTCGCGAATTTGACGACCTTGAACACCTTGCCGTTGAGATCGAAGATCGGGTTATAGGACGCCTGAATGAAGACCTTGCGGCCGCCCTTGCCAAGCCGCATGAACTCGTCCGCCACGAGATCGCCGCCGGCCAGCCTTTCCCAGAACTGCTTATATTGCGGCGACTGCGTATAGGCCGGTTCGCAGAACATGGAATGGTGCCTGCCCTGCACCTCCGCCAGCGAATAACCGAGCGCGGCCAGAAAATTCTCGTTTGCGGTCAAAACCTCGCCGTTCGGGGAGAATTCAATGATGGCTTGCGCCCGAGACAGGGCGTCGATCTTGCCCGCGTCTTCCGCCGCCTTCAGTTTGCGGTCGGTAATATCGGTGGCGATCTTGACCACTTTCACCGGCTTGCCGCGACGAAACACCGGATTGTAGGACGCCTCGATCCAGACTTCCCGGCCGCCCTTGCCGATGCGCTTATATTGCCGCTGATCGAACTGACCGGCCGAAAGCTTGGACCAGAAGGCCCTGTAATCCTCAGAAGACACAACCGCAGGTTCCACGAACATGCTGTGGTGCCTGCCGAGGATTTCCGAAAGCTCGTAACCGAGCGCCCGACAGAAATTCTCGTTGGCGTTGAGAATTTTTCCCGAAAGGTCGAATTCAATGATGGCCTGGGATTTGGAAAGCGCGGCAAGAACCGCAAAAGCATTGGCACCACGATCAAGAATACTCACGCGCAGTCCTCCATTAGAAAGGGATGATTTCTATTCAAAATCATTAGTGAATATTATGATTGCATTCTTAAATAATATTTAAGGATAAAGTTGATGTTCGTCATCTGCGGTTGCGGAAACCGTGGCAGAGTGGTGTCTATCGATGTTCCCTTGCCGCCGTTCTTTTTTGGAACGTTCAAGACTTGGCCGCATTCTATACCGAATGGGGAACCGGCAATTGCCGGCGCATTTACGTGCCGGCACGAGGGCGATTCCAACTTGGGAGGAACACACAGATGGAAAAGAACACGATCTGTATCTGGTACGACAAGGATGCCGAGGCCGCGGCCAGATTTTACGCCGAAACCTTTCCGGATAGCGCGGTAACCGGTGTTCACCATGCGCCGAGCGACTTTCCCTCCGGTAAGAAGGGAGACGTGCTGACGGTGCAGTTCACCGTTGCAGGCATCCCCTGCATCGGCCTCAATGGCGGACCGGTCTTCAAGCAGAGCGAGGCGTTCTCCTTCCAGATATCGACCGAAGACCAGGAAGAAACCGACCGTTACTGGAACGCCATCGTCGGCAATGGCGGTGAGGAAAGCGCCTGCGGCTGGTGCAAGGATAGATGGGGCGTTTCCTGGCAGATCACGCCGCGCGTGCTGATGGAGGCCATGGCCGCCGGCGGCGCGGAGGCCAAACGCGCCTTCGACGCGATGATGGACATGAAGAAAATCGACGTCGCCGCCATCGAGGCTGCACGTCGCGGTTGACTGGAAAAAGCTGTTCAGCAGTAAGTAGCGACGCAATCCGGAAACAGTAAGTGCTTGATAAACAAGGTTACATTCCGATTTTCCGCATTTGTCGCACTTTTTTCGCCGCGCAGAATACGCTGCGCGGCCAGTCATCATAAAACGTTCAACAAAATGTAAGCGATCCGTTAAATACGACTGTTAGCAGAGCCCGTGGCTACGTGCCGGGGACATGAGGTCCTTGCCGAGCAGGCCATCATTCCATCAACGGGGCTAACTCATGAAATCTTCCGCTCTGACTTCCTTCGTGGCCGGCGTCGCCATCGCCGCCGCCTTCGGCGCCACGGCCGCCCAGGCAGAAAAGACCAAGTTCGAATTCTGGTACGGTCTTTCCGGCGATCTCGGCGACCGCGTGCAGGAAACCTGCAAGAAGTTCAACGAATCCCAGACCGAATTCGAGATCGTCTGCACCTCGCAAAACGATTACGAATCCACCCTGCAGAACACCATTGCCGCGTATCGTGCCAAGAAGCAGCCCGCCATCACCCAGATTTATGACGCCGGCACGCTGGACATGATGCTGTCCAAGGCTTTCGTTCCAGCCAAGAAGCTGATGGCTGACAATGGTTACAAGATCGACTGGGACAATTACTTCCCCGGCATCGCCAATTATTACGCCACGGCCGCAGGCGAGCTGAATTCCTTCCCCTATAATTCTTCGACCGCGATGTTCTATTACAACGTCGACGCTTTCGAAAAAGCCGGCGTCACTTTCAAGCCCGACACCTGGGAACAGGTCGAAGAGGCTTCGAAAAAGCTGAAAGCCGCCGGCTTCGAATGCCCGCTCGCCTTCAATTTCGACACATGGATGCTGATGGAGCAGTTCTCCGCCATCCACAACCAGCCGATCGCCACCAGGGCGAATGGTTATCAGGGCCTCGACGCGGAACTTGCGATCAACAAGACCAAGTTCGTCGACCATGTGAAATTCTTCAAGAAGATGCAGGACGAGAAGCTGTTCGTCGTCAAGACCAAGCAGCTCGGCATGGATATCCTGCCGGCCTTCACCTCCCAGACCTGCCAGATGTTCATGACCTCCATCGCCAACCACGGCACCGTTGGCAAATCCATGCCGGAAGGCGTGAAGTGGGACGTCGCCATGCTGCCGATCTGGAAGGGCACGGAGCGTCACAACTCGCTGGTGGGCGGCGCTTCGCTATGGGTCATGGCCGGTCGTCCGGACGCCGAATACAAGGGTGCGGCCGCATTCCTGAACTTCATCGCCCAGCCTGATATGGTTGAATGGTGGTCGACGGTCACCGGTTACATTCCGGTCACCAAGACCGGCTTCGACGCCATGAAGGCCAACGGTTTTTACGACAAGGCTCCCTATAAGGGCCGCGAAAAGGCCATCGAAAGCCTGACGTTCACGCCGCCGTCCGACTATACCCGCGGCATCCGCCTCGGCGGTTTCACGCAGATCCGCAAGGAAGTCGCCACCTCGCTCGAAGCCATCTTCATGCAGAACGCGGATATCCAGGCTGAACTCGACAAGGCCGTCGAGCGCGCCAATACCGGCCTGCGCCGCTTCGAAAAGACCTATGAAAGCGCCAAGCTGAACTAAGCCCGCTTTCATCGCCGTCAAAGGCCTGTCCGGACATGGTTCGGGCAGGCCCGCCGAATTCTCGAACCCTGCCGGTTTCCAATGGAAAAGCGTACCGTCTTCAAAAGCACATGGCTGCCTGTGCTCTTCGCCCTGCCGCAGTTCCTGCTCATCCTCTTGTTCTTCTATTGGCCGGTTGCGGCGGTGCTGAACTGGGCATTCACCCTGGAGCCGCCTTTCGGCGGCCAGGCGGAATTCGTCGGTTTAGCCAATTTCATCGAAACCTTCGGCGATCCGCTTTATTGGCAATCGATCCTCACCAGCCTGATATTTGCGGTGGCCGGGCCGTTTTTCGCGATCCTCATCGGCCTTGTGCTCGCCCTTGCGGTCGATCGCCAGCTTCCCGGCTCCGGCTTTTTCCGGGTGCTTTATATCCTGCCCTACGCGATTGCCGGTCCCGCCGCCGGCATGGCCTTCCGTTTCATCCTGTCGCCTGAACGCGGCATCGCCGCATCGCTGAATTCCTGGTGGCCCGATATCTGGAACCCTGCAAAATACGGCGAGCACGCGCTCATCCTTGTCATCGTCATCTTCATCTGGAAATGGGCGGGCTACACCTTCATCTTCCTGTTCGCCGGCCTGCAATCCGTGCCGCGTTCGCTGACGGAGGCCGCCGCCATGGACGGCTCCGGGCCCGTTCGCCGCGCCATCGACATTCAGGTGCCGCTGCTGGCCCCGACCCTGTTCTTTCTCACCGTCATCATGATGACCGAAGGTTT
Organism: Agrobacterium salinitolerans; assembly: GCF_027498475.1. Lineage (NCBI taxonomy): Bacteria > Pseudomonadati > Pseudomonadota > Alphaproteobacteria > Hyphomicrobiales > Rhizobiaceae > Agrobacterium > Agrobacterium salinitolerans. The sequence continues at coordinate 606,308 of NZ_JAPZLN010000002.1, read as the reverse complement.
CGTTGGCGCCGATACGTTCGGCATCGTCGCCTCCACCACGGAGGGCGGCCCCAACCACGCCACCGAAGTGATGGTCTACCGCATCGTCAGCGAGGCCTTCGAGGGACTGAACTATTCCGGCGCCTCGGCGCAGAGCCTCGTCCTCATCGGCCTCATCATGGTCTTCACCTTCATCCAGTTCCGCTTCGTCGAGCGGCAAGTCCATTACAAGTGAGGCGGCGATGATCCAGCGCACACCCTATGCCGACGCCCTGACCTATGCGATCATGGTGGCCGGTTTCTTCCTGCTCATCGGCCCCTTCATCGTCGTCATTTCCGGCGCCAGCCAGTCGGTCCAGCAGGTCAACAGCGTCCCCTTCAACTTCATGCCGCAGGGCGAATTCTTCACAAATGCACAGGCGGCATGGCAACGCGCCAATCTCGGCAATGCCCTCCTCAACAGCATGATCATGGCGACGCTGGTGACCATCGGCAAGGTGGCCCTTTCGGCCTTCACCGCCTTTGCCATCGTATTCTTCCGCTCGCCGCTCAGGCATCTGTTCTTCTGGACGGTGTTCATCACCCTTATGCTGCCGCTCGAAGTGCGCGTGGTGCCAACCTATTCGGTCGCCGCCGATGTTTTCCAGCCGTTCCGCTCGGTCCTCGGCCTGTTCGGCATCGAGATCACCCTCGAATGGAACCTGCTGAACTCCTATGCCGGCCTCACTCTTCCGTTGATCGCCACCGCCACCGGCACCTTTCTTTACCGGCAGTTCTTCATGACGATCCCAGACGAACTGGCGGAAGCCGCGCGCATGGACGGTTCGGGTGCGGCACGTTTCTTTGTGGATATGCTGCTGCCACTGTCGCGCACCAACATGCTGGCGCTCACCACCATCATGTTCGTTTATGCCTGGAACCAGTATCTGTGGCCGCTGCTGATGATCACCGACCCGTCCTACAAGACGGTGATGATGTCGCTGCGCGCGCTTCTGCCCGCCGATGACGGCACGCCGGACTGGAACGTCACGCTGGCCGGTTCCCTCATCATCATCCTGCCGCCGCTCCTCGTCGTGGCCTTCCTGCAACGCTGGTTCGTCCGCGGTCTCGTCTCGTCCGACAAGTGACAGCGCGGCTTTCAACAAAGGTTTTATAATCATGGCTCAGATCGATATCCGTCAGGTCCGCAAATCCTATGGCAAGACGCCCACCCTGCACGGCGTGGACCTCTCTTTCGGTTCCGGCGAATTCGTCGTCATCCTCGGCCCCTCGGGCTGCGGCAAATCCACGCTTCTGCGCATGATCGCCGGTCTGGAGGATATCACCTCCGGCGAGATCGCCATTGGCGGGCGTGTGGTCAACATGCTGGAACCGCGTGAGCGCGGCTGCGCCATGGTGTTTCAGAACTACGCGCTTTATCCGCATATGTCAGTTGCCGGTAATATCGGTTATGCGCTGAAAGTCGCCGGCGTTGCGAAAGCCGAACGCCAGCGCCGCGTTGAGGAGACAGCAAAGATCGTCGGCCTTTCCGATTATCTGGAGCGCAAGCCGGCAGCCCTTTCCGGCGGCCAGCGCCAGCGCGTCGCCATGGCCCGCGCCATCATCCGCGAACCTGCGGTGTTTCTATTCGACGAGCCGCTCTCCAACCTCGACGCCAAGCTGCGCGTGACCATGCGCGCGGAGATCCGCAAGCTGCACCAGCGCCTCTCCGCCACCTCCATCTTCGTCACTCATGATCAGGTGGAGGCCATGACGCTGGCCGACCGGCTGGTCGTGATGAACAAGGGCAATGTCGAGCAGGTCGGCCATCCGCTGGATATCTATCACCGCCCGGCCAGCACCTTCGTGGCGTCCTTCATCGGCTCGCCGGCCATGAACCTGTTCAGCACAAGGGTGGAGGTGGAATCCCCCGCCGTGATGCTGAATGGCGCGCCGGTGAAACTATTCCCCGAAATCGCGCTGGAACTGCGCGGTCGCGACGTTACGGTCGGTATCCGCCCGGAGCAGTGCGTGGTCAGCACGGATGGCGCCGGCGTACCGGCGGTTGTTGATTTCGTCGAAGAATTGGGCTCGGGCCGCATCGTGCATGCCGATATCGCAGGCGAGACCTTTTCCGCCGCCATCGGTGAGGACCTTTCCGTAAAACCCGGCCAGCGCATCCATCTCGATCTTCCACCCGCCCATCTTCATTTTTTCGATCCGGCCACCGGCAAACGGATCGAAGCGGAAGGTATGGCGGAGACACCCAGAAGCATAAACGAGAAGCTGCTCGCGGTTTGACCCTTCTGCGAGACATGTCCGGCACGGTTTGGAATATTCTCTCTCCGCGCCGGACCCGCAATTAAGATCAAGCCTGTTTGGCAGGCGCGTCGCATCATGCGACGGGTGCGGCCGTCACCCTTTTACGCCTGACGAAATCATGATCGCTTCCGTTACACGCCGCTGGAAGATGACATAGGCGATGATGACCGGCAGCGCCGCCAGCATGGCGATGGCCATCAGCCGCGCATAGGCGACCCCGAAAGTGTCGTTGACCTGGGTGATGCCAACAGGGATGGTCATCATGTTTTCCGAGGTGACGACGAGGAAGGGCCAGAAGAAGGCGTTCCACACCGTGATGAACGTCACAATCGCCATAGCGGTGGTGATGCCCCAGTTAAGCGGCAGATAGACCTTAAAAAGAATGGTATATTCGCCGCCGCCATCCAGAACTACCGCCTCGCGCATCTCCTTCGGCACGCTGTCGAAGAACTGCTTGTAGACAATGATGACGATGGGCGTGATGAGCTGCGGCAGGATGATGCCCGCCCAGGTGTTGATAAGGTTAAGGTTCTTCATCAGGATGAATTGCGTGACGACCAGCGTCTGCGCCGGCACCATGAAACTGGCCAGCACGATGCCATAAAGCAGCCGCCGGCCCGGAAAACGTATCTGCGACAGGGCATAAGCACATAACATCGAGATCAGCAGCACCGACACGGTGACGATGGCCGCCGTGCCAACGGAGTTGATGTACCAGTTCATCAATTTCGTGTTGAAGATGGCGCTGACATAAGCGCTCAGCCGGAATTCATCGGGGATCAATGATGTGTTGCCGGCAACATTCTCATCCGAACGGATGGACGTCACGAACGTCCAGTAGAGCGGGAAAATCCAGACCAGTGCGGCCGAAAAGGTCAGCACGGTCAGGATAATGTTTTCTAGTCTTCTTGTGAGGCTCATGAGTTCCTCCGGATGCGCAGCAGCTGGAACTGGAGAATGGAAACGATCATGATCAGCAGGAACAGCACGGTAGCGACAGCGGAGGCGTAACCGCCATTGTTGAGCTGGAAGGCTTCACGATAGACTTTGAGAAGCAGCACGAAGCTGGAATTGAAGGGTCCGCCGCCGCTGAGCAGATAAATCTGGTCGAATATCTTCAGTTGCAGGATCAGTTGCAGAGTGAGCACGAGAGCTGTCACCGGCCATAACAGCGGCCAGGTGACGCGCCAGAAGCGTTGCCACGTCGTTGCACCGTCCAGCGAGGCAGCCTCATAAAGCTCAGCCGGAATATTGCGAAGGCCCGCGATGAACAGCAACACGTTGAAGCCATTCGTCCACCAGATGGTGACGACGGCGACCATGGGCATCACCCAATATGGGTTCTTGAATACCGCGACCGGCTTTCCGGCAATCAGCGAAATCACCGGTTGGAGAATACCGAACTGCAGATCGAGCATCCATGCCCAGATTTCAGTGACGACAGACACCGGCAGCACATAGGGCAGGAAGAACAGGCTCATTGCGATCGTCTGCTTGACACCCGACAGGCGGCTGACGGCAAGAGCAATCATCAGGGCGATGACTGTTGTCGGCACGACAGTCAGAAGCACGAAATAGCCGTTATTCTTGAGGGAGGTGACGAAAAGCTTGTCACTCAGCAACTTGGTGTAGTTGGCCAGCCCTACCCAGTCACCGTCGCCAATCAGCGGCGCATTGGTAAAACTGATGCGCACCATCTCGATCAAAGGATAAAGGAAGAAGGTGACGAAGACCACGATGAACGGCGTCACCATCGACAGCGCGATCAGCGATTTCTTGCGCCGGTTTTCAATCATAGCCATGGGATATCTCCGGGACCTCATGCATTGCAGGCACCCTCCGGCCATAGACCGGAGGGCTGGTTTCCTGTCACTTCAGCTTGCTTTGCAGCTCTTCCTTGATCTGTGCCACCGCATCCGTGCCACTCATGAAGCCCTGAATGGCCGGCGCGATGACGTTGAGCGCCGCATCATAAGCGGGTGAGGCAACGCCGGTGATCGTCGTTTTCGGATCGAACACAGCTGCTTCCGCAAGCGACGCATAGGTCGCATTCGGCTGCATCGCCTTGTAGTCGCTGCCTTCGGTGATCGATTTATAGGCCGGGATATGGCCGGCATCGGCCCAGCTGATGGCGTGTTTTTCCATCCAGCCGATCACTTTCATGACGGCTGCGCGCTTCTCACCCGAAACGGTCTTGTCGCCCTGGTTGGGGATGGCAAAGGCGTGTGAATCCGCCCAGGTGGCGCGTTTGCCCATGAAGGGTGGAACCTCGAACGCGCTCCATTTGAAGCCCAGCTTGTTGTTCTTCTCCAGATCCTTGTAGGTCGGCACTTCCCAGACGCCATTCAACTGGAAGGCGGATTTCCCGGCAGAGAAAAGCGCGACGGAAGCAGGATATTCCGCCTGCTCGGGCGCCCAGCCGTTTTCACGCCATTTCGACATGGTGTCGATTGCCTTGGCGGCCTTTTCGGCATTGTCGCCAGCCAGAACCTCGCCATTGGTGACGAGTTCGCCGCCCTGTTGCGAGAACAACGTATAGAAGACACGCCAGACCCCGGCTTCTCCGCCGGACTGATAGGTCACCGGTGTCTCGACGCCTTTCTCCTTCGCCCAGGCCAACGCCTTCTCAAAGTCATCCATCGTCTTGATGCCGGTCAGCTTGCCCTCGGCATCGATATAGGGCGAGCCTTTGAGAAGATCGGCATTGTAGTAAAGAATAAGCGCGTGAATATCGAAAGGCACGGCATAAAGCTTGCCGTCATGGGTCGCCGCCTCAAGCGGGGCGCTGAAGAAATCGTCTTTCTTCAGTCCCGCATCTTCAAGGTCCTTGTCGGTGATTTCGCTCAGCACCTTTTCCTGCAGCGCCAGGGGCGCGCGGGACAGATGATAGGTCATGACGTCAGGGCCCTCGCCGACGGCTGAGGCGGTTCGCACCTTGGTATAAAAGGGCACGCCCCACTCCAGTGTCGTTCCCTTGACCTGAATATCCGGGTGCTCCTTGTTGAAAGCATCGATCAACGCCTTCATGCGCACGCCGTCGCCGCCGGACAGAAAGTCCCACCAGACGATATCCTGTTTGGCCAGCGCCGGCAGGGCAGTCAAACCCAGAACCGTGCCAACAAGCAATGTCTTGATCAGTCGCATCGTTCACTCCTCCCGTTTATGTGGAAACACCCCTTGAAGAGGCGGTCTGCTCAATCGAAAGGCGCCTCCTCGCGCCTATCGCAATCTCTTGCCGTCGCTGTCGAACACCAGAATGTGTTCGGGCGAAGCGCTGAGCGACACGGACCGGCCATCCAGACTCTCGCGTGAGCCCTGCCGCTGCACGATGATTTCCTTGCCCGAGGGCGCGCGGGTGTAGAGATAGGAAACATCCCCCAGCTCCTCCGCCACCTCGACATTGACGGGCAAGGCGCCCTCCTGCGTTATCGTCAGATGCTCGGGCCGAACGCCGATCTCGACCCGCTGGCCGGCGGAAACAGGCTGCGAAAGCCGTGCTTCGAGATGTCTTTCGCCGCCATCGAGCGAAAGCGTCACGACGCCGTTTCGCTGTTCGACAATCTGCGCCTGCAGGAAGTTCATCGCTGGTGAGCCGATGAAGCCCGCGACGAACCGGTTGTCCGGATCGTCATAAAGGGTGAGCGGCGCACCCGCCTGCTGCACGACGCCGCCCTTCAGCACGAAAATCCTGTCCGCAAGCGTCATGGCCTCCACCTGGTCATGCGTGACATAGATCATCGTCGCGCCCAGCCTGCGGTGAAGCCGGGTCAGTTCCAGCCGCATCTGCACACGCAGTTCGGCGTCCAGATTGGACAGCGGTTCATCGAACAGGAATACCTTCGGCTGCCGGACAATGGCGCGGCCGATGGCCACGCGCTGCCTCTGCCCGCCGGAAAGCTGCGAGGGCCGTTTGTGCAGATGCTCCTCGAGCTGGAGGACGCGCGCGGCCTCGCCCACCCTCTCCGTCACCTCCGCCTTCGGCCGGCGCGCAAGACGCAGGCTGAACGCCATGTTCTCGAACACCGTCAGATGCGGATAGAGCGCATAGTTCTGGAACACCATCGCAACGCCGCGATCCGCCGGTTCGACTGCGGTGACATCACGCTCATCGATGGCGATGCGCCCGCCGCTGGTTTCCTCTAGGCCTGCGATCATGCGCAACAGGGTCGATTTTCCGCAGCCGGAAGGCCCCACGAAGACCGCAAAGCTGCCGGCTGGAATTTCCATCGAAACATCCCGGATCGCCGCGAAGGATCCGAAGGACTTGGCGACATTGTTGAGACGGACACCCATGGTCGCCTCACTGAACCTTCAGCCGAAGCACGTGATAGGACAGCGCTGGCACCGAACCCTTCAATGCCCCGTCCTCCACGGCGACGCCACTGCCCGGCACCGGCACGACGCGATCCGGCTGGTCCGGCCCGTTGCCGACACGCAAATCGTATCCCGCCATGGCCAGATGCAGGCTGAGCGTGGCGGATGAATAGCCGGTGAAGCTGACATCGATCTCCGCCGCTTCTGTCAGATGTCGGTTGAGCACGAACAGCGTCACCACACCTTCCGCTTCGTCATAAACCCCGGCAACATCGAGATATTTGACGTCATCGGCCGCGTTGCAATCGTAAGTCGGGCAATCGACGGCGATGTTCAGCGCGACACCACGGCCATAAAGCGAGGCGAACTGATAGGGATAATAGATCGTCTGCCGCCAGGCCGGGCCGTTCTTTTCCGCCCGGATGGGGGCGATGACATTGACGAGCTGGGCGATGCAGGCGATGCGCACCCGGTCCGAACGGCGGATGAACTCGTTGAGCAGACCGGCGACGAACAGCGCATCCTCGAAGTTGTAAGTTTCCTCCAGAAGTGCGGGCGCTTCCGGCCAGTCCCAGCTCTTGATGCGTTTGCCGTCTTCTTCGCGGATGTGATACCAGACGTTCCATTCATCGAAGCAGATGGAAACATCGTTCTTGGCGCGTTTCTTCGCCTTCACGTAATCGATGACCCCGGCAATCGTCTGGATATAGCGCCCGGTTTCCTCGATCTTGCCGAAATAGTTCAGCGTGTCGCGGCTGCTATTGCCGAAATATTTGTGCAGCGAGATATGATCGACATTCTCGTAGCACTCCTCCAGCACCTCGCGCTCCCATTCGGGATAGGTCGGCATGCCGTCATTGGAACTGCCGCAGACAATCGCTTCAATCGTCGGGTCGAAGCCCTTGAAGGCCTTGGCGGTTTCATTGGCGAGGCGGCCATATTCCACAGCCGTCTTGTGGCCGATCTGCCAGGGGCCGTCCATCTCGTTGCCGAGGCACCACATTTTCACACCGTGGGGCTTTTCAGTGCCGTGGCTGCGGCGCAGATCGCTGAGAGCCGTGCCTCCTGGAAAGTTCACATATTCGAGGAAGTTGCGGGCATCGTCCAGCCCACGGGAACCGAGATTGACGGCGAGCATCATCTCGATGCCTGCCATCTGCGCCCAGTCGGCAAATTCATTGATGCCGATCTGGTTGGTTTCCTTCGAACGCCAAGCAAGGTCGAGACGGATGGGGCGCTGATCGCGCGGGCCGATGCCGTCTTCCCAGCGATAAGCTGACACGAAGTTGCCGCCGGGATAGCGGATCGCGGGAATTTTCAGGTCCTGCACGAATTTCAGGACGTCTTTGCGAAAGCCATTCGCATCCGCCTGCGGATGGCCGGGCTCATAAATCCCACCATAGATCGCACGCCCCATATGCTCGATGAAGGCGGAATAAAGACGATCGTCGATACGCCCAATCCGGAAGTCCCGGTGGACTGAAACCCGCGCTTTCATAAGGCTCTCCTCCCTGCGCATTTATATCTTAAAATATGATATGAACCATATTTGATAATATAGTTGCCGAGGGAATCCGCGCCTGTCAACCGCGAAAATCATACTTTTGAAAATTGAGGGTTCAGCCCGCGGTACGCAGGCGCAGGATGATGTCCTGATCGTAATTGCCAAAACCGCGGCCGAATATATTCAACCCGCCCGGATGTTTTGCATCGGCCTTGACCTCGATGCGCAAGCGGATGGAACGGTGGCTGGTCAGATCGATATCCGTCAGTGTCACATCCGAAATCCGGGTTCCGTCGACATAGGTTCCCTGTTCGGTGATGCGCCAGGTCTTGAGCATGCCATATTGGGAACCGGAGAGCTTCCACCAGTCCGGTGTAAACGTGCCGCGCTTGTCGCCGAAGTCGCCGGGTGAGGTCCACACCCCGATTTCCCGGCCGTTGACGGATAGCGTAATATCGGACGGCCAGTTGCTGTGCGTTCCGGGCACTTCGGAGCTGACCTCCATCGAAAACTCGATTTCCTCGACTTCCCGCCCCTGGATCTTGGCATTATTGGGGAATTGATATTCCACGAAGCCGGAGGTCAACCACAGAAGCGCCGTCTTCATGCGGTCCGGATCCATGAATGTATCGGGCACATCAAGCAGCCCGATAATTCCCTCTGGCGAGCAGATGCCGCAGGGCGCGGTGACCGAACTTTGGGTGTAAAGACCGAGCGGCATGGCGACCGCGATGTAATTTGATGTGACAGGCGCCTCGGGTTTTCGGAACGAAACGATGAGTTCGTCGCAGGTGGCGAAGCAGATTTTCTGACTTCCCTTGCGCGCCTTGCGCGTTTCGGTTCGCAGAAGCCCCGCCTCCTCGAGAACGGCCACGCCGGCGGAAACGGTGGACTGGGGGAGTTCCAGTCTCTGTGCAATTTCGTTGACGTTGAGGCCGCTCGCCTCATGCAGCAGCTTTAATATTTGCACGCGGATCAGCGACGCCGCCGCCTTCAGGACATCGAATTCTTTTTCAGCATCAACGAGGAGAAAATTGGGCGCCATATTCTAATCTTCAGATTTATCGATCCAGATCAGAATTTCTGGCTTAAATGCCATGCACTTGTCCAGTGCTGTTTGTCATACAGGCGCCTTTGAAAGGCATGAAGCGCCATTCAGCCCGGGCGCTTCACAAAAAAGAGCACCGCCACATGGCTCGACACCGTGTGGCGGCGCCCGTTTCGTCGTCAGCCGCGCTTGCGCAGGGTCCGCGTGCCGGTGTCGACGAGATTTTGCGCCGCTTCATCCACGCTGGCGCGGCCGAAGGCGAGCGAATCGGCGATGGGGCGCATCACGCCACGGTCGAACTCGTTGGCGCCGATCGGGGCGGGTTCCGGATAGGCATCGGTCTTTCCGGACAGGCTTTCGATATAATCCACCGTCTTGCGCTCGGTCTCATTGAGCGTCGGCAACAGGGCCTCGCGCACGGCCTTGGCTGGCGGCACGCCACGTTCGACGCCGAGCGCCTTGCCGGCTTCCAGATTGTTGACAAAGAAGTTGATGAACTTCGCCGCCGCTTCCGCATTGGTCGAGGTGGACGAAATGGACCAGATGAGCCCCGGCCGGTAATAATGACCTGTCGGTTTGCCCGGCCCCTCGCCCGGCAGCATGCCGATGGACAGCGTTTGTTTATTGAGCTTCTGATAACCGACAAGCTGGTTGGAATAGGCAAAGCCGATAGCCGAATTGCCGAGCGTCAGGGCGTTGGATTCGATGGTATTGTCGTCACGCGTCTGAATGTCGGCGGAAACGCAAAGCTTGTTCTCGCGCAAATCCTCCCAATAGGCGAACCATTCCTTGGCGTCTTCCTTGTTGAAGCCGATGGTGCCGTCCTGAAACAGCAGCTTGCCGCGCTGGCGCAGCCAGACATCGAAAACATAATGATAACGCGCGCCATAGGGCACGGCCCAGTAGTTCCGTTTTGCCGGACCGTTCTTCTTGAAATCGCGCGCCAGTTCCGAAAGCGCCTTCCAGGTGATCTGGTCCTGCGGCACGGAAACGCCGGCTTCCTTCAGCGTGTCGGCGTCATACATCATGCAGAAGGAATTCAGCCCGAGGCCGACGCCGTAAAGCTTGCCGTCGATGCGGCAGAGATCGACCTCGCTTTTGCCGAAGGTGGAAAGATCGAGCGACTTGCCGACGAACTGGTCCAGCTCCATGCAGGCGCCACGGCCGGAATAATCGGCAATGGTGGAAGGTTCGAGCTGGAAGATATCGGCAACGTTGCGCCCCGCCATCGATGTCGCAAGCTTGGTCCAGTAATCGGAACCGGCGATCATTTCGCCGCTGATCTCCGTTTGCGGGTTTGCCTTCTGGTAAAGGGCGATCACGTCGTTGGTGCGCTTGCTTCGGTCGGCAGATCCCCACCATACGCAGCGAAGCCGGGTTTCGGCCGCGGCCGCGCGAAAACCGCCCGCCGCCACGCCGAGACCGGCCAGCGCCGCCGTCACCAAAAATCCACGTCTGTCGATAGTTTGCATCTGCTCCTCCCGCGTTTTGCAAATTTTTCATTGACCACTTAAATTCTTGCAAATTTTCTCAGTTTGCAATATTTGCATCATATTAGATTTTTTTGCAAGCGCAGGAGACGATATGAACGATACGCCCGACATCAGCCGCCCGCGCCAGTCGGATATCGCCCAGCGCGCCGGGGTTTCCATCAGCACCGTCTCGCGCGTTCTTGCAGGGGAAAAGGGTATCAGCGCGTCGATCCAGACCAAGGTTCTGGGGGTGGCGGCGGAACTTGGTTATCCATTGCGGCCGGTCACAACCCAGACCGGCGGCGTGCCGCTGGAGGGCAAGAAAATCCTCGCCCTCATGTCCGCCGAAAGGGCGACCGGCGATATCGGCGCTTTTTATCACGATATTTTCGACATGCTGCGCAGCCTTGCCCAGACGGACGGTTTCGAACTCGACATCCGGCTTTTGCACCAGAAACAGGTGGATGATGCGCTGACCCAGCGGGTCTGCGAGGTGGACGGTCTTCTCGCCATCGGTCTCGATCCCGAGGATGAAATCATCCACCGCATCACGCAGGGTGTGCTGCAACCGGTTCTGGTCAACAGCGCCGATCCCTCGATGATGCTGGACTGCGTTTCGCCTTCCAATTTTTACGGTGGGGCGCTGGCGGCGCGGCGGCTTCTGGAACTCGGGCACCGCAAGGTCGCCTATATCGGCCCGCATCATCGCCACACCATAAGGGAGCGTATGCGCGGCTTCCGCCACACGATTCTTGAGGGAGAGGGAACGACCTATGAGGAGTTTCTGCTTTCGACGGCGGATAGCGGCTTCGGACAGGCAGGCGATGCAGTTCGCCAGCTATTGGCCAAAAACCCTGAACTCACCGGCATTTTCTGCATGAATGACGCGATTGCGCTCGGGGCGCTCGGGGCAGCGCAGGAGCTTGGCCTCGCCGTGCCGGACGATCTTTCCATCATCGGCTTCGACGACCTGCCCTTTGCAGAACTTTCCACGCCCCGTCTCAGCACCATCCGCGTCGACCGTCGAGAAATCGCCCGTGAGGCGGTGGAACTGATGCGCCGCCGGCTGACGGAACCCTCCGCCAATGCCCGTCAGGTGCAGCTTGGCGTGCAGCTGGTGGAAGGACAGACGGCCGGAAAGGCGAAAAAGACGGGAAAGGCAGCACGCGATGCATGACACCATGAGTAAGCCCACCATGGCCAGATTCAATCCGCTGCATGGCAATCCGCTCAAAAGCCGCGCCGATGTCCGACGGGCGCTGGATGACAGTTTCGCGCCGCTTCTTCCCTATTTTTCGCCGGGCGGCGCAAGAGTGACGCTCAGCGGAGCCGCCGCGCATTTCGACCGGGCGGCGGCCGATCTGGAAGGTTTCGCCCGGCCGCTCTGGGGCATCGCACCGCTTGCGCTGAGCGGCGACCAATTCGACCATTGGCCGCTTTTGGCACAGGGAATTGCCAAGGGCACCGATCCTTCCCATCCCGAATATTGGGGCGATGTGCGCCAGAAAGACCAGCGGCTGGTGGAGCTTGCAGCAATCGGGTTTGCGCTGCGGCTTGCGCCGCAGCACCTGTGGGAACCGCTTTCCGACGCGCAGAAAGACAATGTGCGGCGTTATCTGCTGGCGGCGCGCGAGCGCAATTACGCCGATAATAACTGGAAGTTCTTCCGGGTGATGGTCGATATGGCGCTTGATCATCTCGGCATCGAATTCGACCGCAGCCTGACCGAAACATTCCAGAAGGAACTGGACGAGTTCTATATTGCCGACGGCTGGTATCGTGACGGTAATTATCGCCGCATCGACCATTACATCGCCTTCGCCATGCATTTTTACGGCCTGATCTACTCGAAACTCAGCAAGCCTGACGACGCCTACGCCGCACGTTACCGGGAGCGGGCGCGCCTCTTCGCCGGCGATTTCGCCAGCTGGTTCGATGAGGATGGCGGCACGCTCGCCTTCGGCCGCTCCATGACCTATCGCTTCGCCTGCGGCGGCTTCTGGGCCGGCCTTGCCTTTGCCGATGAGGAGGCGCTGCCCTGGGGCGAAATCAAGGGGCTTTATCTGCAACATCTGCGCTGGTGGGCGAAAAAGCCGATTGCCGACCGCGACGGCGTGCTCTCCATCGGCTACGCCTATCCGCAGCTCACCATGTCCGAAAGCTATAATTCGGCGGGCTCGCCCTACTGGGCCTTCAAGGCCTTTCTGCCGCTGGCCCTGCCGGAAAGCCACCCCTTCTGGCTGGCGGAGGAAAAACAGCCTGAAACATCCGCAAATCCAAAGCCGCTCGCTCATCCCGGCATGGTGCTGATGCGGGCCGCTGGCAATGTCACGGCACTTTCCAGCGGCCAGGAAAACCTTTCCATGCGTGGCGGGCCGGAGAAATATGCCAAATTCGCCTATTCCTCGCGTTACGGTTTCGGCGTGGAAGTGGACGAGCGTGGTTTCAAGACCAATGGTTTCGACAACATGCTGGCCTTTTCCGAAGACGGCCTGCACTACCGCGTGCGCGAGACCAACGAAAAGGTTCTGCTGGCCGGGGAAAGCCTGCGGGCGACATGGAAGCCGTTCCCGGATGTGGCGGTTGAAACGACGCTGGTTGCGGCTGGCGACTGGCATATAAGGCTGCACCGGATCACCTCCGCCCGTCCCCTTTCGGTGACCGAAGGCGGCTTCGCTATCAACTGCAACGACGGCGACCGCGACGCCGTGCGCGAAGAGGCGGGCCGGGCGACTGCCGATTGCGGCACGGACATATCCGACATTGTCGATCTCGGCTCCAGCATAACCCGCCGCGGCGTGGCGCTGAAGGCGCTGCCCAACACCAATCTCGTCAACGCCAAGACCACGGTGCCGCAATTGCGGGGCGAGATTCCGGCGGGCGAAACCCTACTTGCCTGCGCGGTCTTTGCGGGGATGGCCGGGCCAGAAAGCGAAAAAGCGCTGGCGACGCCACCTGTCTTTCCGGATATGGAGGCGCTCGACAGGCTGTTTGCCGAACGGGGCGTTTCGGTCAGCAGCATGGCGGCAACGGGAGAGCCGCAATGACGAGCCCGCTTCCGCGTCTCAGCCTTGCCATGGACCCGGAGCGAACCCAGCATGTGCTGACACCGCAGGCGCTCGACAGGCTGTCGCAGAACGTCGAGATTCTCGATACGAGGCGGATCTGCGATTTCCACGATCCCGCAGTTAAAGAGCAACTGGCACGGACGGATATTCTTCTGACCGGCTGGGGCTGTCCGGATATCGGCGCGCGGGAGCTGGCGCTGATGCCGTGCCTCAGGCTGATTTCCCATGCCGCCGGCACGGTCAAATATTTCCTGTCGCAGGCGGTGTTCGATCGTGGCGTTACCGTGTGCAGTGCGGCGGAGGCGAATGCGCAGCCGGTCGCCGAATTTTCGCTGGCGATGATCCTGCTCGCCGGCAAGCGCACCTTCGGCTTCCGGCGTCTCTATCTGGAGCACCGAGATCGCGCCCCTGTCGAAGGATTGCAGGCGCAGGCCATCGGCAATCTCGGCCTCACGGTCGGCATTGTCGGCGCCTCACGCATCGGACGTCGTGTCATCAATCTGTTGCAGCCCTTCGATCTCAACCTTATCCTTTTCGACCCGCTTCTAAGCGTTGCGGAGGCGGAAAAGCTCGGTGTACGTCTCGTTTCGCTTGAGGAGCTGGTGGCGGTGAGCGACGTCATTTCCCTGCATGCGCCTTCCCTGCCGGAGACACAGCATATGATCGGCGCGGCAGCGCTTGCCCGCATGAAGGACGGCGCGACCCTGATCAATACGGCGCGCGGCGCGCTGGTGGATGAAGACGCGCTTCTGGCCGAACTGAAAACCGGACGCATCGAAGCCGTCATCGACGTGACCGACCCGGAAGTGCCGCCGCCGGATTCACCCTTCTACAGCCTGCCCAACGTGTTCCTGACGCCGCATATCGCCGGCGCCACCGGCCTTGAACGCGCAAGGCTCGGTGACATGGCGATTGCCGAAATCGAACGCTTCTGCCGCGCGGCACCCCTGCAACAGCAGGTGCGGCCGGAACATCTGGAACTGATCGCATGAGATTTTTTGAGCCGGGCCTCTGCTCCGTCACCTTCCGCTCCCTGTCGCCACAGGCCGTCATCAACCTTGCCGCCGCAAACGGCATCAAGGCAATCGAATGGGGTGCGGATATCCATGTACCGCCCGGCGATCTCGAAAATGCAAGGGATGTGGCGGCGCGGACGGCAGAGGCCGGCCTCTCCGTCTCGTCCTACGGCTCCTATATCTTTGCGCCGGATTCTACGCCGGAAGATGTGGCTGCCGTGCTCGAAACCGCAAAGGCCCTCGGTGCCGGCCATATCCGTATCTGGCCCGGCAGCCGCAAACGCCCGTCTGCCGATTACTCGCCTGGCGAACGCCGCGCGGCGGCGGAAGCACTGGCGACAATCGCCCGCCGGGCGCACGACGATCGCATCACAATCGGCCTCGAATATCACCCCAACTCACTGACGGACACCCTGCCCTCGGCCCTGCAACTCATGCAGGACTTGCCGATGCCCAACCTCTTCTTTTACTGGCAACCCGCCCCCGGACTGCCGCTGGAGGACGCACTCACGGAAATATCCGCACTCGGCTCCCGCATCTGCCATCTGCATGTCTTTGCCTGGCTCGCCGATGCCAGCCGCCTGCCGCTTGGCGAGCGCGCGGATTATTGGCGCGCGTGCATCGCTGCATTGCCGGAAAGCGGCTGGACGAAGACGGCTTATGCGATGCTGGAATTCGTCAAGGGTGACGACGTCGGTCAGTTTGTGGAAGATGCAGTGATACTTGGAGAAATTTTTGATAAGTCATAATCTCGACCAATCAATGTCTGCTCTTACCGGCTAACGGAAAAAGGTCATGCTGCCACGCCTCAAAAGCATTACAGCGAAACCGCATGGCGTGCTCACTGTTGAATGGGCAGACGGCGGCCAGTCGTCTGCTGATCTGACAGGGTGGATCGCCACCTGAGGAGAATTACTGGCTCCATTACTATCTGAGGACATTTGGAAAACCGCAACAATTGCAGATTTTGATGCGAGCGTGGAATGGGATGGCCAGCATCTGGAAATAGATGCCGACCATCTTTGCCAAATCACCGAGAACCAGCATGCACGCAGACGTTAAACTGATTTTGCCCTATAGGCGTCAATTGCATGCATCAAGACTTGTTCCTTTTTCCTAGCTGCCTCAGATCGACCCGACATCAGACCTGCCACAATTCCTTGCCAGCTGAAAAACCAAGGCGCCGCCAAAACAATCGCTAGAAGTAGGGGAAGACCAGTGATCAGCAAGAAAATTGTTGCAGCACTCTTGGAGTAAGCTTGCAATATTATATGCGGCAGTATCACTGGCGTTGCCATAACAAACCACCAAAATGAGACCACCAACGAGATTGGAAAGCCTGCTACGCGCGGCGTCTGCTGCGCCTTGTCAAGCGCCCAAAGCTCACTACGATGACGATAATATGTAATGCGCTGCCATAATCTCAGCATTCGTCTCTCCAGCCTTAGCTTTCACACTGGACAGATTTTCCTCGTTACGCAATCGGACTTTGCCGCGCGTACACCTTTGTTCTTCACGGTCATCATCGACGCACTGTACCTTCGGCTCGGGATACCGAAGTCTTTGGTCGCGAAAGAACCTCTTCATCGCGGAAGCACGCAATCGCTCGAAAAGGCCTGTAAAGCCAATGTGACTCAAGGGAGCTTTTCTCTTGTCATCGACTTTAGACGCTAAATACAAGTGTCATATCCGCCGCCCATCCGCCCCGAACAGATGCGTCTTCGCCAAATCAAACGCAAAGGGAATGGTCTCGCCGATGCGGATATGGCGCTGGCCGTCCAGCAGCACGGTGGCGGGCTGGCCGTCGGGGGTCGCGGTGTAGACCACCGTTGAGCCGCCGAGATGTTCGACGAGCTGGATGGAAGCCTCACCCAGCGAGGCGGACTGCTCCTGCGGGTTCACATGTTCCGGGCGCACGCCGAAGGTGAGCGGTTCGCCCTGTTGCGCGGCGACCGGTTTTTCCAGCACGATGCGCTGACCGGCCACCTCTATGGTGCGGTTGGAACTGTCGCCAGAAGCCACCTTGGCGGAGAGGAAATTCATCTTCGGCGAGCCGATGAAACCGGCGACGAACTGGTTTGCCGGGTTGTTGTAAAGATCGAGCGGGCGGCCGACCTGCATGATGCGGCCTTCGCGCAGCACGACGATCTTGTCGGCCATGGTCATGGCTTCCACCTGGTCATGCGTCACATAGATCATGGTGCTGCCGAGCGTCTGGTGCAGCTTGGCGATTTCGACGCGCATCTGCACGCGCAGTTCCGCATCGAGGTTGGAAAGCGGCTCGTCGAACAGGAATATCTTCGGTTCGCGCACAATGGCGCGGCCGATGGCGACACGCTGGCGCTGACCGCCCGAAAGCGCCTTCGGCTTGCGCTGCAACAGGGGCCCGATCTGCAGGATGTCGGCGGCCTTCTGCACCCGCGCCTGGACTTCCGGTTTCTTGTAGCCTGCCGTCTCAAGACCGAAAGCGAGGTTCTTGTAGACGCTCATATGCGGATAGAGCGCATAGGACTGGAAGACCATGGCGATTCCGCGCTTGGAGGCGGCGGTTTCGTTGACCCTTTCGCCATCGATGCGAAGATCGCCCTCGGAGATTTCTTCCAGTCCGGCGATCATGCGTAAAAGCGTGGACTTTCCGCAGCCCGAGGGGCCGACGAAAACTGTGAATTCGCCCGGTTCGATCTTAAGATCGATGCCGTGGATGACCGGAAAAGCGCCGAACCGCTTGACGATTTTTTCCAGAGTAATGCTGCTTGCCATGCTGTTTCTCCCGACTGTCGCGCCGCGCAAAGGGCAGCCGCGACAGTGTTGATGGTCTTATAAAATGTTCTCTCGGTTCAGCGTTTCATTCCCGTCGTCGCGATGCCTTCGATCAGCAGCCGCTGGAAAAACAGGAAGAACAGGAAGACCGGCACCAGCGACAAGTTGGACATGGCGAAAAGCGAGGTCCAGTCCGAGCTGCCGGTGGAATCCACGAAGGATCTGAGACCGAGCTGCACGGTGTAGGTGTTGATGTCGTTCAGATAGATCAGCGGACCGAAGAAATCGTCCCATGTCCAGATGAAGGAAAAGATCGCGGCCGTCGCCAGAACCGGCAGCGACAGGGGCAGCATAATCTTCCAGTAGATGCGGAAGGGCGAGCAGCCATCCATGACCGCCGCCTCGTCCAGTTCACGCGGGATACCGCGGAAGAACTGCACCATCAGGAAGATGAAGAAGGCATCCGTCGCGAGGTATTTCGGCACGATCAGCGGCAGCGACGTGTTCACCCAGCCCATTTCCAGAAACAGGATATATTGCGGGATGAGCACGACGTGATAGGGCAGCATGAGCGTGCCAAGCATCAGCGCAAACCAGAAATTGCGCCCGCCGAACCGAAGCCTTGCAAAAGCAAAGGCGGTGAGCGAGCAGCCGACCACATTCCCTATGGTAGCGAGCACCGAGATGAAGAAGGAGTTCCAGAAGAACTGCCCGAAACTCACCTGCAGCCCCGTCCAGCCACGGATATAACCGCCAAAATCGACTGCCGAGGGAATGAGCGAGGAAGAGCCGAACAGCTCATCCTGCGGCCGGAAAGAGCCCGATATCATCCACAGGATCGGATAGAGCATCGCGAAGGACGCGATGATCAACACCGTGTGGAGCATCACCGATTTCAGCGGCGAGCGTTGCGGGCCTTGTCCCGGCCGGGGGGCGGTAACAGCGTCAGTCATCGTAATGCACCCAGTATTTTGCGCTGAGGAACGAGAAGGCCGTGAACAGCGAGATGATGATCACCAAAATCCAGGCCAGCGCCGAGGCATAACCCATGCGGAAGAAACCGAAGGCTTCCTGATAGAGGTAGAGCGTGTAGAACAGCGTCGAGTTGATCGGCCCGCCGGAGCCTTCGGAAATGATGAAGGCGGGCGTGAAGGCCTTGAAGGCGTCGATCGTCTGGATGACGGCGTTGAAGAAGATCACCGGCGTCAAAAGCGGCAGGGTAATGCGGAAGAACTGCCGCACCTTGCTCGCGCCGTCGATATCGGCGGCCTCATACATGTCCTGCGGGATTTGTCTCAGACCCGCAAGGAAGATGATCATCGGCGAACCGAACTGCCAGACGGACAGGATGACCAGCGTGTATATCGAATAATCAGGATTGGAAATCCAGCTTGGGCCTTCATAACCGAAAGCCTGCCAGAGCAGCATGTTGACGAGGCCATCGGACGCGAAAAGCTGGCGCCAGAGAACGGCGATCGCGACGCTGGAACCCAGCAGCGACGGTAGATAGAAGATCGCGCGGTAGAGCGTTAGCGCCTTTATGCCGCGATTGAAGGCGAGCGCCACCAGCAGCGCGAAGATGAGCTTCAGCGGCACCGACAGCAGCACATAGGTAAACGTCACCTGCATGGCTGCTGCAAATTTTGGGTCATCGGTTGCGATGCGCACATAGTTCGCCGCACCCACCCAATCCGGCGACTGCAACAGATCGTAATTGGTGAAGGACAGATAAAGCGACGCCAGCGCCGGGCCAAGCGTGAGGCCAAAAAAGCCGATCAGCCAGGGCAGCAGAAACAGGTAGGCGTGAATGTTGCGGTCGAAAACCCGCTTCAGGCCGCCCCGTTTCGGGAGAGCCGCGCCACGGCTCTCCTCCACAAGAGTTTCAGATCGAAAGGCCATAAACCATCACTTCCGTTTGATAACGGTTTCGGATTCCTTGACGAGGCGGTCACCGCCCTCTTCCGGCGTGATCTTGCCGAAGCCAACTTCTTCTGCCGTGCGTTTCAAAACGAAGGCGAACTCGCCCGCGCCCGGAGGCGGCGCCGGCGGCAGATCGCCGACGCCGGGGGTAATCTCGGCAATATAGTCCACCATCGTCTTGCTGACCTCGTCGAGCTTACTGCTCAACTGGCTGCGCATGGATTCCGACGCCGGAACGCCACGCTCGACGCCGAGAATGTCGACGCCCTGCGGTTCAGCCACGAGGAAGTTGATGAACCCAATCGCCTGCTCGATGCCGGCACTGCCATTGGCGACGCTGATGAGCATGGAGGGTTTCAGATAATGGCCAGAAGGGCCATCCTTCGTGCTCTTCGGATAGGAGCTTATGGCAAGCTTGGACTTGTTCAGCTTCTGATACCCGACGAACTGGTTGGAATGGGCGAATGCCGTTGCCGCCTTGCCCGTCGTCAAAGGGTTCGTTTCGATGTTGAGCTGGTCGAGCGCCTGCACATCGGCCGGCACACAGGCGCCGCTTTTGCGCAGATCAGCCCACAGGGTGAACCACTTGGTGGCATCGGTCGGATCGAAGCCGATCCCGCCATCCTGCGTGTAGAGCGATTTGCCGTTCTGGCGCAGCCAGTTTTCAAAGCTCGGCTCCACGCCGCTGGCGTCGGCCGTTGCGTAATAACCGGGCTTCGGCTTGTTCTTGCTGAGCTTGGCGGCGTTTTCGGCAAACTCCTCCCAGGTCTGGCCGATCGCCGGCGGCGTCGCACCGGATTTTTCCCAGGCCGCCTTGTCGAAGAAGACGGCGCTGGAATTGACACCGAGATTGATGCCGTAAAGCTTGCCATCGACCCGGCCGGAATCGATGTTCATCTTGCCGAAATCTTCGATCTTCAGGCCCTTGCCGATAAATTCATCGAGCGGAGCAAGTGCGCCGCGCCGGCCATATTCGAAGATGTAGCGATAATCCATCTGGATCAGGTCAGGCGCATTGCGGCCGGCAACCTGCGTGGCAAGGCGTGGCCAATAATCGCTCCAGCCTGCGAATTCACCGGCAATGTCGAGATCCGGCTTGACCTGCTTATAGGCTGCTATCGCCTTGTTGGTGCGGTCGGCGCGCTCCTGCGAACCCCACCACAACATGCGAAGGCGCGCGGCCTGGGCCTGCGCTGAACCACCTCCCAGTGCTGCAAGCGACAGGGCGCCGAGCCCCGCTGAAAGCACACCTCTCCTGTGAAGCATCATGGGCATTGGCAACTCCTCCCTATTGACTGCCAATTGATGATGAACGTAAACGACGCTTGCCGTTTTATAACTAATTGGTTACATGGGAACACTGATCGCAAACATTGTCAAGCGGGTGCTGAAATGGAAAAAACGACAACAAACCAGCCGTCCGATCCGGCCCCCGATGCCGCCATGGAGAAAACGCCGTCGCCCAAGCGCAAACGCGCGACGGCACAGGTGCGAAACCCGGAAAGGACCCGCGCCGCCATTCTTGAAGCCGCCCGCCGTGAGGTGGCCGCCAAGGGGCTGGCGGGGGCTCGGATAGATGTCGTCGCCCGGCGCGCCGGCACCAACAAGCGGATGATCTACCATTATTTCGGTGACAAGGATGCGCTTTATCTCGCCGTTCTCGAAGACGCTTACCGCCATATCCGCCACACCGAGAGACGGCTTGACCTGGCCCGAAAGGCCCCGTCGGAGGGCCTGCGGGAACTTGCGCTTTTTACCTGGCACTACTTCCTCGACCACCCCGAATTCCTGAGCATCCTCGCCACGGAAAACCTCAATAAAGCCCGCTATCTCAGGCAATCCCCGACGATTACGGCGATGCATTCGAATTTCATTTCAGAGCTGGAAGACGTGCTGCGACGGGGCAGCGACGCCGGCGAATTCCGTGACGGTCTCGATCCGATCGACGTCTATCTGACCATTGCTTCGCTCGGCGCCTTTTATCTTTCGAACCGGTTCACGCTGTCGACCATCTTCCAGCGCGACCTGACCGACCCTGCCGAACTGGAACGCTGGGGCCAACATATCGTCGATACCCTGCTTGCTGCAGTGCGGCCGGCCTGAACCGGCCGAACCGATTTTCTCTTTAACAACAGCGACGACGCGCCATTCGCATCCGCGAAGCGCGCCGTTTTCTTTTTGCGACGCGGCGGAGACCCTTAAGTTCAGCGATCCTCACCTCATGAATTTTTCCTGTCAAAAACACCTTGACAGATCGCACCTTTCACGAACACAAATAACCAAATGGTTACAAATTACCATGTTTGACGGAAGCGGCTTTCGGGAAAAGGCCGCCTTGGGAGGAAATTCATGAAACGTATCGGCGTCATCATGCACGGCATCACCGGCCGCATGGGTTACAACCAGCATCTCGTGCGCTCCGTTCTCGCCATTCGCGATCAGGGCGGCGTGCTGTTGAAGAACGGCGAAAGGGTCATGCTCGACCCCATTTTGGTCGGGCGAAACGGCGCGAAGATTGAGGAAATCGCGAAAAAACATAATGTCGCCCGCTGGACCACCGATATCGATGCGGCGCTTGCAAACCCTGATGACACGCTGTTCTTCGATGCCGGCACGACGCAGATGCGCGGCAGCCTTTTGGAAAAAGCCATCAAGGCCGGCAAGAACGTCTATTGCGAAAAGCCGATTTCCGACACGATGGAAGAGGCGCTGGCCATTGCACGGCTGGCCGAAAGCGCCGGCATCAAACACGGCGTGGTGCAGGACAAGCTGTTCCTGCCGGGCTTGCGCAAGCTCGCCATGCTGCGCGACAGCGGCTTTTTCGGAAAAATCCTCTCGGTCCGCGGCGAGTTCGGTTACTGGGTTTTTGAAGGCGACTGGCAACCGGCGCAACGCCCCTCCTGGAATTACCGCCTGAAGGATGGCGGCGGCATCATTCTCGATATGCTGTGCCACTGGCGTTATGTGCTCGACAATCTGTTCGGACCGGTAAAATCGGTAAGCTGCCTCGGCGCGACCCATATTCCGGAACGTTTTGACGAACAGGGCAAAGCCTATAAGGCGGATGCGGATGACGCGGCCTATGCCACTTTCGAACTTGAAGGCGGCGCCATTGCCCATATCAACTCCTCATGGGCGGTGCGGGTGCGTCGCGACGACCTCGTGACCTTCCAGGTCGATGGCACCCATGGCTCGGCGGTGGCGGGCCTGACCAAATGCTTTACCCAGCACCGCACCAACACACCTAAGCCGGTTTGGAACCCCGACCAGCCGCAGACCATCGATTTCTACAAGACCTGGCAGGAAGTGCCGGACAATGTCGTCTACGATAACGGGTTCAAGGCGCAGTGGGAAATGTTCGTGCGCCACCTCGTCGACAACGACCCTTGGCCCTATGGGCTGATGGAAGGCGTGAAGGGCGTGCAGCTTGCCGAACTGGGTCTTAGATCGTGGAAGGAACGCCGCTGGCTCGACGTTCCCGCCATTTCCTAAGGAGGCAGACGTGAGTGAACTCAAGCTTCCGAAGGACGACCGCAGCATCGAGGTCTACAGGCTGTCCGGCACGCCGGTCGCCGTTGAAAAACGAAGCGCTACGGATTTCAACCGCATCGCTTTCGCCGCCGCCCATGTGGTGGCCGATCCGCTTACCGAGAACGACCCGTGGCTGACGCCCGCCATCGACTGGGAGGCGACCTTGCGCTTTCGTCACCGCCTGTGGGACCTCGGTCTTGGTGTTGCCGAAGCCATGGACACGGCGCAGCGTGGCATGGGACTGGCATGGCCGCAGGCGCAGGAACTGATCTCCCGTTCGCTGAAGGAAGCAGCCAGCCGCAAGGATGCTCTGATTGCCTGCGGCGTCGGCACCGACCATCTGAATGGCGGCGGTTACGACCTGAACCAGATTATCGACTCTTATCTCGAACAGCTTGATTTCGTTCAGGGAGAAGGTGGACGTGTGATCTTGATGGCGAGCCGCGCGCTGGCCGCGACCGCCCGCTCGCCGGATGATTATCTCAAGGCCTATGCGCGGGTTCTCTCCCGCGCCGAGCAGAAAGTGGTGATCCACTGGCTGGGCGAAATGTTCGACCCCGCGCTTGAGGGCTATTGGGGTGCCAATGACCATATGGCGGCAATGGAAACATGCCTTGCCATGATCGAGGAGAATGCCGACAGGATCGACGGCATCAAGATTTCGCTTCTCTCCAAGGAAAAGGAAATCGTCATGCGCCGCCGTCTGCCGGCAGGCGTGCGCATGTATACCGGCGACGATTTCAACTACGCCGAACTGATCGCCGGTGACGAACAGGGCCATTCGGACGCGCTGCTCGGTATTTTCGACGCCATCGCGCCGGCGGCTTCGAAAGCGCTGGCCTGCCTGAAGCACGGGGCGGACAATGAATTCTTCGATATTCTGGAGCCGACGGTGGCGCTCTCGCGCCACATCTTCAAGGCTCCCACCCGCTTCTACAAAACCGGTGTGGTGTTCCTCGCCTATCTCAACGGGTTGCAGGATCATTTCACTATGATCGGCGGGCAGGAAAGCACCCGCTCCACGCAGCATTTCGCCGAGCTTTTCCGACTTGCGGACAAGGCCAATGTGCTGACCGAGCCTGATCTGGCCACGCACCGCATGAAGGCGTTTCTAGCCGTCCGCGGCATCGGGTGAAGCAAAACGAGGGGAGATACCGAGATGAGCCTTGAAGGCCTTTCCATCAATTTCGCCACCGTGCGTCAGGGCGGAGATTTTGGCGCAATCGTCGATGCTTGCCTCGCCCATGGCATCACCGCCATTTCGCCCTGGCGCGAACAGGTACACGGCGTCGGTCTTACTGAAGCCGCACGCATCGTTGAGCAGAATGGGCTGCGCCTCAGCGGCCATTGCCGTGGCGGCTTTTTCCCTGCTCCTACCGAGGAAGGCCGTCGGCTCGCCATTGAGGACAATAAACGCGCGGTCGATGAGGCCGCCGCCATGAAAGCTGATTGCCTCGTACTTGTCGTGGGCGGGCTGCCCGCCGGCTCGCGTGATTTAAAGGGTGCGCGGCAGATGGTGGAGGACGGCATGAGCGAACTTCTTCCCTATGCGCGGGCCGCCGGCGTGCCACTGGCCATCGAGCCGCTTCACCCCTTTTACGCCGCCGAGCGCGCCTGCTTCAACACATTGAAACAGTCGCTCGATCTCTGCGACCGGCTGGGTGCCGGCACCGGTGTGGCCATCGACGTCTACCATGTCTGGTGGGATCCGGAGCTGGAGGAACAGGTGGCGCGGGCTGGCCGGAACGGGCAAATCCTTGCCCATCACATCTGCGACTGGCTGGTGCCGACCACGGATCCGCTCAATGATCGCGGCATGATGGGCGACGGCGTGATAGACCTCAAGGCATTTCGCGCCATGATCGAGGCCGCCGGCTTCCACGGCCCGCAGGAAGTTGAGATTTTCTCGCATCGCTGGCAGGCACGCCCGATGGATGAGGTCCTCGCCACCGTGGTTGAGCGCTTCAAGACTGTTTGTTGAGATATCCGGGAGAGAGGCAATGCCTGAAAAGGTGAAACGCAAACGTTACGCGCTGGTCGGCACCGGCAATCGCGGTACCACCATGTGGGGCCGCGAATTGCTGGCCGGCTGGAGCGACTATGTCGAGCTGGTTGGCATTTGCGACCTGAACCTGATGCGCGCCGAGCGCGCCCGCGCAATGATGGGATCGAACGCGCCGCTTTACGACGACTTCGACCGGATGATGCTGGAGCAACGCCCGGAACTGGTGATCGTCTGCACACCGGACGACACCCATGACGACATCATCATCCGTGCGCTTGAGGGCGGGGCTGATGTCATCAGCGAAAAACCCATGACCACCACCCCGGAAAAGATCGACCGCATTCGCGCAGCCGAAGCCAAAAGCGGCCGACGTGTCGATGTGTCCTTCAACTATCGTTTTTCGCCCACGGCCGCTCGCATAAAGGAACTGATCGATGACGGCGCCATCGGCACGGTTACCTCGGTCGATTTCCATTGGTATCTCGATAATCACCACGGCGCGGATTACTTCCGCCGCTGGCATGCCTTCACCGAACATTCCGGCAGCCTGTTCGTGCACAAGGCCACCCACCATTTCGATCTCCTGAACTGGTATCTCGATTCCGATCCCGTGGAAGTGAAGGGGTTCGGACAATTGCTGCATTATGGCAAGAACGGTCCGTTCCGGGGAACGCGCTGTCGCACCTGTCCGCACAAAAGCGAGTGCGATTATTTCATGGATCTGGGCGCCGATCCTTTTCTAGATGCGCTATATGAAGATCCTTCGACGGTGGACGGTTATGTGCGCGATGCCTGCGTCTTCCGCGAGGAAATCGACATTCCCGACACCATGAGCGCCTCGATCCGTTATGCCAGCGGCGTGCAGGTTTCCTATTCACTCAATACCTATATGCCGATCGAGGGCCACCATATCGCCTTCAACGGTCATAAGGGGCGCATCGAGATGCGCCAGTATGAAAAGCAGCCCTGGACGGAACCGCCGGCCGATGAAATCCTGCTGGTGAAAAGTTTTGGCGGCGGCGTGGAACGTATCTGGGTGCCGCATGAGCCGGGCGGCCACTATGGCGGCGACAACCGCATGCGCGACATGATCTTCAAGCCTGGCTCCAACGACCGGCTGCGGCAGCGGGCGGGGTCGCGCGCCGGCGCCATGTCCGTTCTGACCGGCGTGGCGGCGCTGAAAAGCGCCCGTGAAGGCGGGACGGCAACGGTGAAATCGTTGCCCGTTTAACAGCTGTCGTCTGCGACCTCATCGGCAGCTGGGCCGCAGACGGCAATCGCCAAAAAAGAACCGACGATATTCCGCAGATTACGCTCTTCTTTCAGGCCGGTAAAATGGCCGCCGGGGGAAGAAAGAGTGAGTCATGTCCAGTTTTGAATCCTTCGTTCCGCTCATCATCATCGGCGCCAGCCTCGTTGTGTTCTTCAAATGGGTCGGACGAGATATGAACCGAGAAGAGAAAAAGCCGCGTTCCCGCCGCTGACGGCGGAAAAGCGCGCCCGCGCGGTGTGGAAACGGAACCCGCGCCTTTTCCCTGGCGTTTTCCTGCTAAAAGGAGGACGCGACATGACGAAGAAAACGAAGCCGAAAACTGTCGACAAAGGGCCTTCCAGCCCGAACGACATTCCCCCGGCCGGCCCGCACGCCAAACCTTCCCTCACTGACTGCGACAAGACGCCGGGCGCAGGCAGTCTGCCGGATGACGATGCGAAAGACGTGTCTCCCGGTGGAGGTTGATGCGCGTGAGACCAAAGGCAGCGCCAGACCGGGGTTAACATTGGGTCATCGGGAAATAACGCCGTAAAACAGACACTTAGCGGATCAAGCGTTGCTCGCCGGCGCTTTTTCCTTCAGGGCCCATTGCAAAATCAAAAATTGCGCCTATATTTTCTTCATCGACCATTGCTTGTGACGTCGTTCTGGAACAGACTGTTCCCCGTCGGATTTCCTCTCAAATAATCGATCTTATCCCGCAAGGTATCGCGGGAACCACAACGATTCTACGAAAGGAAATCGTTATGAACACTGGTACTGTAAAGTGGTTCAACGCCACCAAGGGCTTCGGCTTCATTCAGCCTGACAATGGCGGCACGGACGTTTTCGTTCACATCTCCGCAGTTGAGCGCGCCGGCATGCGTTCGCTGAACGATGGCCAGAAGATCAGCTACGAGATCGTCCAGGACCGTCGGTCCGGCAAGAGCTCGGCTGATAACCTTCAGGCAGCTTGATATTCGTCATCTCCAACTCGCAGACCACGGATGTACTGGCTGCAGGTTAGGATGACTGTGAGAGGTCGGGTCAAAGCCCGGCCTTTTGTTTTTGGGCCATGGAGGTCCTATGCGTAAAAATTCCTACAAGTGCGGCGACACGGTTTTTCTGAAGCCCGGTGTCATCGGCAACAACCAGCCCAAGGGTCCTGCGCGCGTGATGTCCGTGATGCCGGAGGGACAGGGCGTCGTTCGTCTCAGGGTGCGCTTCCAGCATGAAAATTTCGAACGCAGTATTGCGATCGACGAAATAGATTTGTCAGCGTCCACCACACCGACGCCACGCGTCAGCGAAAACACTTCGGTGCGCGAAGCGGGATCCAGCTGGGTCAACCTGAGTTCCATTAAAGTCAGAAAGTAGCAGCATGGGCTGCTGAAGGAGAATTTCTTGCAAGTACTCGTCCGCGACAACAATGTAGACCAAGCCCTTCGTGTTCTGAAAAAGAGAATGCAGCGCGAAGGCATCTTCCGCGAAATGCGCGCGCGGGAATCCTATGAGAAGCCCTCGGAAAAGCGTGTCCGCGAACAGGCCGAAGCCGTACGCCGCCATCGCAAGATGGAAAAGAAGAAGATGCAACGCGAAGGCTTGCTGCCGGGCCCAAAGAAGGCCGCCCGCACCCGCTAAGCCCTTTGATACTGCTCTCTTACGTC
Organism: Agrobacterium salinitolerans; assembly: GCF_027498475.1. Taxonomy (NCBI): domain Bacteria; kingdom Pseudomonadati; phylum Pseudomonadota; class Alphaproteobacteria; order Hyphomicrobiales; family Rhizobiaceae; genus Agrobacterium; species Agrobacterium salinitolerans. The sequence continues at coordinate 578,471 of NZ_JAPZLN010000002.1, read as the reverse complement.
AAGGAGAATGACATGGCCGCGACTAAAGAAGCTTTCTTCAAGCCCGGCAAGCTATCCGCACAGGACAAAGCATCACTGACGGATAACGCCGCAAAACAGATCATAAATACCGAGGCCGACCAGCGCGCCCGCAAAACAGAGCGCCTTCGCCAGCTTCGTGAGGCACAGGAAGCGTCATTTATCGCTGACGCGCCCGCATCCGCAAAGAAACGATCCGGCAAGAAATAGCCGGACGGGATTTCCAGAACCGCCCCGTCAAACGGGTCTTGAGGGGATGATCAATACCCGCTCGAGACCTCATGAATTCAGCAGGAGGAGGACACCATGGCCAAGGGTCAATTGCGCAGCAACAAGGAAATCCGCAAACCTAAAAAAGACAAGACGAAAACGCCAGCAGCAGCCCCGCCAGGCTCGCAGGTTAAGTTTGCCAATGCAACCACCGGGGATGGCAAGAAGACATGACGCCACCTGTGGCTGGGAAATCAGAACGAATAAATGCATCGCCATGAATGCAGGTCTTGATTTAGCCACATTGCCAAACTAAATGTCTTCCATAGCAACTGCTGGTGAGCGCGAATGAAATCGATGTTCGCAGTTGCTCCAGTCGCTTTTAGACTTTTGACCACGGATGTACTGGCACTGGTGTTGAGAGCGATATGAGGAAGGTCGGTGCAATATTGCCCCGGCCTTTTTTGTTGCCTGCGTCAGCGGCTATACCTCCCACCGTGTTTAGCGGAATTAACTTGCCTATTCCCCTTAAACGGCGCAGGCTCCGTGATAGTTAACTAAGCGGCGTTGCCACCGTCTGGTCTGTTGCGCCCTCAGCCCTGTCCCGCCTGTTGCCGGCGGTAACGATCCGCAATTCACGCGACATGGATGACAGCACGCGCCGGAAACGGTTTATCTGACGCGTCCGCATTTCGAAACGTTGAAGCGTCCCAGCGCCATCTCTGGACGGCAGCGCGACGCTCCGGTTTTTTTCTAACTCCCGCAGGAAAGGACGACCTCATGTCTTCCGCACACGAAAATTGCATCATCACATCGCAGGACCTGAAAATGCTTCAGTCAGTCCTGGAAGGTCTCGGTTACGATAGCCACACCATGGATGACGAAGTCATGCTCTACAACAATGCCGCCCGCAAGGTGATCCAGCTCTTTCAGGATGGCTTGACCGACCCTGCCGATATTTCGAAGGAAATGCTGTTCCTGTTCGGCGTTCACAAACATGAGCGCGTCAAACCGTGGAAACCGCTGCCGCGTTACGCCATTCAGGGCCTGCCGCCTCTTTACCAGTGATGGGCATGCCGCCCTCTTCGTGGCGGCCTTCAAAATCACCGATGAAAATAACGGCTTGGCAAAAGTCGTATATCAGGCAACACTGAAATTGAGCATCCCGCGCGCGATCAGGCGCGTCCGGGAGTTTGGGTATCGAATGTGCATCCGGTGCGTTGCGGGGCCATGACAGGTCTGCGCCAGGTTTCGGTTGTTTCCCATACCGGTAAGTTTTGCGTCTGCGTGGAGGTGAGTATGACGTATGACTGGAGCGGCCGCAAAATGCGCCGCATGCGAGCGGCGAAACTGACGATCATCAGCCTCGTCGCAGCTTTTGTGCTGACAGCCCCGATTTTCGCCCATTATTGAGGTTTTCAGCCGCGAGGCAGGGTCATACCGGCTGGCGGATTTCGCTCCGCTCTCTCAACCGGTTCTTCAGCCATTTCTGAACGGGCTGATCGTAATAGACCGTCAGCAACCATGACAGGCATGTCGTGCCGATGAGAAAAACAAGGCCGGCCGGCAAAGCGAAGTTTTCCCGGTGCACCGCGGGGATAAGAAGCTCCGTCCAGGCCAGAAGCGGAATATGCAGCACATAGACCGCATAGGACGCCGTGCCGAGAAACACCGACACCATTCCCACCCCGCGCCCTGGAACCGTCTTGCTGGCGATAAACAGCAGGAGCGGCCAGACGACAAGGACAACCGCAAGATCGAAGAACGGCCGAAGCTCGCGCGACATCGGCACGGCCAGAATGAAGCAGACCAGCAGAAGGCAAAGCACCGCCTGAAAGGGTTTCAACTGCGGCACGCGATTGCGGAAACGGTAAATAAGCACGCCAGCAAAAAACGAGAAGAACACTCGCCCCATGCCGGCATACATTTCATGCCAGCGAAAACCGGCATGCAAACGGCCAAACTCGGCGGCAGCCACCATCAACACAAGGGCGCTGACCGTGAGCACCGCGGCGGTTTGTTTCGGCGTGGCCCGGACACCGAAGCGGGCGTAAAACGCATTCACCACCAGCTCATTGAAAAGCGACCATGCCGGGCTGACGAGAAACAGCGCACCGTTCAGCGTGAGCGTAAAGGGCGCCGGCAGAAAGAGCAGCCCTGTTACCAAGGCGAAAGCAAGCTCGCCCGGATCGATGAGACGGTGCAGATCGTCGATCGGCGTCGGCAGGCCCAGCACGTAGAGACAGATGAAATAGGCCGCCATCAGCGCCAGCGCCAGCCCATAAAGAGGGTAAAGACGTGCGAAGCGCGCCTTCATGAAAAAGCCTGGCGTAATCGCCCCTTCGGCCAGCCTCCGGCTATAGGCGTGCGCGAGCACGAAACCGCTGAGCGCAAAGAACAGATCCACGGCGAGATAACTCGAAGCCGTGCTTTTCCCGAAGAGATTTTCGGCATGGCGGTGGACGATGAAAAGGGCGGCCACGCCCCTTACGCCGTCGAGCAAGATGAAGCGTTCCGGGGGCGACTGGACCATGTGTGAGGCTCGGCGTGGCTGAGAGATTTAAGGTTCACAGGCAACGAGCTTTACAGCGTCGCGATTAACCACCGCCAGTCACAAACTGTTTAACGTGGCGAACGTCCCATATTATTTTGAAATACGAACGGGTGATCGACACCCTTTCGCGGCTGCGAAAGGCGTGCTACGTCCGGATGTCATCGATCTTCTGAGCCTTTGACTCTGCGGCCTGTCCTTTCGAAACTTCAGTTTGATTTCGCTTGGATATCTTCGGCGCAAATTCAGATGGTTCGGCGACAGGCAACTTTCGCGGAGTCTCACCATGTCCACCATTGCAGAACGTATCAGAAAAATCATCGTGGACCAGCTTGGCGCAGACCCCGCCAATGTGGTGGACAATGCCAATTTTGCTGACGATCTCGGCGCGGATTCTCTGGAGACGGTTCAGATCGTCATGGAAATCGAGGAGGAGTTCGGGGTGGAAATCCCAGATTCCGCCGCAAGCACGATCCTGACCGTCGGCGACGCCATCCGTTTCGTCGAAAAAAACAAGGCGTGACCGACGGGGGAATTTACCCCGCAGATGACGCCGCTGAAACAGCCTGCGCCTGCCGCTTGGCCAGAAGCAGGTTTTCAGCATAGGCCATCATCAACGGCCCGACGCCCTTGGCATCATCAGACACCACCGGCTCGGTCAGATAATATTCCGGCGTTCCATCGCGATAATTGCCCTCGAAGCCGCCAAGGCCCGCGACGTGCACGATGCCCGTGAGGCGCGTCACGCCTTCTTCATCGGCTTTCAGCCGCGTTTCCAGAAGCGCCTCAAGCGCGCGGCGACCCGCCGAAAGGGCGGCATTCGCCTCTTCGCCCTGCACGAGCTTAAGCCGCGCCGCGCGCAGCAAAGCATAGGCGAACATGGCCGAGGCGGATGTTTCCTCATAATTGTCCGCAAGGTCCGGATTGTCGACAACCTGCATCCAGAGGCCGGTCTCGGTCTGCCGGGCGATGATACCGGCCAGAAGCGACTGCGTCTTGTTGCGAAGCGCCACCGTCGCATCGTCATCCGGCAGGGTGGCCAGCGCGTCTACCAGCGCCATGGCGAGCCAGCCCACCGCGCGTGCCCATATAGCGGGAGATTTTCCGCTTTGAGGATCGGCCCAGCGCTGGCTGCGGCTCTCGTCATAACCATGGACATAAAGCCCGCCGCTATCCTTCGTCGCCGCGAGCGCTGCTGAAAACTGCCGCAGCGCATCGTCGATCAGTTCCGTCCGGCCCGTCGCCTGCGCATATTCTATCTGGAAAGGAAGCCCCATATATAGCCCGTCCAGCCAGACCTGATGCGGATAACGCTTCTTGTGCCAGTAATTTCCGGATGCGATGCGTGGATGGCTGCGCAGTTGCCCCGCCAGATGTTCCGCCGCAGCGAGGTAACGCGGATCGCCCGTTTCCGCCGCAAGGGGAAAGAGGATACGGCCGGCAAGGATATGGTCGATATTATATTCGTGCGGATCGTAACCGGCGAGCGTGCCGTCTGGCGCTATCTGCGCATCGGCGAGACGATGCAGATGATCGTTCCAGCGCGCCTCCCCGGTCGCCTCGAACAGCTGTTGCAGGCCGCGATAAACGCATCCATCCTCATAACACCAGCTTCCGCCCTTGTAATGTTTATAAAGACTGGAGAATTGATCAAAATATTCAGTGGCTTTCATCTGTTTTCTCAATTGGAATCTGGCACAATGGAAACGGAAGCATCGCTCAACAGGGCAGGATTATCGCAGACTATATGCGCCTGCTCGAAAACAATCGCCTCATGGCGCATGGGACGCACCCCGTCGGCCATGATCGGCGGCGTTGCGATGGCCGAGGCATCGCGCGAGACGATGGTGAGATTGCGGATGGCAACGTTGCGGATGGGCGCTTCGGCAAGGCCCAGAAAAGCGCCGGCCGCATGGGAGAGATTGCGGATCTCGACGTCCTCCACGCTAATGCCGTCGATAAAAGGCGTGCCGCCATCGACCGGCGCCGAGTTTCGCGATTGCACCCAGTCGTCATGTCCATCGGCATCGCAATGATAATGGGCATTGGCGGAAAGCGCGGTCTGCACGCCATCCAGCAGCACCCGGCGCATGGCAATGTTGCTGACGGTGCCGCCGCGCCCGCGCCGCGTCTTGAGGCGCAGGCCGCGATCCGTGCCGACCATCTCGCAATCCTCAACCGCCACGTCATGCACACCGCCGGACATTTCCGAACCGATCACCAGCCCGCCATGGCCTCGTTCCATCAGGCAATGGCGCACCCGAACGCCCCGCGTTTCCGAAAGATGATCGTTCTCGCCATCAGGACCGCGCTTTCCCGCCTTCACCGCAATGCAATCGTCGCCGACGGAAAAGCGCACGCCTGATATCGTGACGTTGCGGCAGCTTTCCGGGTTGAAACCATCGGTGTTCGGGCTGTCATGGGGCGCGACGATGCTGAGGCCGGCGGCAATCAAGTCTTCGCAGCCCTGCGGATGGATCGTCCAGGAGGCAGCGTTTCGGATCGTGAAACCGAGCAGGTTTGTCTTCCGGCAGGAAACGAGATGCAGGCCGCGCGGCCGGCGCGCGCCATCGCGGGTTTCTTTCGGCCAGCTCCACCAATCGCCTCTGTCGGCCGAACCGTCGAGAACGCCCCTGCCCTCGATGAAGAGATTGTCTGCCTCAATCGCATGAACCGGCGCGGCGAAACAGGCGTCCGGCGAGCCTTCCCAGCTTCCGAGCATACGGCCTGCCTCATCGCGGGCAGGCAGGATCGGCCAGCCCCTGCGGGTGGAGGGCGCGCGCAGCACAGCTCCTTCGGCAAGGTGGAAGGTCATATTGCTTTTGAGGCGTACGGGAAATGCCGTCCAGAGACCGCTCCCGAGACGCAACGTGCCGCCGTGCGGCACCGCGGCCACGGCCCTTTCCAGCGCCTGCGCGTTGGCGCGCACACCTTCTTCATCATCGAGCGCAACATTCGACATCAGGGAAAATGCCGCAGCCTCGACAAGCCCGGCGCAGGAGGCGGTTTTGAACGCCAGCGTCGCGAGCCCCTCCGCCTCGAAGAGATAACGAGTATCCGGGGAGAGATCATCCAGCAGCGTCACCACGGACGCGGTTTCACCGCGCCGTTCGTCGCCATCCGGCGACGTCAGACGCCATTCCGTTTTAGACGGAAGGAAATATCGGGCGCCGGGCGCAGCAAGGCAAAGCGCAGCCATTCGCGCCGAAGACGCGATGATAAGGGGTTTGTTCATGCTCTCTTCTCGTCTTTTTTTGCATAGCCGACCAAACCCTTGGCGGACATGCTTCATATCGTCCGGCGTCCGGATAGAGGGCCCGCCACCGGAGGCGGCGGGCCATTGTCATCAATCGAACTTGGCAAGAACATCGTTGGTCGTATCGATGATCTGCTCGGCGGCCTCTTCCGCCGTCAGCTGGCCATAGGCATATTCCTCAAGCGTATCGATAAAGCCCGATCGGATTTCAGGATGTTCGTTGAAGGGCGAAACCACTGGTCCCGATGCCGCCATGACGATGGCGTTGGCGGCCCGCACTTCCGGCTCGCCCTTACCCCCCAGACGCGCCGCCGCGGCCTTCGATGCGGGCAAACCACGCGAGGTGCCGAGCGCATCGATGCCTTCCGGTTCGTTCAGCAGGCAGTTCAGGATTTGTGCAGCCGCTTCCGGGTTCTTCGAGTTTTTCGAGATCGAAAACACCATGGAAGGCTTGCGATAGACACCCTCTGTCACGGCATCGGCACGCTTCAGCATCGGTACCGGTTTCAGAACCTGCCCTTCCTTCAGGGGGTCGGCATATTTCGAATAGGTCGAATCCCATTCATAGGAGCCGGCGATGCGGCCTACCGACCAGGACGGCTTCTCATAGAGATTGACGTTACCGTCGGCCGCTTCCTCTTTCTGGGAGCGGATGGAACCGGTTTCGACCAACTTACCGACGAAGGAGATGCCCTCTGCCAGTTCCTCCGGCGTCCAGGCCACGCGGTTGGTCTTGGGATCGACCAGATCCTTGCCGGTCTTCTGCACGACAGCCAGCGTCACCAGCAGCTGGGCAGTCTCCTTCACGGCATTGAAGGTGTAATAGTCCTTGCCGAGCTTTTCCTTGATGGTCTTGGTTGCCGCAAAGAACTCGTCCCATGTCTTCGGAATTTCAACACCGGCCTTTTCGAAGGTGGTGACGTTGAAGAAGAAGACGCGGCCGGTGGTGGAAACGGAAAGCCCCTGCAACACGCCGTTCATCGAACCGGCGTCCAGATCGCTCTCGGCCCATTGGGAAAGATCGAGCGGCTTCAACTGGCGCAGATCGGCAAAACCCTCGCCGTTCTTGGAAAACAGCGGCAGCCATGGCCAGTTGACCTGAACAATATCTGCTTCCGTCTTGCCGGCCATCTGCGTGGTCAGCTTTTCCAGATAGCCATCGAAGCCGGTGAACTCGCCCTTCACGGTGTGGCCGTATTTGTCACCGCAGGCGGCAATGGCCTTCTGGGTGGCGACATGGCGGCTTTCACCGCCCCACCACGACATTCGCATTTCGGCAGCGCCGGCGACCGGGGCAGTTGCCATCGCCACATAGGCGGCACCGGCAAGCATCGCCATCATTCTGGTCATCGTCTTCATTGTTCTTCTCCTCCTCGAAAAATCAGGCACGCCCGTTCCCTCCTCACAGCGAGACGTTGCGGCCATCGGCCTTATCGAAAATATGCAGCTTCTCCGGATCCGGTTTGAGCCGCAGGATCTCGTCACGCCCGAGCGCCTCGAATTCGGCCGCACCGACCACGCTCACCAGCTTCTGGCCGCCGAGATCGGCATGCAGATAGACCTCGTGGCCCATGAATTCCGCATTGGTGAGCTTCGCCTGCAGCGCCGGGCCATCGGTCGCCTCCGTCAATGACAGATGTTGCGGGCGGATGCCGATGACCGCATCCGCGGGTCTGGCCGATAGCCGCTGCTCCAGATGCGCGCCGATGGGCAGGCGCTGGCCGGCGATGACGAATTCCGCGCCCTCGATTGCCACATCCACCAGGTTCATTTCCGGCGTGCCGATGAAGCCGGCCACAAACAGATTGGCGGGATGGTTATAAAGCTCCTTCGGTGTGGCAACCTGCATGATGCGGCCCGCCTGCATGACGCAGATACGGTCGCCCATGGTCATGGCTTCCGTCTGGTCATGGGTGACGTAAATCACCGTCGAAGACAGGCCTTCCGCCTTCAACTGACGGTGCAGATCGGTGATGCGCACCCGCATGGAGGCGCGAAGCTTTGCATCGAGATTGGAGAGCGGCTCGTCGAACAGGAACACGCCGGGCTTCTTGATGAGCGCGCGGCCCAGCGCCACACGCTGCGCCTGCCCGCCGGAAAGCTGTTTCGGCAGACGGTCTAGCAGCGGCTCGATTTCGAGAATGCGCGCGACATTGTCGATTGCCTTTTCGATTTCGGGTTTTGCGACACCGGCGATCTTCAGGCCGAAGGCGAGATTGCCGCGCACCTTCATATGCGGATAAAGCGCATAATTCTGAAACACCATGGCGATGGAGCGCTTGCCGGGCGGCAGGTCGTTGACACGCTGGTCGCCGATCAGGATTTCGCCGCCGGTGATTTCCTCCAACCCCGCCACCATGCGCAGCGTCGTGGATTTGGCGCAGCCGGAAGGGCCGACGAATACCATAAACTCACCATCCTCGACATTGAGATCGATGCCGTGCACCGCCTTGAAACTGCCGCCATAGACTTTTTCGAGATTTTTAAGTTGAACGCTTGCCATTTTCAGCCCTTGACCCCGCCAGACGAGATCCCTTCAATGAAATACCGTTGCGCCGCGAAGAACACGATCAGCGCAGGTGCGATCGTCAGCACCGACATCGCCAGGATGCGGTTCCATTCGAAGGCTTCGGTGGTGTCGATGGAGAGTTTGAGCGCAAGGCTCACCGGATATTTGTCGACCGAGGACAGGTAGATCAGCGGCCCGAGAAAATCGTTCATCGTCCACATGAACTGGAACAGGCAGACCGAAATCAGCGCCGGGGCCAGCATCGGCACGACGATGTAAATCAGCGTCTGCAAGCTGTTGGCGCCATCCACCCGGGCGGCCTCTTCCATATCCGATGGCAGTGAGCGCAGGAACTGCACCAGCATGAAGACGAAGAAGGCATCACCAGCGAGCGCGGATGGCACCCAGAGCGGCAGGAAGCTGTCCAGCCAACCGAGATCGCGGAACAGGATATATTGCGGAATGCGGGTGACGACATTCGGCAAAAGCAGGATGGCGATGACCGAGCCGAACAGGATTTTCTTCAGCGGAAAATCGAAGCGGGCGAAGGCGTAGGCCGCCATAGTGCAGGAAATCGCCGTGCCGATGACCTTCGGCAGGATGATCAGGAAAGAATTCCAGAAGAACCGGCCGAACGTATAAGGCGTCGAGGTTTCCCAGCCGCGGACATAGCCGTCCAGTGTCGGGTTTTCCGGGATGAAACCGGCACCGGAGAAGATTTCCGAATTGGTCTTGAAGCTTGCGCCCACCAGCCAGATCAGGGGATAAAGCATGATGAGGCCGACCGCGAAGAGAAGCACGTAGCGCACCGAGGTGGAAAGCAGCCTGAGCCTTGCCCGGCGGGCCGCCTGCATGTCGTTGAGGGTTGCGATATCGGTCATGGTATCAATTCCGCTTGTCGCCGGCGTAATAGACCCACTTCTTCGATGACCAGAAGGCCACGAGGGTCAGCACGGTGATGATGGTGAAGAGCACCCAGGCAATGGCGGAGGCATAACCCATGTTGAACTTCTTGAAGGCCTCGTCATAGATGTAGAGAGGCAACAGGTAAGTGGACTTCAGCGGCCCGCCCTGGGTGATGATGTAAGGTCCGTTGAACTCCTGGAACGCCTGCACCATCTGCATGATGAGGTTGAAGAAGATCACGGGTGTCAAAAGCGGCAGCGTGATGAAGAAGAAGGTTCTCACCTTGCCGGCCCCATCGATGGCGGCCGCTTCATAAATCGACTTGTCAATGGATTGCAGGGCCGCGAGAAAGATCACCATCGCCGAACCGAATTGCCAGCAACGCAGCAGCGTGATGGTGAAAAGGGCGTTGCCAGGATCGCCGAACCAGTCCATCGGCGACAGGCCGACGGCGGCCAGCGCCATATTGGCAAGCCCCTCGCTCGCGAAGATATAGCGCCACAGCACCGCAATCGCGATCGAACCGCCAAGGATGGACGGCACATAAAAGGCAGTGCGGAAGAAGTTGATGAATTGCAGCTTGTAATTGAGGATCGCAGCAATGAAGAGGGCAAAGGCAAGCTTCAGCGGCACCGTCAGGAACACGTAGAACAGGGTGACGTTCAGCGATTTCATAAACGTGCGGTCGCGGGTGAACAGCCGCTCGTAATTGGCCAACCCCGCCCATGTGGGATCGCTCATCAGATCGTAACGGGTGAAGCTGAGATAGAGCGAGCCGAGGAACGGGATGGCCGTGAAGACCAAAAGCCCGACGATATAAGGCGTCAGATATCCCAGCCCGAGGAAACGCTGAGATTTCATAATGCTCCTCCCCGCGTCCCGACGGAACGCGAATGACAGAATACAATTTCGTACAAGTGATTCTCCCGGAACGGCCGGCGGCGAGCGCGCGTGATGGCGCAGTTTCTCGCCGCGACCGATCTCCTCCCTCATTGATACGGCGCATAAAAGCAATTTATGCGGTGACAAAACCAAATTTCCGCGCCAAGGTGAATTAACAAAGACGAGGAAAAAGATGGACGAAATCGAAGGTGGCATACTCTCGTCCGTTCCGCCTGCGGCGCTCAACCTCAACCTGACGCGCGCCACGATCAAGATGGAACATTCGCGCACCTGGCAGATCGACAAATCCAACCCGGTCGACGATCTGATCATTTGTCTGGAAGGGTGCGGACACTATCTTATCGATGGCGAGGCGCGGATGCTGGAACCGGGTGACGCGATGCTGATTTTTCGGGGTCAGCGTTTTATCGGCTGGAACGAGCAGGCCGTCACCTATCGCGGGGTGGCGCAGCATTTCACGCTGGATATTTACGGCCGCCACAACCTGATCGCGCAGATGGACCTGAAACCGAAAGTGAAGCTGAGCCGCTGGCCGCTTTTGGAACCGCTGGTGCGCCACTACCGGCAGAGCGCCCCACCCTCCTCCGTCACGCTTGGCCAGCACCATCTTTTCATGGTGCTTCTCATCGCCTTCATCGACGACGCCTTCCTCGGATGGATCGACCGCCCGAGTTTCCAGCCGGAGGGGACGGAAGGCCTCGATCTTGCGGTGATGAAGGCGATCACCATGATCTCGGCCAATCCGCTCGACCCCGATATTGCCGGCAGGGCGACCGAGGCGGCTCCCTATAATCGCGATTATTTCTTGCGGGAATTCCAGAAGCGGGTCGGTCGGACGCCGCGCAAATATCAGGAGTTCAAGCGCATGGAACGCGCCATGCATTTTCTTGAGGCGGGTCTTTCGGTTTCGGCAGCGGCCGCCGAGGTGGGTTACGGCGACCCCTATTATTTTTCACGCATGTTCAAGCGCACGCTCGGCTTAAGTCCGCGCGACCATATGAACCGGATACGCCGCAGCCGGCACGGCAATCTCATGGCCTTTGACGAACACGAACAGCAAAGGCTGCTTGCCGATGAAATGGAAAAGGCCCCGGCATAGCGGGGCCTTGTAACGAAGGAGTATGATTATCCCGAATTGACCTATGCCGCCTTGAATGGAGGCAGCTTGAACAGCGCTTCCGGGTTTTCCACCAGCGCCCGATGGCGCGCCGCTTCATCCGGCAGCCAGCCGAGTATGAGTTCCGCAAGGCGGGCATCGTCGGGATAGGCGGCCGTTTCGCGAATGGAATTATGCGGCCAGTTGGTGCCCCACACGATTCGTTCCGGCGCATGGGCGGCGACAACGCGCGAAAAGGCGGCGACGTCCTCATAGGGCCAGTTCTCACGCGAACTTTCGTAAACGCCGGCGAACTTGAACCAGAGATTGCCGCGGTCGATGAGTTTCAAAAGCGCCGCCATTTCCGGGCCATCGGTTTTGATGCCCTCGAAGAACTTGCCGTGATGATCGAACACCCAACGCGAGCGGATGTTCTGAAGGCGCGGCAGATGATCGAGAAGACCATTGCCGTCGAATTGCACCGCCACCATCCAGTCGGCCGCATGCGCGCGCTCGTCCACGGCTTCCAGCTCGGACAGGTTTACCGCACCGCCCGGCAGGTCCATGATGCGCGCCCCGACCGCGCCGCTGGCGGTAAGCTTTTCCATGTCCTTTTCGGTCGTCGTCGCATCGATGATGACCACGGCGCGGGCTGCCTCACCCATCTCTGCGACGCAGGCGAGCGTGTTGCCATTATCGCGCTGATGGGCATTGCCCTGCGTGATGATGACCCGGTCTATCCCGAGCCATTGCATGAGGCGACGATAATCCTCCGGTCCAGGCAGAGCGCCCGGCGGCAGGCCAGGGCCACCCGGCAAGGCAGGATAGTGGGGCAGGTACATGTGCATCTGCGTATCGACCGCGCCTCTCGGAAAGGCAGGATTCGGCGCTACGCCGCTCAGTTTTCTGACGAGTTCGCTCATGGGTCTGGCATTCTGAATTCGGTCAATGCGTCGCGGTTGATCTCGATGCCGAGACCGGGACCATCGGGAATGGCGACAATGCCGTTCACCGCCTCGAGAGGCTTTTGCAGCACGGCCTGGCGGAACGGATTATGGGTGCGGTCAAATTCCATGATTGGCTCAATGGGATTGACCCGCACCGGATCGGGCGTCATCGCCGCCATGAATTGCAAGGCGGCGGCAATCTGCACACCGGTGCCCCAGACATGCGGCACGATGCGCACGCCGTGCAGCGTGGCGAGCGCTGCAATCTTCTGGGTTTCGGAAAAGCCGCCGCAGCCGCAGAGATCGGGCTGGAGAATATCCACGGCGCCGGCGCAAAGCGCCTGCCACATGCCATAACGCCCGTGCCAGGTCTCACCGCCCGCAACCGGGATCGGCTGGCCCGCCCGCACCCGGGCATAGGCATCAAGCTGTTCGGGGACCACCGGTTCCTCGAACCAGTCGATGCAATATTCAGCGGCACGGTTGCCAAGCGTGATGGCTTCGGTAACGGTGTAGCCGTGATTGGCGTCGATCATCAGCCGCATATCCGGCCCGATCGCTTCGCGCACGGCGGCGATGACGCGAAGGTCTTCCTCGATGCCGAAGCCGATCTTGATCTTGCAGGCATGAAAACCCTCTGCCCGCCGCTGCGCCATTTCGGAGGCGTTGTCGGAGACTCGGTCGACGCCATCGCGCTTGAAGCTGCCGGTCGCGTAGGCCTTCACGCTTTCGCGCCAGCGCCCGCCAAGCAGCATCGAGATTGAAGTGCCGTAGTGCTTGCCCTTGATATCCCAGAGCGCGATATCGATGCCCGACAATGCCGTGAGGCTGAGGCCGCGCTGGCCCTGATCACGCAGGGCATTATAAAGCACCGCCCAGATCTTTTCGGTCTGGCGCGGATCCTGGCCGATGAGCCAGCCGGAATAGGCCTGAACCACGGCCGCGTTGGGCCTCGCCGGACCGAGGCATTCGCCCCAGCCGACGGTCCCGTCGTCGCATTCGATTTCCACCAGAACATGGGCCCGCCGGTCGAAACGCATGGAGGCGCTTTCGAACGGCGTGTCCAGACGATGTTCAAGCAGATGCGTCCGCACCGCTGTGATTTTCATCGCTCCCCTCCCGTCATTCCGTCCTCAGGCCTTGCGCTTGTGCGTGCCGATCAGGGCTTCGAGCATTCCAACTTCCTCATTGGTCAGATCCTTCAGCGGCGCACGCACCGGACCGGCATCGAAGCCCTGCAGGCGCACGCCAGCCTTGATGGCGGAGACGGCGTAACCCTTGGCGCGGTTGCGGATCGCCATGAACGGATAGAAGAATTCCGTCAGGATACGCTCGCAGGTGGCGCGTTCGCCGGCTCGCAGGGCGGCGTAGAACTCATTGGCAAGACCGGGAACGAAGTTGAAGACGGCCGAGGAATAGGTGGTGAAACCAGCGCCGAGATAGGCTTCGGCAAACAGTTCCGCCGTCGGCATGCCACCGAGATACATCAGGCGGTCGCCCATCTTGGCGGTGATCTGGCGAACGAGGCCGATATCGCCGGTGCCGTCCTTGAAGCCGACGAGGTTCGGGCATTCGTCGCAGAGACGCGCCAGCGTATCCGCCTGCAGCACGGAATTGTCACGGTTGTAAACCATGACGCCGATGCCGACCGATTGGCACACCTTCTTGATGTGGGCGTAAAGCCCTTCCTGCGGCGCATCGATAAGGTAATGCGGCAGAAGCAGGATGCCGTCTGCGCCGACCTTTTCGACCGAGCGGGCAATATCGACGGCGATCTCGGTGCCGTAACCACAGCCGGAAACGATGGCGGTTTCACCGGCCACATCCTTGGCGGCGGAAACGATAGTCGGAATTTCATCCGGTTTCAGCGAGAAGAATTCGCCCGTACCGCCGGCGGCAAACAGCACCGGCGCCTTGTAACCGGCGAGCCACTCCACATGCGCCCTGTAGCTATCGGCGGCAAAACGACCCTCGGCATCGAAATGGGTGACCGGGAAGGACAGCAGACCGGAGCCGAGCGCCGTCTTGATTTGTTCGGGGTTCATCATCGAAATTCCTCTGCAAGTTCACTGACTGAACGTCACCTAAGCTGCTCACCATAGATTTGTCAACAATTCATCATACAAGTTATATGATGAATTTTGAAAACTGGCGCGGATCAGCGCGCCAGCCAGCCACCATCGACATTCAGAATGGCGCCATGCACATAGTCCGCCGCCGCAGATGACAGAAAAACCGCGGCCCCGGCGATGTCTTCCGAGCGCCCCCAGCGGCCGGCCGGGATGCGCTCGAGAATGGCCTTGTTACGGGCCGCATCGGCGCGTAGCGCCTCGGTATTGTTGGTTTCGATATAACCGGGCGCAATGGCATTCACATTGATGCCCTTGGCGGCCCATTCATTCGCCAGGAGTTTGGTTAGGCCGGCGACACCATGTTTCGCCGCCGTATAGGACGGCACGCGAATACCGCCCTGAAAGGAAAGGAGCGAAGCGATATTGACCACCTTGCCGGACCGGCCTTTCGCCAGCAGCTCTTTTGCAAAAGCCTGGGTGGTGAAAAACAGCGCCTTGAGATTGACGTCCATCACCTCGTCCCAGTCGAGTTCGGAGAACTCGACGGAATCGGCACGGCGGATGATACCGGCATTGTTGACGAGAATATCAAAACCGGCGCCGGCAAAACTGTCCTTCGCCGCCAGCGGATCGGCAAAATCGATGGACAATGCGCTGGCCTTGCCGCCGTCACTGGCGATCATCTCCAGCGTTTCATCCGGCGCGCGGCGGGCGGCGCAGACCACCTCCGCACCGGCCGCGGCGAGCCCAACCGCAATCGCCTGGCCAAGCCCCGTATTCGCGCCGGTGACGAGCGCCTTACGCCCCTGAAGCGAAAAGGGATTCTTCATTTCAGGTCTCCCGGCTGAATGAAGTCCATGTCGGTGTAATCGACATTGTCGCCCGCCATGGCCCAGATGAAGGTGTAAGAACCGATGCCGGCGCCGGAATGGATGGACCAAGGCGGGGAAATCGCGCCCTCTTCATTCGAAATGAACAGATGCCGGGTCTCCTGCGGCTCACCCATCAGATGCAGCACGCGGGACTTCTCATCCATGCCGAAATAGAGATAGGCCTCCATGCGGCGGTCATGAATATGCGAGGGAACGGTGTTCCAGACGGAACCGTCCTCCAGCGTCGTATAACCCAGCACCAGCTGGCAGCTTTCCATGACCAGCGGATGGATGAACTGGTTGATGGTGCGCTTGTTGGAGGTTTCGGTCGCGCCGAGCTTGACCTCTTTGCTGCTGGCCAGCGTCACGAGCTTCGCCGGCAGGCTGCGATGCGCCGGGCAGGAGGTGATGTAGAATCGCCCTGCCCCGTCAAAGGTCACCGCGCCGCTGCCTGCACCGAGATAAAGCACGTCACCGCGATTGAGGGTGTAGGTCTCGCCGCCGGCGCTGACCGTTCCGGTCTCGCCGATATTGACGATGCCCATCTCGCGCCGGTCGAGGAAGGACGGTGTTTTGGTTTCTTCCACCTTGTCCAGCGTCAGCGGCGCACCGTTCGGCACAGCACCGCCCATCACGAAGCGGTCATAATGGGTATAGATCAGCCTGATTTCGCCGGAACGGAACATGTCGTTGGCGAGGAAATGCCGACGGAGCCCTTCGGTATCCAGCGTTTTTGCATATTCCGGGTTCACGGCCTGCCTTGTTTCAACGGTCAACATCAAACTCATCCCTCATGATTGTTGCGTATATCACATAATATATGTTATCCGCTTTTTGTACGATCTGTATGACAAGGTCAAGGGGTGAAGCCATATCTCGACCGCATCGGAGACGTGCAAGCGCTAAGGGAGACTGGCAATGAAACGGCTTCTTGTTACCGGTGCGGCAGGCCAACTCGGTCGCATGATGCGTCAACGTCTCGCACCAATGGCGGAGATTTTGCGTCTTGCCGATCTCGCCCCGCTCGATCCGGCTGGGCCTAACGAGGAATGTGTGCAATGCGACCTAGCCGATGCGGCAGCCGTCGACGCTATGGTGGCCGGCTGCGACGGCATCGTGCATCTGGGCGGCATCTCCGTGGAAAAGCCCTTCGAGCAGATTCTCCAGGGCAATATCATCGGGCTGTATAATCTCTATGAGGCCGCCCGCGCCCACGGCCAGCCGCGCATCATCTTCGCCAGTTCGAACCATACGATCGGTTATTACCCGCAGACGGAGAGGCTTGGACCGGATGTTCCCTTCCGCCCGGATGGGCTTTACGGCGTCTCCAAATGTTTCGGCGAGAGCCTTGCCCGCATGTATTTCGAGAAATTCGGCCAGGAGACCGCGCTTGTCCGCATCGGCTCCTGCACGCCGGAACCCCTTAATTACCGCATGCTGTCCACCTGGTTTTCGCATGACGATTTCGTCTCGCTGATCGAGGCGGCGTTCCGCGCCCCCGTGCTCGGCTGCCCCATCGTCTGGGGGGCGTCGGCCAACGATGCGAGCTGGTGGGACAATTCGCATCTCGGCTTTATTGGATGGAAACCGAAGGACAATGCCGAGGCCTTCCGCCGGAAGATTGCCGAAACGACGCCGCAGCCGGATGCGCGCGACCCGATTGTCCGCTTTCAGGGTGGCGTGTTTGTCGACAACCCGATCTTCAAGGAGACGTGAAATGTCGCACGGACGTTTCCCGCTAAAAAGGCGGGATTGCATGCCAGGCCGCGAATGACGTATCGAGGAACGGTGCACGCAACCGACATTTTTTAGAACGGCGACCAAGATGACAAAAGCGACAAGCTCCGAACCGGCATCTCCACAAGGCAGAACGCTTGTGGTGAAGGTTTCGGAGGAACTCCGCAGCCAGATCGCCAAGGGCCGTTACAAGACGGGCGAACGCCTGCCCTCCGAAGCGCAGATGACGCAGGAATTCGGTGTCAGCCGTACCGTGGTGCGGGAGGCGATCGCCTCGCTGCGATCCGACGGTCTGGTGGAGCCGCGTCAGGGCGCGGGTGTTTTCGTACTGGAACCCGCACCTACGGAGCGACGTCCCTTCCACAATGTCGATCTTGCGCGCGTCTCCTCGCTGATCGAAATGCTGGAATTGCGCACCGCCGTCGAAGGTGATGCCGCCGGTCTTGCCGCCATTCGCCGCTCGCCGGCGCAGGAGGAAAAGATCATCGAGGCCTTCGATGCCTTCCGCGCCAGCGCCACCAGGGGCGTGCCGACGGCGGAAGCCGATTTCGCCTTCCATCTCGCCATTGCCGAAGCGACCAACAATCCCCGCTTCAGCGAGTTTTTGCAGGTGCTCGGCCCCACCCTCATTCCGCGCCGCGCCGTGGCCGAAAACGGCGCGGAAACCGTGCTTTCGCCCGCCGATCTCGCCCGACTCGTCGGTGAACACGAAGCGATCCTGATCGCGATACAGGACGGCGACGAAGAGGCGGCGCGCAGCGCCATGCGCAGCCACCTGAAAAGCAGCCAGACGCGTTATCGCTCCATGCTGCGCGCGCCGCGCTGAGATCGCCAGTTAAAACCGCATTGCATGACCGAGGAGAACGATATGCAGCAGCTTCCGACCTTCCCCACCGTTTCCCCCGACGATGGCGTGGAGCGCACCGTGCTTTCCGAAGCGCCGGAATTGATGGTGGTCTCCTTCCGCTTCAAAACCGGCGCCGAAGGCAGGCTGCATAGCCATCCGCATGTGCAATCCACCTATGTCGCCAGCGGCAGCTTCCGCTTTTACCGCGACGGTGAGGCCTATGATCTTCAGAAGGGCGACAGTCTCGTCATTCCCGGCCATATCGAGCATGGCTGCCTGTGTCTGGAAGAGGGCGAGCTGATCGACTGCTTTACCCCGCGCCGCGACGATTTCCTCTGATCCGGCGCTCAGTTCGCCGATAAATCCCGCAGGGTGCGTGGCAGGCTATTCATGCATTCCGCGCCGGAGGCGGTGACAAGGAACTGGTCCTCGATCATCAGCGCTCCCAGTCCTTCGCCATAAAACGGCGCTTCAACCGCAACGACCATGCCGGGAAGAATGATTTCCGGATTGTCATGGGAAAAGAACGGCCATTCCTCGATGCCCACGCCACCGCCGACGGAATGCCCGAAATGGCCGCGATAATATTCGCTGAAACCATCGCTGCGCATCGAGGCCAGCATGGCGGCGTGCACCGCACCGAATGTGTTGCCGGGCCGAAGCGCTTCCAGCCCACGGGCAAAGGCCGCCTCCAACGCGCTGAAAACATCGGCGGCCAGCGGCGAGACCGGCCCCCACGAAAAACTCCGCGCGCCATCCGATGAATAACCGTCGACCAGCGTGCCGACATCGGCCTTGATGAGCGCTCCCGGCGTGACAACCGCCGCCATATCCGACAGGGCCGGGCCGACGGAAATATAGTCCCAATGCCCGCTCAGCGAAAAACCGGATGTCGCAGCATGCGCCTGTACGCCGGATTTCCAGGCGGCGGAGAGCTGACCAACGGCTGCTCCCGGTCGGACGGCGGCCGCCATCGCGACCAACCCTGCCTCAGCAGCGGCTGCCGCCTGCCTGAGAAGTTTGATCTCGCGTTCGGATTTTACCGCCCTCAGACGTTTGAGCACCGTAGAACCATCAATCCAGTTCACGTGGGGCAGCGCCTGACGCAGGGCCAAAAAATCGGCGGCAGGCATGAATTCAAGGTCCACACCAATACGCGCCGCAGACAGCCCGCGCTCCCGCAGCAGATCGGAGAGCAGGCCGAAACAGGCGGCACGATCGAATGTCTCCGGCCGCGGCCCACCGGAATTGTTGCGGCGATAGGCGTCATCTACCTGCGGGACGGTTTCGGCACCGGACAGATCGACCATATCGATCCAGATGCGATGGCAGCGCAGATCGACATCAGGTACCGCCTTCCTGACGAGCGGAGCGGCATGATCGCTGACAACGGCGGCGAGCGTCACCCCGGCATCGGCTGGAACGAGCGCAATCGCTGAACCAGCCCTGCCCCACATGGTCGCCACGCCGGCAGGAGCACCAACGGCATAACGGAAGGCTTCGGGCTGGAACAGCACCAGCGCATCAATGTCCGCCTCCCGCATCAGCTGCTGCGCACGGCTTCGGTCGATATCGCTCATGGGAACCCCGGTGATTGTTTGGCGGCAGGTTTGTGAACCTACGCTTTAGCAGTCACCGGGAGAGGAAAGAAGGTGGAAGATGACCTCTCTATGCCGAGTATTGTCAGTTGCGCGAGCGCTTCCCGCTTGTTTCTTCTCCCCGGCGGGGAGAAGTCCGCGGCAGCGGGATGAGGGGGCAAGGGTAGAGTTATCCGGAGAGCTGGCCCCCTCATCCGACCCTTCGGGCCACCTTCTCCGCGGCGGGGAGAAGAAACGGGCGACAACATCTTGCCCAATATCGTTGAGGCGGTGGATAAACCCGCCGCCTCATTACTTTTCACGCCTCCAGCCACTTCACCTGCTCGGCTGTCAGCCTGATATCCAGCGCCGAAAGACTGTCCTCCAGCTCCGCAATCGTGCGCGGCCCGATCAACGGAATGACCGGGAAAGGCTGGGCGATGACATAGGCGAGCGCGATATGGATCGGGTGCCGCCCAAGTTCCTGGGCAAGCTCGATCGCCCTGTCCCGGCGAACGAAATTGCGGTCGGAATACCAGACGCGGACGATTTCTTCATCGTCCTGCTTGTCCCGCCCGGCACGCTCGGTGAAGAAACCGCGCCCCTGGCTGGACCAAGCGAAGTTGGGGATCTGACGCTGTTGCAGCCATTCTTTCCACTCGTCATCCGATGCAGCGACGCAGCCCGCCCAGATAGGGTCGAGCATTTCCGCCAGCGAAAAATTGTTGGAAAGCGCGGCCGGCGCCTGCTTGCCGTTCTTCGCAGCATAGGCGGCCGCCTCATCCATACGTTCGCGTGTCCAGTTGGAGCCGCCAAAAATGCCGCGAATGCGCCCGCGCCGGACTTCGGCATCCATGGCGTCGACGAACTCGCCGACCGGAACCTCCAGATTATCGCGATGCATGAAATAGGCATCGACATAATCCGTCTTCAGCCGCGCGAGCGACTGATCGAGCTGCTTTGCGATCATATCAGGATAGCAGAGCGGCGAATGTGCGCCCTTGCCGATCAGCACGATCTCTTCGCGCGGCACGTTGCGGCTGGTGTGCCAGTCGCCGAAAATCGTCTCCGTCCTGCCTGCGCCATAGACATAGGCCGTATCGAAGAGGTTGCCGCCCGCTTCATAGAAGGCATCCAGCGTCAGCGATGCGGAGGCGAAATTGGGGAAGAATTCGAAACCGAGCGCGACCACGGAAGCGGGTTTGGCAAGGCCCGGAATCTGCCGCTTCGGCACTGCGTTTCCGGCCACGACCTTGCCGCCGGCAATATTCGCGACGCGCGACGTTGCTTTTTCAACGCTGTATTCAAGCCCGACGGAAGCCCGCCATTGATCCATGACACGCAGATTGCCGAGGCTGTCCGCCCAGGCCATGCCGGGTACGTCGAATTCCTTTTTGCCATGCCGGATCGCCTCGCCGGCCGCGTCGACCTCGAAGGAATAAAGCCAACGATCCTCCGGCAACTCGATGGTTTCCACCTTGTCGCCCCTGATAATATCGATCCGCCCGGTGCCGCCCTTGTGGCCGGCGGCGAACCAGAAATCCTTGACCTCGATACGGCCCTCCGAGCCGATGATGCGCAGCACATTGTCCTGCGCCGCCATGATCGAGCACGAAACTTCGGCGACAATGCCGTTTGCGAATTTCAGCACGGCCGAGGCCCATTCATCGACGCCCGACTGGCCGAGATGGGCGACGCCCGCCACCTTTTCCGGTTCGGCGAAGGGTTTTCCGTCCACGGCGCCGGCGATCAGCCGCACCATGGAAACCGGATAGCCGCCGACATCGAGAATGCCGCCACCTGCCGTTTCATTGGCGAAAAGCCGGTGATCGCCCCGGAACGAGCCCATGTTGAAACCGAAGCTGGAGCGGATGATGCGGATATCGCCGATGGCGCGGGCTTTCACGAGTTCCAGCAATTTCGACGTCTGCGGATGCAGGCGATACATATAGGCTTCGCCGGCGAAAACGCCGGCCTTTTTCGCCTCGTGGAAAATGGCGTCGGCATCATAGGCTGAGAGCGCGATGGGTTTTTCCACCAGCACGTTCTTACCCGCCCGGATCGCCTTGATCGCCCATTCGGCATGGCCGGTGTGGGGTGTGGCGATGTAGACGGCGTCGATATCGGGATCGGCAAGCAGCGCATCGTACCCATGGATCACACGCGCACCGGCAAAGGCCTCGGCAAGGCCGGGCCTGTCCGGATTGCGTGTGGCGATGGCCTCTAACCTGCCGGTTCGGGAATGGGCAATGCCATCGGCAAAAGTTCTGGCGATGGTGCCCGGGCCGATGATGCCCCAGCGGATCGGTTGTTCGGTCGTCATGAAATCCTCGTCCTTCATATCAGTCTTGGGTGCTTGGGAAAGGGTTCAGCGCAGGCGGTCGCCCTTGCTGTCGAAAAGGAAAGCCCTGCGGGCGGAAAGGCCGACAGTCAGTCGGTCGCGATTGCCGACATCGCGCGATTCTGGCCGCTCGATGATGAGCTGCTCGCCGCCTTCGGTCCGGGCATAGACATAGCTGGTATTGCCGAGATGTTCGGCGACATCGACATGAACGGTGAGATCGGCATCGCCCGCGTCCGCATCGGCAAAATGTTCGGGCCGCATGCCGAGCGACACTCTGGCTCCCTCGTTCA
Organism: Agrobacterium salinitolerans; assembly: GCF_027498475.1. Lineage (NCBI taxonomy): Bacteria > Pseudomonadati > Pseudomonadota > Alphaproteobacteria > Hyphomicrobiales > Rhizobiaceae > Agrobacterium > Agrobacterium salinitolerans. Next base: position 556,336 of record NZ_JAPZLN010000002.1, on the reverse strand, counting down.
AACGGGCCGTGACCGGCAGGCTCAGCCGCACAGTAGGATCGCTGTCGAGGGAGAGCGTGACGCCCTCCGCGCTGCTGCCGACGATGGTGGCGTCGAGAAAATTCATCTTCGGCGAACCGACGAAACCGGCAACGAAACGGTTGGCGGGATCGTCGTAAAGATCGAGCGGCGCGCCGACCTGCTCGATATTGCCCGCCCGCAGCACGACGATCTTGTCGGCAAGCGTCATCGCCTCGGTCTGGTCATGCGTCACATAGATCATCGTGGTGCCGAGCTGCTTGTGCAGCCGCGAGATTTCCACGCGCATCTGCACCCGCAATTCCGCATCGAGGTTCGACAGCGGCTCATCGAAAAGGAAGACCTGCGGTTCGCGCACGATGGCGCGGCCGATGGCCACACGTTGGCGCTGGCCGCCGGAAAGCTGTTTCGGGCGTCGCTCCATCAGCTCGTTGATCTGCAGGATTTCCGCGGCGCGTTTGACCCGCTTTTGCGTATCGGCCTTGGGGTTACCGTTCATCCTGAGCCCGAATGAGAGGTTTTCGGCCACCGTCATATGCGGATAAAGCGCATAGGACTGGAACACCATGGCAATGCCACGATCGGCCGGATCGGCATCGCTGACCGTCTTGCCGTCAATCACGATATCGCCACCGGAAATATCTTCCAGCCCGGCGATCATTCTGAGAAGCGTGGATTTGCCGCAGCCGGAGGGGCCGACGAAAACGACGAATTCCCCGTCTTTCACCTCCAGATTTGCGCCATGGATCACCTCCAGCGCGCCATAACGCTTCACAACGTTTTTGAGCGAAAGTTCCGCCATGCGGCCTCCCCTTACTTGACTGCCCCGGCGGAAATGCCGGCGATGAAGTGGCGCTGCAAAGCCACGAAAACCACGAGGATGGGTGCGGTGAGCAGCACGGCCCCCGCCATGATGCCGCCCCATGACACTTTGGTCAGCCCGATGAGGGTGCCAAGCGCCACGGGTGCGGTCATCATTCCTGGGCGGGAATTGATGAGAAGCGGCCAGAGGTAATTGTTCCACGAGGCCAGGAAGAGAATGATCGACAGTGCCGCCATGGTGGGCCGTGCCAGTGGCAGGGCGATGCGCAGGAAAATCTGCCATTCCTTGACGCCCTCCACCCTTGCCGCATCGAAAAGCTCGGTCGGCATCATCGAGAAGGATTGCCGCATGAACAAAACGCCGAGGGAATTGAACAGCGGCGGCACGATCAGGGCCACCCAGGTGTTGGCCAGCTTGAATTCGCGCGCCACCATGATGAACTGCGGGATAACGACAACGGCAAAAGGCAAGGTAATGGTCCCGAGAATGATGGCGATCACCACCCGGCGTCCGGCAAAGCGGTAACGCGCCAGCGCCCAGCCCGCCATGGAGGTCAGGAACACCGAAAGAACTGTGTAGATGACGGCAACGGTGATCGAGATGAACATGGCCCTGAGGAAATTGGTATCCGCCTGCAGGTTGTTGAAATTCTCGATGAAGTTGGTGGAGGGCGCCAGCACGATATCAGGGCTGAAAATGCCGTAATCCGGCATGGTCGAGAATACGAACATCATCCACAGCGGAAACAGCCAGACGATGGCAAGCGGCGTCAGCGCCGCATGCAGGGCGATCTTCTGCCAGAAAAGCGATCTCGATTTCGATCTCATTTCGGCTCCTTCCCGACCCAGAGATTGAGGAGTGAAATGGCGATGGCAAGCGCCGCCATGGTGTAGGCAATGGCCGAGGCGTAACCGAAGTTGAGCGACGTGAAGCCTTGGCGATAGAGGAACAGCCCCAGCGTTTCCGTGCCGCCGCCCGGCCCGCCCCTGTTAGTGATGAGGAAGGGCTCGGCAAACAGCTGCATGGTGCCGATGACCGACAGCACGACGCAGAACAGGATGATGGGTTTAAGCAACGGCAGGGTGATGTAAAAGAACTGCTGCCGCTTGCTGACCTTGTCCAACGTCGCCGCTTCATAGACATCGCCAGGAATGGATTGCAGACCGGCCAGGATGATGATGGCGTTATACCCCGCCCAACGCCAGGTGACCGCGATGATGACGAGCGCCATGGCCGCATTGGCATTGTCGAACCACGAGACGGGCGAAAGGCCGACGGAGGTGATGAGCTTGTTAATGATGCCGAAATCGGCGCTGAACATCAGCCGGAAAACCGCCGCATAGGCTACCTCGCCGACAACGACAGGTGCAAAGAAGGCAAAACGGTAAAGCGGCCGTGCTTTCAGCAGCGGCGAGTTCAAGAGCACCGCCATGACGGTGGCGAGCGCGATCATGACTGGCACCTGAATGACCAGAATGATCAGCGTATTATAAAGCGCATTATAAAAGGCCGGATCGGAAACGAGCCGCCCCCAGTTCATGGAGGGCGCGAACCGCCATGGGTTGATGCGGGTATTCTGGAACGACAGCATGAACGAGCTGATGATCGGCCAGACCCAGAAGGTGGCGAAAATCAGGAGATAGGGCGCAAGGAACGCATAAGCGATCCTGTTCCTAGACGGCATGACGACCTCCAGAAGCCGGACGATGGCCGGATAAATGGAAAAGCTTTGAGGCCTGCCCCCGTTTGAGGGCGAGACCATTGCAAGGCGGTGCGGCCTATTTCTTCTCCCCGAGGGGGAGAAGGTGGCCCGAAGGGTCGGATGAGGGGGCGAGCTCTCGGTCTATCGCTAACGTCGCCCCCTCATCCCGCTGCCGCGGACTTCTCCCCCTCGGGGAGAAGAAACCCGTGGCACCCGCTCGGCTCCTGAACCACCGGTTTACTCCGCGACCGGCAAACCCGTCGCCGTTTCGATCTGCTTGGCCGCATCATCGAGCGCGGCTTTCGCATCGGGATAGCCGCCGGCGAAATATTTGGTCTGCGTCGCCTTGTAGATCGCATCCGCATCCGACTGGAACGCCGTGCCACGGCTCGGCACGATCTTCGGCAGGGTGGCGAGAATATCGGCCCAAACCGCTTGGCCGCCCCAATAGGGCTGTTTTTCCTTGACGAAAGGATCATCGATGGCAGACAGCAGCGAGGGAACGAGGCCGAAGGATTTCAGCATCGTCACCTGCCCTTCATTGGTGGTCAGCGCGTAATCGATATATTTCCACGCGGCTTGCTTGTGCTCGGATGTCGAGCTGATCGCCAGCGACGAACCGCCGAGATTGGCGGCATGCGGACCGTCCGGCGTCAGGCTCGGCATCAGATAGACGCCCCATTTGCCGGAGAGATCGGGAGAGCCTGAGCGGATGGTGCCCTCGTACCAGGCGCCATACATCTGGCTTGCGGCCCTGCCGGCGGTATTGGCCTGGATTTTTTCATCCCAGATCGCCGCCGTGATGATGCCGGCGTCTTTCATCTCCTTGACCTTTTCGAGGGTCGCGACACAGGCGGGCTGGTTGATGGTGATGGACTGGCCATCGGTCGAAAAGTAACCGCATCCCTGCTCGTTGGCGATCATGCGAAACCATTCGCTGTCGCCGTTAAAATCGGCCTGCGCCATGACGGTGCCGGGATTGGCGGCCATCACCTTCTTGCCGGCGGCGATGAAATCGTCCCAGCTCTTGATGGTCGCCGGATCGACGCCTGCTTTTTCATAGAAGTCACGGCGGTAGAACACGGCCACCGGACCGGAATCCCATGGAACCGCATAGGCGACACCGTCAACCTCCAGTTCCGTGCGCTTGAAGTCAGGGAAAAGCGCCTGTTTCTCAGGCGTATAGCCAAGATCGGTCAGATTGGCGAAACAATCGGGAAAACGGCTCCAGAACAGTTCCGCTTCGAAATTTTCAATGGTGACGATATCAGGAAGACCATCGCCGCCGGCTGCGCAGGCAGCCAGCGTCTTGTCAAAAACCTGATCGTTTCCAAGGTCTTCAACGACGATCTTGATATCCGGATTCTGCTTGTTGAAGCCTTCCACCGTGGATTTCAGCGCGGAAGCCGCGACGTTCCAGCTCCAGATGGTGACGGTTTCGGTTTGCGCGAAAGCCGGAGCTGCGAGAAGCAGCATGGCCGTAGACGCGCCAAGAAATTTCAAGCACATTGAAAACCTCCCTTTTTCAATTGCCGTTCTTCAGCGAACATGGGCACATTAGCGGCGGCAGGAAATCTGTCTCGTACAAAGGGAATGTCGATTTGGCGAAAAGTAAGGTTGCCGAAAGAGCTTTTTACCAGCCCGGTGCGAGCAGCATCGAAGGTATGCCGACAACGCTTCAGCTGTTCCACAACCACCCGCCCATCATGCTCCGGCCCCACTGGCACGCGCAGGTGGAGGTGAATTACCTGATGTCGGGATCAGTGCATTACCGCATGGGCGATCACGACCTGACGCTCAACGCCGGCCAGATGTGTATCTTCTGGGGTGGCCAGCCGCACCAGATGGACCGTTCTTCCGATGATTCCTTTTACGCGGGTGCGCATCTGCCGCTGGTGCATTTCTTTCGCATGCGCCTGCCGGTCGCCGTCTCCAGCCAGTTGATGGGTGGTGCGACAATGGTGAGCGCCGAGACGGATAGGGCGGATGCGGAAAATTTCGGCCGCTGGTTCCGTTACGTCACCTCGGGCAATCCGGTGAAAGCCCAGCATGCGGTGGAGGAACTGCTGCTAAGGGTCGAGCGGATGTTCCTCGAGCCGTACACCGTCATCTCCTCTGCCCTCAATGGAAAACGCAGACAGGATGACGAGGGCATGGCGCCCTCCATTGGCGTGGTGCGCATGTGCGACTTCATCGCCGCCAATTTTCTCGACGATATCGACGCGACGGAGATTGCCCGCGCCGCGTCGCTGCACCCGAAATATGCAATGAACCTGTTCCGCAAATCGACGGGCATGACGCTAATCAAATATCTCACCCTGCTCCGGCTTTCCCGCGCACAGGCGATGCTGATGACGGGCAAGGACAATATTCTGCAAATCGCCATGGAAAGCGGTTTCGGCTCGGTCAGCGCCTTCAACAAGGCCTTTCGCCAGATCGCCGGCATGTCGCCTTCCGATTTCCGCCGCGACATGCGGGCGACGGCGGCTTAATCTTCACTATCGGCGAAAGCGGCGCTGCGCTGCCGCGCCGCCTGACGGTAAGCGCGCGGCGAACTGCCGAGCATCCGCCGGAACATGGTGGTGAAAGCCGGGATGTTTTCATAACCCGCATCCAGCGCCACATTGGTCACCGCTTCGCCCGCCGCCAATCTCGGCAATGAGGCAAAGATGCAGGCCTGCTGGCGCCAGGTAACGAAGCTCACCCCCATCTCCCGACGAAAAAGGCGTGTGAAGGAGCGGCGGCTGATGCCCATTGCCGCGGCCCAGTCGTCGATCTCCACCCGCGCCACCGGCTTTTTAAGGAAGTCACGGCAAAGCGCAGCCAGCCGCTGATTGTCCGGAAAAGGCAAGCCCAAAGGGCGTTCCGGCAGGCGATTCACCTCATCCAGCAAAAGGGCGCGCACCAGGCCCTGCCGGTGAAAGGCCGACGGCTGGTGCTCTTCGGCCAACAATTCGGAAATAAGGCTCGAGGCCAGATCGGTTACTTCCACGACCTTTGGAGACATTGCCTGGAAGAGATCGGGATGGACGTAGATCGAGTGCATCTCGACCGTGGATATGACTTCGGCCTCATGTTGCAGGCCTGCGGGAATGAGCAGCCCGTGACCGGGCGGTATCATCCAGCGCCCGTCCGCCGTGCTGACGAGCACCACACCCCGGCGCGCGCACCAAATCTGCACACGGCTATGGTTATGGGGCGGCGTGCGATGCCCGGTCGGATAAACCCGATGAAGCGCCAGTACCGGCTCGTTAGTGCCGTCAATCAATTTCAGGCTACGCTCATGCTCTTCAAGCGTTACGCCCACGAACTGCGCAGATTTGATTTTAGCCATTTGGCCCACTCACAAAGAAAATCGTCCAGAACACAAATGCAGGCCAGAAACAATATGAATAAAAGCGGGAAGAAATAAAGACGTGTTTCCCGTTGTTTGAGCGGGAATCTGAAGAGGATTTACCATGGCAACCGTCACCAGCACCGGGTTCAACCCGCAACGCACGGCGTTTTCAATAATCGCAGCCGCCAGCTTCTGCCATATGCTGAACGACATCATGCAATCGCTGCTGACGTCGCTTTACCCGTTGCTGAAAGCCAATTACGCGCTTGATTTCGTACAGATCGGCCTGCTCACCTTCGCCTTTCAGGTCACTGCATCGCTGCTGCAGCCGGTCGTCGGCATGGTGACGGATCGCTGGCCGATGCCGTTTTCCCTGCCCGTCGCCATGCTGTCCACCTGCGCCGGCCTCATCACGCTCGCCTTTGCCCACAGTTTCGAGGTTCTGGTGATCGGCGCCTGCCTCATCGGCATCGGTTCGGCGATCTTCCATCCGGAAGCATCCCGCGTTGCGCGCCTGGCATCCGGCGGCCGACACGGTCTGGCGCAATCATTCTTCCAGGTGGGCGGCAATACCGGCACGGCCATCGGCCCGCTGCTCGCCGCTTTCATCGTCATCCCGCTCGGCCAGTCGAGCCTGAGCTGGTTCTCGCTGATCGCGCTCCTCGGCTTCGGCGTGCTTTCCTGGGTCGGCGTCTGGTACACCCGCCACCGCCGCGCAACCGTCGGCAAGGCCGCGGCCAGCCGCGCCCTGCCCCTCTCGCGCGGCACGGTGATGATGACGCTACTGGTGCTGGTGGTTCTGACCGCCACCAAGAATGCTTATCTCGCCAGCCTGTCCAGCTACTTCACCTTCTATACAATCGACAAGTTCGGCCTTGGCGTACAGGACGCGCAGGTTCTGCTGTTCCTTTTCCTCGGGGCTTCGGCACTCGGTGTGTTCTTCGGCGGCCCGATCGGCGACCGTTTCGGCTCCCGCGTCGTCATCTGGTTCTCGATCCTCGGCGTCATTCCCTTCGCGCTCATGCTGCCCTATGCCAACCTGTTCTGGACGGCGGTTCTGGTGGTTGTCATCGGCTTCGTCTTCTCCTCCGCTTTCTCGGCCATCGTCGTGTTCGCGCAGGAACTGGTGCCGGGCCGCGTCGGCCTCATCGCCGGAATGTTCTTCGGTTTCGCCTTCGGTTTCGGCGGCATCGGGGCTGCGGTTCTGGGCGTCTATGCGGATAAGGAAGGCATCGAATTCGTCTACCGCATCTGCTCCTACATGCCGCTGCTCGGCCTTCTGACAGTGTTCCTGCCGAAACTGCCGAGCCACCGCTAGGACCGGCCAATAGCGGCGGTCATTTCAAATCTGACCGCCGCCCCGCATCAGGCCGATTTTCGCAACATGAGGTCGGCACTGAGGAGAATGCGATCACGAATGCGGGTCGACTGACCCGCCTCCTCGTTCAGCTTCTGAAAAAGAAGCTCGATCGACAGCCTGCCGATCTCGTTATAATTCTGCGCCACGGTCGTAATCGGCGGGTTGGCGTAACGCGACAGCGGATGATCGTCATGACCGGCAACCCGCAGATCATACCCGGTGCCATGGCCGACCTTCATGCCCTTCTGCGAGGCAGCCGAGATGACGCCGAAAGCGATCCGATCATTGGCGCACAGGATGGTTCGGGAGGGCAGATCTCCCATTCGTTCGAAAAGCCGGCTCGCCTCATCGAACGCAAACCGCTCGAAATCCCATCGCGCGGGCTTCGCGACATCTAGGCACAAGGGTTCGCGGCCGAGACGCCGCATAGCCTCCTCATAGGCTATACGGCGCGTCGAGGAGTTGTTGTTGACCTGCGGCATATCGAAATAGCTGGGCGGCTCACCCGAGCGGCAGAGGTAATCAACGATCAGGTCAACGCTCTGCCTGTTATCCGTGCCGACAAAGGCCGACATCTCGTCCAGCGGCGAGTCGACATAGACGATGGGGATGGTAGCGGCGAGCTGTTCTAGTGTCGAGCAGTGCGATGTAACACCCAGCGGCGCGATGATCGCGCCCGCGATGTTCATGGACTTGAAAGTACGGATGGCACGGTCTTCGATTTCCGGCTTTCCATCCGAAGACAGCACGAAGGCAAGAAAACCGGCGTCGTTGGCAATCGATTCGATACGGTTCGTCAGGGCCATGTAGAAAGGGTCGGCATAGTTCGGAATGACAATGCCAATAATATTGCTGCGACGGCGGTTGAGATTGACGGCAAACATATTCGGCCGGAAGCCGGATTTTCTAAGCGCCTCCTCTATTGTGTCCCGCGTCTTCTTACGCACCGAGGACGGGTCATTGAAGTATTTGGATACCGTCGGGCGAGAGAACCCGACGAACTCCGAAAATTCCTCCATCGTCCTGATAGACTTGGCCACAATGTTACCCCCAATGAAAGAATCATGGGTAGATTACATCGCTCTTTCCTGTCGCGAAAGACCGATCATATGAGCCTCCCGGAAGCCAAAACATCAGAGCGTACAAACTATACATTCTTTCTCATAACATAAGTAGAATAGCTTCAAGTATCAGGTTCCATCGATCCGGGCGCCGCTCCTGTCGAAGACATGCAGCCGCTCCTGCGGGAAACCGACCCGAAGGGATTTGCCCGGCTGCAACAGCGCCCGGTCTGACGAAAACAGCTTGAACGGCAATCCGTGCACGGTGAGATGCAAGATGACGCCGAGGCCGGTCGGCTCGACCAGATCGACCGTCGCTTCAACATCACCCTCGGCCAGCGCAACGGTGACATGTTCCGGACGGATGCCGAGCGTGACCGGCTCGCCATCGGCCAGCTTCACATCCCGGCCAAGCTCAAGGCGCGTGCCGTCACTCAGCACGACGAAACTGCCGCCATTCTCCCGTCCGATCCGGCCTTCGAGGAAATTCATGCCCGGTGAGCCGATAAAGCCGGCAACGAAGAGATTGGCGGGACGGTCATAGAGATCGAGCGGCGCCCCGATCTGCTGCACATGGCCGGCATTCATGGCGACGATACGGGATGCGAGCGTCATGGCCTCGATCTGGTCATGGGTAACGTAAACCGAGGTGGCACCGAGATCGGCATGCATGCGTTTGATTTCGGCGCGCATCTGCTCGCGCAGCCGCGCATCGAGGTTGGACAGTGGTTCATCGAACAGAAAGGCCTTGGGCTGGCGCACGATGGCGCGGCCCATGGCGACACGCTGGCGTTGGCCGCCGGAGAGCGCCTTCGGGCGGCGGGCGAGATAGGGATCGAGGCCGAGTTTCGCCGAAGCACCGGCCACCGCCGCCGCGATGGTTTCTTTCGGGCTGCGACGCAGGCGAAGGCTATAGCTCATATTGTCGGCAACGCTCATATGCGGATAGAGCGCGTAGGATTGAAACACCATGGCGATATCCCGGTCCTTCGGCCGGCGATCATTGACGCGCTCACCGTCGATGGACAGGTCGCCGGACGTTATCTCCTCAAGTCCCGCGATCATGCGCAGCAACGTCGATTTTCCGCACCCGGATGGGCCGACGAGAACGATGAACTCGCCATCACCAATATCAAGATCGACGCCATGCAGCACGGCGAGGTCGCCATAGGTCTTGCCGACATTCTTCAGCTCGATGGAAGCCATGGGATTATCCTTTCACCGCGCCGGCCGTCAGGCCCTGCACGAGATAACGTTGAATAAGCAGGAAGAAGAGGCAGGCCGGAATGAGCGCCAGAACGCCCGCCGCCATCATCTGTCCGAAATCGACGGAGAATTTAGACACGAAGGTCAGAAGGCCAACCGGGAAAGTGGCGCTCTGGTTGCCGGAAATCAGCATCAGAGCAAACAGCAGCTCGCTCCATGCGGCGGTGAAGACGAAGCCGAGCGTTGCGGCAATGCCCGGCAGCGTCAGTGGCAGAATGATCTGGCGAAAGGCCGTAAACCGGCTCGCCCCGTCGATCATTGCGGCCTCTTCCAGATCCTTCGGAATGCCGTCGAAAAAAGACTGCATGAGGAAGGTGGCGAAAGGCACGTTGAAGGCGGTGTAGACGATGACGAGACCCGTCAGGCTGTTGGTGAGGCCGAGCGGCGACAGCATCTTGAAGATCGGCGCGACCAGCATCACCAGCGGGAACATCTGGGTGATCAGCATCAGGGCGACGATCCAGTATTTGCCCTTGAAACGGAAGCGTGACAACGCGTAACCCGAAAGTGACGAGAGTACCGTTACGGCAAGCGCCGTGGAGCCAGCGACGATGACGCTGTTCTTAAAAAATGTCGGGAAGGCGCTGTTTTCTATGACGAAACGATAATGGTCCCATGTCGCCCGCGACGGCCACATTCGCACACCTTCGCTGTAGAGCAGATCATTCGGCGTGACGGAGACCTTGAGCAGCCAGAACAGCGGGAACAGCGCAAAGGCGATATAGGCGAGGATCGCCAGACGATGGGCAAGGGTGAAAAATATCCTTGATGTCATCGGTCAATCCTTCTCGATCAGGCGCTGGCGCAGCAGCACGATCAGCATGGAATAGGCAAGCAGCAACACCAGCAGCACCAGCGCAATGGCCGAGGCATAACCGAAATCCAGACGCCTAAAGGCCTGGGTGAAGATGTAGCTGGCGACGATCTGCGTGCGGTCGGCCGGTCCGCCATTGGTCATGACGATGATGAGATCGGCGAAATTGGCAATCCAGACGGTGCGCAGCAGGATGGTGATGGCGATGGTGGGGGCGAGAAACGGCAGGGTGATCGAGGTGAAACGCTGAAGCGGATTCGCCCCGTCGATTTCCGCAGCCTCGTAGAGATCGCGCGGAATCGCCTGCAATGCGGCAAGCAAAGTGATGGCGAAGAAGGGAATGCCCCACCAGACATTGGCAATGATCGGCCCCCACATGGCGAGATGCGGATCGGCGAGAATATTGTTGGGTGCGGATAAAAGCCCGAGCGACGCCATCCAGTGCGGCAGCGGCCCGATGACCGGGTTGAACAGCCATGCCCAGTTGAGACCGGCGAGAAAGGTCGGCACGGCCCATGGCAGAAACACCAGCGCCTGAGCGAGCCCCCTGCCTGCGAAAGGCTTATCCAGCAGCAGTGCCAGAATGAGGCCGAAGAAGAATTGCAGGAAAACCGAAGCGCCTGTCCACCAGAGCGTGTTTTTCAGCGCCCGGTAAAAGGCCGCGTCCTGCGACAGAGCCTCCAGATGTTTCAGGCCAACGAAACCGCCGGAGAACGGGTTGAGCAGCTGCACGTCGCGAAACGCATAGGAGAGGCCGAGCACCAGCGGCACCAGCATGACGGCGACGATGAGCACCAGAACGGGCGCGCTGTAGAGCCATGGTTCGGCCCAATCAGCAAACCGCCGCATTGCGGGCTTGCCAGCCGGTTTGCGCGCAGCCACCGGCCCGGCGCCATGGGCATAGGACATTGTATCGCTCCCTGATCGGACGACGGAACGGACGGGTTTTCCAGCCTCTCGGCTCACCGATCCGAAAAATTGCAAGAAAAAGCCTGTCGCAGCGAAGGCCGGCAAGACCCGCCGCACGGGCATTTGCGCCCGCACGGCTGGTGCGTGTCGTTACTTCGAGGCGAGGAACTTCTGCTGCGCCTTCGTCATGTAATCCGCCCATTGCTTGGCGAGGTCTTCCGGCGTGATGTCGCCGAGCAGCGCTTCCTGAGAGGTCTTGATCACGAGCGAGTCCTTGAAGAAGGCGAATTCCTCAAGATAGGTCGGCATCGTCGTCGGCACGGCGTTCTTGTCCGCCAGTTCATCGAACCAGCCCTTGAACTGCTCGCTGGCATAGAAGGGGTCCTTCTCCGCCGACTTGTGCACCGGCAGCGCGCCCGTCTTCTTGTTCCACTCGATATTGCCTTCCGGTCCCTCAAGCGTCTCGATCAGCTTCCAGGAAAGGTCCTTGTTTTCAGACTTCGCCATCATCGACCAGCCGGCGAAACCAATAGTCGGGAAGGTCTTGCCATCGGGTCCCTTCGGCATGGTCATGACGCCGAAATCTTCCGGCTTCATGCGCTGGGCAATGGCGATCAGCGCATCCGGATCCTGATCGAGGAAGGCGCAGGTGCCGGAATAAAAACCGGCGACGATCTCGTTAAAGCCCCAGTTGACGCTGTCCTTCGGCGCCAGGCCGTTCTTGTAAAGATCGATCACATAGGTCAGGCCCTTCACCCAGCCGGGGCTATCGAATGTGGAAGTGCCGTCCTTGGTGAAAAACTCGTTCGAGCCAGCCATGGACGCGCCGAACATGACCCAGCCGTTGAGGCCGCCAGGGCCGCCGCGCAGGCAATAGCCATATTTACCGGGAAGGGCCGCCACTTTCTTCGAGGCGTCGGCGAATTCGTCGAGCGTCTTCGGCGGCTCCTTCACGCCGGCCTGTTCCAGCAGTTTCTTGTTGTAGAACATGGCGCGGAGATAGAAACCGTAAGGCAGCATATAGGCGGTATTCTTCACATCGCGGCCGAGTTCGAGCGTGCGCTCGCTCAAGCCCGCCGTGTGTTCCCACTTGGCGAGATAGGGTTCAAGGCTCTCCAGCATGCCGTTATTGGCATAAAGCGACAGCCAGGTATCAGGCATTTCCATCACATCGGGAATATCGCCCGCGGAAACCATGGTGGCGAATTTCTGGAAGGCCTCGCTCCACGGCAGCGAGATGATCTCTACCTTGGTGCCGGGATTGGCCGCTTCGAATTTCGAGACGATGCCCTTCAGCGTTTCGGTGCGTTCCGGGCTGGTGATGACTTCCACCAGTTTCAAGGTCGTGTCCGCCAGCGCCGTTCCGGTCATCAGGGCGGTGAAGATTGCTGCTGCTACCAGTTTTTTCATGTCGTTCTCCCCTTTTTGTGGTCAGTTTAAAAAACGTCAGGCGGCGGAGGCCGCCTTGATCGCGGGTTCGAGATCGTTCCAGAGCGCTTCCGTGCCCTCCAGCCCGACATGCAGGCGCACGGAGCGTGCGCTGATGCCGAAGGTGTGGGCGGAGTTTGGCTGCGCCTTCTGTTCGAGCACCACTTCGCCCGGAACGATCAGGCTTTCATGCCCGCCCCAGGAAACACCCAATTTGAAAAGCTTGAGCCGGTCGGCAAAAGCGCGCACATCCACCCCTTCCTTGAAGATGAAGGAAAACAGGCCCGACGTGCCGTTGAGACCCGGCGGCAGGCGGTTCGCCAGCCCGGGATGGCAGACGGTTTCCACGACGTCGAGCGCGTGAAGACGCGTTGCGATATCCAAAGCCGAGGCCTGATGCGCCTTCATGCGCAGCGGCAGGGTGCGCAGTCCGCGAATGAGCAACCATGCGTCGAAGGGAGACATCTTGCCGCCGAGATAGGGATAGGTTTCCGCCCGGATGCGGTCGATCATCGCCTTCGAACCGGCAACCACGCCGGACACCACATCGCTATGGCCGCCGAGATATTTCGAAGCCGAATGCACGACCAAATCGACGCCAAGCGAAATCGGCTGCTGGAAAACGGGGCTTGCCCAGGAATTGTCGATGACGGTGACCGCGCCATGACGCTTGCCTATGGCAGCGAGCGCACCGACATCATGGGCTTCCATCACCCAGCTTGTCGGGCTTTCCATGTAGAACAGCTTGGCGCCTGGCATCGCCTTTTCAACCGCCGCCTCATCGCGACCGTCGACGTAGGTCACCTCGATATTCATGCGCTGCATGAAGGTGCCGAACAGGCGGAAGGCATCGGGATAGACATGGCGCACTGCGACGATGCGGTCGCCCGGCGAAACGAAGGAAAGCACGGTGGAGGAAATGGCCGACATGCCGCTCGCAAAACCGAGCGCTTCTTCCGCCCTTTCGAGCTTCGCCAGCATTTCCTCGAACAGCCGCACGGTGGGATTGAGCCCGCGCGTATAGACCGGCCGCACCTTTTCGCCGCGATAGGTGGAGACCATCTCGTCATAGCTGGAAAAGGTGAAAAGCGAGGTCTGCACGATGGGCGGCACCACGGCGTCGAAGGCGTGGGCTTCGTCATGGGCGACGATCAAAGAGGCGGGATCGAACAGATCGTTGCCATGGTTCATTTCGACATGTCCTTGATATCCTCCTCGACGACGGCGAGGATTTTCAGTGTTTCTTCACGGGCGGTCTCCGCATCGCCCGCAGCGATCGCGTTGAACAGGGTGCGGTGAAAGGGAAAGGAGCGACCGGCGAAATCCGGGCGGTCGAACGGTTTCGACCAGAAACGTTCGAAACCTTCGCGCATCTGCTCCAGAAGCTGCTTGAACAGCGTATTGTGGGTGGCGTCGTAGATCGACAGATGGAAGGCAAGGTCGGCTTTACCGGAGGTGCCTTCGGCCAGATGCACCCGCTCCATCTCATCGAGCCGCGCTTCCATGGTGGCGATATCGTCTGCCGTGCGGCGACGAGCGGCGGCCATGGAGGCCTCCACTTCGATGCCGCGTCGTACTTCCAGCGTCATCAGCAGCGCGTCGCGCAGGCTTTCGGCATCGATGGAGATCGGCATATGCACGGTGGCGGCGGAAATCGGTTTCAGGAGGTAGTTCCCGCTGCCCTTTCGGCTGTCGATCACACCGAGCGCCTGAAACTTACGGATGACTTCGCGGATGGTGGACCGCCCCACGCCCAGCGCCGCCATAAGTTCCCGCTCCGCCGGCAGCCGATCTCCCGCCTTCAGTCCAGCCCGCTCCACATACTCGGAAAGCGCCGCCTCCACCTGGCGCACACGGTCGCTCGGCGGAATCGGCTGCATGAGTTCCCGGCGGGACCTGTCCAAAACGCATCCCCTAAATTGGTCTGACATCTTACCATTTCAAAAGGTAAAAGGAATGTCAACGGGCAAGGGACGCTGTACGCTCCTCTCAGCAAAATCTCGTATGCTGCTGAAAAAATAGAGATAATGAAGTACCCAATGTGTCTCTTGGGTTATTGGTGCAGCAAAAAAGTAACTGCGCGATCCCTCGATATCGAAAAGTCAGAGTGCGGGCTTGAAGGGAATCGATTGTGCCGCATCACGACGACTGAGAGCCGCCGATTAAGCCGTCTTCACGCGAGCCACCTGACGCGCCAATGCGTCGGCATGCTCATTGCCGACAGTGCCGGAATGCCCCTTGCACCATTCTACGGCCACATGGGGATGCTGCTCGAGCAAGGTGTCGAGCTGCTGCCAGATTTCCCTGTCAGGGATCGGTCTTCGGCGGCTACGCTGGTTGGGCGTGATGCGCGTCCAGCCATTGTTGCGCCAGATCGCTCGATACCGCCGACAGCCCTCAATGACATGAACCGCATCCGTCCAGAGCGTGACTGCCCGCGTTGGCGCCTCAGCGGCGATCCACAACATGGCATTCAGGACGGCGAGGACCTCGAACGTATTGTTGGATGTGCCGACCGCCTTGCCCGAGGCCGAATGGATTTGGTCGGCTGTTTCATAAACGACGAACGCCCATCCTCCGAAACGGGAGGCATCATCGAAGGAGCCGTCGGTGAAAATGTGAAGCGCATCGGACATGACAGGTTGTGTAGTACCCAATCGGAAACCACTAAAGCAACACGCCATTTGAGAAGGTTTCTTCGGTGCCAATAGCGTTTCCCCCTCGCAGGCAGCCAAAAAGCGCGGGGAGAAAAGCAGAAAGGGCGGCGCAAGCCGCCCTCCCCGACTCCACAACGAAAGAGCTGAACTTACTGGCCGAGAACCGCCGCCGTGATCGTCTGCATATTGTGATTGATCATGTCGATATAGGTCGAAGCCGGGCCATCGGCAGTCGAAAGCGCGTCGGAGTATAGCGTGCCACCAACCTTGAGACCGGTTTCGCTGGCGATCTGGTCGATCAGCCGCTTGTCGGTAATGTTTTCGACGAAGATCGCCGAGGCCTTGTCATGTTTTACCTGGTCAACGAGCTTGGCGACATCGGCGGCCGACGCTTCTGATTCCGTTGATACGCCTTCGGGCGCAAGGAAATTCAGACCATAGGCATGCTCGAAATAACCGAAGGCGTCATGCGAAGTAATGATGACGCGTTTTTCCGGCGGGATGGCGGCGATCTCGGTCTTCACCTTCTCGTTCAGCGCGGCAAGCTTGGCGATATAGGCGTCCGAATTGGCGGTGTAGGTGGCGCAACCGGCCTTGTCGACTTCGCAAAATGCGCCGGCAATGTTCTTCACGTAGATTTCCGCGTTCTTGATCGACTGCCAGGCATGTGGATCGTATTCGCCGTGATGGTGATGCCCCTCATGGCCGTGGTCGTGATCATGGGCCTCGGCGGTCTCATGGCTGTGGCCGGCTTCTTCGGCCTTGTGGTCGTGGCCATCCTCTTCCTCGGCTTCCGGATGGGCGTGACCTGCCGGCTCTTCAGAAAGCTTGAGCGGCTCCACACCCTTGGTCAGTTCCACCACCGGCGCCTTGGTGCCGCTGGTGTCGATCAGCCGCTTCAGGAAGCCTTCAAATTCCAGACCGTTGACCAGCACCACATCCGCCTTGCTGACGGCGACGGCATCGGCCGGGCGGGGTTCATAAACGTGGGCGTCACCATCCGGCCCCACCAACGTGGTGATCTCCACGCGGTCACCGCCGACGTTTTTAGCAAAATCGGCGATGATCGAGAAGCTCGCCACGACCTTGAGTTCGGCGGCGGACGCCTGCGCCATCAGGACCGGGGAGAGGGAAAGAAGGCTGACGCCAGTGGCGAGACGGAGGGTTTTGAACATGAAGGTTCTCCTTTTTCGAACGCTGTTTTCAGGCCGTCCTGTGACGGCCGGAACCGAGAAGATCGCTGAGCACGCCGCGCGTGCCGACGAGGATGGAGAGGGCGTAAATGACGCCCGCGGACAGGATGATCGCCGGGCCTGATGGCAGCGATGCGTGATAGGAAAGGAGCAGGCCCGCAAAGCAGGACACCATGCCGATGCCGATGGAAATGAAGCACATGGGTGCGACACGGTTCGACCAGAAGCGGCTGGCGGCGGCGGGCAGCATCATCAGCCCGACCGAGAGCAGCGTTCCCAGCGCCTGAAAGCCGCCGACGAGATTGAGCACAACGATGGCAAGGAAGAGGAAATGCACCGGGCTGCCCCAGTTGCTGACCGAGCGCAGAAACAGGGGATCGAGACATTCCGCCAGCAGCGCCCGCCAGAAGGTGATCATCACCACCAACGTTACGATGCAGATGCTGCCGATCAGGCCGAGCGCCTCATTGTTCAGCGCCAGCACCGTGCCGAACAGCACATGCATGAGATCGACGCTGGAACCGCGCCATGAGACGAGCAGCACGCCGAGCGCAAGCGAGATGAGATAAAAGGCGGCAAGGGAAGCGTCTTCCTTCTGGATGGTGAAGCGTGACACAGCGCCGGCGCCGAGCGCGACCAGAAGGCCGACAGCCAGCCCGCCGATGGTCATGGGCAGGATTTCCAGCCCGTAGAACAGAAACCCGACCGCCGCCCCCGGCAGGATGGCATGAGACATGGCGTCGCCCGTCAGGCTCATGCGGCGCAGCATCAGAAACACCCCGACCGGGCCGCAGCTGATGGCAAGGATCAGCGCACCGGCGAGCGCCCGCTGCATGAAGACATATTGGACGAAGGGTTGGATGAAGATATCAGCCATGGGCATTCGAATTCGCGCGTGAGTGGTCATGGGAATGGGAACGGGCGGTGGCAGCGTGCGGACTTGCCCCGACGATCTGCAGCGAAGGTGCTTCGGCCGGATCGCACCAGGGCGCATTTTCTTCCCACGCCTCGTGAAAATGCCGCGCCTGCCGGATGTTCTCGGACTTCAACACCTCGGCCGTAGGACCCAGCCCGACGAGCTTTCGGGCGAGGAACAGGGTCTCTGGAAAATGCTGCCGCACGAGCTGGAAGTCATGAAGGACCGCCAGCACCGTGCGCCCCTCGGCCACCCATGACTTGATCAGGACCATAAGGTCGGCAACAGTCTTCTCATCGACGGCGTTGAAGGGTTCGTCGAGCAGGATCAGCTGCGCATCCTGCAACATCGCGCGCGCAAACAAGGCTCGCTGCATCTGGCCACCGGACAGTGAGTCTATATTTCGCTTTTCAAAACCGGAAAGCCCGACCGCCTCCATCACGCGGCCCATCGCCGCCCGGTCTTCGGAACGGTGGCGGCCAAACAGGCCGCGTTTCGGCCAGAGACCAAGCGCCACCAGATCCCGCACCTGCGCCGGAAAGGAGCGGTCGAGTTCCGATTGCTGCGGCAGATAAGCGACGGACAGATTTGGGCTTAACCGGCATTCCCCGCCGAGCGGTTTCAAAATGCCGGCAATGCCTTTCATCAGCGTCGATTTTCCAGAGCCATTGGCGCCGACCACCGCAGTGAGCGAGCCTTTGGCGATATCGCCATTCAGATGATGCACGGCCGCGCGGCCGGCATATCCAAGCGTCAGGTTTTTGAAGGTGAGGCACGGATCGCTCATCGATCCCTCCAAGGCAGGATGTCATTCGATGGCCCTTGATATGTAATGTTATTACATTCGTCAAACGAATACGTAATGAAATAACATTAACTATCGGAAAGATGCGTTGCGCTTCGCATAAGTCACAGCCCCCGCATAGCGGGACACTTTTTTTCTGTCGCCCGTTGACAGGTGGACGATGTGTAATGTTATTACGTTACATCACAAAGACGGGGTAGCACCGAACCCGTCGTTTTCAGATCGTCCGCGTGGTCGCCATGAGGTGCACGCGAGCGTTGCCAAAGAACGAGGTCCTTATGTCGCACAAACTTCCCGTCACCGTGCTTTCCGGCTTTCTGGGCGCCGGCAAGACGACGCTCCTCAACCATATTCTCGCCAATCGCGATGGTCTGCGTGTGGCGTTGATCGTCAATGACATGAGCGAGATAAATATCGACGCCGCGCTGGTGCGCGATGGCGGCGCCAATCTCTCCCGCACGGAGGAGCAATTGGTGGAAATGACCAATGGCTGCATCTGTTGCACGCTGCGCGACGACCTCCTGAAGGAGGTGCGGGCGCTGGCCGAACAGGGGCGTTTCGATTACCTGCTGATCGAATCCACCGGCATCGCCGAGCCGCTTCCGGTCGCTGCGACCTTCGATTTTCGCGACGAAAACGGCCGCAGCCTTTCCGATGTTGCGCGTCTCGACACCATGGTGACGGTGGTGGATGCCGCCAATCTTCTCAACGATTACGGTTCGTCCGATTTTCTGGCCGACCGGGGCGAAACCGCAGGCGATGGCGACAACCGCACCATCGTCGATCTCCTGGTGGAGCAGATCGAATTTGCCGATGTCGTCGTCCTCAACAAGATCGGCACCGCGACGCCAGAGGAGCGGGACGCCGCCCGCAAGATCATCGTCGGGCTGAACCCGGATGCAAAACTCATCGAGGCCGATTTCGGCAAGGTGGCGTTGAAGGAGGTTCTGGGCACCGGCCGTTTCGATTTCGCCAGGGCGGAAGAACACCCCCTATGGTTCAAGGAATTGCACGGCTTCAAGGACCACATTCCCGAAACCGAGGAATATGGCATCCGCTCCTTTGTTTACCGCGCCAAAAAACCCTTCGACCCTGTGCTGTTCCAGCGCTTCATCGACCGCGCCTGGCCAGGCGTAGTGCGCGCCAAGGGCTTCTTCTGGCTGGCGACGCGTCCGCGTTATGTCGGCGAGATCAGCCAGGCCGGCGCGTTGGTGCGTACCGGCAAGATGGGCCTGTGGTGGTCCGCCGTGCCGAAAGAGCAATGGCCGCGCGAGAAGCAGTTCCTCGATATGATGAAGCACTATCTCGATCCGGTCTTCGGCGACCGCCGGCAGGAAATCGTCTTCATCGGCTCCGATCCGATGAACGAGGCGCGCATCCGCGCGCAGCTCGACGCCTGCCTGATCGATACCGAGGCATTCACACCGGATGCATGGCTGCACCTGCCCGATCCTTTCGCAAGCTGGGACCGGCAGGCGGCTTGATCGTTCCTCGCCCTTATTTTAGCCGGGCGTGTGCGCCTTTCGTCTTCTCTCCGCCGGGGAGAAGAAACAGGCCGCCCCGTTTCTTGCGAAACACTACAGAAAATTCAGCGTCACCAGCGCCAGAACGAGATAACGCCCAACCTTGGCGACGGTGACCAGCAGCAGAAACACTGGCAGCGGTTCCTTCATGATCCCGGCGGCAACCGTCAGCGGATCGCCGATCAGCGGCACCCAGCTGAGCAGCAGGGACCATTTGCCATAGTGCCGATACCAGTTCTGGGCGCGCTCCAGCGCCGCCTCACCGACCGGAAACCAGCGTTCATGCCGAAAGCGCTCGATGCCGCGGCCGAGCAGCCAGTTCGCAAAAGAGCCGGCGACATTGCCGGCGCTGGCCACGACGACCAGCAGCCAGACGGGCTGTGATTTCAGAAGGATGAGGCCGGCCAATGCGGCCTCCGACTGCATGGGTAGAATGGTCGCTGCTATGAACGCCGTCAGGAACAAACCCGCATATACCGCCAGATCGGCCATTGCCCGCCCTTCATCCTCCACGAATCCCGTCGCTGCCCCTGAAGTGGCGGATGAGGGCGGCGGCGGTCAAGCGCATCTTGAGCCTGAAAACGGGTTCTCAAGCCGAATTCGCGGCGATGGCGCGCACGATATCGTCATGATCCACGGCGAGAAGCGCCTTGTGGATGGATAGTTGCCGGCTTGTGCCGGAAGCCGACAGGATGACGATCACCGTTTCGCGCGGCGGGCAATCCGGCAGGGCGCAGGAAAGCTCGCTGACTGTAATAATGTCTTCGGGGTGGAGATGCAGCAAATCGCGGGACCATTGCTTCACAAGACGGGCCTGCGAGACGATTGCGGAGCCGCTGCGCGCAAGCGGATTGTTCATACCCTGCCCTTTCGCGCCGCCTGCGCGGCCAATGTCTCGAAGAGAGCGCGGATCGGCTGCTGCGGCATCTCCATGCCGATCAGCACGATGCGCGTGCCACGATTGCCATCCGGCCAGCGCTCCAGGCGGGTCAATGGATAAAGCCGATGCTGCACCGCATGGGCGATAACCGGCCGCTCCGGATCATCCGTCGCGCCGAAAATTCCCTTGAGTCGCAGCAGGCCGGAATGCACATTGCTGGTGACGAGCTCCAGAAAAGTGACAATCGCTTGCGGATCAAAAGCGCCGTCAAAGGTAAGATCGAAAGCCTCGACCCCGACGCCATGGCGGTTGATATCGTGCTGGTGGGCGGCATGAAGGCTCAGCCTGTCTGCCGCAAGCCATCCCGGCGCATCCTCCGGCTTGCCGCGCAGCGAATAATCCGAGGTTGCAAACAACGACATCAGATCGAAATCGACCGCATTGCGGTCATGAAACGAGGCCGCAGGATTGAGATCGGCGAGGCTTTCGCGGTCCACGGCTGCAGCATCGACAAGATCGGTTTTCGTCAGGACGATATGATCGGCAAAGGCAAGCTGTTTCCAGCCTTCGATAAAGCTGTCGAGCATCGCCGGGCCGGAGACAACGTCGAAAGCCGTGACCACGCCGGAAAGATGAAAATGCCGCGCCACGATGTGATCGCGCAGGCCAAGCGCCGGCGTTCCGCCAGCGATCAGGCTGTTGATGATAGGTGCGGGATCGGCAAGGCCGGTGGTTTCGATGACGACCCGCGATACTTCCGGCATCACGCCTTCCAGAAAGGCCTGATGCAGCTCGTAAAGCGAAGTGCGAATATCGCTGGTGGCGGTGCAGCAGATGCAGCCCGTTGTCGTTCTGAAATATCGCTCAGACCCCGTCCGCACCAGACCGTGATCAATGGGAACTGCGCCGAATTCATTGACGATGACCGCGGCGTCGTGCATGGCCGGCTCAGTCAGAAGCGCATTCAGCAACGTCGTCTTGCCTGCGCCCAGAAAACCCGTCAGCAGGGTAACCGGCACTGTGCGGGCAGGTGGCGCGACGGCCGAATCGTCCCTGGGATCGACCGCATTCTTCCGCTTCATTCCGAACACATCCGCACCTTCACCATCCAAAAATTCGCCGCACCATAGTACGTAATGTAATAACGTATCAATTGCGATTATTTGATTTCTGGCGCGCGCTAAACCAGCGCCAGCGCGTCGCCAACGGGCAGGCGCATGAAAAAACCACGGAACGAAGAAAATGGAATAATAAAACCGTTTCCTTCACTTTCGTTTTAATCGTTCCACGTTCTCTTGCATTTTCATTAGAGTTCGCTTTTAATCAGATCGCTAATGCAGAAAAGATCGCCCGCAGCCGGATCATGGAGGAACGACTGCAATAAGGGGCTGTATCTTTTACTGTTTTCATAACGGGAGGAATCGCCTTGAAAAAACTCAGCTACCGCCTTGCTGCGGCATCCGCGCTTTCGTTTTTTGTCACATCGAATGCTTTCGCTGCGACGGAGATTCAGTGGTGGCACGCCATGACCGGCGCGAATAACGAGGTCGTGGATACGCTTGCGAAAGAATTCAACGACAGCCAGAAAGAATACAAGATCACACCGGTCTTCAAGGGTACTTACCCGGAAACGCTGAATGCCGGGATTGCGGCGTTCCGCGCCAAGCAGCCGCCGGCGATCATTCAGGTCTTCGATGCCGGTTCGGGCGTGATGATGGGGGCCGCCGGCGCCATCAAGCCCGTTGCGGACGTCCTGAAGGAAGGGGGATACACCTTCAACAAGGATGAATATCTGGCCGGCATCGTGGCCTATTATTCCAAGCCCGACGGCACCATGCTGTCCTTCCCCTACAATTCGTCCTCGCCGATCCTCTATTACAACAAGGATATCTTCCAGAAAGCCGGCCTCGACGCCGACAACCCGCCGAAGACGTGGCCGGAAGTTTTCGAAGCCGCCAAGAAGATCAAGACCAGCGGCGCCGCCCAATGCGGTTTCACCTCCACCTGGCTCACCTGGATCCAGACCGAGAACTTCGCCGCCTGGAACAACGTCTCCTATGGCAGCAATGAAAACGGTCTTGGTGGCACGGATGTGAAACTTGCGGTCAACGCGCCGCTCTTCGTCGAGCATTTCCAGGCGATTGCAGACCTCGCGAAGGACGGCACTTTCCGTTATGGCGGCCGCACTTCAGAAGCCAAGCAGCTGTTCATGTCCGGCGAATGCGGCATCCTGACCGAATCCTCCGGCGGCCTTGGCGATATCGTCAAGACCGGCATGAATTACGGCATCGGCCAGCTTCCTTATTATGAGGGCCATGGTCCGCAGAACACCATTCCCGGTGGCGCCAGCCTCTGGGTCTTCGGCGGCAAAAGCGACGCCGAATATAAGGGCGTGGCCGAGTTCTTCCACTTCCTCTCCCAGACCAAGATTCAGGCGCGCCTGCATCAGGTCTCCGGTTACATGCCGGTGACGATCGCGGCCTATGAGGAAACCAAGAAATCCGGATTTTATGACAAGAACCCCGCCCGTGAAACGCCGCTGCTGCAGATGATGGGTAAGCCGCCGACAGAAAACTCCAAGGGCGTGCGTCTCGTGAACCTGCCACAGGTGCGCGATATCATGAATGAAGAGTTCGAGGCGATGCTGGCCGGCAAGCAGGACGCGAAAGCCGCCCTCGACAAGATCGTGGAGCGCGGTGACGCCGCCATCAAGCAGGCCGCCGGCAACTAAACGATCCCCTGCCCCGCCCGCATCCTCAACAGGGTGCGGGCGGCATTCCCATCTCATCAGGAGATCGCCGTGCAAAGCGTCGTATTCCCCAACAAAATCCTGCCCTATCTGCTGGTCGCGCCGCAGATCATCCTCACGGTGATCTTTTTCTTCTGGCCGGCAAGCCAGGCGCTTTACCAATCGACCATGCGCGAGGATGCCTTCGGGCTAAACAGCAATTTCGTCGGTCTGGCGAATTTTTCCGCCGTGCTTTCAGACGAAAGCTATCTGAACTCGCTGCAGGTCACGATCATCTTCAGCATCCTGACCGCGCTCGTCTCCATGGGGCTGGCGCTGCTTCTGGCGACGGCTGCCGACCGCGTTGTGCGCGGCAAGGGCTTTTACCGCACCATGATGATCATGCCCTATGCCGTCGCCCCTGCGGTTGCCGGCATGTTGTGGCTCTTCATGTTCAACCCGGCCATGGGCACCTTCTCCTATATCCTGCGCCGTAACGGCATCATGTGGGACCCGCTGCTCAACGGCGACCAGGCCATGCTGCTCGTCGTCGCGGCTGCCGCCTGGAAGCAGATCAGTTACAATTTCCTGTTTTTTGTCGCAGGCTTGCAGGCAATTCCTAAATCACTGCTGGAAGCCGCCTCCATTGATGGCGCGCGCGGTTCGCGGCGCTTCTGGACCATCGTTTTCCCGCTGCTAGCACCGACCACCTTCTTCCTTCTGGTCGTCAACACGGTCTACGCCTTCTTCGATACCTTCGGCATCATCCATGCCGTCACCGGTGGCGGCCCTGCCAAGGCGACGGAAACACTGGTCTACAAAGTCTATAATGATGGGTTCGTGAACCTCAATCTCGGCTCTTCCGCCGCGCAATCCGTGATCCTGATGGTGATCGTCATAGCGCTCACCGCCTTCCAGTTCCGCTTCGTCGAGAAGCGCGTGCATTACGGCTGAGGATTTCCCATGATTGAAAATCGCCCGGTCGCCCGTGTGGTCGCCCATCTGATGCTGGTACTCGGCATCATCATCGTGGCCTTCCCGATCTATTACACCTTCGTCGCCTCCTCCATGACGTCGACGGATATCATCCGCCCGCCCATGTCGCTCCTGCCCGGTGACCATCTTGGCGCCAATTACGCCGAGGCCATGGTTGGCGGTGTCGAAAGAGTGGTCGGTGTGAGCCTCGAACGGCTGTTGTTCAACAGCTTCGTCGTGGCGCTCGCCATCGCCATCGGCAAGATCGTTATTTCGTTCCTGTCGGCCTTCGCCATCGTGTTTTTCCGCTTTCCCTTCCGCATGGGCTTTTTCTGGATGATCTTCATCACGCTCATGCTGCCGGTGGAAGTGCGTATCCTGCCGACCTACAAGGTCATCGTCGATCTTGGGCTGATCGACACCTATGCGGGACTGACGCTGCCGCTGATGGCGTCCGCGACGGCGACCTTCCTGTTCCGACAGTTCTTCCTGACCATTCCCGGCGAGCTGGTCGAGGCGGCGCGTATCGACAATGCAGGGCCGTTCCGTTTCATGCGGGATATCCTGCTGCCGCTGTCGAGAACCAATATCGCCGCCCTTTTCGTGATCCTGTTCATCTATGGCTGGACCCAATATCTCTGGCCGCTGCTCGTCACCAACGACGCCAAGATGAACACGATCATCATCGGCCTCAAGCGGATGGTGGATTTTACCGACGCTTCGACGCCCTGGAATTATGTGATGGTGACGGCGATCCTCGCCATCATCCCCCCGATTATCGTTGTGGTGCTGATGCAGCGCTGGTTCGTCAAAGGTTTGGTGGAGACCGAAAAGTAATGGCAAAAATTGCGCTGAAAGACGTCCGCAAGGTTTATGGCGGCAATGTCGAGGCCATCAAGGGCGTGTCGATGGACATCGCCGACGGCGAAATGATCGTCCTGGTCGGCCCCTCCGGCTGTGGAAAATCTACCCTGCTGCGCATGATCGCCGGGCTGGAAGGCATATCCGGTGGCCAGATCATCATCGGCGACCGCGTCGTCAACGATCTCGAACCTTCCGACCGCGACATCGCCATGGTGTTCCAGAATTATGCGCTTTATCCGCATATGACGGTGCGCCAAAACCTTGCCTATGGCCTGAAGAACCGCAATACGCCGAAGGAGGAGATCGAACGGCGAATTACCGAGGCGGCAAAGGCGCTAGAGATCGAACAGTTCCTGGAGCGCAAACCGCGCCAGCTTTCCGGCGGCCAGCGCCAGCGTGTGGCCATGGGCCGCGCCATCGTGCGCAAGCCGGCGGCCTTCCTATTCGACGAGCCGCTCTCCAACCTCGATGCCAAGCTGCGTGTGCAGATGCGCGTGGAAATCCGCCGCCTGCAACGTTCGCTCGCCACGACAAGCGTTTATGTCACCCATGACCAGATGGAGGCGATGACGCTGGCCGACCGGCTGGTGGTGCTGAATGCCGGCCGCATCGAGCAGATGGGCACGCCGATTGAGCTTTACGAAAAACCGGCCACCACCTTCGTCGCCACCTTTATCGGCTCGCCTTCCATGAACCTGCTGAACCATGACGCAACATCGGCAAACGGCTCTTCCGGCTGGTCGGTGCAGGGAACCGCGGCACTGCCGCAGGGCGTCGCCACGCTCGGCATCCGCCCCGAAGATATTACTCTCGCCGATGAAGCCCCCGCAGATGCCGCCTTCACCGGAACCGTGCAGGTGGACGCCGTGGAGCTGGTGGGCGCGGAAAGCTACGTGCACGGCTCCTTCGCTGACGGCACCACCATCGTTTTCCGCGTTCACGGCCGCTCGCAACTGCGCATCGGCGAAACGCTGAAGATAGCCGCACAGGCAAAGGATTTTCACCTGTTCGATGCGGCGGGGAAGAGAATCTAAACTTGCCTACGAAAAGGGACACCCGCCAGTCGGCGGGTGCTCGCACTATCGCTAGAATCTCCGCCAGCTCCTTACCAGACGAGTTCCACTTGCGGCCGGCCATTGGAGGTTTTCTCCACGGTGCGACCGGACGTATCGACATTGCAATGAACGCGCTGCCGGAAAGCGGAAAAGCTTTCGAAAGTCACCACATCCACGGGATCATCGAGATGCAGGGTCAGCCGGTAGCGTTCGGGATCGCCGCCGAGCGCCTGCACACCCAGAACGGAAGCCACGAAGGGTTGGCCGAGGTAAAAACCTTCCACCCTTGACCCCAGAAGATAGGGGTTGAAGGCGGGGCGGTTGCCGGCCGATGCGTGGAGGGTGTTCCAGTCGCGGAAGCCATATTGCGCGGCGATGAGTTCCAGCGCTTTCGAATGGGTGATTGCCTGCCCCTGATCCTCAAGGGCGGCGCGCAGGCGTTTTGCCTGTTCCTTCAGCCCCTCAAGCGCGGGAAGCGGTTTGGACACGTTCATAACGGTTCTCCAACATGCGCATGCCGACTATTCCGAAGGGGGTCCGCGTTGCCATCGACGACATGCAAAACATGGGATGACCGTTATTGAAGAAAGAGCTTCACCAAGGGCGTAAACGCCTGCGGACGGCCGGGGCTCTTACGCCCGTGGCCGTCCCTATAGCTCAGAAAGCGTCGCCCGTCAAAGGCAGCGCGCAGCCGATCCCGTGATCAGAAGCGATAGGTGATACCCGCGCCGATCAGCCAGGGATCGAGCTTGGCCTTGCCGCTGATCGGCGTGCCACCCAGTTCGGCGGTCCAGTCGGTCTTGAGGAAGATTTTCTTCACGTCGAAGTTCACGCCCCAATGTTCGTCAAGCATATAGTCGAAACCGACTTGCACGGCAGCACCTAGCTTGTTCTTGACATCGAGATTGCTGAAACCGGGCTTTTCCGACTGGTTATAGAACAGCGAATAGTTCACGCCCGCGCCGATGTAAGGCTTGAACGCACCGAAATCGGTGAAGTGATATTGCAGCGTCAGTGTCGGCGGCAGCAACCACGTCTTGCCGACAGGCGTGCCGGCGAGCACGCCCTCGCCATCGATCTTGGCGTAGGTGGTGCCGAGGATGAGTTCGGCCGCAAAGTTTTCAGTGAAGAAATAGCTGATGTCGAGTTCCGGGATCACGGTGTCCGAATAGGACAGGCCCGCGCCCGGCACGCCATCGACGCTGCCGCTGTCATGGGTGATGACGCCGAGGCCGCGCACGCGCAGCATCCACGGGCTTGCCGCCGCAATCGCCTCTTCGGCGGTGGGGGTCGGCGCTGCCTGGGCCAGATCGGCGGCCATGGCATTGGCGGATACCAGCATGGCCGCAACACCAGCCGCGACACTGGCAAACAAGGCGGGTTTTTTGTTTCTGTTCGTCATTCCATCTCTCCTATAGCGCACCGCAGCCGGGCAAGTCCCCGGAACCGGCTGATGACGGCGGGCTTTCGCGAATCTTCGCCCGCCGCAACCGCTTCGGAACCACTATGACGAAGGGGAAGGCAGGCCGATTGAGATGGATCAAACCGGGACGCCGATCATGGATCGGAACGATCAACCGGCAAACATTGTGACAATTACGCAACAAGCGCCGTCCAGCGATCGAAAAGCGGATGCACAACGCGCCCGGCAGATACCGGAAAAATACAAAAAAGGCCTGCATTTGCAGGCCTCAGACCGCTGACAAACCCGTCGATATTTTCGGCGGGTTTTTTCTTTTTCGGGATGATGACGTTTTGTTGTCGTCTTTTGCGGGTGAACGGGAGATAAGATGAGCCTCGTTTCCTCATCCCCAGGCGGGTTTGGGTGCTTTCGTGAGCGCCATCGCTATTTTCTTGATGTTCTGGGCGCTCGCGGCGAGCAGGCACTGCCATCTAACCTTGATCAAGCCGCGGAAGCGGGCATAGCGGTGCCCGTGGAGCTGCTTGGCATCGGCGAAGGAGCGCTCCACCGTTTCCTTGCGCCGCTTGTAGATCGCCTTGCCCCACGCCGTCTTTCGATGAACATCCGTGCGTTCGCGTGCATCTTGCCAGACATGCCGGGTGATGGTTCGTATCGAGCCGGCATTGGACGTGCAGGAGGCAAGAAGCGGGCAGTCACGGCAGATGGAGGGGTCTGAGCGATAGTGCCTGTAACCGCTGCGGTCGGTCGTCGCATAGGTCAACAGTTGTCCTTCAGGGCAGTGGTAGCCATCGGTCTCTGGTTCGTAGACGAACTTCGACTTGCGCATCATCCCGTCTTTGGGCGGGGTCGGGTTGCGATAGCCGGTCACGCCGAGGATATCTCTGTCCTCCAGACCCTTGGCAATGCCTGCCGTGGCATAGCCTGCGTCCAGCCCGACCGCCCCGACATGAAAGTCGAAGCGTTGGCGCTGCCGGTCGAGCCGCTCCAGGTAGACGATACTGTCATGCACATTGGCCGGCGTTACATGCGTATCGGTGATGATCGCATGGCGGCCGTCAACAGTGCGGTGATCGAGATAGAAGAAGCCCTTGGGCTTGCCGTCGCGCACCATATAACCGCTATCGGGATCGGTACGGCTGACCTTCGTCTCCTTCACCTCCGGCTCGCGCTGTTTCTCCCTCAACGGCTTCTGCCCATGGGATATGCGCTCCGCCTCGATCGCTCGATCCAGATCGGCCCAATAATCGGCCCGCGACTTCTGGAGCATGGCCAGATCGTATTTGCCCTTGTTGGCATTGGCCTTCAGATGGGTCGAATCCGTATAGAGCACGGTCCCATCCACCAGACCATGCCGGATCGCCTGCTCCACGATGGCATCGAAGATATCCTGGGCAACCTCCGTCCCGTTGAAGCGACGGCGGCGGTTCTGCGACAGCGTCGAGGCATCGAAGACAGGATCGGTCAGCTTCAGGCGCAGAAACCAGCGATAGGCGACGTTCACCTCGATCTCGCGCATCAACTGCCGCTCCGAGCGAACACCGAACAGGTAGCCGATGAACAGCGCCTTGAACATGCGTGTGGGATCGAGCGGCGGACGGCCGTTGTCGGCACAGTAAAGACCGGCAACACGATCATGGATAAATGAGAAGTCGATCACCGCGTCGATCTTGCGAAGCAGGTGATCTTTCGGGACCAGGCTATCGAGCGTCACCATCTCGAGAGCGGTCTGTTCAGGAGCAGGTTTCTTCAACATGTCCCAATGAATCATAAACCCCCAGCTCACGCCAGAGGTTTGTCAGCAGTCTGAGGCCTGCATTTGCAGGCCTCCTTCCAGTGCATCATCTCTATCACGCGGCCTGGGGCGTCAGGGTTGCGGAGCCCGGCTTGCGCAGAAGCAGAACCGAGACGGCCGCGATCATGCACATCAGACCGGCAATCTGCAGTGCGGGCATATAGGTATCGAAATCGCTCTTGAAGAACCCGGCGCCAAAGGCGGCGGTAGCGGCTCCCAACTGATGGCCGGCAAACACCCAGCCGAAAACGAGACCGGCCTTTTCACGGCCGAAATTCTCGGCGGCAAGTTTCACCGTCGGCGGTACGGTCGCCACCCAATCCAGCCCATAAAAGACGGCGAAGACCGAAAGCTCCACGAAGCTGAACCCCGAGAATGAGAGATAAAGCAGGGACAGGCCACGCAGACCGTAGAACCAGAACAGCAGGAAGCGATTGTCGAACCGGTCGGAAAGCCAGCCGGCGAAGATGGTGCCGAAGAAATCGAAAATACCGATTACCGCCAGCGTACCCGCCGCCGTCACCGCGGCCATGCCGAAATCGCCGCAGATCGAAATCCAGTGGGTCTGGATGAGACCGTTGGTCGAAAGCCCGCAGACAAAGAAAGTGCCGAAAAGCACCCAGAACACCGGGTTGCCCGATACGCTCTTCAAGGTCACCAGCGGCGATGCCAGTGTGGCGAGGAGATTGTGATCCTGCTTGACCGGTTTTGCCACCGCTGTCTCGCCATAGGCCGGCAGGCCGACATCGGCGGGATGGTCACGCATCAAAAGCAGCACGAGGACCATCGCGGTTGCGATCACCGCAACGGAAAGGGTCAAAGCGGTTCGCCAGCCGTAGGCTTCCGTCAACGCCGCCAGCAGCGGCAGGAAAACCAGCTGGCCGGTAGCGTTGCTCGCCGTCATGAGGCCGATCACCAGGCCGCGACGCTTGGAGAACCAGCGTGTCGCCACGGTGGCGCCCAATACCAGCGCGGTCATGCCGGTGCCGATGCCGATCACCACGCCCCAGAGCAGCAGCAATTGCCATACCTCAGTCATGAAGAAAGAGGCGACAATGCCGCCCATGATCAGGGCAAGCGCGGTGGACACCACCTGCCGGACGCCGAAATGATTCATGAAGGCGGCGGCAAAAGGCCCGAGCAGGCCAAAAAGCACCAGCCTGACGGCCATTGCGGAGGAAATATCGGCAATATCCCAGCCGAATTCCTGATGCAGCGGCTGGATCATCACCCCTGCGGACCCCATCGCACCGGCGGTGGCCAACATCGTCAGGAAGGTGGTTGCAGCAACGAGCCAGCCATAATGCAGATTTCTGCCGGCCATCCAGCTGGCAAGGCGTGTGGAGAGCATGTTCAATTTCCCTTTCCAGCGGCCGCGGCCGATAGTTTACGGGTATATACCCTGTATTGCGGGCAGATACCCGCTTATGTCCCAAAAAATTACAGAGCTGTGAGCAGTTCCTGTAATTGTGCTGTCTTCTCAGGCCCAAGCCGGGCCTCGATTTCATCCTGCACGCCATCCCAGAGCGGCGCGCCCGCTTTCAGGATCGCATGCCCTTCCCTCGTCACGGTCAGCATCGCTTCCCGTTGATCCTCGCCGTGACCGATGGCCACCAGACCCATGCGAGCCAGCACCTTGGCGTTGCGGCCGACTGTGGAGCGATCCAGTTCCACCCGCGTAGCCAGATCGGTCAGCGAGACAGGCGCGGTGCGGTTGATATTCCGCAACAGGCTGAACTGACCGATATTGACGCCAAGCGGCGCCAGGGCCTCGTCATAATAAGACGAAACCTTGCGGGATGCTTTGCGCAACAGAATGCAGTGGCAACTATCATTTGGCATTTGTCTCGGGTATATACCCGTAAATTTCTACGCGCAAGAGGCGACTGAAAACTATCGACGGGAAAGGCCGCACGCTCGGATCACAGCGTAAAAACAAACCCCCGGTTTTAGGCCGGGGGTTGATATCAGTATCGGGCCTTATCTCAGGCAGAGAGCCTGCGGCCGCTTGCCACCAGCAGGCCGGCAACGCCATCAAGCCAGCCGGCTTTCAGCTCCAGCGCCAGGAAACGGCTGCGCTCGAACGGGCCGGGCATGATGAGGTGCTGGGCCTTGCCGGCGAAAAAGCCGAAGCGCTCGTAATAAGGTGCATCGCCAACCAGAAGAACGGCGCCGTGTCCACGCTTGGTTGCCTCGGCAATGGCAGCGCGCATCAGCGCCGAGCCGATGCCTTTCCCCTCATGGGCGGCATCGACGGCCAGCGGGCCGAGCAGCAGCGCTTCGACGGCGCGGCCTTCGCGCGAGATGCCGGCCTCGACGTTCCACAGGCGCACCGTGCCGATGACATGGCCGTCCTCATCGCGGGCGACGAGCGCCAAGCCTTCGGCCGGAACGCGGCCGGCGCGCAGCTTTTCGGAAGACTTGCGGCGGCGGCCGGCGCCCATGGCGCGGTCCAGCAGGCTCTCACGGGCGACGACATCGCCCGGATTTTCCTGATCGATATGAAATGTCTGCGGTGTGAAAAACGCCCGTACCGAATTCAAAAGAGCGGCCATCCTTGGCCTCCCGTCACACTACCGCCCACACGCGGCCCTTGATGAAAATTGGTGGAGCCGTTCCGGCCCGCCGACACGCTTTCCTCGGCTGGAAGAGGTGCAGCAAGCAGGGATTTGCGCAACAGCACAATCGGCAGGGCCGGAACGGAAGCTTGGTCGAGACGCCGCCCTTTTCAGCGGACGGCGCTCGGACTTTTTGACCTGCGCATCGGGTTTTCCGAAAACCGCGTTACACTTTTCGGCCCGATGCTTAGATGACGTAAGCCTTCAGCGGTTCGAAGCCGTTGAAGGCGACAGCCGAATAGGTGGTCGTATAGGCGCCCGTGCCTTCGATCAGAACTTCGTCGCCGATAGTCAGAGAGACCGGCAGCGGGTACATGTTCTTTTCATACAGCACATCGGCGCTGTCGCAGGTCGGGCCGGCCAGAACGCAGGGCTCCATCTCGTCCTGATCTCGCTCGGTGCGGATCGGGTAACGGATCGCCTCGTCCATCGTCTCGGCGAGACCGCCGAATTTGCCGATGTCGAGGAACACCCAGCGGTGGTTGTCATTGTCGGACTTCTTCGAGACAAGAACGACTTCCGCCTTGATGACGCCGGCATTGCCCACCATGCCGCGGCCCGGCTCGATGATCGTCTTCGGGATCTGGTTGCCGAAGTGCTTGCGCAGCGCCGTGTCGATCGCCTGGCCGTATTCTTCGGCAGCCGGAACGTCGCGCAGATACTTGGTCGGGAAACCGCCACCCATATTGACCATCTGCAGATGGATGCCCTGCTTGGCAAGCGACGCAAAGACGCGCTTGGCATCGGCCAGCGCCGCATCCCATGCGTCGAGATTCATCATCTGCGAACCGACGTGGAAGGATACGCCATAGGATTCAAGGCCGAGCTGATGGGCGTAAACGAGAACGTCGACAGCCATCTGCGGCACGCAGCCGAACTTGCGCGACAGCGGCCATTCCGCACCTTCGCCATCCGTCAGCACGCGGCAGAAGACGCGCGCGCCGGGAGCGGCGCGGGCGACCTTCTCGACTTCCTCATGGCTGTCCACGGCGAAGAGATCGATGCCGAGCGCATGGGCGCGTGCAACATCGCGTTCCTTCTTGATGGTGTTGCCGAAGGAGATACGGTCGGCCGTCGCACCGGCATCGAGCGCCATCTGGATTTCAGCCACGGAGGCGCAATCGAAGTTGGAGCCGAGCGAAGCGAGCAGCTTCAGGATTTCCGGAGCCGGGTTTGCCTTGACGGCATAGTAGATGGCGCTGTTCGGCAGGGAGTGCCGGAAAGCGTTGAAATTGTCGCGCACGACGTCGAGATCAACCACGAGGCAAGGGCCTTCGGGACGTCGGGTCTTGATGAAGTCGAGAATGCGTGCAGTCGTCATCGATGTATTCCCTGTTAAACCGGCTTCGGAAAAATCCGAAGGACAAAGGACGCTCGAGATATGCATTCGAGTCAGCCGGTGGAGGCGCAGAATCGATAGCATACGCTCAAGGCGCGAATGTGAACGACGCCCTGCCAGAGCATCATTCGGCTTTGTCTGCCATTGATTGGAGGGAATGACCCGACCGCACTTCAGGCAATGATGGTGTGCCTCTTTAGTACCCCGGCTGATGGAAAGCCGGCAGAGAACCAGAAAGGCCCGCACCGTCGTTGCTTCGTATGTCCTCGCATTTCCCGGTTGGCCGGAATAGCGACTGGAGGGGTTAGTTCCAGGTACCTTACCTAAATCCTCACCACATCGAGGACTCGGCGGACACACATGGGCACGTGCGACTTTGGGCAGCACGGGAGATAAGAATATTCGCAGTCATAATCAAGAGGATTTTTTCACCAAAGAGCGGATTTTTTCGGCAATGAATTAAGGGTTGAACAGTCCGTCCTCGCCGTTCAATTATATAGAACGAACCGGAGGATTTTCATGGACACGCTCACCCGCATCCGCGCCTTTATCGATGTCGTCGAAGCGGAGGGTTTTTCCGCCGCGGCGCGCAAGACAGGGCGATCCAAGGCGCTCCTGTCCAAATATGTGCGGGAACTGGAGGACGATCTCGGCGCGCTGCTCCTCAATCGCACCACCCGGCAGTTCTCGCTGACGGAGGCCGGGCACACCTATTACCGCACGGCTTCCGACATTTTGAAGGAGATCGATAACCTTGCCGATCTGGTGCGCGAGAAGAATGCCGATCTGAAGGGTAAGCTCAGGATTTCCGTTCCCCGCACCTTCATCGACGCCGATGTCGGCCAGAGCCTGATCGACTTCGCCAAGGAAAATCCGGAACTCTCGCTCGAAATCGTCGCGGAAGACCGATTCGTGGATCTGATCGAGGAGGGTTTCGATCTCGCGGTTCGGATAACCCGACTGGAGGACTCGGGCCTCATAGCCCGCAAGCTTTCCGATTTCCGGGTCTATGCGGTGGCGACGGCAGATTTCGTGGCGAAACACGGGCCACTCCATGGCCCGCAGGATTTCTCCCGCGTCCCCTTCATCATCGACACCAATACACGGTTTCACAATACGGTGCGGTATCTGGAGCCGGATGGCGGTTCGAACTCCGTCACCATCAGCGGACCGATCGAGGTCAACAGCCCGCAGGCGACGCTACGCGCCGCCCGTGCCGGGCTCGGCATCGCGCTCGTGCCGGATTTCATCGCCAGACCCTATATCCAGTCCGGCGAACTGGTGACGCTGTTCGACGATTATATTTCCAAGGACAGGGGTATCTATGCGGTCTATCCGCATCGCCGCTACCTGCCCGCCAAGGTGCGCAGCTTCGTGGACTATCTCTCGGCCTGGTTCAGGAAGAACGGGTAGTCCGCAAAATGAAACGCCCGCCTTGCGGCGGGCGTCGGTACTAGCGGAAAATCAGATCAGAACGGCGAATCCGGGAAGTAGAACTGCTCGGCATTGTCCTTGGTGATCAGCGTCGCATCGAGGATATATTCACCCGCGACCGGCACCTGATCGTAGAAGTGCCCAGCGGTCAGTTGCATGGCTGTCGCCACCATTGCCGGCGGATAGAGTACGTCGACAGGCACCAGCTTGTCGCCGTC
Source organism: Agrobacterium salinitolerans (assembly GCF_027498475.1). NCBI lineage: Bacteria > Pseudomonadati > Pseudomonadota > Alphaproteobacteria > Hyphomicrobiales > Rhizobiaceae > Agrobacterium > Agrobacterium salinitolerans. The sequence continues at coordinate 521,198 of NZ_JAPZLN010000002.1, read as the reverse complement.
CATCACCTTCTTGATCATGTCCTTGGAGCCGGCGCCCGCAACGATATACTGGATATCGGTGCGTTTCGCCTGCTGGATGGCTTCCAGCACGCCGATAGCCATGTCGTCATCCTGACACCAGACCACGTCGATCTTCTTGTATTTGGTCAGATAGTCCTGCATCACACGGAAGGCGTCGTCGCGGTTCCAGTTGCCGTACTGGCGGTCGAGAACCTTGACGTTCGACCCTGCGATGCCCTTGTCGAAACCATCCTGACGCTGCTGGTCGATCGGGATCGGCAGACCGCGAATGACCACGACTTCGGCATCCGGCGTCGTCTTCTTGATGTATTCGCCGGCCACCTGGCCAAGCGCGGGGTTGTTGCCGGCAACATAGAGATCGCGGATCGAATTGTCGTTGACGCTCGGCGCGCGGTCGACCAGCGCGACGAAGGTGCCCTTGTCCTTGATCTCCTTGATGGCGTTGACCAGCGGATCGGGATCGGATGGCAGCACGACAAGCGCATCGAGCCCCTGCACGGCAAGATCCTGCAGCGCATTTGCCTGATTGGCGGCGTCCGGCGACGTCTTGACGATGACGTTGAGCCCCGGATGCTCCTGCATCAGCAGCTTGGCCACACGCTCGGCATGATAGACGACGCCCGCCGTCCAGCCATGATCGGCCGCTGGAATGGAAACGCCGATGGTGACCTTCTTGTCCTGCGCGTGAGCCGGACCCGCCAGCACCGCAGCCAGCGCGGCAAAGGCCACGCCGATGAATTTTCTACGCATAGTCTCTTTCCTCCCAAGACCGGGGCGTTCCTCCTTCGACCGCGCCTGCCCCACTGGCGCGGCGTGATACGTCACCTGCGGCTGAGCGAGCGCTGCACCAGCATGGCGATGATGATGATGGCCCCCTGAATGGCGCCGATCAGATATTCGCTGACGAAGTTCGACAGGATCATGATGTTGCCGACGATCTCCAGAATGAAGGCTCCGCAGATCGTCCCCCAGATGCGCCCTACCCCGCCTCTCAGCGCCGTGCCGCCGACGACGACGGCGGTGATGGCCTGCAACTCCCACAACATGCCTGTGGTGGCCGAAGTGGAAGCGAGGCGCGGCACGTAAAGCAGCACCGCAACGGCGACACACAGCCCCTGCACCACATAGGCGATGGTGCGCACCCGGGTGACCGAAATACCGGAATAACGCGCTACATCCTCGCTGGAGCCGACGGCCGTCAAATGCCGGCCGTAACGGGTGCGATAGAGCACGAAGGCGGCGATTGCAGCGGTGACGAAGATGACGATGACCGGCACCGGCACGCCGAAGACATTGCCGAAATAGACCGGACGATAAAGCGTCTGGATTTCCGGATTGCGCAGCGTGATCGCCCCGCCCTGCGACAACCATGTGGTCAAGCCGCGATAGATGCCCATGGTGCCGAGAGTGGCGATAAAGGGCTCGATACGGCCGATGGTGGTGATGAGACCGTTCGTCAGCCCACAGGCAGCACCGATGGCGAGCGCCAGCGCCATGGCGGTGAGCAGCATTAAAAGCGGACTTGCGATGACGCCGCTATTCATGAACAGGATCATCAGGCTGGCGACGAATGCGACCATGGCGCCGACGGAAAGATCAAGCCCGCCCGATGTGATGACGTAAGTTGCGCCGAGCGCGATGATGGCGATGAAGGCGCTGCGCGTAGTGACGTTCAACAAATTGTCGATGCCGATGAAATTGGGATTGGCGATGGCGCCGAGAACCAGCAGCAGGGCCAGCGCCACGAACGGCGCGACGGCGCGCAGGTCCCAGTCCTTCGAGGTCTTCGGCGTTTTGCCGTTGTCAAATGCGGCCTCAGTCATATTTCCCCTCAGTCTCTTTTGTCAGGCCATGTTTCCCGGGACACGGGCGCTCAGGCGGGTTCCTGCGTATGAACACCCGTCGCCAGTGTCACGATGTCGTTCTCGGTCATGCGCTCACCCGTCACCTCACCGACGATCCGGCCCGACCGCATCACCAGAATGCGGTCGCAAATGCCGATCAGCTCCGGCATTTCCGAAGAAACCACGATGATCGAACGCCCCTCATCCGCAAGCCTGGCGATGAAGCGGTAAATTTGCTCCTTGGTGCCGATATCGATACCGCGCGTCGGTTCGTCGATGATGACGATGGATGGATCGAGCAGCATCATCTTGGCCAGCAGAAGCTTCTGTTGGTTGCCGCCGGAAAGCTGGCCCGCCAGCAAATCCTTGCGGCCGGTGCGGATGTCGAAATCCCGGACCGCATCATCGAGCGCCGCCGTTTCCCGGCGGGTATCGATCTGAAACAGCCGGCTGAATTTCTTGAGCGCGGCAAGCGTGAGATTGACACGCAAATCCTTGGCGAGCAGCAGGCCCTTGCCCTTGCGGTCCTCGCTCAGGTAAACGATTCCGGCCTTCAGGCTGTCTTCCGCCGTTGCGAAATACACCGGCCTGCCGTGATGACGCACCGTTCCCCGACCGGCGCGCAGGCCGAGTATCCCCTCCATAAGCTCCGTTCTGCCCGCGCCGACCAGACCGGCAAAACCGAGGATTTCGCCCCTGCCCAGGCTGAAACCGGCATCCTGAGCATAGGCCGGAACGGTAAAATGCTCCACCTGCAGAACCGGCTCGTGCTCTCCGCCGGCGACACGGTCCGGATAAAGCTTGGCGACGTCGCGCCCCACCATCAGACGCGCCATATCCGCAGGCTCCAGCGTCGATGCCGGATGGGAGGCGACCAGTCTGCCGTCTCGCAGAACCGTCACCCGGTCGGCGATCTCCTTCACCTCCGGCAGACGATGCGAAATATAAAGCACGGCCACGCCCTTCGCCCGGATGTCCCTGATGACATTCAGCAGCGCATCCGTTTCGATGGGGGTAAGGCTCGCCGTCGGCTCATCGAAAATGACCACCCGGTGCGGCACCAGCAGCACACGGGCGATCTGCACGAGCTGCCGCTGGGCAATCGACAGGCTGCCGACAATGGCGTCCGGATCGATCGTACCGCCAAGATCGGCAATCGCCTTGCGGGCGCCGGCGCGCATCGCGCGATCATCCACCGTCGGACCTTTGCATAATTCACGGCCGAGATAGATATTCTGGGCCACCGTCAGATCCGGGGCCAGCAATATTTCCTGATGCACGAGGACGATGCCGCGATGTTCGGCGTCCACCGGTCCGGTGAGCGCAACGGCCTCGCCATCGATGCGGATTTCCCCGCCCGACGGCTTCTCATTGCCGGCCAGAAGCTTCATCAGCGTCGACTTGCCGGCGCCGTTCTCACCGATGATCGCGTGGACCTCGCCGGCCTGCACCGCAATCTCGATGTCCTTCAGAACCTGTACCGGACCGAAAGACTTCGATAGCCCAACCGTCCGTATCAAGGCCGGGTCTGGAGATTCGTCAGCAAAAGCCATGCGCCCTCACCGGTGTCCCGTAAGAACGGACGGCGCTTGTCCCTTAATTTTATTTGAAATGACCATGTGCGAACTCCTCCCAAAGCCCGAAGAAGAAGCTAGCGTTCGTTTTGAGGTACGTAAAGCAATTTTCGCTGGTCTTTTAGAATACACTCAAATTTGACCGTATGAACCGCAAACCAGAAGGTCCCGGAAGTCCCGTCATGATGCGGAGGAGCGCTGGAAACCCTTCATCAGGCGGTGCACGGCTTCGGCACCCTCCCTGGCCAGATCGAACCGCTTGCCGAACAGCAGCCAGTCGGAGCACATGCCTTTCAGCAGCCAGTATAGCGCATCGAGCGCAGAGTCCGCCGTCCAGTTGTCGTTGAATGCGCCTTCCGCCTGCGCCCGTGCGAAAGCGGCCTCGAGCCGATCCTTGTGATACCGATCCAGTTCTTCCTGCGCGTGCAGCACCGGAGCGAACTCATCGGAGTAATTGGTGCGCAGGCTGATGGTCATGATGCGCTGGCGCTGTTCATCTTTTGAAAGAAGCGTCAGCCATTTGCAGGCGGCCTCCTCGATCTTGGCCAGCAGAGCCAGCCCCTTGACGTCGGGGTCGCCGAAATCGAGCAAATCCGATTCCGGCAGGGACACCGATTGATAGAGGCCGATAAAGAGATCGCTCTTGCTGGAAAAATGCCAGTATATGGCACCACGCGTGACGCCGGCCGCAGCCGCCACCTCATCCAGAGAGCTGTTGGCCACACCCTTCTTGAAGAACACCCGCTCGGCGGCGGCAAGGATCGCCTGACGCGTCTCTTCCGCCTCGGCCTTGGTTCGGCGCATGCTGATGTCTCCTTCCAGTCGCGGCACGGCGCTTTCGCCCCGTGCCTTGTTTGCAGTGCCCGCCTGTCAGCCATATGAATGCAATCACATGACTGTCGGCCCGGACTCCACTCCGGTTTTATTCCGCCGGCGACACAGCGTCAGCAGCAATCTTGTCCTCCTTCTTCCGATCCCCGAAAAACTTCATGACAAAAACGAAGAACACAGGAACGAAGAAGATCGCGAGGATCGTCGCCGAGATCATGCCGCCGAGAACACCGGTGCCGATGGCGTTCTGGCTCGCCGCACTGGCACCAGATGCGATCGCCATGGGCAACACACCGAGCGAGAAGGCAAGCGAGGTCATCAGGATCGGTCGGAAGCGCAGATGCGCCGCCTCCACCGTCGCATCATAGGTGGATTTTCCTTCCGCCCGCAAATCCTTGGCGAATTCGATGATCAGGATCGCGTTCTTGGCCGAGAGACCAATGATGGCGACAAGACCCACCAGGAAGTAGACGTCGTTCGGCATGCCGCGCATCATCACCGCCGCCACCGAACCGATGACCCCGAGCGGCACCACCAGCATGACGGAGAGAGGGATGGACCAGCTTTCGTAAAGCGCGGCCAGCAGCAGGAAGACGAACAGCACGCTAAGGCCGATCAGGGCCGGCGCCTGTGAGCCCGACTGGATTTCCTGCAGCGACTGGCCGGTCCATTCGAAACCGAAACCACCAGGCAATTCACGCGCCAGACGCTCCATTTCGGCAATCGCATCGCCGGAGGAGTAACCCGGCGCGGACTGGCCGCTGACTCGGATCGCCGGATAGCCGTTATAACCGACCACCTGCGAGGGACCGCGCACCCATTCCACCGAAGCGAATGAGCTGACCGGCACCATGCCGCCATTGGCGTTGCGGACGTTGAGGTTCAAAAGATCCTCGGTCTTCATGCGCTGGCCCTGTTCCGCCTGCACCGTCACACGCTGCATGCGGCCGGCATTGGGGAAGTCGTTGACATAGGACGACCCCATATTGGCCGAGATGGTGGCGTTGATGTCGCTGAAGGTCACACCGAAGGTATTGGCCTTTTCACGGTCGATGACGAGATTGACCTGCGCCGCATCCGGCATGCCTTCGATGCGAAGACCGGCAAGGATGGGGCTCTGGCGGGCGGCGGCCATGAGCTGCGCGCCCGCCGCGCTGAGTGCGGTTTGACCGGCACCCGACCTGTCCTGAAGACGGAAGGTGAAACCGCTCGAGTTGCCCAGCCCCTGAATGGGCGGCGGTGACAAGGCAAAGGACATCGCGTCTGGAAGTCCCCACAGCTTGCCGTTGATCCGGGCGGAGATAGCGGCAGCCGAATCCTCCGGCCCGCGTTCGCTCCAGTCCTTCAGCGTCGCGAAAGCGAGACCCGCATTCTGGCCGGAGCCGGAGAAGGAGAATCCCGAGATCGCAATGACGCGCTCCACCGCCGGCTCTTCCATGAAGATTTTCTCGATCTGCTGGATGGATTGCAGCGTGCGCTCGGTGCTGGCTTCCGCCGGCGCCTGAATATCGACGATCAGATAGCCCTGATCCTCGTTGGGCAGGAACGAGCTTGGCAGCTGCATATAGGCCCAGCCGAGACCGGCAAGCAGCGCCGCATAGATGATCATGAAACGGCCGGAGCGCTTGATGATGCCCCCCACCGACGAGGAGTATTTGTGCGACGCCTTATCGAAATTGCGGTTGAACCAGCCAAAAAATCCTTTTTTCTCGTGATGCCCTGCCTTGATCGGCTTCAGGAACGAAGCGCAGAGCGCGGGCGTGAGAGACAGTGCCAGGAAGCCCGAAAACAGGATGGAAACCACCATCGTCAGACTGAACTGCTGGTAGATGATGCCAACGGCTCCGGGGAAAAAGGCCATCGGTACGAACACCGCGGTCAGCACCAGCGTGATGCCGATGATGGCGCCCGAAATCTGGCCCATGGCCTTGCGGGTCGCCTCCTTCGGCGGCAGATGCTCCTCCGCCATGATGCGCTCAACATTTTCCACGACAACAATAGCGTCGTCCACCAGAATGCCGATGGCGAGAACCATGGCGAACATGGTGAGCACGTTGATCGAAAACCCCGAGACATACATGACGGCGCAGGTGCCGAGCAGCGCCACGGGCACCACCAGTGTCGGAATGATCGTGTAGCGGATGTTCTGCAGGAAGACGAACATCACCACAAAGACGAGGATCATTGCCTCTATCAGCGTGTGAATGACCTTCTCGATCGAGATCTTGACGAAGGGACTGGTATCATAGGGTATCTCATACTCGATGCCCTGCGGGAAATAACGCGACAACTCCTCCATCGTCGCGCGAACGCCTTCGGAGGTCTGCATGGCATTTGCGGTCGGCGACAGCTGGACGCCGATGGCAGCACTGGGCTTGCCGTTGAGGCGGCTCGAGAAATTGTAGCTCTCGCCCCCCACTTCGACACGTGCGACATCACGCAGCCGCACCGATGAGCCATCGGGATTGGCGCGCAGCACGATGGAGCCGAATTCCTCGGGCGAGGTCAGCTGGCCCTGGACGTTGACGGTCGCGGAAATCTGCTGGCCGACAGGGTTCGGCGATGCGCCGATGCGGCCGGCGGCAACCTGCGAGTTCTGCGCTTGAATGGCGTTGATGACATCGTCCGAAGTCAGGCTGAGACCCAACATCTTGTCGGGATCCATCCAGATGCGCATGGAGCGCTGGGTGGCGAACAGCTGCGCGCTGCCGACACCCGGCACACGGCGCAATTCACCCAGCACGTTGCGGCTGAGATAATCGCCAAGACCGATGGCATCGGTGTTGCCGTCGACGGAGGTCAGCGCCACCATCATCAGAAACGATGTGCCGGCCTGTTCCACACGCAGTCCCTGTTGCGTCACAGAGCGCGGCAGACGGGGTTCGACGCGGGCAATGCGGTTTTGCACTTCCACCTGCGCTTCACCGATATTGGTGCCGGGCTCGAACGTCACGTTGATCGAAATACGGCCGGAGGATTCCGACGTCGACTCAAAGTAGATGAGACCGGGAACGCCGTTCAGCTCTTCCTCGATAGGCCGGGTAACACTCTGGTAGATGTCTTCCGGCGAGGCGCCCGGATAGTTGGTGCCGATCGAAATCTGTGGCGGGGCCACATTCGGATATTGCGCAATCGGCAGCATGGGAATGGCGAGCAGGCCCGCCAGCATGATGAAGATGGCGACGACCCAGGCAAAAATGGGCCGATCGATGAAAAAACGTGCCATGGAAATCGGTCCTTATTGCTTTGCGGCCGGGGCAGCGCTCTCGCTGCCGGCGGCGGCAGTGACATCGGGCTCCGGCGACCACGGTTCAGGCTTCACCTTCGCGCCCGGCGCGGTTTTCTGGAAACCTTCGGCAACGACGCGATCGCCATCCTTCAGCCCCTCCGAAATCACCCAGCGATCACCGATGGAGCGTCCGACGCTCACGCGCCGCTGTTCGACCGTGTCTTCGGCATTCACGACTAGCACGCTGGCTTGTCCGCCCGCGTCGCGCTGCACCGCCTGCTGCGGCACGGCAAAGGCCGCCTTCTGGATACCCTGCTGGATCTGGACGCGAACATACATGCCCGGCAAAAGATCGCCGTTCGGGTTGGGGAATTCGCCGCGCAACGTCACCTGGCCGGTGGTTTCATCCACCGCTGCCTCGGAGAACAGCAGGCGGCCAGACACCGGATAACGGCTGCCATCATCAAACAGCAGGTTGACTTCGGCCTCGTTCTTGCCGGTCATCAGCTGGCCGTCTTGCAGCGCCTTGCGCAGGCGAATGAGATCGGCGGCCGGCTGGGTAAAGTCGGCATAGATCGGATCGAGCTGCTGGATCGTCGCCAAGCTTTCAGAGCCGGTCGCGCTGACCAGCGCGCCTTCGGTGATGCGCGCCCGGCCGATGACGCCGCTGATCGGCGCCTTCACATCGGCATATTGCAGATTGAGCCTTGCTTCCGCAACGCCCGCCTCCGCCACCACCACTTCGGCATCGGCTTGCGCCAGCAAAGCGACGGCATTGTCGAATTCCTGCTGAGAGCCGACATTGGAGCGGCGCAGCTGCTGCTGACGGTCAGCCGTCTGCCGCGCCTGCAGTTGCGCGGCCTGCGCCCGGCGCAGCGTGCCTTCGGCGCTATCGACGCGCACCTGGAAGGGTGCGGGATCGATCCGGTAGAGCACGTCGCCTTCCTTCACCAGCGAGCCCTGCTCGAACACCCGCTCGACGATGATGCCGGAAACGCGCGGACGTACTTCGGCAAGCCGCGTCGGCGCGATGCGTCCCGGCAATTCGTTGGTGATGGGTAGTTCTTCCGGCTTCACGGCCACGACCTTGACCGCACCGGGCGGCGGGGCGGCGGGCGCGGACGCCTGCTCATCGCTACACCCGACCAGGACGATGCCTGTCAACAACACCGCTACGATCTGCCCAAATCTCTTCGCCATACTGCGCTCCGAATCCATAAAATAGGTCACATTTACATACATACTAATACGTATGTAAAATTTCGACAATAGAATTGCTGCAGTGCAAAAGCGCTCTCACGCGCTTGTGAAGACGTTTGAGGCGGTTTGGAAACGAGATTTGCATTGCAGAAAATGAGGAGAAGCGAGTGGCACATGGCGGCAAGCAACCTGCGCGTGGTTGCACTCCCACAACGTCTGACGAAAATAGCGCAAACGGGAGGGCGGCGACCCTTTCCGCCCTTAGGACAGACGTTTCAGCGAGTTCGGCTCCGGCTGCGGGCCGCCCTTCGTCGTGTCGTTATTGTCGGCGGCTCTGTTGCGCAATGCCGCATAATAGGCGTTCTTCTGCTCGTACATATTCATGTCGGCCCGGCGCACCAGCGATTCCATCGTCTCGCCGGCCTCGCTGGTCGCCACACCCAGCGAGAGGCTTAGCGGCGCGCTGGAATAGAACTGGTTGTTGATTTTCAGCAGTTCGTAGACGGTTTCCACCATGGCGGCGGCGACCTGCTTGTCGGCGCCGGGGAGAAGGATGGCGAATTCGTCACCGCCGATGCGCGCGGCATGGTTCGGCGCAGTCACCACACCGTTCAGCACCTCGCCCACCCGCCGCAGCAACGCGTCGCCGGCATCGTGGCCGAGCTTGTCATTGGCATCCTTCAGGCCGTTGAGATCGATGACGATGGCGGAAACCGGCCTGAGCGCGCTGCGCTCCAGCCGGTTCAGCTCGTCCGAATAGAAAGCGCGGTTGTGCAGCTTGGTCAGCACATCGTGCTTGCCGAGATACTCGAGGTAGGCTTCCGCCTTCTTGCGCGCGGTAATATCCGTCAGCGCCACCTGCACCAGCGACCAGTCGTGCTCATGGCCCGGAAAAACGGAAAAATGCAGGAGAACGTGCCGCTCCGAGCCATCAAGCGCATAATTCACCACCTCGCGATGGTGGGTGAGATTGCCGTTCCAAAGCTCCATCAGCTGTTCCCGGAACGGCTTTTCCATCTCGCCACGGAAAATATCGCCTAGCCGCTGCAACAGGACCTGCCGGTCCGGCGCGCAGAACAGGTCAAGCGTCGCGCGGTTGACGTCGATGACGCGGATTTCGCTCATGCATTGCCGCACGAATTCGGGATGCACATCCATGAACACGCGGAAATCGACGATCCCGCGGTCCCTGACCTCCTCGATCAATCGCCGCACCCGGCTGAAATCTTCCACCCACAGGGAAACGGGTGAGTGTTTGAACATACCTTCGGCATAACGACGGTTGAGAAGCTCCTTGCGGCGGGCTTCCTCCCGCTCCGTCACATCCTCGGTGGTCAAAAGCAGCCGCCCGAGTGTTTCTTCGTGGCCGGGAATGACCGCGCCGCGCAGCTGAATATCCAGTCGCTTGCCGCCGATTGAATAATTGACCGCGTTGCTGGTGAACTCCGTCTTGCCCGCCCAGAGTTCGGAAAGCTCGTTCACATGGCTTTCCAGCATGTCGTCACGAAAAATCCGGTGCAGATTGTCAACGAGATGCGCCTGATCACGGGCCTCGAACAGCTCCAGCGTCCTGGGGTTGACCTTAATCACACGGATTTTCTGCGAACAGGCCGCTACCCTTGATAAATCTTCGAGAAGAAACGCCCTGATATCCTCCACGCCCTGAGACCGCCAGATATCGAACTGGCTTTTCACCTCGCTGAAATCTTCTATCCACATCGCCACGGGCGCAAGATTGAAGATGCTGGTATCGGTCGTCTCACTCATGCGGGCATTCTTCTTGAGGTAAATGCGGATGAAGGCCGAAAGGGTGCGGGGCAGCAATGGCCGCCCGCATCTCCGGATTTATTAGGGATATTCGATTTAACGCAAGCATTTATCGCGCAAACCGTCAGATTGGGCGATAATTCCTGAGCTTTGTGACTATGATGCCCGTTACCAGAGCTTCACGTGGCGGTTCACATCCTTGTAGAGCAGGTAACGGAACCGGCCCGGTCCACCCGCATAACAGGCCTGCGGGCAATAGGCGCGCAGCCACATGAAGTCACCCGCCTCAACTTCTACCCAGTCCTCGTTCAGCCGGTAGACGGCCTTGCCTTCCAGGACATAAAGACCATGTTCCATCACATGGGTTTCCATGAAGGGAATGGTCGCGCCCGGCTCGAAGGTAACGATGTTGAGATGCATATCATAGCGCACATCTTCCGGATCGATGAAACGGGTCGTTGCCCATTTGCCTTCCGTGTCAGGCATGGCCGACAGGGCGATCTCGTCTTCATGCGAAAAGATCGCCGGCGGCAGCTCCAGCCCGTCAACCGCCTGAAACGCCTTGCGGACCCAATGGAACTTGACCGGCGCCTTGCCCGAATTGCGAAGCCGCCAGCGGGAACCGGCAGGCAGGAAGGCGAATGAACCCTCCCGCAGCGCGTGCTGCACGCCCTCGAATTCCACGGTCATTTCGCCGTCAACGACGAAGATCGCGGCTTCAGCCCGCGCGTCCGGTTCCGGCCGCTCACTGCCGCCGCCCGGCTGCACCTCGACGATATATTGCGCGAAGGTTTCGGAAAAACCCGTCATCGGCCGGGCGATGATCCACGCGCGAGTGCCGGTCCAGTGCGGCAGAACGCTTGTTACGATATCGGACATGACGGTTTTGGGAATGACCGCATAGGCGGTCTTGAACACCGCCTTGCTCGACAGAAGTTCCGTCTGTCCCGGCAGACCACCCATATCCGAATAATATCTCTTCATTTCAGCCATTCCATTCAGCAACGCATTCGGCGCGGATTCTTAAGGCCGCGCCGGCGTTTAATCAAATAGTTATTGGCAAACAGAGATCGGTCCGAAGGACATCACACCTTCTTCCGCATTGTCGCGTAGACGATATTGTGGTTCTCACCGAAAAACACCTCCGCCTCGATGCTCGCAGGATCGGCGCTGGCATTGACGATTCGCCACATATCCGCCTTGGAGCGCAACAGCAGCGCCCAGTTCATGAAGGTTTCCATGTAACCGTCGACGACGATGTCTTCCGAGAAATTGGCGAAGAGGAACATGCCGCCGGGTTTCAGCATCTCCATGCAGCGTCGCGTGAGTTTGATCGCCACGCGGTCGTTCAGATAATCGTAAAGACCGGCCGCATAGATCAGGTCGAAAGTGCCTAGTTCCTGCGTGCGCAGCACGATATCACGCACGGAACCATCGATCGCCTCAATGCAGCTGCCGTTGAAATCACGGGCGACGGAACCGACGCTCAAGGGATCCTGATCGAGCGCCACCCAGCGCTTGATCCGGCCCTCTTTCAGCGCCACGGAGGCATCCGCCTCGCGCAGATGGCCGGAAGCGATGGTGAGGATTTCCGTCTCATCGCCATGCCGGGCTGCGGCCTCGTCAACGAACCGCGTCAGCAAATCGCGCCGCTCGCGCACGGCGACCGAGGAACTGGCGTCCTTCGTGTAGTCGTAAAGGGCCGCACCGAGCGGCGTGGCCTTTTTCACCAGTTCCGCAACGCTGTCGTGGCCATAAATGAAATCCAGCAACTGCGCGTCGCCCGAATAGCCACGCGGCTTTTCGAAGGACCAACGCGTGAACGGGTCTTCCAGAAAACGGTGCGAAACGGGGTGATTCTGTACCAGCGGTATCAGTTCAGCCCACACGCTGGAGTGGAGCTTATCACGCAGGAGATGAAGTGCACCTGCTATTCTATGTATTATCTCACGTGCTGAAACACGATTGTCGAATTGCTGTTGTGCCAATTCGAGAATGAGCGCCACCTCTGCTTTCGCAACTGCGAACTGCTCATCGAATGTTTCCGTTCTGCGCGCAAAAATCTCCTTTGCGACAGTATCCGGGGTGATCAGACTTGCCCCGTCAAGATTTTTTTTCTTTACCCGCACCACTTCAGCCTCCAGTATTAACACATTGTTAACTATACGTTTCTGGGAGGCGGATGGCCACTCGCTTTCGATTTTTGAGCGGTGTAGGGATACATTAGTAAATTAGCGTATTTTTTTGGTCACACTCGTGAGGACGGGAGAAAGCAGATACGCGATTTAGTGAAACTTAATGTTGCGAACGTATAATGCGTTCTTCCTTTCCATGTTCTCCGCACGCATCGGCAGAGATCGACGGGAACCCGCAACGGGTGCGGAAGCACACGGTAAAGTGGAATAAGCAGTTACTTAATAAAGTATACGCAACACTATGGGAAAGTGCATGAAGCACACATTGGGAGAGGTGAGTGGACAGCAAGACTATCGGCGGCCGGACTCCCGGTTTTCTGATGAACTTCTTGCCCTTTACCAGCAGGAAGGTGAACGCAGCCGCCGTGGTTCGATCCGCCGGGGCCTGTGGACCGCTGTTTTAATCTATCTGCTATTTGCCGCAACCGACATCATTCTCATACCCGACGTCGCGTCCTATACCATTCTTGCACGCTTCGCCGTCGTCCTTTCATCCCTGCTGACGCTGGAAATCCAGCTGCGCAAGGGTGCAAGTACTGCCGCGCTCGATCTCACCTGCGCCACGGCTCTCGTCATGGGATATATCGGTTGGCTGCTCCCTTCGCTGTTGACCGACAATACTGAAAACATGTCCTATTACATGGTTTTCGGGGCAATATTCATGATGGGCGCCAATCTGTTTTTCACCTTCCGCTTCCATCTGTCACTGGTGTCTTCAGGTATTATTCTCGTCTCCTATTTTGTGGCGGCTATGCAGTTTCCCGAAGATAGCTTCTACAAGATCGCCTTCGGCACCTTCTACATTTCCTGCTTCGTCTTCACCTCTTACGTGAACTGGAACCTGAACCGGGAACGCTACCATGTGTTCGTCAACGCACTGGAGGCGAAGGCCCAGCAAAAGGCGGCGGACGAGCGTGGCCAGGCGCTGTTGCGGCTTTCCAATACCGATTCCCTGACGGGCCTCCAGAACCGCCGCGCCATCGACCACCATCTGCGCCTTCTGTGGGAAAATTGGATCAGGAAGGAAGAAGGCTTTGCCGTTTTCCTCATCGACGTCGACTTCTTCAAGAAATACAACGACCGTTACGGCCATCAGGAAGGCGACAAATGCCTGGTGACTGTGGGCAACGCCCTGCAGGATGCGATCACCGAACACGGCGCTTCCATCGGCCGCTATGGCGGCGAAGAATTCATCGTGCTGGCGCCGTTCAAGACCAAGCAGCAGGTGGGTGAGCTTGCCGAGACGATCCGCCACACAGTTGAAAGTCTGTCGCTCCCGCATGACCAGCGCCGCGATGGCACCTTCATCGTCACCGTCAGCATCGGTGCGTCGTTCACCCGTCCCAATCCAGACGGCAAATTGGAAAAGATCATCAATGAAGCCGACCGCGCGCTCTATATAGCCAAGGGCAATGGCCGCAACTGCATGAAGCTGTTCGATCCGAACGATCCGCAGACCAGCGACGAGACCGAGAATATTGCCGCCCTGCTGAAAATCGCCGTCGCGGAAAATCTCGTTTCCCTCGTCTATCAGCCTATTCTCAACGTTTCGACCAACGAGACGGCAGGGGTAGAGGCGCTGATGCGGCTCCGCCTGCTGGATGGCACTCCCGTCGCGCCTGGCGTCTTCATTCCGATTGCCGAACGTACCGGCACGATCATGGAACTTGGCCTGTGGACCATCAAGACGGTTTGCAAACAGATACTGGCCGATGACACGGTGGCCGTCGTCAGCGTCAACGTCTCGCCGATGCAATTGAAGAATCCCGGATTCGCAACCTCGGTGGCCGCCATTCTCGTGGAGGCCGGCATTGCCGGCAACAGGCTCGCCTTCGAAATCACCGAAGGCGTCGACATGGAAATGCACTCAGACGTGCTACGGTGTCTGAACGACCTGAAAACGCTTGGTATCAATATCTGGCTTGATGATTTCGGGACCGGTTTTGCCGGGCTCTCCTGGCTGCGCATGACGGATTTCGATACCGTCAAGATCGACCGCTCCTTCCTGCACGACAGCAAGGCCCCGCGCGGACGCGCGATGCTGCAGGACATGATCCGCCTCATCCGCAATCGCGGCCACAAGATCCTGATCGAAGGCGTGGAGACCGAGGAACAGCTGAGGCTGGTGCGGCAGATGGAGATCGACTACGCGCAGGGTTATTATATTGGGCGTCCGGTCGGGGCCGAGAGGCTGAGCGCGGCGGCGGCGCCCTATCCGCGCCCCAACATGCTGCTGCGCCCCGCCTGATCCAGCGATGTCAGCGCAGACTGCCCTCATGTACTGGCCGCTTTAATGATAGGCGGGCAGGCTGAGCAAGAATTTTTCCGCAAGTTCTGAAAAGGCCGCCCGTGTGACGGGATCGACAGGGGCGCCTTCCCTCTCCCGCCTTGCCGCCACCGCCCACTCCCGGTCACCCGGCGCCATGACCTTGCAGTCTTCCCGCACAGGGGATCCGCGCAGGACCTCGAGATAACGTTTCATGCCCTCGTCGAACACGTCGCGCTCCAGGAAGGCCTCCGGCTTCAGTGCCAGAACAAAGGCTCCGAGCCCGCGCGGCGTTGAAAAATCCGGCCCGCCCATGGGAGCGAGATCGAAACTGAGCTTCATGCCGGAGAGAACAGCACTGAAAATCTCGACCATTCCCGCAAGCGCCGCGCCTTTGAACCCGAACTCACCGCCTACAGGGGCAAGCATCTCGGCCGCATTGGGATCGCGCGTATCGACGCCGTCGCCATCCGAAGCGACGCCTTGCGGCAATTGCTGGCCGAGGCTGCGGTAAAGCAGAACGCGGTTATAGGGCACGGCACTCGTCGCCATATCCAGCAGCCAGGGCATGCCGTCCGCTGCCGGCACACCAATGGCAATGGGGTTGGTGCCGTGGAAACGCATTGCGCCATCATGCAGGCGCACGAAACTGTCGGAATTGCAAAAGGTGAGGCCGATATATCCCTGCCGCGCCGCTTCCAGTGCATAAGCGCCGGCGGGGCCGAAATGCGATGAGTTACGGATCGCCACCGCGCCAATGCCGAATTTTTCCGCGAGCGCCATGGCGCTGTCCATCGCCGCATAGGTGGCGCGGGCGCCATGGGCATGGTCGGCGTCGATCGTCTCCACCGCACCGAAGCCCGAAACGCGGCGGATCTGCGGCCGCCGATTGAGACGTCCACCTTCGAGCGCGGTAATATAATGGGCGAGCAGGCGGACGCCGTGGCTGTCCACACCGAGCCTTGTGCCGTGCATCATGGCGCGCGTCGCCGAATCGGCCGTTTCGTCATCGGTGCCGGCGGCCAGGAAAACGGCGCGGCAAAACCGCTCCAGCTCATCAAGCCTCGCCAGGACGTTGGCTTTTTCATTGCTGTGCGCCATAAGGGAATCCTCCCAATTCCAGAATCCATGCCGCACAAGCTATTCACGGGGCGCGTTTTTGCAATCGAATATCGCGCGCCCGAAGGCTCAATCAGTCTTCCGCTCCCGTGGCATCGTAAGAAGAGCGTTCGCCGGCGATGATCGCGCGTTTGCCGACATGATTGGCAGGCCCGACAATGCCTTCCTGTTCCATGCGCTCGACCAGCGAAGCGGCGCGATTATAGCCCACGGACAGGCGGCGCTGGATATAGGATGTGGAGCATTTCTTGTCGCGCATCACCACCTTGACAGCCTTCTCGTAGAGATCGTCGCTATCGTCCTCACCCATGGCGGTCTTGTCGAAAACAGCGGCTTCCTCTTCGACCTCCTCATCGGCCTCATCAGCATCTTCGGTGACGGTGCCGAGATATTCCGGACGTCCTTGGGTCTTCAGATGCGCGACAACCTTCTCCACTTCCTCATCGGAGACGAAGGGGCCGTGGACACGGGCGATGCGGCCGCCACCCATCATGTGCAGCATGTCGCCCTGGCCGAGCAGATGCTCTGCGCCCTGTTCGCCAAGGATGGTGCGGCTGTCGATCTTCGAGGTTACCTGGAAGGAGATGCGGGTCGGGAAGTTGGCCTTGATCGTGCCTGTAATGACATCGACCGACGGGCGCTGCGTTGCCATGATGAGATGAATGCCCGCGGCGCGCGCCATCTGCGCCAGGCGCTGGATCGCCCCTTCGATTTCCTTGCCCGCGACCATCATCAGGTCAGCCATTTCATCGACGATGACGACGATGTAAGGCATGGCCGTGAGGTCCATTTCCTCCTGCTCGTAGACCGCTTCGCCGGTGGCGCGATCAAACCCGGTCTGCACGTTGCAGAATACCGTCTCACCCTTGGCGCGGGCGGCAGCGGCCCTTGCATTGTAGCCGTCGATATTGCGCACGCCGAGACGTGACATCTTGCGATACCGGTCTTCCATCTCACGCACGGCCCATTTCAGGGCCATCACCGCCTTTTTCGGATCGGTGACCACAGGCGTCAGCAGATGCGGAATGCCGTCATAAACCGAAAGCTCGAGCATCTTGGGATCGACCATGATCAGGCGGCACTCTTCCGGCTTCAGGCGATAGAGCAGTGAAAGGATCATGGTGTTGATGGCGACCGACTTGCCCGAACCGGTGGTGCCCGCGACCAGAAGGTGCGGCATCTTCGCCAGTTCGGCGATGACAGGTTCGCCGCCGATGGTCTTGCCGAGGCAAAGTGCGAGCTTCTGGCGGGTCTCGGCGTAGTCGGTCGCTTCGATCAATTCGCGCAGATAAACCGTCTCACGCACCGGGTTCGGCAATTCGATGCCGATGACATTGCGGCCGGGTACGACGGCGACACGCGCGGAAAGCGCCGACATGGAGCGGGCGATATCGTCCGAGAGGCCGATGACGCGCGAGGACTTGACGCCGGGCGCGGGCTCGAATTCGTACAGCGTGACGACCGGGCCTGGACGAACATCGATGATCTCCCCCTTGATGCCGAAATCCTCCAGCACGCTTTCGAGAAGACCGGCGCTCTGCTCCAGCGCTTCCGGCGTCATGGTCGTGGTCTGCTGGACACGGGCTTCCTGCAGAAGATCGATGGAGGGATATTCATATTCGCCTTCGGCAAAGACAGGCGCGTCGCGGAACATCGGCTGCGAGGCCTGGATGGGTGCGCGCGGCGTAAAGCGCGGCTCTGCCGTAATTCTCTCAACCGGCTGAACCTGCTCCACAGGTTTCGGCGCTTCGACAACCATTGGCGTTTCCGCAACGGCCGGCAGCGCGACTTCCTGTTCAACGACCGGAAGGGCCGCAGGAACGACGGACTGGCGCACGCCGATCTCGCGGTAAAGCCGGATTGCGGAACCACCCGGCACGGTGATGACCGGAGGCACGGACGAAAGTACGGTCGCCGCGGCCGCCGGCGATGCAAAGGCGACCGGCGCGACAACAGCAGGTGCCGTGACCGAATTTGCAAGAACGGCGCGCGCGGACGCGGAGACGCCCTCGCCGGCAGCGCCCGGCAGATCAAGCGTCATCACTTCCCAGAACAGCTCATCAGGCAGATGGGCGGCGAAAGCCGGAATGGCAGCCTGCGGCGCGGTGGTCTGAACTGCATCGATGGCGGGTTCGACGGATGGCGGCTGAACCGGCGAGAATATCTGCTGCGCGGGCGCTTCTGAAGCTAGGGAAACCTCCGCCTGAACCGGCGCCCGGGCAGCGGCAGCCGCCTCTTCCGCCTGCTTGCGGGCAAGCTCCAGCCGCAATTTGTAGGTCAACGCCCTCGCACCCCGGGCCTCCGGCGGCTGCGGCAGGAACGGCATGCGCGGCGGCGGCATGCGCGGCTCCGCCGGCTCTATGACCGGCTGAGAGACAGGAGCAACCTCCTGCTGCACAGCCTGTTGCTGCTCCACCACTTCCGGCTCCGGTGCTTCAGCCGGAGCGACAGCCAGGACTTCCTCCTCCGGAATATTGGGGGTCTCGACCGGCATGCGCCGCGCAAACGCGCTTTCCGGCGTGCGGGTGAAACGGACATTCGGGCCGAGCACGAAAGCATTCTGCCAGCCGGGCATCTCGGCGCGGCCTTCGATGGCGTCGGCTGCGCTGACATCGGCATTCGGCTTGGGTGCCGCGCCGGCCTTCATCGCCGCCGTCTGCTGACCGGCAACCGACTGGCCGCCGGCATGACGAGCCTTCTCGCTCCCCTCCCCTACGCTATTGGACGAATTCTGGAATCTGGATCGGGAGAAGCTCATGGCAGCGTGCACACTCATCATAAACGTACATATTTCGGTCTCCCTGAAATAAAAAATAAAGGTTAATTACCCCTTTCCAAACGGGGTCGATGAGGTAGATTTTCGTTTCGTCCATACGCCGCACGGGGCACATGCCACCGAGGGAACGGCATTCCAACCACTTAATTTTATTAGGCTATATCAAATTTTCAGAGCATTACCGAGGGCAAGACGGCAAGGTGAGAAAAGCGTATTGCCGCCGGAAAGCATATTGTTTCCGCAAAGGTGCGCGCAACGTAAAATCATTGCTGTAAAGCCCGCGAATTAACGTGGACACTGCCGAGGTTGCAGCCTTAAGATCGGCCTGCCGCGGCCCAAGCGGAAAGGCCCGTCCAGCCCTCATTTCCGGAGTGAATCATGTCGCCTGTCCATCTGTCCCGTCGCTCGCTTCTCAAGACCTCGCTTCTTCTTGCCGCAACCACGGGGCTGGCAGGCATTGCCGCTGCGCAGCAGGCGGCGCCCGGCGGAAGGTTGATCGTTGCGGCCGATTCGGAGCCGAAGAACCTCAATCCGGCGATCGTCGCCTCAAACGGCGTGTTTTATATTGCCAGCAAGATCATCGAGCCGCTGGCCGAGGCCTCCTTCAACGGCAAGGACGGCCTGGAACCGCGCCTCGCAACCGAATGGGCGGGATCGGATGACGGGTTAAGCGCCACCTTCAAGCTGCGTGAGGGCGTGACCTGGCATGATGGCAAACCCTTTACCTCCGCGGACGTTGCCTTTTCGGCGCTCTACGTCTGGAAACCATTGCAGAATCTCGGGCGGCTGGTCTTTGCCAATCTCGATAAGGTCGACACGCCGGATGAACACACGGCAATCTTCCGCTTCTCCAAGCCAACGCCGTTCCAGCTCATCCGCAACGCGCTGCCGGTCGTTACCAGCGTCGTGCCGAAACATCTTTATGAAGGCACCGATATCGCCACCAACCCGGCCAATACCAAACCGGTCGGCACCGGGCCTTTCGTCTTTGCCGAATACAAACCCGGCGAATATTATCGCCTGACCCGCAATCCCAATTACTGGGGCAAGGACGAACCGCAGCTCGAAGAGATCATCTATCGCGTCTTGCCCGACCGCGCAGGCGCTGCCTCGGCGCTGGAAGCGGAAGAAATACAGCTGGCCGCCTTCTCCGCCGTGCCGCTAGCCGATCTCGACCGCATCTCGAAGGTGCCTGGGATCAAGGTTATCGCCGATGGTTACGAGGCGCTGACCTATCAGCTGGTGGTGGAAATCAACCACCGCCGCAAGGAACTGGCCGACCTCAAGGTCCGGAAGGCCATCGCCCACGCCATCGACAAAAAATTCGTCATCGACAAGGTCTTCCTCGGTTACGCCACGGCATCCACCGGCCCGGTACCGAAGAACGCCCCTGAATTCTACACCGACGATGTCGAGACCTATGATTTCGATGTGGCCAAGGCCAACGCCCTGCTGGACGAGGCGGGTTATGCGCGCAGCCCGAACGGAACACGTTTCTCACTAAAACTTCTGCCGGCGCCTTACTTCAATGAAACCAGGCAGTTCGGCTCCTATCTTCGTCAGGCGTTGCAGGAAATCGGCATCGATGCCGAATTGGTCAACAATGATTCAGCCGCTCACCAGAAGGCCGTTTACACCGATCATGCCTTCGATCTCGCCATCGCGCCGCCGGTCTTCCGCGGCGACCCGGCAATTTCCACCACCATTCTCGTGCGTTCCGGCATTCCGACGGGCGTCGGCTTCTCCAACCAGGGCGGTTACGAGAACAAGACTCTGGACGAACTGATCGACAATGCGGCGATAACGGTCGATACGGCGGTACGCACGGCGCTTTACAAGGATTTCCAGAAGCAGGTCGCCGCCGATCTGCCGCTGATCAACGTTGCCGAATGGGGCTTCATTACCGTGGCGCGCGATACGGTCAAACATGTCGCCAGCAATCCCCGCTGGGCCGTTTCCAACTGGGCGGATACGACGGTCGACGGCTGAGGACGCGCCGTGAAGCGTGCAACGACATTGCTGAAGCGTAGGGCAGTCAGCGCCATTCCGGTGCTGCTGATTGTCCTCGTCTTCACCTTCGTACTGCTTGAAAACGCATCCGGAGACGCGGTAGACGCCTATCTCGTCTCCATCGGCGGCGGTGATGCCGGGCTCAGGGATGTATTGCGCGAGCAATATGGCCTGAACGGTTCGGTGCTGGCCCGTTTCTGGCTCTATGCCAGCTCGGTGCTGCGGCTCGATCTCGGCTGGTCGCTTGCCTTCGACCGCCCTGTGCTGGGGTTGATCCTCGAGCGACTGCCGAACACGCTTCTCCTGATGGGCAGCGCTACCACACTCGCCTTCATCCTCGGCACCGGGCTTGGCATCGTTGCGGGCGCGCGTCCTGGCGGGCTGGCGGACCGCGTGCTTTCAGCGTTTTCGCTGGCGCTTTACGCCACGCCCGGCTTCTGGCTTGGCCTCGTGCTCGCAATCGTCTTCGCCGTTCAACTCAAATGGCTGCCCACGTCCGGCATCGAAACCATCGCCTCGGGCAAACAGGGATTTGCAAGGGCGCTCGATATTGCCCGCCATCTCGTGTTGCCGGTCGCCAGCCTCGGCCTCATTTATCTCGCGCTTTTCCTGCGCGTCATGCGCACCGCCATGGCGGCGGTCTGGCCGCTGGATTTCGTGCTGTTCGCCAGGTCAAAAGGGCTTTCCAAACGGCGGATCGTGCTGCGCCATGTCGCGCGCAATGCCGCTCTTCCGCTCGTCACCGTGCTTGGCCTGCAGGCCGCAACCATGCTGGGCGGCAGCGTGGTAATTGAAAGCGTCTTTGCCATTCCCGGCTTTGGCCGGCTGGCGCAGGAGGCGGTCAGCGGTCGCGACACGCCACTTTTGATGGGCATTATTCTAACAAGCGCCGTCTTCGTCATCCTCGTCAATCTCGCCGTCGACATTCTCTATGCCGTTCTCGATCCGCGCATTGGCAGCGGGGAGCGACAGGCATGAGTTTCGCTCTCCGGCTGCTGCACAGTTTCGAAGGCGCCACAGGCGCCATCATTTTGGTGCTGCTTGCCATGACGGCGCTCGCTGCGCCCGTCGTTTTTCCCGGTGACCCGCTGGCCATCGCCGGTGAGCCGCTGATCGCGCCCTTCACGGATGCCGCTTTGCCTCTCGGCACCGACCGGCTCGGCCGAGATGTGCTGGCCGAACTTGCCCACGGCGCGCAGTCCTCTTTGCTCGTTGGCATTGGCGCCGCCGCCGCGGCGCTGGTGATCGGCGCCGTCATCGGCACCATTGCCGGTTTTGCAGGCGGCCTCGTGGATGAAGCATTGATGCGCGTCACCGACGCCTTCCAGATCGTGCCGAATTTCTTGCTCGCGCTCGCCTTCGTCAGCACCATCGGCCCTTCCATGCCCATTGTCATTCTCGCCATTGCGCTCGGCGCATGGGCGGATCCGGCGCGGCTGATGCGGGCGCAGGTCTTGAGCATACGCGAGCGCGATTATGTCCAATCCGCCCGCGCCATCGGCATGCATCCGTTAGAAATCGCCTTCCGGCAGATTTTACCGAATGCCCTGCCGCCGGTTCTGGCGCTGGCCGCCATCATCGTTGCGGCCGCCATTCTCACCGAAGCGGCACTGTCCTTCCTGGGACTTGGCGATCCCAATATCGTCACCTGGGGTTCTATGATTGCCGAAGGACGCAACGTCCTGCGCTCGGCCGCGTTTTTATCCGTCATCCCCGGCATCGGCCTTCTGGTCACCGTTCTCGGCGTTTATCTTTTCGCAGAAGGCGTCAACAGGGCGATGGCGACGAGGAGGCAAGAGCCATGAGCGGAAATGCGCTATGCCGGATCGACGATCTCAGCGTTTTTTATGCGGCAGGCGATGCACCGGCACTGCAGACTGTTTCGCTGACGATCCGGCAGGGGCAGAGGCTGGCGATCATCGGCGAAAGCGGTTCGGGAAAATCCACGCTCGGCAGAGCCATTGCCGGTCTTCTTCCCGGCAATGCGCGGGTTTCCGGCGATATTTCCTGGAGCCGCGATAGCGGCCTGTTTCACGGCAGGCCGCAGCCCGGACGCGATATCGGTACGATCTTTCAAGATACCGGCGCGACGCTGAACCCGGTTCTCACCATCGGCGAACAGGTGGCGGAAGGCGCCGTTCGGCATCTCGATCTGTCGTGGAGGAAGGCGCGCGATCTTGCCCGCGACCTTCTGGACCGGGTGCGGCTGCCGCATCCTTCCCACCTGCTTGCCGCCTATCCGCACCAGCTTTCCGGCGGCCAGAGGCAGCGCGTGGCGATTGCCGCCGCCATTGCCGCCAATCCTTCGATCCTGATCGCCGACGAAGCCACGAGCGCGCTCGATACCGTCAGCCAAGCCGCCGTCGCCATGCTGCTGGACGATCTGGTGCGGCGGGAAAACAAAACGCTGGTGTTCATCACCCATGATATCGGCCTTGCCTCCAGCCTTGCCGACGAGATCGCGGTTCTGCGCGCGGGGCTGCTGGTGGAACACGGCCCGACGCGGCGGGTGCTTTCCACGCCTGCCCATGACTATACGCGCGCGCTGCTTGCCGATTATCTCGATCTCTCCACTCCGCCGTTCATCAGCGAGGCCGCGTCATGAACGAAGCCCTTCTGCGGGTCGACGGATTGTCGAAAACCTATCGCACCGGCGCAAGAACAGTGGCGGCGCTTTCCGACATCTCTTTTTCGCTTCAGCCCGGCGAGACCCTGGGACTTGCCGGTCCCTCCGGCTGCGGGAAATCGACGCTGGCGCGCATTCTGATGCGGTTGATCCCGCCCGACGGAGGCACGATCCATTTCAAAGGCCGTGACTGGCTGGCGCTTGACGGAGGCAAGCTTCGCGCCGCCCGCCGACATATGCAGATGGTGTTTCAGGACACGCATGGCGCCTTCAATCCGCGCGCCAGCGTCGAGGATGCCATCGGTGAACCGCTGCGCATCCATCGCATGGTGAAAAGACGCGACCGCGCGGCGGAAATACACCGTCTTCTCGAGCGCGTGGGCCTGCCCGCCAGCTATGCCGACCGCTCGGTCTTCGAGCTTTCCGGCGGCCAAAGACAGCGTGTCGCGATTGCACGGGCTATTGCGCTCAAACCGTCGCTTCTCATTTTGGACGAGGCCGTCTCCGCGCTCGATGTTTCGGTTCGCCGGCAAATCCTCGAACTGCTGGTGGAAATACAGCGGGAGACGGCCGTTTCCTGTATTTTTGTCTCCCATGATCTCGCGGTTATCCGCGCCGTCTGCCACCGCGTCGCCATCATGGAAGCGGGACAGATCGTTGAAATCGGCAGGACGGGAAATATCGTTTCGGCGCCGCAATCCTCGACCGCCAGAACCCTGATCGACGCCGCACCGCGCCTGACCATTGCCACGTAAGGAAAAGACATGCCCGTTCCCGATTATGCATTGCTGCTTGACCCACCCGCTTTTCCCGCGGAGCGTTACGCCATTCTGGCTGATCGACTGGCAGCCTTGATGGGCACGGGCAACGACGTCCTTCTCATACAGGCGGAAGCCGTGCTGGCACTCGAGGCGGCGGCGACGAGCCTTGCCCGACCGGGTCTTAGAGCGCTCAACATCGTCACCAGCCCCTATGGCGCATGGTTCGGCGGCTGGCTCAATAGAGGCGGCGCGACGGTGCGCAACCTGACGGCCAGTCCCGCAAAGCCGGTCACGCTGGAGGAGGTGGAACGGGCGCTGAACGAGGGCCCGGACTTCGATCTTCTCGCCATCGTCCATGCGGAATCGGCAAGCGGCATTCTCAACCCCCTGCCCGCCATTGCCGCGCTCGCTCGGCAAAGGGGTATCGTGACCCTTGTCGACGCCGTGGCGTCCATTGGCGGCCATGCCTTCGAGGTCGACCGGCTGGGCATCGATATTGCCGTCATCGGCCCGCAAAAGGCGCTGGCAGGCCCGGCCGGGGTTTCCGCCATTTCCATCAGTGAACGGGCGTGGGATCTATTTTCGCATGGTAGGGCGCCGGAAAACTCCATGCTCTCGCTTCTGGACCAGAAAAAACTCTGGCTCGATGCCGGCCGCGGCGCGCTGCCCGGAACGCCCGCTCCGCTGGAATTCTACGCGCTGGAGGCCGCCCTCGACAGGATAGAGGCAGAAGGTCTGGCATCCGCCAATGAACGCCACGAAAGAGCGGCGGCGGCCACCCGGAACGGCATCAGGGCGCTCGGTATCCAGACCTGGGTGGAGGAGGCGCACGCCTCCGCCCTCGTTTCCACGGCGATCCTGCCGGACACAGTGGAAGCCGGAGATTTTCTCGCGGCTGCATCCAAAAAACAGGGCGCAGATCTTTCTTACGGTGTTGGCCCCGGCGCTGAACGACTGATAAGGCTCAATCACACCGGTCGGCGGGCGCATCCGGAGGCTGTGAAAGCCAATATCGCGGCCTTCGCCAGCGCCCTGAAAAGCCTCGGCCATGCCGCAGATACCGATTCCGCGCTGGAAGCGGCCGAAAAAACCTATTTTGACTCTCCTGCGAACAGCGTTGAACGCCCCTGATAAACGTTCATTGCGCCGAATCCTGCGGCGTTGAAATGTCAGTCACGGCATTGTCGTTAAAAATGGTAGACAAATTCCCCGGCCAATCTTGACGAAATCATGGCAACGCGCGAAACTTAACACACTGTTAACTCGCGTGAAGAAGGGAAATGGCCATGGTAGCAGGTTTCAACATGCTCTCCTTTGACCTCTTTGGCATCGGCCGAAGGATGCCCGTCGTCAAGGAGCGGATGGAGACCGAGTTTCAGGACAAAACGCCGCGCAGACCCGACGACGAGTCGCACGATGACGACCGCGATCAGGAATATGAGCTGTTCTTCTGGTCGCTTTACCCGGTGATCTGACGCCTGCCTGGCAAGCTTTTAAACCATCGGCAAAATAGGTTTTCCGTTGCCTCATCGCTACGGGGCGCGTGGGCTACTGCGCCAGACAAGCGCCGTAACCTCGATATTTTCAGTTTACCGTCAAACCAAACGAAAAGCGGCCCCGGGAAAACCTCGAGGCCGCGCAAATCCGACGATGGATGTTAATGGTTGTCGCGCGGCAGGCCCTTGGTCTGGGCAATGCGCTGGTACTTCACGGCCGGTTCCAGAACCGCGCCGGTTTCCATCTGGCTGACGATACCCCGCTGGATTTCCTGCCATGGCGTCTGGTGGTCGGGGAACTTGTAACCGCCCTCGGCGGAAAGCGCCTCGTAACGCTTCGCCAGTTCCTCGCCGGAAATCAGGATATCCGCCTTGCCGCGGCCGACATCGATGCGAACGCGGTCGCCCGTCTGCAGGATGGCGAGACCGCCGCCTGCCGCCGCTTCCGGTGAAGCGTTGAGGATGGACGGGCTGCCCGACGTGCCGGACTGGCGGCCATCGCCGATGCAGGGCAGCGAATTGACGCCTTCTTTGAGAAGATAATCCGGTGCGCGCATGTTCACCACTTCCGCCGCACCCGGATATCCGATGGGACCGGCGCCGCGCATGAAGAGGATGGTATTGGCGTCGATCTTCAGCGACGGATCGTCGATGCGGTGATGGTAGTCCTCCGGACCGTCGAACACCACGGCACGGCCTTCGAAGGCTTCCGGATCGTTCGGGTTGGAGAGGTAACGGTTGCGGAACTCTTCCGAGATCACGCTCGTCTTCATGATGGCGGAGGAGAACAGGTTGCCCCGCAGAACGCGGAAGCCGGCGCGCTCCTTGAGCGGCTGCTCATAGGGGCGGATGACCTTCTCGTCTTCGATGATCGCGCCACGGCAATTGTCGCCGATGGTCTTGCCGTTGACCGTCATGGCGTCTTCCATGATCAGTCCCTGGGTCATCAGCTGGTTGACGACGGCGGGAACGCCGCCAGCATGGTAATAATCCTCGCCGAGATATTCGCCGGCCGGCTGCAGGTTGACGAGCAGCGGCACGTCTTCGCCATAGGTCTGCCAGTCATCCACCGTCAGCTCGACGCCGACGTGGCGCGCAAGGCCGTTCAGGTGGATCGGCGCGTTGGTGGAGCCGCCGATGGCCGAGTTGACGCGGATGGCGTTGATGAAGGCGTCTTTGGTCATGATATCGGAAGGCTTCAGGTCTTCCTTCACCATTTCGACGATGCGCAGGCCGGTAAGATAGGAGACTTCCTGACGGTCACGGTAAGGCGCCGGAATGGCGGCGGAGCCCGGAAGCTGCATGCCCAGCGCTTCGGCAAGCGAATTCATGGTCGTTGCCGTGCCCATGGTGTTGCAATAACCGGTGGAGGGAGCCGACGAGGCGACGAGCTTGACGAAGCCCTGGTAATCGATCTCACCCTTCGCCAGCAGTTCGCGCGCCTTCCAGACGATGGTGCCGGAACCGGTGCGTTCGCCCCGGAACCAGCCGTTCAGCATGGGGCCGACGGAAAGGGCGATGGCCGGAATGTTGACGGTGGCCGCCGCCATGAGACAGGCAGGCGTGGTCTTGTCGCAGCCGATGGTCAGGACGACGCCGTCGAGCGGATAACCGTAAAGCACTTCCACGAGGCCGAGATAAGCGAGGTTGCGGTCAAGACCGGCGGTTGGGCGCTTGCCGGTTTCCTGAATCGGATGCACGGGAAATTCAATCGCGATGCCGCCGGCTTCACGGATACCTTCACGCAGGCGGTTTGCCAGCTCCAGGTGGTGGCGGTTGCAGGGGGAAAGGTCGGAGCCCGTCTGCGCGATACCGATGATCGGGCGATCAGACTGCAGTTCGGCCTGGCTGAGACCGAAGTTCATGTAGCGCTCGAGATAAAGCGCCGTCATGTCCGCATTCGCGGGATTGTCAAACCACGCGCGCGAACGCAGCTTGCCCTGAGTTGCAGGAAGATTATCAGATGTCGTCATGATGCGGGTCTCCAGCCGGAAGTGGCCAACGGTAAAATATTACGAAATGCGACAAGCTTATGTTGCGCACAAGGAAAATGGAATCAGCGTTTCGGAGATCACGCATAACCGACAGAGTGAGCCCAGACGAGTGGCATCGAGCTGCACTTCGGCTTTAACCGAATATTTTTCGGCATTTACGCCCATCGCGGGATTACGCAACGGAATCTCCCTCCCTCTTTTGCCGACTAAATTTCGTCCCGGGGGCGCGAAAATTCCGGCAAAAATCGTTTTCTTATTTATATTACTATTAGATAAAATCATACGCTGTCAAGCGCGGCGACACCAGAAGGCGCGGCAGACAAGATCGTTCGAAACGACAAATTCGAATTATACATCTAATTGATATCAAAAGTTAAATGCTAAAATTTGCAAATGAATACAGTGCCCAAAAATTCAATTATTCGAAAATGCCTCTTTTCAAGAGTATTACTATATGCTCATAGTGTTGGCGTCACGCTGACATCATCTCTGGGAGGATTAAGATGAGAAAAGCTCTCGCGACAGTTACTGTCGCCGTTTCGCTGTGCCTTGCATCAAGTGTTTCCGCACAATCGCTGACCGTCGGCTTCTCGCAGATCGGTTCGGAATCCGGCTGGCGCGCGGCTGAAACCACCGTCACCAAGCAGCAGGCGGAGAAGCGCGGCGTCACGCTGAAGTTCGCCGACGCGCAGCAGAAGCAGGAAAACCAGATCAAGGCCGTTCGCGGCTTCATTGCGCAGGGCGTCGATGCGATCCTGATTGCACCCGTCGTCGCAACGGGCTGGGACGCCGTGCTGAAGGAAGCCAAGGAAGAAAAAATCCCTGTCATCCTGCTCGACCGCCAGATAGAGGCTCCTGACGATCTTTACCTGACGGCCGTAACCTCCGATCAGGTTCACGAAGGCAAGGTTGCCGGCGACTGGCTGGTCAAGGACGTCGGCTCCAAGGATTGCAAGGTTGTGGAATTGCAGGGCACGACCGGCTCTTCGCCCGCCATCAACCGCAAGAAGGGTTTCGAAGAGGCCATCGCTTCCCACGCCAACATCAAGATCGTGCGCTCGCAGACGGGTGACTTCACCCGCACAAAGGGCAAGGAAGTGATGGAGAGCTTCATCAAGGCGGAAGGCGGCGGCAAGGACATCTGCGCTGTCTACGCCCACAATGACGACATGGCCGTTGGGGCGATCCAGGCGATCAAGGAAGCCGGCCTGAAACCCGGAACCGACATCAAGATCGTTTCCATCGACGCGGTGCCTGACATCTTCAAGGCCATGGCGGCCGGAGAAGCCAACGCCACCGTCGAACTCACGCCTGACATGGCGGGACCCGCTTTCGACGCCCTTGAAGCCTATCTGAAGGACAAGAAGGAGCCGCCGAAGTGGATTCAGACCGAATCCAAGCTCTACACGGCGTCCGATGACCCGATGAAGGTCTACGAGGCGAAGAAGGGCCTGGGCTACTAAGCCATTTCTTCGGGGAAACGGCGCAGGAGCTGCGCCGTTTCTTTCGGTTGTGAAACGACGGGCGAAAATCCGATACTGAATGATTTCATGGAGCGAGCGGGTGTGGCCTGCTTCTTCTCCCCGCCGGGGAGAAGGTCGCGGCAGCGGGATGAGGGGGCAAGCTCTCCGAAATCCGGCAATATTTCCCCCTCATCCGACCCTTCGGGCCACCTTCTCCCCGGCGGGGAGAAGAAACGAGCGGCCACCGCTCGCTTTATGTGATCATTCTGCGCCCTCGTGGCGAGACCCATTGCAATACGGAAACTGCTCTATGTCCGAAACGGCACCACTTCTGGAAGCACGCGCCATCGGCAAATCCTTTCTCGGGATAACAGCGCTTGATAGCGTTGATTTTTCGCTCGGACGTGGCGAGATCCACGCACTTCTCGGCGAAAACGGCGCGGGCAAATCGACGCTCATCAAAATCCTGACCGGCGTTTATCACCGCGACAGCGGCTCGATCTTTCTGGAGGGCGCAGAAATTGCGCCCGCCAATGTCGGCGAGGCGCAGGCGCTCGGCATCGGCACCGTCTACCAGGAAGTGAACCTTCTCGAAAACCTGACGGTTGCGGAAAATCTCTTTCTTGGCCGCCAGCCCCACCGCTTCGGCATGATCGACCGGGCCTCAATGCAGAAGCAATCACAGGCGCTGCTGACGCAATATGGTCTTTCCATCGACGTCAACGCCCTGCTCTCCAGCTATTCCGTCGCCATCCGCCAGATCATTGCTATCGCCCGCGCCGTCGATCTTTCCGGCAAGGTGCTGGTGCTGGACGAGCCGACTGCCAGCCTCGACGCCCACGAGGTCGAAATGCTGTTCGGGGTGCTGAGAAACCTACGCGCGCGCGGCATCGGCATCATCATCATCACCCATTTCCTCAATCAGGTCTATGATATTGCCGACCGCGTCACGGTTCTGCGCAATGGCCGCCTCGTCGGCACGCGCGATATCGGCAGTCTGCCGCGATCCGAACTCATTGCGATGATGCTGGGTCGCGAAATGCAGCACATCACCCAGGAACATCAGGCGGCGGACGATACCGTTATCGAGGGTGAACCCCCGATCCGTTTCGAAGGTTACGGCAAACGCGGCAGCATCGCCCCTTTCGATCTCGGCATCCGCCCAGGCGAGATCGTTGGCGTCGCCGGTCTCCTTGGCTCCGGCCGAACGGAAACCGCGTTTCTGCTGTTCGGTATTGATCGTCCCGATACCGGCAACGCGACGATAGACGGAAAACCGGTGGCGATTTCGTCGCCCGAGGCCGCGATAGCGGCCGGATTCGGCTTCTGTCCGGAAGAACGAAAGACAGACGGCATCATCGGCGACTTTTCCGTCACCGATAATATTGCGCTGGCGCTGCAGGCCCGGCAGGGCTGGGCACGGCCGCTCTCCCGCCGGCAAAAAGCGGAACTTGCCGAAAGCTTCATCAAATCGCTCGATATCCGTCCGGCCGACCCCGAACGGCCGATCAAATTCCTGTCCGGCGGCAATCAGCAGAAGGCCATTCTGGCGCGCTGGCTCGCCACCCATCCCCGGCTTCTGATCCTCGACGAGCCGACACGCGGCATCGATATCGGTGCGCATGCGGAAATCCTGAAAATGATCGAAAAACTCTGCAGCGAGGGCATGTCGCTCGTCGTCATCTCCTCCGAACTGGAAGAACTGACCGCCGTCGCCCATCGTGTCGTCGTATTGTCCGACCGCCGCCATGTCAGCGAATTGAAGGGCGGCGATTTGACCGCCGACAACATCATGCGAGCGATTGCCGATGCGGCGAAAACGGAGGCGGCATGATGGCAGCAATGACACGACGCTTCAAACGACTTGCTCCGCAGCTTGCCGCGCTCTTCATCATTCTGGCAGCGATTACAATCATTTCTCCGGGTTTCCTGCATGTTTCGTTCCAGAACGGCCGACTCTATGGCAGTCTGGTGGATATTCTCGTGCGCGCCGCTCCCGTGGCTCTGCTGACCATCGGCATGACGTTGGTCATAGCCACCAAGGGCATCGATCTTTCCATCGGCGCGGTCATCGCCATCTGCGGCGCGGTTGCGGCCACGCTGATCAGCAATGGCCATTCCATTCCCTCGGTCATCGTCATCTCACTTGCGGTGGGCATTGCCTGCGGCCTGTGGAACGGCGTGCTGGTCGCCCTTCTTGACATTCAGCCGATTATTGCCACCCTGATCCTGATGGTGGCGGGACGCGGCATCGCCCAGCTCATCACCGAAGGCGTCATTCTCACCTTCAACAATGACAGCTTCGCCGCCATCGGCTCCGGCTCGTTCGCAGGCATCCCGCTGCCCGTCATCGTCTGGGTGGCGGCGGCGCTGGTGATCGGCCTTCTGGTGCGCAAGAGCGCGCTTGGTTTCCTGATCGAGGCGACCGGCATCAATCGCCGTGCCGCAGCTCTTGCCGGAGTTCAGGCGCGCTTCCTCTTGTTCTTCGTCTATGCCGTTTCCGGCCTCTGCGCGGCCATCGCCGGCATGATCGTGACCGCAGATATTCGCGGCGCGGATGCGAACAATGCCGGCCTGTGGCTGGAGCTGGACGCCATATTGGCGGTGGTCATCGGCGGCGGCTCTCTGAATGGCGGGCGCTTCTCCATTACCGCCTCGTTGATCGGCGCGCTCATCATCCAGACCATCAATACCGGCATCCTCGTCTCGGGCTTTCCGCCGGAATTCAACCTCATCATCAAGGCCGGCATCATCATGGTCGTGCTGACGCTGCAATCGCCAGCAATCATCACGGTGCTGGGCTTCGTCAGACCACCCAAGCCAAACGCTAAACCGGCCGCCGCCGATGGCATGACCAAGGAAGGAACCGCGCGATGATCCACAGCCGCAACCTGCCCTTCCTCACCACGCTGACGATCTTCGTGGTCGCCTATTTCCTCTGCGTGCTGCAATATCCGGCGATGTTCTCGACACGGGTGATAGGTAATCTTCTGACAGACAACGCCTTTCTCGGCATCGCGGCCGTCGGCATGACCTTCGTCATCCTGTCGGGCGGCATCGATCTCTCCATCGGCTCGGTCATCGCCTTTACCAGCGTCTTCGTAGCCGTGATGGTCGGCACCTATAATATCCATCCGCTGCTCGCCTTCGCCATCGTGCTGGCGGTCTCGACGCTGTTCGGTTGCCTGATGGGGGCGATGATCCGCTTCCTGTCGATCCCGCCTTTCGTGGTGACGCTGGCCGGCATGTTTTTGGCGCGCGGCGCGGCTTACCTCATCTCCACCCAGTCTGTGCCGATCTCGCATCCCTTCATCGATGCGATACAGGGCTTTTATTATCGCTTTCCCGGCGGCGGCAGGCTGACGGCACTGGCCATGCTGATGCTCCTCGTTTTTGCGGCGGGCATGTTGATCGCTAGCCGCACCCGCTTCGGCGCCAATGTCTACGCGCTTGGCGGCAACCCGCAATCGGCAGAGCTGATGGGCGTGCCGATCGGGGCGACGACCATCGGCATCTATGCGCTTTCCGGTTTCCTCTCCGGCCTCGCCGGCATCGTCTACACGCTCTACACCTCGTCGGGTTATTCGCTGGCGACGGTGGGGGTGGAACTCGACGCCATCGCCGCCGTCGTCATTGGCGGCACGCTTTTGACCGGCGGCACGGGGTTGGTGGCAGGAACCTTCATCGGCCTTCTGATACAGGGGCTGATCCAGACCTACATCGTTTTTGACGGAACGCTTTCTTCCTGGTGGACGAAAATCGTCATCGGTGTGCTGCTTTTCATCTTCATCGTGTTGCAGCGCGCAATCATCTGGTATTCAAACAGGAGACTGGCCGGACCGCATCCGGCATAATTGCCAAGGGAGGCTTGCTTGGGGCTGCTCGAAACGACGATTAGCGGGCGAAAACGCCGGAACAGCCACGCCCATGTGGTTTCCGAACTCGGCAGCGCCATCGTTTCGGGCAGAATTGCGGAAGGCTCCCTGCTGCCCAACGATGCGGAGCTTTCCATGCGCTTCGGCGTCTCGCGAACCGTGCTGCGCGAGACCATGAAGACGCTGGCGGCGAAGCGACTGGTGGAGCCCAAAGCGAAGGTCGGCACCCGCGTTCTCGACCGTTCGAGCTGGAACTTTTTCGATCCGGATGTACTGGGCTGGCGCTGCGAGGCCGGCATAGACCAGGAATTCGTCAAGCATCTGGCGGAAATCCGCCTGGCGCTGGAACCGGCGGCGGCAGCCGCAGCGGCCCTGCAGGCCTCCAATGACGACATCGTGTCCCTCTATGTCATCGCCGCCAAATTCGACAATCCGAAACATACGCCCGAAAGCATCGCCAAAGTCGATCTCGAATTCCACCTTGCCGTGGCGCATATGTCCGGCAATCCCTTCATGCGCTCGGCAAGCGGCCTGATTGAAGCCGCGCTGGCCATCTCCTTCCAGCTGTCGTCGCCAGCCGCTTCGACGGGCACCATCGCCGAAATCGCCTCCAACCATCTGCGCATCGTGCATGCAATTGCGGCGCGTGACGCGGATGCGGCGGTAAAGGCTATGCGTCACGTGATCGAGGTCGGCAAGGACCGCACGCAGAAGGCGATCAAGACGGTTTAGAGCCCCCTCCGGCACGGAACCACAGTGGCCCGCTTCGCAGGCCGCTCTTCACGCAGCACGTGACATCCAGGCGTTTTCATGCCATAAAATCAAAATTCCTTAACCGATCGTCCGAATTTTGAGAGCTGCCATGAATGATGCCCTGACCGAGATGCTGCGTGGCCTGAGACTGGACGGCGTGGAATACGGCCGTTGCCGCATGGCGACACCCTGGGCGACGGCTTTTCCCGAACAGGACGCCGCACGGTTTCATTTCATCGGCGTCGGTCAGGCGAAACTGCAGAAGCCTTCCGGCGAATGGCAGACGCTCAAATGCGGCGATGCCGTGCTTCTGCCCAGGGGTCACGCCCATGTGCTTGCCAGCGGCGAGAATGTGACGCCCTCTCCCTTTGACCGGTTTGGCAAAAAGGAAGTTTGCCAGGGCATTTTTGATATGGAATGCGCCAGCGCGGGCGGCGATACCGTGGCCTTTACCGCCTCGATGCGGTTCAATATGGATAATCTGCACCCGCTGTTGCAGCTGATGCCGGATGTGATGCTGACCAGCGATCTGGC
The DNA here is from genome assembly GCF_027498475.1 of Agrobacterium salinitolerans. Lineage (NCBI taxonomy): Bacteria > Pseudomonadati > Pseudomonadota > Alphaproteobacteria > Hyphomicrobiales > Rhizobiaceae > Agrobacterium > Agrobacterium salinitolerans. The sequence continues at coordinate 486,864 of NZ_JAPZLN010000002.1, read as the reverse complement.
CAAAAGCGACCCGGCAATTCCCCATCTCTTGGACGCCATGGCGCGCGAGGTGGAGCTGAACCGCGTCGGCGCAGGCGGTATTCTGGCAAGGCTTGCCGATGTGCTGACCGCAACCCTGATCCGCACATGGGTGGAACATGGCTGCGGCGATTCCAGCGGTTGGCTGGCCGCCGTGCGCAATCCCGAACTCGGGCGGGTATTGGCCGCCATCCACCTCAACCCCGAAAAAGACTGGAGCGTGGAGGAGCTTGCCTCGCTGATGGGGGCGTCCCGCTCCAGTTTCGCGGAACGTTTCACGCGCATAGTGGGCGAAAGCCCGGCCCGTTATGTGGTACGCGTGCGCATGCATCAGGCACGGCTCTGGCTGCGTGAAGGCATGCGCGTGACGGTCGCAGCGGAAAAGCTCGGTTACGATTCCGAAGCCTCCTTCAGCCGGGCCTTCAAACGGGTGCTCGGTGCGCCACCGAGCCAGTTTCGCAGGAAAGATGCGGCCGGGTTGGAAGATGCGGCTTAAAAGCTTCTCAGTGGAAATTGCGTGAAATGACCTTTATCCGCTCGACCGTGTCATCATTCTCCAAGACAGGTTGGGGACGTTTGCGGAACGCGCGATGATCCTCCGGCGGCGTGCCATGGTGGAACTCGTCGCCACGCCCATGCGGCAGGGGAAAGGCGCGGTTGCGCTCGCCCACACTGGCCAGCGCCTGCGACAGATCGGTCAGCCGGTGGGCGACCAGATGCACCACCTCGCCTTCCCGCTGGATCTTGCCGTAAATGCCGACCATGCCGGCCGACAGCACCACGCGCCGGTATTTTTCAAAGGTTTTGACCCACAGCACCGCATTGGCGATACCCGTCTCATCCTCCAGCGTCATGAAAATCACACCCTTTGCCGAGCCGGGACGCTGGCGCACCAGCACTAGCCCCGCCGTTTCCAGCCATGTGCCATCCCGCACACGCGCCGCCTCCGCACAGGTGACGATGCGGCGGCGGGAAAGATCGCGGCGCAGGAAGGTCATGGGATGCTCGCGCAGGGTCAGCCCCACATGGCCGTAATCCTGCACCACCTCGCCACCGTCAGTCATGGGCCGAAGCGCAACGGAGGGCTCCTGAAGCTCCTCGATAACGGCATTTTCCCTGATGGCAGCAGCGGCAAAAAGCGGCAGCGGCTCATCCCTCAGAGCCTTGATGGCCCAGAGCGCCTCGCGTCTGGCAAGCGAAAGCGACGGCAGAAAGGCATCGGCCTCCGCTAGGCAGACTAGGGCGGCGGTCGGAACGCCCGCCCTTCGCCAGAGATCGTCCACCGAGGCAAAAGGCCGGTCCTGCCGGGCGGCGACGATATCGGCAGCGTGCTTGTTGGCAAGCCCCTTCACCAGACGCATGCCGAGCCGCACGGCATAACGCTCCTTGCCATTTACATCTCGTTTGCCCGTCGGCTCCAGCGTGCAATCGAAGCGGCTGTTATTGACGCAGACTGGGCGCACCTCCACGCCATGATCACGCGCATCTCGCACGATCTGCGCCGGGGCGTAAAAACCCATGGGCTGCGAATTGAGAAGCGCCGTACAGAAAATATCGGGATAATGGCATTTCAGCCATGAAGAGGCATAGGCAATCAGCGCGAAGGAAGCCGCATGGCTTTCAGGGAAACCGTAGCTGCCGAAACCTTCGAGCTGTTTGAAGATACGTTCGGCGAATTCTTTCTCATAACCGCGCTCCACCATGCCATCGATCAGATCCTGCCTGAATTTGGAGATGGTACCGACATTCTTGAAGGTCGCCATGGCGCGGCGCAACTGATCCGCCTTGCCGGGTGAAAAACCGGCGCATTCGATTGCGACACGCATGGCCTGTTCCTGAAACAGCGGCACACCGAGCGTCTTGCCGAGCACCCCTCTCAATTCCTCTTTAGGGTAATGCTCTTTCTCTTTCCCATCACGGCGGCGCAGATAAGGATGCACCATATCGCCCTGAATGGGGCCGGGGCGAACAATCGCGACCTGTATGACGAGATCGTAAAATATCTTCGGCTTCAACCGCGGTAGCATCGACATCTGCGCCCGGCTTTCGATCTGGAAGGTACCAAGCGTATCGGCCTTCTGGATCATCTCATAGGTGGGATCGTCATCCTGCGGCACGGTAGCGAGATCGTACTTATAACCGGTACGTTCTTCCAGCATGTTGAAGCCGCGCTTCATGCAGGAGAGCATGCCGAGCGCCAGACAGTCCATTTTCATGAACCTCATGATATCGACATCGTCCTTGTCCCATTCGATGATCTGCCGTTTGTCCATGGCAGCAGGTTCGATCGGCACCAACTCGTCCAACCGGTCATGGGTCAGAACAAAGCCGCCCGGATGCTGGCTATGGTGGCGCGGCGTACCAACAAGCTGGTTGGCAAGCTCGAATGCAAGCTTCAGGCGGCGGTCCTCCATATTGAGGTTCAGCTCCTTGAGCTGCTTCTCATCCACCCCTTCACTCCAGCGCCAGACCTGTGAGGATAGCAGTTTCGTCAAATCTTCGGGCAGACCCAGAACCTTGCCGACATCGCGCAACGCCCCGCGGCCGCGATAACGGGTGACGACCGAGCACAGCGCGGCCTTGTCGCGACCATAGGTATCATAGACCCACTGGATGACCTCCTCGCGCCGCTGATGTTCGAAATCCACATCGATATCCGGCGGTTCGCGTCGCTCCTCGGAAACGAAACGTTCGAACAGGAGATCGACCTTGACGGGATCGATGGCGGTAATGCCAAGCACGTAACACACCACCGAATTGGCGGCCGAGCCGCGTCCCTGACAGAGAATATCCAGCGAGCGTGCATGGCGAACGATAGCATTCACCGTCAGGAAATAGGGAGCATATTCCAGCCTGCCGATCAGGCCAAGTTCGTGATGCAAAGCCTTTTCTACCTTATCCGGCAAACCATCCGGATACCGCCCCGGCGCCGCCTCCCACACCATCTTTTCCAGCGCCTGCTGCGCCGTCAGCCCCGGCAGGCTGCGCTCTTCGGGATATTGGTAGACCAGTTCTTTCAGCGAAAATTTGCAGCGTTTCGCAATTTCAAGGCTGCGGGAGAGCGCCTCGGGGTAACGGGCGAACAGCCGGTGCATCTCTTCCGGCGGTTTCATATAACGGTCGGCATGGCGCTCGCGGCGGAACCCCGCCTCATCGATGGTGCAATTGTGCCGGATACAGGTGACGACATCCTGCAGCATGCGGCGCTCGGGCACATGAAACAGCACGTCATTGGTCACCACGGTCGGCACCCCTGCGGCTAGCGCCATGTTCGACAGTTCGAAAAGCCGCATCTGGTCGTTGGGCCGCCTTCTGAGACTGAGCGCCATATAGGCGCGGTCGAAAAAAGCAGCCTTGAGCCGGCGCAGGCGAAGCGCGCAGAGATCGTCGGCCAGATCGGCGAGCAGCACGACGATCAGTCCTTCGCCATAGGTGACGAGATCGTCCCATGTCAGCCGGCATTTGCCCTTGCCGCCTCTTTTTTTGCCAACGGAAAGCACCCGGCAAAGACGGCCGTAGGCCTGGCGATCCATGGGATAGGCAAGCACGGAAATATCGTCATCCAGATCGAGCCGGCAGCCGATGACGAGGCCGACGCCATGATTATTGGCGGCTTCGTAAGCGCGGGGAATGCCCGCAAGGCTGTTGCGATCCACGATACCGAGCGCCTCGATGCCAAGATTTTTGGCCTGTTCGAAAAGCTCCTCGCAGGAGCTGGCCCCGCGCAGGAAGGAAAAATGCGTGGTCACCTGCAGCTCGGCATAACGCGGCGTACTCATGCGAAGACCCCGTGGATGAACCATCCTTGCGAACCGGTCTCGGCATGTTCGCCGTCGCCGGAGCGGAAAATCCAGAAGCGCTCGCCGCTTTCATTTTCCACCGTGAAATAATCGCGTACGGCGGCCTTTTCCCGGTCGCGTTTCCACCACTCGCCAAACACGCGCTCCGGCCCGTCGGCGCGTCGCACATTGTGGCGCACGCCTTTCCAGAGGAAATAACGCGGCGGATGGTCCGGCAGCAGCGCCAGCGTTTCGATGGGTTCCGGCCTTGCAAAAAGCCTGACCGGACGCGGCCAGTGGCCAGGCCAGCCGAGCCTATCTTCTGGCGCAAGCGCCGCAACGGGGGTAAGGGAGCGTTCCGGCACATCGCTCGCCACCGCCGCGTAACGATAGACCCTGTGGCCACGATTGAGGATGACATCGACCGTATCGGCGATGTCCGCACGCCCCTCCTCCAGAAGCGAGGATCGAGCCTGTGCGGCGAGAAGCGGTTCGGCATGGGTGGCGGTCAGCACCATCATCTCGATGCCGAAGCCGGGATCGATGGTGTCGATCCGGTCGGTCAGAAGCCGGACCAGCTGTTTGACATCGCGCACCGGTCTTGATGTGCCCGCCCTTATGGCCTGTAGACCACTATCGACCCTGTGCAGCACCAGATCGACCCGGCGAGCACCAAGACCGCGCTTTTCCAGCGCGGCGCAAAGGTCAACAACGAGCTTCTGCGTATAACGGGCAATCGTCTCCGCTGCTGCGATGGGTTCGGGAAAGGCGCGCCGCACCTCCACCAGCTCGGCCACCCGCACCGGTTCGATGGGTTCGCCAATCTCTCCGAAAGCCTGGGAGAGACGGCGGACAAGCTCGGGGCCGAAACGCAGGGTCAGCGGCGCGCGCGCGGCTTCGGCAAGCTCACCGATGCTGCGGAAGCCGAGCACTTTCAGCCCGGAAACGATACGCTCCTCCAGCCTCAGCGCAGAAAGCGGCAGGCCGCTGATCGCCGCTCTCTGGCCACCCGGCGGTATGATGCTGATTTCCTCACGGCTGAAACGTGCCAGCGCATGAGCCGCCCCCCAGCTATCGGCAATGGCGGCGCGGGCGGCAAAGCCTGCGGCATGCAGGCGGTTGACCATGCCGCTCAGCATCAGCGTCTCATTGCCGTGCAGATGGTCAGCACCCGCTGTGTCCAGCACCAGCCCGTCCGGCGGGTCGGCAGCGACAATGGGGGCGTAGATGCGTAAAAAATGAAAGGCCAATTGCTCAAGGGCGCGGGCATCACCAGCCGAGTCCAGATCTTCCATAAGAAGACCCGGCACCAGCGCCTGTGCCTTGCTGACCGGCGTACCGGGGCGGATGCCCGCCGCCTTTGCCGCCTTGTCGAGCCCCAGCACCAGCCGGCGGCTGCCCTGTCGGCCGATCATGACCAGCGGCGTTTCAACCGGCGGCGCGTTCTGCCCCAAAAGACGCCGGAAGCGATCCGTCGGCCATGTCGGCAGGTAGAGCGAGACGACCCTTTGCATCACAGGCTTCCACTTCAAATTCGGCGCTTTCGCCGCCGCGACATCGCAAGAGTTCAAGAAACCAGCGCGGCCTGCCCACCCCCGGCACCGGCAAAGGCGAAGAGGGCCGCACGGAAATCCGCCAGCGTGTAACGGACGCGGTCGGCTCGCCGAACAGCGCCGCATCGGCCGGACGCCTGAAACGGCGGATGGCGATGCCGGTAACGCCAGAGGTTTCCGCCGCCAGTTGCAGCCGTCGCGAGGCGTTCATCGGCAATTTCGCCAGTTCGCCCATCACCGCGCCGAAACCATTGCAGCGTAGGCCCTCCTCGAAACAATCGAGCACGCCTTTCTCATCGCGGCATTCAACGATGATGAGCCGGTTCTGCGACAGGCCCGCCTGCGTCAGCCCCGGCATGAACAGATCCCGTCGGGTGACGCACCATAAAACCTTGCCGGAAAGCCTTGCCGCCACACCGGCCGCAAAAAGGGCAGCCGCCGCGCCATCGACAGCGCCATTGCCGCCGCCGCTCACCTCATGCAGGCAGCCGAGCTTTAGCCCGCCTCCCGGCAGGTGATGGTCGAGGGCATCCACGCCGAAAGGCAAAGTTTCGTGCAGGCGCGGAGCGCCGTTACCGATCCTTTCCAGCCTTTCACGCAGCTCTTCGACAAGGAGCAACTGATCCGCGCGCTTTTGCATGGCATGACAGGTTTCAATTCCGGTTATTCATCTTAATTGTTCTTGTTTTGTTCCTATTTCGGTAAAGAGTCAAGCAACAGGTTGGCGCTCTTCAACAGTTTGCACGGGAAGAGAGGATTCCGGCCTTGCGGCGCTCTGCCCCATCGTTAAAACGGAATTGTCCGCTCGCCGCCTGTTTTCCCCCGACAGCCGCAGGCAACGGACATCATGGTTTGGAGGAACCACCGATGATCGCCAGCATCTTGATTGCCGTGGTTGCGGCGATTCATATCTACATCGTCATTCTGGAAATGCTGCTGTGGGAAAAGCCGGCCGGCCGAAAAGCCTTTGGTCTCTCGGCGGATTTCGCCCGGCAGACAAAAGTGCTTGCCGCCAATCAGGGGCTTTATAACGGCTTTCTCGCAGCCGGGCTGATCTATGGGCTCACACAGGGCGATGACGGGCTCAGCTTCAAGGTTTTCTTCCTGACTTGCGTTCTGATCGCCGGTATTTTCGGCGCGATCACTGCCAATATGAAGATCCTGTTCATTCAGGCATTGCCGGCATTGTTTGCGCTCGGCTTCCTCTGGCTTGGAGCATGACCTGATGACCGCATGGAACGACACCTCCGCAAGAGACGCTCTCAACCGCATTTTCATGGCCGCAGTCGCCAGCGCCGATCCGGCAAAGGTGCTGCAACACCACCTCCCCTCCCCGCCCAAAGGGCGTTGCGTGGTCGTGGGCGCCGGCAAGGCTTCCGCCGCCATGGCCGCAGCGCTTGAAGCGGCATGGCCACATGTGGAGCTCTCAGGTGTGGTGGTGACGCGTTACGGACATGCCGTGCCGACGGCGCGTATCGAAATCATCGAGGCTTCCCATCCCGTGCCCGACGAGAAGAGCGCGGAAGCGGCAAAACGCATTCTCGCCGCAGTCGAAGGGCTCACCGCCGACGATATGGTGATCGCACTGATTTCCGGCGGCGGTTCGGCACTGATGGTCGCGCCAGCCGAAGGCATGACGCTTGCGGACAAGATGGCTGTCAACCGTGCCTTGCTTGCCAGCGGTGCGACGATTTCCGAAATGAATGCGGTGCGCAAACACCTCTCCCGCATCAAGGGCGGACGGCTGGCGCTGGCCGCCAAACCCGCCAAGGTCGTTTCACTGCTGATTTCCGACGTTCCGGGTGACGACCCCTCAGAGATCGCCTCCGGGCCAACGGTTGCCGATCCGAGTGACATTCAAACCGTGCGGGAAATCGTCTCCCGTTATGCGCTCGATCTTCCCGAAAACGTGCGCAAGGTGCTGGAAAAAGGCGAGGAAACCCCGAAGGCGGGCGATATCGCGGAAGATATCCGGCTCATCGCCGCCCCCTCGCTCGCCCTGCAGGCGGCAGCGGATGAGGCAGTGAAACTTGGGCTTACGCCGCTCGTCCTCGGAGATTCACTGGAGGGTGAGTCAAAAGATGTCGGCGCAGTCATGGCCGGCATCGCGCTTTCCGCCAGCCGCAAGGGCCTTCCGGTCAAAGGCCCGGCCGTCCTGCTCTCCGGCGGCGAAACCACGGTCACGCTGAACAGGGGCGTTGGCGGCAAGGGACCGGCAGGCAAGGGCGGTCGCAACACGGAGTTCTTGCTGAGCCTTGCGCTGACGCTGAAGGGTGCGGATGGCATCTGGGCCATTGCCGGCGACAGCGACGGCATAGACGGCGTGGAGGATGCGGCAGGTGCGGTGGTGACACCGGACACGCTTGCCCGCATGCGCAAAGCCGGTGTCGATCCGCGCCAGTCGCTCATGAGCCACGACAGCTACACCGCTTTCAATGCAGCAGGAGACCTTGTCGTCACGGGACCGACCCTGACGAATGTGAATGATATCAGGGCGATTCTGATCGGGTAATAGCGGAGAAGTTTGCAGTGACTATTATGGGCCTTCCGACGCGGGCTTCTCGGAGGGAAGACGTTTTGACTATGCCTTCGGAGAGGAGTAATCTAGCGCGATATCCTTTGGAGCTTCAGCCATGCGTTCTGGAGTACTCATATTCGGCCTGATCATGGCCCTTATTCCGACTTTGGCGGATGCCCACAATTGCAAATGCCGAAATCGCGGTGCCATGTTCGAACTCGGCCAGACATCCTGCCTGAAGGTCGATGGCGGCTCCTATCTCGCACGTTGCGAGATGAAGCTCAACGTTTCGTCCTGGACCAAGATCGAGGACGGTTGCCCCGTAACGCAACGGGTGCAGTCGATGTCTCCTAGCTCTTATCAATAGTCTTGAGCCTTGAGACCAGGCGATAACGAAGGAGCGAGCCCGTACCGCTTGTTTCTTCTCCCCGGCGGGGAGAAGAAATGCGCGGGCAGGGTCGTGTCCAATCTTACAGCTTCACCCAGCCGCCGTTCTTTTTTCCGGATTCGACGCAGGCCGTAACGAAGGCGACGCCTTTTACCCCGTCATCGACGGTCGGATAAATCACCGCCTTGTCCAGCGCCGAGCCGTCGCGGCTGGCCTCAATGGCATGGGCCGCTTCAGTATAGATGGTGGCAAACGCTTCGAGATAGCCTTCCGGGTGGCCCGATGGAATGCGGGTGACGCGCGCCGCCGCAGCCCCGGCGCCTGCACCGCCGCGGGTGATCAACTGCTTGGGTTCGCCGAGCTTCGTGAACCAGAGATAGTTCGGATCAGCCTGCGTCCATTCGATGCCGGCTTTGTCACCATACACACGAACTTTCAGCCCGTTTTCGTGACCGACCGCAACCTGGCTGCACCAGAGCAGCCCCTTGGCCGCCTGCTTGCCATCCTTCGCCTTGAAACGCAGCATCACATGCGCGTTGTCGTCCAGCCGGCGGCCTTCGACGAAGGTGTGCACATCCGCCGCCAGTTCGTCGACTTCCAGGCCGGAAATGAAGCATCCAAGATTATAGGCATGCGTGCCGATATCGCCTGTGGAACCACCCGCACCCGATTGCGCCGGGTCGGTGCGCCAGACGGCCTGCTTGGCGCCCGTCTGCTCAATGGGTTCCGCCAGCCAGTCCTGCGGATACTCCATCTGCACCAGACGGATCGTGCCAAGAGCGCCCGATTCCACCAGTTCCCGCGCATGCCGTACCATGGGGTAGCCAGTGTAGTTATGCGTCAGGATGAACAGGGCGTCCGCCTTGTCGGCCACTTCCTTCAGCTTTTTGGCGTCTTCCAGATTGGAGGTCAGCGGCTTGTCGCAGATGACATGGATGCCGCGCTCCAGAAACGCCTTCGCGGCCGGATAATGGACATGGTTTGGGGTGACGATCGCCACCGCCTCGATGCCATCCTCTCGCAGCGCTTCTTTTTCGGCCATTTCCTCGAAAGAGCCGTAGCATCGTTCGGGATCGAGCCCCAGCTCACGGCCGGAAGCCAGGGATTTTTCCGGGGTCGAGGACAGGGCCCCTGCCACGAGATCGAAACGATTGTCGAGCCTTGCTGCCATGCGGTGAACACCACCGATAAAGGCACCCGAACCGCCGCCCACCATGCCAAGACGAATCCGCTTGTTCGCCTTGTCGGTTGTCTTTCCTTCAATAGCCATAATGTTTCCTCTGCAATGCTCTCAAAGTCCAAGCATACGGCGGTTGGCCGCATCGTCGGTGCCGCTTGATGCGAAGTCGTCAAAGGCTTTTTCCGTGACGCGGATGATATGCGCCTTGACGAATTCCGCCCCTTCGCGGGCGCCGTCTTCAGGGTGTTTCAATGCGCATTCCCACTCAACCACGGCCCAGCCGTCAAAATCATTGGCCGCCATCTTGGAGAAGACCGCACCGAAATCAACCTGCCCGTCACCGAGCGAGCGGAACCGGCCGGCACGGTTGACCCAGCCCTGATAACCACCATAGACGCCCTGCCGTCCGGTCGGATTGAACTCCGCATCCTTGACGTGGAACATCTTGATACGGTCTTTATATATGTCGATATTGTCGAGATAATCGAGGCATTGCAGCACGTAATGCGAGGGGTCGTAGAGCATGTTGGCGCGCTTGTGGTTCTTCACGCGCTCCAGGAACATCTCGAATGTCACGCCATCGTGCAGATCTTCGCCGGGATGGATTTCGTAGCAGACATCTACGCCCTGTTCATCGGCATAATCGAGGATCGGGGTCCAGCGTTTCGCCAGTTCGTCGAAGGCCGTTTCCACCAGACCAGCCGGGCGCTGCGGCCACGGGTAGACGAACGGCCAGGCAAGCGCGCCGGAGAATGTCGCATGTGCCTTGATGCCGAGATTTCTTGAGGCTTTCAGCGCAAACTTTACCTGCTCCACCGCCCATTCCTGGCGCGCCTTGGGGTTGCCGCGCACTTCCGGTGCGGCAAAACCATCGAAGGCCTCGTCATAAGCCGGGTGAACTGCGACGAGCTGACCTTGCAGGTGAGTGGAAAGCTCGGTGACTTCCACGCCATTCTGGCGCGCGACACCGGCGAACTCGTCGCAATAATCCTTCGATTCCGCGGCCTTTTTGAGATCGATCAGCTGGCTTGCCCAGGTCGGCACCTGCACGCCGATATAGCCTTTCTCAGCCGCCCATTTGGTTATGCTGTCCCAGCTGTTGAACGGTGCGGCATCGCCTGCGAACTGGCCGAGAAAAAGCGCCGGTCCCTTGATCGTTCTCATTAAAATCTCCTCCTGCATCGATACAGTTGCGCGGTAACCCGCTTCGATCCCAAGCGCCAAGCTAACCGCTCGTTATTTTCAGACAAGCCCCAAAAGCGAAAGGGCAAGAGAATTTCAGCATTCCATCAAAACATTGGGGGCGCTTAGAGCGCGAGCCCGCTCGCCCTGTCGAAAACATGTACCCGCTCATGATGAACGCTGGCGGCAAAGGGTGTATTGACCTTCACCAGCTGCTCGCCATCCACCACTGCGGTGACCTGATCGCCTGCGAGTTCGAAGACCACATGGGTCTGTGCGCCGGTTGGCTCCACAAGTACCGTTCTGCCCGTAAGCGAGATATCTCCGCCGATCGCCGAACCGATATGTTCCGGGCGTAGCCCGATCGTGACCGACTGGCCGCGCTTGACCTTTCTGTCAGCGGCGATGCGGATCGCCGTCCCATCCTTCAGCCGGGCGGCAGGCTGGTCGCCCTCGCCATCCACCACACCCTCGATCAGGTTCATCGCGGGCGAGCCAATGAAGGCGGCGACAAAGAGATTGGCGGGGGTCTTGTAAAGTTCGAGCGGCGTACCCTGCTGCTCGATACGGCCCTGATTGAGCACCACCACCCGATCGGCCAGCGTCATCGCCTCGATCTGGTCATGGGTGACATAAATCGAGGTCGTTCCGACCTTTTGGTGCAACGCCTTGATTTCGCTGCGCATCTGCACGCGTAGCTTGGCATCGAGGTTTGAAAGCGGCTCATCGAACAGGAAGACGGCCGGATTGCGCACAACGGCGCGCCCCATGGCGACACGTTGGCGCTGGCCGCCGGAAAGCTGCGAGGGCTTACGGTCGAGCAGGTTTCCGAGATCGAGCATGCGGGCGGCCTCCGCAACGCGCTCTTCAATTACGCTTTTCGGCTGGCCGGCAAGTTTCAGGTTGAAGCCCATGTTTTCAGCCACTGTCATATGCGGATAAAGCGCATAGGACTGGAATACCATCGCGATGTTACGCTCGCGCGGGGTCATGCCATTGACCACCTTGTCGCCGATGAGAATATCCCCATCGGTGATTTCCTCCAGCCCCGCGATCATGCGCAACAGCGTGGACTTGCCACAACCCGAAGGGCCGACCAGCGCGATGAATTCACCATCGGCAATATCGAGTGAGATGCCGTGAATGACATCGAGCGCGGCATAGGACTTGCGGATATCCTTAAGTTCGACGGAAGCCATATTTTGCTCCTTTCAAGTCACGATTTGACGGCACCGGCCGTCAGGCCCGCGATGATGTGTTTCTGTGCGAGGAAGAAGACGATGACTGTCGGCAGGATCGTCAGCGTGATGAAGGCGAGAACCAGCTGCCATTCCGTGCCGAACTCGCCGCGATACACCATGATGCCGAGCGGCCAGGGATATTTCGATTCCGAATTCAGCATGATGAGCGGCAGGATGTAGCTGTTCCAGCTGCCGACGAAAGAGACGATGCCAACGGTCGCCACGATCGGCCGCGAAAGCGGCACGGAAATGTGCCAGAAGAAGCGCAGATACCCGCAGCCATCCACAAAGGCTGCCTGAAACAACTCATCCGGCAAATTGCGGAAATAGTTGCGGAACAGAAGAATGCTCATGCCAAGGCCGAAAGCCACCTGCGGCAGCACCACACCCCAATAGGTGTCGAGAAGGCCCAAATCGCGAATGCGGATGAACAGCGGCAGGATGGCGGTCGCCGCCGGAAACATCAGCCCCAGCAGGAAATAATTGAGCAGGAACGACGAGCCGAAGAATTTCACATGCGCGAAGGTGAAGGCCGCCATGGCCGAGACGGTGAGCGTCAGGAACACCGTCAACAGCGCGATGACCAGAGAATTGAATATCTGCAGCCAGTAGCGTTTGCCAAGCAGGATATCGCCGTAATTGGCCCATTGCCATTCGGCCGGGATACCGAACGGGTTGACGCGCAGGTCTCCCAGCGTCTTGAAGCCGCCAAGGGCCGTCGTCAGAAGCGGAATGAGCACGATGGCCGCGATCAGGCTCAGCGAGATATAGAGATAAAGCTTGGTTTGCAGCGGCATGCGCACGGAAGTGGATGTGTCAGTCATGGCGCATGAATATCCTTTTGTAACCGAAGGCGAGCGTCACGCAGATGACGAAAAGAACAACGCCCACCGCACTGCCAAGGCCCACCTGCATACGCATGACGCCGTAAGTGTAGAGGAAGGTGACCATGGTCTGCGTGGAGTTGGATGGACCACCGCCGGTAAGCGGCATGATCATGTCGAACAGTTGCAGCGAGCCGATGACCGCAAAGAAGACGGAAAGGCGAACCGTGGAGCCGAGCATCGGCAGCGTGACGTAGCGGAATTTCTGCCAGCCGGACGCGCCGTCGATTTCGGCCGCTTCCAGTACATTTTTGTCGACGGATTGAAGGCCCGCGATGAACAGCATCATGTGGAAACCGAAATATTTCCACACGATGACACCGAGCACGGCATAGATCGCCACATCCCTGTCGGCCAGCACGTAAGGATTGGCGAATCCGAAGAAGTTGGAAATCGCGGCAAAGAGGCCATAGTCGCCATCATAAACAAAGCGCCAGATCAGACCCGCAGCAACATCCGCCAGAACGTAAGGCAGAAAGAACACCAGCCGGAAGGCAACGACGCCGGGAATGCGATGCGCCAGCATCATGGCAAGCCAGATGGCGAGCGGTATCTGGATCAGGATCGAGATGAGGATGATCAGGCCGTTATTGAGCAAAGCCTGTGAAAAGGCGGCATTGCCGAACAGGACCTGGAAATTCTTCAGACCGACAAAATCGGTCGGTGTGCCGTAACCGTTCCAGCGATAAAGACTATACCACGCCGCCTCACCCATGGGCAGGATGACGAACAGGGTAAAGAGTAGCAGCGCGGGCGGCAGGAACACCAATAGGGTCAGCGCCCGATCATGCGCGACTGAACTCCGCTTGTGCCTACCCTTTGTCGCGCCACGCGCCGGCATGGACGCAGAAGTCATGGAAATATCCGTCATCTCTATCCGCTTTCATGGAGGCAGATAAGCAGCGCCGCACATTCGCGGCGCTGCCATGGAAATCGTCAGATCAGCGCAGCTCGAATGCGTCCTGAATCTGCTGGGCACCTTCTTCGGCGGTCATCTGGCCGGATACGATCTCGACCGAAATATCATTGACGACGCGGCCGACGGCGGCGCCGAGCGTTTGATCGAAGAAGTTCTGGTGCCAGGTGGAGGCGGCGAGCTGCTTGGCCGAATCCGCCAACAGCGGGTTCTTCACCGCACCGGCTGCACCCGTGGCAACCGGCAGGATCATACCGGCGGTCGCCATCTTCTCTTCGCTTTCCTTGCTGGTGAGGAAAGTGGCGAAATCGATCGCTTCCTTGGACGCATTCTTGGTGACCGCCCAACCGTTCAGTCCGCCCAGCGTATCGGTGGCCTTGCCGGCACCGCCTTCGACAACCGGGAAGGCAAAGCGCCCGATGTTTTCAGGGGCCAGACCCTTACCGTCGCCGGCATTCTTGCGCTGGTTCGCTTCGGTATTGTCGAAGCCGAGAATGATCGCAGCCTTGCCGTCACCAAAGACGCCGAGCGCCTGCGGCCAGGTGGAACCGAGATAGCCAGGCTGGAAAGGTTCAAGCTTGCCGAACTCGGCCAGCTGCTCACCCGCCTTGATGATGGCAGGGTCCATGAAACCTTCGCCTTCGCCCTTGCGGGCGGCATCAAACACGGCCTGCCCGCCATTGCGCATGACGAGATAGCTCCAGTAGAAATGGATCGGCCATTTTTCTCCGCCGCCGCCGGCAATCGGCACGATGCCCGCGTCCTTGATCTTCTTGACGGTTGCGCTGAAATCCGCCCAGGTCTTGATATCCTCGGCCTTCACACCTGCCTTGGCGAACAGTTCCTTATTATAAAAGAAGCTGACGAGGCTGACACGATAAGGCACGGCCCAGACCTTGCCGTCAAAGGACAGGCCGTCGATTGCAGACGCATTATAGGCCTGGCGCAGTTTGCCGCCATCGGCATCGAAAACCTCGGTCAGATCCTTCAGCGCACCAGTCTTAGACTGCTCCTCAAGGACGCCGCCGCCCCAGCTGTAAAAGAAGTCGGGCACGTCGTTGGATTGCAGCAGCGTCGGCAACTTCGCCTTGAAGGCCTCGTTTTCGAGGAACTGCAGTTGGATGTCGACATCGGGGTGCTTGGCCTCGTATTCCTTAGCGATCTCCTCCCAGACGGCCACGGATTTCGGGTCCAGTTCCACATGCATCCATTTTACGACCGTCGCGGCCGAGGCGCTTGCTGCGCCGAGCATGAGAGCAATACTTGTCGTTGTGGCAAAGCTTACGAGCTTGCCGCTCAGGCTTGCGCCTGCGTGCCAAATCGTCATGATGGTGATCCTCCCTGGGGATATCCTCATTTATTCCCCGATGCGGATTAATTCATATCAGGGTTCGCTCATTGTCAAGGCACAATGCCGATTTTTTGCGCTTGGCGCTTGACACACCCCACCCTCACCCCGTTATTTAATCCGTATTCCGATATAAATCGGGAGGCAACGGCATTGATCGCAGCAGGACCCCATGAAGACCGCAGACCCAGAATTGATGCGCGCGATCAACAGGCTGAGCGTGCTCGACAGCATCCGCCGGCATGGACCGATTTCGAGGGTGGAGATCAGCGAACGCACCCAGCTTTCCACGACGACCGTTTCCGCCATCACCGCTTCTCTTCTGGATGATGGGCTGATTCTCACCCGCCATCTCGGCGACATCAGGACGGAAGGTGGACGCGGAAGACCGCGCGTGATGCTGGAGCTGAACCCGGATGCCGCTCGCGTCGTGGGGGCAAAGATAGCCGCCAACCGTATGGTTTTCGTCGTCACCGATTTTTGCGGCAATGTCCTTTCCACCCTCGCTCTTCCAATCCGTGTCGATCGCCAGCCGATCGGCGTTATCGCCGATCTCGTTGAAGACGGAGTACGGCGCTGTGTGGTCGATGCGGGTCTTTCACTCGAAGATGTGGACATGGTCTGTCTTGGCCTGCCCGGCGTCATCGAACATCGCACCGGCAAAATCCGTAGCAGCCCGATCCTGCGGGAGGTGAACGTCAATTTCGCCGAGGAAATGACGGCGCGGCTGAATTCGCCGACCATCATCGAAAGCGATGCCCACGCCATTACGCTCGCCCATCACTGGTTCGGCCACGCGCGTGATCTCGAAGACATGGTGCTGATTTCGCTCGAACAGACGCTTGGGCTTGGCGTGCTGCATCAAAACCAGCTGTTTCGCGGTGCCGGTGGCCTCAGCCACAATCTCGGCGACCTCGTCATCGGTCTTGCCACTGAAGGCACGGTACGGCTCGCGAGCCAGGCAGGCGAGAACGCCATTTTAGGCTCCCGCCCGGCGGATGGGCGCTTTGCCGAGGCGATCCGGCTCGGTCGCGGCATGCAGCATGCCCATGCATTGATTGCGGCGGAAGACAACGACCTCATCGCGGCCGCTTCGCGCGCCGGCGCAGCGCTCGGCCTGACGCTTGCCAATATCGTCACGTTGTTTGCGCCGCCGCGTGTCATCATCACCGGCTCCAGCCTCGAACTCGGCGAACCCTTCATCGCCAGCATTCGCGACAGCTACAACGCCGCCGTGCCGCCCTCGCTGGCCGGTGTCGCGGAGCTGGTTTTCGACGTTGCGAGCGACGAATTATGGGCGCAGGGCGCTGCGGCCGTTGCGCTCTACGAGCTTTACGAATCGCCATGGAACACCACGGGACCGGCGCTCTAACCCGCTATTTTGAGCACAGGCCCAGGCATTTCTAATTTACGGGAGGAATCATATGAACAAGGTCGGCATCGGCATCATAGGCTGCGGCAATATTTCCAGCGCCTATCTCAAGGCCATGGCGTCGTTTCCCATTCTCGACATTCGCGGTCTTGCGGATATGAACGAGGACGTGGCGAAGGCGCGAGCGGACGAGTTCGGCCTTCAGGCAATGAGCGTCGACGCGCTTTTTTCCGACCCGTCGGTGGAAATCATCGTCAACCTGACGATCCCCAAGGCACATGTGGAAGTGGGTCTGCGGGCGCTGGACGCCGGCAAACACGCCTATTCCGAAAAACCGCTGGGCATCAATTTCACCGAAGGCAAGCGCCTTGCGGATGCGGCAAAAGCAAAGGGCCTGCGAATTGGTTCGGCTCCCGATACGTTCCTCGGTGGCGGCCACCAGACGGCACGCCGGCTGATCGACGATGGCGTACTTGGTCAGCCAGTCGGCGGAACGGCCACTTTCATGTGCCCCGGCCATGAACGCTGGCACCCGAACCCCGCCTTCTATTACGAGGTTGGCGGCGGGCCAATGCTGGATATGGGACCCTATTACATCACCGATCTCGTCAACCTCTTCGGCCCGGTCGCCAAGGTGGCAGGTTTTGCCATTGCGCCACGCAATGAGCGCCTCATCACCAGCGAGCCGAAGAATGGCGAAAAAATTCCCGTTCATGTCGCCACCCATGTCTCCGGCGTGCTCGCTTTCGAAAATGGCGCTGTGGTTCAGGTCGGCATGAGCTTCGATGTCGCCGGCCACAAACATGTACCGCTGGAACTCTACGGCACGGAAGGCACGCTGATCGTGCCCGATCCCAACCATTTCGGCGGCGAGGTGCAATTGCTGAAAAAGGGCGGCGAGTTCGAGCCGCAGGCGCTGTCGTCCCCCTATGCCGACGGCAATTACCGGTCCATCGGCGTGGCGGACATGGCCCATGCCATCCGCGAGAACCGCCCGCACCGCGCCAATGGCGATCTTGCCCTGCATGTGCTGGAGGTGATGGAAGCCTTCCAGACGGCATCGGACACCGGCACCACCGTTTCCATCACCACCAAGGCGGAGCGCCCTGCCCCGCTCGAAACATCGCTGGTCGACGGCCAGCTCGGCAAATAATCCCGAGGAGGAAATAAATGCGCGAAGCACTCATCGTCTGGGGCGGCTGGAGCGGCCACGAACCGCAGGAATGCGCCACCATCGTCAAGGACATTCTGGAAGAGGATGGCTTCAAGGTCTATGTGGAGCACTCAACGGAGGCTTTTGCAGATCCTTCGGTGCATGATCTGAGCCTTGTTGTACCTATTGTCACCATGTCGAAGATCGAGAAGGAAGAAATCAAGAACCTGACGACCGCCGTCGAAAACGGCGTCGGCATTGCCGGTTTCCATGGCGGTGCGGGCGACAGTTTTCGCGAATGCGTGGAATATCAGTTCATGATCGGCGGACAATGGGTCGCTCATCCCGGCAATATCATCGACTACCATGTCAACATCACCCGCCCCGACGACCCGCTGATGGAGGGGATTTCCGATTTCCCCTATACGTCGGAGCAATATTACATGCATGTCGACCCCTCCAACGAGGTGCTGGCGACAACCAAGTTCACCGGCGACCATGCCTGGTGGATCGACGGTGTGGTCATGCCGGTGGTCTGGAAACGCAAATACGGCAAGGGCCGCGTCTTTTATTCCGCGCTCGGCCATCAGGCCAAGGAGTTTTCCGTGCCGCAGATGAAAACCATGTTCCGCCGCGGCGCCAACTGGGCGGCGCGTTGAAGCATACGTTGAGAGGCGGCCAAACAAGGCCGCCTTTTCCTTTCCTCAGCCGCGAATAATCTCTTCCGCCGCCATCGCCGCGCCCAGCACATGGTCATCCGTGTCATGGAGACCGGAAAGCAGCAGGCCGACCGGCATGCCCGCATCGCCCTTTCCGCAGGGGATGGAAACGCCGCAGAGATCGAAAAAATTGCCGATCTGGGTGTTGCGCAGAGTTTTCGCATTCATGGCGAAAAAGGCATCGTCATCATCGAGAAGCGGCGCAACCTTGGCCGCGACATGCGGCAATGTCGGCGATACCAGCAGCTCCTGCCGGTCGATCATGTTGGTAAACGCCGCCGTCATGCGTTCGCGCGCCTCGTTGATAGCGATATAATCAGGCATGGAAATATTCGCCCCGAGCTTCGTTCGCGCAACCACGCGCGGGTCCATGCGCGCCGCATCCGCACCTTCCAGCCGTATCTTGTGCAGGGCAAAGGCTTCCGCCGTCACCAGCGCGCCCTTTTCCCTGATAAGATCGAACAACTCCAAAAAAATCGGAAATGCCTGCCGCCGCACCGAAGCACCGGCGCGGACAAGACGTTCCACCGCCTGCTCGAAGGCGGTAGCCACGCCATCCTCAATGCCGTCGAAAAAGACCGTTTCCGGCACCACCAGCGCCAGGCCGGAAAGAGGCGCGCGTGTGAGATCGGCAACCGCCTTACCGCGCATGGCGGCATCCACCCAAACGGCATCCTGTACGGTGTGCGTGAGCGGCCCGAGCGAATCGAGGCTTTTCGCCAAGGGATAAACGCCGCGCATCGAATAACGGCCGCGGCTCGCCTTGTAACCGACCACGCCGTTGAAAGCGGCGGGAATACGCACCGATCCGCCGGTATCAGTGCCGATCGCCACCGGCACCAGGCCGGCAGCCACGGCGACGCCCGCACCCGAAGAAGAGCCGCCCGGCAGACGGTGACCATCCGTGGAAGCAGGATTGCGCGGCGTGCCGTAATGCGGATTAATGCCGAGACCGGAAAACGCGAACTCGCTCATATTGGTGCGGCCGATGCAGATCATGCCCGCCTGTTTTAGCGACGTCACCACATCCGCGTCACGAGACGCAGGCTTATCGTCCGCGAGCACCGTCGAGCCGGCCGTGGTCGCCATGCCTTCAAGGTCAAACAGGTCCTTCCAGGCCACCGGAATACCATCGAGCACACCACTAGAACGGCCCTCACCAATTCGTTTTGCCGCGTCTTCCGCCTCCGACATCGCCCGTGCTGCCGTCAACTCGACAAAAACGGCCTGATCGTCCCTTCCGCCGATCGCATCCAGCGTCTCTTCCACCAGGACACGCGGATCGAGGTGGCCGCTCTGGAGGAGAACGGAAAGCTGCGCGATGTTTTTGCCTTTATGAACCATGATATCTTTCCTGAAAGCGGCATGTTGCGCACAAGATGCCGTTTATCGGCCAGTTGGCAAGGCCAATCGCTGCGCTATCGATGACAGACATACCGGATCGGGAAACTTGGCGGAGATCGCAGAATTTTGGAGTTTATCCTTAACGGCTCATCTCTCTTCCCCGATTTTTTCAACCTAAGGTGCAAGAGCGACACCTCTTATATAAGCTACGACTATAAAAAGAGGGATTAATTCTTAATCGCATCTAAACTTTGTTGAATTATTTAGCAGACAGCATTGAAATGCATGCCCTATAAAATTCCATAAAACAATTATAACGCGACATCGCGGGGGACTATCGCGAATGGAAGAGACTGCCTATCGCGGGACAGATAGACAGGTTGAACCGGGCCACACGCTTCGCTCGCCAACGCAGCCGGAACCAGGCCGGTTTTCGCGACGGCGCTCGCTCGCCAGCAAGATAACTCTCATATTCCTTGGCGGCGTGATTTTTTCCTATAGCATCGGCGCGCTTGTCGGCTGGTACATGTTCGTCGCCGCCGCCAGCGAGCAATGGCTCAACCAGGCCCGCGTCAATTCGCAGATCGCCAGTGCCACGCTTCGCAGCATCTATACCTATGTCAGCGTTACCGCCGATGCCGACGGGCAGGTCAACGGCATATTGACCGACAAACCCATCGGCGACGACGAATCCATTCTCGTCACCGGCTTCAACCCCAGCGACGTTCTCGCGCTTATCGGCGCACAGACCAAGAATGCCGTCTGGCTTTTCCGTTATGACGAGGCGGATTCCGGCTTCCGGCAGATCGCGGCGGCCTTCGACAACGCCACGGACGACGATGAAAAGCCGCTCGCGACCGATCCCATCTTTTCCCGCGATGCGGTCGCCGCGCGTTTTTCCACCGGTTTTGCGACCATCGGCGAATCCAGCCATTATATCGGCCTGCTGCCGATCATCAGCACGGAAACGAAGAAACCCATCGGCGCGGTCGCCGTCAGCATTGGCGGCTCGGACGCGCTTTATGGCGCGCAGCGCAAGCTGATCTATAATTCGCTCGCCGCCCTGATCGTGGTCTTGACCGTCACCGGCGCACTTGTGACCGTCATCGCCCGGCATTTCCTCAAACCGGTCCCGGCGCTGGTGCAGGCGACGCTTCGGATCGCCCGCGAGGAAACGGATGTCGCCACGCCGTTTCAGGAGCGGCGGGACGAGATCGGCGACATGGCCACCGCCATTGAAACGTTGCGCGAGGCGGTTCTGGAACGCGGACGCCTGCGGCAGATTCGCGATATGGCGCAGCAGCTGGAGCATATGGCCCATCACGATGCGCTGACCGGGCTGCCCAATCGCGTCCTGCTGATGAAGACGCTGGAAAACCGTCTCGAACAGCTTGCCGCGTCAGGCCAGCCGTTCAATGTCATGCTGCTCGATCTGGACCGCTTCAAGGCCGTCAATGACACGCTGGGACACGCCGCCGGCGATTCCCTGCTGGTGGCGGTGGCCTCGCGGATTTCCGCCGTGCTTGGTGAAAACGACATGGTAAGCCGTCTCGGCGGCGACGAATTCGCGATCATCCAATCGGCAAATGCCGACTGCGAGAGCGATGCGGCGATGCTGGCCGCGCGGGTAGTGCATGCCGTCTCGCGCAGCTTCAGTCTGGAAGGCAGCGATATCAGCATCGACACCAGCATCGGCATTGCCTGTGCTCCGGGCCACGGCACATCCGCCACGCAGCTTCTGCAACATGCAGATCTCGGCCTTTACCGGGCGAAATCCATGGGCTGCGGCTATTTCGTCTTTTACGAGCCCGGCATGGACATGGCGGCGCAGCACAAGCATGCGCTGGAAATCGACATGAAATCGGCGCTCGAAAACCAGGAATTCGAGCTGCATTACCAGCCGGTCGTCAATCTGCAGAGCGGTCGCATCGTTGCCTATGAAGCGCTGGCCCGCTGGCGGCATAGCAAGCTTGGCCTCATCGCACCGGACCGCTTCATTGCGCTTGCCGAAGAAAACAACTTCATCAAGCCGTTGGGTGAATGGGTTCTGGGACAAGCCTGCATGGATGCCATGACATGGCCAAAGGATATCAAGCTGGCTGTCAATCTTTCCGCCGTTCAGCTCAGCAATGACGACATCGTCCCGATAGTGGACCGGGCGCTTGAAACATCCGGCTTACCGGCGGAACGGCTTGAACTGGAAATCACGGAAACGGTCATGCTGGAGCGCGACAACAGCACGCGGATCCTGAAACTGCTGAAGGAAAGGGGCGTGCGCCTCGCGCTCGACGATTTCGGCACCGGATATGCGGGGCTCAGCACGCTGACCCATGTCGCCTTCGACAAGATAAAGATCGACCGGGAATTCGTCTCCGGCCTGCCGTCCAATCCCATGTGTTCCGCCATTGTCAACACCGTCATCGACATGGCTGAACAGATCGGCCTGAAGGTTACCGCCGAGGGCGTTGAAAACAGGGAGCAGGTGGAAGCGCTTAAGCTTTCCGGCTGCGACGAAGCCCAGGGCTATTATTTTGCCGCGCCCGCCCCGCTTGCCCGTATTTTGAAGAACCGCGCCGTCATAACTTCGATCGCGCAGGATGAATTCGGCGATCCCGGTCGGCCGACACAGGAAACCTATTGCCCACCACAAAAAGCCATTTGAGAAACCGGCTCCCGGCCCAGAGGACATGAAATGCGTCTTTCAGTATTTTGCCTTTTCCTCGCATGCCTTGTTCCCATCACGTCCCTTCAGGCAGCAGGTGGAGGCGATACGCTTCAGCAAATTGCCAAAACCGCAAAGATCCGCATCGGCTATCGCGAGGCCGAACCGCCCTTTTCCTATCAATTGCCGAATGGTGAGGTCACCGGCTTCTCGACCGATCTTTGTCGGGCGATCAGCGAAGATATTCGCAAGAAGCTGAAGCTCGACAGGATTGAACTCGAATACGTCAAGGCGACACCCGCGACCCGTTTCATCCTTGTCCGCAGCGGGCAGATCGATATTGAATGCGCGGCCACGACCAACAATAGCGAACGCCGCAAGATCGTGGATTTCTCCTATCCCAACTTCATGACCGCAACGCAGTTTCTCTCTCGCAAGCAGGACAATCTGAAAAGCCTTGCCGATCTCGCCGGGCGGTCCGTCACATCCTCCTCCGGCACCGTCAATATCGAGCAACTCAACGCCGTGAACCGGGCGAAGAACCTCAATATCTCTGTTATGCCGACGAAAACCAATGAGGAGGCCTTCGAACTCGTGGTTTCCGGCAAGGCTTCCGCCTTTGTCATGGATGGCATATTGCTTGCGGCGCTGGCGGCAACGTCAGAGAATCCGGACCTCTATGCGCTTTCCGAGGAAACGCTGAGCGCACCCGAACCTTATGGCCTGGTTTTCCGCCGCAACGACCCGGATTTCAAGGCGGCGGTCAATGAAAGCCTTCGGCACATTTTCACCGGGCCGGTCATTCATGGCCTCTATGAAAAGTGGTTCACCAAGCCCATTCCCCCAAACGGCATGAACCTGAACCTGCCGATGGCCGCCTCTCTGAAACAGGCGTACGAACATCCGAGCGAATACCAGGACTGAGCGCGCAAGGCGCCAACCCGTATCGATTTTCATGAAAATGTTTTGACGGATTATTTTGGCTGGAGATGCGCGATGCAGAGATCGACATTATGGCTTATGCTGGTTTTTTCAAGTCTTCTTCCCGCTCAGGCGGTGAGCGAGGACGCCCAACCGCCGACACTTGAAACCATCGCCAGAACCGGCACGATCAAGCTCGGTTATGCCGATCGCAACATCCCTTTCTCCTATCTCGGCGCCGGGACGGAGCCTATCGGTTATAGCATAGAACTGTGCCTGAGGGTGGCGGATTCCATCAAGAAAAAGCTCGGCCTGCCTGAACTGAAGGTCGAGTTCGTCAAACGCACGCCCAGCAACCGCATCATGCTTCTCAATGACGGCACGATGGACATGGAATGCGTGGCGAGCACGAATACGGAAGAAAGGCGCAAGGCCGTGTGGTTTTCCTATAGCCACTTCATCACCGGCACCCGTTATGTGGCGCTGAAATCGAGCGGCCTGAACACTGTCGCCGATCTTGCCGGGCGAACGGTGGTGGTGACGACGGGAACCATCAACATCACCCAACTCAACGTGCTCAATCGCAAATTGGGACTGAACGTCGCGGTTTTGCAAAATGACAGCACGGAAGGCAGTTTCGACATGGTGACGGAAAACCGCGCCTCGGCCTTTGTCATGGACGATATACTTCTGCGATCCTTCGTTGCCGAAACCGGCAAGCCCGAAGACTACGTCATCTCGGACGAATATCTCGCCCCGCCGCAGCCCTATGGCCTGATGCTCCGCCACGGCGATACCGGCTTCCGCGACGCCGTCAACGAGGCGCTCGGCGAAATCTATGCCAGCGGCGAAATCGAAAAAATCTACGACAAATGGTTCAACACGCCGATCCCGCCGAACGGGATAAACCTGAAACGCCCGCTGCCAGATGACCTGGAGGAAACCTTTCGCAACCCCGTCGACACGACGGCGGAATAAAAAGCCGCCCGGAGGCGGGCGGCATCATTGGTAAAATGTCTTCAGGCAGCGCGCAGGTCAGCGCCGAGCGGGATTTCGACATCGATCTCCAGAATGGAGACATGCTCGTCGCGATCCATCTTCACATGCACCCGGTCATTGTCGATCTGCACATGTTTGGCGATGACGGCGAGAATTTCTTCCCTGAGAATGGCGACGAGATCGGAGCCCGATGACGCTCTTTCGTGGGCGAGCAGCACCTGCAGACGCTCACGCGCAAGCGGTGCCGACTTCTGTTTGCGGAAGAGACTGAAGATGCTCATGCAGCCCTCCTTGCGAAGATCTTGGAGAAGATGCCACGCTTCTCACCCGGGATGACCACCGGAATATCCTCGCCGGACAGACGACGAGCGGCGTCGAAATAGGCCATAGCCGGCGCGCAGCGGGCGTCCGCCAGCGTGACGGGCGCACCGACGTTCGAGGCCCGCAGCACATCCGTGCTTTCGGGAATGATGCCGAGCAGCGGAATGGAAAGGATTTCCAGAACGTCATCGACCTTCAGCATGTCGCCGCGCTCGGCGCGGGAAGCATCGTAACGCGTCAGAAGCAGGTGTTTCTCCATGCGCTCGCCGCGCTCGGCCTTCAGCGTCTTGGAATCAAGCAGGCCGATGATGCGGTCGCTGTCACGCACCGAGGAGACTTCCGGATTGGTCACGACGACGGCCACATCCGCATGGCGCATGGCCAGCGTCGCGCCGCGTTCGATACCGGCCGGGCTGTCGCAGATCACCCAGTCGAAATGTTTCTTCAGCTCGTTGATGACCCACTCGACACCTTCCGGCGTCAGATTGTCCTTGTCGCGGGTCTGCGAGGCGGGCAGCAGGAAAAGCGTCTCGAGGCGCTTGTCGCGGATCAGCGCCTGCGTCAGCTTGGCATCGCCCTGGATGACGTTGACGAGATCGTAAACCACCCGGCGTTCAGCACCCATGACGAGATCGAGGTTGCGCAGGCCGACATCGAAATCGACGACCACGACCTTCTCTTTATTCTGCGCCAGTGCGGCGCCAAGCGCTGCGGTCGAGGTGGTCTTGCCAACCCCGCCCTTGCCGGAAGTTACAACGACTACCTTCCCCATATGGCTCTCCTGTTCCTGTTCGTTTCTATATTATCAGCCGAGCTTTGCGGCCTTGATCGTATCGTTTTCCAGCCAGAGTTGAACGGGCTGGCCGCGTAGCTTGTCGTCAATGTCTTCGGCAACCTTGTAGACCCCGTCGATGGCCAGAAGCTCCGCTTCGAGCTTGCGGCAAAAGATGCGCGCCGAGACATTTCCAAGCGAACCGGCCATGGCGCGACCGCGCAGGGCGCCGTAAATATGCACCGAGCCGCCAGCGATGATTTCCGCCCCCGAGGCGACCGAGCCGATGACCGTCACGTCGCCCTCGGGAAACATGATCGACTGGCCGGAGCGAACCGGCTCGTTGATGACCAGCGACTGCACCACGGCCCTGACCTCACCGGCAGCGCGCGGCTTTTCCTCCGGCAGTTCGGCGGCGATGGCGACCGGCTCAACCTCGACATCGGAAGCGGGCTTTCCGCCCTTCAGCGACGGCGGCATACCCGGCTCGATCATCGAGGGGCGAACGCCCTCAATACCCATGATGCCGACATTGCGCTCCGTCAGCGCCGCCAGCAACTCCTTCAGCCCCGCCTTGTCGAGCGACAGTTCCGACACATCCAGGACCACCGGACGCGAGAGGAAGAAGCCCGCCGAACGGGCGGCAAGATCATCCAGCCTTTCCAGCCATTGATCGACCGGAGATTCGGGAGACAGCACGACTGCGAGGAAGGAGCGGCCTTTGATACGGATCGAACGCTGGTCTGTTAGCACTTTGGTCATCTTGGTAAACAAATCGTTGACAATTAGGTACCTCGAATATGGTTAACAAATGGTTAACGCCACACCTAAATGGACGAAAGCGTTAAGAAAATTCCCTTGTGAATTTCATTTAAAGAAACTTTCAAAAACCGTGCCACCCCTTTGATTACACAACATTCTGAACCCTATGAACGCTCATGATGACATGCCATCCTTGCAGGAGGCTGACTTAGGGTCATGTCGGGCGTGTTCTGGACCGAGCCCGCGCCCGCCGCGTGTCTTAGCGGAATCATGGTTGCCCGATTCTGATACAACGTCGCCTACCTTCCCTTACGCCTTCATCGACCACTCCTTCGGAAAATCGATTCCGTTAAGTCTCCATATAAGATAGACACGGGCTGCCCCGACAGTTTCAACGGAAGAATGAGATGCACAGCAAAGTCCCCCAGCAGAACCGTATATTTTCGCAAGACTTTGGGGCCTTCCTGTTCGACATGGATGGAACGCTCGTCAATTCGATCGCCGTCGTCGAGCGCGTCTGGCGCGAATGGGCCGTCGCGAATGGCATCGAGCCAGACGCCTTTCTTCAGCGCATTCACGGCATGCGCGCCTCCGAGGTCATCCGTCGCGAAGCGGTTCCCGGCCTTGATATCGACGCAGAAGCCGACATGATATTACGTGCCGAAATGGACGATGTGGATGGCATCATCCAGATACCAGGTGCGGCAGAATTTCTTGCGACCTTGCCGGCAAGTAAATGGGCCATCGTCACCTCGGCTGTGCGCGAATTGGCTGAACGCCGGCTTGCCGCCGCGGGCATCACCCCTCCGGCCGTCATGATCTGTGCAGACGATGTGGTCAACGGCAAGCCCGATCCTGAAGGTTACCGCAAGGCCGCTGACAGGTTGGGTGTCGCCCCGGAAATGTGCGTTGTCTTCGAGGACGCACCCGCAGGCATTGAGGCTGGAGAGCGAATGGGGGCTGCGGTCGTGGTGATTAACGTCACCCACTCCCACCCGATGGAAACCTCTCATCTTTCCATTGGCGGATATGGCGAGGTGAGCGCGGTCATCGGGGAGAACCGCAACCTGAGGCTGACGAGCAATAAAGCCTGAAAAAGCCATTTCCATATAACAGCAGACTTTTGCAAAGCGGCTAATTGACAGCCCGGCATAAATGCGTCCTAATGAAATTGGTAAGACCATCTTACCGCTTGCGCGAATGGGGGGAGACCTTCGCGCTGGGAGGATATCATGTTTGTGGCTCTTGAGCCGCGCCGCCTTTACCGGTTGGTCGCGGAACAAATTCGTTTGCTCATCGAAAGCGGGGAACTGACCGAAGGCCAGCGCCTGCCGGCGGAACGGGATCTTGCCGAACGCTTCGGCGTATCGCGGCCGACGGTCCG
The DNA here is from genome assembly GCF_027498475.1 of Agrobacterium salinitolerans. NCBI lineage: Bacteria > Pseudomonadati > Pseudomonadota > Alphaproteobacteria > Hyphomicrobiales > Rhizobiaceae > Agrobacterium > Agrobacterium salinitolerans. Next base: position 459,448 of record NZ_JAPZLN010000002.1, on the reverse strand, counting down.
CGAAGCGCTTATCGTTCTGGAAGTCGAAGGCCATATCCATATCCGCATGGGTTCGGGCGTTTATGTCAGCGCAGCCGGCAAGCAGGCCAAGGAAAAGCCACCGGTGCCGGATGCGCATGGGCCATTCGAAATCCTGCAGGCGCGCTGCATCATCGAAAGCGCAATTGCGGAGGAAGCGGCAAGGCTTGCCAAGCCGGAATGCATCGCCAAGCTCGATGATATCATCGAACGCATGGCCGGCGCGCTCGACAGCTCGCCACAGGCACTCAATTTCGACAGGGCCTTCCACACCGCCATCGCCGATATCATCGGCAATTCGGCACTCAATCGCTTTACCGGCCTGATTTATGACGAGCGCAGCCTGTCACCCTTTTTCGAAAAGCTCGCCAGCTATTTCGAGGGGCCGCATACATGGAACCTTGCCGTTCAGGAACACCGCGCAATCCGCGACGCTATTGCCGCCAACGACCCGGAAGGCGCGCGTGAGGCGATGCGGCAGCATCTGATGCTGTCGCAAAAGAGATTTTCCGAGAGTTTCGGGGAGGAAACGATCGGAGAAGAATGACCGCTGCCGCAACCGGCGACGGGAAAAATGAGAAATCTGGCTTTAATTCGGGAGGAGTTAAGAATGAAAATCAGATTGTCGACTTTGATGGGTGCAACAGCCGCCATCCTGCTTTCCGCGCTCGCGGCGCAGGCTCAGACCGCGCTCAAATGGGCGCATGTCTACGAAACCTCCGAGCCGTTCCACACGGATTCGGTCTGGGCTGCGGAAGAGATCGCCAAACGCACGGACGGCCGCTACAAGATCGATGTGTTTCCGGCCTCGCAGCTTGGCAAGGAAGCAGATATCAACCAGGGCCTGAAACTCGGCACCGTCGATATCATCATTTCCGGATCGAGCTTCGCGGCGCGTGATTTCAAGCCGATCGGCGTCACCTATTTCCCCTATATCTTCCGCGATCCGAGCCATCTGATCGCCTATACCAAGAGCGATGTCTTCAAGAAGCTCGCGAAAGGCTACGAGGACAAGACCGGCAACCACATCGTCGCCGTCAGCTATTATGGCACGCGTCATACAACCTCCAACCGGCCGATTGAAAAATGCGCCGACATGGCAGGGCTGAAAATGCGCGTTCCCGATGTGCCTGCCTATCTGGCCATGCCGCGCGCCTGCGGCGCCAATACGACGCCGATCGCCTTTGCGGAAGTTTATCTGGCGCTTCAGAACGGCACCGTCGAGGCTCAGGAAAACCCGCTGACGACAATCGAGGCGAAGAAGTTCTACGAGGTGCAGAAGAACATCGTTCTGACCGGTCATATCGTTGACCATCTCAACACGCTGGTTTCCAAGACACGCTGGGCGAGCCTCTCGGATGAGGATAAAAAAATCTTCACCGAAGTGATGCAGGAAGCCGCGGCCCGCACGACGAAGACAATCGAAGCCCGTGAAAAGGCGCTCGTTGATGAGTTCAAATCGAAAGGCATCACCGTCGCTGACGTCGACAAGGCCGACTTCGAGAAAAACGTGGTCGAAAAGGTGAAGCTTGAAGATTTCGGTTACGAAAAGGCCGACTGGGAAGCCATCCGCGCCATCAAGTGATGTTTGAGCCTATCCCGGCGCCATTTCCGGCGTCGGGATATTGCCGACCAAGACCCACTGGAGTTCCAGCCAATGACTGACAAGCAGCACGCGCCCGTCAGCGTGGAAGAAATGGCGCATGCCTTCGAGGAAGAAAACAGCCCTGTCGATCTTTCACCCTATGCGGTGGAAGACTGGATAACGCTTGCCGTCTTCTGGGGCATGGGCCTTTGTGTTTTCCTGCAATTCTTCACCCGTTACGTGTTGAACGACAGTTTCGCCTGGACGGAGGAGATTGCCGCCAATTGCCTCGTCGTCGTCGTCTTCCTCGGCTCGGTCATGTGCGTGCGCATGTTCCGCCATATTCACGTCGACCTGATCTACCGCTTCGTGCCGAAAGCCGTTGGGCGGTTTCTTGAACTGATCGTTGATCTCATCACCATCGGTTTCTTCGCCTATATCACCTGGCTGATGTGGCGTTACCTGGAAATTGTCGGCGATGAGCGCATGGTCACCGTCGATCTGCCGCGCGGTATCGTCTTTTATACCGTTTTCGCCGCTTTCGCGCTGATGTTCCTGCGTGCCCTGCACAATTTCATCAAGGACATCACCGGCAAAAAAACCGTGCGTGAAAAGGCTCAGGAAGCCGTCAGCACACAGGGAATTTAGGCCATGCTCCTGCTTATCGGTTCATTTCTTCTGCTTCTCATTATCGGTACGCCCGTCGCCGTGTCGATGGCCGTCAGCTCGCTGCTTTATCTTGTGCTTTATGGTGTTGCCCCCGATATCATCGCAGCCCAGCGCATGATTGCCGGCGTCGAAAGTTTTCCGCTCATCGCCGTTCCCTTCTTCATCCTCGCCGGTAATCTGATGAACATCGCCGGGGTGACGAGCCGCATTTATCGCTTCGCGCTGGCGCTCGTCGGATGGATGAAGGGCGGCCTGGCGCAGGTCAATATCATCGGCTCTGTGGTTTTTTCCGGTATGTCAGGCACCGCGCTCGCCGATGCCGCCGGCATCGGCACAATCGAGATCAAGGCGATGAAGGATCATGGTTATCCGGTCGATGCGGCTGTCGGCGTCACCGCCGCCTCGGCGACGCTTGGCCCGATCTTCCCGCCGTCCTTGCCCTTTGTCATCTACGGCATGATGGCCAATGCCTCGATTGGCGCGCTGTTCATGGCCGGCGTCATTCCCGGCGTGGTCATGACCGCGCTGATGATGCTGACAGTCTATATTTTTGCCAAACGCAAAGGCTGGGGCTCCGACACGCCCTTCGAACTGAAGCAGCTTCTTTCCGCCTCCATGGAAGTGGTGATCGTCTTAAGCTTCCCGGTCGCTGTCTATCTGATGATCCTTGCCGGACTGTCGATCAATATAGCGGTCCTTATCGGGCTCGCCGTGCTCGTCGCGCTCGACTGGTACTACGATTTCTCCGCCGTGATGGCGCTGATGACGCCGGTATTGTTGATCGGCGGGATGACGATGGGCTGGTTCACGCCAACCGAAGCGGCGGTCGCCGCGGTTCTCTGGTCCCTCTTCCTTGGGCTGGTGCGCTACCGCACCATGACCTTCAGGACATTGGCCAAGGCAAGCTTTGACACGATAGAAACCACGGCGTCGGTTCTATTCATCGTCACGGCGGCGTCGATCTTCGCGTGGCTGCTGACCGTCAGTCAGGCGGCCCAGATGTTCTCGGACTTCATGTTCGCGATGACCGATAATTGGTGGACCTTTCTCATCATCGTCAACATCCTGCTCCTGGTGGTCGGCGCGTTTCTAGACACCATTGCCGCCATCAGCATTCTGGTGCCGATCCTGATGCCGGTCGCCGCCCGTTACGGCATCGACCCCGTCCATCTCGGCCTGATCGTGACGCTGAACCTGATGATCGGTCTTTTGACCCCGCCGGTCGGCATGGTGTTGTTCGTGCTGTCGCGCATTTCGAAAATGTCGGTGGAGCGCACCACGCTCGCCATCCTGCCGTGGATGATCCCGCTTTTGGTGGCGCTCGCGCTGATCACCTTCATTCCGTCGGTCACACTCTGGCTGCCGACCCAGCTCGGCCTCATCCGCTGAGCGGACTGAAACTGCGCGGTCCGCGCCGCGCAGTTTCTTCGACACTCCATGCATTCGAAAGGATTTCGTCATGCAGACACGCGTGGCACGCCTGTACGGCCAGAAGGACATTCGCGTCGAAATGCAGGACCTTCCCGTACCGGGACCCGGCGAAGTGCTGCTTGCCATGGCGGCGGGCGGCATCTGCGGTTCCGATCTCCACTATTATCAGGATGGCGGCTTCGGCCCGGTCCGGGTGCGCGAACCGATCATCTGCGGGCATGAGGCGTCCGGTCATGTGCGGGCGCTGGGAGACGGCGTCAGCGGGCTTACCATTGGCCAGCTCGTCGCCGTCAATCCCTCCCAGCCTTGCGGCCATTGCCATTTCTGCCTGAAGGGCCAGCCGATCCATTGCCTTGAGATGCGCTTCATGGGCAGCGCCATGCGCCTGCCACATGAACAGGGCATCTTCCGCGACCGGCTGGTGGTTCCGGCAAAACAATGCGCGACATTTTCAGACGAGACCTCACCGGCAGAAGCCGCCTGCACCGAGCCGCTCGCAGTCTGCCTGCATGCCGTGGCCCAGGCCGGCGACCTGAAAGGTGCAAACATACTCGTGACGGGCGCAGGCCCCATCGGTCTGTTGACCATCGCCGCCGCCCGCCATGCCGGTGCGGCCACCATTGTCGCCACCGACCTCACCGACGCGGCGTTGGAACGCGCTCCCGCCATGGGCGCCGACCGCACGATCAATGTCGCGAAAGACGCCGAGGCGCTTTTGCCCTATCAGGACAATAAGGGTTATTTCGACGTCATTTTCGATTGCTCCGCCGCTGGCCCCGCGCTCCGCACCGCCTTTGCCTGCGTGCGCCCGCGCGGCGCCATCGTGCAGGTCGGCGTCACCGGTGACATCACCATCCCGCTCAATGCGCTGGTGGGCAAAGAAATCCTCTGGCGCGGTTCGCAACGCTTTCATGAGGAATTCGCCGTCGCAGCGGGGCTGATCTCCTCCCGCAAAATCGATGTACGGCCGATCATTTCCCACAGCTTCCCGCTTGGTGAGGCGAAAGCGGCATTCGAACAGGCCGGGGACCGCTCCGCCGCCTGCAAGGTGCAGCTGACATTTTCCGCAGACTGACATTTGAGGATCAAAGATGAGACATACATGGCGCTGGTTCGGTCCGGTCGACAAGGTCACGGTTCAGGATGCGGCTCAGGCGGGCGCGGAAGGCATCGTCAGCGCGCTGCATCACATCCCCACCGGCGATGTCTGGCCGGTGGACGAAATCACCAAACGACATGAAGCAATCAAGGCGGGTGGGCTTTATTGGGACGTGGTGGAAAGCGTGCCGGTTTCCGAGGATATCAAGACCCAGACCGGCGACTGGAAAAACCATATCGCCAACTGGCAGGAAACGCTGCACCGCCTCTCCGCCTCCGGCATCCGCACCGTTTGTTATAATTTCATGCCGGTGCTGGACTGGACCCGCACCGACCTGCGCTGGGAAACAAGGCACGGCGCAAAGGCGATGCGTTTCGATCTTCCCGATTTCGCCGCCTTCGATATCCACATCCTGAAGCGCCCTGACGCAAAAGCCGATTATCCGGACTGGCTGCTGGAGGAAGCGGCAAAGCGGTTTGCCGAGATGCCGGATACGAAGATCGCCGCGCTCGGTCGCAATATCGGTGCCGGTCTGCCGGGCTCGGCGGATGGCTACACGCTCGCCCAGCTTCTTGAAAAACTGCGGTCCTATCACGGCATCGACCGCGAAAGGCTGCAACAGAACCTCATCGACTTTCTCTCGGAAGTGACGCCGGTTGCCGAAGAGGTGGGCATCAACATCTGCGCCCATGGCGACGATCCGCCGTGGCCGCTGCTCGGCCTGCCGCGTATTCTCTCCACCGAAGCCGACTACGCCCATATGCTCTTGCAGATCGACAGCCGCGCCAATGGCGTGACGCTCTGCACCGGTTCGCTGGGCGCGCGGGCGGATAACGACCTGCCTTTCATCGCCAGCCGTTTTGCAGATCGCATCCATTTCGTGCATCTGCGCAACGTGACGCGCGACACCGACACCGTGCCGTGCTCCTTCTTCGAGGATGAACATCTGGAAGGCGGAACCGACATGGTCGCCGTCATCGCGGCACTCCTCACCGAAGAAGCGCGCCGCCGGGCGGAGGGCCGCGACGACCATACCATTCCGATGCGGCCCGACCACGGTCAGGAAATACTCGACGACCTGACGCGCGGCGCGCAGCCCGGTTACCCCGCCATTGGCCGGCTGAAGGGGTTGGCTGAGCTGCGTGGTATCGAACGCACGTTATCGCACAGCCATTTCGGGCTGGCGGGTGGGACACGCTGAACAATGTTCCCGGCTGTAGGCGTTCCGTCAGCCTGCAGCCAGCCGCGCCCTGAACAGCAGGTAGGAAAAAGTCGTGAGCCCGCCGGCGATGACGCCGGCGGCTTTCACGATAGCGTCCATCAGATGCGGATGGCGGGTGGGCGAGAGGAATTGCAGCGCCTCGATACCGAAAGCCGCCGCAATGCCTGCCACGATAATCGCCAGCCAGTAACGCGGATAGGCGAGCACGAAAGCGGCAGAACAGAAGGCGAAGGCCGCGGCGCGGTCCAGGCCCACCGTCGTCAGCGTGTGCGGACGAAAACCGATAGGGCAAACTGTAACGATCAAGATCAGCAGAAGAACCGACCAGGCGACATATTTCGGAAATCTATTTGTCATCATGACGTCACAATAAAGCGCCGTACGTGTAAACGGAAGCGGGTCTTTTTCACGCTTCGCCCCATTAATCACACTTTTTGGTCAGATAGTTGAAAAACCGGCTTTCGCTTAGGCCCCACACGGGCTAAGGCAGATGGCAACCGGGCGAGGATCGCGGCTGATGGCGTTTTATGCCGTCGCTTTTCGGTGCAACGTCACGGTGTCGGGTGGATTTTCCACACAGGATCAGATTTTCAGGGAAGAGCACAATGAGTTTCAAGCCGCACGGCAAACATCTGGTTGCAGGAGAATGGGTCGCAACGGAAGCAAAATTCCGCAGCGAGCCTGCACATGGCGAAGCTTTCGATTTTTCGGTCGGCACCGTCGATCTGGTGAATGCAGCCTGTGAAGCAGCCGAAGACGCCTTCTGGAGCTATGGTTACACCACCCGCGAAGAACGCGCCGCATTCCTCGACACTATTGCCGATGAAATCGAAGCCCGCGCCGACGCCATCACCGAAATCGGCTCGTCCGAAACTGGTCTGCCCGCCGGACGCCTGCAGGGCGAGCGTGGCCGCACTGTTGGCCAGTTGCGTCTTTTCGCGTCGCATATCCGCAAGGGCGACTATCTCGACCGTCGCCACGACGAAGCGCTGCCGGATCGCCAGCCGCTGCCGCGCCCGGATATCCGCCTGATGCAGCGCCCGATCGGACCTGTCGCCGTTTTCGGCGCGTCGAACTTCCCGCTCGCCTTCTCCACGGCCGGTGGTGACACCGCAGCGGCTCTGGCTGCCGGTTGCCCCGTCGTCGTCAAGGGCCACTCCGCCCATCCCGGCACCGGTGAAATCGTTGCCGAAGCGGTTCTCGCCGCCGTCAAGAAGCACAATCTGCATCCCGGCGTTTTCTCGCTGATCCAGGGCGGCCGCCGCGATGTCGGTTCCGCTCTTGTTCAGCATCCGCGCATCAAGGCGGTCGGCTTCACCGGTTCGCTCGCCGGCGGCCGCGCGCTGTTCGATCTCTGCGCCCAGCGCCCCGAGCCGATCCCCTTCTTCGGCGAACTCGGTTCCGTGAACCCGATGTTCCTGCTGCCGGAAGCCGTTGCCGCCCGTGGCGAGGCCATCGCCACGGGCTGGGCCGGTTCACTCACCATGGGTGCCGGCCAGTTCTGCACCAATCCCGGCATCGCCGTCATTCTCTCCGAGCAGGCGGATGCGGTTGCCGAGACTGCCCGTGCGGCACTTTCCGAAGTTGGCCCACAGGTCATGTTGACCGACGGCATCGCTGCCGCCTATCGTGATGGCCGCGACCGCATCGCTGCCGGCAACGGCGTGCGCGACGTTCTGACCACCACCTGCAACCTGCGCAATGCGACGCCTTACCTGTTCCGCGTTTCGGGCAAGGATTGGGTTGCCAACCATGCACTTGCAGAAGAGGTCTTCGGACCCCTCGGCCTGATCGTGACGGTTGATAGCACCGAGGAAATGCTTGAAGTGGCCAAGAGCTTCGAAGGTCAGCTGACCGCCACCCTGCATCTCGACGCAGGTGACGCCGAACTCGGCCGCAAGCTGCTGCCGATCCTCGAGCGCAAGGCCGGCCGCGTTCTCGCCAACGGTTTCCCGACGGGCGTTGAAGTCTCCGAAGCCATGGTTCACGGCGGCCCTTACCCGGCCTCGACGAACTTCGGCGCGACCTCGGTCGGCACCATGTCGATCCGTCGCTTCATGCGCCCGGTTTCCTACCAGAACATCCCTTCGGACGTTCTGCCCAAAGACATCCGCTAAAACAAAGGGGAAGGCGCAAAAGCGCCTTCCCCTTTCATGTCCGAGGCAACAGCCTCAGATAGACTGGATCGCCTCGATCTTTTCGAGACCGCCGACAATTCCGGCAAAATCCTGCCAGACGCCCTGCGCGCCCTTGCGCCATTCATCCAGCATTTCCGGCTGCAGCACCTTGCCACCCTTCGAGAGCGCAAGGTCGACGGACTTTACTTCATCTTCCACGATCAACTGGTTGAAATAACGGGCACCTTCGCTGGAGGCTTCCAAGAGCACCTTCTTTTCCTCATCGTCCAGCTGGTTCCAGAAGGCTGCACCGTAATAAACAACGCCCGAGGCCCATATATGGCCGGTCTCGGTCAGATAAGGCACAACCTCGTAAAGCTTGAAACCGGCATAGGCCGATTTGGTAAGGTCCATGGCGTCGGCCACCCCGGTCGCCAGCGCATTATAGGTTTCGGTGATCGGAATGCCGACCGGCGTGGTGCCGAAGGCGCTCCACAATCTGGTGTGCAGCGGGCTCTGGATGACGCGGATTTTCTTGCCCTTCAACTGTTCCGCGCGGGTCAAAGGCTCCTTCGCCAGAAGATGGCGAGCACCGTAATTGATGAAATCGGCGGCAATGAATTGCTGCGCGGCAAGTTTTGCCTTCAGCTCTTCGCCGGTCTCGCCCGTCACCACCTTGCGCACATGCTCACGATTACGGAACAGGAAAGGCAGATCGAGGATCTGCAGTTCCGGCACCCAGCCTGACAGGGAAGAGACGGTGGAGAGGCTGGCCTGAACCGAACCGAGGCGAATGTTTTCCGCCACTTCCTTCTCACCACCCAGAGCACCGCTTTTGACGATGTTGAAACGGAAACGGCCAGGCAATTTCGCCTCCACCAGCTGGCTGATCCTGACCCAGATTTTCGTCTCCGGCTTGTCGTCGGCAAATAACGACGCAACCGTGAGGCTGCGGGTTCTGGCATGCGCCGGGCGCACCAGACCAGGTGCGGCAAGCGTCGCGACGCCGAGAGCGGAGAATTTGAGGAAATGACGGCGGTCGATAAAGGTCATGACGAAAACCCCTGACTTAGAAGACTATGGCCCAGACACATAACATGGCAAGGGCGACGAGAAGCGAGACGAGATAGGGAATGACCGCCCGGAAAAGCGCTGTCGCCGGAACGCGGGTGACGCCGCTGACCACGAAGATAAGCATCCCGAGCGGCGGCGTCAGGCCATGGATCATCAGATTGACCACAAGAATGACGCCGAAATGGATGGGATCGATGCCGGCCGCGACGGCAGCAGGCAGCAGGATCGGCCCGAACAGCAGGATGGCAGCACCAATATCCAGCACCAGACCGACGACAAGCAGAATGAGGTTGGAGAGCAGAAGCACCGCGATCTTGCTGCCGCCGAGCAAAGTGACGAAGTCCGTGACGAGGCCGGAGACATTGTCGATCGCCAGCAGGAAGGCAAAAGGCCCCGCCGTGCCGATCAGAAGACCGATGGCCGCCGCCTCACCCGCCGACTGGCGGAAGGTCGCGAAAATGCGGCCCGCGCCCAGCCGGTAACCGAAGCCGAGAAGCAGCGTATAAAGTGCGGCAAGGGCGGCGGCTTCCGTGGTGGTGACGATGCCGATGCGAATACCGACTACCACAATGACGCCAAGACCGAAGGCCGGTATGGCGGCGACGGCCGAGCGCCAGCGCTCAGCCCCCGTCGCGCGCGGCAAGGTATCGTCGCTGCGCACGCTGAAATGGATCGCCACGCCGAGGCAGGCTGCCATCAGCCCGCCGGCGAAGAAGCCGCCGACCAGCAACGAACCGACCGAAAGATTGGTGGCCGTGGCAAGGATGAGAAAAGCGATGGAGGGCGGAATGACATTGTCCAGCACGGAAGTGGCGGCGATGATCGCGCCGGCCTGCGCCGGCGGATAGCCGTGTTTGACGAGTTCCGGCTGGAAGGTGGACGCGCCGAAGGCGGCATTGGCGACAGATGAGCCGGATGCGCCGGAAAACAGCACGCTGGTCAGAAGCGTCGTCTGCGCCAGACCTGCCCGGCGATGACCGACGACGGAGGCAGCGAAACGGACGAGCTGACTGGCAACACCGGATATCGTCAGCAGGCTCCCTGCCAGTAGGAAGAAAGGAACGGCAAGCAGCAGGAATTTCGACATGCCGGTTACCGTCGACGAAACGATGGCCGGCTCCGGCAAGGTGCTGCCGAAGGCGATCGCCACATAGGCGGCGGTAAGGAAGGCGTGGGCAAGCGGCGCGGCCAGCACCAGCCCCGCAGCCGCCGTCAACGCCAGAAACAGGCTCGGCGGCAGGTTCGTGTCAATGAAGAGTTGCGGCAGGCTGACATAGGCGACGGCAGCGATGGCGAGAGATGCGAGAACGGCAAACGCCTTGCCTTCGCTGACACGCTGAAGCGCCAGATAAAGAAGGATCAGCACGCCGCCTGCACCAAGAAAGCCGAAACGCACCCATTCCGGCAGGCCGAGTGTAGGCGACGTGCCGCCCAGCATCGCCGCGATCTGCACACCGCCGAAGACAAGAATGAGTGCGGCGACGAAAGAAAAGGCATCGGCGAGAATTTCGGTCGCCGCGCGAAATCGTTGCGGAAGGAACCGCACGAAGACATCGAGCCGCATGGCAAGCGCGCTTTTGAGGCTGAGCGGCGCACCGACCGCGATCATGGCGACATTCAGCCATATGCCGAGATCTTCCGAACCGATGAAGCCGGTGTGAAAGAGATAACGCAGGATGACATTGACCAGAACCACCACGAGCAGCGCGGCGAGAAGCGCGGCGGCAACCGCACCGAGCGCACTGTCGAAGCGCGACAGAGTTGCCGCGGCCACCCTCTCGAAGCTATAGCGCCCCTGTTTTTCCAGTATCGCCATCCGGCTGCCTTTCGCGCGTCATCCCTGCTGCACGGCCAGAAGCGGTATAGAAAAATGCTCGCACCTGTAAAGCTTCCGAACGAGAGAATCGAACTATCTGCCGGTGCGAACGGGAAAACGCTGCTGAAGACGCCCGATCCGTCAGCAGGCAACAAGATGGCCAGGCGAAACCTCACGATACTGCCGTGGCGTAACGACATGATCGACCGCGCGGATCGGGCTTTTCAACTCGTCATTCGCAACGCCGCGTCGTGTATTGCGACGGCCCGGGTCCGGCACCGGCACTGCCGCCATCAGCTTGCGGGTATAATCATGCTGCGGGTTGTCGAAGACAGCCGCACGCGGGCCGATTTCGACGATCTCGCCGAGATACATCACCGCGACACGATGGCTGACGCGTTCCACCACCGCCATGTCATGGGAAATAAACAGAAAGGCGAGATCGAGGCTTTGCTGCAGATCCAGCATCAGATTGATGACCTGCGCCTTGATTGAAACGTCCAGCGCCGAAACACTTTCGTCAGCAACGATGACCTTCGGTTGCAATGCCAGCGCGCGGGCGATGCAGATGCGCTGGCGCTGGCCGCCGGAAAATTCATGCGGGTAACGCGCAGCCATATCTGGCGAGAGACCAACCTTCCCCAGCATGTCCGCCACCACATCTCTCGCTTCGCGAGCGCTTCCCATACGGTGCTCGAGAAAAGGTTCGGCAATCGCCGCACCTACCGTCATACGCGGATTGAGTGAGGCGAAGGGGTCCTGAAAAATCATCTGAACCGTCTTGCGCATGTCTCGCATGCCCGTCTTGTCGAGCGCGAGAATGTTTTCGCCGTTGACCTCGACCGAACCCGCATCCGGCTCGATAAGCCGCATGATGGCGCGGCCGGTGGTGGACTTACCGCAGCCGCTTTCGCCAACCAGCGACAATGTTTCCCCGGCCCTGAGATCGAAGGACACGTTTTCCACCGCATGCACGCGGCCGCTGAGCCTCCCCAGAAGACCGGAGTGAATATCGAAACGCTTGGTCAGCCCCTCAACTTTGAGAACGGGCTGTGCAGCGGCGTTGACGGTGTCGGCGGGGCGCGCCGGCTCCTGCGTTTCCCCGGTGGTGGTGTCGACGATGGGAAAACGGAGCGGTCTTTCCTCGCCTTTCATCGAGCCCAGAACGGGAACTGCGGACAGAAGCGCCCGGGTATAGGGATGTTTGCCGCGATGGAAGATATCGGCCGTCGCGCCGACCTCCACCTGCTCGCCACGATACATGACGACGGTGCGGTCGGCGATTTCCGCCACCACGCCCATATCATGGGTGATGAACAGGACGGAGGTGCCCTCCTCTTCCTGAAGCGTCTTGATGAGATCGAGAATCTGGCCCTGAATCGTGACATCGAGTGCCGTTGTCGGTTCGTCGGCAATCAGCAGCTTCGGCCGGGACGCCAGCGCCATGGCGATCATCACGCGCTGGCGCATGCCGCCGGAAAAGCGATGCGGATATTCATCGAAACGCGAGGCGGCCGAGGGGATACGAACCTTTTCGAGCAGACGGACCGTCTCTGCCCGCGCATCCGCTTTCGACATCGGTTGATGGCACAACAGAGCTTCGGAAATCTGGTCACCGATGGTGAAAAGCGGATTGAGGCTGGTCATCGGCTCCTGAAAGATCATGGCAACCTCGTTGCCCCTGACCCGCCGCATGGCGTCCTCGGAAAGGGAGAGCAGGTTGCGACGCCCAAGCAGGATTTCACCCTGAACCCTGCTGCTTTCCCGATCCAGCAGCCGCATGATGGAGAGCGATGTCACGCTCTTGCCCGAGCCGCTTTCGCCGACGATCGCGACGGTCTCGCCCGGACCGACATCGAAGGAAATATCACGCACCACCGGTTTCCAGCCACCATCCACGTGAAATGACGTGGTGAGATTACGGACGGAGAGCACGGCATCTTCGGCACCAAGCGGTGCTGACTGCGGCATGGTCATGATCGTTCCCTTTTCTTTATTCTGGTTGCAATGCTTGGGCGGGCGGTTGCCCCGAGTTTCTTCTCCCTGCCGGGGAGAAGGTGGCCCGAAGGGTCGGATGAGGGGGCACCGTTTCCGAAATCCGGCGAGGGCGCCCCCTCATCCCGCTGCCGCGACCTTCTTCCCCTCGGGGAGAAGAAACTCGCGGCACCCGCTCGCTTAATCAGTCCGGCCAGCGCAGCATGCCGTCGAAACGGTGGCGGCTGCGGTCTTCGAACGGCGTTGCAATCACCTCGTTGGAGGCGCGCGCCCTATCCAGCTCTTCCGTCAGACGCGCAGCCACGATGGTTTCCTGGCCCGGATGCAGGTTGCAGGGGTCGAGATAGAAATAGCGGTGTTCCACCTCATGATCGCGGGTGATGATGGGAGGATTGCCTTTCGCAAGTGCCGTCGTCAGGTCCCAGGCGGTGATATGCGCTTCTTCGGCATCGATGATGACGCGCAGCCGGTCGAGCGGGTTGTTGGTCGGATCAGGCTCGATCAGCGCCGTCACGCCGGGGCGCCCGTCCAGCGTCTTTTTCCAGAGGTTGAGATAGCCGGTTTCGCGCTCGCGAATGCCGGCATGATCGCGCTTCTCCCACGCTTCCAGCGCCGCCATGACGCCATAGATGCTTTCCTTGCCGACCTTCATGCCGCGACCGACGCCCATATTCTGCAGGAAGGCGTTGCGCACGAGCTCCTTTTTGCCGGTGACGATGCCGGAAGTCGGGCCGCCGAGGAACTTGTGGCCGGAATAGAGCACCACATCCGCGCCCGTGGCCAGAAACAGCTTCAGATCATATTCGGAAGCCGCATCCACGATGACGGGCACACCCTTGGCATGGGCGATCTCGACGAATTCGGAAAGATGCAGCAAGCCATAATCAACGACGTGATGCGAGACGACATAGACCGCCGCCGCCGTCTTTTCGGTGATGGCGTTTTCCATGTGGAAACGGTGGGTCGATGTCGCCTGCCCGATGAGCACCACCTTGCCGCCGCCAAGTCGGATCGCCTGATCCACCGGCGCGCCATAGCTCACCACATGGCCCATCTGCACCAGAACCTCGTTCTTTTCCGGGGTCACGTCAGGCAGCTTTTCGATGGCCAAGAGATTGTTGCCGGTGATCGCGCCCGCCACCGCAAGGCTGATGCCGGACGAGCAGGAGGCCGTGACAAAACCGGCCTCGCCGCCCGTCAGCCTTGCAATGATCGCACTCGCCTTGCGTTGCAGATCATTGATCTCGACGAATTGCGGCAGGATGTCCGCCATGGCCTGAACGGCCTCGGGAACGACAATCGATGCGCCGAGCGAGGTCATGGTGCCCGAGACGTTGATGACCGGGCGAAGGCCGATCCTGCTTCTGATATCCTCGGTCATGTATTTCTCCTGTCCTTTGCGATGCGATGCGATGGGCATCGACACATATGCCATAATAATGTAATAGCTTCTCAAAATTCATGAGGAGCCAAAAATTGGACGCCCATAAACTGGACGAAACGCCTTCAACCGCCCTGTCCGACGCCGCCGAAAACGCGAACGCGAAGGCGGCCAAGCGCTCGCGCGTCAGCGGCATCGACCGTGCGCTTCAGGTGATTGATTACCTTTACGAAACCGGATCGCCAGCCGGCGCTTACGCGATTGCCAAGGCCATCAAGGCGCCGCTTTCCACCGTCTACGTCATCATCGACGATCTCGTTGAAAAGAACATGCTGGCGCGCAATGCCGATGGCAACATCTGGCTTGGCGCGCGGCTTTACCATTATGGCCTTGCCTATGCCCGTTCGCTGGATTTCATGGGTGTCGCCACCCACGAAATGCACGATCTGTGCCGTCATGCGGGCGAGACCGTGCAGCTTTGCGGCCGCGACGGCGACCATATGCTGGTCTTGGCCATGGCCGATGGTCCGAGCCACTTTCAGGTCGCGTCGCGCGTCGGTACCCGCGTTCCGCTGAACTGGACGGCGTCCGGCCGCCTGCTCGTCGGGCATTTGCCGGAGGCGGAACGCGTCGAGCTTTTCCGCCGCTGCGCCCGCACCTCGCCGACAGGCCGTGCGGAAATCAATCCCGAGACCCTGTCGCAATCGGCGGCGGCCGCCTTCCATGACCGCCTGTCGATCCAGGTCGCCGAATCCGATTATGCCGTCGCCTGCATCGCGTCGCCGATCTGCGACAACAGGGGCGAATGCGTGGCGACGATTTCCATCGTGCTGCCGGAACAGAAAGTGCTGGCGGACGAAAACCATTACACCGAACAGGTCAGGGTTTCGGCAGAACGGATCGAAAAACTGATGGGCTGGCGCAACCATTAAACGGCCTCACCCTTTGAGCGCGACGATTGCTTCGATCTCTACGGTGATGTTGCCTGGCAGCGAGCCGAAACCCACGGCGGAGCGGGCATGTTGTCCCGCATCGCCGAACACATCGATGAAGAGATCGGAGCAGCCATTGATGACGCTCGGGTGATCGCGAAAATCGCTCACCGCATTGACCATACCGAGCAGCTTGACCACCTTCTTTACCCGCGACAGGTCCCCCAGCGCCTCATGCATGACGGCAAGCAGGTTGATGCCGGTGAGGCGCGCATGGCTATAGGCCTCTTCCAGCCCGATTTCCGCGCCCACCTTGCCGGCGTAAAGATGACCGTTTTCTTCCCGTGGCCCCTGCCCCGAAAGATAAAGCATGTTGCCTTCCACCACATGGGTAACGAAATTGGCAATCGGCGGCGGCGGCGGCGGCAGGGAGATGCCGAGCGCGGCGAGCCGGTCATAGGGCGAAAGCCGCCCTTCTGCGTCGAGCGAAGACTGTTTCACGCAAATTCCTCATAATGCCGGGACTTGTATCCCGTAATGCCTGCGGAAGGCGGAGGACTGACCTTCGCCGTTCCAGTGGAGTTCAGCGCCAGGAGTAACCGTGGCTGTGGCGCACCAGCTTGCGCGCCCTTGGAATATAACGGCTGGCGGCAATCGCTTCCGCACCGATGACCGCATAACGCGGCTCGAACAGGCGCTTCAGACGGGAGACGTCGCCATTGGAATCGGTCGCTTCCAGATCGGCGTCGACGAGATCGAAAACCGTGAAATCAGCTTGGCTGCCGACGTCGAGGCGGTTTTCCATATCGAGACGGATGATGGAGGCCGGGTTGCGGGTGACGGCCTCGACCACATTTTCGAAGGGCATATCGACCGACAGCAGCTTCGACATGGTGGTGGCCAGATCCCAAACCGGGAAATTCATCGAATGCCCGTGCAAATCCGTTGAGATCGAGAAAGGGAGCAGGCCGCGTGCAATCGCCGCTTCCGCCACCTTGAAGGAGAAAGACGCGCCACCATGGCCGATATCAAGCCGAATGCCTTCGCCTGCGCAGCGTTCTGCGAGGTTGAACAGGTCCTCGTCTTCCATGATGCTGGAACCCGATTTGCCGTTGAAACAATGGGTCACGACATCGCCGGGGCCGAGAATTTCCAGCACCTCGTCGTAAAGTGCCGGCGGTTCGCCCACATGCACCATCATCGGCACTTTCAGGATCTTGGCGATCTTCTTGCCGAGTTTGACCGGCGTCACACCCCAGGAACCGGTAATGACATGGCTCGCCCGCACCTTCAGGCCGACAATATGCTCGCTGTTTTCGGCATAAACTTCGAGGATGCGGTCAAGGTCGATATCCTTGATGTCGCGCAGTTCCGGCACGCGGTTACAGGCGACGAGACCGATGGAACCGAGGTTGAGGAAGGCCTTGATGCGCTCCTTCGAGGGCTCGATAATATATTCCCGGAAACCGTGGAAATTCGCCTCGCCCGCCGAACCGGCATCCACCAGCGTGGTCACGCCGCGCTCGGCCCCGCATTCGGAGGGGCGGATGGAGATATCGGTACCGCCGTGCCAGATATGCACATGCAGATCCACCCAGCCGGGAGAGATGAAGGCGCCCTTGGCATCGATGCGCCGCGCATCAACGGGCGCTTGGATGGCAGACCCGACCGCGGCGATCTTGCCATCGCCGCAAATCAGAATATCGGTCGAAGCCTGTGATGTACCCTTTCCGAAACCGACGGGTTTGACATTGGTGAGAAGAATGGGAGCTTGAAGAGGCGCTTTCGCCTGTTCGCCGGACGACATATTACAGATCCCTTCGCAGTCTTGGGTCGAGCATGTCCCGCAGCCCGTCGCCAACCATTTGCAGCGACAGCACGGAAAGAATGATGGCAAAGCCGGGGAAATAGGTCATCCAGTCGGCCTGGCCGATATATTGGCGGCCAGCGGAGATCATGGTTCCCCAGGTGGGAATTTCCGGACTGACACCAAGCCCCAGAAATGAAAGCCCGGCCTCCGCCAGCATGGCGCTGGCGAAAAGGAAGGTGCATTGCACGAGGATCGGCGAAACCAGATTGCGCAGCACATGCCGCGTCATGATGTGGAAGGTGGAAATGCCGAGTGCCTTCGCCGCCTCCACATAGGGCAATTCGCGGATGACCAGCGTCGAGGCACGCACGATGCGGGCAAGGCGCGGCGAATAAACGACGGCAAGCGCGATGATGACAGTCGTCAGCGACGGGCCGAGCGCCGCCACCAGCGCAATCGCCAGCAGAATATCCGGAAAGGCCATCATCGCATCGATCAGCCGCGCAATTGGCGTATCCAGCTTTTGGAAGAAACCGGCGAGCAAACCAAGCGTGATGCCGATCAGCGCCGAAAGCGCCACCACGGCGGCACCGACCAGAAGCGACAGTCTTCCGGCATAGATGGTGCGCGAGAAGACGTCGCGGCCGAACTCGTCGGTGCCGAACCAGTAAAGCTCGCTCGGCGGCTTCAGGCGGTTCACAATCGATAGTTTCGACGGTGAATAGGGCGCAATCATCGGTGCGAGAACCGCAAACAGCACGAAGACGAGTAGCACGATGAGACCGGCGGCGACCGTCTTGCGCTTCAGGAGACGCCGAAGGAACAGGATGGTGGGGTTGCGTGCCGGGGGGGCGGTGGAAACAATATCGGCCATCAGTAACGAACCCTCGGATCGACCAGCAAATAGAGCATGTCGATGGCAAAATTGATGAGCACGTAAAGCCCGGCGATGACGAGAAGTGCCCCCTGAATGACCGGATAGTCGCGCCGGAGCACGGCGGAGACGACAAGATTGCCGACGCCCGGCAGGCCGAAGACGGTCTCCGTGACGACAGCGCCGGAAATCAGCACGGCGGCGGTGAGGCCAAGCACGGTGAGGATGGGGATGAGCGCATTCTTCAAAGCATGTTTCAGCACCACCCGGCGTTCCTTGACGCCCTTGGCGCGCGCGGTGCGGACATAATCGTCGCCGAGAACATCCAGCATCGAGGCGCGGGTGAAGCGAAGGATGAGGGCGGAGGAAACGAGGCCGAGCGCTATTGCCGGAAGGGTCAGGTGATACATGCGCTCGAGGAAGCTCGCGCCCGGTCCGCCATAACCCGATACCGGAAACATATCGAGCCGCACGGCGAAGACCTGCATGAGGATCAGGCCAAGCCAGAAGCTCGGAATGCTTGCCGCCAACATTGCGATGGTGGTCGCGGCCTGGTCCACGAAGGAACCGCGCCGGTAAGCAGCATAGATACCGATGGGGAGCGCGATGACACTGGCAATCAGCAGCGAAAAAATCGTCAGGAAAAACGTCGGTTCTGCCCGGTCCAGAAGTGCCGAACCGACCGGCATGTTGAGGAAGATCGACTGGCCGAGGTCGCCCTTCAGCAACTGGCCGATATAATAGACATATTGCACGCCGAGCGACTGGTCGAGACCGAGCCGGGTGCGAAGCTCGGCAATATCCTGCGCCGAGGCGTCCGGCCCCAGCATCACGGCGGCTGGATCTCCGGGCGTGACGCGCAAGATGACGAAGACGATGGTGACGACGAGGAACATCACCACGATCATTCCCACAAGTCTCTGGAAAATATACCGTATCACGTATGAAGGCTCCAAGGCGCGTGATTGCCGCTATCAGGCGACGGTTGAATGGTGTCGATGAGCGCCAGCAATTCCGGCACTCACGGTAGTAAAATCGAGCGTTCTCTTCTCACGTCCGCCTTATACTCCACCCTCATTCCTGTGCTCGTCACAGGAATGAGGGGAGCGGCAAGGACCCTAGATCCGTGGCGACAGAGTGCCGGATGCAATACCCGGCACCCGATTGCCGAACAGGCCTTATTTCGTAACCGAAGCATTCCAGAAGTAGGGCCATGGAGCCGGATCGACGCCTTCCAGCTTGTTGGACTTGGCCGCCACGGCATTGAAGTCGCCTATCTTGATGAGCGGCAGCTCAGCATAGATCGTCTTCTGCACATTGGCCCAGAGCGCGATACGCTTGTCGGGATCGGCTTCCGAAGTGAAGGCGTCAACCGCGGCTTTGCGCGCCGGCGTATCCCACCAGCCCGGCGAGCCGGTGGAGAGCGCGCCGATCAGCGCCGGTTCCGGCAGGAAGGGGCTGTGAGTGATGTATATATCCCAGAGTTTCGGGTCGGCGCGGCGCTGCGTCAGCGTCGCCCAGTCCACCACCTGCATATCCACCTTGAAACCGGCAAGCTTCAGATATTCCGCCGCGACCTGCGCCATCTTGTAATGGAACTCATACTGGCGGCTGGTGAGGATGCGGAGAGGTTCGCCGTTGTAACCGGCGGCTTTGAGTTTCTCGGCGGCGGCTTCCGGATTGCCGACGTTGTAATTGCCCTCGACGCCTTCTTCGGAATGCCAGGAGAAATTATCGGGATAATAGGCACCGTCGAGCGCGTAGAAATCCGTGCTGCCGAAAGCGGCCGCCAGCATGTCTTCCATGTTCAGCGCTTCGGTCACCGCCTTGCGGACTTCAAGCTTGGAAGACAGCCCCTCCTTCGTGTTGAAGACGAAGACGGGATAACCGAAAGGCTTCAGCATCAGCGGCTGCGAGGCCGACGACGACTTCACCTTGTCGAAGGATTCCACCGGAATGGAATCGACGTAATCATACTGGCCGGAAACGGCGGCCTCGACGCGGGTATTCGGATCGGGCACCGGAACGAAGCGGATTTCATCGAGATACTGATGGCGTGCGCCGCCATAACCGTCGCTTTCGCCATCGCGGGACTTGTAGCCATCGAAGCGCACGAGCTGGATATATTGGTCGGCCTTGCGCTCCTTCAGCATATAGGGACCGGTGCCGATGAATTCGGCCATCGGCTCCGCCTGCTTTTCAGACGGCAGGATGATCGCCGCCGAATTATTGAAGGCGAGCAGTGAGACGAGCGGCGCATAGGGTTGCTTGAGAGCGATCGTCACCGTTCCGGCATCCGGCGCGGAGATATTGTCGATAAAGCCGGCTGCCTGCTTGCCGCGCGAGGCGATCTTCATCCAGCGGCCGAGCGAGGCGACGACATCTTCAGACGTCATGTCGCTGCCGTCATGGAACTTGATGCCCTGCCTGAGCTTGATCGTGTAGGTTTTGCCGTCCGCACTGATCTCGGGCAAGCTTTCCGCCAGAAGCGGCGTCACCTTCCAACCCTTGTCGAAGGTATAGAGCGTTTCGAAAATATGCTGCGTGACGATGCCGACCAGATCGGCGGTAGACGCCATGGGGTCGAGGGTCGGCGGCTCGCCGATCGTGGCGACATTGATGACGCCGCCCTTCTCCGCAGCCATCATTACACCCGGCGCAAGCAGCAAAGCGGCGGTGGCGAGAAATGCAAGTTTACGTCTCATGGTCAAGCTCCCAGCTCTTATGTGTTCCATTATTATGTTATATGCATCTTTATAACAGAATATCTCGATAAGACGCCTTGTCAATGACAATGCGGCCCGATGATCGGTTTCCATGATCGGCGAAACCCAAGACAGGTCTTTGCGAAAGGTGGCGGCATCGTTTAAGGCAGTGAAAAAACAGGAGTTTCGCCAAAAAAACGGTGCGCCGTGATATCCATCTTTTCCGGCTGGAAGAGAGGGAATGACGACCGGTGCTTGACTGCAAAGGAAGAAAGGGAATTAACAAGGTTGGATATTTCGCATTTGCGAACAAAGTGCTATTAAAGAGCGGACTAACGCTACGCCACCACAGACATACCCGCGCATTTTTATTAATCGTTACGCTATTTGACGCCGTCAGCCGTGTTTTCAAGGGCTGCAGAAAGACCTGATACTTTATACCGCCAAACTTTATTCCATGGCGGAAAACTAATTTTTATTACGTTGAAATTATTGAGGAAATCATGAAGACGGCAATCGTGCATGACTGGCTCACCGACAGAGGCGGGGCCGAAAAGGTGCTTCACAACCTTCTTGAAATTTATCCTCACGCGGATCTTTACTGCCTTGTCGACTTCATGAGCGAGCGCGATCGCGGCTTTCTCGGCGGCCGTCCCGTCAACACCTCCTTCATCCAGAAGCTGCCTTTCGCCCGGAAAAAATACCGCTCCTACCTGCCGCTGATGCCGCTCGCCATCGAACAGTTCGATCTCAGCGGCTACGACCTCGTTATTTCCTCGAGTTATGCGGTCGCCAAGGGCGTCATCACCGGCCCGGGCCAGTTTCACGTCTCTTATATCCATAGCCCGATACGCTACGCCTGGGACCTCCAGCACCAGTATCTCAAGGAGACCAGACTGACGCGCGGCTTCACCTCGTGGATCGCGCGCGCTGTTCTTCACTATATCCGCATGTGGGACATTCGCACCGCCAACGGCGTCGACTTGATGACGGTCAATTCCAAATTCATCCGCAACCGGGTGCGCAAGTGTTATGGCCGCGATTCCACCGTGATATATCCGCCGGTGGACACGTCCCATCTCTCCCCGTCCGACCTTAAAGGTGACTATTTCGTCACGGCGTCGCGGCTGGTACCCTACAAAAAAGTACACCTTATCGTGGAGGCTTTTTCAACGATGCCGGACAAACGGCTGGTCGTCATCGGCGACGGTCCGGACATGAAACGCATCCGCGAAATCGCCGCGCCGAATGTCGAAGTCCTCGGTTTCGTGGGCAATGAAGAGCTTCACAAATATATGGCCGAGGCCCAGGCCTTCGTCTTTGCGGCAGAAGACGACTTCGGCATCGTGCCCGTCGAATCCCAGGCGCTCGGTACACCGGTCATCGCCTACGGCAAGGGCGGCGTATTGGAAACCGTCGTCCCGCTCGGCTCCTCCAACCATCCCACCGGCCTTTATTTCGGGGAGCAGACACCGGAGGCGATCTGCGCCGCCGTACAGGAGTTCGTCGACAATTCCGACCGCTTCGACAAGAACGCCTGCATCAACAACGCCGCCCGCTTCTCCCGCGAACGTTTCCTGCGGGAATTCGCGGATACCGTGAATTTCGCGCTGGCTGAACGGGCATGACGGATGCATAAAAACATCCATAAAATAAATGATTGGGCTTCACGAAATTCAATAACGAAAGAAACCGCGCAGGCGTGACAAAACTGCACTAGCGCGATGCAGCAATCGAAGAGATGATGGCGTCCAACTGAATATTGAAGCGCAACAATACTGACACCGTCTGGGGTTCGACCATCGCGCCTCGCCCGGAATTTTTCGGCGCAGTTGAACGATGATGAACTTGAAGCATCGTCTGAAATTGGGCATATGCCTGACAGAGGACGTAAACATCCCGGGATGCGATTCCGCTGAACGGATGTAATGCCGGTTTGGATTTCCTTTACCGGTGTCATTTATGAAGTGCTTATTTTTAAAAACTTATACGATGTCCGAATTATTTCTGCTTTTCGGACGGCATTCATTTCGAGGACCAAATGCGTTTATTGAATGTTTCGATTATGCTTGCCTCTGCAGCACTGGCGGGTTGCACGGTTACCGCAGCCTCCGGGCCCGATGCAGCCTCGATCGAATCTAACGCTTCGGTGAAATTCGCCTCCAAGGACAAGCAGAAAACCGCCGGTGTCGACTACGCGCTGCTCGACATCAACAGCGCCGTCCTCAATTACGTCGGCGACACCACAACAACTACCCTGCTCGGCAGTTTCGGCGGCGGCAAGGGCGGCGTTCCGGCCCTGCCGATGGGCGTCGGTGACGTGGTGCAGGTTGCAATTTTTGAAAGCCAGGCCGGCGGCCTCTTCATTCCAAACGACGCCGGCAGCCGTCCCGGCAACTTCATCAGCCTGCCGAACCAGACCGTGGACCGGGAAGGCAATATCAGCGTTCCCTATGCGGGCAAGATTCGCGCCACCGGTCGCAACGTCGAAGATGTGCAGAGCGAAATCGAAGAACGGCTCGCCAACCGCGCCATCGAGCCGCAGGTTCTCATCACCAAGATTTCCAGCCGCTCCGCACAGGCCTCCGTGTTGGGCGACGTCAAGGAGCCGACGAAGGTTCAGCTTTCGGAAGCGGGCGATCGGGTTCTCGACGTCATTTCCTACGCAAAGGGCCTCAGCGCTCCGAATATCGAATCCTATGTCACGCTGATCCGCCGCGGCAAGACCGCCCGCGTCAATTACAACCACCTCGTCAGCACGCCGTCCGAGAACATCTATGTAGTTCCGGGCGACACGATCATGGTGGAGCGTGAACGCCGCACCTACCTTGCCTTCGGTGCTTCTGGTCTCAACGGGCGTTTCGAGTTCGAGGATGCCGATCTCAAGCTGTCGGATGCACTCGGCAAAGCGGGCGGACTGCTCGATTCCCGCGCTGACCCGGCTCAGGTCTATGTCTATCGTATCGTCAAGCGCGATCTTCTCGTGAAGCTCGGCATCAATACGTCGAAGTTCCCCGGACAGGACGTGCCGGTCATCTTCCGCGCCAATCTGCGCGATCCATCGACATTCTTCGCCGCCACGACGTTCCCGATGCAGGATCGCGACATCATCTATGTCACCAACTCGCAGGCCACTGAACTTTACAAGTTCCTGGATCTCGTCGGCTCCGTACCGGCAACGACGGGCAATGTCGCCGAGGACGTTCTTGCGACCCGCAACGCCATCCGCGCCTTTTAAACGGCGGCGTTTCGCCGTTCATCCCAAAGCCGCCCCGGAAACGAGGCGGCTTTTTCCTTGGCCGGAACCAGTGGTGAACCGGAAGGTGATCAAACATTGCCTTGGGGCAGGAACCGAAGCCGTCCGCCCTTGAAAGACAGGGGATATGGCGACGGTCATCATCACCGCCATTACAAAAGTTTAAGGTGATTTCGCAACGCATTAGGTGTCTTGTGGGGGAAAGCTGCTCCCAAGGCTTGCCGCACATGTTCGGGAAACATGTATCGCTCTCATTACGCGGAATCGTCAGATGAAACGTTTCTGGACCGCTCTCAGCGTTCTTGCCATCGCAGCCGCCGGTGCCTGGTATTTCAAGGATCGCCTGCCGCTCGATCAAATTCCCTATCTCAAGCAATTTGCCAGCGTATCTCCCAAGGTCGACGCCGAAACGGCGGCGCAGTCCTCCCAGAACGGCCAACCGGCCCGGCAGCAGGGACAAAGGCAGGGCGGCGGACGGCGTAACGGTGGACCACCCACGGTCAGCACCATCGCCGTCGGCAAAGCGACGTTGCCGATGGATGCAAAGGCGACGGGCTGGGCGGTTGCGGCCGATATCACCAATATCGCGCCGCTTCAGGCTGGTCTCGTCACGGAGATCAGCGCGAAGGACGGCCAGCATATCAAGGCGGGCGACCTGATCCTCAAATTGGATGATCGCATCGCACGGGCCGCCGTCGACAAGGACAAGGCCAATATCGCCGCCGATCAGGCAACGCTGGAACAGACCGAGGCCGCCTTCCAGCGCGCCGCTAATCTGGTCAAGCAAAGTGCTGAATCGCAACAGGTACTGGATCAGGCACGGGCAGCGCGCGACAGCGCCAGTGCCAAGACCGACGCCGACAAGGCAACGCTCGCATCCGATGAGGTGGCGCTCGAACATATGGAAATCCGCGCCCCGTTCGATGGGCGGCTCGGCGACATCACGGTCAGCCCCGGCGCCTATCTCAGTGCGGGCGTCAACATCGTGACGATCACCAAATATGACCCGATCTCGGTCAGTTTCCGGCTTTCACAGCGCTACCTGCCGCAACTTCGTGAAGGCGTGGCAAAGGATACCGCAGTCGATGTCGACCCCGCGGCGACGGGAGGCGAACCGATGAGCGGCGTACTGCGGTTCTACGACAATACGGTGGACCAGACCTCCGGCACGGTGCTCGCCAAGGCGGAGTTCAAGAACGATCGCGGTCTTTTATGGCCCGGCCAGTCGGTAAACGTCACGGCCCATTTCGTCTCGGGGGATGAAATGATCGTGGTGCCGACAGTTGCCGTGCGGCCGGGGCCAAAGGGCAATTTCGTCTATACCGTCGATAGTGAGCATCATGCCCACATGACGCCGGTGGAAGTTGCCCGCTCGAACGGCGATCTTACCGCCATCGCAAGCGGCCTCAATGGCGGCGAGCATGTGATTATCGAGGGTCAATCCGAACTTGCCGACGGCCAGTTTGTAGTCGAGCAATTTTCTGACAAGGGCGGCGCAGCCGGCAATCTGGCCGCCAATATTCCGCAGGTACAGGTTGGCGGCCAATGATTCCTAATTTCTGCATCAACCGCCCCGTCGCCACCACACTTCTCGCCATCGGCCTTGTTCTCGCCGGGCTTGCCGGCTTCCGCCTGCTGCCCGTCGCCGCCCTGCCGAAGGTGGATTTTCCGACGATCAACGTTTCCTCGTCGCTGTCAGGCGCTTCGCCGCAAACCATGGCCACATCGGTCACCACGCCGCTGGTCAAGCAGTTCGAGACCATTCCCGGCGTTAGCGAAATCAGCGCCACCAACACGCTCGGCAACAGCTCGATCGTGCTGCAGTTCGATCTCAACCGCGATATCGACGCCGCGGCGGCCGATGTGCAGGCCGCAATTTCCCGCGCGCAGCGGCAATTGCCAAGCAACATGACGACGACCCCGAGCTATCGCAAGACCAACCCGGCCGATGCGCCGGTGCTGCTGCTCGCCGTCAACAGCAAGGAAATGCCGACCAGCAAGGTGGATGAGATCGCCGAAAACATCATCTCACCGCTTCTCTCCACAATTTCAGGCGTCGCGCAGGTGAGCATCTATGGTGCACAAACCTATGCCGTGCGCATCGGCCTTGATCCGGCCCAGCTTCAGGCAAGAGGGCTTGGCGTCGACACCGTCACCACGGCCATCGCCCAGGCGAATAATCAGGTGCCTGTTGGCGCCTTGCAGACCGACAATCAGCGCCTGACGATCGAGGCCGATACCCAGCGCACCAATGCGGCCGCCTTCCGCTCGCTGGTCGTCTCGACGAATAATGGCGCGCCGATCCATCTCGGCGATATCGCCAATGTCACCGACAGCATCGACAACACCAATGCCGGCAGCTGGTTCGATGGCGAACAGGCCATCGTTCTCGCCGTGCAGCGTCAGCCGGACGCCAATACCGTCGACATCGTGGACGCCATCAAGGCGAAGCTGCCGGCGCTTCACCAGCAATTGCCGCCCTCCGTCAACATCAACGTCATGAATGACGCCTCGACCGCCATCAAGGATGCGATCTCAGACGTTCAGTTCACCCTGTTTCTCACCATCGGGCTGGTGGTTGCGGTCATCTATCTCTTCACCGGGCACCTGACGGCGACCATCATTCCCGGTCTTGCAGTACCCCTGTCTCTCATCACCGCCTTCGGCATGATGTATGTTCTGGGCTACAGCATCGACAACATCTCGCTGCTCGGGCTGACGCTATCGGTGGGGCTGGTGGTGGATGACGCCATCGTCATGCTGGAAAACATCCTGCGCCTGCATGAAGAAGGCCTGCCCATGCGCGAGGCGGCCTTGCAGGGCGCGGCGGAAGTCAGCGGCACCATTCTGTCCATGTCAATCTCGCTGGTGGCCGTCTTCATTCCCATTCTGTTGATGGGCGGCGTTATCGGCAGGCTCTTCAACGAGTTCGGCATGGTCGTCACGCTGGCTATCATGGCCTCGGCGCTGGTCTCGCTGACAGTGACGCCGATGCTCGCTTCGCGCCTCTCCGGCCACTCCTCCAGACCACCTGCGATCATCCGCTGGTTCGATGCGGGTTTCGAACGCACGCTGCGCGCCTATGGCCGCGCCGTCGGCTGGTGCCTCTCTCACCGTCGCATCGTTTTGGCATCGTTTCTCGCTTCGGTCGCGGCGTCGCTCTATCTCTTCGAAACCCTGCCCTCCAGCTTCTTTCCACAGGAAGATATCGGACGTCTTTCGGTTTCGACACGGGCGCGTGAGGATATTTCCTATACGGCGATGCGCGATCTCCAGGCGCAGGTCGCCGATCAGATCCGCAAGAATCCAGCCGTCGTGCACGTCACCTCTATCGTCGGCGGCAATTCCCGCAATCCGTTGAACAACGGCTCGATGTTCGTGGAACTGAAGCCCAAGGAAGAGCGGGCGCCGCTCAGCCAGGTGCTGGCGGAACTGGGTCAGGCCACATCGAAAGTGGCGGGCATCCGCACCTATATCAATCCGCAGCAGAGCCTGCGCTTTGGCGGGCGCAGCTCCGCCAGCCAATACCAGCTCGTCGTTCAGGGTCTGAATGCCGACACGACCAATGAATGGTCGAATAAGCTGATGGACGCGATGCGTCGCGACCACACCTTCACCTCCGTCACTTCCGACGCCCAGAACGGTGCGATCGCCGCCACGATCTCCGTTGATCCGGAAAAGGCCGCCGCCTTCGGCATTACCAATGACCAATTGCGCAAGACGCTGGAAATGTCTTTCGGCGGTTATACGGCGGCGCAAATCCAGTCTACTGGCGATAGCTACGACGTGATTGTGGAATTCGACAGTTCCAAACCCTGGAATGACGATTTCCTCAGCGATATCAACATTCTTTCGGCAAAATCCGGGGTTCTGGTTCCGCTTTCCAACTTCGCCACCCTTACCCGCACGCAGGCGCCTGTTACCATCAACCAGACGGGCCAGCTCGTCTCCACCACCATCTCCTTCAACCTGCCGGATGGGGTGGCGCTGTCCGATGCCACGAGCCGGATAGACCAGATCAAGAGCACGATAGGTCTGCCACAGGATGTCTTCACCAGCTATGGCGGCACGGCGGCGATCTTCCAGCAGAGCCAGGGCAATACCGGCATCCTTATTCTGGCAGCGGTTCTGACCATCTATGTGGTTCTCGGCGTGCTTTACGAGAGTTTCATCCACCCGCTGACCATCCTCTCCGGACTGCCGGCCGCCGCCTTCGGCGCGCTGGTGGCGCTGAAGGTGATGGGCATGGATTTTTCGATCATCGCGCTGATCGGCCTTTTGATGCTGATCGGCATCGTCAAGAAAAATGCGATCATGATGATCGATGTTGCGGTGGAGTTGATACGCGAAAAAGCGGAACGACCAGCAACCGCCATTCACGAGGCCTGCGTGCGCCGGTTCCGGCCGATCATGATGACGACCTTCTGCGCGCTGCTTGGGGCGCTTCCCATCGCACTCGGCTCGGGCGCGAGTTCGGAACTGCGCCAGCCGCTCGGCATCGCCGTGGTCGGCGGCCTCATCGTGTCGCAATTGCTGACGCTGTTCATCACGCCCGTCATCTTCGTGGAAATGGACCGGTTCGGCCAATTCCTCACCGGGGTGTTTTCCCGCCGGAGAAGGGCGGAAAAAAACACCGAACCGCAAAAGCCGGAAGGGCCCGGCGAACCGGAATCCGTTGCCGCTTAACGCAGATTTTCGAGGCGCTCCAGCGCCTCGAAACCCGCCGCGGCACTACGGCTGCAATAACAGAGCCTCGTCAGAGACTATGAAAATCCAGCCAGGCTCTTTTATTGCCGCGAAAACCGGCCAAAGGCTCCGCCTGAAAAGCATAGAGGGTCCCCGTCACGATGGGCTGCGCGCAGAACTTCTCCGACGATGATCGTGTGATCGCCCGCATCATGGGCTGCCGCCTGGCGGCATTCGAAACGAGCGAGCGTTCCGGGAATGACCGGCACGCCCTCGTCGTTCAGCTCCCAATCCAGATCGTCGAAAGCACGGCCATTACGAGTGAACCGGGCGCTCAGCACATCCTGATCGGCACTCAGTACGTGGATCGCGAAATGCGTGGCGCCGTTGAAGGCCTCATAACGCGACGAGCTTTTGGCCGGCGACCACAGAACCAGCGGCGGATCGAGCGATACCGACGCAAAGCTATTGACCGTCATGCCAATCGGACCTTCCGGCGTGGTGGCGGTTACCACCGTGACGCCTGTCGTGAAAGCGCCGAGCGCATTGCGGAAACTGCGGCTGTTTTCGCCGCCGGGAACGAATACATGCTCATTGGGCATCTTGATTGCCTCTGCCGCTGTCATCACGCCACCTCTTTTCCAATCGCAAGGGTGTAGAGTTCAAACCATGTCTGGCGGTCCATCGTCACGCGGAGCGCATCGGCCGCCGTTCTGATGCGTTCGAGATTGTTGGTTCCGAGAACCGGCACGATCTTTGCCGGATGGCGTAGCAGCCAGGCGATCGCGACAGCCGTCGCATCGACGCCATGTTCCTTGCCGATACGCTGCAAGGCAGCCATGGTGCCCCCATGCGCGCCGGAGAACAGCGAACCGCCCCCGAGCGGCGACCATGCCATGGGCGAAACCCGCTTTTCCTGCAGGTAAGCCAGATCGCCATTGGTGAAGGTATCGGTGGCAAGAAGGCTCATTTCGATCTGGTTGGTCACGAGCCGGTTGCTCATGGCCGATTGCAGCAGCGAAAAGTCCCACGGGCGGAAGTTTGAGACGCCCACTGCCTTGACCTTGCCGGAAGCCACCAGCGCATCGAGCGCCTTACCGGTTTCCTCCGCATCGATCAGCGGGTCAGGGCGGTGAATGAGGAGCAGATCGACGTGATCGGTTCCCATGTCACGTAGCGAGGCTTCGACCGAAGCATTGATGTGGCCGGCCGTCGTATCGTAATGTTTGACACGGGCGGCGGCGTGGCGGCCGGCCGGCGCGACGATGCCGCATTTCGTGACGATTTCTATTCTGTCGCGCAGTCCCGGCGCAGCCTTCAGGCCGGCGCCAAGAATGGCCTCCGCCGTGTATCCGCCGTAGATATCGGCCTGATCCATGGTGGTGATGCCCTGCGCGAGGCAAGCCTCGATCTTTGCCTGAACATGGGCTGGTGACGTGTCGGCGTCGTCACCGATGCGCCACATGCCGTAAACGATGCGGCTGAGTTCGAGTTTGTCAGAAAGAGCGATACGTTCCATCAGTGGCGTTCCCCGTTGCCGAGCGGCGTCGCTGGCGTTTCAGAAGGCACCCGGCCGTAAGCATGCGGCAGAGAGCAGGTTTTCATCTGCGGCAGAACCTTGGTGCCGAAGTGCTCCGCTTCATCGAGATGCGGATAACCGGACAGGATGAAGGCGCGAATGCCCATCTTCTGGTATTCCTCCAGCGCCGAAAGCACCTTGTCGGTGGAACCGACCAGCGCCGCACCGCAGCCCGAACGCGCCCGGCCGATGCCGGTCCATAGATTGGGCTCGACATAACCGAACTTGTCGGCGAGTTCACGGGCGCGCGCTTGATGCGAGACGCCGAGCGAACCGCTGTCATGGGCGCGGTTGCGGATAAGCTGGCCGTACTCGTCATCGAGCTTCGAGACAAGATGCTCGGCATATTCACGGGCTTCCTGTTCGGTATCGCGCACCACCATATGGACACGCAGGCCATAATCCAGCGTGCGGCCATGGGCGGCGGCGCGCTCGTTGGCGGCGCGCATGCGGTCCGCCAGCTGGTCCTTCGTCTCAGGCCACATTAGATAGACGTCACACTGCGCGCCGCAGAGTTCCAGCGCATCCGGCGAGTAGCCACCGAAATAAAGGAGCGGTCCGCCATTTTGCTGGTAGGGCCGTGCCGGCTCGGTGGAGACGCCCTTGAACTGGTAGATTTCGCCGTCATGGTCGATGGTGTCACGCGTCCAGGCTTGGCGCAGAATCTCAACGACCTCGTGGCTGCGCTTGTAGCGAAAGGCGCTATCAGCCACTTCGCCGGGGAAATCGGAGCTGATGACGTTGAGCGTCAGGCGGCCCTTCAACATATGGTCGAGCGTCGCCACCGTACGGGCCAGCATGATCGGCTGCATTTCGCCACAACGGATAGCAGCAAGAAAATTGATGCGGTCGCTGATCGGCGCACAGCCGGCGACGAAGCTTAGCGTATCCTGCCCCACCTGATAGGATGAGGGGCAGAGGATATTGCGAAAACCGAGTTCCTCCGCCTTTTTAACGATATCGGAACAATGCTCGAAACTGGAACGCAAGCTACCGTCAGGCACGCCAAGATAGGCGTAGTCATCGGAACACAAAGCGGAAAACCAGGAGACCTCGGCAGCATCGAGATCAGCGGATGTAACGGGTACGACGGTCATGCAATTCCTCCTCAGGGCCGCTCTCGTTTTTCTTGCATAACATCAAGAAATATGTAAATCAATGATGTATCAATTTTTGTTTCGGGGGAGGAAACGGTATATGAAACACACTGGCGGCAGCCTGCCCATGTATATGCAGATCGCTGAAATGCTGGTGCGAGAGGTGGCGGCGGGCCGGCTGATCGATGGCGAAAAGCTGGCGCCGGAGCGCGACATGGCGGCTGATCTGGGCATCGCCGTCGGCACGCTGCGCAAGTCGCTTGCCGAATTGCAGGAGCGCGGCCTTCTCGAGCGCGTGCAGGGCTCCGGCAACTACATCCGCGCCGTCAGCGACCCGCAAAGCGTCTACGCTTTCTTCCGGCTTGAACTGATCGAAGGCGGCGGCCTGCCGACGGCGGAGGTTCTGGATGTGGCCCGCCTTGCCAAGCCCGCCGATCTGCCCGCCTTCGGCACCTCGACAGAAGGGCACAGGATACGCCGTCTGCGACGCATCGCCGGCAAACCGGCAGCCATCGAGGAAATCTGGCTTGATGGTTCTTACGTCGACACGATCACCATCGAAAACATGTCGGAATCCCTCTATCTCTATTACCGCACCCGCCTCAATCTCTGGATATCGAAGGCGGAAGATCGCATCGATCTCGGTGAAGTACCGGAATGGACGCCCGAGGTCTTCGGTCAGAAATCAGGCGCACTGGTGCCGCGCGTGTTGCGTCTTAGCCAAGCGCAGGATGGCGCCGTGGCCGAAGTTTCATGGACCTGGTTCGACCATACCGTCGCACGATACGTTTCACGCATACGTTGAGACTGCGCAAATTTCGCGTGCTCCACATAGATGAAAGAATTTGACGTGAGGCAAGCAAGCAGCAGCCTGCCGTCGAGCTGATTTTGTAGTTATATTTCTTTTAATCAATGGGTTAATAGTTTTTGATTTCTGTCAGAAATAAAATTGATACACTATTGATTTCCTTTTTATGAAAGGTAATATCACGACCTCAGGGAGACAGGCGTTTCGCCATCCCACGATATCGCCAGACAATCGGGATCGATTTTCGACGATGCGATGCGTGGAACTTGAAGGTTGATACCGGCAATGGCGTCCATTCGAATTCTGGACGCGCCGGTCGTGAGGAGGAAAATATGGCTTCGGTCAGCCTGCGCAAGCTGGACAAGAGTTACGGTGCGCTTCGCATCGTCAAGGGCATCGACCTTGAAATCAACGATGGCGAATTCGTCGTCTTCGTCGGCCCTTCCGGCTGCGGCAAATCCACGACGCTGCGCATGGTCGCGGGGCTGGAGAGCATTACCGGCGGCGAAGTGAAGATCGGTGACCGCGTTGTCAACAAGCTGCCGCCGCGTGAGCGCGACATTGCCATGGTGTTTCAGGACTATGCGCTTTATCCGCACAAGACGGTGCGTGAAAACATGGGTTTCAGCCTGAAAGTGCGCGGTGTCAGCGCATCGCAGGCCAATGCCAGCATCGATGAGGCCGCGAAGATGCTGGGCATCGAGCACCTTCTCGACCGGCGGCCCGGCCAGCTCTCCGGCGGCCAGCGCCAGCGTGTGGCCATGGGCCGCGCCATCGTGCGCCGCCCGCAGGTCTTCCTGTTCGACGAGCCGCTTTCCAACCTCGACGCCAAACTGCGCGGACAGGTGCGCACGGAAATCAAGCGTCTGCACCAGCAGCTCGGCACCACCATCATCTACGTCACCCACGACCAAGTGGAGGCCATGACGCTGGCAGACCGCATCGTCATCCTGCGCGGCGGCGATATCGAGCAGGTCGGTACACCTGACGAGGTCTATAACCGGCCTGAAAGCGTGTTCGTCGGCGGTTTCGTTGGGGCTCCGGCGATGAACTTCGCCCGCGCAAAGGTGAGCGGCGACCGGTTGGCATTCTCCGACGGCAATTCCCTGCCGATGACCGCCATCCGGCCATCCCGCGAAACAGGCCTCGACGGGCGTGAAGTCATCGTCGGCATTCGCCCGGAACATTTCGGCCCCGTCGAGGGCTTTGACACGCAGCTTGCGGTCAAGGTGCAGGTGGTGGAACCGCTCGGCTCGGACACGCTCGTCCATTTCAGCCTCGGCGATGCGGCGCTGACCGCACGTATGCCGCCGCATCTGCGGCCTGCTCCGAATGAGGAACTGAAGATCGGCGTCGATCCGTCCAAGGTTCATCTTTTCGACGCCGCGACGGAACGCTCGATCCACTGATTGCCGGGCGAAGAGACGCTGCGGCCAACAGGTTTAATAATGGGAGGAACACATGACATTTAAAACCACCAGCGGCAAAGCCCTCATGGGTGCCGCGCTTTGCGCAACCATGCTCGCCTTTTCGGGACAGGCCTTTGCCGATGCCGAACTGAAAATCTTCGTTTCCAGCCAGCATCAGCCGGATGTCTGGCGCAAGGCGCTCGATCAATATGAAGCGAAGACGCCCGGCGTGAAAGTGGTCATCGAGACCGGCGGCAACACCTCGGAAATGCAGGCGCAATATCTCAATACCGTCATGTCGGCCAAGGATTCGAGCCTTGACGTGCTGATGCTCGACGTTATCCGTCCCGCGCAGTTCGCCACCGCTGGCTGGACCAGCGATTTCTCAGGCAAGGACATGTCGGCCTATCTGCCGACCTACGCCGAAGCAAATACCGTAGACGGCAAAATCGTGGCGCTGCCGGCGTTTGCCGACTCCATGTTCCTCTATTACCGCAAAGACCTGCTCGACAAATACGGCATCAAGCCGCCGACCACCTGGGACGAGCTGAAGGAAGCCTCCAAGAAGGTCATGGAAGGCGAAAAGAACCCCGAACTTCAGGGCCTGTCCTTCCAGGGCAAGGCGATCGAAGGCGCGGTCTGCACCTTCCTACTGCCCTATTGGAGCGAGGGCAAGTCGCTGGTTGAAAACGGCAAGCTGAATTTCGACAACAAGGCAGCGGTGGATTCCCTGAAGCTCTGGAAGAGCTTTGTCGACGAAGGCATTTCCAAGAAGAATATTTCGGAAGTCGCGACCGACGACACCCGCAAGGAATTCCAGGCCGGCAAGGTTCTCTTCGCCGTCAACTGGTCCTACGCCTGGACCCATTTCCAGGGCAAGGAATCACAGGTGAACGACAAGGTCGGCGTTGCCCGTCTGCCGGCCGTCAAGGGCGGCGAGCAGACGACCTGCCTCGGCGGTTGGGAATTCGGCGTTTCGGCCTATTCCAAGCAGCAGGACGAAGCCAAGAAGCTGGTGGAATATCTTTCCGGTCAGGATGTGTCGAAGTTCATGGCGATCAACGCAGCGCTTCTGCCCACCTATGCCGCCCACTACAAGGATGCGGACGTAACCAAGACGATCCCGTGGTTCGCGGACGCCCTGCCCGTCGTTGAAACGGCAAAGGCCCGTCCGGTTACCCCGCGTTACAACGAGGTCAGCGAGACGATCCGCACCACCGTCAATGGCGTTCTTGCCGGCGTGATGACACCGGAGGATGGTGCAAAGCAGATGGAAAGCCGTCTGCGGCGCGTTCTGCGCTAAACTTCAGGCCGGAAGGCGGCATGCTTGCCATGCCCTTTCCGGCCGTTTCGACGGACAGGAATAAAGCCGCCTGAAGGGCGCGATAAACGGGCCGGATAAGAACCGGTCCGATCGGGAGACGACGACGTGAATCCAGTTGCGGGAGTGGCAGACGTGACAATGCCGGAAAGAACCATGGTCCGGGTGGACGAAAAGCAGCTGCCGCGCTGGCTCGACCTCGGCGACCGGTCGCTGGCCGTGCTTCTCCTGGCGCCGGCGGCGATCCTGCTGTCGCTCATCATCGTCTATCCGGTGGCGCGGCTCGTCTATACCTCCTTTTTCAGCCTTTCGCTGACATCAGGGCTGCCGGCGGAATTTATCGGCTTTGAAAATTATACCGCCATGTTCGATGATCCGATTTTCTGGGAAACGACCTGGAATACGGTTCTGATCACGCTGATCACCGTACCGGGCGCGCTGTTCATGGGCCTTGGTCTCGCACTGCTTGCCAACCTGCCTTTTTCCATGCAGTGGCCGATGCGGCTTTCCCTTCTCATTCCCTGGGCGCTGCCGCTATCCTTTGCAGGTCTCATCTTCGCGTGGTTCTTCCATTATGAATATGGCGTGGTCAATGACGTGCTGAACCGGTTGGGCTTCGAAGGCATCATCTGGTTCAACTCGCCGAACTGGGCCTTTGCGGCCATCTGCCTGACGATCATCTGGAAAACTTCGTCGTTCATGGCGCTGATGATCCTCGCCGGCCTGCAGACCATTCCGCGCTCGCTCTATGAAGCGGCTGATGTGGATGGCGCCGGCAAAATCCGTCAGTTCTTCGAAATCACTCTGCCGCTTTTGAAGCCGTCGATCGTCGTCGCGCTCATCTTCCGCACGATCACGGCGCTGCAGACCTTTGATATTCCTTACATGATGACCGGCGGCGGTCCCGGCACATCCACCACCACGCTTGCGATGTATATTCACCAGAACACCGTCTCCTTCCTCGATCTCGGTTACGGTTCTGCGCTTGCTGTCATGATGTTTGCGCTTTCCATGTGCGTTACCGCCGTTTACCTCCGCATTATCAGGACGAAGGACTGATCCCATGAGCACCGTTGCCACCTCCTCCGGTCTGTCCTCCTTCTTCTCCGGCAAGCCGCTGCGTTTCATCGCCGCCTCCATTCTTCTGGTGAACGGCCTCTTCCCCGCGATCTGGATCCTCTTCACATCGCTGAAGACCGAAGCGGAATTGACCGCGAAACCCATTACCTGGTTTCCGCATGCGCCGACGCTCGCCAATTACATGCAGGCCTTTTCCGACCAGCCGCTGCACCTCTTCCTGTTCAACAGCTTCATGGTGGCACTGCTTTCCACCGCGCTCACCATCCTGATTTCAGTGCTGGCCGCTTATGCCTTGGCGCGGTTGAACCTCAAATACCGGGCGCTGATCCTGTCGCTCATCATCGCCGTTTCCACCTTCCCACTGGTGACGCTGCTGGTACCGCTGTTCGAAATCATGCGGGCGCTGAACCTGCTCAACAGCTGGACGGCACTGATCCTGCCCTACTCGGTCCTTTCTCTTCCGGTCTGCACGCTAATGCTCGTCTCTTTCTTCGAAAGCATTCCGCGCGATCTCGAAAACGCCGCCATGATCGATGGCTGCACCCGCATCGGCGCGCTGTTCAAGGTCGTCGTGCCACTCTGCGCGCCGGGCGTTTTCACCGCCGGCATCCTTGCCTTCGTCAATGCCTGGGATGAGTTCCTGCTGGCACTCTCGTTCAACTCGAACCCAGCGCTCCGCACGCTTCCCGTCGGCATCCAGCTGTATCAGGGTGAATTCGCCTTCCCCTGGCCGGTCATTTCGGCAGCGCTGGTGGTCGGCATCGTGCCTGTCGCGATCCTGATCGTTATCTTCCAGGAACGGGTCGTCTCGGGTCTCACCGCCGGTGGTCTCAAGGGCTAAAAGGTTAAGTCATGCATTTCGAAACGACCAAAGACGGCTTCACGCTCGCGATCGGCAACCGCACAATCCTTTCCCATTCGCCCGATAAACCGGCCTTCTTCGCCGGTTTCGGCAAGGAACGAATGGACATGTATCGTGGCAATTTCGATATCGAAGACTATGTCATCGAGAGAACGGCCCTGCGCCATGCCGAGGTGAGTGGCGACAGCGTCACGCTCTCATCCGCGCCAGGACAGGCGCCACGCCTTCGCCTGACGCTCGATGGCAACGCGATCAGCCTGACGGCGCTGGACGAGACGATCAATCGCCTCTGGCTGCGTATCGTCGCGGAGGCGGACGAGCATGTCTGGGGCGGCGGCGAGCAGATGTCCTATTTCGACATGCGCGGCCGGCGCTTCCCGCTCTGGACCTCCGAGCCCGGGGTCGGCCGCGATAAGACCACCGAAATCACTTTCAAGTCCGATGTCAGCGGCAAGGCGGGTGGCGATTATTACAATACCAACTACCCGCAGCCGACTTACCTGTCGTCGCACAAATACGCCCTGCACGTGGAGACAAGCGCCTATTCGGTCTTCGATTTCCGCAACGGCGATTTCCACGAGATCGAAATCTGGGCCACCCCCGAAAAGATCGAATTCTTCGCCGGCGATCATTTCACCGATATCGTGTCTGCGCTTTCACTGCGGTTCGGCCGCCAGCCGGAATTGCCGGAATGGATTTATGGCGGTGCGATCATAGGGTTAAAGGACGGCGTCAACTCCTTCACCAGACTGGAGAAAATCCGGGCGGCCGGAACGAAGGTATCTGGCCTGTGGTGCGAGGACTGGGTGGGTCTGCGCCAGACATCCTTCGGCGCCCGTCTGTTCTGGGACTGGCAGGCGAATGAGACCCGCTACCCGCATCTGCGCCAGAAGATTGCGGAGCTTGCCGATCAGGGCATTCGTTTCCTCGGTTACGTGAACCCCTATCTCTGCGTCGACGGCCCGCTTTTCCCGGTCGCCGAAAAAGCCGGCTATTTCGCAACCGACGCCGATGGCAAAACGGCGCTGGTGGATTTCGGCGAGTTCGATTGCGGCGTAGTCGATTTCACCAATCCGGCCGCCGCCGACTGGTTCGCCGAAGAGATCATCGGCAAAAACATGCTCGATTTCGGCCTCTCCGGCTGGATGGCCGATTTCGGCGAATATCTGCCGATCGACATCACGTTGTCCAACGGCGTCGATGCCAAGCTGATGCACAATGCCTGGCCAACGCTCTGGGCCGAGGTCAACGCGAAGGGCGTCGAAAATCGGGGCAAGACCGGTGAAGCACTGTTCTTCATGCGGGCCGGCTTCACCGGTGTGCAGGCCCATTGCCCGCTGATCTGGGGCGGCGACCAGTCGGTAGACTTCTCCCGTCACGACGGCCTTGTCACCGTCATCTGCGGCGCGCTCTCCTCCGGCCTCATGGGCAATGCCTATCACCATTCCGACATTGGCGGTTACACCAGCCTGTTCGGCAATGTCCGCACAGCGGAACTCATCATGCGCTGGACGGAGATGGCCGCCTTCACGCCGGTCATGCGCACCCACGAGGGCAACCGGCCGCGCGACAATCTCCAGATCGATCAGGATGAAACGGTTCTTTCCCATTTCGCCCGCATGACATCCATCTATGTCGCGCTGGCCCCCTATCTGAAATCGCTCTCCGCGGAAGCGGCAAGAACAGGCCTGCCGGTGCAACGTCCGCTCTTCTTGCATTACGAAAATGATCGCCAGACCTTTGCGATTCAGGACTGCTATCTTTACGGGCCGGACATACTTGTCGCACCTGTGTGGAAAGCGGGTGAAACGCAACGCTCGCTCTATCTTCCGGGCGACGGTGAATGGGTACACCTGTGGAGCGGTGCGCATTATCCCGGCGGACACAACGTCACCGTGGCGGCGCCGCTCGGCGAACCAGCGGTGTTCTATCGTGCAGATAGCAGCCATCGTCCGCTGTTTGAGCAGCTTCGCACAATCAACTGAACGATAGCCGAGGTCGTCCCTGTCATCACCCCGTCAGACGGGGTGATGTTATGGCCTTCTTGAAAAGCGCGGTCATCGCATCGCTGATGCCCTGCGACGGGCTAACTTCGAAGAACAGGCCCGGAGAAGCGCAGGACTGCATGCGCGTGCCGATTTCCGGCTGAAACGGCTTGATCCAGCTATTGTACCAGTCATTGGTCGGCAGCGGCAGGTAGGTGGTGTAGAGCACGGCGATGCGAAAACCCTTTTCTTTCAGCTTCGTGCAATATTTGACGTCGATCGGTTCCTGACAGCGGCCGCTCGTCGTTTTTTTGGTGCAGGTCGATGGCTTATAGCTATCGCCGACACCATCGGTCACGAAGAAGACGATCTTTTCCGGGCTCGCCGAACTCGCGCCCGTGCCGG
The DNA here is from genome assembly GCF_027498475.1 of Agrobacterium salinitolerans. Taxonomy (NCBI): domain Bacteria; kingdom Pseudomonadati; phylum Pseudomonadota; class Alphaproteobacteria; order Hyphomicrobiales; family Rhizobiaceae; genus Agrobacterium; species Agrobacterium salinitolerans. Next base: position 420,232 of record NZ_JAPZLN010000002.1, on the reverse strand, counting down.
AGGTGCCGATCTTGTCCCCGATCTGGGTCAGTGCCCGGTCGAAATCCGTCTGCTGGTCGTTGTTGAATCCCTGCTTGGGGATAGACATGAGATCAACTTCAGCGGCTTTCTTCTTCGCCGTCGCCAGATCCGACGTGAGCGGTACGACCTCAAGCAGCTTCGTATCTTCGGCTTTCTCTCCAAAGGAATAGACTGCCATGCGATATTGATTGCTGCTTTTGCGCATGGACTTCGCCGTGTCCATAAGGCTCGCTGTTGCCTTTGCGACCACATTGATGCGCGTCGTCACGCCGAGACTTTTCGCCTTATAATAATAGCTGTTCGTATCCACGACACCGTCTTTCACGATGTGACAGGCGAAAGCACATTTGTCGCTCGTATTCGCGACCATGGTGGCAACGTCGGTTGGCGTGGCGCCGACGCCCATTGAGGGGGTGTTATCAAGAAGCACATAGAAGTCGCTGAATGTTTCCGTCTCGTATTTGGCGGTCGCCTTGCCCGAAACGGTAATGAGATCCTCCCCGAGTATCCGTGAAAGCGTCGTGTCAATGGAAGCCTTGAAGCTGACCGAGGATTCGATCGCGTTACCGTGCTTGGTCACCGACACATCCAGAGACAGAAGCTTGTAATCGGGATTGGACCGCTCATTGCTTTCAAAGAATGCGGAGGCGTCATCAGCGCCGAGCGAAATGACGCCATCGCCCGACATTTCCTTCGCCTTTTGAACACTCGACGATGTATCGGCAACCACCGCAAGGGCTGCGGCATCCGCTGCCATCTGCAGATCGGATTTTACGGCCATGCTGTGAGTCACATCCAGCGCAACGCCGGCCGTACCGATGAGCGGCACCAAAAGCAAAGCAGTTAGAATTCCGAAATTTCCTGATCTATCCTGCCAGATATTTTTCAAATCTGCCCCCATAGCGCTTTTGGAGACAGAACTTAGAAAAAGAATGTTGAAGGGCAGTTTCAAAGGATAACTAATTTTCGATAAATCTAATTTCCTAAATAACTAAATACCGATCCAACCAGCCTTCCGCTATGCTGGTCATCAGTTGGTCAGGCGTGGCGAGCTGATCGCCTTTTTAAAAAGCGCCGACATGGCCTCGCTGATGCCCTGCGAAGGACTGACCTCGAAGAACAGGCCAGGGGAGGCGCAGGCTTGCATGCGCGGGCCGATTTCCGTTTCGAATGGTGCGATCCAATTCTTGTAGTGAGGATTATCAGGAAGCGGCAGATACGTCGTGTAAAGCACGGCGATACGGAATCCTTGTTTCTTGAGGTTGTCGCACAGCTTGGTGTCTATGGGTTCCTGGCAGCGTCCATTCCAAATCTTTTTCTTGGTACATGCGGCCTTTGCAGCATCGGCCACGCCATCCGACACGAAGAACAGGATTTTTTCAGGTGTAGCGGAACTCGCGCCATTCCCCGATGTTCCCATCTTCGGTATGATTCTCGTCAGTGCACGGTCGAAATTCGTATGCTGGTCGCTTTTGTAATGATGGTCTGGAACTGACATCAACTCAATTTCTTTGACCTTTTTTTTGGCCCCCTGCAAATCCGAGGTGCGCGAGACAATTTCCGGAAGGTCTTTGTTAAAAAAGGCATCCTCTGCTGTCTTTCCAAAAGTATAGACCGCAATGCGATACTGGTCGGGTCTTTTGCGAGTGTCCTCGGCAGTATCCATTAAGCTTGCGGTTGCCTTTGCGACCACGTCAATGCGCGTCGTCGCGTTTATGTAACCTCGGGCCTTCGGATCCTTGTTTCTGAGCCGGAAATAGCTGCTGTTGGGATTGGAAGACCCGTCTGGCAATGAGAGATGGCAGGCGAACTCACAACCGAGGGCAACTTTCATCGTTGCCACATCGGCGGGCGTTGCGCCGACACCCATGGAAGGCGAGTTATCGAGCAGCAGATAGAAATCGGTATAGGTTTCCGTCTCATATTTGGCAGTTGCACTGCCGGAGACAGTCAGGAAATCCTTTCCCAGTACTCTGGAGAGCGTTGTATTAAGCGAAGCCTTAAAACTCACTGACGATTCGATCACGGTGCCATTCTTCTTCACCTGTACATCGAGCGCCAATAGGCGATATTCCGGGTTCCCTCGCTGATTGCTGTGAAAAAAAGCCTCAGCCTCTTCCTTTCCGACCGAAATGACGCCGTTGCTGGCCATTCGCCGTGCAGCCTCGGCACTGGCTGAACTTTCCGCAACCACGGCCAGAGCCGCAGAGTCCGCTGCCATCTGAAGATCGGATTTCACGCTCATGGCCCGAACGACATCCAGCGCAACGCCGGCAGATCCGACGATCAGTATGATCAACAGAGCACTAAGAATTGCAAAGTTTCCAGACTTGTCCCGCCAGATGTTTTTCAAGCTCATCTCCGAATTATCAGAATTCGGATGAGGTTTATTTGAGTGCCGTTGCGATATAGTTTATCGATATAACTAATTTACAATAAATTCGGTATTACTAATAACTATATTTAAGTAATATATATACGACCCATGATCTGTCAGCGGAGGCCGTTGACATTTTTAGATCATGTCCTACAAAACAATCTCTTCCGAGGGGAGCACCAGACGGTGCTGAGATGGCGTTGAGCCGGACCCTTGAACCTGATCCGGGTCATGCCGGCGTAGGAACGGAATTGTCGCGCCCAAGGGGCGCCGCCCTTTCTCCTTCTTCGCTTTGCCTGATCTCCGAGATTGCCACATCTGGAGACGAGTGACGATGCTGAAACCTTCCACCCTTCGCACACGGTGCGTCTGCGTCTGAGGTCCGGCTCATGCGTGCCACCCATGCACTGATCGGAGTCGGTCTTCTGCTGGTTTTCTGGCAGGCGGGAACGTGGCTGTTTTCACCGCCCCGCTATATCCTGCCATCGCCCGCCGATGTCGCTGGTGCGTTCTGGCGTCAGCCGGGCTTTCTGTTCGGGCAGGCACTGGTAACGCTCGGCGAAATGGCCCTCGGGCTTGTGGCGGGCGTCGCCGGCGGCATTGTCGTCGCCTTCACCATTGCCGCCATCCCGCGCCTCGGCCGTCTCGTCTGGCCCATGGTTCTGGTGTTGCAAGCCTTTCCGGTCTTCGTGCTCGCCCCCATCCTCGTCCTCTGGTTCGGTTTCGGCATGGCTTCGAAAGTGGTCATGACGGCTATCATCATATTCTTCCCCGTCGCCTCCGCTTTCACGGATGGCCTTAACCGCACCGATCGCGCCGTCCTCGACGCCGCCTCGCTGACTGAGGCGAGCCACTGGCAGATCCTTACCCGGTTGCGTGCGCCGCTGGCGTTGCCCTCGCTGATTTCAGGCCTCAGGGTCGCCGCGCCGCTTGCCCCGCTCGGCGCCGTCATCGGCGAATGGGTGGGCGCATCGGCCGGGCTCGGGTTTGTGATGATCCAGTCCAATGCCCGCATGCAGACCGACAGCATGTTCGCCGCCATGACCATTCTGGCCGTCATGGCGGTGCTGCTGCGGCTTGTCGTCGACTTATCGACAGTCCATCTGGCTCCCTGGGCCAAGGAAACAGAACACACCATTCCTTTCAGATACTTGCGGAGACTTTCGGCACCATGAAACGAACTCTTCTTTCCCTCGTCGTCGCAGCGGCAAGCGTACTAGCACCCATGCAATCTGAGGCGGCCGACAAGCTCACCGTATTGCTCGAATGGTTCGTGAACCCGGATCATGCGCCGATGGTGATCGCCAGGGAACGCGGCCTGTTTGCCGATGCCGGGCTGGAGGTGGAACTGGTTCCGCCCGCAGACCCCTCCGCCGTGCCGCGCCTCGTCTCGGCAAGGCAGGCCGATATCGGCGTGCATTACCAGCCGAACCTCTATCTCGATCACGACGCCGGCCTGCCGCTCGTGCGTTTCGGTACGCTGGTCGAAACCCCGCTCAACACTGTCACCGTTTTGGCCGATGGTCCGATCAAGAGCCTGAAGGACCTGAAAGGCAAGAAGGTCGGCTTTTCCGTTTCCGGCTTCGAAGACGCCATGCTGAAGCGCATGCTGGAAAAGGACGGGCTGACGAAGGACGATGTCGAACTCGTCAACGTCAACTTCTCGCTTTCGCCGTCGCTGATCGCCGGCAAGGTGGATGCCACGCTGGGTGGCTTCCGCAATTTCGAGCTGACGCAGATGAAGCTAGAGGGACATGAAGGCCGCTCCTTCTTCCCGGAGGAACATGGCGTGCCGGCCTATGACGAGCTGATCTTCGTCACCCATCGCGATCTTGTAAAAGACGGCCGCCTGCCGCGTTTCCTCTCCGCGGTGGAACAGGCAGCGATCTTCATCACCAACCACCCGCAGGAAGCCTGGCAGCTTTTCATCAAGGCCTATCCTAACCTTGATGACGCGCTGAACAAGCAGGCCTTCTTCGATACGCTGCCGCGCTTCGCCAAGCGTCCCTCCGCACTCGACCGCGCGCGTTACGCCCGTTTCGGGGCTTTCATGCAGGAGATGCAGCTGATCAAGCAGGCGCCGGCGGCGGACGACATTGCCGTGGAACTGCAACAGCCATGACCAGGACTTATCCAACAGCAACAAAGGCCGCCGACATACTGGAGCGCGTGCGCAACACGCGCCCGCGCGTGCATTGCCTGATGAACACCGTGGTGCAGAAATTCACCGCAGACGGCATCACCGTCGTCGGCGGCATTCCTTCCATGACCACCTCGCTCGAGGAAATCGAGAGTTTCGTGGCCAAGGCAGATGCGCTGACTGTCAATCTCGGCACGCTGGATGCAGAACGGCGCAAGGTCATCCGGCTGGCGATCGAGATCGCCAATGCATCCGGCAAGCCGTGGATCGTCGACCCCGTGCATTGCGACTACTCACCGACGCGGCTGGAGTTCGCGCGCGAACTCATCGCACTTTCCCCGACTATCGTGCGCGGTAATCACGCCGAAATGAGCCTGATCGGCGATGTGTCTGATGTGGTGAGGATCGAGACCGGGCCTGTGGATCACCTCGGCGACACAACCCGCAGCGTCAGGATCGTCAACGGCCATCCGTGGATGGCGAAGGTGACGGGAACGGGCTGCCTTTCGGGCGGCGTCATCGCCGCCTTCATGGCGGTGGAAAAGGACGCGTTGACAGCGGCCGCCGCCGCCCTTGCCGTCACCGGCGTTTCCGCCGAACTTGCGGCCAAGCACGCCGGAGGCCCCGGCACCTTCGAACCGGCGTTTCTCGATGCGCTTTCCGAGATTTCCGCCGGGGACGTCACAAATCACGCGAGGATAGAGCATGAATAAGGTTGATTACCGCCTCAACGCGCTGGTCGACGCAAGCCTTAGCGATGTCGCGCCGCTGCCGGAGCTTGCTCTGGCAGCCGCACTCAATGGCGCGACTATTCTGCAATATCGCGACAAGCACGGCTCGACGCGGGAGATGATCGAAAACGCCCGCACCATTCATGAGGCCATCGCCGGCACCGGCGTGCCGCTGGTCATCAACGACCGGGTGGATGTGGCCCTCGCCTCGGGCGCCGATGGAGTGCATCTCGGCGCCGACGACATGGACGCCAAAACCGCAAGGCGCATTCTCGGCGAAAAGGCGATCATCGGCCTCACCGTCAAGAATCGCACTGATGCCGAACGGGCAGCCTCAATGCCCGTCGATTATGCTTGCATCGGCGGCGTGTTCGAAACCGTTTCCAAGGTCAATCCGGACAAGCCGGTCGGCATAGACGGTTTTACCACGCTGCGCGCCCTTTTGAAGGAGTGGAGGCCGGATATGCCGGTGGGCGCTATCGCCGGAATCGATCTTGCGCGTGTGCCGTCCGTCATCGAGGCGGGCGCAGATGGTGTCGCGGTCATTTCCGCCATTTTCCGCGCGGGCAATATTGCCAGCGCGACCAAGGACTTCCGCTCCGCAATTGACGCCACGCTGAAAGCGAGACAGCCATGACAGCCATTGCATTGACCATTGCCGGTTCCGACAGCGGCGGCGGCGCAGGTATTCAGGCGGATATCAAGACCTTCTCCGCACTCGGCGCCTATGCCGCCAGCGTCATCACTGCCATCACCGCCCAGAACACCAAAGGCGTGACGACGGTCGAGGATGTTTCGGTCGCCACCATTATTGCGCAGATGGATGCGGTATTATCCGATCTCGCCATCAATGCGGTGAAGATCGGCATGGTATCGCGGATCGAAACCATCGCCGCCATCGCGGAACGGCTCCGGGGGCAATCTCAACCGGTGGTGCTGGACCCGGTCATGGTAGCGACCTCCGGTGACAGGCTGCTGCATGAAGACGCCATCGAGACATTGCGGCGCGACTTGCTGCCGCTCGCGACCATCGTTACGCCGAACCTGCCGGAAGCGGCGCTGCTGACCGGGACCTCCATGGCGAAGACGGATACCGAGATCGCCCAGCAGGCTGAATTGATCCTGAAGGCGGGCACAAAAGCCGTGCTCATCAAGGGCGGCCATGGTGATGGGCCTGAGAGCACGGATTATCTGTTTGCGGATGGCGCCATGCAGGCGCTTTCCGCGCCGAGGGTCGAGACGAAAAACGACCACGGCACCGGCTGCACACTGGCGGCGGCGATTACGGCTCATCTTGCAAAGGGATATGAATTAAGGGAGGCGGTTGAGCTTTCGAAGGATTATCTGAATGGGGCGCTCGATGCCGGGCGGGGCCTTGCTGTTGGGAACGGGCGGGGGCCAGTGCATCATTTTTATCGGTGGTGGGGGTGATATCGATATGTGGAGCGTGGGGCTTACCCCCATAGGCGCGAACTTAAGGTGACGAATGCGGAATGATTTCCATTGACGATGCCAAGTTACCCTTTAGGCTGCTGGAAACAGTGAAGGGGATCAGCTCGAGATGGCAATGCCGCTTTTGGTTCGTAACCGAAACTATCGCCTGCTTCTCACGGCAGGAACGCTTACAAACCTTGGCGACGGAGTGATTGTTCTGGCGCTGCCTTGGCTCGCTACGCTGATGTCACGCGATCCGCTCGCGATTGCTGCTGTAGCAGCTGCCGGCAGCATGCCTTGGCTGCTGTTTGCACTGCCGTCAGGCGTGATCATTGACCGAACTGACCGCCGCAAGTTGATCGCGCGTGCAGACATGATCCGGGCGGGGATCGTAATTGCTATCATGATGCTCGCTTTGAGCGAGCCGGTGGCCGGGGCTGTGTGGCTGCTGGCCGGCCTCGCCTTTCTTCTCGGCTCTGCCGAGGTAATGCGGGACAACGCTGCTCAAACAATTTTGCCGTCTATTGTCGCACCAGCAGATCTGGAGGTTGCCAATGGTCAGATGTGGAGCGCAGAGCAACTAATGGGCCAGTTCATTGGCCCCCCGCTCGCAGGCGTACTGATCGGGCTGGGTATCGCGGTGCCTTTTGGCCTGGATGCTGCAGCGCTAGTGCTTGCAGCCGGCATGGTCTGGCTCATTACATTGCCACCTCAACTGACGAACTCTGCGCGGTTTTGGCCCGCTTTGGTTGAGGGCATAAACTGGATGCGAAAAGATCGCCTCCTGTTCAGGTTGGCCGTGACCTTGGGAATGGTGAACTTCCTGTTTTCGATGGCGACGACAATCATTATTCTGTTTTCCCAGGAGATTTTGGGGCTGTCTGCCGCCGAGCACGGATTCTTGCTGTCCGTGGCTGCGGCAGGCGCGGTAGCTGGCAGTCTGGGAGCGCCGCTCATCACAAGACGGATTGGCGCGCAGGCGGCGCTATACCTCTCGTTCCTGACATGGGGAATGGCATACGCAGCCATTGGTTTCAGCTCCGCTGCGTGGGTGGTCGGCGCAGCAATTGCCTTGTTTATGGCGGCATCCATGCTTTGGAACGTAATCACCGTGTCATGGCGCCAGCGCCGCATTCCGGCAGAACTGCTGGGGCGTGTAAACAGCATTTACCGCTTCTTCGGCTGGGGATCGATGCCTCTTGGTGCGATCGCTGCTGGGATATTGGTGTCGCTGATCGAGAACGAGGCCGGGCGCGAAATGGCTCTTCGCGGGCCGTTCGTTCTGGCGGCCGTCGGCTACTTAATTTTGTTGGTTTACGCCAGATTGAAGCTGAGACTGCAGTAGGCAGGAGTTGCGGTTGCGCCGTCACGACGCCCTTCTTGCCATACAAGATTGGTTCTGGCGCCGTCGCGGTGGGTCGCAGATATGTCGAACGACATCGGCGAAACGGGTAAGCGTCCGTCCTGGCGACAAACAAACAACGATGACATTCAGAAAATACCTGTCGAAGAAGGCTATGCAGCCGCCACAGCGATATTGAAGTCGTCGAAGCGGTTCGCATGCCCAAAGGGGGAGAGTCGAGAACGTCGTTGACGGCCTCGTCGATCATCAGCGCCAGGATCAGATGGGCCATCAACCAAATTCGCGCGAGCTGGGGGTCTTTGGCGGGAAGCTTGTCGATACCAAGCCCGCTTTTAAGCCGCTTGAAGGCAAGCTCGACCTGCCAGCGCAGACGGTACGTATCGAGGACGACTTCTGCGGTCATTGCGGATGACGGGGGCGAGGTTAGGACCATAATGAATCCCGCGGCCGCCATCGTCGTCGGCTGCATGGTCTGATTGTATCGCCGGCGTTGGTGGCCGCGCTTTGCCGTTTTCATTGCGCGCTCAGCCGCTTCCGCATCCTTTCGTTTTATGATGAGGCGCGCCCGAAAAAGCGGTTTGCCTTTTCCCCGTTGTTTGCGACCGGAATGTTCGACGAAGACATCGATCTCACGGATGTCCCCATCTTCATAGGCGCGTAAATCGCGTTCCAGTCGACCGGGTTCCCATCCAGGGTGACCAGGCGTATGGAGTGCCATCCGGAGCGGACGATGAAATCAGCGCCGGTGGCAAGCAGCTTTGCCAAAGACGGCGCACGGGCATAAGCGCGGTCTCCGATAAAAATGTCGCCCTCTGTTATAGGCAGCCGGGTGAATGCCTCGCCGCCGTGCGCATCGGATACATCGAGATAGGTGAAGCGCGACCGGGACGGGTCGTAGGCAGCATGCACCCGGAAATCGAATTGGCATCGGCGATACAAAGGCGACGGCTACCAATGGAATGCACGCCCGAGGAAGAGGTTGGCAAAAGGGCACCCGCGATCTCGCCCAACCAATCAGCCGCGCCACGCAAACGCTTCAGCAGGGCGACATCAGAAATCTGTGCAATGTCATTCGAACCAGCCCAGGTGGCAGCCGAGCGCAAGCTCATTCCTCCAGCGCCGTATGCCGAGGCCAGCCAGACGCAACAGGGTAGCTGCATCGCCAACGCACCGCTTTCTCACAAGAGCATTGGAGGCACGCGCAGTCGCATCCAGATCGATGTGATTATTGATCTTCGATATCAGATTTTGCCAGTCGGCTTCGACGGAAATATTGCTTCGCATCTTCCCTATGAATCACATCTGGATTCCGCCGGTCCAGCCTTAAGTTAGCGCCTATGGGGCTTACCCCCCTCTGTCCTGCCGGACATCTCACCCTCAAGGGGGGGATATCGGATGAGGGTTCGGCCTCAGTTCCACGCGCTTTTTTCAGCGTAGTATCCTTGCCTGTTGGATGTATTGAGGAAGCCGCTTGTCGATCTCCCCCCTTGAGGGGGAGATGTCCGGCAGGACAGAGGGGGGGGGGGTGGCCGCATACACTACCGCGCCTTCGGCGTCGCCAGCACATTCCGGATCGCAAAGCTCGAATGAATGCGCGAAACCCCTGGCAGTTTCGACAGGATTTCCTTGTGAATCCGCTCGAAATCCCCCGCACTTTCCGCCTCGCAGCGCAGGAAATAATCCGATCCTCCTGTCATCAGATAACATTCGCGGATTTCCGGATATCGCCGCACCGCATTTTCGAAACGGTTGAGAAAATCCTCCGTCTGGCGGTCGAGCGTAATCTGCACGATGACCGAAATCACCTCGCCGCCAGCAAGGCCGCTGGTCAGCGCCGTATAACCGCGGATGATCCCTTCCCGCTCGAGAATATCGACGCGGCGAAGGCAGGCGGACGCAGATAGCCCGACTTCTGCTGCCAGTTTCGCATTGCTGATGCGGGCATTGAGCCGAAGCAGACGGATGATATGGCGGTCAGTCGCATCGAGTGACGACATAGGAAATTCCAATAATGAGAGTAAAATTGCTCTATTATGTAATTTGTCGCATATTATTCGAATAATTGCCAAGAAATTCGACAATCATTGCAATACCCTCATGGGATAAAAATGAGGGTGAACGACCATGGACATGCAGATCAGCCGCCAGCAGGCAGCCGGTGGTGCAAGCGGCCAGCTGACCATCGATCTCGGCGCATTGCGGGACAACTACCTTAGCCTTGCCGCCCTGGCCCCCGTATCGCAAACGGCGGCGGTCGTGAAGGCCGATGCCTATGGCCTTGGCGCGGATATCGTCTCGCAGACCCTGTTCGAGGCGGGTTGCCGGAATTTTTTCGTCGCCCACATCGACGAGGCGCTGGCACTCAGGATCCGGCTTTCGGCAGAAGCGCAGATTTTTGTCCTCAATGGTCTGCAGCCCGGCAACGAGACCTCCTGCGCCGCCATGGCCATCACACCGGTTCTGAACTCGCTGGAACAGATCGCCCAATGGTCGAGCCATGCCAAAAAGCTCGGCAAGACGCTCACCGCCGCCGTGCAGATCGATACCGGCATGTGCCGCCTTGGGCTCTCCCCCGAAGAGCTTGAACTCCTCTCCGCCCAGCAGCAGCTGCTTGATGGAATTGAGATCACCTTCGTCATGAGCCATCTCGCCTGTGCCGACGAGCCGGATCATGTTTCCAATGCCGCGCAGCTTGCCGTCATGCGCAAGGCCGCCACCGCCTTTCCCGAGACGCCGGTCTGTTTTTCCAATTCGGGCGGCATTTTTCTCGGCAACGACTATCATAACGCTCTACTGCGCCCCGGCATCGCGCTTTATGGCGGTGCGCCTTCCGCTGCCGGCCCCAACCCGATGAAGCCGGTCGTCCGTCTCGATCTCGCCGTCATCCAGACCCGCACCGTTCCCGCTGGCTCGCTGGTCGGTTACGGCGGCTCTTTTACGGCGAGCGGTCCGACGCGGCTTGCGACCATCGCTGCCGGTTATGCCGATGGCTTGCCGCGTTCGCTCAGCAATCGCGGCGCGGCGTGGTATAATGGCGTGCGCCTGCCGATTGCCGGGCGCGTTTCGATGGACAGCATCATTCTCGACATATCCGCCCTGCCCGAGGCAACATTGACGCAGGGCAGTCTCGTGCAGATGATCGGGCCGGACCAGACACTGGAAGACATTGCCGAGGATGCGGGCACGATTGCCTATGAGATCCTGACCGGTCTCGGCCGCCGTTACCGCCGCAGCTACATTCAGCCGGGCATGTGCCCGACAACCGCTTCAATATCAGCCAATCACAAGTGAGACGATCATGAACGTCACTATCCTCGGAGCCGGCGTCGTCGGCGTGACATCTGCCTGGTATCTGGCCAAAGCCGGACACAAGGTGACGGTGATTGACCGCCAGCCGGCCGCAGCGCTCGAAACCAGCTTTGCCAATGCCGGCGAGGTTTCCCCCGGTTATTCATCGCCCTGGGCTGCCCCCGGCATTCCGATGAAGGCGATGAAATGGCTGTTCATGAAACATGCACCGCTGATCATTCGCCCAACCGCCGACCCGGCCGCCTGGCGCTGGATGAGCCAGATGTTGCGCAACTGCACCTCGGCGCGTTACGCCATCAACAAAAGCCGCATGGTGCGCGTTGCCGAATATAGCCGTGATTGCCTGATGGCGCTTCGCGAAGAGACCGGCATCGAATATGACCAGCGCATGCAGGGCACGCTGGAGGTGTTCCGCACCCAGAAACAGTTCGACGCCATCGGCAAGGATGTGGACGTGCTGACGGCGGGCGGCGTGCCTTTCGAGATTCTCGACCGCGACGGCTGCGCCGCCATCGAACCCGGCCTTGCCCCCGCCAAGGAAAAGATCGTTGGCGGCCTGCGTTTGCCGGGCGACGAGACCGGCGATTGCTTCATGTTCACGACTGAACTTGCCCGCATGGCAGAAGAAGCCGGCGTTACCTTCCTTTACGATACCGGCATCATGCGCCCCATCGTTGAAGCAGGACGCATCAAGGCCGTGGAAACCACCCGGGGGCTGGTGGAGGCCGATATTTTCGTCGCCGCACTCGGCAGCTATTCGCCGCAATTCCTGCGCCAGCTTGGCCTTACTCTGCCGGTTTACCCGGTCAAGGGTTACTCCATCACGGTTCCGATCGTGAAAGAGGAGCGCGCGCCCGTTTCCACGGTCATGGACGAAACGTTCAAGGTGGCGATCACCCGTCTCGGCTCGCGCATCCGCGCCGGTGGCATGGCGGAAATCGCCGGCTTCAGCAAGGATTTGCCGGCCGCACGCCAGGAAACGCTCGCCCATTCGGTGGAAGACCTGTTCGGCGGCGCCGGCGATCAGAACCAGGCGAAATTCTGGTGCGGCCTGCGCCCGATGACGCCCGATGGCACGCCTGTCATCGGCGCCACCCGCTACAGCAATCTCTATCTGAATACCGGCCACGGCACGCTCGGCTGGACCATGTCCTGCGGCTCGGCCCGGGTGCTTGCCGACCTGATCAGCGGAAACAAGCCGGAGATCGACACGCACGATCTGGCCATTAGCCGTTACGCCGCCTGAGGCGGAACAGAAAAGCCCCTTCCCGCCGGCAAGGCGGGACAGGCGGCGATCAAAGCGCCAGCGCGTCCCTGAGCGCCAACCCTTCCTTCATGCGAAGGTCGAGATCGGCTTCGATGTGGTCGAGGTGCCGGAGCATCAGCGCACGGGCTTTTGCCGCATCCTTCGCCTCCAGCGCATCCAGAAGGTCGGCATGGTCATTATGGCCGCAGCTAGAGACACCCGAGCGACCGTAAAGCGCAATGACCAGCGATGAACGGGCCACCAGCTCATCCATGAATTTCTCGAGAATGGCATTGCCGGCAAGCGCGGCGAGCATCAGGTGAAAATCGCCCGACGCCTTGATCTCCGCGCGTCTGGCGGTTGGGCCGCGCTCAAGCTGGTGGCGGCTTTCCTCGACCAGATGTTCCCTCAGCTTCTTCGCCGCCGCAGGGGTGATTTTTTCTATCGCCGCATCCACCACGCCGGGTTCGATCAGCCGGCGCGAGGCAAAAACCTGTCGCGCCTCATCCGGCGTCGGGTTGGATACGAAAGCGCCCCGGTTTCGCTCTGCCTTGACCAGCCCCTCATAGGCCAGCATCTGAAGCGCTGCGCGTACTACCGTGCGGCTCACCTCGAACAGGGTTCCGACTTCCGCTTCCGACAGTTTCGTCCCCGGCGCAAGCCGCCGGTCGACAATGGCGTCACGCAGCGTATCACGAATGGCCTGGGCACGGTCTTCATGCGAGGAATCGGGATTGACGGTTATGTGGGAAAGGCTCATCGGTGCGTCCTGTTTCATCCTGAGTTCTAGCGCGAAGTACGGCGCGCGCAAACAGGAATTGCGGGCCGCCGCCCGTCCGCCACAATTCATTCAGCGCCCGTTCAGCAGCCGGGCTGTATTTCCTTAACCATCGAATTTGCAGCTGGCAGCGCCTTGCCACTTGGATGGAAGAAAACACCATGTCGTCCTTCGCAGCTAAAACAGTTCTGACAATCGCTGTCGCCGCCGCTACCATTGCTCCCTTCAGCAGCGCATCCGCCGGCGACTGGGATCGCCACGACCGTCGCGATGCCGCCATTCTGGGTGGCGTCCTCGGTCTTGCCGCCGGTGTCGCCGTTGGTTCGGCAATGGCGCGCCCGGCGCCGGTGGACGATGAGCGCGTCTATATCGACCCGCCCCGTCGTTATGAGCCGAGCTACGTCTATGAAGAGCCGGATTATCGCTATTATCAGCCGGCACCACAGCCGGTTTATCGCCCCGCTCCGGTCTATCGTCCGGCACCGGTTTACCGCGCCCAGCCGGTCTATGACACCAATCCCGGTTATTACCAGCCGCGCCGGACCTACCGTACCATCGAGCCTTGGACAAATGCCTGGTACGATTATTGCTCGCAGCGCTATCGCAGCTTCAACAGCCGGTCCGGCACCTATGTCGGTAACGATGGTCAGCGCCATTTCTGCGTAGCGGGTTGATCGGGAAGACCGCCAACATAAATACTCCCGTTATTGTCAGGCCGCGGACAGAAACGTCCGCGGCTTTTCCATGAGCGCCCCGCGCTACCTCACGCCGTACCGCTCTTCACATAATCCGCCCGGTTAATGCCGTGGCGCTGCAGCTTGTCGTAAAAGGTCTTGCGGGCGATGCCGAGCGTTGCGATGGTATCCGCCACGTCTCCGTTCGACTGCTCCAGCGTTTCACGGATGATATTGGCCTCGATCTCGTCCATGCGCTCCGGCAGGGTGCCGGAAGCGGGAATAGCGGATTGCGAAGCGGAGGTAGCCGCCGGTTCCGCCTCCAGGCCCAGCACCACCCTTTCGGCGAAATGCCCGAGTTCCCGAACATTGCCCGGCCAATCATGCTCCTGAAGCCGGCGGGACGTGCCGGCGCTGATTTGTGGCACCGGCATGTTGAAGCGGTTGGCAGCCTTGGTGACGAAATGGGAAAACAGGAGTGGAATATCCGCCTTGCGTTCGCGCAGGGGCGGAATGGACAAGGTCACCACGTTCAGCCGGTAATAGAGATCCTCGCGGAAGCTGCCGCGCTCGGCCGGATCGCCGAGATCGACCTTGGCCGCCGCCACCACACGGATATCGACCGACCTTTCCTCATTCGACCCGAGCGGCGAGACTTCACGCATTTCCAGCACACGCAGCATCTTCACCTGAACCGCAAGCGGCATGCTTTCGATCTCGTCGAGAAACAACGTACCGCCGCTGGAATGTTCGATACGGCCGACACGCTTTTTCTGTGCACCGGTAAAAGCCCCCGGCTCATGGCCAAAAAGCTCGCTTTCGATCACCGTTTCCGGCAACGCGCCACAATTCAGCGCCACGAAATTGCCTTTTGAGCGCTTCTTGCTCCAGCGATGCAATGCCGTTGCCACCACTTCCTTGCCGCTGCCCGTTTCCCCCGCCACCAGCACATCCACATCCGTATCGGCTATGTGGCGAAGCGTGGTGCGCAGGCGCTCCATGGCGGGCGTCTGCCCGATCAGCGGCAGATCGTCTTCCGCCTGTCCCGCAGCCCGGCGAAGCACACGGTTTTCCAGCACGAGACGGCGCTTTTCCAGCGCCCGGCGCGCGCTTTCCACCATTCGTTCGGCGGGAAAAGGTTTCGCGATGAAATCATAAGCGCCATTGTGAAGCGCATCGACGGCCATCGGCACATCGCCATGGCCGGTGATGAGGATGACAGGTAGATCGGCGTCGATCTTGCGGACATGGTCGAAGAATTCGAGACCCGTCATGCCGGGCATACGAACATCCGTGATGATGATGCCGTCGAAATCCTCGTTGAGGGCCGCAAGCGCCTGCTCGGCCCTTGAAAAGGATGTGACCGGCAATCCGTCGAGTTCCAGCGTCTGCACCATCGCCTTACGCAGCTGGGAATCGTCGTCCACCAGAAATATGGTTCCACCTGCCATCATGTCATGCTCGCTTCAGATATACGGAAAAAGACGTGCCCGCCCCGCTGCTCGTCACCTCGATACGACCGCCATAATCGGAAGCGATATCGTTGGAGATAACGAGGCCGAGGCCGAGACCGCTTTCCTTTGATGTATTAAAGGGCGAAAAGAGCTGGGCGCGGATGGCCTCCGGAATGCCGGTGCCATTGTCGCTGACCGAAATCACGACCATGTCACCCTCCTCTCGCACACGGACCTCGACACGCGCGGTCTCAATCGTTTCCGTGGCTTCCAGCGCGTTTTGCAGGAGATTGATGAGGATTTGCTCGAGCCTAATACGGCTGCCGAGCACCCTCAGATCCTGATCCGGCAAGGCGATATCCAGCGCGTCCATCTGCCCGGAGAACCGGCTGCGCAACAGCACGACCGCCCCTTCGATGACCAGTTTGACACTCACGGGTTCGGCCGCGGTGCGGCCCTTGCGCGCGAGTATCTTCAGGTCGGTGGTGATGGTGCCGATACGCTCGGTGAGGGCGGCGATATCTTCCAGATTTTCGGTGACTTCCGACAGCCGATCGCGTTTCAGCAAGGTGCGGGCATTATCGGCAAAGGCACGGATGGTCGCCACCGGCTGGTTGATTTCATGCGCCACACCCGCCGCCACCTGGCCCAGAATGGAAAGCCGGTTGGCCTGCACCAGCTCGTGCTGCACATTGCGTAACTCGCCGGTGGTCTTTTCATGCAGGGTAATTTCGGCCTGTAGATGATCGCGTGTTTTCGTCAGGTCGCGGGTGCGCTCCTGCACCTTCATTTCCAGCTCCGCGCGGGCCCGTTGCTCCTCTTCCTTTTCCTGGAGCGCCTTGTGCCTGCGCCACAGCCATAGGGCCGAAAGCGCCATCAGCGGCATCAGGGTCGCCAGCGCCACCACCCTGCCCTCGCGGATTGTGGCATTCAGCGTCGGTGCGACGGGCTGCAGATAATGCAGTGTCCATGACGTCGTCGGCACCGGCACTTCCAGTTGCAGATAATCGCCACGCTCCCGCCCCGGCCCATCGACATGGATGAGTGGTACGCCATCACCCGACGAACGGCTTGCCCGAAATGGCAGGGTCGCAAGTGTCTCATTGCCGAATTGCAGGCTTTCGGCAATGATCTTCCGCCGCGCCTCGTCGATGGGCGCAACGGTCTTGAACCGCCACTCCGGCACGCTCGTCATCAGCACGACGCCGTTCCTGTCGACCACGTAAACCGGTTTGCCGCCGATGTTCCAATCCGACTCCAGACGGTTGAATTCCACTTTGGCAATGACGACGCCGAGCGGCCGCCCGTCGCTGGCATCGATGCGGCGGGAAATATAAAGACCCGGCCGGCGGCTGACATTGCCGAGCGCATAATGTTCGGACATGCCCGTCTTCATCGCCGCCTGGAAATATTCGCGGAAGGCGTAGTTGGAGCCAACGAAGCTGTCGTCCTGCCGCCAGTTGCTGGAGGCAATGGTCAGCCCGGTCGGGCCGGTGACATAGATCACCGAGGACTGCGTGCCTTCGATCAGGCCTTCCAGCTTGCGGTTAAGACGGTCGAGTGCGGGTGGACCGCCGCCATCAAGCG
The DNA here is from genome assembly GCF_027498475.1 of Agrobacterium salinitolerans. Lineage (NCBI taxonomy): Bacteria > Pseudomonadati > Pseudomonadota > Alphaproteobacteria > Hyphomicrobiales > Rhizobiaceae > Agrobacterium > Agrobacterium salinitolerans. Next base: position 403,118 of record NZ_JAPZLN010000002.1, on the reverse strand, counting down.
CAGCGGCGAGATCCGGATCGCCGGAGAGAACCAGCGGAATGGCGCGCGGCCGCTCCAGCGCGACATTCAGGAGCGCAATCTTCAGTTCGGCATCCGTGGACGCCTCGGAGGCCGCAGTGCGTATCGCCTGACGGCGGGCAAACTCATCGGCCACGAGCAGCATGGCCAGGCTGACCAGAAGCCACAGGCCGGCCAGAGCCAGCCATTGCGCCCGCCGCTTCGCCTGGGAATGAGGTGCCTGATCCCGATAGGTCATGGGATGATTGTGCGGATTTACGCACAGACATCAAGATATTTTGTCCGGAATTCCGCACAAATGACCATGAGCCAGCGAGGCTTCAATAAAAACTACTTTTGAAATCAGTCAATTACAGCAAATAATCAAGTCTGGCATGCGTATTGCACATGACTCCTCATCGGCGCGACGCCGTCAACGACACGGCGATCCCGGGAGGCCAATAAAGGCAGGGTGCGGCCGAGGAGGAAAAAAACATGATCGATACGACAGCCGTGGCCGCAGGCCACGCCAAGCAGCCATTCTACAAGCACCTGTATTTTCAGGTTCTGGTGGCCATCATCGCCGGTAGCGCACTCGGCCATTTTTACCCGACTTTCGGCGAACAACTGAAGCCGCTCGGCGACGGCTTCATCCGCCTCGTCAAGATGATCATCGCCCCCGTCATCTTCCTCACCGTCGCAACCGGCATCGCCGGCATGAACGACATGAAAAAGGTTGGACGTGTGGCCGGCAAGGCCATGATCTACTTCCTGGTGTTCTCCACGCTCGCGCTTATCGTTGGCCTCATCGTCGCCAATACCGTGCAGCCGGGCGCCGGCATGAACATCGATCCTTCGACGCTGGATGCCAAGGCCGTCGCGACCTACGCCGACAAGGCCCATGAGCAGACCATCACCGGCTTCCTGATGAACATCATCCCAACCACCATCGTCGGCGCATTCGCCAGCGGCGATATCCTGCAGGTGCTGTTCTTCTCGGTGCTCTTCGGCATCGCGCTTGGCATCGTCGGCGAAAAGGGCAAGCCCGTCACCGATTTCATGCACGCCCTCATGTACCCGATCTTCAAGCTGGTCGCGATCCTGATGAAGGCCGCCCCCATCGGCGCTTTCGGCGCGATGGCGTTTACCATCGGCAAATACGGCATCTCGTCGGTTACCAACCTCGCCATGCTGATCGGCACCTTCTACATCACGTCCGCACTGTTTGTGTTCGTAGTCCTCGGCGCTGTCTGCCGCTATAACGGCTTCTCCATCGTCGCGCTTATCCGCTACATCAAGGAAGAACTGCTGCTGGTTCTCGGCACCTCGTCTTCGGAAGCCGCCCTGCCGGGCCTGATGAGCAAGATGGAAAAGGCAGGCTGCAAGCGCTCCGTCGTTGGCCTCGTCATCCCCACCGGTTATTCTTTCAACCTTGACGGCACCAACATCTACATGACGCTGGCCGCCCTCTTTATCGCACAGGCGACTGGTATCCACCTCTCCTTCGGCGAACAGATCCTGCTGCTGCTCGTGGCCATGCTCTCCTCCAAGGGCGCGGCCGGCATCACCGGCGCGGGCTTCATTACGCTTGCGGCAACCCTCTCCGTCGTACCTTCGGTTCCCGTCGCCGGCATGGCGCTGATCCTCGGCATCGACCGCTTCATGTCGGAATGCCGTGCGCTCACCAACTTCGTCGGCAATGCAGTCGCCACAATCGTCGTCGCCCGCTGGGAAGGAGAACTGGATCAGGAGCAGCTCGCCCGCGTGCTGAGCGGCAAGGAAGAGTTCACCGGCATCGCCGATGTGGATCAGCTTCCGGCATCGGTCCAGCCGGCCGAATAACACGACCTTCCAAGGTCCTGCCTGTCCCGGTTTTCCCGGGCAGGCAAATACAGAGAGCCCGGAGCATTTTGCGATACTCCGGGCTTTTGCGTTGCGGGACTCCAAACCGTGCAGTGTCAGCCTTTCGCGGCCGACGCCTTATCGAGACCGCGCCTTACGCCGGCGAACAGATCGTCCAGCTGCTCGGCCGTGATGATCAGCGGCGGGCAGAAGCAGATCGATTCACCGATCGGCCGGGTGATGACGCCTTCGCTTTCGATGGCCGCGGCCAGCGCCAGCGTCGTATCGCCCGGTTTCATGCCCTCCCACGGCTTCACCTCCAGCGCGCCGATAAGGCCGATACCGCGCGAGGAATGAATGAGCGGGTGATCGGCCAGCGCCTTCAGATGACTAAGGAACTTGCCCTCCAGCCGGGCGACATTACCGACCAGATCGCGCTCCTGAATGATCTTCAGGTTTTCCAGTCCCACAGCCGTCGCGACGGGATGGCCGGAGGCGGTGTAACCATGGCCGAAAGAGCCGATACGGTCGGATTCGTCGGCAATCGGCTGGTAGAAATTGTCGTTCATGATGATCGCCGAAAGCGGCATGTAGGACGACGAAATCTGCTTGGAGACGACAAGCACATCCGGCTCGATGCCATAGGTCTCGCAGGCGAACATCTTGCCGGTTCGACCGAAACCGCAGATCACCTCATCCACCACAAGCAGAATATCGTATTTTTTCAGGATCGCCTGCACGCCCGCCCAATAACCTTCCGGCGGCAAAAGAACGCCGCCCGCGCCCATGACCGGCTCGCCCCAGAAAGCGGCAATCGTTTCGGGGCCTTCGCGGAGGATGAGATCCTCAAGCTCTTTCAGGATGCGCGCGGTGAAATCCCCCTCGCTTTCCCCTTCCTTTCCGAAATGCACATAGGAGGGGCAGGCCGTATGCAACATCCGGTCCAGCGGCAGGTCAAAACTTTCATGGTTACGCGGCAGGCCGGTAATCGAGGCCGAGGCGATGGTTACGCCATGATACCCCTTAATGCGGCCGATGATCTTCTTCTTGTCTCGCCTGCCCAGCGCGTTAGAGCGATACCAGACCATCTTGGCGACCAGGTCGTTGGCCTCGGAGCCGGAGGACGTGAAATGCACCTTGGACATCGGCACCGGTGAAAGCTCGATCAGCAGCTCGGCGAGATCGACCGACGGGCCGTGCGTCTTATAGGAAAAGGTGTGGTAATAGGGCAGCTTCTGCATCTGCTTCGTGGCCGCTTCCACCAGCCGCTGCTCACCGAAGCCGAGCGCCACCGACCACAGCCCCGCCATCGCCTCGATATAGCGCTTGCCGCTGCTGTCGGTGACATAGATGCCCTCACCGCTCTCGATCACCAGACCGCCGGTCTTTTCGAATTTGCGCAGATTGACGTTCGGATGCATCTGATAGGCGATATCGCGTGCCTCGACGGAATTCGGCAGAATGGTCATCGATAAAGGCTCCATTTTTGGTTGATTCTCGGCGCGTCAGACGTGCTGGCCGCCATTGATGTGAATTTCCGCGCCGTTGATGTAGCTCGACTGTTCCGAGCACAGGAAATAGATGGTCTGCGCCACCTCGGCCGTGGTGCCGAGCCGTCCAAGCGGCACCTGGGCTTCCACCAGTTCGGCCGTTCCGGGCGAAAGGATGGCGGTGTTGATCTCGCCCGGCGCAATCGCATTGGCGCGCACGCCGCGCGGGCCGAACTCATGCGCCAGTTCGCGCGTCAGCGCCGCAAGCGCCGCCTTCGACGTGGCATAAGCCACGCCGGCAAAAGGATGCACCCGTGAGCCGACAATCGATGTGACGTTGACGATGGAACCCTTTGCCGCTTCCAATTCCGGCAAAAGCGCGCGGGCGAGCAGCGCCGTCGAAACGAGATTGACGTTCAGCACCCGCGTCCAGATTTCCGCCGTCGTATCCATGACACCGAGGCGGCTACCGCCCTCGCCCTTCGGCGAAATTCCGGCATTGTTGACAAGCGCCGCAAGCTTTCCCTCCGGCAGGCGTGAGCGCACCTCGTTCGCCAGATCGTCAATGCGGGACAGGTCCTCCAGATCGGCCTGAATATGGCTCTCCCGCGCAGACGGCCAACGGCATTCCTCGGAGAAAGGTTGTCGCGATACGGTGAGAATTCTCCAACCTTTTTCCTGAAACAGCTTGACGGTGGCGTGCCCTATTCCGCGGCTGGCGCCGGTCAAAAGCATGAAAGGAACAGCCATATGAGAACTCCTGTGCCACGCGGGCCGTTGAGCCGGCCGCGCATTCAGCCCGGCATGTTAGAGCGCCGCCACCGGCTGACAAGGTCTTTTTTGTCGCGGCGCGGCGTTGGTGGATCGGCGACGGGCTAATCCCATTTGATGCACGGCTTTCACCCGAAGGGAATATTTGAAGCCGACCGTTTACCCATAAAATGAAGCCTCCCGAATGTGTGATCAGTATTGGGAGGGGGCAAGAATGCGCATCGATATCATCGACACGGACGCCGGCTTCGAGGCGATCCGCGAAAACTGGGATGCGGTGTTCATGGCCGATCCCCATGCCCGGCATTTCCTCTCTTGGGGGTGGCTCAGGGATTACATGCCGCGCCGCAGGCGCTGGTTCATTCTTGCGCTGCGCGAACGACAGGAAGGCTCGCCCTATGTGGCGTTTTTCCCGCTGCGCATCGTCACCGAACCGGACAAAAAAACCGGACGCTTCCACGACAGCATCGTCATGGCCGGCAATGCGGCGGCGGATTACACCGGTTTCATCACCCTGCCGGATTATGAAAATCGCGCAGTCGCCGGCTTCTGTTCATACATACGGCAACAGAACTGGACCGAGCTGAAGCTCGATTATCTTTGCGGCCCGCCGGAACGCCGCGACGCGATGATCCGCGCACTTCAGGGCCCGCTCGTCATGTTTCGTGACAACATGCCGACCAACCCCTACAACATTAACAATTGCATCTGCCCGGTCGTGACCCTGCCGGAGACGTTCGACGGCTATCTCGACAGCCATATGAGCAGCCAGACCCGGCAGAAGCTCAGGCGTTTCCTGAGAAAAGTGGAGGGCGGCGACGAATATCGCATCACCTTTGCAACGCGGGAAACAATCAGGCGGGATATGGACATCCTGTTCGATTTCTGGCGCATCCGCTGGGCGCCGCATAAGGGCAAGGAACGCACGGAGCTTCTGATCGGCGCGACGCGGCAGATGCTGATGGATGTCTATATCCGTGGCGATCTGGAAGTACCGGTATTGTGGTTCGGCGAACAGCCGCTGGGGGCACTCGCCAATATCATCGACCGCCAGAAGAAATCGGTCCTGTTCTACATTACCGGCCGCGACGAAAACTGGAAGACCCCTTCCCCCGGCCTCGTGCTGCACGGCCATTGCATTCGCAGGGCAATCGAGCAGGGTTTTAAAACCTATGATTTCCTGCGCGGTAACGAGCCTTACAAATATTTCTTCGGCCCGGAGGAACAGAAGCTGAGCTGCACGCTGTTCCGCACCCGCTCGGGCGACAATCTCGGCGGCAAGCTTCACCCGCGCAGCATCCGTTTTGTCTACGAACAGGCCCTCAAGCTCTATAAGGCAGGCCAGAAGGCGGCCGCCAATATTGCCTTCGCGCAGGTACTGACTGCGGCGCCGGACCATCTCGGCGCGCAATTCGGGCTCGCCAATCTATTGTTCGACCGGGGCGAATTCCGGGAGGCCGAAATCGCCTTTCTCAGCCTTCTGGCCGCCGGGCAGGAACCCGTCGTCCTTTGGCTGCGTATCGGCGAGGCGCGGCTGGCGCAGCAGCACTACCACGAGGCGTCCGAGGCCTTCCGCCAGGTGACCAACCGCGCGCCTTTCCACCGGGAAGCGCTTTACAAATGCGCCGTGGCGCTGATTGCCGCTGAAAGAACGATGGAAGGTGCGGAAATCCTCGACAGGCTGCAGCACTATCACTCGGACGATGCAGCCCATCTGGAATATGCGGAAAAGGCCCGTGCAGCCCTTGCCCGGCTGGAACTGGCAAAGGCGAAGGTTCCGCTGCCGGCCGATGTCGTCACGCTCTCCATCAAGCCGAAAGCGGCAGGCAAGCGCTGGCACCCGCCAAAGGTTTTGCATTAAAGGCAACGCCCTGTAAGTTGCGGCAGGAAAAACCGGCCGGTCGACTTGCAAGGATGTTTGATGTTTCTGACCAACAAGGACATGCTCGATCTCATTGAGCTTCGCCATGATCTGCACCGTCATCCGGAAATTTCCGGCGAGGAGAAGCAAACGGCGCGGCGCATCCGCGCTTTCCTCGAGCGGGCGCAGCCCGACCAGCTTTTCACCGCTCTCGGCGGCCATGGCGTAGCTGCGGTCTATGACAGCGGCAAAAGCGGCCCGGCGATTCTGATCCGTTCGGAACTCGATGCTCTGCCCATTCACGAAAAGAGTGACGCCGAATACCGCTCCGGCACCGACGGCAAGGGCCATCTTTGCGGGCATGACGGCCACTCCACCATTCTGACGGCGCTTGCGCTCGGCCTTTCTCGGCAGCGCCCGGAGACCGGCCGCGTCATCCTTCTGTACCAGCCGGCGGAAGAAACCGGCGCGGGCGCCGCCGCCGTCCTCGCCGACCCGCACTTTGGGCAGATAAAGCCGGATTATTCCTTTTCGCTTCACAACCTCCCCGGCCTTCCTTTCGGCCATGTCAGCGTCGTGGAAGGTCCGGTCAACTGCGCGTCACGCGGGGTCAAATTCCGCCTTTCCGGCAAGACCGCGCATGCGTCTTCGCCCGAACATGGCATTTCCCCGATGCAGGCAATATCCTGGCTGATGCCGGCCTTGGCCGAACTGGGCTCCGGTTTCCCGCCCGAACCCGATTTTTCCATGGTGACGATCACCCATGCCGCGATGGGCGAAGCCGCCTTCGGCATTTCCCCAGCCGATGCTGAAATCTGGGCGACACTCCGGACACTGACCGACGACCGGATGGAAAAACTCTGCGAGGCTGCGGAAACGCTGGCTAAAAAGGCGGCGGACGAACAGAAGCTGACGCTCGATATTACCTACGACGATATTTTCCTGCATTGCGAAAACGCGCCTGACGCGGTCGGGCACATCCGGCGCGCGCTGGACGAGGAGAAAATCTCCCACGGTTCGGAGGCGCTGCCCATGCGGGCTTCCGAGGATTTCGGCCGCTTTCGCGCCGTTTCGTCATCGGCGATGTTCTTTCTCGGCGCAGGCCGGGATTATCCCAACCTGCACAATCCGGATTACGACTTTCCGGATGCGCTGATCGGCACCGGCGCGCGCATTTTCATGCGCATCATCCGCAACCTGTCCGACGCAAAATAGCAGCGGCCGAAGACATCCAGCCACGATCAGCCGAACGTCAGCCGCCCTGGGGGCCGTTGCTCGGCCGGGCGGCGCGCACCGCAGCCAGCCCGCGGATACCATCCTTGTTTCCGATAGCCGTCAGGCTTTCGAAAATCTGGGCGGCCTCACCATAACGGCGCATGGCGAGGTAGGAATAACCGCGCAGCACCATCAGGTCAGTGCGCTCATCCGCCAGCCGCGCGCGCTGATCGAGCAGGAGAAGAGTTTCAACATATCGCTTCGACCCGAATGCGGAAACCGCTCGATCGGCAAGGATCGCGACTTGCAGTTCCGTCGCACGCGGGCGATCCATGTGCGACTTCGTTGCCGAGACGGCTGCACGGTCAGTCAAGCCCATGCGCAGATAGGCAAGGCTCTGGCCATAGGCCGCGTCGCTTTTGACATTGGACTGACCGCTTTCTATCGCGGATTCGAAAGCTTTGAGAGCCTCCGCCGGCCGGTTCGTCTCCATCAGGCACCAACCGAGATCAAGCGCCTGCTGTGGCGGCAAACGTTGCGGATCGGGATAGGCAACGCAGGAGCGTGGGCGCGATGCGGCGCTTGTTTCCCTTTGCGCCTGCACTGCGCGACGCGCCTGCTTGCGCGAAGGTTCAGGTTGCTGGACGACGGGTGGATTATACACCACCGCCGTTTCCCCCTGCGGGGCATTGGCCTGCAGGGGCGGCGGCGTCACCTGTGCCGCAACCGCCTGCCCGGACTGATCCACCATGCGCGCGGTTCCCACATCGGCGATACGTTGCGAACGGCCTCCCCATTGCTGCTGGATGCCGCGCAGGCCGGCAAGATTGCGAAGATCGTGATAGCTGACGGCCATGCCGTAGGCTGATGGCTCATCATCGGGTTTCCAGCCAAGGGCCGTACTGAACCATTGCAAAGCGAGCGGCGTCTGCCTGAAGGAAAGCGAGTACCAGCCGAATTGCTGCGCCGTCGCCGCATCCTTGCGCGCCACCGTTTCGGCGGCGATACGTTGCAGCACATCGGGAGGTAGAACGACCGGCGGCTCCAGCGCCAGAAGATTGGCGGTTGCGGCGAGATAGGTCGCAAGCGCTTCGTCGGATGCGTTGCGCCATTTATACATGACGTCCTCGGCCTCACGCGGCTCGTTACGGTCGATCAGCGCCAGCGCCAGACCCTGCGACGCCGACGCGCTGTCTTCTTCTTCCCGCGCCTTGCGGAACCATTTTTCCGCCTCCGCCATGTTCTTCTGCCGGATATTGTACCAGCCGAGCAGCAGGGCGTCGCTTGCAAGCTTGTCGGTCTCGGCAAGTCGCTGAAGCCGCATCACATAGGTCGAGGGAACGTTGACGCCCTCCTTCTCCCCTGCCTTTGCCACGAACTGACGGGCGAGATCATTCTTGACCGGTTCGAATTCCAGTTGACCGTCCACACCCGGTTTTTCCCTGGCAAGCAGCTCGTCCATCATTTCCGCCGGCAAAAGCGCGGATGCCTTCTGCACGGTGGCGAGCCTGTCGCTGGCGACGGTGCAATTGTTGAGAATGTAGAGATAGGCATCGCGCGCCCGTCCCATCCGGTCGGTATTGGCGAAAGCATCGGCAACCCGCCACAGCACATCGACCTCGCCGCAGGTCAGCAGGCCGGGGTTGTTGGCAGCTGTATCCACCACTGTTGCATATTGCTTGAGATCGGAAGCATTAACGAGGCGCTGGCGCGCTTCGGCAAGGGAAAGCATGCCCATCAGATTGTCGGGCGCCTGCCAGTCGGGCTCCGCCTGCTGGCGGTCGGCAATCGCTTTCCGCACCTCGGCATAACGGCCGTCGGTATAAAGCTGCCACATCGCGTCGAGCTGAGGATCGCCGTTTTCGGGAATGGCGAGAGGATCGGCAGGCGGCGTCCAGTTGGGATAGAGCGCGCGCAGGCGCGCGATTTCGGCTTGAAGACGCTGCGTATCGCCCCTCGCCGCGAAATAGCGCAATGCGCTCAAATCGACCTCGGGCATATCGGCCGAGGCAGGCTGGGTGGCACGAGGGGCCGGTGCCTGCGTCGTCTTCGTTTGCGGTGCCTGCCCGGCAGACGGCGTGACCGGCAAGGGGTCGGTCGCCGGCACCGTCACCGGCGGTGTCTCGGGCTGCGTTACCTGCGCCATTTCACGGTTCTTGACGAAAGCATTTATCTGCGCCGGATTGGCCGCCGTCGACAAAACACGCTGCGTCGTCCGGTTGTCGCCGACCGCCGAGGTATGCACGTCCGACACCCGCCCGAGGATGCTGTCGCGCCAGTGGAAGGCGGCGAGCGCTATAAGAAGCAGAATGAGAGCCGAGGTCGACAGTGGCTTGTTCATCGGCATTCCCCGTTATTCCTTGCCAGAAACGACAATGCCAGAAGATGCAATGTGGAAGGATAATAAAGTGTTGGCTGGAAATTCTTAAGTTCGGCGGAAACGGCCGGCCCGCCGCCGATACAGGCTGCGAGCGCCGGGATGATGCGATAGCCGGGATCGGACAGGACATCCTTGACCGCGCCGCTCCTCAGATCGAAGGTTCCGGCAGCGCCGCTTTCCAGCGTCATGCCGCTTTTCAGCCGGGCAAGCAGCACCGGCGATCCCATATTCGCCCTTGCCAGATAAAGCGGTATGCGCACCGCATTATAGCCGAATTCCGGCGGGAAGCCCGATGCTGGCTGCGGCTTCGTCTTCACCGATACCCAGTCGGCCGGCAGTTTTCGATCGCTGAAAGCGAATGTCTCGATCTGCGCCGCACCGTCATCGGCAATTGCTTTCCAAAGGGGCGATGGCACAACAAGATTGAGTACCGGAAAGGCCTCGAAAATCAGATAGGAAGGATTGACCACTGGCCCGTCCTCCCGGTCATCCTCGTTAAAACCGCTGGCCGCCGGCAGAAGCAGCGTTCGCCCGCCACGTCGCACCACCGTCTTCTTGAGAATGGCGGATGCGATGGCTGCCGATGCTTGGGCATAATCCTGCCGGTTCCATTGCCCTGCCGCCAGCGCCAACGCATAAGCGATCAGAATATCGCCATCCGTGGCGTTGTTGATATCGGTTATATGCGGCTTGATGCGCGGATCCCATTTCCAGGCGGAAAGCCCGTCGTCACGCACCAAAAGCTCGGTGCGCGTGAAACTCCATATCAGCTCGAAGTCGGACAGGTTGTCGGCAAGCACGGCAAGCCACATGCCGTAGCCCTGGCCTTCGCTATGGCTGATATTGCCGTTGCCCGTATCGATGACGCGGCCGCCGGGATCGAGAAACGCGCCTTTATAGGCGGACCACGCCTCCGGCGAAACCGAAGCGGCGCGGCTGACGGAAATACCTGCAATCATCGTCATCATGGACAGGAAGAAAATACCGGCCAGTTTCGAAATTCCGCTCTTCATCGATGCCGTCCCATCATGCGCAGCATCGCGAAAGTGGCGAGGCCAAGGAGAGACACGAAACCGATGAACGCCAGCGAATAGGAAAGAACGTTGGAAGACAACCAGTTGGCGGCGATCAGCCTCCAGTTGGAAAGGGAAAACGCCCGTGTGACGTAAAAATAAGGCCGCTCCACCTCCACTGTCTCCAGCTTTTCGGCAGCGGCATCGTAAGCGGCAACACGTCCCCTCACGCCGCTCCAGCGGTTTTCCCGTGTCATCGCCGCCATCCCGTCACGAAGTTCGGCTGAAGTCGGTGCAGTGGCAAGCGTCCACACCCCCTCGCCGGAGGGGCTCAGCCCCTGGGCCAGCATGAAGGAGACATTGCTTGGCGGCGCATAGAGCTGCTCGGCTGCCGGCAGGAAGCGCAGCGTATCCGAACTCAGGTCGAAATTCCGCTTCATCCACTCCTCGAGGGAGGACACCTGCCCCTCCCAGACACCGCCATCCACCCGCTCGCGCCAGTCGTTGAAAAGGGTATCGCTGCTTTGGGCGGGCGGCTGGACGCCGGTTCCCATTTTCCAGGAGGTCTGGCTGGAGGAAACGAGATTGAACTGGCCGATCAATGCCTGCGGGAACTGCGAAATCGTGCCGACGAACAGCGCGTCGCGATCGCCGATCACCAGTGGCGAGGCGACAGTCTCAATGTCGATGGGATGCCCCGCCACGCTTGCCAGACGGCTGATCAGCGTCGCTGCCGCAGACATGGTATCGGTGTCGAAACGGTCGAGTGACAGGGCAACAGGTGCTCCGCCGGTCCGATAGGGTTGTCCGGCCCCCGCCATCGCGGCGAGATCCGGCTTGCGGCCGATCTGCGCATAGTCCGGAATATGAAGTTCCGACGTGTCGAACAATGCAAAACGCGGCGTCGCGCTGGCGGGCGCGCCGGGGGCGCACGCCTGATCCTGTGCCGTCATCAACACCGCCTCGATGGTCATCTTGTTCGGCCCGGGCTTGAAATGACGCATCGTCACATTGATCGGCAGATGCCGGAAAATGCCGCCGCCATTGTTGGAAATCGGCACGGTCGAGGCTATCTGGTCATTGACGTAGATATCGACATGGCTGCCCGGCAGTACCTGCGACGAATAGGCGGCGTCGAGGAGAAGCGACGCCTCACCATAGGCAGATGCGTAAAAATCGGCCGGCATGCCGACATAAAATTCGTTGCGGAAACGCCGCCCGCCAAATTCGGTGCTTTCGAGACCAAGTTCGGAAAGCGCGATACGACGATCAGACATGATAAGCGGCACATCCGGCGCATGCCAGCTGCGGGTCGAAAAAGTCGTTCTCTGCGCACCGGGGGTGCGCGATATCGACGAAAACAACGTTTCAATTGCCGCCTGCACCGCCTGAGAGGTGGGACCGCTCACAAAAAGCGGGGAAAGAGCGCCCGGCGCGGCAGCGCCGAAGCCGGCGAAAGCGCCTGCCGAAGCCTCGGGTGGCAGCGTTCCTGCGATCCCGGCGATCTCACGGGCGGTGCCGACGAAGACCGTCAGCGTGCCCGCCTTGCGTTCAGGGGAAGGAGCAGCCACGAAGCGGATCGTCTGGTTCGGCATCTGGGTTCGGAGCGCCAGCGCCTGTGAAAGGCGCAGGAGAGAATCGGCAAATGCCGGATTTCCGAGTGCCGGTGCGACAATCTCGATCGACGTCATCGCCTTGCCATCCGGCCCGGTCGCCTGAATATCGTCGATATTGGTAAAGCTTCCGGCGACATCCGCATTAAAGCCGATATAGGTATTGCCAGGGTCAATATCGGTCCACAGATCATAGGTGGACTGGATCGTGCAATCGGTTCTATGGCGTTGATGTACGCCCAGTCTCACGACATTAGAGCCGACCTGCAAGACACCGGGCGGAATCGTCAAGGAGACATTGCCTTCGCTGTCGGGCGCTTCGATACGCGCCGGATCCAGCGCGACATTGTTCAGGCTGACCTGAAAATTCGAGCTTTCCGGCGCGACGACAATGGCGTTCTGATACCCGATATTGAGCGAAACGGCGGCGTTCACCTGTTCCGGCGTCAGGTAGATACTCCATTGCCGCCGATCCATCTCACCGGAAAGGCTGAGCTTTTCATAGGGCAGGATGTAACGTCGGCGGCTGTCGGCGTTGAGCGACGGTGCTGGAGCAGGTCCTGCGCCCTCCTGACGCGGAGGAGCCGCAACAGGCGGCGGCGACGGAACGGCGGGGCTCTGCTGCGACTGCGGCGCGGGCTGAACGGCAAATGGCGGCGGGGTGGATGGCTGAGACGACGACCGGGCCGGCATCTGGGCAGGCGGCAGCTGATACGGTGCGGCAGGCGGCTCGGGTGTCGGAGCAGTCTGGGTGGGCCGTTCCGGCGACATGTCGAAAGGGGAGGACTGCGCCATAGCGCCGGTGGCGACGGCTCCCCATACCAATATTGCCAGAGAATCCCGGATGGGTTTACGGCCGTTCATTTTACCGCTCCGACAGATTTGACGTCTCTGGGCGCAGGCCGAAGCGTCCGGACCAGATAATAAAGGCCACGTTGCGTCTGGAAGAGTGCGATCGCCAGGAAGATGGCGGTGCCGCGTATAAGGCCGGGGTTCTTGCGGCGCACCCGCTGGAATTCGCTCCACTGTTCCGAATTGGCGAAGATCAGGTCCGCAATCAGGCGGTGATCGACGGCGCGTTGCGGCGAAAACGTACAGCCGATCGAGATGAACCCCTCGCCCTTCACCGTTCGCACCACGTTGACAGGCATGGTTTCCGGCACGCCCTCACTATGCGGCCTGACTTTCACGATGGCTGTGGCGCCTTTTTCGATGGTTGTCGCGCTGTCGAAGAGATTGATCAGCAGGCCATGAACAGACACGTTATCGATGGAAGCCGGCACCCAGGCGTCGCTGCCCTCGAGCTTGACTTCGCAACGCCGTTTGACCGTTATGCGCCGCGACGCCGACTTGTCGCCGCGCTCGGAGACGACACCGAGCGCACAGCCCGCGAAGATGAGATTGAGCAGGTTCCAACCGCCGACCACGAGCGTGACATCCGCCTTGTAAGGCTCGCTGTAGATGCGCCAAACTGCAAAGGCCATTGCCACCACCAGCAGCGCGAAAATGACGAAAAACGGCCGGCTGATTTCCGAAAGCCGCGCCTCGGCGATGGATTCGTCCTTCGCCGTCACCTTGAAGGTGGGCTTGCCGGGATTGAAGATCACCGAAACGACGGCGGGCAGGAGGTGAACCGTCTGTACATATTCGTAAAGTTCCGAAATCCACGGCCAGCGGAAGCTGCCATAGAGATAGTTCTGCATCATCAGGTTCACGAGCATATAGGCCGCCGTATAGGCCAAAAACTCGCCGCCGGAAGCCACGAAAATCTGCAGGTCGAAGAACAGGTAGAACAGCGGTGCGAAAAGGAAGATGGTGCGCGGGAACGGAAACAGCCAGAACAGCGTCGACGACATGTAGCACAGGCGTTGCGTAAAGGAGAGACCGCGCCGGAAAAGGGGCTGGCGGAAGATCAGGATTTGCATCATGCCCTGCGCCCAGCGGCTGCGCTGGCCGATAAAGCTTGCGAAGGTGGCCGGCTGCAGCCCGGCGATCAGCGGCTTGTCGACATAAATGCTGTTCCAGCCGCGCGAATGCAGCGCCAGGGCCGTTTCGCAATCTTCCGTGATGCTGACGCCGCTGAACCCTTCGGTATCCTGCAACGCCTCACGCCGTAGCACCGCGGCCGAGCCGCAGAAGAATGCACCGTTCCACTTGTCGAGGCCGCGCTGGATGATGCCGTAAAACATCTCGTTTTCGCTGGGCATCGTCTCGAAGGTGCGCAAATTGCGCTCGATGGGATCGGGATTGACGAAGAAATGCGGCGTCTGGACGAGAAAGAGCCGCGGGTCCTCTTCGAAATAGCCAACCGTTTCCAGTAGGAAGTCGCGGGCGGGCGCGTGGTCGGCGTCGAACACGGTCACGAGCTCGCCGGTCGAATGGGCAAGCCCGTTATTGAGATTTCCGGCCTTGGCGTGGACGTTGCGCTCGCGCGTCAGATAACGCACATCGAGATCCTCGCAGAGCTTCTTCAACTCCTCGTGGCGGCGCTGCGCCGCCTGCGCCTCGACGATATTGCTGGCGTTGCGCTTTTGCACCGAGCCACCATCGTCCAGCAGCCAGACGGTAAACCGGTCGGCCGGATAATCCATGTTCTTGGCCGCTGCGAGCGTATTGGCGAGAAGCTCCGCGTCCTCGTTATAGCTCGGCACGAAGACATCCACCGTCGGCCGGTAATCGGGTGAACCGGGCCTCGCCTTGCGCGACGGCAACGGCATCGATACGATGACGAGGCTGAGCGCCAGCATAATGACGCTATACATTTCCGCCAGATAGAGCAGAAAGCCGGGAATGAAGTTCTCAAGCTGATTGACGGGCGGCAGCGTGCTGGTGGTGCGCCAGTAGACATAGCGCAGCACGATGGCCGTGCCGAAACCGAGCGCGACCAGACGCCAAGCCCCCTGCCCGTTGAAACTTTTGATCGTCGCCAGCAGAATGAGGGAAATCGCCGTGGCGACCAGATGCGTCTGCAGGCTGACCGGCATCGTGACGATGGCCAGAACGCAAACCGAAACAAGTAACCAGACAATGATTGTTATGGCCTTGCTCATCTAGAAACTTTCCGTTGTCTTCCCAACCCGGAATTTCGGCCCGGATTTTTTGCGATCTTCGCCTTGGCGTGCTCTTTCCCGCTGGCTCCGGCGATCACCTGCATCCTGGCGTCACCCCCGAACCGGACAGACATGCGGGCGACGGAATGGACACCTGCGGGACTTGCGATGGTTGCCGGCCGCCATCCGCCGGCGCACCATCGACGCGCCTGCCCGCCACCGTAGGCCTTGCAGGCTGGAGGGGCGCGCCAGCCGATGCGGGCGACGGGATACTGACTGCAGCAACGGGTGGAAGTGGCTGCGGTTCCGGCTGGGCGGGCGGCGCAACGGCAGCCGTGCGACGAACGGGCCGGGTCGGCACGCTCGCGGTCACCTCGCCGCCGGGCCGCATGGGCACCTCATCCGCCTCTATGGGATAGACCGGGTGGCCCGGCCGTCCGAGATTTTTATCCACCGCCTGCGGCGTGCCGTAAGGGTTCCAGCCTGGCGAGGCGTAGGCGCCGGTAATCGTGTAATTATACATGACCGCCAGCAGTCGCTCGACACTGGCGCCTGACTGGCAAAGGCGCAGCCGCACCTTGATGCGCCCGAGATTGCGGAAATCCTGCCGCATGCTTTCCGGCGAGCGTATGTCCTGCCAGCCATAAAGGCAGGTATCGTCGCCACGGCCGCTGCCGGCGGCATAGGCGAACGCGCCATAACCGTTCTGCAGGTAATTTGCCGACATGGCGATGTTTTGGCCTGGAAACTCGGACCGAATCTCCCGCGCAACGGAAGATGCCCTGAAACCGGAAAAAGTCAGCGCATCGCCACCGGTATCCCCTGCCTTTTGCGGACCGAAAAACTCGGCTTTGATATAGTTCTGCCCGGGGGTCGCGGCCTCAGAGCGCAAAATGACCTGCTGCGCCACGGCGTTGGAATAGGTGCGGTTGACCACGGTCACGATTTCGGGACCACCGGGCGGTGGGAAAACCAACGCCTCGGACGGAGACAACATCTGCGCGCCCCCGAAGGACCGAACGCCCGCGGGAGTATTGCAGCCCGAAAGAACCGCAACGGAGAACAGCAATGAAGTAAAGGCAGAAAATCTCACTGCCTTGCGCCCCTTTATTTCCCCAACGCCGCCCAGGTTAAAAGGAGACCGAATCACTAATGACCAGACCATTGTTACGAAATACGGGAGGGGATCAAATAAGCAATACGAAATTTAGGAAGTATCAAACTCGCGTTGTAATTTCTGACATTTTGGTCTTTCGAATCAACAGCGTGCATGGACCCACCGATGAGATGACGGAACCGACTGCCTTGTTATCGGTTAGTTTGGATAGAGATCGATAATTTTGCGGTTGCAGCGCAATATGTCCCATGGTCTACTTGGCTCCATGATGACGTATTTTTATTGGTCCTTTTTTTATTCAACTGTAAAAACAGAGAGTTGACGTATGACATTGCAATTTCCGAGCATCGCGCAGGCGCTTGCCGAAGAGATCGGAACATTACGCAAATGGCTGGATGAGGACGCCCTACCCCTGTGGTGGGAGGCGGGATCGGCCCGCCCGGATGGCGGCTTTTACGAGCGTCTCGGTCAGGATGCGAAACCGATTTTTTCCGATGACCGCCGCGCCCGCGTGCAGCCGCGCCAGGCCTATTGTTTCGCTGCCGCCGGCCAGCATGGCTGGCAGGGGCCGTGGAAAGACGCGCTCCAGCACGGGCTTTCCTGGTTCGAGAAGGTCTATCGCCTTGAAAACGGCCTTTACGGCAACCTTGCCGACCAAACCGGCAGGCTGATCGATCCCTCCTTCGATCTCTACAATCAGGCTTTTGCGCTTTTCGCCGCCGCGCAGGCGGCCGCAAGCCTTCCCGAGCGCAGGGACGAGATGCGCGACCGGGCGCTTGATATCCTCGCCATCCTTGAACGTGACTACAGACATCCGGTCGCAGGTTTCGAGGAGGCGAACCCGCCGCGCACGCCGCTCTGCTCCAATCCGCACATGCATCTCTTCGAGGCGATGCTGGCCTGGGAGGTGCAGGATCCGGACGGCCCGTGGTCGGCGCTTGCAGATGAGATCGCCGGTCTGGCGCTAACCCGCTTCATCGATGGCGGCAATGGCGGGTTGCGCGAGTTCTTCGCCCATGACTGGACACCCCATGACAGCGACAAAGGCCGGATCATGGAGCCGGGCCACCAGTTCGAATGGGCCTGGCTTCTTGTGCGCTGGGGGGCCCTGCGTGGAAACGATGAGGCGATCAGGAAGGCAAAACGGCTGTTCCAGATCGGCGAAGAACATGGCATCTGCCCGCGCCGCAAAGTGGCGGTGATGAGCCTCTACGACGATTTTTCGGTGCATGACGGGCTGGCGCGGTTATGGCCGCAGACGGAATGGCTGAAAGCGGCGGTACGGCTTGCGAGCGTCACGAGCGGCGAGGAGCGGCAGCGTTACCTCGCCTCCGGTCTCAGCGCCATCGGCGCGCTGCAACCTTTCCTCGACACCACGGTCAAGGGCCTGTGGTTCGACAAATGGCCAGCGGATAAGCCGATGCTCGATGAGCCGGCGCCGGCAAGCACGTTTTATCACATCGTCTGCGCCATATATGAGGCGGAGGCGGTGCTTTCAGCGGATCAATAATATCGAAGCTGCGGGCGAGCGGCATCGCCGCTCGCTGGTATCGATGGCGATCAAACCTTGGCCGGTCTGACCACGCGCCAATCAGGTCTGCCGAGATTGTGCGGCCAGGGATGAACATCCTTGTCATTGAAATAGACGACTTCTTCCAGTTGTGGAAAATCCGCCTGCTTCAGCGTCACGTCGTTCATCCACGGACGAACATAGGAATCGCCGCCTTCATAGCCCAATTCGGCAACCCAGACCGGCTTGTTGAAGTTTTCGACAAGTCCATAGCCCTTGCGCAACAGGTCGGTAAAGGTCTGCGGCGCGCCATATTCGATCTTATCGTACTCCTCGAGACCGAAGACCGAAAGACCCACAAGATCCGCGTAATTGTCGCCGGGGTAATAAGCCCGCAGACCATCCATACCTTTGGGTGACCACATCACCTTGACGCCGGGAACCGCCTTACGGGTCATGTCCACCATACGTCTATAGGCCGCGATGTAATCACGCGGGTTCCAGCCCGACCAAGAGAAGCGGCCGGACGTGTCCTCCATTTCCTGTCCCCAGCGCAGGATCAGCGGGCTCTTCATCGCAGACATGCGCGCGGCGATCGCCTGCATATTCTGGTCGTAGTCGCCTCTCATCACCTTACGGCGCAATTCGTCGGAGGTGAGCCGCCAGTTTACGTCCCAGGACCAGGGTTCGACCGTGATCAGCACGTTGCGCTTGCGTTCCATCGCATAGGCATCCGCAAGCGCCAGACTGTCGAGATCCACGTCCTCCCAGGGCAGGAACAGATGTTCCGTCGCCACCCCGGCCTGGCCGGTGAAATCGCCGTGCGGATCGTATGCGCCGAAACGAATACCGTCCGCATGCAATGTCGGTCTTTTGTCGGCAAGCGTCTTCATGCCCGTCGACGTCATGGGGGCGACACCCTGTGCGTCGAGCTTGAGCACCGGATACATGCCGGCGGTAAAGGCTGCGGCGGCACCACCTGCGAACAGAAGTTTTCTTCTTGTTATTTGCATGACACCTTACTCCCTACCTTGTTGCTCTCATCGCCTTGTCGTATGCGGCGATCTGCGGCGTGACATCGTCCTTGCGGACGAGTTTGAGGAATTCATCGCCTGGGCGTGGCGGGTTGTGCCGGAACACGTACCATGGCCCGCCCTGCTTACGCTGGTAGATCACCTTGCCGATGCGGCCGTGATCGAAACAGGTATCTGCCTTGCCTTTGCCAGCGGCGCTTTTCCAGGTGGCGCGCATGCAGAGCGTGCCGTTGGCGTCGACAGTCCAGCGGCCTTTACCGGTGGATTTCTGGCCCTTTTCCTGCGTCGCAGCGATGAATTTGCGGTCTTCGGCAATGAAGCGTCCGCCGCCCGTTTCCCATTTCCAGGTCTTATCGAAGTACATCTTCACGACCTCGCTGGTTCTGAGCGGTTTCGGCGTCTTCGTGCCACCTGCAGCATGGACCGCGCTTGGCAAGACCACCGCAAGACAGAGTACGAAAGCGGAGAATCCGCATTTGCTTATTGTTGTTTTCATCACAGCCTCCTCCTTCATTGTCCGACCCTATTGTCGGCCAGCATGATCTCTCCGGGCGCCACCGCTGGCGGCGGCGTCACGATGGGTTCCGCCTGCATTTCCTGCGGTTCGCGCAAGCCCGGTACGGTAATGCGCAGTTTCAGACGCACCGATCTCGCACCTTCCACACCCGCGCCGGCGACCGTGAACCGCGTTTCGGTAAAACTCACATAGGGCTGCCCGTGCGACAGGGCTTCCAGGCCGCCGATTGCATGGGAACTGAGCTCTACAGCACTTCCCGCCGCCAGCAGCAACGAGCAGGCTGCGGCAGTCGCTCCACCACGCAATGCCGGCAGCCTGGGCAAGCCGTTTTCCGTGGCATGACGGATGAGCAGAAACACGCAGAGGCCCGAATAGATCGCCACATTGATGGCGGCGAAGATGAAGAAACCCTCCGCCCCGTTCTCACGGGGCGCCAGAACCATGGCCGCAAGGCTGAGCGCCGCCAGTACGATGTAAGGCGCGACAACCCTCAGCGGTAGCGGCGGTTTTGCCTGCATGCCCTTGGGCGTGATGCGGAAATCGACGAAGTCGCCACGGATCGTGTCGCGTATCGCCGCCAGCACCCCCATCAGCGACCAGGGCCAGCGCAGGAACAGAAATACCATGGCCTCCCAGCTGAAAAGCTTCGCATCGTGCGGACGGAATGCGCCCGTGGCCCGCCAGAAGAAGGCAAAGACGATCATGATTAGCGAAACCGGCAGGAAATGCGCCAGAAACGCCGGATAGGATGCGTCGACCAGTACATCGCCGCGTATCAGCGCAACAGCGGGAAGCAAGAACATCAGCGCCATGAAGCCGGAAAACAGCGGATACCAGAGCTGCGAAAACAGGAACTGGAACTTCAGGCGCGCAGGCAGCTTCGGTACGTAGTGCCTTGAATATTGCAGCAGAATAGTCATCAGGCTACGCGACCACTGGAATTCCTGCACGATGAGATCGGCAAAGGTCACCGGGCCGTCGCCATGGGCGATGGCGTTGACGGCGTGGACGCCGCGCCAGCCGCCGGCGTTCATCAGAAGCGTGGTGGAATGATCCTCGGCAAGCTCCGGGCCAAGACCGCCGACCTCGCACAGGGCTTTCGTGCGCACGGCATAATGCGAACCAATGCACAGAGGCGCCCAGCCATTATTGTAACCCAGCTGCAGCGCGCCATGCAGACTAGCCTCGGCATAAAGCCTGCCGCGCGCGGCCCAGCTTTCACTGGCATTGGCGTCGCAAATGCTCGGGGCCGAAACATAGCCAACTCTCGGATCGGCAAAGGGACGGATGATCTCGCTGAGATATTCCGGCTCCGGCACATGATCCGCATCGAACTGAGCGACGAAATCATAACGCTCGTAACCGTAACGATCGTAGAAATAGGCGAGATTGCCTTCTTTGCAGCGCGTGCGCCGCGGCCAGGTCTTGCGATGATATTCGGCAACGCCCTGTCGCGTGGAAACGAAAACGCCGTGCGCACCACACCATTTCAGCGTATCCGCATCGGGAGCCTCATCGGCAAGCCAGACATCGAATTCCAGCCCTCGCTGATCGAGCCCTCTCTGATCGAGCATGGCCAGCAGCGTCTTTTGCACCACCGCGAAGGGTTCCGACGGCGCCTTGGTGACAACCATCGCCACCCTGCCCCGTGGCAGAGGGGAGCGCCGGTCCACGACCCTTGCATTCAGGAAGATGAAGATGAAATAGGACGGCAGAAGCGTGATCCACGCCAGAGTGATCGTGACGACGGTGTAATAGGGCCAGTCGATGACGCGGTCGCGATCAAGCCACCAGATCCAGAACCAGGCGAGCGTCACCAGCCAACCGCCAATGCCGAGGCGATAGGCCAACCGGTTCCAGCCGGTGAAGACCGGTTGCATCCTCAGGTCGCTGGCAACCGCGACCGAACGGGCCGATGGAACGGAAGCGGCGGAACGGATCTTCATGACCGCACCTCCAGTCCGAAGCCGGGACCTGCCGTGCGGATGATGGTGTCGATATCCGAACGCTTCGGAATAAAGCCGAGCGTCTCTTCCGCACGCTTTATATCCGCAAACAGGGCCGGCGGATCGCCGGCGCGCCGTGCGCCGAAATGGACCGGAACCTCCTGCCCCGTCACGCGGTGGATCGCGCGGATGATATCGCCGACCGATGTACCGTGCCCGGAACCGAGATTGACACGCAGCGTCTCTCCGCCATCGGCAAGATAATTGACGGCGGCCACATGGGCGTCGGCCAGATCGCTGACATGGATGTAATCACGAATGCAGGTGCCGTCGCTGGTGTCGTAATCCGCCCCGAAGACATCCAGTCGCGGCAGCCTTGCGGCCGCAGCCATCAGCGCCCGCGGGATCAGATGGGTTTCAGGCTCATGGCGCTCGTAAAGCTCACCGTCCGGATCGGCGCCGGCGGCATTGAAATAACGCAGCGCCACGAAACGCAGACCGTAGGCAGCAGCATAATCTTCCAGCGCCATCTCGAAGATCAACTTGGTGCGCCCGTAAGGATTGACCGGCATCTGCGCCGTCTCCTCACGGATAGGCAATTGCGGCGGCACGCCATAGGTGGCGCAGCTGGAAGAAAAAACCAGCCCGCCGATATCCTGGTCGAGACAGGCATCCAGCAGCGAAAGGCTCCCGCCGACATTGTTCCGGTAATATTTGCGTGGATCCTCGACGGACTCACCGACATAGGCATTGGCGGCGCAATGGATGACGAAGGCCGGTGAGAACTCC
Organism: Agrobacterium salinitolerans; assembly: GCF_027498475.1. Taxonomy (NCBI): domain Bacteria; kingdom Pseudomonadati; phylum Pseudomonadota; class Alphaproteobacteria; order Hyphomicrobiales; family Rhizobiaceae; genus Agrobacterium; species Agrobacterium salinitolerans. The sequence continues at coordinate 380,973 of NZ_JAPZLN010000002.1, read as the reverse complement.
CTGAACGTGGCTTTCAAAAGGCCGCGATCCAGAATGTCGCCCTCGATAAAGGGTCCCCAGCGAACCGAATCCGCGTGACCCGTCGAGAGATTGTCGTAAGCGATGGGCTTGAAGCCGGAGAGGGCAAGCGCCTTGCAGATGTGGCTGCCTATGAATCCGGCCCCGCCCGTGACGAGGATTGTGCGGGGCATCTCATACGGCCTCCGCCACAGCCTTACCGGCCAGCAGTGCATCGAAATAGACGATGGTTTTTTCCAGACCGATCTCGAGCGGCACACGCGGTTGCCATCTCAGCAGCTCGTTTGCCCGTGAAATATCGGGGCGGCGTTGCTGCGGATCGTCGATCGCAGCAGGCAGATGCACGATGCGCGAACGGGAACCCGTCATACGGATGACGATATCGGCGAGCTGCCGTACCGGAATTTCGCTCGGGTTGCCGAGATTGATCGGCCCGGTGCAATCTTTCGGCTTGGCCGAGAAGCGCAGGAAACCGTCGATCAGGTCATCGACATAGCAGAAGGACCGTGTCTGGCTGCCATCGCCATAAATGGTGATGTCAGCGCCCTTCAGAGCTTGGACGATGAAGTTCGAAACCACACGCCCATCGTCGGGCCGCATGCGCGGTCCATAGGTGTTGAAGATGCGTCCCACCTTGATATCGACACCGAAACTACGGTGATAATCGAAAAACAGCGTTTCGGCACTGCGTTTCCCTTCATCGTAGCAAGCTCGCGGTCCGATTGTATTTACATTACCGAAATAGGTTTCCGGCTGCGGATTGATGTGCGGATCGCCGTAGACTTCCGAGGTAGAGGACTGCACCACCGTTGCACCGCATCTGCGCGCCACTTCCAGTACATTGACCGCGCCCAGGACATTGGTGAGCAGCGTACCGACCGGATCGCGCTGATAGTCTGGTGGCGAAGCCGGCGAAGCGAAGTTGAAGATCAGCGAGACATCGATGTCATAGGGTTTGCGCACATCGTGCTCGACCAGCAGAAACCGCTTATTGTCCCGCAAATGCGCCACATTCGCGGTGCGTCCGGTCGAAAGATCGTCGAGACAGATCACCTCGTGGCCGCTGCTCAGCAGGCGTTCACAGAGATGAGAACCGAGAAAACCGGCGCCGCCGTTAACGAGAACGCGTTGGCCAGGTCTCCATTCGGAGTAGATGGTGACGCCGTTGTCGTGTTCGTTGGGAACGAAATTACGCATTACACACTCCTCCCCAAGAGAAATCAGCGCAGCTGATTCACCTAAACTGGATCAAACCCCAGATTGTACGATTATTTAATACCACCCTCCGGTTTTTACTTCTTTTGGAGGTTAATATTTTCGATCGGATAAATTTCAACTTTCATGATAGGCGCAGAAGAAAACAGGTCAACTTCATTTTATCGAAATATTACAATTGATTACCCAAATCCACTCGAAATAGCCCTTGATTTAATACTTTTTAACTATGCCTATATTATGCCTTTCTTATTGAGCATTAGCGCAAGCTTCGCTCAACCAGTCGGGGCTATGCTGGTTTCGTAAGGCTCGGTCCACCGGGAACAAAACCGCCCGGCGAGATGCGACAGATAGTCGATTTCAGGGGACACACATGACGAATGAAATGCCTTATTCCCATAGCGGCAAAGCAGCCCGCCATTGTCGCTTCGCGCTTATTGCCGCGGCACTTGTAACCTTCACCTTCGCGACGGCTTCATGCTCCGTGGTCGAAGACGCCGTTCTCATCAAGACCGCGTCGGCCAATACCGCCGCGATCCAAGGCCGGGTCGCTCCGGCGAAGGCGTCCTACGGTTATCAAAAAACCGGCAACGCGGCTGTTACGCTCGTTGCCGACGCCTCGGACACGCCCGCGATATCGCGGCAGTCCTACTCGGGTTCATCTCCCTATATCTGCTCACCGAGCGGATTCGGGCAGAAATCCCGCTGCTTCCTGAGGCCCTGAGCCTCCTGGAGAAACACCGGAAGGAACCGGCGTCCGGACGGCTCTCTCCGTCCTGACGCTCAGTTCTTCCAGCCGCCGGGGAAGGTCGTGTCTTCGTCCTTGTTAAAGAAGCGCGACGCAGCCTCCGTGCGGTTGCGCACGTTCATTTTCTTATAGATATTGCGAACGTGAACCTTGACGGTGTTCTCGGACAGATGCAGCCGATCAGCAATGATCTTGTTTTGCGTTCCCTTGCAAAGCAGATCGAGGATTTGCACCTCGCGTGTCGTCAGCGCCGCCACGTCGCTCCTGCCTGCGGCAAGCGCATCGGCGCGGTTGGCGATAACGGCGTTGCTTTGAACGCTCTTGCCGCTGACGGAAGAAGAATAGGGCGTGAGCTTGCCGAGAAGGGCAGCCGGAAAATGTTCTCCGCCCTTCATCAGCAGATCGACGGCCGCCATGAAGACATCGAGCCTGAGGTTGAGCGGCAACACGCCGTCAATGACCCGCATTCCCACCAGTCTTTTCAACGACTCCTCGAACTTATCGATGGTTTCGACAACGAGCGCGATCGGCGCATCGGGGTGTTTTGCCCGAACCTCCGATAGAACGGCGTGAAGACGATCGCCAGACATGCGGTAAGGCAAAACCAGCCGTACATTATTACCGTAATCGTCTTCGATCTTCCCCGACGACCTCACGCTTACCACCGCGAATGTGGGGAACTTTTTGCCCAGCGCCTCCATGAGGCACTCGGAAAACAGGTCCGGATCCGCTATGATCAATAAAGTTCCATTTATAGGAGCAACGGCGTTTTTTTGTTTTGCCGCATAATCTGACGTCCCCATGAACATTGATGCCTCCCTCAAGCGCTTACGCATTACTTTCTTTTGGTTGTGCAGCCTGTTGTCCGCCGGCTATCTTCTCCCCCGCATACTTGGGGGTGAATCTCCGCTTTAAGTCCTGTCAACTATTATTAATCACCCGTTAATTAATACACGCTAATACGAAAAGCTGTGTAAATAAATGGCCCAAACGGGTTATTTTTTACAATTGACATACAAAACAGGCTACGAGGCAATAGAATCACCCATTCGGGAACGCCCACAAAAACAGGCGCATCGGAAAAGCTTTCGCTGTGGTTTTGCAATCCGGGAATATATAACTTTTGGTTGATATCCCTTTACATAGCTTGCCAGCGAACGAAGCGCGGAGCTGTTCCTTTCCGGGATGAAGATCATTTCCCGCCGTAATTAACCCTGGTTTCAAAGAGCCCTATTTACCCGCGGAAACCCTCTTAATCTCCGGCCAAGCCTACGACGCGGCACACCGGACAACCCTTCGGCATATATATTCGGGGTAACAGTGCCGATATGTTTAGCCCGAATTGATATCTAGGAAGCGCAATTTTTCTGCGGCACAGTCTGACCGTCGCTGAACGGCGGCCGATGGAAAGACACCTCCGGCCTTGACGTGTGTTTGAAAACGCCGGTCCCTTTTCAAGAAAACATGCAAGCAAAAAGACGAAGCCACCGCGCTCCCTGCTGGAGCGAGGAACGGATTTGTGCGCCTTTTTACCGAGTAGCGCACAAGGGCTGAACGAAAAGAGCCCGTTCACGGGCCAATACCGAACCGCAGATGATGCGTACCGAGTGCATCTGCAAAACATCAATCTTCATGCTACCTGGAGCAAGCGCGATAAAAATCCCGTTTTAGATGAGAGGGATTTCGAAAGCTGCTCCGAGCTTTTTCGGAGGAAATCGAAATGGGTTATGATCACAAGGCATCTGGCAGCGACGACGATATCACCAAGATCGGCGCGCTTTCCGAGGGTTTTGCCAACACCTCGACCAATGACGCCGAGGTCGATGACAGCAATGTCGGCACCGCAAACGGCGAAAACCGCAACAACGACAACAGCGACCACAGCACCAATGTGGATGTTGACGCCAAGATCGATGTCGACGCCAATAACGGTGACAATCGCGACAACGACTATGACTGGAGCTATGACAGCAAGTCGTATAGCGACAACGACACGACCGTCAAAACAAGCACCGAAACCAGCACTGATATCAAAACCGACTACGACTGGAGCTATGAAAGCAAGTCGTACAGCGACAACGATACCAATGTGAAGACAATTACGGATACGGACAACAAGACGTTCTCCTATTCCGACAACGACACCTCCACAAAGACCACCACGACCTCCGACAGCTTCAACTCCGCAGACAGTTTCTACAAGTCTGATGACGACTTCGGCAACATCATGGGCGTCAAGGATGTCGGCAACCTCGGCGTCGCCGGCGGAGATCTCACCTTCAATCTGGGTGACGACTTCTCCTTCACCCTCGATGTCGACAATATCCTCAACGGCTCGCTCAACGGCGCCGGCAATGACTCCGGCTTCAGCATGGTACAGGCCAACCACCTGGCCGATCAGGATATGGCCTACGACGTCAAGATGCAGAACGGCGGCGCTGAAAACCACCTGAGCGCCAATGCCGGTGACGCCTACGGCGCCGAAGGCATGGACGGCAAGGGTTGGGACCTCAAGGCCGGCGACGACGCAGCAGGCACCAGCACTGCGGATGCATCGGCAATCCTTGCAAATTCCGGTTTCCATCTGGAACTGGTGCAGGGCGCCAACATGCTCTCCAATGCAGTTGATGTCACGATCACAGGCGGTAACTCGCATGTATCTGACGTCGGTGAGGATACCAGCGCCTGACGAGCGCCTCTCGAGAAAATAGCTGCACCGGCAGATGCCGGTGCAGCTTGCGGTTGAACGACCAGGTTGGTTAAAACGAAGCACCGCCTCTGAGACGTGTGCCGCCCGCCTCCCCGTCAGCCGCAGCGATCAGGGAGGGACCTCCGATGCATATCGACAAGATTTCGGACATGATTGCGCATTTCATCGGCCTGTTCGACACGGTGATCGAGGAAGCGCGTCTGAGAAGCAACTACAGCGAAGGCCCGGCGCACTCAAATCCGGACCGTCTGCCGGACGATGAGGCGGCAAAACTACTCGACAAAAATTACGATGTTGCGCTCAAGGACTACGATCCCGACGTCAACTACCGCGCCGGTTATTATGATTTCGATTATCTGCAGCCGCATTTCGCGCGCATGGTCGAATACGACATGCAGCAGCTCGCAAATGCTGTCCCTATCGATATTTCCGCCGCCCATTTCCGTTTTCCCGGCCGTCTTTCGTTCGAGGAGGAGCACGAACTGGTGGTTCACACCGGTCCCGGCTCGGTCATCGCACATGTGGCGCAGGTCAATATTCTTCAGGACGACGACTACCTGAACATGACGGACGGCCCCTATGCGGCCCGCGATACGAGCTTTGTCACCGCGCGCACCGTCGAGTTCTACAATGAGGCGTCCACCTTCACGCCTTTTGCCGGTTTCCAGCGCACAGACAATTACGATGCCCTGCAGGCGCTGGCCAAATCTGCGCACGACTATATCGATCACGCCCGCGAAAACGACGTGACGTCGCTCGGCACAGGCGCGGATCAGGATTTCGTTCTCGCCGGCCACGACATCGACGGGCTTTATATCAACGGCTCGGTAACCGGCGAAAAGCCGATGCTCGACGACTACATGCCTGATCGCGGTATCGCCAAGCCGGCGGAAGAGCCGGAAAAGAGCGATGTTTCACTGCATGAGGACAGCCCTGCCGGCAACAGCCTCGATGTAGCCGCAGGCGCCAATGTCGTCGCCAACATCGCCACGTTGGTCAATACCGGTGTCATGACCTCTGTCACCGCCGTCATGGGCGACTATCACCAGATCGACGCGATCACCCAAGCCTATATCTATAGCGACCGGGACGAGATCGACTCCGTTTTCACACGCGCGGAAGATCAGGCGGCAACGGCAGCCTTCAATATCGCCAGCTTCGAGCGCAGCGTCTATCCGGGCGCGGAAAACACGGAGAACAATCAGGACAACGGCGAGCCGCCGGTTTTTCCAACCGCCTGGCGCGTCAGTGTGCTGGATGGCGACGTTTCATTCGTGCACTGGATCGAGCAATACCAGTTCGTCAGCGACAACGACACGCTGACGATAACGACCTCCGGCGCCACCGTCAGCCTGCTTACAGGCGGCAACGCGGTACTTAACATTGCGAATTTCCTCGGCATCGGCATACAATATGACCTGATCATCGTCGGCGGCAATGTGCTGGACATGAACATCATCAGTCAGATGGCCGTGCTTTACGACAATGACTGGGCGCGCGCCAATCCCGATGCACCGGCAGGCGCCACCATCCAGTCCGGCAACAACCTGCTGTGGAACGATGCCGCCATTCACAACGTCGGCAGCAACGACCGTTTCGAAACCATGCCGGATTATATGAACCAGACGGTGAACGCCATCAACGAGCGCGATCCCAACATGCCGGATGCGCTTGCTCATGACGTCAATTTCGGCGGCTATGAGGGTCTGAACGTCCTCTACATCACCGGCAATCTTTATGACGTCAGCATCATAAAACAGGTGAGCGTACTGGGCGATTCCGACGATGTGACGCAGGCGGCCGCCAAGCTCGCCGAAAATAACGAGGACGCCACCATCCATGTCGACACCGGCAGCAATGCCGTCGTCAATCTGGCGCAGATCATCGACTACGACAGCTTCGGCTCCACCACCTATGTCGCCGGCGGCGTTTATTCCGATGCCATACTGATACAGGGCGGCATCATCGAAAACGACATGTCGCAACCCCAGCAAGGCCAACTGGCGAACGAGGTCATCGCCTTTCTTCACGACGATCCCGCCACCATCGAAAACGAATCCAATGGCGTCATCAATGCCGGTCACGACCTGTCATGGTCGAACGGGCATTCGGCCGACGTCATGCAGACGGTCGTTGCGTAATCTCCGGCAAGCGGGGCTGCAAACGCACCCCGCTGCAGCCGGAACCGCAAACACCGCTAGATCACCGAGGGGACCGATATAAAATGGATCATATTTCAAGAAAAAACATCGCCGACGGACGCTCGCTTGACTTGCCGCTGGATCAGGAAGCGGAAGACAGCAAGCTGACGGATGCCTGTATTTCAGCAATCAATGAAGCCGTCGAGAACCTGCGCCAGTTATCCGGTGCGCAACAGACGGCAAAAACCGTTTCATCCCCCGCGCAGACCGCCTCCCCACAAGTTATCTCCCAACCCCATGCAAAAACCGATCAGGCGGAACAATTACGGGATGTTCCTCCAGAACGGCCGGCACCTCAACGGGATAGGCAACCCGCCTCCCCGCCGGAACCACAGGCCAAGATCGACAATGGCGACCTGCCTTTCGTCAAGACCATCGACAATAATGACGGGCCGCTCCGTGAAAACGAACGCCGGCCGGTGACGGGCGGCGGCGGCAAGGAGCCGACGGACAATGGCGGTGGTGGCGGTGGTGGCGGCGGCGGCGGTGGAAGCCAGAGCGGTTTTCACAAACGCAGCGAGCCGATCAATTTCGCCGCAAGCCTTGCCAAGGGCATCGCCGCCGTGCGGCGCAACATGGTGGTGGTGATGCTGTTCACGGTCGCCATCAACATCCTGCTGCTCTCCATCCCGCTCTATCTGTTCCAGATTTCCGACCGGGTTCTGACCAGCCGCTCGATGGATACGTTGGTGATGCTGACTGTCGCCGTCATTGGCGCGGTTCTGCTGCAGGCCTTCATGGACGCCATCCGCCGCTTCATCCTGATGCGCACCGCCGTTGAACTCGAGGTGCAGCTGGGCGCGCCGATCCTGTCCGCCGCCGCCCGCGCCTCCCTGCATGGCAACGGCAAGGACTATCAGACCCTGCAAGATCTGCAGCAATTGCGCGCCTTCCTTACCTCCGGTACGCTCATCGCCTTTCTCGACGCGCCATTGATGCCGCTCTTCATCGTGGTGGTCTATCTCGTCCATCCGCATCTCGGCATCATCATCATGGTCTGTTGCGTCGTGCTGTTCACCATCGCCTGGCTGAACCAGCGCTTCACTGCGAGACAGTTCGCCGAAGCATCAGGTTATCTCAGCCGCGCCAATTTCCACCTCGATTCCATGTCGCGCAATTCGCAGATCATCAATGCGCTCGCCATGATCCCCGAAGCGGTGAAGATGTGGGGCCGCGAAACCGCCGGTTCGCTGAAATCGCATGTGGCGGCGCAGGATCGCAACATCATGTTCTCAGGCGTCTCCAAGGCGGCGCGCATGATCACCCAGGTGGCTCTGCTCGGCTGGGGCGCGCATCTGTCGCTATCCGGCGAACTGACCGGCGGCATGGTGATCGCGGCCTCCATCATTTCCGGCCGCGCGCTGGCGCCCATCGAGGGCGCGATCGAAGGCTGGCACCAGTTCAACAAATCTGCCGCCTCCTATGGCCGCATCAAACAGCTTCTCGTCAATTCGCCGCTAAATTTCCCGCGCCTGCGCCTGCCCAACCCGGAAGGGCGTCTCGACGTCGAGCGCATCCTCTTCGTACCGCCGCCGCAGAAGAAGGTGATCTTGAACGGCATTTCCTTTTCGCTGAAAAAAGGGGAATCGCTCGCCATCATCGGCAATTCCGGCTCCGGCAAGACGACGCTCGGCAAGATGCTGGTCGGCTCCATCCTGCCCACGTCAGGCAATGTGCGCCTCGACCTCATGGATTTGCGTAACTGGGACCAGCGGCAATTCGGTGAAAGCATCGGCTACCTGCCGCAGGATGTTCAGCTTTTCCCCGGCACCATCAAGGCCAACATCTGCCGCATGCGCGACGATGTCGAAGACCGGCAGATTTACGAGGCCGCGGTACTGGCGGATGTGCACGAACTGATCGCCGGTTTCCCACAGGGTTATGAGACCGTGGTCGCCGCCGATGGCGCGCCGCTTTCAGGCGGCCAGAAACAGCGTATCGCACTTGCCCGCGCCTTCTTCGGCGATCCCAAATTCGTGGTTCTGGATGAGCCGAACTCCAATCTGGATACACAGGGCGAACAGGCGCTGGCCAAGGCGCTGCTGCACGCCAAAAGACAGGGCATCACCACCGTCACCATCACCCAGCGTCCGGCGCTGCTTCAATGCGTCGACAAGATCATGGTGCTGAAAGACGGATCGGTCGCCATGTTCGGCGAAAGGATGGACGTGCTGAAGGCGCTTTCCGGCAATGGCCGCCAGGCTAACCAGTCCCCGCAAATCGAGGGTTGAGGACCGTCATGTTCAAAAAGAAAACCACCATTGCCGAAGTCAAACCCCAGGGCCAGCTGGAGTGGTACAGCGAGGTGCCGCGCTCGATCCGCCTGCACAGTTCGATCGGCCTTGCCATGCTGCTCGCCTCATTCGGCGGCTTCGGATTCTGGGCCGGCACCGCACCGCTCTCTTCCGCCATCATCGCGCAGGGCAGTTTCGTCGCCACCGGCAACAACAAGGTGGTGCAGCATCTGGAAGGCGGCATCATCAAGGAAATGATGGTCAGCGAAGGCGACACGGTCAAGGAAGGCGATGTCCTTCTGACGCTGGACAAGACGACGGCGCTTGCCAACGAGCGCATGCTGCAACTGCGGCGGCTTCGCCTCGAAACCATCGTGGTGCGCCTACGCGCCGAGGCCCAGGGCGCAAAAAGCTTCAAGGTGCCCGATATCGTCATGAAGGAAGCCGGCGATCCGGATATCACTTCCATCATCCAGAGCCAGAACATCGTGTTCCACAGCAAGCTCATCAAGCTGGAAGAGCAGCTGAACCTTATCGACAAGAACATCAAGTCGCTGGAGTTCCGCTATGCGGGGTATGAAGGTCAAAAACAATCCTTCGACCGGCAATTGGCGCTTTTGACACAGGAGCGCGACTCCAAGGAACGGCTCGCCAAGAACGGCGTCATCCGCAAGACCGACATGCTGGCGCTGGAGCGCGCCATCGCCGACGCCATGGGCGATATAGCCCGGCTGAGCGGCGAGATGAACCAGAGCGAGGCGGAAATCGCCAAGTTCCGGCAGGAAGCGGTCATTGCCGTCAACGCCAACAAGCAGGCGGCGCTCGATGCGCTGGAAACCGCCGAATCCGATCTCGACAGCGTACGCGAACAGGTGCGCGGCGCGGCTGAAGTGCTGGAACGCACCATCATCCGCTCCCCCGTCAACGGCACCGTGGTGCGCGCCTATTATCACACGCCTGGGGGCGTCATCACGACAGGCAAGCCGATCATGGAAATCCTGCCCGCCCATGTTCCCCTCATTCTCGAGGCACAGGTGCTCAGAACCTCCATCGACCAGCTGCATGAAGGGCAGACCGCCGCAATCCGCCTCTCAGCGCTCAACCGCCGCACCACGCCAGTTCTGAACGGCAAGGTCTTTTACGTTTCGGCCGACAGTATCGAGGAAAATGCCGGCCTTCAGGTCAAGGACGTCTATATCGTGCGCGTCCAGATACCCGACGAAGAGATCGCCAAGGTCCATAATTTCCATCCCGTGCCCGGCATGCCGGCCGACGTGCTGATCCAGACCTCGGAGCGTACCTTCTTCGAATATCTGACCAAACCGATCTCCGACAGCATGTCCCGCGCTTTCAAGGAAAGATGAAGAAATAACAGGGATTTACACTGTCAATCCCGCCCCTGTCGGCATATAATGCCCGTATAATTCTTTTGGGGTGGGGGAAGCGGGCATGGCGGCGATGTCGGATGTATTGCTGCTGGTCGGCAGGCTGAATTACGTGTGGACCAACACGGAAAGCCTGATGATCTATCTGATCGTCCATCTCCTGAAAGTGGAGAAGGAAGCGGCAATCGTCGTGTTCCTGACGCTTAACACCACACGGGCGCGCATGGATTTGATCGAGCGCCTGGCGAAGCTTCCTTCCACCGATGCGAAGGACCGCAAGACCATACTCTCCATCATGGCGCGGCTGAAGAAGGAAGCGAAGACGCGCAACAAATATAATCACTGCATCTATTCCTTCGATGAAAAAGGCGAGATCGCCAGCACGCAACTCATGCGGCTGGTGGAGGATGACAGTCAGGTGCGCTACGGGAAGGTGGAGCGCATGGACGAGAAAGAAATCGGGCTGCTCGAAAAATCGATCGCCGACATCGTCGATGTCAGCAAGGACATGTGGAGTTTCATCCACGCCAGTCCGCATGTCTCGGCGGATTATCTCTAGGCTCTCGTTTGCAACCGCGTTCCGATTGCCGGGTGTTGCTCGCTCCCCTCAGAAACCCTTGCCGGAAGACATAGTTTCCCGGCCGCGAAATAAAGCAGGAACGAGCCTATCTGGTAGGGGAAGATGATGTCGATCTCTACGAAGGAACGCACGACAAACAGGGCGCAGATCGCAAACAGGATGACGCCCTGCGGATCGCTCTTGCGCATCAGCACCGAGCGCAGATGCCCGAGCAAAGTGCCATAAAGCACCATGCCAAGCAGCAGCATGCCGACAAAGCCGTTTTCCACCACGGTCTCGATGTAGGTATTATGGAAATGAAAGCCGCTGCGGCCGGTAATGAAGAAATCGTTCCACAACCGTTCGGCATCGGGAAAACCCGCAACCCAGAACCCCTGATAACCGACACCGAGGATCGGCGTCTGTTTCGCCGCCTCGATGCCCTGCTGCCAGAGGTAGGTTCGGCCGGTCAACGTCGAATCCTTGCCGAAAATGCCGAGAATGGCGTCTAGCAGGCCGAATTGCAGGGAAGCGACCGCCAGCAATGCGCCGAGACCACCGAGCACAAAAAACGTCATCTTTCGGTTCGCCGGCGAAAGCATGCCGATGGGAATGAAGCCGATGATGAGCGCGACCACCGCCGCCGTGGTAATAGTGGATGTGGCCGATTGGGACGCAAGGAGGCTATAGGCCGACAGGAGCCCGGTGACGCCGGCAATCGGCAACCAGATGCCCTTTTGCTTGAGCACCAGCACCGATGCCGCGGCAAAAATAACGCCGAGCGAGGCATAAAAGCCGAGCTGGTTCTTGGAAGAGAAAGCGCCAACGAAACTATAGGTACCATCCAGCGCATCGAAGAGATAAATGCCGAACAGCAGCGAATAAAGCAGAACGACGGCGATGCCGATCAGCGCGCCGCGCGTCAGCGTCCCGATCGAGATCACCCGCATGGCGATCAGCGCGCAGACGATATGCGTCATATACTGGATGGAGGCACGCATGGTCACCGGCGCCGCTTCCGACCAGAAACTGGACAGAACCGTCAATGTGCCGAAGGCGAATATCCAGAGATAGCGCGGATAATTGCCGAGCACGCGCCGATAATCGACCACCACCAGCGGCAGCCACATGCCATAATAGGCCAGAACCGAGATTTGCCCGAAACGCGACGAGTAAGCGAAGACGAAGAATGACAGCGCAACCGCCGTCATTCCGTAAATTTCATTAAGTTCGGGATCGATCAGCGCCGATTTGGCGATCCGCATAAAAACCTCACTGCATCAGGATTTCAGACGAGACCTTGATGACATCGCCGGGCTGGAGCATGGCGTTTTCATCCACTTTCAGCTCCTTCGGCTTGCCGTTTTCCTCACGCACCACGACATAGCTGATCGTCGCGGACTTACCCGACGGATCGAAACGGATCGCTTCTGCCGATTGCGCCAACGCTTCCGACATCAATTCGCGGCTGGTGGTCAGCTGCAGGTTAAGCTTGTCCAGTTCCGCTTCCGTGTCCTGCAGTTCCTTGGAGCGCTGCGCCACCCAGTCGTTGCGCAGGTTGATCTCGTCCTGGGTCGCCTTGTTGATATCCTGTTTGGCGCGCAGCGACTGCGTATCGATATCGAGCAGGTTGGATTCCACTTCCGCGGCGCGTTCTTCCGCAGAAATACGCCGTTGCGACAGCGCAAGCCCCTGCTCGTTCAGCCGGTTGACGCGGTCGCGGTCCTCGTTGGCAAGCTGGAGCTGACGGTTCTGCGTTTCCGATTTCTTCTTCAGGGATTCGACTTCGCTCTCCAGGAGGGCGTGGAGGTCCGTTAGCGCCTTGAGTTGCAGGGTGTAACGTTCGGTGCGCGATTTCATCAGCGCGCTTTCGCTGGCCAGCAGCAGGTCGATATCGCCGATCTTTTCCATTTCAGGCGTCTTGGCGATGGTCGCGTCACCCTTGACCTCGGCAATCAGCCGCGCCTGACGGGCAAGCAGCCTTGCGCGCTGATTGTCATAGACGGCTGCGTCACCGCGGGCATTGATGAAGTCGCGGGCAAAACGCTGCCCGGCATCCGAGCGCCGCAGACCCCCGGCAAGGCTGACCGCCTTCAGCACCGTGAGATTGGCGGCATAGGGATATTCACCCGGCGTCTGCACATCGCCGCTCAAGAAGATCGGCCGGAACTGCGCGATTTCGACGGAGGCCGAAGGCAGGTTGCGAAGGGCGAACTTGCTCTGAAGCTGGGCTCCAATCTCTTCACTGACCTCCGATGGGGTCTTGCCCGCAACATCCAGTTGGCCGATGAAAGGCAGAGACAGCGCCCCCGACGGACCGACGGAATAATCACCGTTGATCACATCCCAGTTGCGGATGCTGCCATCCGCCGGCTGCCATTCGGCAACGCGGATACGCAGCTTGTCAGCGGTACCGAGCTTATATTGGGCGCCACCCGCAGCCATGGCGGAGAGCGGCGCGGAAAGGGCGACGGAAGCGGCAAATACGAAGGCCACAAACGGGCGGCGGGCGGCAGACAAGCCGTTCATCGGGAAACTCCCTGTTAGCGGATCGCCACACGGGCGAGCCGGCCGTCGCGCAGCTGGGCAGGGCCGCCTGCGCAGCGCCGCGAAAAGCGGCCGGTATGATTAGCACCAATGACGCACCCAAAGACCGGACTTGGGATCCCGGTCGGGGTGCGTGTCGAAACGAAGATCGATAAAGCCGAACTCAATATCGGTTTTCAGTAGCTTCCGCGTGAAAGGCACACGGCGGGTATGGTCTTGACGATGATGAAGACATCCTGACGCATCGACCAGTTCTGCACATAGTGCGTGTCGAAAGCGACGCGTGTCTTGTAGGATACGTCGTTGCGGCCGCTGATCTGCCACAGGCCGGTCAGGCCCGGGCGGGTGCTGAGATAATAAGCGGCGGCGCTCTCATAATAACTCAGTTCTTCATCGACGACCGGGCGTGGGCCAACCACGCTCATTTCGCCGCGGATGATGTTGAGAAGCTGCGGCAGTTCGTCGAGCGAGAGCTTGCGCAACACGGCGCCGACGGCAGTAACCCGCGGGTCGTTCTTGAGCTTGCGGGTGGCGCGCCATTCTTCGGCCGCTTCCGGATTGGCCGCAAGATATTGCCGGAGAATCTCATCACCGTTCATCGCCATCGTCCTGAATTTCAGGCAATGGAAATAGCGGCCATTATGCCCCACACGCCGGTGACCATAAAAGATCGGGCCGGGATCGGACAACTTCACCAGCACGGCGATCAACAGGAATATCGGGCTGAAGATGAGCAGCGCAAGCGCAGCCGATGTCATATCGAAGCTGCGTTTTGCGATGCCCCCGATAGGGAAACTGACATCGAAATCTTCGGAGCTGCTGAGTGTCTGTTCAGCCGATTGGGTCGCGGACTTCATAGAGAGAACTCCATTTATGTTTTGCGATTGGTCGGTGCCCGGAGGCGCGTCTTTCCGTCTAAAGGAGATAACAAGTCTGTGTTCGGAATTTGATGCTAATGGATTTTTTGTAAGGCACATTGGCCATAACCGTCTATGCGATTTCTTGCGCGAACGGCCGATCAACGTCCGAGCAATATTAACGGTTGCATAAAAAAGCAACAAATGCGCCGACGGCCATGTGTGGAGAGCATGGGTAGTACCGCGCCATGTATTGGGTTTTGGACCTTCGGCGGTCTTTTCTTATATGTTTCTTATGACTTGCGCAGATGGGACAGGAACGCCAAGAAAAGGCATCTCTCGAAAAGACTATTAAAGTTTTTTGCATCGCAGCAAGATTTTGGCAATGCATATAAAATTTGACATATTGGCCGGGATTTTTTGCCCGTCATTGTCGCTACGCCAATAAAAAGCGATGGAAAAATCGCAAGGAGGGCGCAAAGACGGCAAAAGCGTGGCGAGGAACCGCATTCCCGTCATAGCAGCCACGCAAAATTGCCGTAGCTCGTGGCGTTTTTTCTTCGCCCGGCGGGATTTCACCCTATCACCGGTGCCACAAACCACCGGATATGGCGGGAATCAGAAGGTCGGTGGCGTGCAGGCACTGATCACTTCGCAGGGCACCGGACCGACACAACGGAAGCGGTGGGGCCTGCGGCTTTCGAAATAATAGGCATCACCGGGGCCAAGCACCCGCCTCTCCTCATCGACAGTTACTTCCAGACGCCCTGAGAGGATGATGCCGCCTTCTTCGCCATCGTGAACCAGCGGAACCTTGCCGGTATCGGCGCCCGGCTGGTAACATTCCTTCAGGATTTGCAGGCTGCGGCCGAAAACATTCTCCCCCACCTGCCGGAAGGAAATCGGCCCCTTGCCGATTTCAACCAGTTCATCCGCCCGGTAAAAGGCCTTGCGGCTGGTTTCCGGCTCGAAGGCGAAAAACTCGGCAAGACCGATCGGTATGCCATCGAGAATGCGTTTCAGCGCGCCGACGGATGGGTTCGACGTGTTGCTCTCAATCAGCGAAATCGTTGAATTGGTGACTCCGGCACGCCGTGCCAGTTCGCGCTGGGAAATATTGTGACGCAGCCGCAAATGGCGCAAACGTCCGCCTAAATCCACCGACATGCGCAAGCCTCCGTTGCCCTTGTTCGAAATATCGAAAATATGGCTCCACACCTATAACATTTTCAATAGCTTGGCCACGGAAAGAAAAGGGCTTGTTCAGTCGAGAAAATAGCTTTCAATCACCGGCAACGAACAGGAGATCACCATGGACAATCCGAACCGATCCAATTCCACCTCGCTTGACAGCTACTGGATGCCGTTTACCGCCAACCGGCAGTTCAAGGCCAATCCCCGCCTGCTGACGAGCGCCGAAGGCATGTATTACACCAGCAATGACGGCCGCCAGGTTCTCGACGGCACGGCTGGCCTTTGGTGCGTCAATGCCGGCCACGGCCGCCAGCAGATCGCGTCGGCCGTAAAGCACCAGCTTTCGACCATGGATTATGCGCCCTCCTTCCAGATGGGCCATCCCGTCGCCTTCGAATTCGCCGAACGGCTGGCTGAAATCGCCCCCGGCCCGGAAGGCGCAAAGCTCGACCGCGTGTTCTACACCGGCTCGGGTTCTGAATCGGTCGATACGGCGCTGAAGATCGCCATCGCCTATCAGCGCGCCGTCGGTCAGGGCACGCGCAGCCGCCTGATTGGCCGTGAACGCGGCTATCATGGCGTCGGCTTCGGCGGCATCTCCGTGGGCGGCTTGGTCAACAACCGCCGCGTTTTCCCGCAAATCCCTGCAGATCATCTGCGCCACACGCATGATCCGGCCAAGAACAGCTTCGTCAAGGGCCAGCCCGAGCATGGGGCCGAGCTTGCGGACGATCTGGAACGGCTGGTCGCCCTGCATGGCGCGGAAACCATCGCCGCCTGCATCGTCGAACCGGTCGCCGGCTCCACCGGCGTGCTGGTGCCGCCGAAGGGTTATCTGGAGCGTCTCCGCGCCATCTGCGACAAGCACGGCATCCTGCTGATTTTCGATGAGGTCATCACCGGTTTCGGCCGCATGGGCTCCACTTTCGCCAGCAACTATTTCGGTGTTACCCCAGATATCGTCACCACGGCCAAGGGCCTGACCAATGGCGCCATCCCCATGGGTGCGGTCTTCACCAGCCGCAAGGTGCATGATGCGCTGATGCATGGGCCGGAAAACCAGATCGAGCTCTTCCACGGCTATACCTATTCCGGCCACCCCGTCGCCTGCGCCGCCGGCATAGCGACGCTCGACATCTACCGCGACGAGGGTCTCTTCACACGCGCGGCCGAATTGCAGGATGTCTGGCACGACGCCATCCATTCCCTGAAAGGCTTGCCCAATGTCATCGACATCCGCACCATCGGCTTCATCGCCGGCATCGAGCTGCAATCGCGCGACGGTGCTGCCGGCGCACGCGCCTATGACGTCTTCGTGGATTGCTTCGAGCGCGGCCTGCTCATTCGCGTCACCGGCGACATCATCGCCCTTTCACCGCCGCTGATCGCCGAAAAATCCCATTTCGACGATATCGTCTCCATCCTCGGCGATGCGCTGAAGCGCGCGCAGTAAGAAACATGCAAACAAAAAAGGGCCGCGCTTCGAAGCGCGGCCCTTTTTGTGCCTTGTCAATAGGTCTGTGTCGGTTGCGACAGGCCGTCGCCGATCACGCCGTTACCATATTGCGCTACGGGCACACCGTCCTGGCTAATCGGCACGCCCTGTTGTGCGGGGCCGAGCGCCGTCACCACGATCGGTGTCCCGTCGGGTACGCGGTTATAAAGATCGATGATATCCTGGTTCAGCAGGCGAACGCAGCCTGAGGATACCGACTTGCCGATGGTCCACCATTCCGGCGAACCGTGCAGGCGGTAGATCGTGTCCTTGCCATCCTTGAAGATATAGAGCGCACGCGCGCCGAGAGGGTTCTTGAGGCCCGGCTCCATGCCGCCGTTGCGGCTGCTATAGGGTTCCAGCTCCGGCTGGCGCGCTATCATCTCATCGGGTGGCGTCCAGCGCGGCCATTGCCGCTTGTACTGAATGACGCCGCGGCCGGACCATTCAAAGCCCGCGCGGCCAAGACCGACGCCGTAACGCATGGCCTGATTGTTCTCATAGGTGAGATAGAGGAAATGATTGGCCGTATCGACCACGATGACGCCGGGGCGCTCACCCGTCGGGTTTGCCACCATTTGCCGCAGGAACTGACGCGGAATCCGCTTATAGGGAATCTCGGGCAGCGGGAACTGTTCGTCCGGCTTGGGGCCATACATCATGGCGTACATCGGGTCGTCAGCGGGCGGCGCAGGCCTCGCTGCCTCACGCGTCGTCGTGTTGCAGCCCGCAAGGCCGGCAAGCGCCACGCCACCTGCTCCAAGCAGGAAACCCCGCCGGGTCGTCATCGTCTTATTCAATTGAAAAACCTCATTTACGTCATCTCACGCCGACAAAGGGATCTGCCAGCGCCGCCTCGGGGCGGCTTATAGGATACTTCGTGCCGGAAACCCGCGACGCCATGGCCTTGGCGCCGCTGGATTTCAAAATGGCTCGGAAGCTTGGATGCATGCCGCCGTCTACATACGCGCTGAGCGGGGCGGAAGTTCCGTCGCTCATGGCAGCGGCAAGCTTTTGTTGCTCTTCGGCCAGTTTCGACGCCACCAGCGGATCCTGCTGGTTGATCGCCGGAGGGCAGGCCGCTAACGGATCCGCAGGTTCGCCTTCGGCGAATTCACTGTTGAAAACATAACGGCGGCCGCAGACGGAAACCTTGGGCTGCCTGCGCGTTACCTCGAAATAATCGTAGCCTTCCTTCAGCGTCTTCCAGAACGGCATGTTGGGGTCGTCCCGATGCGCCGCCATGTTCCTTGCGGTCATACGGAAGGGATAGGCCTGCACCTGAAAGCGGTCCTGTCCGCCCTGGAGCGCACGCGCGACGATGGCATAAATCTCACCAACCTGCGCATCCGTCATGGCGTAGCAGCCGGAAGACGAGCAGGCGCCATGCACCATCAGCGCCTCACCGGTGTAACCGAGCGCCGATTCCAGCCGGTTAGGATAACCGAGATTGAAGGAGACATAATATTGTGAGTTCGGGTTCAACATGCCGGCCGAAACATGATAAAAACCTTCCGGCGCCTGCCGGTCGCCCGACTTCATCTTGGGGCCGAGTTTTCCGGACCAGCGGCACATGGGATAAGCCTTGAGCAGAGCGTAATTTCCGGTCTTGTCGATCTTCCAGACCTCAAGCTCGCTTTCCTGCTTGAAAATGCGAACGAGGACAGGACTTTCCGGGCGCATGCTCTTGGCCGACATCTGCGCCATCATCTTGGACGACAGTTTCGGCGGGTCTTTCTTGACGCTATCGAGCCCCATGGAAGTGCACGCGGCAAGGCCGCCGCCGATCGCAACGATCGCAGCCATTCTTGCCCCTACCCTTACCTTTTGCCGCAACCCCGCAACCGCGAAATCCAGCATTGCCTGCATGCCCATGGATCGTTCTGCCCGCCTGATTTGCCCGCCTTTCCGGCAGACGCTTAACTATCGAAGGTGGCCACAACACGGCAACCTCGCCCATGGACAAAGTCTCGTGAACAGACGTTACCCATTCGTTAATCATAAAGACACAAGCCTGTGATGCCGCTGGCGTTGAGCTTAAAGGCTGCAGATTATCGGAGCAGCCCTTGGCCGCCATCGATCCAAACCGGCGTGCCGGTAATGTGGCGGGACGCGTCCGACGCCAGGAAACCGATCAACGCGGCGACGTCGTCGCTCGTTCCGGCCACGCCGCCGGTTACCGGAATATCCCCAGCCGGGAAACGAACTGGAACCTCCGTTTTTTCCCGCCCGCGTATATCGGTATTCTCATCGATTGCCGTTTCGATTTCGCCCGGACACACCGCATTGACGCGAATACGGTGGCGCCCCAGCTCCAGCGCCAGTTGCTGCGCCATGGCGAGTTGTCCGGCCTTCGTCACGGAATAGGCCGTAGCACCGGGCGATGTGAAGGTTCGGGTGCCATTGATCGACGAAATGATAACGATGGATCCGCCGCCGGCCGCTTTCAGATGCGGCACGCTGGCATGGACGGTCAGATAGGTGCCGCGCAGGTTGATGCGGATCGTATCGTCCCATTCGGACGGTTGCAGCTCATCGATGGGCGCCCAGACTCCATTGACGCCAGCATTGGCCACCACGACATCAAGCCGGCCGAAATCCTCAACCAGCGCTGCGACCGCGTGACGCATGGCCGCCTCATCCGCCACATCGGTCATGAGCACTTTCGAAGAACCGGATTCGGCTCCTATTTCACGCGCGACATTGTTCAATTCCGATTCGGTGCGGCCCAACAGACCGACCGAGAAGCCCTGCGCCGACAGATGAAGGGCGGCGGCGCGCCCGATGCCGGAGCCAGCGCCGGTCACCAGTGCAACTTTGCGAACAACCAATGTCACTGCCCTCCTTTTCGCGAAGCAATGGAGGTGACCGTTGCCGAGACGGGATCACTCGCCGGGAAACTGTCTTCCAGTCCCTCTTCCAACTCCTCCTCCAGAATGTCGCGATCCTTCGATGTGCGAGCGCTCGCCTGTCCGTGCGGAGCTTCATCCTGCGCCGTACCTAGAGCGGAAAATTGCGAAGGCGCATCCGCACCATGGCGCGTTCCGAAGGCGGTCAGTTGCACCATCACAGCGCTCGCCCGCTTGATGGCCTCGGCATCGTCGATCCCTTCGAGACCATCGGCGAGGCGGACCGAGACCTGATCGCCGTCGCTGCCGACGAACTCGACGGAGATAACCCCGTTATTGCGTTTTACATAGGTCGTGGAAAGTTGCATGACATGCCCTCCGGCTGGGGAAGCACCGATACGAATCCGATGCTGGAAAACGGTTAAATCCTGAATTCACAACGATGGCAGAGCGGAAGGGTTCCAGATGAATCAGGCCTTTGGCCCGGAAATGCAGGAGCCTTTCTTCCTGCGCGATGCGGTGGATGTCGCCCGCGCCCTCATCGGCGCGGAGTTCCGCATTGGCGATACCGGCGGCATCATCGTGGAGACAGAGGCCTATCATCCGGACGACCCGGCATCCCACAGCTTCAACGGGCAGACGCCGCGCAACAGCGCTATGTTCGGCCCGGCCGGCCGTCTTTATGTCTACCGCTCCTATGGTATTCACTGGTGCGCCAACTTTGTCTGCGCCCCCGGTTCCGCCGTACTTCTGCGCGCCATCGAACCCATGACCGGCATAGACATAATGAAACTGCGAAGGGGAACTGACAAGCCGAAACTTCTCTGTTCTGGTCCGGGTAGACTCTGTCAGGCGCTGGCTATTACTGGGGAGATGGACGGCGCGCCGTTGGACGCAGCGCCTTTTTTCCTGCAGTTGCCGAAAGAAGCCAGCGCCGTTACCAGCGGCAGACGAATCGGCATCAGCCGCGCGACGGAATATCCGTGGCGCTTCGGGCTAAAAGGCTCGGCTTTCGTCAGCAAGAAATTCGAGAATTGAAAGGCGTGAAAGGCGAGAGCACCCTCGGCGGCTCGTCATTTTCGTCGGGGTTGGGAGTCGGCGCCTCGTCCGGCGCCCGGTCAGGTTCCGGTCCTTCTACCGGCGGTATCTCCGGCTGCGGCGGCACAGGCATCGGCGGTTCGGGATAGGGTTCGAGGGGAACGGCTGGCATGGCGGCCTCCTGATAACCACGCTTTGCCACCGTGGACACAAGCAGCAGTTTTATAGCATGGGACAGCGCCTTCGCGCTTAAACAAGTCGGGCGGCGCAACACCCAATTCGCCCATCGGTCAAATGCCGGTCAGGTCCCTTCGGTCAGGTTGCGCCGCCCCGCGGGTCGTACAGGGAAAACGCTGAGACGGCCCGTCCGTTCCGTTTTAATGACGTTTTTTTGCGCCGGCTCAGGCGAAACCCAGCGCGCTGCGGGAAACGTCGCGATTTTCACAATAGTCGCGGGAATGGGCCTCGTGACCATGTTCGCGAGCGGTCGAGCGGGTCAATTCCCGGCTTGGAACATTGAGCAACGCATCGGCATAGGTGCCGGTCGCCTCGACGTCATCGATCACAGTCTGCTGTTGCAGCTTAAGAAATTCAAACATCCGTCCACCTCCTTCGACACGTCCCCTCAACGCGCCGGCCCGGGTCCTGTTCCATAACGCCCGTGACTGTTCCGATTATACATGAGACGACGCGGACGTATAGATGACGAAAGGCGAACGTCATCAAACGACGTTCACAAAATGGAGTGGAATCAGTGAGCTATGGCACCAGGCTCAGGCCGGACTGACCGACTCCCGCAAGATCAGTTCGACCGGCCACAATTCCTGAACCTCGCTGACGGGGCGACCGCCGATGATCTGCAAAAGCAGGTCCGTCACCCGCATCCCCGCCATGCGCATGGGCGAGCGAGTGGTGGAAAGCGGCGGCATCATGCTTTCCGGCGTGAGGTAAGGAAAAACGTCGTCATGGGCGATGACGGAGACATCCTTGCCGATCGTCAGCCCCATCTGCGT
The DNA here is from genome assembly GCF_027498475.1 of Agrobacterium salinitolerans. Lineage (NCBI taxonomy): Bacteria > Pseudomonadati > Pseudomonadota > Alphaproteobacteria > Hyphomicrobiales > Rhizobiaceae > Agrobacterium > Agrobacterium salinitolerans. The sequence continues at coordinate 358,910 of NZ_JAPZLN010000002.1, read as the reverse complement.
GGCCGCGCGATAGACACCCTGCGCCGTCATCATCGCGCCTGCCACGAAGGCCGTCGGGCGCGGCGTCTGCTCCAGAAGCGAGCGGGCGAAACGGAAGGCCGCCTCCTCGCTGAAATGCTCACTCATCATGAACCGCGGATCGGGCGTAATGCCGTGGGTCGCCAGCGCCTTCCGAAAACCCTGCTCGCGGTCCTGCACGAAAGTGCGGCCAACCGGACCATTGATAAGGGCGATACGCCTGTGTCCGCGCTCCAGAAAATGGATTGTCGGACGATAGGTCACATCGTGATTGTCGATATCGAGCCAGGCATGTTCGAAAGGCGTTTTTGAGCGGCCGTGCACGATGAAGGGCACACCCAGCCGGTTGAGCAGCGCAATGCGCTCATCCTCCGGGCGCGGCGAATGCACGATGATGCCATCCACCCGGCCGCTCGCCGCAAGCCGGCTGAAAATCGCCAGTTCCTCGTCAATATTATTGTCGACCGTGACACTGACGAGGATGTCGGTCTCCTCATTTTCCAGCCGTGTCGCCATGCCGCCCATGAATTCCGAAAAGAAATGCCCGCCGCCTGAACGACCCATGACAACGCCGATGGCGCCGGCCCTGCCCGTTGCAAGCCTCACGGCGTTGGCATTCGGCCGGTAGCCATATTTCAGCGCAGCCTCCATCACCCGCTGGCGCGTTTCCTCGCGCACCTCGGGGTAGCCGCCCAGCGCCCGGCTGACGGTGGTGGGCGAAAGCCCGACTTTCTCTGCGAATTCCTTGAGCTTCATAATTTTTTGCCAATTTGCCCCTGCATGCGTTGCCGCCGCGGATTTTTCAAGCCGACAAAAATTGAAAACGATTTCAATTTTCCTTCACCTGAAACCTTACAGTTGATCATTCCCAAAGGCAAACGCCGAAAATTACAGACTAAATCAGCCGATTTCCGGGAAAATAGAAAGAGTATTGACAGATCGCTCGGCTTTTGAGAGCCTCGCATCAGTCAAAAGCGCTTTCAATTTTGAGGATAATCGGAAGCGTCAACGGAGGAGTTTGACAATGAATATTTCCCTGAAGACTTTGTTCCTGTGCGGAACCGTATTTTGCGGCGCCGTTTCGGCTCAGGCGGCCGAACTTTCGATCGCCGCCAACTCGACCGGCAAAAACATCGCATTTTTCAAGGAGCGGATAGCCGCCTTCGAAAAAGAAACCGGTCACAAGGTCAATCTCGTCACCATGCCGTCATCGTCCAGCGAACAGTTCAGCCAGTACCGGCTGTGGCTTGCCGCCGGCAACAAGGATGTCGACGTCTACCAGACGGACGTGATCTGGGCGCCGCAGCTGGCCGACCAGTTCGTGGATCTGACCGCAGCGACGAAAGATGTCATCGGCGATCATTTCCCCTCCATCGTCGCTTCGCAGACGGTAGACGGCAAGCTCGTCGCCATGCCGATGTTCACCGACGCGCCAGCGCTTTTCTATCGCAAGGACCTTCTGGAAAAATACGGCAAACAACCGCCGAAAACCTGGAAGGAACTGAGCGAGACCGCCAAGGAAATCCAGGACAAGGAGCGCGAGGCTGGCCAGAAGGACCTCTGGGGCTTCGTTTTCCAGGGCAGCGCCTATGAAGGCCTGACCTGCAACGCGTTGGAATGGATCGCCTCTGCCGGTGGCGGCCATATCGTCGAGACCAACGGCGATATCTCCGTGAACAATGAAAAAGCCGCGGCCGCCATCGAAACCGCCAAGGGCTGGGTCGGCACCATCGCGCCGCAGGGCGTGCTTGCTTACAAGGAAGAAGAAGCGCGCGGCGTCTGGCAGACCGGCAATTCCGTCTTCATGCGCAACTGGCCCTATGCCTATGCACTGGGCAATGGCGACGACAGCGCCATCAAGGGCAAGTTTGGCGTCACCCCGCTGCCCGCCGGTGCGGAAGGCGAGGCCCCTGCCTCCACACTCGGCGGCTGGAACCTCGCCGTTTCGAAATATTCCGACGATCAGGAAGCGGCCATTCAGCTGGTGAAATTCCTGGCGTCGAAGGATACCCAGAAGATGCGCGCGATCCAGCTCTCCAACATGCCGACGATCGCATCCCTTTACGATGACAAGGATGTCGCCGACGCGCAGCCCTTCATGCCGACATGGAAACCAATCTTCCAGACCGCCGTTCCGCGTCCCTCCGCCGCGGCGAAGGTGAAATATAACGAAGTTTCCGCCAAGTTCTGGGGCGCCGTGCACAACACGCTCTCCGGCAACGGCACGGCGGCTGAGAATCTCGAACTTCTCGAGGTTGAACTGACCGATCTCAAAGGCAACGGCTGGTAATCCGGCCCGCGCGGGCGGCGGTCTCGCCTGATCGCCTTCCGCGCCCCAACCGCGAGATATCCCCATGAACGACATCGCCCTTCAAAAACCGGTCGCGGTATCCGGCGCCAGCTCCGACCTGCAATCGGAACGCCTGAAATCCGCCTGGCTGTTCCTTGCCCCCACATTTCTGGTGCTGGCGCTAGTGGCCGGCTGGCCGCTGGTGCGCACCGTGTGGTTCAGCCTCACCGACGCTTCGCTGACCAATCTAGAGGGTGCGCAATTCGTCGGCCTCAAGAACTATCTCACCTGGATCACGCTCAGCAGCGGCCGCACCATCTATCGCGGCCTTCTTGCCGATCCCGCATGGTGGGGCGCGGTTCTCAACACACTCAAATTCACCATCCTCTCTGTCAGCTTCGAAACCGTGCTAGGCCTCGTCGTCGCTCTGGTTCTGAACGCGGAGTTCAAAGGACGCGGCTTTGTGCGCGCCGCCATCCTCGTGCCATGGGCCATTCCGACCATCGTCTCGGCGCAGATGTGGGCGTGGATGCTGAACGACCAATTCGGTATCCTGAACGACCTGTTCCTCAATCTTGGGCTGATCTCCCAGAAGATCGCATGGACAGCCAATCCGGATACCGCAATGGTCGCCGTGCTGATCGTCGATATCTGGAAGACGACGCCGTTCATGGCGCTGCTCATCCTCGCCGGCTTGCAGATGGTGCCGAAGGACATGTATGAGGCGGCCAAAGTGGACGGCATCCACCCCGTCAAAGTGTTCTTCCGCGTCACGCTGCCGATGATCAGGCCCGCGCTCATGGTCGCTGTCATCTTCCGCATGCTGGATGCGATGCGCGTCTTCGACCTCATCTACATTCTGACGCCGAATAATGCCCAGACCCGCACCATGTCGGTGCTGGCGCGCGAGAACCTGTTCGATTTCGACAAGTTCTCCTACGGTGCTGCAGCCTCCACCATGCTGTTCCTCATCATCGCCTCGATCACCGTCATCTATATGTGGCTGGGGCGCGTCAACACCGATGGAGCCGCGCGATGACCCTGCCAAGCATCCTGAAAACCACCGCGTTTTATGCGCTGGTCGCCGTCATCATGGTGATTTCGGTATTCCCGTTTTACTACGCGATCCTGACGAGCCTGAAATCCGGCTCGGCGCTGTTCCAGGTCAATTATTGGCCCCGCGAATTTTCGCTGACCAATTACAGCTTTGTCATCGGCAACGGCACGTTCCTGCGCAATCTCGGCAATTCACTGTTCGTTGCATCTTCGGTCGTCGTGCTGTCGCTGTTCCTTGCGGTAACCGCGTCCTATGCCTTGGCCCGCGTGCGCTTCCGGGGCCGCTCGCTTCTCCTGCTCACCATCCTGTCGGTTTCGATGTTCCCGCAGATCGCCGTTCTTGCCGGCCTGTTCGAACTGATCCGCTGGGCGGGCATCTTCAACACGCCGCTCGCGCTGATCTTTTCCTACATGATCTTCACCCTGCCCTTCACGGTATGGGTGCTGACAACCTTCATGCGTGACCTGCCGATCGAAATCGAGGAAGCGGCAATCGTCGATGGCGCAACCCCATGGGTCATCATCACCCAGGTGTTCATGCCCTTGATGTGGCCAGCGCTCGTCACGACAGGGCTTCTCGCCTTCATCGCGGCGTGGAACGAGTTCCTCTTTGCGCTCACCTTCACCTCATCGAACGAGCAGCGCACGGTGCCTGTCGCCATCGCGCTCCTGTCGGGTGGCTCGCAGTTCGAAATCCCCTGGGGAACGATCATGGCGGCCTCCGTCATCGTCACAGCACCCCTCGTCGTCCTCGTTCTGATCTTCCAGCGACGCATCATCTCCGGCCTCACCGCCGGCGGCGTCAAAGGCTAGGAGAAAATAAATGACCACCATTCAACTGCGCGATCTTCGCAAATCCTTCGGCGCCTTCGATGTCATCAAGGGCATCGACATGGATATCCGCTCCGGCGAATTCATGGTCTTTGTCGGCCCTTCCGGCTGCGGCAAGTCCACGCTTCTGCGCCTCATCTGTGGGCTGGAAGAGATTTCGAGCGGCACCCTGTCCTTCGACGGCGAGGCGGTGAACCGCCTGCCGCCCGCCAAACGCGGCGTCGCCATGGTCTTCCAGTCCTATGCGCTTTATCCGCATATGACCGTGTTCGAGAACATGGCCTTCGGCATGAAATTGTCAGGTGCGAACAAGGAACAGCGCAGGAAACGCGTGGAAGCGGCAGCCGAGATGCTGCAGCTCACACCCTATCTGGAACGTCTGCCGAAGCAGCTTTCCGGCGGCCAGCGCCAGCGTGTTGCGATCGGCCGCGCCATTGTGCGAGATCCGAAGGTGTTCCTGTTCGACGAACCGCTCTCCAACCTCGATGCGGCGCTGCGCGTCGCCACCCGTCTGGAAATCGCCAAGCTGCATCGCGAAATGCATGACACGACAATGATCTATGTTACCCACGATCAGGTGGAGGCTATGACGCTCGCCGACCGAATCTGCGTGTTGCGTGACGGCCGCGTCGAGCAGATCGGCACGCCGCTGGAGCTTTATGAAAGCCCTGTCAACACCTTCGTCGCAGGCTTCATCGGCTCGCCGAAGATGAACTTCCTCACCGGCAAATATGCCGAAGCCGAAGGCGCAAAAACCATCGGCATCCGCCCCGAACACATCACCATCGCCCCCAACGGCGACGGCTGGAGCGGCGAGATCGTGCATTCGGAAATGCTGGGATCGGACAGCTATATCTATGTCGAGATTGGCGCGGATGAACCCGTCGTCGTTCGCGAAGAGGGCGTGACCGGCCGCACGGCGGGCGAACGCATCGCCGTTGTGCCGGATGAGGCTCAAATCCACCGTTTCGACGCCGAGGGCCGGGCGCTTACCCGCAACCCTGCCAGGGGTGCCGCCTGAACAGTTAACTTTCGCCGGGCTCACCCAAAGTCCCGGCTTTCACCGAGGAGCATGACAATGACCATCAACACCGTTGTATGGGGCGAAAATATCCACGAACACATCAACGAGACGGTGCGTTCGATCTATCCAAACGGCATGCACAACACCATCGCCGACGCGCTGAACCAGAACCCTGAGATCAATGCCACGACAGCTACGCTGCAGGAGCCGGAACACGGGCTTTCGCAGGAGCGCCTCGACAAGACCGACGTTCTCGTCTGGTGGGGCCACAAGGATCATGGCGCGGTTCAGGATGAAATCGTCGAGCGTGTCGCCAAGCGCGTCTGGGAAGGCATGGGCCTGATCGTCCTGCATTCCGGCCACTTCTCCAAGCCGTTCAAGCGTTTGATGGGCACGCCATGCGCGCTGAAATGGCGTGAGGCAGGCGAACGCGAGCGTCTGTGGACGATCAATCCGCGCCACCCGATTGCCGCCGGCCTGCCGGAACATTTCGAGCTCGAAAACGAGGAAATGTATGGCGAACAGTTCTCCGTGCCGGAGCCGCTGGAAACCGTCTTCATCTCCTGGTTCCAGGGCGGCGAAGTCTTCAGATCCGGCCTCACCTGGCGTCGCGGCGCCGGCAACATCTTCTATTTCCGCCCCGGGCACGAAACCTATCCGACCTATCACGATGCCAATGTCCAGAAGGTCATCAGCAATTCGGTGAAATGGGCCTATAATCCGATTGGCGCACTGAAGAGCATTCACGACGCCCCTAATGTCCCCATCGACAAGGCGCTGGAGCCCATCGAAGAACGCGGTCCCAAGCTGCACAAGGCAGGCGAAGCAGGTTACAGGTAAACACCATGAGACTTCTCATTCTCGGAACCGGCGGCATGGCCAACAATCATGCCACCTATTTCTCACAAATTCCCGGCGTCGAACTGGTCGCGGCGGTGGATGTGGATGACGTGGTGGTGCGCGGCTTTGCGCTCCGCCACAACATCCCGCTTTCCTTCACCTCGTTGGACGACGCCATCGCCTGGGGTGAATTCGATGCGGCAGCCAATGTCACGCCGGACGCAATCCACCACCCGACCAGCCTGAAGCTGCTTGCGGCCGGCAAGCATGTCTTCTGCGAAAAGCCGCTGGCGGAAAACTACGCCAAGGCCGCCGAAATGGCCGATGCCGCCGAGAAGGCTGGCCTCGTCGCCATGGTCAACCTCACCTATCGCAACGTCGCACCCTTGCAGGCGGCGCGTGAAATGGTGTTGGCCGGCGAAATCGGCAAGGTGCGGCATCTGGAAGCCTCCTATCTCCAGAGCTGGCTCGTTTCCAAGGCCTGGGGCGACTGGATGACGGAGAGCAAGTGGCTGTGGCGACTTTCCACCAAGCACGGCTCAAACGGCGTGCTTGGCGATGTCGGCATCCACATTCTCGACTTCGCCTCCTATGGCGCGGGCAGCGATGTGGAACGCATCTTCACGCGGCTGAAGACCTTCGACAAATATGAAGGCAACAAGATCGGCGCCTACGATCTCGACGCCAATGACAGCTTCACCATGACCGCCGAGCTTGAAAACGGCGCCATGGGCGTCATCCATGCCAGCCGATGGGCAACGGGCCATCTCAACGAACTTCGTTTGCGCATCCACGGCGACAAGGGCGCACTCGAAGTCATCCACACGCCCGACTACTCCAGCCTGCGCGCCTGCATCGGTGACGATGTGGAAAAGGCGATCTGGAAGACGATCGATGTCGACCCGGTGCCGACGAATTACGAAAAATTCGCCAAGGCGGTGATGGAAGGTGGCGTCGCCGACCCGGACTTCCGCCACGCCGCCAATCTGCAGAAGGTGCTCGATCTGTCGATCATTGCGGATCGGGAAAGGCGCGAGCTGACCGTTTCGGCTTGAGTTGCAGGAGAGCGGCGGCGTAAGCCGCCGCCTCCAATACTGCAGCGTGTAACTGTTATCTCCCGTCACCCCGAATCTAGCCCGGCATGACGGAGGTAATACCTCAAACGCCTCGCTTATTCCCCCACAACAGCACATGCAGCTGCGGCAGCACGCGGGCGGAAAACCAGCGATCCACGCTGACCTTGTCCACCAGCCACAACATCCGGTCCATCACCCCATCGATATCGACACGCGCATCGTCGTCATCCGGCGGTGGCGGGGTGTGGTTTCCGGGCTGGAGATAGACAGGCAGATGCGGGAAACGTGCGGATGCCGCCTTGGCATAGGCATAGTCCACATCGTCGAACACCACGATCTTCAGCGCCACCTGCGGCCCCTCGCCGGCGGCGGCAAGACAGCCTTCGAAGGCTTGCCAGTCGGTTTCCATTTCGCTCGATGGCGGCTTGGGGCTCAGCACCAGATGGTCGAGATCGGCAAACCAGTCTTTGGCGATACTGCCCTGCGTTTCCAGCGCAAAGCGATACCCCTCGCCCTGCCCCTTCGATATCAAAGATCCGAGCGGCTGGATGGCCGGATTGCCGCCAGACAGCGAGACCGTCAGCGGCACGCCGCCGGACAGCCGCCGCACCTCCTGCCAGATTGCGTCGACCGACATGGGTTTCCACGTTTCGCGATAATCGCTATCGACCGCGTGCAGCGTGTCGCACCAGGAACAGCGATAATCGCAGCCGCCGGTGCGCACGAAGACGGTCGGCAGACCGATCAGCAGACCTTCGCCCTGAATGGTGGGCCCGAAGATTTCGCTGATGCGGATCGTTGCGTCCTTCGCTGCAATCTTGTGTGCAGCCATCGTCATGGCCGGTATTCCGCCCAGGTCTTGGCGGTTTCGCTGACGCGCACGGCGCTGGTTTCCGGCAGACGCTCTTTGCACCAGTCATAAAAATGCTTCGCCAGGCATTCCGCCGTCACCCGGTCATGGCCGAGAACGTCATTCAGGTGGCGATGGTCGAACTTGTCGTCGATGTAGTGCTTCAGCGGCGCAAGCTCATGATAATCGCGCACGAAACCGTGCTCGTTCAGCGCTTCGCCTGCCAGCTCGATCTCGACAATGTAATTATGCCCATGCAGGCGATTGCACTGGTGATCCGACGGCAGGCTTTTCAACTGGTGAGAGGCGGAAAAGTGAAACTCCTTGGTGATGCGGAACATCAACGCACCTCCTGCGCCGCAAAGGCGTGGGTGGCCGCCACCCAGAAGTCCGGGTCCTCATAGTCTGTCGGATCGGTAACGCCTGCCAGATGAAAGGCCTCGCGCCGTTCCACGCAGGTGCCACAGCGGCCGCAGTGCCGCAAGCCGCCCTTGTAACAGGACCATGTTTCACCGAAGGGCGTTCCATATTTTGCACCATCGGTCACGATGGCCGCCTTGGAAACGGTGACGTAGGGCGCGAAGAGTTTCACATCGGCATAGCCTTCAAGCGCGTTCGCCTGCATGGCGTTGAAGCTGTCGATGAAGCCCGGCCGGCAGTCGGGGTAGATGAAATGATCGCCGCCGTGCACGGCAATCGCCACCGCATCCGCCTGCTGCGCGGCAGCCAGCCCAAAAGCAATGGTGAGCATGATGGCATTGCGGTTCGGCACCACGGTGGAGCGCATGGTCTCCTCCGCATAGTGGCCATCAGGCACCTCCACATCGTCGGTCAGTGCGGAACCGGTGAGATGCGCGCCGATGGTTCTGATATCGATAATATGATGCGGCACGCCGAGCCGTCTGGCGCAATCGGCGGCAAAATCCAGTTCCTTCCTGTGGCGCTGACCATAATCGAAGGAGACGAGAGCGAGAAGCTCATGTTCCGCGGCGATTTTATGCGCGAGCGAAACGGAGTCCAATCCGCCGGAGCAGATGACGATAGTTTTCATAATTTAGGATCCCTTGTTTTGACCGGGTGGGCTGCGACCGGATACGGCGCGGCTTTAAAGCAAAGCGAAGGGATTGTGAAGGGCTGCCGCTAAAACAGGAAAGCGGCGAAGTCGCCTTCGCCGCTTTCCGGATCATAAACGCATTAGCGCAGCAGCGCCTGCGCCTCCTCGATGCCGAGGGCTGCCGGCTGTGTGCAGGTCGTTGTCATCTCGATGAAGCGGCCTTCCTCACCGGACTTCAGGATCGAGGTCATCACGTCGATACCGTGCAGGGAGCGATCCAGCGAGCAACGTGCATCACGGCCCTCCAGAATGGCAATCGCCATATCGGCAAGGCCGGCCGTGCGGTAATTGGCGCGCGGGCCGTGGGGACTTTCCTGGTTGGAAATGCCGAAAGGATGCGCCCAGTCTTCCAGCGGCTGGATATTCTTGTCTCGGCCGCTGGCTTCGACAACCCCGCCGAAGAAATTGGGGTCCGGCACATAGATCGAGCCTTCCGTGCCGTAGAGTTCCATATTGGCGTGGCGGTGCGACCAGACATCCCAGCTGGCGGAAAGTGTGATCGTCGCACCGTTCACAAATTCCAGCAGCGCGTGGATATTGGTCGGCGTTTCGACGGGAATGACCTCGCCGTTCAGCGGCTGGCTGGTCACCGTACGGGTCGGATTGGCCATGCTTGTCAACGCGCCGACGCGCTTTATCGGGCCGATGAGGTTGATGAGGTTGGCAACGTAATAGGGACCGAGATCGAGGATCGGCCCGCCGCCCTTGAGGAAGAAAAAGCCCGGATTGGGGTGCCACATCTCCATACCGGGACTCATCACATGGCAGGTGCCAGACGTGATGCGCCCGACCTTGCCGTCATCGATATATTGCCGGGCAAGCTGATGCGCACCGCCGAGGAAGGTATCCGGGGCGCAGCCGACGGAGAGATTTTTCTCGCGGGCAATGCGCCGCAGCTCCTCACCCTCTTCCAGCGAAAGCACCAACGGCTTTTCCGAATAGACGTGTTTTCCCGCCTCAAGGGCTGCTTTCGACACCGGGAAATGTGCGGCGGGGATGGTGAGGTTCACCACCACATCGATTTCGGGATTGGCGAGCAGTTCCTCGATGGACTGCGCGACAACACCGAATTCTTCCGCCCTCAGCTCCGCCGCATTGCGGTTGAGATCAGCGCAGGCCAGCACCTTGATGCCCTTGAAGAGCGGTGCCAGCGAGAAATATGCAGACGAGATATTGCCGCATCCTATGATGCCGACGCCAAGATCCCTGGTCATGATGAAACTCCGAAATTGATACTCAGTAGGTTTTGAAGGAAGCGATCGAGCGGGTGATCAGTCGATCTATGTCCTTGGGATTGTCGTGCTCGACCACGAAATGTTTCGTGGCGGATTTCGCCTTCAGCGCCGCGACGAGGCCTTTCCAGTCCACCGTACCATGGCCGACATCGGCCCAGCCGTCCTCATCCGCATTCTCGCCAGCCGGCGCGATATCCTTGACATGCACGGCGGAGATGCGCTTGCCGTAGCTTTCGATCCAGGCGAGCGGATCGGCATTGCCTCTGATAATCCAGGCGATATCCGCCTCCCATTTCAGGTCCGGGCCGCCGGCAAAAATCTGCTCCTGCGGGGTGGAGCCGTCGGCGAGCTGCTTGAATTCAAAGTCATGGTTATGCCAGCCGAAAGTCAGACCGGCATCCACGAAGGGCTTTCCGGCCTCCTGCAGACGCTTGCCGAAGGCAAACCAGCCAGCGGCGTCTGTCGGGCGCTGATCAGGCATCAGATAAGGGCAATAGATTGCCTCTACACCCAGAACCGTGGCAATATTGAGCGCCTTTTTCGGGTCACCCTCGAGAAGATCGAGGCCGAAATGACCGGTCGGCATCGAAAGGCCGTTGGCTTCGAGTTCGGCGCGCAGGCCTTTTAGGCCTGGTTCATCCAGCGAAGCATACATCGCGCCATAACCCTCGACATGTTTATAACCCGCAGCCGAAAGCTTTTTCAGAATATCGGAAAAAGGCTGGAAATTGCGGGCGCTGTAAAGCTGAAAACCGAGTTCTGTCATTGTCTCCTCCATAGAGATCTGGGTCTTGGGATTGTGTGGGGGAAATCGGAGGCGTTCTAGAGCCGCTCCTCGCTTTGCGCGTCGAACAGTGAGGCCATCGTCATGTCGAGGCCGAGGCGCACCTTCGTGCCCGGAGAGAACCGCCTGTGGCCGCCGACGCGGACCGACATGGTGTGCCCGGCATGTTTCAGCCAGATCAGATTGTCGGCCCCCATCGGCTCCTCGATATCGACGATTGCCTCATGCACTTCGCCACCGACGATATCGGCATCGACCCGCACATGTTCCGGGCGCACCCCGAGAACGACGGCGCGGCCGCCGGCCAGCGGCGTTTCCGCATGATAACCGTCCAGCGCGAAGGTGACGCCGTTGGTGGTGAAGACCACCTTGCCATTCTTCTCGATCAATTCACCCCGCAGGAAATTCATCGAGGGCGAACCGATGAAACCGGCGACGAAGAGGTTCCTCGGCTTGTTGTAGATGGTGACCGGGTCCGCCAACTGCTGGATGACGCCGCTCTTCATGATGGCGATGCGATCCGCCAGCGTCAGCGCCTCGATCTGGTCGTGCGTCACATAGATCATGGTGTTCTTCAGCGACTGGTGCAGCCGCTTGATTTCGACACGCAGTTCCGAGCGCAGCTTGGCGTCGAGGTTCGAGAGCGGCTCGTCGAACAGGAACACATCCACATCGCGCACCAGCGCCCGACCGATCGCCACGCGCTGGCGCTGGCCGCCGGAAAGCTCGGCGGGCTTGCGCTTCAGCAAAGGCTCGATCTGCAAAATGCCCGCCGCCCTTTTGACGCGGCGGTCGATCTCCTCCTTCGGCACCTTGGCGACCTGAAGGCCGAAGGACAGGTTCTTTTCCACCGTCATCTGCGGATAAAGCGCGTAGGACTGGAACACCATGCCAATGCCGCGATCCTTCGGCTCTTCCCAGGTGACGTTGCGGTCCTTGATGTATATCTGTCCGTCGGTCGGTTCCAGAAGCCCGGCAATGCAGTTGAGAAGGGTCGACTTGCCGCAGCCGGACGAGCCGAGCAGCACGAGGAATTCGCCGTCATAAATATCGAGATTGAGATCTTTCAGCACGGCAACGGCGCCGAAGGACAGTGAAAGATCGCGGATGGAAACGCTTTTGTTCATATAGCTCAACCTTTTACTGCGCCGGCGGCAATGCCGCGGACGAAAAGCCTGCCGGAGACGAAATAAACGATCAGCGGCACGGCCCCGGTCAGAAGCGTGGCGGCCATGTTGACGTTGTATTCCTTCACGCCCTGCACGGAGTTGACGATGTTATTGAGCTGCACCGTCATCGGGTAATATTCCGGCCGGGTGAAGACGACACCGAACAGGAAGTCGTTCCAGATGCCGGTCACCTGCAGGATCATCGCCACGACGAAGATCGGCAGCGACATGGGCAGCATGATGCGGAAATAGATTTGCCAGAAGTTCGCGCCGTCGATGCGCGCTGCCTTGAACAATTCTTCCGGCAGCGAAGCGAAATAGTTGCGAAACAGCAACGTCAGGATCGGCATGCCGAAGATGGTGTGCACGATGACGAGACCGGTCAGCGTGCCATAGACACCCATTTCCCGCAGCACGATGACGATCGGATAGATCATTACCTGATAGGGGATGAAAGCGCCGATGATAAGGATCGAGAAGAACAGCTCTGATCCCTTGAACTTCCAATTCGCCATAGCGTAGCCGCTGACGGAAGCGACGATGATGGAAATGACCACCGATGGTACGAGAATGCGCACGGAGTTCCAGAACCCACGCGAAAGCCCGTCGCAGTTAAGCCCGGTGCAGGCATTCGCCCAGGCTTTCACCCAGGGTTCGAAAGTGATTTCCACCGGCGGCGCGAAGATGTTGCCGAGCCGGATTTCCGGCATGCCTTTCAGCGAGGTCACGACCATCACGTATAGCGGCAGCAGGTAATAGGCGGCAGCCACAAACAGCGTGCCGTAAAGAATGATGTTGCGGCGTGAGAAGGTTTTCCTCGGTTTCCTGCCGCGAGGGCCGGAAAGGTCCGGGGCAACCGCATCGCTGGCGGCGACAACCGTGTTCAATGTGCTGATATTAGCCACGCTTCTTGCCTCCGAATTCGAGGTAGGCCCATGGAATGACGATGATCGCGACCGTCAGGAGCATCATTGTGGAGGCGGCAAAGCCCTGCCCCAGATTCTGCGCCTGAAACATGTAGTCATAGACATATTTCGCCGGCACTTCGGACGCGATGCCCGGCCCGCCGCTCGTCTGCGCCACGACCAGATCGTAAACCTTGACGATGCCGCTGGCGATGATGACCAGCGTGGTGATGAAGACCGGCCGCATCATGGGAATGATGATGAGAATATAAGTCTTCCACATCGGAATGCCGTCGACGCGCGCCGCCTTCCAGATATCCTCGTCAATGCCGCGAAGACCGGCGAGCATCAGGCACATGACGAGCCCCGTGCCCTGCCAGAGCGCGGCAATCAGAATGCCGTAGATGACGATCTGGGAATTATAGAGCGGATCGAAAGTAAAGCTTTCCCAGCCCATCGAGCGGACCACGGACTGGATGCCGAATTCCGGGTTCAGCAGCCATTGCCAGACGAGGCCGGTGACGATGAAGGACAGGGCGAAGGGATAAAGGAAGATCGTGCGGAAGGTGTTTTCAAAGCGGATCTTCTGATCCATCAGCGCCGCCAGCACAAAGCCGATAACGAGGCTGAAAATCAGCGACAGAATACCGTAGATCGCCAGGTTCTGGATGGAGACGATCCAGCGTGGTGCTGCCCACAAACGCTCATATTGATCGAAGCCGATAAAGCTTGCCCGCGGCAGAAGCTTGGAATTGGTGAAGGAATAAACCACTGTCCAGATCGTGCCGCCGAGGAAAATCACCATCGCGGTCAGGATCATCGGAATGGAGGCAATCTTGGAATTGAGATTGCGGAAAAGCTGGTTGGGGCGCCCTGAGCGCGCTTGACCTGCCATGTTACCTCCTCCTGTAACGTTACAGTTAGCGGTCAGGCAAAAGCCTCGCCGCATGAAACCCCTGCCCGTGCTGGTGATTTTGCACAGGCAGGACGCTGGAAGGGAAAGCGTCGAAGCGCTTTCCCACCCGGAGAGATCACAATCAGTCCGCCGAACCGATAATGTCTGCGAAGCGCTTCTGCCCGTCTTCCGCCGACATCGAGCCCGCGAAGAACTCCGCCATCAGGTCTTCCTTCTGTTTCTGCGTATCGGCAGAAATCAGCTGGTCGGTGCTGGTCAGCGCATTGCCCTTGGCCAGAATTGCCAGACCCTTTTTCATGCAGTCATTGGCTGCATTGAGGTCGACGTCGCCGCGGATCGGCAGCGAGCCTTTCTTCAGGTTAAAGGCAACCTGCGTTTTCGGATCGACGATGGTTGCGGCAAGAACGTCCTGCGCCTTGGTTTTCGCCTCGTCCTTCAAAACAGGGAAATAAAAGGCGTCGCCACCCGTGGTGAGGTATTCACTAAGACCAAGTCCGGGAAGGCAGGAATAGTCCGTGCCGGCTTTCTGGTTGGCAAGCTGGAATTCACCCTGCGCCCAGTCCCCCATGATCTGGCCGCCGGCCTTGCCGGTGATAACCATGTTGGTGGCCTGGTTCCAGTCCTGAACATTGGTGCCCTTGGCCATGTCGCGCGCCTCGACGGCAGCCGCGAAAATCTTCGCCATCTCAGGCCCGGCTGCAGTCTCGGCATCCTTGTCGCCATAGACTTTCTGATAAAGGTCCTTGCCGCCGAGCGAAAGCGTCAGCGTGTCGAACAGGCCGTTGGCCTGCCAGGCCTGCCCACCGAGCGCGAGCGGCTGGATACCGGCCTTTTTCAGCGCCGGTGCGGCGGCGACAAACTCCGTCCAGTTTTTCGGAACTTCGACGCCCGCCTTCTTGAAGGCTTCATTGGAAAGCCACAGCCATTGCCAGGAGTGGATGTTGACCGGCGCGCAATAAATCTTGCCGTCGATGGTGCAGCTGTCAAGCAGGCTCGCGGGCTTGATGACGTCTTTCCAGTTGCCCTTTGCAGCAACATCGGACAGGTCGCGCATCAGGCCTGCTTGAACAAGCTCTTCCGCCTGCCGGCCGTGGTTGAACTGGGTCGCACCCATCGGGTCACCGCCGGTGATGCGGCTGATCATGATCGGCCGGGCCGTGCCGCCCGAACCGGCAATCGCGCCGTCAACCCATTTGTTACCGGTGGCGTCGAAAGCCTTGGCCAATTCGGCGACCGCGGCGGCTTCGCCGCCCGATGTCCACCAATGGGTCACCTCAAGATCGGTGGCCCCGGCGATACCCGCCGGAATCATGACGCTGGCCAAAAAGGCCGCAGAAATAACACGCATTCGCATGAGTCTCCTCCCTCACTGAAACGTTACAGTTGGAACGTATGCGAAGATTTTTGATTAGGCAACCGCCAAAAATACGAATCTCGATGTGGCAATTTCGGACATGCCTTGCGACTGGAAACCCCGCAAATCGACGACCGGCGGCATGCCAGGTCTTGCCGGACTGCCCCTTCCATTCCTACAATTTCTGCAAGGGACGCGGCTGCCGCATCCGTATTTGAATAAGGGGGGCTCACCCTTTAAACATACAAACGAGCCGGAACGCCTTCCGCCTCGCCTCTGTCGTGCTGCCTCACAACACTATCCATTATTGCCTCTTATAGTCATCCTCGATGCGGATGACATCATCCTCGCCGATATAGGCTCCGGTCTGGATTTCGACCAGTTCGAGCGGAATCTGCCCCTCATTGGCAAGCCGATGTGACTCGCCGATCGGGATGTAAACCGACTGGTTCTCCGTCAGCAGCCGGGTTTCCTCGCCAATCGTCACCGTCGCCGTGCCCTTGACGACGATCCAGTGTTCCGAGCGGTGATAATGTTTCTGGAAGGAGATGCGGTGGCCGGGATCCACCGTGATGTGGCCGACCCGGTAACGCTCGTCCACATACATATGTTCGATATAACCCCAGGGGCGATAGACCCGCTTGTGGGTCTGCGTCTGCGGCGCGTGTTCGCCATTCTTCAGCGTCTCCACCAGACCCTTCACGTCCTGCACCCGGTTTTTCGGCACCACCAGAACCGCATCCTTAGTGGCCACGACAACCATGTCCCTGGCGCCCACCACCGTCGTCAGCAATTGCGTCGAATGGATGAGGCAGCCTTCGGAATCGATGAAAACGCCGTGGCCTTCCAGCGCATTGTCGTTGCCGCGCTTGTCGGCAATCTCCCAGATCGCATCCCAGCTGCCGATATCCGACCAGCGGAAATGTCCGTGCACCACCGCCATGCGTTTGGTCTTCTCGATCACCGCATAGTCGATGGAATTTTTCGGCGAAGCCTCGAAGCTTTCCTGATGCAGGCGCACGAAACCCAGGTCGCTTTCATATTGCTCGACCGCTTGCGTCACCGCCGCCAGAATCTCCGGGGCAAAGGCCTTCAGCTCGGCAATCATCACATCGGAACGGAACAGGAAATTGCCGGAATTCCAGAGATAACCTTTTTCCAGATAGGAGATCGCCGTCTTCATATCCGGCTTCTCCACAAAGGCATCCACGGTGCTGAGGTCTTCCTCGCCGTCGATCGCCTCGCCCGGCTTGATATAACCGTAGGAGGTGCGCGGTTCGGTCGGCACCAGGCCGAAGACGACGATATTGCCCTGATCGGCGGCTTTTGCGCCGAGTTTCACGGCGTCGGAGAACTTGTCGGCATCGAGCACCACATGATCGGCGGCAAGCGCCAGTACCAGGCATCCGGGCTCGCGGCGCTCGGCCAGCACGGCGGCGGCGGCCATGGCGGCGGCGCTGTCGCGGCGGGCGGGCTCCAGCACCACCGTCGCCGGCAAATCGATTTCTTCCGCCTGACGGCGGGCGAAGAAACGGAAATCCTCGTTGGTGATGACAAGCGGCTCGGCATAAAGGCTCTTGTCGCCCACCCGCTGCAACGTTTGCTGATAGGTCGAAAGATTGCCGACCAGCGGCTGGAACTGCTTGGGCAACTGATCGCGCGAGACGGGCCAAAGTCGGGAGCCCGCACCGCCAGCCAGAAGAACCGGCGTGATCTTTCGAGTATGTTCCTTCACGGCAAAACCTTTCCAATATCAAAAATTTTCCGGCGCGCCGGACAATATACATATTTCCCAATGCCGCCATCATCGGTTTGCGAGCGGGCAAGCGCAAGCTCATAAATTCGCCTTGTGAAAGCTTGGTGAATGAGCAACAGGGCATTTGGAGGACATGTCGATTGCCCGGGGACCCGTTTCGCTAACGCGACATGGCTTGCGAGGTTCCACAGAACTCGCCACGGAAACGCCCACGAGGATCGCGGCAATGCACCACCCGCGTATCCGCATCTGCGGTCGGGCGGTGGCGCACGGGCCCGATAATCCAGCAACGGGTCAAGAACGTCGACTTAATCGATTAAATCCGGCCGCAAATTTCATCACGCTTAAATTTGCTGCACTGAACAACATTCAAGACTTGGCAGACGCGCGAAAAATACAATAACAACGGCGGATATTTTTACAATGTTATCGACACGAAAGCACGTTCAGCCCATGTCCGACACGACGAAGCCCGCCAGCACAAGAACATCGGTTACGGATCAGGAAGCCCTGGATTTTCACGCTCAAGGCAGGCCGGGGAAACTGGAAATCACCCCGACCAAGCCGATGGCGACGCAGCGGGATCTGTCGCTTGCCTATTCGCCTGGCGTGGCCGTACCAGTGAAAGCCATCGCCGAAAATCCGGCGACCGCTTACGATTATACAACGCGCGGCAACATGGTTGCGGTCATCTCCAACGGCACCGCCATCCTGGGTCTCGGCAATCTCGGCGCTCTGGCCTCCAAGCCGGTCATGGAAGGCAAGTCGGTCCTTTTCAAGCGCTTCGCCGATGTCGATTCCATTGACCTCGAGGTCGATACCGAAGACGCCGATGAGTTCATCAATTGTGTGCGTTACCTCGGACCCTCCTTCGGCGGTATCAATCTGGAAGACATCAAGGCGCCGGAATGTTTCATCATCGAAAGCCGCCTGCGCGAGCTGATGGACATTCCCGTTTTCCATGACGACCAGCACGGCACCGCCATCATCGCCGCCGCCGGCCTCATCAACGCCATCGAGTTGACGGGCCGCGACTTCAAGACCACCAAGCTGGTCTGCAACGGCGCGGGCGCTGCGGCAATCGCCTGCATGGACCTCATCAAGGCCATGGGGTTCAACCCTGAAAACATCACGCTCTGCGATACCAAGGGCGTGATCTATCAGGGCCGTGCCGAAGGCATGAACCAGTGGAAATCCGCCCATGCGGTGAAAACCAACAACCGCACGCTGGCGGAAGCCATGAAGGGTGCGGATGTGGTGTTCGGCCTCTCCCAAAAGGGCGCTTTCAGCGAAGAGATGATCCGCTCCATGGCGCCGAAGCCGATCATCTTCGCCATGGCCAATCCGGACCCGGAAATTACGCCGGAAGAAGTGTCGCGCATCCGCGACGACGCCATCATGGCGACCGGGCGTTCGGACTACCCGAACCAGGTCAACAACGTCCTCGGCTTTCCCTATATCTTCCGTGGCGCGCTCGATGTTCGCGCCAGCCAGATCAACGATGCGATGAAGATCGCGGCGGCACAGGCGCTGGCCGATCTTGCCCGCGAGGATGTGCCTGACGATGTGGCCGCCGCCTATCAGGGCAACCGTCCGCGCTTCGGGTCGCAATACATTATTCCGGTTCCCTTCGATCCGCGCCTGATTTCGGCAATTCCTGTGGCCGTGGCGAAAGCGGCGATTGAAACCGGCGTCGCCCGCCGGGAGCTGCCCGATCTCGATGCCTATGCCCGCGAGCTTTCCGCCCGTCGCGACCCGATGGCTTCCACCACGCAGCGCCTTTACGAACGGGTGCGCCGCTCGCCCAAGCGGGTCGTTTTTGCGGAAGCCGAAGAAGAACAGGTCATGCGCGCGGCGATTTCCTTCACCGCGCAGGGCCTCGGCACCGCCATCCTGCTCGGCCGTGACGACATCATCCGGGCCAATGCGGAACGCGCCGGCATCGATCTCGACCGCGCCAATATCGAGATCACCAATGCGCGCCTTTCCAGCCGTGTCGATGCCTATGTCGATTACCTCTATGCGCGCCTGCAGCGCGGCGGTTTCCTGCTGCGCGACGTACAGCGCCTGATCCATAACGACCGCAACCATTTCGCCGCCTGCATGGTGGCGATGGGCGATGCGGACGCCGTGGTCACCGGCGTCACCCGCAATTACTCCACGGCGCTGGAAGATATTCGCCGTTGCATCAACACAAAGCCCGGCCATCGCGTCATCGGCGTTTCGCTGGTGGTCTCGCGCAACCGAACCGTCTTCGTTGCTGATACGGCCGTGCATGATATGCCGAATGCCGAGGACCTGGCGGATATCGCCGAAGAGGCCGCCCACCTTGCACGCCGTTTCGGTTACGAACCGCGCGTTGCCATGCTCGCCTATTCCACTTTCGGCCAGCCGGTCGGCGAACGCTCCGACAAAGTACGTGAGGCCGTGAAAATCCTCGACAAGCGAAACGTCAATTTCGAGGTCGATGGCGAAATGTCGGCCGATATAGCACTCAACCATCACCGCATGCAGAGCCAGTATCCCTTCGCGCGTCTTTCCGGCCCGGCCAATGTGCTGGTCATGCCCGCCATCCATTCCGCCTCCATCTCCACCAAGATGCTGCAGGAACTGGGCGGCGCGACCGTCATCGGCCCGCTTCTCGTTGGCCTCGACAAGTCGGTGCAGATCACTTCGATGGGCGCGAAGGACAGCGACATCGTTAACATGGCGGCAATCGCGGCCTACAACGCCGGTCGTTAAGACGGGCTGGAGGTTGCAGCACGTTTCGTCGCACCGGCGAGGCGCGTTGCAATATCCATCGCCTGGCCCCTTTCTGGTCCGGAGATTTTGGAAACGTATCACTCGCCCGCCTCTGTCTGAGGCGGGCTTTTTCGTGGTCTTGAGGGTGGTTTGGGTGGATTTCAGGCCCGATGAGGCGTTGTCGGCGTCGGCAATGTCACCCAGAGGGGCGTGTTGAAAGCCACCGCTGCTAGCAGGATCTGCGCCTTTGTCTCGACGATCCCACGGTAGCGGATCATGCCGGGGCCAACACGGTTCTTCAGTGTGGAAAATGTCGTTTCCACGGCCGCCCGACCCTTCAATATCATCGGGTTAAGGCGGACAAGACGCAGCGTCAGGACACGGTGACGCCGATTCGGCCGGCTCGTCGGCGATGGGGGCAACGTTACCGTCGCCCCCGACATTCCCGTCAAACGTAACGATTGACCACGTTTTCCAGATACTCCTGACGGCCGGACTTCGGCTCAGGATTGATATCCTCACGCTCGACCAGCGCTGCGATCTCCTCGAGCTTCAGCTCGCCGCGCAGCATCTTCTGCGCTTCGGCAGAATCCCACTTGGCGTAACGCTCGGAAAGCGGCTTGGACAGCGCGCCATCCTCGATCATCTTCGCCGCTGCCTTCAGGCCACGGGCGCAGCAATCCATGCCGCCGATATGGCCGATCAGCAGATCCTGCGGATCGAGCGACTGGCGGCGCAGCTTGGAATCGAAGTTGGTGCCGCCATTCTTGAAGCCGCCACCGGCCAGAACATGGTAATAGGCAAGCGCCATTTCCGGCACGTTGTTGGGGAACTGGTCGGTATCCCAGCCGGACTGGTAGTCGTTGCGGTTCATGTCGATGGAGCCGAAAATGCCGAAGGCATTGGCCATGGCCAGCTCATGTTCGAAGGAATGGCCGGCGAGGATGGCATGGCCCTGCTCGATATTGACCTTCACTTCCTTTTCGAGACCGTTCTTTTGCAGGAAGGCATAAACGGTGGCGACATCGTAATCGTACTGGTGCTTGGTCGGTTCCTGTGGCTTCGGCTCGATCAGGATCGTGCCTTCGAAGCCGATCTTGTATTTATATTCCACCACAAGATTGAGGAAGCGGCCGAGCTGGTCGAGTTCACGCGACAGATCGGTGTTGAGCAGCGTTTCATAACCTTCACGACCGCCCCACAGAACATAGTTGGCGCCGCCAAGCTTCTTGGTGGCATCCATGCAGGTCTTCACCGTCGCGGCGGAGAAGGCGAAGACGTCAGGATCGGGATTGGTCGCGGCACCCGACATGAAGCGGCGGTTGGAGAAGAGGTTGGCCGTACCCCACAGCAGCTTCACGCCGGTATCGGCCTGCTTCTGCGCGAAATAATCGACGATCTCATTGAGGTTCTTGGTGTTTTCGGCAAAGTTCTTGCCTTCCGGGCGCACATCGGCATCGTGGAAGCAGTAGAACGGTGAACCGAGCAGCGAGAAGAATTCGAACGCCACGTCCGCCTTCAGTTTCGCGGCCTGCATGGTGTCTTCGAACCACGGACGCTGAAAGGTCTGGCCGCCGAAGGGGTCACCGCCCGGCCATGTGAAGGTGTGCCAATAGGCTACCGCGAAACGCAGGTGATCTTCCATGCGCTTGCCGGCGACGATCTCGTCGGGATTGTAGTGGCGGAAGGCCAGCGGATTGGTGCTGTCGGGGCCTTCATATTTGATCTTGGCGATATCGCCGAAGAAGCCTGTCGTCATTGGGTGGTTCCTCCATGGTGGGTTTAAATCGTGTTTGAAAATTTCAAGGTTGGAGGGTGTGGCTCACCCCCCTCTGTCCTGCCGGACATCTCCCCCTCAAGGGGGAGATCGACTCGTAGTTACGTCCTCACCTCTCGCGAGGCGGAGTATGAAGTGAGGTGTCCGCCACTTGCCGATCTCCCCCCTTGAGGGGGAGATGTCCGGCAGGGCAGAGGGGGGGGTGACGCCGCACACGCCGCGTCTCACTGCGAAAGCGCCCTTATCGCCGGATAAAGCGCATGATACCGCCTGTAAGCCTCCTCATAAGCCGCGGCCAGATCAGCCACCGGCTCAATCGTCCGCGCCGTCTCCGGCTGCGAGCAAACCGCCACCGGATCGGCCCCGGTCGCGGCAATCAGGCCAAGGCGGGCGGCACCAAAGGCCGCGCCGAAATCGCCCTCGGCCGGAATATCCACGGGAACGCCCAGCGAGGTGGCGATCGAGGCCAGCCAGTAAGTCGAGCGCGAGCCGCCGCCGATGGCGGTGACGCGGGAGATTGACGTGCCGGCCGATTTCAGCGCTTCGAGATTATCCCGGATCGCAAAGGTAACGCCTTCCAGCACGGCCTGGGTCAGCGCCTTGCGGTCGCTTTCATGGGACAGGCCAATGAAGGAGCCACGGATGGCCGCGTCATTATGCGGGGTGCGTTCGCCGGAAAGATAGGGCGCGAAAGTGACGCCGGAGGGGGCCAGAAGCGTCTCGCCGAGTTCACTGGTCAGATCGGCAGCGGATTGGCCGGTGAGGCGCGAATACCAGTTCAACGCATCCGTCGCGGAGAGGATGACGCCCATCTGGTGCCAGGTGTCGGGCAGCGCATGGCAGAAGGCATGCACGGCGCTTTCCGGCTTCGGCAGGTAAGAGGCGTTGGCGGCAAAGAGCACGCCCGATGTGCCGAGCGATACGAAGGCATGGCCTTCCTTCACCGTGCCCATGCCGCAGGCGGAAGCGGCATTGTCGCCAGCACCACCGGCGACCACGGCACGGCCGGAAATGCCCCATTCGGAAGCCAGCTCACTGCGCAGAACGCCCGCCTCATCCGTGCCTTCCACCAGCGACGGCATGTGTTTTTCATCGAGCCCCGTCGCCGCAAGCAGATCGGAAGACCATTTGCGCGCGCCGGTATCCAGCCAGGCGGTGCCGGCGGAATCGGACATTTCCGAGATATACTCGCCGGTCAGCCATAGCCGCAGATAATCCTTCGGGAGCAATACCTTGGCCACTTTCGCGAAGATGTCGGGCTCGTTCTTCGCCACCCAGGCAAGCTTCGGCGCGGTAAAACCGGGGAAGACGATATTGCCTGTTATCTTGCGGAAACGTGGATCGGCATCGAGAGCGGCAGCCTCGGCATGGGAGCGTGTGTCGTTCCACAGGATGCAGGGGCGCAGCACCTTGCCTTCGGCATCCACAAGCGTCGCGCCATGCATCTGACCGGAAAGGCCAATGCCCTTGACGGCGGCAAGCTCTTTCGCAAACTTCTGCTTCAGGCCGGCAACGGCGGTTTTTGTCGCGGCGATCCAGTCTGCCGGGTTCTGTTCGGACCAGCCGTGATGCGGGCGCGAAACATCCAGCGAGCCGTTGGCCGAGCCGATGATTTTCTGATCGCCGTCCATCAGCAGGGCTTTGACGCCTGACGTGCCAAGATCGAGACCGAGATACATGTATTTCTCCATTCCGGCGCTCCGTGCGCCGCTTTCAGCAGTTTTATTCAGGGAAGATTGTCCCTGAGGAAGATGTCGATACGAATACGTTCCTGCGCGGCGATGACGGGCAGGCCATCGGCGCGCGCCTTCAACACGCGGATGGCGCTGCGCACCTCATGTCCCGCATCCTGGTTGAGCACGGCATCGAGCAGCCCTTGCCGCAGCGCATTGGCGGTGTTTTCCGTCAGTTCATGGGCGATGACCGAAAGCGCTCTTTCGCCATCCGCGGCCC
This sequence comes from Agrobacterium salinitolerans, assembly GCF_027498475.1. Taxonomy (NCBI): domain Bacteria; kingdom Pseudomonadati; phylum Pseudomonadota; class Alphaproteobacteria; order Hyphomicrobiales; family Rhizobiaceae; genus Agrobacterium; species Agrobacterium salinitolerans. Next base: position 335,220 of record NZ_JAPZLN010000002.1, on the reverse strand, counting down.
CAAGCGCGCGGATGAGACCGCGATTGCCGGCACCGAGACTGTAGATGCCTGATAGTGCGGCATTGCCCAGCGCCTTGGACACCAGCGCTTCGACGGTAAAAGGATCGTCCCTGCCCTCCAGCACGGGCAACAGCCGCAAGTGCGGGAATTCCGCTTCGAGGACGGCGCGAAACCCTTCCAGACGTTCGCGATGGTCACGCACCAGCATGGAGCCGGCAACAACGGCGACATCGCCGCCGCGCCCGGAGAGGAAACGCCCCATCAAGCTTGCCGCCGTGCGTCCGGCCGCAACGTTGTCCACACCGGCATAATGATCGCGCCTCGAGCCGGAAAGGTCGGACACCAATGTGACAGTGGCGATGCCATCTTCCGCCAGCCGGTCGGCGGCCTCGGCCACGTCTTCGGAATCGGTTGCGACGAAGGCAACGCCCGAGGGCTTTTCCCGGCGTGCAACTTCCAGTGCCTCGGTCAGTGCCGCGGCATTAAACGGCGGCACCTCGATGACACGGATGGCCGTGCGCTCCAGATGGGAGCGGCTGGCCGCCGCCCGCACCTCGGCGCGCAGCGTCGCCATAAAGGAATTGTCATTGCCGGGCAGGATGAAGACCATGGAGTAGTTGCGGCCCTTGGCCAAATTGGCCGCCGCGATATCGCGCACATAACCAAGCTCGGCAATGGCGGCTTCCACCCGCGCCCGCGTCGCCGCATGCACGCCAGGGCGCATGTTCAACACCCGGTCGATGGTGGCAAGGCTGACGCCTGCCCGCTCTGCAATATCATGAACTGTCGGCTTCATGGCTCCTCCCTCCCCTTGCATATCCAGCTTTGCCGCCGCCGTAAATCGAAAAATGATGTACGTACCTCATATTTCATCAACCGGCTGCGGAATATCAATGCCCGCATGGGCTGAGGTTAATAAAGCGTCCGCCGGTAGTCCTGCTCCAGCTGCTCGTCCATCTTCTGCATCTCGCGCCCGTCCCTCGGCGCCCCCGTTGTCTCATCGAGAATGATCTTGATAAGCGAGGGCATTTCCGACCGGACCTGCAAATGCGCGGGATCCCACAGGTGGGAGCGCCGGAACGCCTTGGCGCAATGCATGAAGACCTCATCTACCTTCACGACGATGGCAAGTTTGGGGATACGATCCGCAACGCTCATGAGCTTCAGCAGTTCGGGATCGTTGCTCAGTGTCGCGCGCCCGTTCACCCGCAGGGTGTCGTCAAAGCCGGGCACGATGAACAACAGACCCACAACGGGGTTGGCGATTATGTTGCTGAGAGTATCAAGGCGATTGTTGCCCGGCCGGTCCGGGATCACCAGGGTGCGGCCATCAAGAACCTTTACGAAGCCCGCCGGATCCCCGCGCGGGCTGACATCGGCCTTTCCTGCGAGATTCTGGGTGCCGATGCAGAGAAACGGGGACCGTCTTATGAATTCCTGCGCATGTACGCCAAGCCTGTCCTGACACTTCTGTATCGCCAGCGCATGTGTCGGCTCAAACAACCCGCGAAGCGACTGCTCATCCGTTATGGCAAAGTCTGGCCTGATTGCAAAGTTTGGAGTGAGTTCCAAGTCCGTCATGATCTCCCCCTCTGAACAGCTCTGCCCAGCGGCAAAAATCCAGGTCAACCGTCCTCCCGGCCCCGATTTCGCTCCCTCTGTGCATTTTTTGAGGTACGTACCTCAATGATTGGTATACATGGATTGCCCGTTGCGATCAACAGCTGAAATCGGCCAACAGCCGCATTGGAATTTTGGACGGACGCAAAAAAGGGGCCGTCATTCCGACGGCCCCAGCTCTGCGGTGGATGGGAGGGAATTGTTATCAGTGCGCCGCGTCTGGCGGCGGCGCTGCCTTGGGTTTCTGAATCAGCACGGTCATGAAGATCAGGCTGGAGAACAGGATCGTCAGCGCGAAGAACACATCCGCGAAGGCCAAAATCCATGCCTGCTGCGAGACCATGCCAACCATTTTCTTGACCGCGACGGAGGCGCCGTCCAGGCCGTAGGAATCGTAGTTGGCGCCGACATTGTTCAGCCATTCCAGCGCCTGCGGGTTGGAGTAGCTGATATGTTCGGCCAGCCGCACATAATGGTCGTCCGTGCGCTGCGACAGCATGGTGTTGATGATGGCAAGACCAACCGCGCCGCCGAGGTTACGGGTGAGGTTGAAGAGGCCGGATGCATTGCGGATACGGGCGGGCGGCAGCGTGCCGAGCGCGATATTGTTGATCGGCACCATACACATCATCAGGCCGAAACCGCGCAGGATTTGCGGGATCAACAGCTCGTAGAAATCCCAGTCCGTCGTCACATGCGTCATGATCCATGTGCCGCAGCCGAAGCTGATGAAGCCGATGGCCATCATGATGCGCGGATCGAGCTTGGTGGAGACCTTGCCGGCAATCGGCGCGGTGAAGAACATGGCAAGACCGGATACGAACATGGTCTCGCCGATCATCAGCGCGTCATATCCCCTCACCCGGCCGAGATAGAGCGGGTAGAGATATGTAAGGCCATAAAGCCCGATGCCCATGACGAAGGAGAAGAGCGAGCCGATGGAGAAGTTGCGGTCGGCAAAGGCGCGGATATCCACGACAGGGAATTCCACTTTGAAGGCGCGCCAGAAGAACACGACGGCGCCGACGACCATCGCAATCGAGCCCAGCACAATGTGTTCGTCGTTGAACCAGTCCTTGTTGTTGCCCTCTTCCAGCACATATTCCAGCGAGCCGAGGAAAACCGCCATCGAAAGCAGACCCCACCAGTCGAACTTCTTCCAGAGCGACTTTTCCGGCTTGTCGAAATCGATCAGGCTCCAGGTCAGGATGGTGACAATGATGCCGGGGATAATGTTGACGAGGAACAGCCAGTGCCAGGAAAAGGCATTGGAAAGATAACCGCCGACCGTCGGGCCGATGGTGGGTGCGAGCGTGGCGACGAGACCGATGATCGGCGAGACGACAGAACGCTTCGACGGCGGGAAGATGGTGAAGGCCGCCGCAAAGACCGACGGGATCATACCGCCGCCGATAAAGCCCTGGATCGCGCGATAGACGATCATCTGGTCGATATTGGTGGCGGTGGCACAAAGCGCGCTCGATATGGTGAAGCCGGCCGCACAAGTGGCGAAGAGCACCCGCGTGGAGAGGATGCGCGCCAACGTGCCCGACAGCGGGATCATGATCACTTCCGCGATCAGATAGGACGTCTGCACCCAGGCGATCTCATCGGACCCCGCGCCGAGGCCGGCCTGGATTTCCGCAAGCGAGGCGGAGACGATCTGAATGTCGAGAATGGACATGAACATGCCGAAGACCATCGCGAAAAACGCGATGAGCCTGCGCCTGTCCATCGGGGGATCGGCGGGGATGGACGCCCCGCCCGTACCGACAACCGTAGCCGCCATGATCTTGACCTCAACGGCGCATCAGCGATGCGCCTTACTTGGCTTCCGGGTTGGCTTGCGCCGTTTTCGTGGTTTCCGGCGCCGTGCGGGTATCGACATCGACAACGACGCTGAGGCCGGCGCGCAGATTGTGCTTTTCAAGGTCTTCCTTGGAGAAGACGATACGAACCGGCACGCGCTGGATGACCTTGGTGAAGTTGCCCGTCGCGTTTTCCGGCGGCAGCATGGAGAAGACCGAGCCTGAGCCGGGCGAGATCGACTGCACCGTGCCTTCGATGGTCGCATCGTCGAAAGCATCGACATGGACGCGTACCTTCGAACCCGGCACAACGCGGGCGAGCTGCGTTTCCTTGAAATTGGCGTCGATATAAAGCTCGTTCATCGGCACCAGCGACGCCAGGCGCTTGCCGACAGACACCAGATCGCCATTCTGCACCGCCAGATTACCGATGACGCCGTCATAGGGCGCCTTCAGAACCGTGAAGGACAGGTCACGGGCGGCCTTGTCACGCGAGAGCTGCAGCGAACGGATGGTGCTTTCGGCTTCCTCGCGCTGGGCACGCAGAAGTTCCACATTGGCCTTGGCCGAAGCGATGGCTGCATCGCCGGCCACGACATTCGCCTTGGCCTGATCAAGCGCGACCTGCGCGTTGTCGGAGGCGGCGACCGTGCCGACATCCTTCGCCTGTAGCTCGCTCGCGCGCTTCTGGGTGATTTCAGCGCCGCGAAGGGCGGCATCCAGCGCGCCCTTCTGGGCAACCGCCTGTTCCAGTGCAGCCTCGCCGCCGATGATCTGCGCATCGATGCGCTTCAGCGACAGTTCTTCGGTGCGGATCTGCGCTTCGGCCTGCTCAAGGGCGATGCGGTAATCGCCGTCGTCCAGCGTCACCAGCGGATCGCCTGCCTTCACTTCCTGGTTCTCGACGACGTTCACCTTGGCGACGTAGCCGGAAACCTTCGGTGCGATGACGGCAATGTCGCCTTCAATATAGGCGTCGTCCGTCGACACAAGGAAGCGCCCGTCGGTCCACCAGTTATAACCATACCAGCCAGCACCGGCCAGCAGGGCGACGGCGATGACGGGGAGAAGCTTGGAACGCTTTTTCTGCTTCGGCGCAGCCGTTGTCTGAGCAGGCGGCGCGGCCGGCGCCTCGGCCGGCTTTGCGGGAGAGGTCTCGGCCTTGGCGGAGATATCCGCCTCTTCCGCATCGTTGACGGCGCGAACCGCGCTATTCTTCTGGGCCGACATGAGAGCTTACCGTGATAGATTGAAGAAAGTTTTTCGAACTGAACCGTTCGGTTCGATTGACATAATCTCTTTCCTGACACATATCAAGTGTTATCGAACCGATTGGTTCGACGTTCGGTTAATTTTTTTTACGCCATTGCAATGCTAAGAGGCGGTAGCGATGGCAGGTGAAGACAGGGATATGGAGACGGAAACGGAAACGGGCTGTCCGGGCAATGCCGCCGGGCGTTTTGCGGCGGGCGAAGACCCGGCCAAACGCGAGCAGATTCTGGCAGGTGCCTGGCGCGTGTTCAAGCGCAAGGGTTTCGATGCCGCCAGCATGAACGACATCACGCGCGAGGCGGGCGTTTCCAAGGGCACGATCTATGTCTATTTCTCCAACAAGGAGGACCTGTTCGCCGCGCTGGTCGATCACCACCGGCAGGAATTCGCCAACTCGATGCGCGATATTCTCGCCGGCACCGAAGAGGTGCGCGACGGACTGAGACAATTCGGCAAGGCCTTCGCCAACAAGATGATCTGTTCCGAGATGATCCCGGCCATGCGGTCGGTCATCGGCGTCATCGACCGCATGCCGAAATTGGCGCAGCGCTTCTTCATCGCCGCGCCCAACAATGTCCGCACCGTGCTCCAGGATTTTATCGAACATCATGTCGCGCTCGGCCATCTGCAGGTCGATGACGTGGAACTGGCCGCCCGGCAATATATCGAGCTTTCCACCGGCACCTTCTTCAAGCTGCGCCTGTTCGGAGAAATCGAAGGCCCGGTTCCGGAAGAAGAGCTGGACCGGGTGATAGCCAGCGCCATTATGGTATTCATGGCCGCCTACGGAACCGACAAGGCCTGAAATCATTCAGCAACGGAAAATATGCCAATACGCGGACTGCGCGAAATTTCGATGAAATCCTGCGCTGTGGAGCCATCATTTCCTTGTTTCTCGCGTATTGCGCTATAAGTTCCACCCACCGAATGTTTCGGCTGGCCTTGTTGCTGAAAGGAAAAACGACCTGATGGAGTCCATTCTCCCTCTTTTATCTGACCCCGCCGCCTGGGTGGCGCTCGTCACGCTGATCGTCATGGAGGTCGTGCTCGGCATCGACAACCTGATCTTCATCTCCATCCTCACCAACAAGCTGCCGCCCGAACAGCGCGAAAAAGCCCGCAAGATCGGTATAGGCCTTGCGCTCATCATGCGCCTCGGCCTGCTCGGCACCGTCGCATGGATCGTGCAGCTCACCACGCCGGTCTTCGAAGTCTTCGGCCATGCTTTCTCGTGGAAGGACATGATCCTCATCGCCGGCGGTCTTTTCCTGATGTGGAAGGCCACGAAGGAAATTCACCACAATGTCGACCCGGAAGATCACAAGGAAGACATGGTGGGCGGCCCGGCCGCTATGAATTTCGGCGCCGCCATCGGCCAGATCCTGCTGCTCGACCTCGTCTTCTCGGTAGACAGCATCATCACCGCCGTCGGCATGACACCGCATCTGCCGATCATGATCGTCGCGGTCATCGTGGCCGTCACCGTCATGCTGCTGGCCGCAACGCCGCTCGCCAACTTCATCGAGCGCAACCCCACCATCGTCATGCTGGCGCTCGCCTTCCTGATGATGATCGGCACAACGCTGATCGCCGAAGGCATGGGCTTCCATGTTCCGAAAGGCTACGTCTATGCCGCCATGGCGTTCTCGGCGCTGGTGGAACTGCTCAACATGCTCGCCCGCAATGCGAGGCGCAGGAAGAAGGCCAGCGCGGAAGAGGCGCATTGACGGCACTTCCTTTTGTCATGCCGGACCAGATCCCGCATATTTTCAGCCCAGGCCCTTGGGCTGAGAAAACTCTTCCCGCCGCGTGAGAGCCCCGGCGGCCGGATACCGGTGCAGGGCCGGCATGACGGAAAGGCAGGAATGGCCGTCTCCACTCCGGAACCGCTTCACTCCGGCTTGCGTTCTTTGATATCCTCGTCGATAGAGTCATTCTCCGCTTCTCCTTCGAAAGCATGAACCAGCATGACGACAGACCAGATCCTCGCCTTCACCGTCATCGCCGGCATGATGGTTGCGTTCATCTGGGACAAGCTGCGTTACGATGTCGTCGCCTGCAGTGCGCTGCTCGTGGCGGTGGTTCTTGGCGTCGTGCCTTTCGACAAGGCTTTTTCCGGGTTTTCGGATGATATCGTGATTATCGTCGGCAGCGCTCTGGTGGTCAGTTCGGCGGTGGCGCGGTCGGGCGTCGTCGACATGACGATCAAGAAATATTTTCCCGAAATGCATTCGAAGAGCCTGCAACTTGCCTTCCTGATGATCGTCGTCGCGGTCATGTCAGCCTTCATCAAGAATATCGGCGCGCTCGCCATCATGATGCCGGTCGCTTTCCAGTTCGCCCGCAAGTCCGGCAGTCCGGTCTCTTATTATCTGATGCCCATGGCCTTCGCCGCACTCCTGGGCGGGCTGATGACGCAGATCGGCACCTCGCCCAATATCGTCGTCTCACGACTGCGCGAAGAAATGACCGGGCAGAGTTTTTCGATGTTCGACTTCACGCCCGTCGGAGCCGGCCTCACCGTCATCGGCATCATCTTCCTGACCTTCGGTTACCGGCTTCTGCCGGTGCGCAACCGCGAAAAGGCCTCTGTAGAGGATATTCTCGACCAAGCCTCCTATACGGCGGAAGCGACGCTGCCGGCGGACAGCAACTTTGCGGAAAAGCCGCTGCGCACGCTGCTGAAACAGGCCGATGGCGACGTGATTGCTAGCACGATCCTGCGCGGGCCGCGGCGCATCTCCCCCTTCCCCGACGTGAAGCTCAAAGCTGGCGACACTATTCTGCTCGAAGGCAGCCCGGAGGGGCTGGACCGCATCGTCTCCCAGGCAAAGTTGCAGCTGTCCGGCAAGCCGCTGATGGAGAACGGCCAGAAGACCGCCGATCTCATTTCCATGGAGGCCGTCATCAGCAATGAATCGGTGCTGAGCGGCATTTCCGCGCGCGAGCTTTCACTCTCTTATACGCGCGGCGTCAACCTGATCGCCGTCAGCCGGCGCGGCCAGCGTGTCAGCCAGCGGCTCTCCGAGCTGACATTGCAGGCGGGCGATGTCGTTCTTCTACAGGGAAGCCGCAAGAACCTGCCGCAGGTGCTGCAGGAATTTTCGCTCTTACCGCTGGCGCAACGGGAAATCCTGCTGGGCGTGCAGCGCCGCGCGCTTTTGCCCGTCATCGTGCTCGCCGCCGCCATGATCGCCGCCGGCAGCGGGGTGGTGCCGGTCTCCGTCGCCTTTTTCGCAGCCGCCTTCCTGATGATCGTCGTCGGCGCGATCCCGCTGACCGAGGTCTATAAATCCATTGACGGACCGATCCTCGTCATGCTCGCCACCCTCATTCCCGTCAGCGACTCGCTCCGCACCACCGGCGCAAGCGAACTCATGGCCGCCTGGCTTGGCCAGGCCGCGCAGGGATTGCCGCCCTTTGCGGCGCTCGGCATGATCCTGCTCACAGCCATGGCGGTCACGCCCTTTCTCAACAATGCCGCCACCGTGCTGGTCATGGCCCCCATCGCCGCCGGTTTCGCCACCACACTCGGTTTCAAGCCAGAGGCCTTCCTGATGGCGGTGGCAATTGGCGCGGGTTGCGATTTCCTCACCCCCATCGGCCACCAGTGCAACACTCTTGTCATGGGCCCCGGCGGTTACCGCTTCAGCGACTATCCGCGGCTTGGCCTGCCGCTGTCGATCATGATCGTCATCGCCAGCATTCCCATGCTACTTTACGTCTGGCCAGTGAACTAGGACGCGAACCGGCGTGCTGAACCAGGGCGGACCGCCGCCGTGCGAAGCCGCGTCGCCTTCGTATTTCCTTGACGCCTGCGGTAGAATATGGCCTAAGCCGAAGCCGAACGGGAATGTGTAAAAGACGCTTTCATTGTGCCTTCCGACATGATTTCCTGCCGCATCCAAACGAAAACAACGTGACAGACGGGTGAAGCCGCCCCGATGTCACTGCCACGTCACGACGAGTGAATTTCATGACCACTTCCGGCGTTCGCGTCCGCATTGCCCCTTCCCCCACCGGCGAGCCGCATGTCGGCACCGCCTATATCGCCCTGTTCAACTATCTCTTCGCCAAGAAACACGGTGGCGAGTTCATCCTGCGCATCGAGGATACCGACGCCACCCGCTCGACCCTCGAATATGAGCAGAAAGTGCTGGAAGCCCTGCGCTGGACCGGCCTCACCTGGTCGGAAGGCCCCGATGTCGGTGGCCCTCACGGCCCCTATCGCCAGTCCGAGCGCAAGGCCATGTATTGGCCATATGCCGAAGAACTTCTCGAAAAAGGCCATGCCTTCCGCTGTTTCTGTACGCCCGAGCGGCTGGAGCAGATGCGCGAAGCCCAGCGCGCGGCCGGCAAGCCGCCGAAATATGACGGCCATTGCCTCAACCTGAAGGCCGAGGAGGTGACCGCCCGCGTTGCCGCCGGTGAAGCGAACGTCGTGCGCATGAAAATTCCGACCGAAGGGTCGTGCGATTTCCATGACGGCGTTTATGGCGACGTGTCGATCCCGTGGGATTCCGTCGACATGCAGGTGCTGATCAAGGCCGACGGCATGCCGACCTATCACATGGCCAATGTCATCGACGACCACCTGATGAAGATCACCCATGTGGCGCGCGGCGAAGAATGGCTGGCATCTGTGCCCAAGCACATTCTGCTTTACCGTTATTTCGGCTGGCAGGAGCCGGTGTTCATGCATCTTTCGCTGATGCGCAACGCCGACAAGTCGAAGCTTTCCAAGCGGAAGAACCCGACCTCGATCTCCTATTATTCTGCGCTCGGTTACCTGCCGGAAGCGCTGATGAACTTCCTTGGCCTGTTTTTCATCCAGATCGCCGAGGGCGAAGAGCTTCTCACCATGGAAGAGCTCGCCGCAAAGTTCGACCCGGAGGCGCTTTCCAAAGCCGGCGCCATTTTCGACATCCAGAAACTGGACTGGCTGAACGGCCGCTGGCTGCGCGAAAAGCTCTCGCCGGAAGAGTTCATTGCTCGCACACTGGAATGGGCGATGGAGAATTCCCGCCTGACCGAGGGCCTGAAGCTTGCCCAGAGCCGCGTTTCCAAGCTCGGTGAGCTGCCGAACCTTGCCGGCTTCCTGATTTCGAGCGACGTTGGCCTGACGCCCGCCTCCTTTGCCGGTCTCAAAAGCAAGCCCGAGGAAATCCACGAAATCCTCACCACTGTTGCCACCGATCTGGAAAAAATGCCTGATTGGAACGTAGAAGCCATCGAGGCCGAACTGCGCGATGTCGCCGAACGCACCGGCAAGAAACTGCGTGTCGTCACCCCGCCGCTCTTCGTCGCCGTCTCCGGTTCCTCGCGCTCGCTGCCGCTATTTGACAGTATGGCACTGCTCGGCCGCTCCGTGGTGCGCCAGCGCCTGAAGGTCGCTATTGCCGTTGTGGCCACGATGGTTGGCAGCGGAAGCTGATAATTTGGTGTTGGCGTTCACGCCGGCATTCTGAAATATACCCCTCTGCTTGGGGTACCCCCCCTCTGCCCTGCCGGGCATCTCCCCCTCAAGGGGGGAGATCGACAAGCGGCTGACACCTTGCCCATGGAACGGGCGGACGCGGCATCTGATCTCCCCCCTTGAGGGGGAGATGTCCGGCAGGACAGAGGGGGGCCCCGAGCGCAAAGGGTAACCGCAACGAACAAGCCCGCTTAAGGCAAAAAACATGACCGACACCAAGACCGAAACCACCGCCCTTTCCTCCGACGCGACAGAAGTGCGCCGCCAGAAACTTGCGCTTCTGCGCGAGCAGATCGGCGACGTCTATCCGGCGCATTTCCACCGCACGATGAGCAATGCCGAGCTGGCGGAAAAATATGCTGATATCGAAGCCGACGTCGAAACCGGCGATACGGTGACGGTGGCGGGGCGCGTTTATTCCTCGCGCAATTCCGGCATGTTCATGGATATCCATGACGCCTCCGGCAAGGTGCAGATCTTCTCTCACAAGGATACGACGCCGGAAGCGGCGCGCAACCTGCTGCCGATGATCGATATCGGCGACATCATCGGCGTAACCGGCAAGGTGCGCCGCACCAAGCGCGGCGAACTGACAATCAACGCCGAAGAAATCACCATGCTCACCAAGTCGCTGCTGCCGATGCCGGAGAAGTGGCACGGCGTCTCCGACATTGAGCTGCGTTACCGCAAGCGCCACCTCGACATCCTCTCTAACGAGGAATCCAAGCTGCGCTTCCTTCAGCGGTCGAAGATTCTCTCCGGCATCCGCCGTTTCATGGAAGCCGAAGGTTTCCTCGAAGTCGAGACGCCGATGTTGCAGACCGTTTATGGCGGTGCGACGGCTGATCCGTTCAAGACCTTCCACAACACGCTGAAGATGGACATGTATCTGCGCATTGCGCCGGAACTGTTCCTGAAGCGCACGCTGGTATCGGGCCTTTCCGACAAGGTGTTCGAAATCAACCGCAACTTCCGCAATGAAGGCGTCTCCACCCGGCACAATCCTGAATTCACCATGATGGAGTGCTACTGGGCTTACGCTGATTACGAGGACATCATGGGTCTCGTTGAGCGGCTGTTCGAGACGCTCGCGATCTCGCTGCATGGCACCACCGAGGTGGAATTCCAGGGCCAGACGATCTCCTTCAAGGGCCCGTTCAAGCGCGTGCCGATGCCTGATGCGGTAAAGGAAGCAACCGGTATCGACTTCCTCGCCATCAAGACCGACGAAGAAGCCCGCGCTGCCGCCAAGGCTGCCGGTTTTGCCGTCGAGAAGGACTGGACCTGGGGCGAATGCCTTGCTTTCATCTTTGAAGAAAAGGTCGAAGGTACGCTGATCCAGCCGAGCCACGTCACCCATTTCCCGAAGGACATCTCGCCCTTCGCCAAGGAAGTGCCGGGCGAACCGCGCCTTGTCGAGCGTTTTGAGAGCTATTGCAACGCCTGGGAAGTGGGCAATGCCTTCTCCGAACTCAACGACCCGGAAGAACAGCGCCGCCGCATGGTGGAACAGCTGGAGCAGGCCCATGCCCGCGGCGAAAAGGACAAGCAGCTGGACGACGAGTTCCTTGACGCCATCGACCAGGGCATGCCCCCCGCCGGCGGCCTCGGCATCGGTGTCGATCGCCTGATCATGCTGCTCACCAACGCCCCGTCGATCCGCGACGTCATCCTATTCCCTGCCCGCCGCAACAAGGCGGATTGAGGGGATAAAGCCAGGCGGCCGAAAAGCCGCCTGCTTCAAATGAGAGTCTTATGCCGTTTCGATCAATTTAAACCGGACAGCGGTGGGACAGGCCCGACAATGACGGTCGAGTATAACGGACCAAGAGAGCAAGACAGCCTGGATGTCAAACAACATCCCATCGCGGCCGCTATCTTTAATGCCCCGGAGTCCCCACACCCGGCTCTTCCGCAGCGACATTCTCACTCGCTGCTGCCTTCTCCTCCGCCGCCTGCGCGGTCGTCGAGCCCTTTCCGAAGATCAGTGATTTCAGATAGGACAGGCTGAAGACGCTGCCGCCGCTGGCTTCCGGCGTCGAGGTCAGAAGTTCGTCGGCAGCCGGTTCGCCATGCGCTTCGGGAGACGGAGTTTCACCGTGGGGTTCGGGTGTCGTTTCGTCATGACCAGGCTCTTTCGGCGCAGCACCATGTTCCCCGCCGGCCTCACCCTTGCCTTCGCCGTGAGCTGTGGCGGACTTGGTTTCGTGGCCGCCCGCTTCCGGCTCCGTGGCGGGCGTCGCGCAATCAGCCAAATCGCTGAGGCTTGCCGCCAGCGCCTCGGTATCTTCGAGCGGCAGATCGATGCGCAGGCCGTAAAACTGGCCGCTGCCATTCGCCGCGCCGTCATAATAGAAGGCGGAATAACGATGGGCATCCGCGCCTTCGGGAATCTTTGCCGGATCGGGAATGAAGACCACCTGCGCGGCAATGGCGCGGCCGCGCATTTCCGAACGCAGTTGCGGACCGTTCTGGTCCAGCACGGAAACCTGCACCAGATCGGGTTTCTGCTTGTCGTAAACCGCCCTTGCGACACGAAGCGCCGTCTTCAGCCGCTCTGCGCCGTCACCGCCCTGGGTGCGAATGAATTTGCGGACCCATAGGGAACCGTTCTTGCGGATATTGACCGTCTGGACCGCGTCGCAGGAAAGCCCGTTGGTAGAAGCGTAGGATGGACCGAGCAGCCGCTCGCTGCCGATAAAAACGGCAGCAGAGCCGGTCGCACCCGCCAAAAGCAGGATCCCGCCTCCAATCATAACGAGCTTGCGCGAAAACCGCATTCGTCCGAATACAGCTTTCACCCGCAACATCCTGACATCAAGTACCCCGTCTTACGCCCTCACCCCGAAACGTGGCTCGAAGAATGAGGAACACACGCGGGACGAGCTCCGGACCACGCTGTCCGAGCCTTGCGATAGTGCCGCTTTCTCATTGAAAAAAGTTTAATCCCATAGGCACAAGACCGGCAAAAACGCGCCAATTTCGGACATTTCCGAAATGCACTATTTTGCGAATGATTTGCAATAGCGTTGACATCTGTGATTTTATAACAGATGGTATTGCGAATTAATCGCAACAAAATCTGGTGAGCCCTGTGAACTTCCATAAAATCCGCCACGCCATTTTCGCTTTTTCGCTTTTCCTTCCCGGTGCTGCCCTCGCTCAGGAAAAACCGACCGTCGTGACGACCTTCACCATCATCGCCGACATGGCGCGCAATGTGGCGGGCGATGCGGCCGAGGTGGAAAGCATCACCAAGCCGGGTGCTGAAATTCACAACTACCAGCCGACACCGCGCGATATTCTCAAAGCTCGCAAGGCTGATCTGGTGCTTCGCAACGGCCTCAATCTGGAATTGTGGTTCGAAAAGTTCCTGGCCAACCTCTCCGGCGTGCCGAGCGTGACGGTGAGCGAAGGCGTGGAGCCCATGGCCATCAGCGGCGGGGCGTACCAAGGAAAACCCAATCCGCACGCCTGGATGTCCCCCGATAACGCCTTGATCTACGTGGAAAATATCCGCAAGGGCCTGACGGATATCGACCCTGCCCATGCGGATGTCTATGCCGCCAATGCCAAGGCCTATTCGGACAAGATCAGAGCCACCGTGCAGCCGATCCGCGACACGCTTTCCGTTCTGCCTGAAAACAAGCGCTGGTTGGTGACGAGCGAAGGCGCGTTTTCCTATCTCGCCCGCGATTTCGGCCTGAAGGAACTGTTCCTGTGGCCGGTCAATGCCGACAGCCAGGGCACACCGCAGCAGGTGCGCGGCGTGATCGACGCCATGCGCGAACACAATATCCAGGTCATCTTCAGCGAAAGCACGGTTTCCGCCGATCCCGCCCAGCAGGTGGCCAAGGAAACCGGCGCGGCCTATGGCGGCATCCTCTATGTGGACTCGCTGAGCGAGGCGGACGGCCCGGTTCCGACCTATCTGGACCTTCTGCGCGTCACCAGCGAAACAATCGCCAAGGGGCTGTCTTCATGAGAATGGGCAGTAAAAAAGCCGGCGGCCTGACGGTTCAAAATGCGACAGTGACCTATCGAAACGGCCACACCGCATTAAGAAATGCCAGCTTTTCCATCCCCCGCGGAACGATCACTGCACTTGTCGGCGTCAATGGCGCCGGCAAATCCACTATTTTTAAGGCGATCATGGGTTTCGTGCCTTTGGCCGCCGGTTCCGTCTCGATCTTCGACCTGCCGGTGAAGGAAGCACTCAGGAAAAACCTCGTCGCTTATGTACCGCAGGCCGAGGAGGTGGACTGGAGTTTTCCGGTGTTGGTCGAGGATGTGGTGATGATGGGCCGTTATGGCCACATGAATTTCCTGCGCATCCCGTCGAAACGCGACCACCAGATGGTCGAGGAGGCGCTGAAACGCGTCAACATGCTCGACTATCGCAAGCGGCAGATCGGCGAGCTTTCCGGCGGGCAGAAGAAGCGGGTGTTTCTCGCCCGCGCGCTGGCGCAGGAGGGTCAGGTGATCCTGCTGGACGAGCCGTTCACCGGTGTCGATGTGACGACGGAAGAGCAGATCGTCGCGCTTCTGAAAGCGCTGCGTGACGAAGGCCGTGTCATGCTGGTTTCCACCCATAATCTTGGCAGCGTGCCGGAATTCTGTGACCGCGCGGTCTTCGTCAAGGGCACGGTGCTGGCATCGGGCAAGACGGCGGACACCTTCAACGAGGAGAACCTGCAAAAGGCCTTCGGCGGCAGCCTGCGCCACTTCGTGCTTGGCGGGGCAGACCTGCATGACGACGCCGACCCACGCCGGGTGAAGGTCATCACCGATGACGAGCGACCTTTCGTGATCTACGGCAAGAACGGCCAGAACGGGCGCGATCCTGAGGCTCCGAAAGAAAAAGTCGATGATAAGCAGTCTTCTTGAGCCTTTCACTTATGGTTACATGCTGAACGCCATCTGGGTCAGCGCGCTGGTCGGCGGCGTGTGCGGTTTTCTCTCCGCCTATCTGATGCTGAAGGGCTGGTCGCTGATCGGCGATGCGCTTTCCCATGCCATCGTCCCCGGTGTGGCCGGGGCCTATATGCTCGGCCTGCCCTTTTCGCTCGGCGCCTTTCTGTCCGGCGGGCTTGCAGCCGGTTCCATGCTGTTCCTGAACCAGAAGACGCGACTGAAGGAAGACGCCATCATCGGGCTGATCTTCACCTCGTTTTTCGGGCTTGGCCTGTTCATGGTCTCGCTCTCGCCCACCTCGGTGAATATACAGACCATCGTGCTCGGCAATATTCTCGCGATCACGGCGGAAGACACCATTCAGCTGGCGCTGATCGGCGGCATCAGCCTCATTGTGCTGGCGCTGAAATGGCGTGACTTCATGGTGGTGTTCTTCGATGAGAACCATGCCCGCACCGTGGGGCTGAAACCGGAAGTGCTGAAGGTGATCTTCTTCACCCTGCTGGCCGCATCGACGGTTGCCGCCCTGCAGACGGTCGGGGCTTTCCTCGTCGTTGCCATGGTGGTGACGCCGGGCGCCACCGCCTATCTCTTGACCGACCGTTTCGAGCGGCTGATCCTGATGAGCCTCATCATCGGCGCGGCCACCAGCTTCGTTGGCGCCTATCTCAGCTATTTCCTCGATGGCGCCACCGGCGGTGTCATCGTCGTGCTACAGACCGCAATCTTCCTTGCCGCCTTCGTTTTTGCGCCAAAGCACGGCCTGCTCGCATCCCGCGCCAAGGCCCGCAAGGCACTGGAGGAAACGCCATGAACGACACTCTCGAACTCGCCATCCTGCCGTTTCAGCTGCCCTTCATGCAATATGCCTTCATCATCACATTGATGATCGCCGTGCCAATGGCGATGCTCTCCTGTTTTCTGGTGCTGAAGGGCTGGTCGCTGATGGGGGATGCGGTTTCCCATGCCGTGCTGCCCGGCGTGGTGGTGGCCTATATCGTTGGCATACCGCTCTCCATCGGTGCTTTCATCGCCGGCATGATCTGCGCGCTCGGCACGGGTTTCATCAAGGAAAACAGTCGCATCAAGGAAGATACGGTGCTCGGCATCGTCTTTTCCGGCATGTTCGGTCTGGGGCTGGTGCTTTATGTGAAGGTGCAGAGCGATGTCCATCTCGATCATATCCTCTTCGGCGACATGCTCGGCATTGCGCCATCAGACATGCTGGAAACAGGGGTGATCGCACTTTTCGCCACGCTGTTCCTCGGCATCCTGCGCAAGGACCTGTTGGTCAACGCCTTCGATGCGCAGCACGCCAAAGCCATCGGCCTGCCGGTGCGTATCCTGCATTATGGTCTGTTGATGGTTCTGTCGCTCACCGTGGTCGGCGCGTTGAAGGCTGTGGGCATCATCCTTTCGGTCGCCATGCTGGTGGCGCCGGGCGCAATCGCCTTCCTGCTGACCCGGCGTTTTTCCGCTATGCTGCTGGTGGCGATTACGGTAGCGGTCGCCTCTTCGCTTTCGGGCATATGGCTAAGTTTCCTGATCGACAGTGCGCCAGCTCCCACCATCGTCATGTTCATGAGCCTTGCTTTCGTTGCCACCTTCATCCGCACCACCTGGAAGGCCCGGCGGATCGATGCTGCGGGAGAGACAGGCTTCTAGAGCATCTCCGGTGAAAGCCGGTTCACCTGAAATGCTCTTTCTCTTTGCTTTTGCGCAGTCCGAACGCAAAACCGCTAACGCACTTTTGCTGGACATGCTTGAGAACAACGATTTTTGCGGGCGTGTGGAACATTTTCGCCTTTTGCGCGTCATTTTACTGAGCCAGTCGCGGGGCGTCAGGCTCGGGAAAATTATGCAAAAGGGGAAGCACCATGCTGAAGTGGGCTCTTATTTTCTTCGTGATTTCTTTGATCGCAGGCGTATTCGGCTTTACCGGAATTTCGGCGGCCGCAGCGGGCGTGGCCCGCATTCTGTTCTTCATCGCCGTGGTGATCTTCCTGGTCTTCCTCGTGCTTGCACTGATGGCCGGAAGCGCGGTCGTCTGAATGAAAAAAGGCGACCCGGTTTTACGCCGGTCGCCTTTTCTCTTTCCAGTAAAGATAATCAGCCCGTCCAGCCGCCATCGATCACATGGATCTGGCCGGTGGTGAAACCTGCCTCGTCGGAAGCGAGATAGGTGACGAGCGCTGCGATTTCTTCCGGCGTGGCGATGCGGCCCATCGGCTGGCGGGCGATGAAATCTGCGAGCGCCTGTTCGTAATTACCGGTGGCGCGCAGGCGGTCATGCAAGGACGGGCTGTCGACCGTGCCGGGGCAGATGGCGTTGCAGCGAATACCCTTTGTGACGAAATCGGCGGCGATGGCCTTGGTGAGACCCACGACGGCCGCCTTTGAAGCGGTATAGGCGAAACGGTTCGGCACGCCCTTCACACTTGAAGCAACAGAAGACATGTTGACGATCGCGCCCTTGCCCTTTTCCAGCATGCCGGGCAGGAAGGCGCGACAGGTGCGATACATGGCCTTGGCGTTGAGATCGAAGGAGAAATCCCAGTCCTTCTCTTCACAATCAAGAATCGTGCCGGAATGCACGAAACCGGCGCAGTTGAACAGAACGTCGGCATGGCCGATATCGGCGGCGAAATCCCTGACACCATCACCGTCAAGCACGTTCAGAACCCGGGTTTCCGCACCTTTCAGGGTGGAAAGCGCCTGCTCGTTGATATCGGTGGCGATGACGCGCGCGCCGAGCGATATGAAACGCTCCGCCGTCGCCCGGCCGATACCCTGACCGGCGGCGGTGATCACCACTGTCCGGCCGTTAAAATCCTGCACCATGAATAGCCTCCCGCTAAGGCGCGCCCATCCGCCATGGACTGGAACGCTGAATTTGAATGATCTCAAATATGGATCGACAATTCATATGTAAACGCGGTATTCATATGGCGTCAAGCAAACTTGCGCGGATGCGGCGTATCAGGCAACCATATTTTAACGTACCCCGCGGGGCGCACACACAAACCATCATCGAGGCCAGATGACCGACGAAGACAGCGAAAGATATCGCGCTCCCGCCCTCGACAAGGGTCTAGACATTCTCGAACTTCTGGCCCGCACCGATGGCGGGCTGACGCAGATCGAGATCGCCAAGTCTATAGGTAAAAGCCCGAACGAGCTTTATCGCATGCTGGACCGGCTGGTGCGCCGCGGCTACGTACAGCGGCTTGACGGCGACCGGTTCTCGCTTACGCTGAAGATGTTCGGGCTCGCCCATTTCCATGCACCGATACGCCGGCTGGTCTCTTTCGCCGCACCCGTCATGCGCGATTTTTCGGCGAGCGCCGAGCAGGCCTGTCATCTGGCCGTTTATGACCGCGGCAGCGTCGTCGTCATCGCCCAGCAGGAATCCGCCACCTACTGGGCCATGTCCATGCGGGTCGGCGCGCAGATGAGCCTGTTCCACACCGGTTCCGGCCATGTGCTTCTGGCCTTCCAGACAGAGGCGCAGCGCCAGATCATGATAACCGAACAGGTGCGCGGCAGCGGAGAAACAGTGCCGCCCGACCTTGCCAAGCGGCTGCGGCAGGTGCGCAAAAACGGTTTCGAATCCATGGACAGCCTTCAGACCGCCGGCGTGCGCAATATATCCGCACCGGTGCTGACGCTGGACGGGACGGCGCTCGCCGTCATCACCTGCCCCTATATCACGCCGCTCGGCGGCAAGGCCCCGACACGCGAGGCCTGTGAAGCGCTGATCTGCGAGGCGGCAAAACGGATTTCCGAAGTGGCGACCGGAGATGGAAACTCCTGAAACCCACAAAAAAACGCGACCGGCAGGGACCCGATCGCGTTTTGAGTGACTGGAGATTTATATCTCTTAAACGTCAGGGGAACGTGGATGGTTCCCCCCTTTTTGTATCAGGCCGCAGCCAGCGTCAGTTCCTTGCGGACCATTTCGCGCAGCGTCACCAGATCCTTGGCGAACAGACGGATGCCTTCCGAGAGCTTCTCGGTGGCCATCGCGTCTTCGTTGAGCGCCCAGCGGAATGCCTTCTCGTCGAGCGACTGTAGCGGCTCTGCCTTGACGTTGTCAGCCGAAAGCTTGCGCTCCAGCTTACCGCTGTCCTTGTCCAACTCTTCCAGCAGCGCCGGGCTGATCGTCAGGCGGTCGCAACCGGCCAGCGCCTCGATTTCGCCGACATTGCGGAAGGATGCGCCCATGACGACCGTGCTGATGCCATTGGCCTTGTAATAATTGTAGATGCTGCGCACGGAAACGACACCCGGATCGGTCTCGGCGGTGTAGGTCTCGCCGGTCGACTTCTTGTACCAGTCGAGGATACGGCCGACGAAGGGCGAGATAAGGAAAGCCTTGGCTTCGGCGCAGGCAATCGCCTGGGCCTGCGAGAACAGCAGCGTCAGATTGCAGTCGATGCCTTCGGACTGGAGAACCTCGGCAGCCTTGATGCCTTCCCACGTGGAGGCTAGCTTGATGAGGATGCGCTCACGCTCGATGCCGCGCTCCTTGTAGGCCGCGATGATGTGGCGCGCCTTGGTGATGGAGGCTTCTGTATCGAAGGAAAGGTCGGCATCGACTTCGGTCGAAACGCGGCCCGGAACGAGGCCGGCAAGGGCCGCGCCCACCGAAATGGCAAGACGGTCGGCAACGGCTGCAACCACGGCGTCAGACTGGCCGCCCTGCTTCTTGCCCCATGCCACGGCTTCCTTCACCGCGTCGGCGAAGGCTGGCGTGCCAAGCGCTTTGAGAACGATGGTCGGGTTGGTGGTGCAATCCACCGGCTTCAGGCGCGCTACAGCCTCGATGTCACCAGTATCGGCAACAACAGTGGTGATGGCGCGCAGTTGTTCGAGTTTGGACGTCATGGCGAATGATCCTTCATGATCTCTGGTAAACTTGCTCAGCCGTCATTTCGTTCCCGCACCATGGGTGCGCCCAAGGCCGAAATCGCGGTTTGTCCGGCTCCGACTATCGCAAGGCGCGCGGTCGAAAGTCAAGACATTTGCGCATCGCAATTGACATAAGTTTCACGCCTGCGATACTCCGCAAACATAAAGAATGGCGGAAACCGTGGCAAAACTGAGAAGAGAAACCCATACGGCCTATTCGGAAGCGGCGTCTCTGCGGCTGCGCGCCGCATGGCTCTATTATAACCAGGGCATGACGCAAAAGGATGTCGCCGAAAAACTGGGTATCAGCCGCTCCACCGTCATCCGCCTGCTCGATGAAGCGATGAAGCGCTCCGAAGTGCAGATATGGATCAATGAAGGGATCGAGGATTTCGTCTCGCTGGCCGGCCAGCTGGAGGCAGCCTACGGGCTGGACGAGGCCGTCATCATCCCTTCGCCCGACCCGTCTCCCGCCGGCCCATCTGCCACCAGCAAGACAAGCGCGGAAGGCACCGCCAAGGCCGTCGGCCTCGCACTCGGGCAATTCCTCTCCGAAGCGGTGCCGAACGGCGCCACCATCGGCGTCGGCTGGGGCCGCACCATGACCGCCTCGCTCTCCAGCTTTCGCCCGCCGCGGCGGGAAAACTGCAAGGTCGTCTCCCTGCTGGGCGGTATCGTCGCCGTGCACCAGACCAATCCGCTCGATTACACCTGGCGGCTGGCAAGCGCGCTTGGGGCGGAATGTTACATGTTCCTCGCGCCGCTTTTGGTGGATTCGGTCGAGACCAAGCGGGCGCTGATCGAAAAATGCGGGCTCGCCACCCTTTACGATCTCGCCGAAACGCTCGATCTCGCCATCGTCTCCTGCGGCGATATCGGTCCGCATTCGACCTCTTTGTCGGAAGGTTTCATTTCCAAGGCGACGCTTCGAGAACTCATCGACGCCGGCTGCGTCTGCGACACCATGTTCAATTTCATCGACGCCGAGGGCCGCTCGGTCGATCACCCGATCAACCAGCGCGCCATGGCAATCGATCTCGACACGCTGCGCAAGGCCAAACACATCGTGCTCGCCTCCGGCGGCGCCCACCGCGCCATCGCGATCCGCGCCACCATCAAGCGCATCGGGTGCAATACGCTGATAACAGACGAGGCGGCGGCGCGAGCGTTGATGGAGCTGGTTTAGGTGTTGTCGGGCCATTCACGGTCAATATTCGCCCCGCGTCATCCTCGCCCTTGAGGCGAGGATCCACAAGCGGCTTGGTCGTGGATCCTCGGGTCAAGCCCGAGGATAACGTCGCGTATGAAGGGTCCGTGCAATATGCGCCCAGATCAAAGGGATCTAAGTCAGATCGGCAAAGATAATCAATCCAATCACACCTTCCCCGTTTCCCAGCCGAGCATCGCCCGCTTGCGGGTCAGGCCCCAGTGATACCCCGTCAGAGCCCCGCTTTTGCCGACGGCGCGATGGCAGGGAACGACGAAGGAGACCGGGTTTGCGCCGACTGCGGCACCCACTGCACGGGAGGCTGTCGGCTGGCCGATATCACAGGCGATGTGCGAATAGGTAACCGCGCGGCCCATCGGGATCTTCAGGAGGCTTTCCCAGACACGCACCTGAAAATCCGTGCCGAGCAGCACGACGCGCAGCGGCCTGTCCGCCGACCACATGGACGGATCGAAGATGCGCGCGGCGTAGGGCGCGGTCGCTTCGCGATCCTCGACATAGCCCGCATTCGGCCAGCGGCCGGCCATGTCCTCAAAACAGGCCCTTTCCTCACCCGGATCGGCAAAGGCGCAACCGGCAAGGCCACGATCTGTCACCATGACCAGCGCAAGGCCGAAGGGCGAGGTGTGGAAACCGTAACGGATCGTCAGCCCGCCGCCCTTCGCCTTCCATTCGCCGGGCGACATGGCCTCATGGGTGACGAACAGATCGTGCAGCCGTCCCGGCCCCGACATGCCGACCTCGATCGAGGTTTCCAAGAGCGGCAAATCCTCCTCGCGCAACAGCCGCTTGGCATGATCGAGCGTTACGGCCTGCAGGAAGGCCTTGGGCGAAAGGCCGGCCCAGCGAGTGAAGGTCTTCTGCAATTGCGTCGGCGACTGGCCGAGCTCTGCGGCAATGGCTTCGAGGGAGGGCTGCTCGCGATAATCCAGCGTCAAAAGCTCGATAACCCCGCGCACCGTGTCGTAGTCGGATCCGATGGGGGTAATGTCTTCGTTCAACGTAATATTGGCGTTCATCGCAAATCTCCTAACGCTTGACAGGAAACCATCAAAGCGTGTCGGCCTCCACCCGTTTCTTGCGCCGTACTCAGCTTCTATCGAGATACCAGCCTCGAGCCGATAGGAAGAGTTGTAAGCGGAATTATCCGCTCACATCCGCCGCCGCACAGTCGCCAACGCACCGCCGAAAGCCTTGGCGAAGCTTTCACGGTCATCGGGATTGAGAAACGAACCAATATCAGTCGCCCGGCCTTCACCCGTCACATGCATGGAGACGATGCCGATCTCGTCATGCCGCCTGACCCTGAAGCGCGCCCAGAAGGGATTGAAGCGATGCTCCACTATACGCCCAGCCGGCGAAAATTTGCGGATCGACAGGCTGGTACGCGAAACGCTGACCTCTTCCCGCGCCTTCGCGGCCCGGTAATTGGCGCGGAAGGCGGCATAAAGCAGCAGAAAATCCAGTCCGAAGAACAGGCCGACGGGCCATGCCCCGGTGGCGAGGAAAAAGCCGCCATAGACAAGGCAGGCCAGACCGGAGAAAAGCAGGAGCAGCCGGAAACCCCTTCTGCCAAGCGAACGGTGCGGAACGAGTTCCGCCGCGAAAATCGGCTGGTCGTTGAGCGTATCCACGTTGCTTTCCTTTGGGCGGGCTGGCTATAGATAGTCCATGACAATCGCCAAAAAACGATCCAGCACCCAAACATCGAAAAAGTCAAATCCGGCATCCGTCCGCAAGCTGGCGCGGGTGAAAACGGTCTATTCAAAGGATGAGCTGACCGAAATCTTCCGCCGTTTTTCCATTCAGCGACCGGAGCCGAAAGGCGAGCTGGAACATACCAATCCCTTCACCCTGCTGGTGGCCGTGGCGCTTTCCGCACAGGCGACCGATGTGGGCGTGAACCGGGCCACACGCGCGCTGTTCAAGGTGGCCGATACCCCGGAAAAGATGCTGGCGCTCGGCGAGGAAGAACTGATCAGCCATATCAAGACCATCGGGCTTTACCGCAACAAGGCGAAAAACGTTATCGCCCTGTCGCACATGCTGATCGACAATTTCGGCGGCGAGGTGCCGAAAACCCGCGAGGAGCTGGTGACCCTGCCGGGCGTTGGCCGCAAGACGGCCAATGTGGTGATGTCGATGGCCTTCGGCGTGCCCACACTTGCGGTGGACACGCATGTGTTCCGCATAGCCAACCGGCTCTGTCTTGCGCCGGGCAAAACCCCTGACGAGGTTGAAGACCGGCTGATCCGCATCATTCCCGAACAATATCTGTTCCATGCGCATCACTGGCTGATCCTGCATGGGCGTTATTGCTGCAAGGCCCGCAAGCCGGAATGCGAGCGCTGCGTGATTGCCGATATCTGCAAATCGCCGGAAAAGACCTTCGATATTCCAGCACCGCTGGTGGAGTTACCCGCGCAATTGTTCGGTGCGGCCCACGGCGAATGAGGGGTCGCGCCGGCTGACGGCCTTGTGCAGATGTACCATCATCGAGGCGGCAAAAAGCGGCGTCAGCAGATTGAGGAACGGCACCGCCAGAAAGGCCGCTATCACCAGCCCGGCCATGAAGACGGTGGCGCGGTGTTTTGAGCGAAACAACCTCGCTTCGGCGGGCGAGCGGAAACGCATCGCCGCGAACTCGAAGAATTCCCGGCCGAGCAGGTAGCCGTTCACCAGGAAAAACGCGATGAGATTGATACCCGGCACCAGAAGCAGCAACAGCGCGACAAGGTTGCCGGCAATAACGACACCGAAGAACTTGATGGACGACAGAACGGCCTCGCCGACCGGCATCGCGTTGCCCGGCGGATCGTTCGGATAGTTCTTTTTCTCAACCACTTCGGCGACATCGTCGAGAAACAGGCCGGCAATGACGGCGGTGACCGGCGAAATGAGTAGCGCGAGCGCCAGCGCCAGCCCGATACCCGCGAAAATGGCGAAAACGAAGGTCAGCCAGCCCGCCCAGTCCGGCACGCCGGGGATCAGCGCATCCACCCACGGCAGGGCGAAATAAATGAAGATGGAGCGGATGGCGAACCACAGCGCCGCAAGCACGAGAAGCGTGAGCCCCAGAACCTTCCAGAATACCGACCGGGTTTCGGCGGCAAAGAGATTGTGGAAAGCAAGCCTTGCCGCATCAAAAATCATCTGGAACTCCTCGACGCCTTTGGCGCTGAAACACACTTACCAAAACGAGAGATAGGCGCTGCCCATCCGCTCTGCAAGACGGACGGAAAGATGCCAAATGCCCGGATATAAACCGCTGATGGAATTTCTCTTGAATAAAAGGTATCTCTAAAATATGATAATACACCTATTACATTTCGCATTCCGGTCCGGTGGAGGACAAGGCCGGGAAGACCTATCCCCCACCGTCAAGTCGCGGTTCGCACGCTCGTTTGCGCGCGCGCATGCATCATCGTTCAATAAAGATAAAAGAATGAGGCGTTGGTGGAAAAGCTGCTGTTGAACCTTACGCGCGCCATGAAGGCAGGCACCCCTTCGGAGCGCAAGATCGCCAAATATCTGATCGAGCATCTGGACGAATTGCCGTTCGAGACGGCGCAGACGCTGGCCGCCAAGCTCAGCCTCAGTCCGATGACGGTCGGCCGTTTCCTGCGCTCGCTGGGATACCGGCAATTCAGCGATATCCGCGCCGATCTGCGCTATGCCGAAGAAACGGCCAGCACGGAGCAGCCGGCCATGGGCGAGAGCGGCGAACGCCATTCCAGCCCGTTTTCACAGCTTCTGTCGCAGCAAATCCAGGCCATCCAGACGGCCTTCGACATGACCACCCAATCGATCTGGCGGATCGCCATGAACGAGATCGCCACGGCCGGCGATGTTTTTCTGGCAACCTCTCCGGAAGGTCTCGATGCCGGACGTCATTTCTACGGGCGGCTTCTGGAGAGCCGGGGCCATATCCATTATCTCGGCAGCGACAGCGCGGCCTATGTCGCCCTGTGGGATTTCGACCCCGCGCAAGCGCTGCTCGTCATCATGGATTGCGGCGGCGCCCCGTCGCCGCTGCAACGCCTGTCGACAATGGCACGCAAGAGCGGCTACAGGACATTGCTGATCACCACACGCTTTTATGAATGGGGACCGGAAAGCGCCGATCTCTGTCTTGCCATGCCGCAGGCGCAAAATGGCGGCCAGGGCCTGCTGCAACTGGTCTCCCTGCTGGAATTCACCCTTTGTGCGCTCAGCGCCAGCGCCGATGACAGCAGCAGGGCAAGGGCAAAGAACCTCACCGCCCTGAAACGCTCGCTACGCGGTTGATTGCGGCTAGCAGCAGCGGCGGCATATGGATCGAGCGGTTGCCGCGCGTTTCTTTTCCCCGCCGGGGAGACGTCCGCGGCAGCGGGATAAGGGGGCGAGAGTGCGTTCTATCGCTGGCGTTCCCTCTCATCCGACCCTTCGGGCCACCATCTCCCTGGCGGGGAGAAGAAACGCGCGGCACCCGTCAACGCCTGTCATTTGCCTTCAGAAAATCAAAGGCTTTCCAGTTCCTGACGATGCCGGTACATGGCGAGAAAACGACGATAATCCCGCTCATAACGGGGGCCACGCGCCGGATTACCTGATATTTCAGCATTGCCCGGATACATGGCGGCCCCTGCCGCCGCAAGGCTTGCATGCACCCCGCCAGCCGTCGCCGCCGTCATCGCCGTGCCGAGAAGTACCGCATCGGCGGTGGCGGGAACCACGATACGCTTGCCCGTCACATCGGCATAAAGCTCCATCAGCAGCGGGTTCTTCACATGCCCGCCGGTAACGTGCAGACTTTCCACCGCATAACCGAAACGCTCCATGGCGTCGAGCACATGGCGGGCGCCGAGCGCGATGGCGACGGCCGTGCGCCAGTAGAGACGGCAGAGACTGTCGAAAGAGGTATCCAAAGTCAGTCCGCTGATGACGCCGACGGCATGGGGATCGGCAAGCGGCGAGCGGTTGCCGTGGAAATCCGGCAGGACGTGCAGCCGCTCGGCGAAAGCCTCGCCCTCAAGCGCGCGCAATTCCGTTACCCGCGCAACGATGCGGGCATGTAGCGCCGTATCCGGCTCACCGCCTGCCGCATGCATGCGCACGATATGGTCGAGCAGCGCGCCGGTGGCCGATTGCCCGCCCTCCACCAGCCAGTGCCCGGGCAGGATCGCCTGCCAATAGGGGCCCCAGAGGCTGTGGCCGGGCATCTGCCGCTCCGACATGGCCACAAGGCAGCTCGATGTACCGGCGATCAGCGCCACATGCCGTCCCACATCCGCAGACAGGCAGCCGCCTAGCGCACCAAGCGCGCCAGCATAGGCGTCGATCATGCCCGCCGCCACCTGGCAGCCGGTATCGAGACCCAGTTCGGCGGCAGCTTCGGGCGAAAGCGGGCCAATGCTATCACCCGGCATTACCGTGGTCTCCGGCAGCCCTGCCCGCTCTCTCAAATCGGCAAGGCCCGCCAGTTCAAGATAATCCGCCTGCCAGCCGGGATTTTCCTGCGCCAGGAAATTCCACTTCGCCGTCTGCGTGCAATTTGAGCGCTGCGCTGAACCGGTCGCCTTCCAGGTCAGAAAATCCGCCAGATCGAAAGCGAAGCACATGCGCGACCAGCTTGCCGGCATATGCGTCTTCAGCCACATCAGCTTCGGCATCTGCATTTCCGGCGAGACGCTGTTGCCGGCGAAATCCAGCACCCGGTGGCCGGATGCTGTCAGCCGGTCGGCTTCGCCAATCGCCCGGTGATCGAGCCAGACGATAGTGTCGAAGCAGTCTTCGCCGGTAGTAGAAACCGAGACCGGCGCGCCCCGCCCATCGCGGATGACCAGCGAGCAGGTGGCGTCGAAACCGATTGCGGCAATGCTTTGCGATGAAACCCCGGCCTCGGCAAGCGCCGCCCTCACCACGATGCAGACCGCTTTCCATATGTCGGTGGAATCGTGCTCGGCGTGGTTTTCCTGCGGCCTCTGCATCAGGATCGGATGGGTGGATCGGGCAAGCAGTCGGCCCGCCGGATCAAAAACGCCGGCCCGGGCGCTGGCGGTGCCGACATCGACAGCGACGAGATTTTGACGCATCAAGACTGCAGTTCCATCCCTTGCGCAACGACCCGGCGACGGCGGCAGGCAAAATCTGCTTCAGCCCGCATCACGTTCCATTTGGCCGTCAAAACCGCCCTTCCCCACATAGCTTGCGACAAGTTGAACCAAATCCGGCATCGCGTCAAACACCACATTCGCCCCAAGCCCGGCGATCTTTTCACGGAATGCGGGAAAGCGCGCATGCGAACCGCCGGTAAAGGCAAAAACGCCCATGCCCGCCGCCTTTGCGGCGGCAATGCCGGCCGGGCTGTCCTCAATCACGATGCAGTGACGCGGCTCTACGCCCATTTCACGCGCCGCATGCAGGAAGAGGTCGGGCGCCGGCTTGCCGTTCTTCACCATCGTGGCGCTGAAGACATGGGGTTCGAATTTGTCGATCAGCCCGGTCAGCCCCAGCGAATAACGGATGCGCTCCGGCTGGCTTGAGGAGGCCACACAACGCCGCAGCGGCAGGAGCATGTCCAGCGTCTCGCCAATGCCGCCAATCGGCCGAAGCTCGGTGCGGAAACGCTCGAATAACGTCGCCCGCATGTGGTCGAGAAAATCGATGTCCGTCTCGACACCGTAATCCTCAAACAGCGTCGCCGTCATGCTGGCGACGCTGCGGCCGAGAAAGCGCTCATAGGCCTCTTCCTCCCCCATCGCCACGCCGAGATGGGAGAGCATGTCGAGAAGGACCGAAATGGAGACCGGCTCGCTGTCGACGAGAACGCCGTCGCAGTCGAAAATCAAAAGGGGCCCGGTCTCGTCTTCCATTTCGCGGTCACTCTTCAGCCAGCTTGTCATCCAGATAAAGCTTCAAGGTCTTCACCGTGCCGTCTTGCCACAGCGTCTTCAGTGCATGGGCAAAGCGTTTACGGAAAAGCTCCGATTCGGCAACCTCACCGAAAATATCGTCGAACACGAGAAAGGCCATCGGATCGTCCTTGGCCTTGATCGCCGCCGCATGAAGGCGCTCGGCGCTGGCATCGTTGAAGGCGATTTCCTTGCCGCTGTCGGAGGTGCCCTGGAAATAACGGCACCACAGCGCCGAAACCAGCGAAAGGCCGACAATATCCTCGCCGCGCGCCAGCCGGTCGGCGGTGGATGGCAGAATGAATTTCGGCTGGCGGTTGGAGCCGTCCTGCGCCAGGCGCGGAATGGTGTCGCCGATCTTCGGGTTGAGGAAACGGCGCTCGATCAGCGCGAAATAATCGGCGAGATTCGTATCGGGAACCGGTGGAATGACCGGAATGATCTCTTCATTTTCAAGCTTTGCCAGAAATGCCCGGATCAGCGGATGTTCCATCGCCTCATGCACGAAATGAATGTCGAGCAGCGCCGCCGGATAGGCGATTGCCGCGTGGCCGCCATTGAGGATGCGGATTTTCATATGCTCATAGGGCGCGACATCTTTGACGAACTGCACGCCGGCCTTTTCCAGCGCCGGGCGACCGGCGGGGAAATTGTCTTCCATCACCCATTGCTTGAACTCCTCGCAGAAGACAGGCCAATTGTCCTCGATGCCGAAATCGTCGCGGGCGATATTGCGTTCGCGCTCCCCGGTGGCTGGTGTGATGCGGTCGACCATGGAATTGGGGAAAGCGACGTTTTCGCCGATCCAGTTGGCAAAGGCCGGATCCGACAGGGCCGCAAGCCCGACCACCGCATTTTTCGTCACCTTGCCATTATGGGGAATGTTGTCGCAGGACATGACGGTGAAGGGTTGCAGCCCCTTGTCCCGCCGTGCCTTCAACCCGGCGACGATGAGGCCGAACACGGTTTTCGGTGAAGATGGGTGCCGGCCATCCTCGGCAATGGCCGGGTGCTGCGGATTGAAGGAACCGGAAGCATCGATGAAATAACCACCCTCGGTAATCGTCATCGAGACGATACGGATTTTCGGGTCGGCGAGCGTGTCGATGATGGCCTTCGTGTCGCCGACCGTCAGAATGTCGATCATCGGTCCGGTGACGCGCGCGCCGGTGCGGTTATTGTCCTGCTCCACCACCGTGGTCAGAAAATCCTGCGCGGCGAGTTTCTCGCGCATCACCGCATCAGATGGCAGAACCCCCGCGCCGATGATGGCGAAGTCGTGATCCGCACCCGTGTTGAACAGGTCATCCAGATAAACTGCCTGATGGGCGCGATGGAAATTGCCAACGCCGAAATGCACGATGCCGGCGGACAGATCGGCCCGGGAATAGGCCGGAACCGCCGCCGTCTTTCTGGCTTCGTCAAGCGTTGCGAGGGAGAGTTTGCATGTCATGTCACGATCCTCGAAGGGGAAACGTTGGTCTTGCCGATCGCCCTCTTGCCGGGCAATCGGCCTGTCGGAACACCGCCAGCTGCAAGAGGCAGTCAGGCGGCAAAGCTTTTTAGGGTCGCTTTCCCCTAGATCGCCTTGCCCTTGCCATCGAACCTGTGAATCTTGGTCTCATCGGGGGTAATGAAGACGGTATCGCCGTGTTTGCATTCGAACTCGCCATCGGTTCTGGCGGTAATCGGGCCGATGCCTTGGACGTCGAGATGCAGGAAGGTATCGGAGCCGAGATGTTCGGCGACGGTTACCTTGCCCTGCCACAGACCGGCCTCTTTCGACAGCGCCAGATGCTCCGGCCGCACCCCGGCGGTGGTGGCATTCTTGCTGCGGGCATAGTCGCCGGTAATGAGGTTCATGCGCGGCGAGCCGATGAAGCCGGCGACGAAGAGGTTGGCGGGCGAGCGGTAAAGCTCCATCGGCGAGCCGACCTGTTCGATATTGCCGCGGTTGAGGACAACGATCTTGTCGGCCATGGTCATGGCTTCCACCTGGTCGTGGGTGACGTAGATCATCGTCGTTTTCAGCGTGTTGTGCAGCTCGGAGATTTCCAGCCGCATGGTGCCGCGCAGCGCCGCATCGAGGTTGGAGAGCGGTTCGTCAAACAGGAACGCCTTCGGTTCGCGCACGATGGCGCGCCCGATGGCGACGCGCTGGCGCTGGCCGCCGGACAGTTGCGAGGGCCGGCGTTCGAGATAATCGGTGAGGTTGAGAATGCGGGCGGCATCCTCGACCTTCTTGTCGATGACGGCCTTGTCGAGCTTGGCCATCTTCAGCGGGAAGGCGATGTTGTTGCGCACACTCATATGCGGATAAAGCGCATAGGACTGGAACACCATGGCAAGGCCGCGCTCGGCCGGCGCCTTTTCGGTGGCGTCCTTGCCGTCGATGACGATCTTGCCGCCGGAGACGTCCTCCAGTCCGGCGATGAGGCGCAAAAGCGTGGACTTGCCGCAGCCGGAGGGACCGACGAAGACGACGAATTCACCGTCGTGGATATCGAGATCGATCGACGGGATGACTTTCGCCTCACCGAAGAGCTTGGACACGGTCTGAAGGGAAATGCTGCCCATGTTTGTCGTTCCTTATTTCACGGCGCCGAAGGTCAGGCCACGCACGAGTTGTTTCTGCGAGAACCAGCCGATGACGAGAATGGGGGCGATCGCCATCATCGAGGCGGCCGAGAGTTTTGCCCAGAACAGCCCCTGCGGCGAAGAGAAGGAGGCGATGAAGGCCGTCAGCGGCGCCGCATTTGTGGTCGTCAGCCGGATGGTCCAGAAGGATTCGTTCCAGGCAAGAATGACGTTCAGGAGCAGCGTCGAGGCAATGCCCGGCACCGCCATTGGCGTCAGCACATGCACGATCTCGTTCCAGAGCGAGGCACCATCCATGCGCGCGGCCTCGAGGATCTCGCCGGGGATTTCGCGGAAATAGGTGTAGAGCATCCAGATGACGATCGGCAGGTTGATGAAGGTGAGCATGACGGTCAGCCCGATGCGGGTATCGAGCAGGCCGGCATTGCGGAAGATGAGGTAGATCGGCACCAGCACGGCAACCGCCGGCATCATCTTGGTGGAGAGCATCCACATCAGGATGTCCTTGGTGCGTTTGGTCGGCGAGAACGCCATGGCCCAGGCGGCGGGAATGGCGATGATGAGCGCGATGATCGTCGAGCCGAGCGACAGCACCACCGAGTTCATGAACGGCTTGAAGTAATCGCGCTGGGTTTGCACCGTCACGTAATTCTCAAGCGTGCCCGAGGGAATGAGGCTGAAGCCTGCGATCGCCTCCGGCTCTGTCTTGATGGATGTGAGGAAGGCATAGAGGATCGGGAAGAACAGCAAAAGCGCCACGGCCCATGCCGCGATGGAAAAGCCGATCTTTGCGCGAGTGGTTGTCTTGCGGGCCATGATGTTTCCCCTTTACCGGTCGAGGTTCTTGCCGACGGCGCGCATCAGGAAGATGGCGACGATATTGGCGAGGATGACGGCGATGATGCCGCCGGCCGAAGCGCCGCCGACGTCGTAGCCCAGAAGCGCCGTGCGATAGATGAGGAAGGCAAGGTTGGTGGAGGCGTAACCCGGGCCGCCATTGGTGGTGACGAGGATTTCCGCGTAAACGCCGAGCAGGAAGATCGTCTGGATCAGGATGACGACGGTGATGGCGCGCGACAGGTGCGGTAGCGTCAGATAGATGAAACGGTTGACGAAATTGGCGCCATCCATCTCGGCCGCTTCCTTCTGCTCGCCATCAAGCGACTGCAGGGCGGTCAAGAGAATGAGCGTCGCGAACGGCAGCCATTGCCAGGCGACGATGATGACGATGGAAAGCAGCGGAAACTGCGCGAACCAGTCCACCGGCTGGAAACCGAGGAAGCGGGCAAGGTCGGCCAGCACGCCGTAGCCGGGATGCATGATCATGTTCTTCCACACCAATGCTGCCACCGGCGGCATGACAAAGAAGGGCGAGATGATCATGATGCGCACGATGCCCTGACCGAAAATGTCATTGTCGAGCAGAAGCGCAATGGCGATGCCGCCAACCACCGTGATCAAAAGCACCCCGCCGACGATCAGCAGCGTGTTCCAGATCGACTGGAAGAAGGCCGGGTCGGTATAGAAATACTGGTAATTGAAAAGACCGGCGAAGCTGACATTGGCCGGGTTGAGGAGATTGTAGTTCTGGAACGAAAACCACAGGGTCATCGCCAAAGGCACGATCATCCACACCAGCAACAACAGCACCGACGGCGCAAGCATTACCCGCGCTAATCCGCTCGTGTTTCGGGTTGCCATTGTACTCACCTCCCCTTGGGCCTGGGCGTCACGACATGCGCCCGGCATATCCGGAAGAACCGGCTCATTCTTGTTTTGATGTGAAAGGCTTAAATGCCGCCGTACGGACCGCGGCTTCCGATCCCCAAGGTTCGCTGCCCGGCGTTGACGCCGGACAGCGATCTTCAGGAGGATTACTTGATGTAGCCGGCGCGGGTCATTTCACGCGTCGCAGTCGACTGGGCGCCCGCAAGCGCATCATCGACGCTAGACTGGCCGGCAACAACCGCCGAGAATAGCTGGCCGACCGTGGTGCCAAGCGCCTGGAATTCAGGGATCGCCACGAACTGGCCGCCGGTATAAGGCACGGGCTTTACAGTCGGCTTGGTAATGTCGGCGGCGTCCATCGCGGCAAGCGTCGGTTTGGCGAAGGCGGCGGCCTTTTCATACTCGGCGTTCTTGTAAAGCGAGGTGCGGGTACCCGGAGGCACGTTTGCCCAGCCTTCCTTCGAAGCGACAAGCTCGGTGTAATCCTTGCTCGTCGCCCAGGAAATGAACTTCTCGGCCGCTTCCGCCTTCTGCGAGCTCTTCGGGATCGCGAGGTTCCACGACCACAGCCAGTTGCCGTGGTTCTTCAGTTCGCCATGCGTCGGGAACAACGCATAACCGACCTTGTCGGCAACGGTCGAATCCTTCGGGTTGGACACGAAGGAGGCAGCAACCGTGGCGTCGATCCACATGCCGCATTTGCCCTGCTGGAACAGCGTCAGGTTTTCGTTGAAGCCGTTGGAGGAAGCACCGGACGGGCCGGCATCCTTCATCAGGTCGACGTAGAACTGCAGGGAGCTCTTCCATTCCGGCTGGTCGAACTGCGGTTTCCAGTTTTCATCGAACCATCGGCCGCCGAAGGAGTTGTTGAGCGCGCTGATGAAGGCCATGTTTTCGCCCCAGCCGGCCTTGCCGCGCAGGCAGATGCCGTTGATATCGGCCTTGCGGTCGGTGATCTTGCGGGCGGCGTCGCCGATGAATTCCCAGGTCGGGTTTTCAGGCATCTTGAGGCCTGCTTTTTCGAACAGGTCCTTGCGATACATGATCATGGCGGATTCGCCATAGAAGGGCGCGGCGTAAAGTTTGCCGTCCATGGAAAGACCGCCCCGGATCGCCGGCAGCAGATCGTCGACGTCATATTTGTCGCCGAGCTTTTCAAGCGGCAGCAGCCAGCCCTGCTTGGCCCAGATCGGCACTTCGTAGTTGCCGATGGTCATGATGTCATATTGACCGCCGTTTGTGGCGATATCGGTCGTCACACGCTCGCGCAGGACGTTTTCTTCAAGCGTCACCCATTCGACCTTAATGTCAGGGTTCTTGGTGGTGAAGTCCGAGGTCAGACCCTGCATGCGGATCATGTCGCCGTTGTTCACGGTCGCGATGGTCAGCGTCTCGGCGGAAGCAAGGGTCGAAAAGGCGAGTGCCGAGCATGCGCCCAGCAAAATGGTCTTCAATGTCATATCTTCCTCCCAGAAGAAAAATGATGAGCATTCGCTTTGCTCTAGGGCATTTACTCACTTCACAATCAAAAATGTCAAGCGACATCCTATGCTGCGACGCACAGGGAAAAACCAAGCCATTGATTTTATGTGTTTAATTTTTGCTCAATGAGTGAGCAAATATTCGCTGGTAGTCTCATCGGTGATGAGGCCGTTCAGCAGACCGCCCCTCAGCGCCGCCAGAATCGAAGCGTTCTTGCGTGCGCCCTGCGCCATGCCGATGACGGTGCAGGTCTCTCTTGAAGGGATGGGAACAGAGGCGACGCGCTCGTTGACGGCGTGCTCGAGAATGCGGCCATTGGCATCATACATCCAGCCGCAAATCTCTCCGATCGCCCCGCTCGCCATCAGCGCCTTCATCTCATCCACGCCGAGGAAACCATCGACGCAGAGCGGTGCGTTCTCGCCGAGTTCACCGACACCGACGAAGGTGACATTGGCCGCGGACCCCAGCGCCAGCGTGGAGCGCACCATGGACTGGTCATGCAGCAATTCACGCTCTTCCGCAGAGGAACACAGAACCGGCAGCGGCATCGGAAAATGCCGGGCCTTGATGGCGTCCGCCATGCTGAAGATGACGTTATAATAGGCGGCCGAGCCATCCGGCCCGATATTACCCGTCAGCGACACGATACGGTGCTGCGGGCATTCCATCGGCGGCAGTTGGTCGACAGCGGCCTTCAAGGTACGGCCGGTGCCGATGGCGAGCACGATGGGATCGGCATTTTTCAGCCAGCGCTCGATTTCCGCCGCCCCGGCCTCGGCAATGCCGACAGTGGAGGAGACCCCGGCCGGATCGCTTGGCACCACCTCAATATATTTGAGGTCGAATTTCTCCTTCAGCCGTTCGGCTTTTTCGAGACAGGCGGCGATGGGGTGATCGAGCCGGACCTTGATCAACCGCTCGGCGACCGCAAGCGACACCAGCCGCTGCGCCGATTGCCGGGAAATGCCCATGGCAGCGGCGATCTCATCCTGCGTGCGGCCGGCGACATAATAAAGCCAGCCGGCGCGGGCCGCATCGTCCAGCCGTCCATGTGCGTCGTTTCGTCTGGCCATGCCGCCGCCCTTTGAGAATTATTCTTGCGCATTTGCTGGCATTTTTTTGCATCGGCTGTCAAACGTGAGATGAGGAAGAGAGCGTGCAGTTAGCCGGTACGGCGCGTTTCCTCTCCCCCGGCGGGGCGCGTTGCAATACCCAGCGGCGGCATCGAGGTCGCCGTTGCGGCCTCTGGGCGGCTGCGCCGCCGTCGTCTCAATGGTCGTCGCATCCAGCATCGCGCCGCGCCGCAGGATCGGGCCGGCAGCGTCAAGCTGCCGGTCGAGTTCACCAAACAGCTTCTCCAGAAGACCTTCGACGATCGGCAGGCTGCGGAAACGGTAGGGCCTGGAATGCTCGGGAACGACCTCTTGCAGTGCAAGTCCGGTGAAATGCTTGAACGACAGCCGGTCGCCCAACGCCTCCTCAAGTTCCATCTCGGAAAACCCATAAAGCGACCGCAAAGCGGCGCCTTAACTTCACCAGCGGCTCATAGGCCCGACGCCCGGCGCTTTTCTCATCACGAAGACGCGACAGAAGCTTCTCGAACTGCCGCGGCGAAGGCGAAAGCTGCAATCGCTCGCTTCCAAGGGCGATACGGTCCGTATGCTGCGCCGGATTTACTGTCCCACTCCCTCTGGGGAGGCGAACGAAGAACAGGGTTCTACAATTCCAAACTATTAGGATATTTTTTCCCTCTAAAAGATTTATTGGAACCGGATTTTATTCATACTATTTTTCACGCAATGCCAATTCTCGCTCTCGGCGGGCGCCTCCTGTAGTTTCCCACGACAATCAAAAGGAAATGCCCATGGCCCTCTCTTTCTCCAGATTTACCGAAAAATTGATCGCCGGAGCCGTCGTCATCGCTTCGATGGCCACAGCAGCCCATGCGGATGCGACGCTCGACCGGATCAAGGGTCGCGGCAAGCTCACCGTCGGCGTCATCCTCTCCGGCGCGCCCTTCGGCTTCATCGACCCGAAGACACAGGAGCAGAAGGGTCTCAACATCGACGTCGCCAAGGCTCTGGCCGCCGGCCTCGGTGTCGAACTGGTCACCGAAACCGTGACCCCGCCCAACCGCGTTCAGTTCCTGCAGCAGGGCAAGGTCGATATTCTGATCGCCAACATGCAATACACGGAAGAACGCGCCAAAACGCTGGGCTACGTGCCTACCCCCTATGATCGCCAGGGCGGCGCCGCCATCGGCCGCAAGGACAGTGGCATCAAGGACTGGCCGGACCTGAAGGGTAAAATCGCCTGCGTTTCACAAGGCTCGAACTACACCCAGCCGCTGATCGAACAATATGGCGCGCAGGTAAAGGCGCTGCCGAGCCAGCCGGAATCGCTGCTGGCGCTCAAGGGCGGCAATTGCGATGTCTCCGTTCACGTCAACGGCACGCTGAGCCTGATGCTTCAGGACCGCGCCGATGAGTGGAAGGATTACGGCATCCTGATCCCCACCGACCTCATCCCTTCCGATTCCGTGATCTGGCTGCGCAAGGGTGAGGCTGACACACAGGCCGCTCTCGACAAGATCGTCAAGGACCTGCACGCTTCCGGCAAGATGCTCGAATTCGCCAAGGCCAACCGTCTGCCGAGCATCGGTTACATGGAAGAGCAGCAGAAGAAGCTTTCGGCCGCGCAATAAACGGCCAGACGGTCTTGGCTGTCCCGTCGCCTCCAGATGGCGGATGGCGTTTACGCCAACCCTCAAGAACGGCCGGTTTCGCCTGTCGTTCTTTTTCGCTCTACAAAACGGCAGGCCATTCCGGCGCCGCTCGCGAGGCGGCGCCCGCAATAAAAGCATGGATTTCCGATGCAGGATTCACTTACAGCGCGCTTTATAGAACTGGCTGCGCATTTCGGCCTCAACTATGATTTTCTGAACAGCGGGTATGAGGTTCAGATCTGGCTTGACGGCATGAAGATGACGCTCATCCTCGTCTCTGTCACCTTGCCGCTCAGCCTCGTCTTCGGCTTCATTTTCGCGGCCATGCTGACATCGGGCAAGAGCTGGCTTTCCGGTCCCGTGCGCGCCTATGTGGAACTGACACGCAACACGCCGACGCTGGTGCAGCTGATGTGCGGGTTCCTCGTGCTTAACATGCTGATTTCCAATGCGCTGGGCGGCGCGCAGAACAATCCGCTAACACCCTTTTTCTGGGTGGTCGCCATCACCGGCCTGCATATTGCCGCTTTTCATGCGGAAGCGTTGCGCGGTGGTATCGAGGCGGTGCCGGCCACCACCATCGAGGCGGCGCGCGCGATCGGTTTCAGTTCATTCGAGATTTTACGCTATGTGGAGTTTCCGCTGGCAATCCGCACGGCGCTGCCCTCCATCATCAACAACCTCGTCAATCTGGTAAAGCTCACCACGGTCGGCTCGGCCATTGCGGTGGGTGAAATCACCTATGCCTCAATCCTGATCTGGACCCAGCGCGACAATGTGGTCGAGCTGATGCTCGTCATCCTCATCTTTTTCAGCGTCATCAATTTCATCGTCGCAAGGGCCGGTCTCTGGCTGGAGCGGCGTCTTGCTGTTCCGGGGGTTGGTTAATGAGTGCGGTGGTTTCTCCTACACAGGCGGTAAGGAAGCCGCCCTTCGGCACCATTCTGCTGCTCGGCGTGGTGATATCGGTCATCCTGTGGCTGATCCTCGATCCCTCGCTCGGCCAGGTGCTGCTGCAATGGCTGCCTTATCTTGCCAAGGGTTTCGCCATGAACGTGCTGATCAGCGTTCTGGCAATCGCCATCGGCACCTTCGTCGGCGTCCTACTCGGCATCATGGAGCTTGCGCCCTATCGTCTCGTGCGCGCGCCGGCGCTTACCTATGTGCAAATCTTCCGCAACGCGCCGCATCTGGTGCTGATCTTTGCCGCGACCTACATCTTCCCCTTCGAGATTGTCGCCTTCGGCAACTACATTCCCTTCCCGGACTGGATCAAGGCCGTCGTCGGTCTCGCTATTCCGGCCAGCGCCCATATCGCCGAAATCACCCGCGGCGCCATCCAGTCCATTCCGACGGCGCAATGGGAAGCGGCGCAGGGCCTCGGTTTTTCGCGCAACCAGACGCTGCGCTGGATCATCCTGCCGCAATGCGTGAAACGTTCGCTGCCGCCATGGATGAACCTCTACGCGTCGATCACCATGGGTACGGCGCTCGCCTCGCTGGTCGGCGTGCATGAACTTCTGCACGCCGCGACGGACGCCAGTACCGCCGTGCAGCGCAACGATTTCACCGTCGTGGTCTATCTCACCGTTCTGATGGCGTTCTTCCTGTTCTGCTATCCCGTCTCCCGTTTCACGCAGCGCCTGGAACGGCGCTTCGCTTCCCGCTGATTGGAACACGCCATGTCCGCACCCGCACCACAAACCGCCGAAAAAGCTCTGGTTGAACTGGAAGGCATACACCTGGCCTTCGGCGACAATCAGGTCCTGAAGGGCATCGATCTTACGGTCAACAAAGGCGACGCCGTCTCTATCATCGGCCCTTCCGGCTCCGGCAAATCCACCATCCTGCGCTGCATCAACGGCCTGCTCATTCCGCAATCGGGCAAGATCACCGTCGGCGGCACCCGCGTGGACCAGTTGAAGACCGAGGCTGAGCGCATTACACTGCGCAAGCGCATTGGTATCGTTTTCCAGCAGTTCAATCTCTTTCCGCATCTGACGGTGATGGAAAATATCACCATTGCACCAATCAAGATTCTCGGCACGCCGAAGGCGGAAGCCGAGCGACATGCCCGCGAATTGCTGGAAAAAGTGCGCCTTTCCCAGAAGGTCGATGCCTATCCCGGCCAGCTTTCCGGCGGCCAGCAGCAGCGAGTGGCCATTGCCCGCGCACTTGCCATGCGGCCGGAACTGGTGTTGTTCGATGAGGTCACTTCCGCGCTCGACCCGGAAACCGTAGGCGAAGTGCTCGCCGTCATCCGCGATCTCGTCAATGACGGTATGACCAGCATTCTCGTCACGCACGAAATGCGTTTTGCCGAAGAAATCAGCGATAATATCGTCTTCACCGAAAACGGCCTGATCGTCGATCAGGGCACGCCGGAGCATATCTTCTACAAGTCGACCAATCCGCGCATCAACGCCTTCGTCAAGGGTCTTGGCGGACAGGTGGCGCGGGTGAATGACGGTGAAGGGATCTGACGCCATGGTCGCCGAGGAAAAACTCACCCTTCGTCTGGCCGAAGCGATTGCCGCATCTGACCCCCTACGTGACGAAGAGGCTGTTACCATCGCCCGCACGGCGCTGATCGATTTTTTCGCCTGCGTGTTGGGCGGCGCTGCCGACAGAAGCACGAAAATCCTGATCGATACCTTCACGTCCGGCATACAGGGCGCAGCCGGAATCATCGGCCACGATCTTCGCACGGACGCCTTTACGGCCTCCCTTATCAACGGCCATGCCGGCCATGTGCTCGACTATGATGATGTCCATGGCAGCGTGCGCGGCCACCCCACTGTCGCCATCATCCCGGCTTTGCTGGCTATTGCGGTCGAAGAGGGATCAACGGCGGATGCCTTCATCGCCGCCTATATCGTCGGGCTTGAAACCATGGCGCGGATCGGCCTCTCGCTCGGCACCAGGCATTACGAAAACGGCTTCCACGCCACCGCTACGCTCGGCCCCATCGGCGCGGCAGCAGCGGTCGCCCATCTCCTGAAATTCGATCTGCAGACCACGGCCGTGGCACTCGGGCTCGCGGCCACGCAATCGGCCGGGCTTCGCCTGCAATTCGGCTTCGATGCCAAGCCGCTGCATGCCGGGCTTGCCACGCGCGCCGGCCTTACCGCCGCCCAGCTGGCACGATCAGGCTTTCAGGGCGCACCGGATTTTCTGGAAAATCCGATCGGCTTTTATTCCGCCTTCGCCTTCGGCGCCGAGCAACCAAAACGCGTTCTCTCCGGCTGGGGCGCACCCTGGCAGATCGTCTCGCCCGGCCTCACCCTCAAGGCTTTTCCCTGCTGCACCGCCAGCCATCCCGTTGCTGTCGGCGCGCTGGCGTTGCGCAACAGCCACGATCTGACGCCGGATGAGATCGAAACGGTCACCATCACCTTCCCGCCGGGCGGCGATGCCGCCCTCGTTGGCTCGGCCACGCCCGCGACGGGCATCGATGCACGCTTCAGCGCCGAATATGTCTTTGCCGCCGCGCTGACGGATGGAGCGCTCGGCATCGGCCATTTCGACGAGCGCGCGACGCGCGCCGATCTGCTTGCCCTTTCCGCCAGGATCGCGCGCCGGCATGACGAAACCGCCCGCCGCCTCTCGCCCGATCCGACCACCCGATTCGTGATCATCGACGTGACGAAGAAGGACGGCACGGTGCTGTCACGCCGTGTCGACGGCCTCCCCGGCATCGATGACCCGACCGAAAAATTTGCCGACGCGACCGGCGGCAATGAAAAATTCGCCAGCATCCCGGCACTGGTGCGGAGCATGAAGACCGCAGCCGACCTCCGGAAGCTCGAGGCGCTTCTGACAACTGACATATAACTCGACCGACATGAAGGCATGATCCCCATGACCAATACGACCCGCGACAGACAGATGCATCTCGGCCTTTTCCTGCAAGGCGCCGGGCACCACGTTTCCGGCTGGCGTCACCCCGATGCGGAGGCCGGTAGCGAGAACTTGGATCTGCTCACCCGCGTCACAAAAATGGCGGAAGCCGCAAAATTCGACATGGTATTCCTCGCCGACGGCCTCACCAGCGGCGTCGACGCCCACCCTTCCATGATCGCGCGCTTTGAGCCGCTGACGTTGCTGGCGGCGCTTGCCATGGTGACTGACAAGATCGGTCTGGCCGCCACCGCCTCCACCACCTATGGCGAGCCGTACCACACCGCCCGCGCCTTCGCTTCCATCGATCATCTCAGCCATGGCCGCGCGGCGTGGAACATCGTCACCACCTCTTACGCTCGCACGGCGGCGAATTTTTCCAAGGACCATCCCGAGCATGACGAGCGTTATGCGGTGGCGGAAGAATATGTGAATGTGGTACGCGGCCTTTGGGACAGCTGGGATGATGACGCCTTCATCAAGGACAAGCAGGCGGGCCGCTACGTCGATCCAGAGAAAGTCCATATCCTCAACCACGAAGGCAAATATTTCACGGTCAAGGGGCCGCTCAATATTCCGCGCTCGCCGCAGGGCCACCCGGTTCTCATCCAGGCCGGCTCTTCCGGTCCCGGGCAGGATCTCGCGGCCCGCACCGCCGATATCGTCTTCACC
This sequence comes from Agrobacterium salinitolerans, assembly GCF_027498475.1. NCBI lineage: Bacteria > Pseudomonadati > Pseudomonadota > Alphaproteobacteria > Hyphomicrobiales > Rhizobiaceae > Agrobacterium > Agrobacterium salinitolerans. Next base: position 293,990 of record NZ_JAPZLN010000002.1, on the reverse strand, counting down.
GCCCAGCAGGCGATTTCCGAAGCACAGGCCTTCTATACCAGCCTCAAGGCTCGCGTAGCGAAATTCGGCCGCGATCCGGCCAGCGTCGCCGTGATGCCCGGTTTCATGCCGATTATCGGCAGGAGCTTTGAAGAGGCTGGCGAAAAGCTGAAGGAACTGAACCGTTGGACCGATATCAAGAGCGCCATGCCGCTGCTTGAGGAACGCATCGGCCACAGCCTCACGGATTACGATCTCGACGGCCCGCTGCCGGACCTGCCGATTTCCGACCAACTGCGCAGCCGCGCCGAACTTCTGACTGAACTGGCGCGCCGCGAAAAGCTGACGATCCGGGAGCTGGCGCTGCGCGTCGCCGCCGGTCGCGGCCACCATATCGTCATGGGCACGGCCAAGGATGTCGCCGACCGCATGCAGGAATGGTTCGAAAACGGTGCGGCCGATGGCTTTAACGTCATGCCGCCCTTCTTCCCCGGCGGGTTGGAGGAATTCAACCGCGAGGTCGTTCCACTCCTGCAGGAGCGCGGCCTGTTCCGCAAGGACTACGAAGGCTCGACGCTGCGCGACCATCTCGGTATCGCAAGACCGGCGCTGCGGTAAAAAAGCCATGCGGATGCCCGTTCAAAGGCATCCGCATCCACCGGATCTCATTCTCAAGCTGAAGCGGGCCTGAGCCTGCTCCTTTACGCGGCCGCCCGTGCCGATGGCTTGTCGCGCCGGGTGGTATTGGCGGTATCCGAGCGGGTGGACGATCCGTCCTCGCGTTGGACTGTGCGGCGGTTCAGCTTGAAGAGGCTGACGAGCTGTGCCAGCGCATCCGCTCCCTGCGCCAACGTGGTGCTGATCACCGTGGTGCGGGCGCTCATCGCCGCGTTTTCCTGCGTCATCCGGTCCAGCCGGTTGACTGCCTTGTTGATCTCGCTGATGCCGGCAGCCTGCTCGTCAGCCGCCTTGGCGATCATGTCGACATTGCCGTCAATGTGCCTGACCAGCGCGTCGATCTGCTTCAGCGCTTCGCCGGTTTCGCCCACCAGCCTGACGCCTTCCAGAACCTCGGTCCCGGAATTGTTGATCAACGCCTTGATTTCCTTGGCGGCATTGGCGGAACGCTGCGCCAGCTCGCGCACTTCCTGCGCCACGACGGCAAAACCTTTACCTGCATCGCCCGCCCGCGCGGCCTCCACACCGGCATTCAGCGCCAGCAGGTTCGTCTGGAAGGCGATTTCGTCGATCACACCGATGATCTGACTGATTTCCCGCGAGGCCGTCTCGATACGCTGCATGGCGTCGACTGTCCGCTCCACGACCTCGGTGGAGGCCACGGTGGATGTCCGCGCGCTCTGAACCAGCTTGCGCGTCTCTTTCATGTTTTCAGTCGACGAACGCACCGTGGCGGTGATTTCTTCGAGTGCTGCCGAGGTCTCCTCAAGCGCCACCGCCTGCTCACGCGAACGTTCGGCGAGATTGACGGAGGCTTCGCTGACCTCCTGGCTGCTGCGGGTCAGGTCTCCGGTCTGGCCAAGAACGTTTTCCAGCGTCTTCTGGAATTCAGCGATCGATTTATTGAAATCGCGGCGCAGTCGTTCGAACTCGCCGACGAAGGGTTTGTCCAGCGTAATGCGGATATTGCATTGAGAAAGCCGCTCGAGCGCAGCACCAAGTTCCTCGACCGCATGCATCCGGTCCGTCACATCGAAAGCGAATTTCACGACCTTAAAGACACGACCCCGATCATCGATGATCGGATTATAGGAGGCCTGAATAAAAACGCGTTTGCCATCCTTGCCAAGGCGCATGAATTGCCCCGTCGAGAAATGTCCCTTTCCGAGTTCTTTCCAGAAATCCCGATAGTCCTGGGACTGGGCATAGGTCGGCTCGCAGAACATCGAATGATGTTTGCCGATGATGTCTTCCGCGGTGTAACCGAGCGTCGCGAGGAAATTTTCGTTGGCGCTGAGGATTTTTCCATCGGGCGTAAATTCGATCATGGCCTGCGCGCGGGAGAGCGCCGCCAGTTTCCCGTTATCCTCAGCGCTCCTGCGCTTGATCGAGGTGATGTCGGTTGCGATCTTGACCACCTTGTAGGGTTTACCGAAACGGAACACCGGGTTGTAGGAAGCCTCGATCCAGATTTCGTCGCCATTCTTGGCGCGACGACGATACTGGCCCTGATCGTATTCGCCACGCGACAGCTTCGCCCAGAAGCTTTTGTATTCTGGCGATGCCGAATCTTCGGGAGACAGGAACATGCTGTGGGCACGCCCAACGATTTCAGACTGCTGATAGCCGACGGTCTTGCAGAAATTATCGTTCGCTCTCAAAATCTTGCCGGTCAGATCGAACTCGATGATGGCCTGCGAGCGGCCAAGCGCATCAAGCACTGCAGAAGCGTCCGGACCAAGTTTAGAAAAGTAAGACATCTTTTTGAACCCTCAAACAGCAACCCATATGCAGACCTCTTTCACCCTCGAAATATAAGATGAAAAGCGGTTGGCCCGACTGTACGCGAAACTAGCCGGATACCGTTAAATAGCGATTAATAATGAACTATAACTATCGGTCTTGAACCTCATTAAACTGCCAATATGCTTCACCGCGAATATATTCCCCTTGTCTGTTTCGGACCGCTTATTTGCCACAGTGCTGATATTTCTGCGCCAGCAACACGATACGGCCTTTCATCGCAGCAGCATTCATTGTTATGCGGGGTTGAAAGATTTGTGTTGCAGGAGCGCCGATGACCAAAACCCTGAAATGCGATGTGCTGGTGATCGGCACCGGCATTATCGGTTCCATGGCGGCCCTTTATCTGCAGAATGCCGGACGCGAAGTGGTGCTTCTTGAGCGCGGCGAGGTTGCCCGGGGCGCGAGTTCCGGCAATGCCGGCATTCTGGCCTTCCCCGAAATCATCCCCATTCCCGCTCCCGGAATCATGAAAAAAGCGCCGCGCTGGCTGTTCGATCCGCTCGGCCCACTTAGCGTGCCGCCGGCCTATGCGGCGAAGATCGCACCCTGGCTGTGGCGCTTCTGGCGGGCGAGCGCCGAGCGCAGCTTTCGCCATGGGCTGAAGTCACTTACCGACCTCAACCGGCTCGCTGCCATGGAAATGGCCCATGTCGCGGCGATGCCTGAACTCTCGCACCTCGTTTCGAAAACCGGAACGCTCGATCTTTACGACAGCGAGGCAAGTCTCAATGCCGCCCGCAGGGACTGGGACGAAAAGGAAAGCGCCGGTTTCACCTTCCAGCGCGTCGGCCGCCCCGAAATCGAGGAACTTCAACCGGGTCTCGCGCCCCAGTTCCGCCATGCCATGTTTTCGCCGGACGGTCTGCAGGTCTCCGACCCTTACGACTTCAACCGCGCCATTTTCGATCTGGTAATCGCCCGCGGCGCCAGCCTGCGCAAGGGCGAGGCCGAACGCATTGATGCTGTCGGCGAAAGTACGATCGTGACGCTGGAAAATGGTGACAAGATCGATGCCGACAGGGTGGTTATCGCCTGCGGCGCCTGGTCGAGAAAACTTGTCGCGACGCTTGGCAGCATCGTGCCGCTGGAAACGGAACGTGGTTACAACACCACCCTTTCCCCCAACGCTTTCAACCTGACGCGCCAGCTTTATTTCAACGACCATGGTTTCGTGGTCACCCCGCTATCGACAGGTATCCGCATTGGCGGCGCGGTCGAACTTGGCGGGCTGGAACTGAAACCGAATTTCCGCCGTGCCGAAGCCATGCTGAAAAAAGCAGGACGTTTCCTGCCCGGCCTCAAACTGGAAGGCGGGAAACAATGGATGGGATTCCGGCCGTCCATGCCGGACTGTCTTCCCGTCATCGGTACGGCGCGCGCCACGCCGTCCGTCATCTATGCCTTCGGACACGGCCATCTCGGGCTGACGCAATCGGCAGCCACAGCCCGTCTGGTGACGCAACTGGCCAGCGGGGAGGATACGGAAATCTCGATCGATCCTTTCCGGCCGGGGCGTTTTTCCTGAGTTCAGGAAGACGGGACTATTTCACCGGCTGCATGGAACCGTCCGGAAACGCCACCTCGGCGAAGGACGGATAGACCTTGCGAAGGACGGTGACCTGCTGCTGGTCGCTTACCCGCAGCAAATACCAGTCTGCACCGTCCATCAACGCCAGCGTATGGGATTTCGCCTCGATCGTCTGGCCGCCGGTTTCCATCACCGTCCTGGTCGGAATGAGGGCATAGGGCGTTCCATCAGGCGTTTGCGCAAGGCTGATCGCCTGCATATCCATGGTGAATTCGGTTATCTTGACCGCCGCGAGCGCCATCTGCATCTGCGCGGTCAAAGCGCCGCGCAATTGCTCCACGGTAATGCCGGCGTCGCGGGCGATGAATTCAAAGATTTTCGGCGGTACAGTCTTGCCGACGACATCAAAATCCTGCGCGCTCAAAGCCGTCTGGAAGCGCTCGATCTGTGTGCGAAGACCCTCCTGCTCTGCAGGTGAGAGATCGCGTGACAAAGCAGGATGCGCAATCGCCGCCAGCAGAAACAGACAATAGAGCAGACGCTTCATGACCTGGCCTTTCCGGTTATCCGGCATCCGCCCGGCCCCCGGAAAGGGAACCGCTCATGAACAGGATTTTTCAGCGCAGCAGAAAGAAACCCGCAGCCGACAGCACCACGAAGACGACCAGGCCGCCAAGGAAGCCGGCAGTGGTGAAGAAACCGGCGACCATGGCCAGCATCAGCACGCACAGCATCATCGTGCCGTACTTCGTCAAGGCCAGAAAACCGTTATAGGTCTTTTCGTGCTCGGCGTAGTTCATTTCGGCGCCGACTTCGACAGGACCTGTGTGGTGTTCGCTCATTCCGCTTCCCCTTATGCTCCATCCGCCATGCCCGCCATACGGGAAATCTGCCCGTGGACGATCTCGGGCCCATGCCGGATTCTCCATCGCCAGAGGTAACATGAAGTCGTGGCAAAGTGCAATGCATCGTCACCCGCCCATTCTCTTCCGGCAAGGCTGGAAAAGTAAAATTAATGCGCTGCAAAAAAGGAGCATGATATAGCGCGCAACACAAAATAAGTGCACGATGAATAGTCACAGGCGCCGCCCGTGCGGGATTCCCGGAGGAAGGGCGACCGTTCGGAGTTGCTTTTTGAAATGCTGTTGAATAAGCACCTGCAAACAAGAAAAAAATCGGACTTGCCAGGCAACAGGGCAAATAAAACGCCGATAAAAAAGCTGCGGACCGGACCCTGGCTCTGGTCCTGAGGAGGGGAAAGTGAAGTTCTTATTGGGAATAAGCCGGGCCGTTGACACGGTCACCACGGTTATCGGTCAATCTGTGTCCTGGTTATTGCTAGCGGCGGTGCTGATCAGCGCCACAAACGCCGTGGTGCGCAAGATGTTCGACATATCGTCGAATGCATGGCTCGAAGTGCAATGGTATCTCTATGGCGCTGTTTTCATGCTGGCGGCGGCTTACGCGCTCCTGAAGAACGAGCATGTCAGGATCGACATATTGTCGTCCACATGGTCGAAGCGCACACGTGACATCGTTGACTTCGTCCTTCACATTGTTTTCCTGGTCCCCTTCGCCGGCCTGATGTCCTATCTCGCCTGGCCGTGGTTCTGGAATTCCTTCAACTCCGGAGAAATGTCCTCCAATGCCGGCGGCCTGATCATCTGGCCTGCCAAGCTCGTCGTCCTTCTGGGCTTCTCCCTGCTTCTGGTTCAGGCATTTTCGGAGATCATCAAGCGCTATGCGGTGATTGCCGGATATATTGCCGATCCGCGTGAAACGGCGCTTTCGGAAACCGACACGGAAACCAACGGAACGGCAGGGAGCTGACATGATAGATCTGATTGCGCATAACCTGCCGCTGGTGATGTTCAGCAGCGTGATGCTGCTGCTGCTGCTGGGTTACCCTGTCGCCTTCACGCTTGCCGCCGGCGGCCTCATTTATTTCGTGCTTGGCGTGGAGCTTTCATGGATTTCCCCTGAAATCCGCCTCTTCTGGCCGCTGCTGCAATCCCATCCCGAACGAATCTACGGCATCATGTATAATGATACGTTGCTGTCGATCCCGTTTTTTACGTTCATGGGCATCATTCTTGAGCGATCCCGCATGGCGGAAGATCTTCTCGATACGATAGGACAATTATTCGGCCCGATCCGCGGCGGCCTCGCCTATGCGGTCATTCTCGTCGGCGCGCTGCTGGGAGCCACCACTGGCGTTGTGGCGGCTTCCGTGATGGCCATGGGGCTCATCTCGCTGCCGATCATGATGCGATACGGTTATAATCGCCCCCTCGTCGCGGGTACGATCGCCGCCTCGGGCACTCTTGCGCAGATTGTCCCCCCGTCCCTCGTCCTGATCGTCATGGCGGACCAGCTCGGCCGTTCCGTCGGCGACATGTATGTCGGCGCTCTTTATCCCGCTCTTTTGATCATCGCGAGCTATTGCGCCTATATTTTCGCAGTCTCCATTTTCAAACCGTCGCTCGTCCCTGCCCTTCCGAAAGAAGCGCGCACGCTCGGCAACGGCGTGACCTCGCTTTTCGTGATGATCGCCGTTTCGGTGGCGCTCTATTTCATAGGAATGCACCTCCTTTTCACGGGCATGGCCAGTCCGGAGTGGCGACTGGTCGCTGCACTCGCCTTCGCCGTCTTCACGGTTTATCTGGTTGCGCTTTTTAACAGCATCGCAAGCAGGAAGGTCATTTCCCGCCTCGCCGAACAGGTCATTATCGTTCTGGTGCCGCCGCTGGCGCTCATCTTCCTTGTGCTCGGCACCATCTTCCTCGGCATCGCGACGCCAACAGAAGGCGGCGCAATGGGCGCGACCGGGGCGCTGATCCTCGCACTTGCCAAGGGCAGGCTTTCGCTTGCGACGATCAAGAATGCGCTGGATGCGACGACGAAGCTTTCTGCCTTCGTCATGATGATCCTCATCGGCGCACGCGTCTTCGGCCTTACGTTCTATGGTATCAACGGCAATGTCTGGATCGAGGAACTGTTGCTTGCCCTGCCCGGCGGCGAATACGGCTTTCTGGTCGTGGTCACGATCATTATTTTCATTCTCGGCTGTTTTCTCGACTTCTTCGAAATCGCCTTTATCATGGTCCCGTTGCTGGCACCGGTCGCGGACAAGCTCGGGATCGATCTCGTCTGGTTCGGCATCATTCTCGGCATCAATCTGCAAACCTCGTTCCTGACACCGCCCTTCGGTTTTTCGCTGTTCTTCCTGCGCTCCATCGCCCCGAACGCCGCATGGGTGGATAAGGTGACAGGCAAAAAAATGCCTGGTGTAAAAACGACGGAGATCTACAGGGGCGTCTTGCCCTATATCGTCATCCAGTTCGTGATGATCCTTGTCGTCATCGCATTCCCCGGCCTGGTGCTGACCTACAAGAGCGGCCATACCAGCATCGATCCCAATAGCGTCAAGATCGAGATACCCGGTGGCCCGGGAGGCAGCGGCCTGTCCCTGCCACCGCTTGGCGGCGGCGGCGCATCTCCGCAGCAGCCATCCATGGGCTTGCCACCGCTCAATCTCGGCGGCCCCGCGGCGGCGCCGTCGGGTGAGGAAAGCGGTGCGCCGACCTCACCGCCCTCCCTTGGCCTGCCGCCCCTAAACCTGGGTGGACCGCAACCCCAGCAGCCTGCGCAGAATAGCCAGCCCGATCTCAGCCAACCGCCGAAGATCGGACCGTAACGGCGCGGCGCGGCATCAATAGGGACGTCGTCCGAAGCCGCGCCCCCTTGAAAACCCCACCTTGGAACCATTGCAACAAAGACACAAAAAGCCCCGGAGACCGAAATCTCCGGGGCTTTTTGCCCGGTCCGCCTTTTACCGAAAGATCACAGCTTTCCGTTGCGCTGCTGAATCATCATGAACGTGTCAAATGTGTATTCCGCAAGCTGCATCCAGAGATAACCCTCGCGCTTGAAGGCCACCTGATCCTCATAAATCTTCTTGAAATCAGGGTTGGTAGCCGAGATGCCAGCATAAACTTCCAGCGCCGCCTTGTAGCAGGCCTCAAGAATTTCCTGGCTGAACGGCCGCAGCACAGCTCCCTCGGCCACCAGCTGTCGCACAGCGGTCGAGTTCTTGGCGTCGTATTTCGCCATCATGCTGGTGTTGGCGAAAGCGCAGGCATCCTGCAACGCAGCCTGATAATTCTTCGGCAGGTTGTTCCATTTTTCCAGATTGACGAAGGAATGGATGACCGGACCGCCTTCCCAGAAGGCCGGGTAATAATAATATTTGGCCACCTTGTAGAAACCGAGCTTGTGGTCGTCATAAGGTCCGACCCATTCCGCCGCGTCGATGGTGCCTTTTTCCAGTGCTGGATAAATGTCGCCGCCGGCGATCTGCTGCGGCACCACGCCCAGCTTTTCCACCACCTTGCCGGCGAGACCGGCAATGCGCATCTTCACGCCCTTGAAATCGTCGACGGTGTTGATTTCCTTGCGGAACCAGCCGCCCATCTGGGCGCCGGTATTGCCCGCAATCATGCCATAGAGATTGTGCTTGGCGTAAAACTCGTTGAGCAGCTTATTGCCGTTGCCTTCATAGAACCATGAATTGGTCAGGCGGGCATTGAGGCCGAAAGGTATCGCCGTGCCGATGGCGAAGGTCGGATCCTTGCCGACGTAATAATATGAGCAGGTGTGGCACATTTCCACCGTGCCGGAAGACACCGCATCGGCGGCCTGCAGGCCGGGCACGATTTCGCCGGCGGCGAAGGTTTGAATGGTGAAATTACCGTCGGTTGCGGCTGCAACATGCTTGGCAATATCTTCCGCACCACCATAGATCGTGTCCAGCGATTTCGGAAACGACGACGTCAGGCGCCAGGTGATCTTGGTATTCTGCTGTGCAATGGCGGGCGCAGCCAGAGCTGCCGTTGCAGCTCCCGCAAGCGCGCCCTTTTTGATAAAGGAACGGCGATCCATCTATATCCTCCCAGATATGAACGCTGCCCGCAGCTTTGAATTCCCCTCGGTGCTGTTCAGGCATCGCAGCAAAGTAAGCACGGTTACGACCCGGCTGACAAGCACCCGCACCAAGAATTAATCGCAGAAATACCGGCCTTTCCGGAATTCTTCGGGAACTTTTCTTCGCATTTTATTTTCAACTGAAATATCCCGGCATCGCCTTATACTTTAGGCGCATAAAGACCCTCCGGAACGCAAAACGTATGCTTGACTTGACCCGCCGGCAGTCGCACAAATTTCGAAGATTCGTCCCGGAGCCACCATGCCAAAACCCATTATCGCCGTTCCCGCAGACATCCGGCATTTCACCGGAGCCGACTGGCACGCCGCGCAGAACCAGTATGTTTCCGCTGCACTGAAAGTCGCTGGCGTCATGTCCTTCATCGTCCCGGCCTTCGAGGACGGGAACGAGGTCGACGCCATTCTCGACAGGGTGGACGGCCTGCTCGTGTCCGGCTCCGCCACCAATGTCCACCCTTCCCTTTACGGAAAAGAAGCGCAGGAGAGCGACGGCCCCTTCGATCAGGCCCGCGACGCAACCAGCCTGCCGCTCATCCGCCGCGCCATCGAACGCGGCATCCCGATGCTGGCCATCTGCCGCGGCATTCAGGAGCTGAACGTCGCGCTTGGCGGTACGCTCGCTTCCGAAATTCAGGAACAGCCCGGCATATGGGATCACCGAAAACCGGAGCATGACGACCGCGACGTGGCCTTCGCCATCCGCCAGCCGGTGCATGTGCGCGAAGGCTCCTGCATTGCGCAGCATCTTGGCATGTCGGGCGAAATCCAGATCAATTCGCTGCACCGGCAGGCAATCGCCGAGACCGCGCCACGCCTGCAGGTGGAGGCGACAGCCGCGGACGGCACCATCGAGGCCGTCTCCGTCATCGACGCCAACGGATTTGCCGTCGGCGTGCAATGGCATCCGGAATATTGGGCTGAGACGGATGCGCCCTCCCGGGCGCTGTTCGAGGCCTTCGGCAAGGCGGTCCACGACTATCGCAACAGCAAGGCATAATCCGCCATTAATCCCCCCGGCTCATAAGAACATAAAAAAGGGCAAGCCCGAAGGCCTGCCCCAAGTCTGGGAGGAGGATTTAGCGCTTTGCGCGTTTCTTCTGTCGGTAGACGTCGGCAACGACCGCAGCCACGATGATCAGGCCCTTGACGATTTCCTGGTAATAGGCGTCCACCCGAAGGAAGGTGAAGCCCGACGTCATGACGCCGAGAATGATGGTGCCGATCACCGTTCCGGTGATCCGGCCGGCGCCGCCGGCGAGCGATGTGCCGCCGATGACGGCTGCGGCAATGGCGTCGAGTTCATACATCACGCCCATGCCGGCCTGCGCCGTCTGTGCGCGGGCGGCGGTGACAACACCGGCAAGACCGGCGAGCATGCCAGCAATGGCATAGACCTTGATCAGATGCGCTTCGATATTGATACCAGACACGCGGGCCGCCTGCTGATTGGCGCCGATAGCGTAAGTGAATTTGCCGTAACGGGTGTAACGTAGCGCCACGTGGAAGATGAGGGCGACAACGAGGAACACCACGACCGGCCAGATGCCCGTGCCGATGAAATTGAAACCATCAGTCAGACCGGAGATCGGTTGGCCCTTCGTATACCACTTGGAAAGACCACGCGCCGTCACCATCATGCCAAGCGTTGCGATGAAAGGCGGGATTTTGGTGCGGGCGATGAGCTGTCCGTTGATGAAACCCGCCAGTGTACCGGCCAATATGCCGACCGCGAGCGGTATGAAGAAAGGCAGATCGGTCAAGCCCGGATAAAGCGCCCGCGGCCATGTTGAGGATTGCGCCACGCTGGCGGAGAGCATCGCCGTCAGGCCGACGACGGAACCGGAAGAGAGATCGATACCGCCGGTGATGATGACCTGGGTCACGCCAACCGCGATGATGCCGATCACCGAGACCTGCAGGATCATGATCGTCAGGCGCTGCTGGTTCATGAGGAAGCTCTGGCCGATGAAAATCCAGCCAAGAATTTCATAGACCAGCGCGATGCCGATCAGCACGAAAAAGATATTGGCTTCGGGCGGGATGCGCCGGTGCGGCTTGCGTCCGGATTTTGCGTCCAACTCTGTGTTGGCAGCGGCGTTCGTATTCATAGTTATTCCTCCTCGAGAAATCCCGGCGCGCCTCACCGCGATGCGAGATCCATCACTTTAACCTGCGTGGCTTCACTTCTATCAAGAAAGCCCGTCACCCGGCCTTCATGCATGACCATGACGCGGTCGCTCATACCCAGAACCTCCGGCATTTCGGATGAAATCATGATCACGGCGACGCCCTGGCGCGCCATCTCGCAAACCAGCTTGTGGATTTCGGCCTTCGCCCCGACATCGATGCCGCGCGTCGGCTCATCCAGAATGAGAATGCGCGGTTTGGTCAGCATCCATCGGCCGATCAGCACCTTTTGCTGGTTGCCGCCAGACAGGTTTTCGATACGCTCGTAAAGATGCGGCGTCTTGACCCGGAGCTTGCGGCACATGTCCTCGCAGGCTTCCGACAGCGCGTTTTCCTGCACGAAACCATTGGCGACATATTTGTCCTGCAGGACGGCGATCTGCATGTTCTCCAGAATGTTCAGGATCAGCAGGCATCCCGTATCCTTGCGATCCTCCGTCAGGAACGCCATGCGGTGACTGATAGCCTTCGTCGGGCTGTCGATCGAAACCGGCTTGCCGTCGATTGCAATCGTGCCCTTGGACGCGGGCGTTACACCGAACACCGTTTCCGCAACATTGGAGCGGCCAGATCCGACGAGACCGGCGACGCCGAGAATTTCACCGGCGCGCACCTCGAAGGAAATGTCATGGAAAACGCCGTCGAGCGTGAGATTCTTGACCGAAAGCACAACGTCGCCGATCGGAACCTCTTCCTTAGGGAACATCTGGGTGATTTCGCGACCCACCATCATGCGGATGATGTCGTCGCGCGTGACTTCGGTCGACGCATGGGTGCCGATATATTTGCCGTCGCGGAAAACCGAAAACTCATCGGCGATCTCGAACAGTTCGTTCATCTTGTGGGTGATGTAGACGATACCGATGCCGCGTTCCCGGAGATCGCGGATGATGCGGAAGAGATGCTCGACCTCGCGCTCCGTCAGCGCCGATGTCGGCTCGTCCATGATGAGAACATCGGAATCATACGAAACAGCCTTGGCGATCTCGACCATCTGGCGACTTGCCACCGAAAGCTCGCCAACGCGGGTCTCCGGGTCGAGATCGATGCCGAGCCTTTGAAGCAGCGTTTCGGTTCGACGATACATTTCGCCGTGATCGATGAAGCCCAGCCGGTTTTTTGGCTCGCGTCGTATCCAGATGTTTTCCGCCACCGTCATATAGGCCATCAGGTTCAGTTCCTGATGGATCATGGCAATGCCGTTTTCCAGCGCATCGAGCGGAGAATCGAGACGTATGCCGGCGCCTTTCAGGCGAATTTCGCCACTGTCCGGCTGATAAATGCCAGCCAGGATTTTCATCAGCGTCGATTTTCCGGCGCCATTCTCGCCCATCAGCGCATGCACGGTGCCGCGCTTCAGCTTGAACTGCACATCATCGAGCGCCACGACGCCGGGAAATTCCTTGCGTATGCCTTCCGCCGCGAGAAGATACTCCGCATTCGGCACGGCTCCGCTGGCGCGCACGGCGGCCATTGTCGATGGACTGACGACCATCTCACCCTCCACAATAGACAAAAATGACCGGAAACAGGCTTTGCCAGACGGCACACCTTGCCTCCGGGGAGGCTTGCAGCGCCATGCCGACCACGACATGAAAGCGCTGCAACAATTTGAATTGACTGAAATTCAATCGTAATCCGCTCACGCACCGAAACTTGTCTTCGATGGCGTCGGAAACCGGCATCTGCCTCCAATATCAATCTGAACGGGCGCAGATGCCGGAAGGCGGCCGTTAGTTCTTGGCCACGTAGTCCTTGACGTTTTCAGGCGTGACGAGCTGGAACGGAATGTAGACCTTCTTCTCCACCTTGTCGCCCTTGGCGAGCTTCAACGCAGCATCGAGCGCACCCTTGCCCTGGCCTGCCGCATCCTGGAACACCGTCACATCCAGATCGCCCACCTGCATGGCGGCAAGGGCGTCCTGCGTGGCGTCAACACCGGCAACGACATAGCTCTTCATATCCTTGCCTGCGGCCTTCAGGGCCTGGATCGCGCCAATCGCCATTTCATCGTTGTTGGCGATGACGGCGTTAAATTCGATGCCGCTGGAGAGCCAGTTGGTCACGAGGTCGGAACCCTGCGTACGCTGCCAGTTTGCGGTCTGCTCTTCAACAACCGAAATGCCCTTGCATTCGTCTGCCATCAGAACGTCTTTCGCAGACTGCGTGCGCATGCGCGCCGCCTGGTTGGAAAGCTCGCCCATCATGATGACCGCATTGCCCTTGCCACCGAGAAGGCGGCAAACTTCTTTCGCTTCAAGCGTGCCGGCAACCGTTTCGTCGGAGGCAACGAATGCCTGGCCGTCCGGCAGGCTATCGACGTTCACCGGCTGGCGGTTGACGTAAACCAGCGGAATCTTGGCGTCGGCGGCGAGCTTCGACATGGCCGCTGTCGCATCCGTATCAACCGGATTGACGATAATCGCATCGACCTTGGACGCGATGAAATTCTGGATCTGGCTCTGCTGCTTGGCGACGTCGTTCTGCGCGTCCTCGACCTGCAGCGTGACGCCATTCAGTTCCTTGGAATAATCCTGCATGCCGTTGCGCAGCACGGTCAGGAAGTTGTCGTCGAACAGCGCCATCGAGACACCGATGGTCTCCGCGTGGGCCGCTGTGCCGAGAAGCACAGACATGGCTGCGCCGATGATAAATTTCCTCATTGTTTTTCTCCTCCATGGCGTCCGGCGCCGCCTCTCCCAGCCGGAGGCGGACCTTAAAGCCCGCCGCAACCTCCTCACATCAGAAAACGGAATAATGAAACCGAATTTCTGCCTGCCCGATATATTTATTCCATTTTTGGCCTGAACGTCAATGCTTTCTTCGTGACCTTGTTACAGAGCGATGCAAAAGCGAGGCAAAGCCCAGCTTCAGAGGATCACAAGGCGTCCAGAACAGGCCGGTCACGGCGCTGGTGAGCAGGTGGGCGGTGAAAAAGCCGCCGACCTGCCCGTTAAGTGTGAACTTTTTCATTCGGCAACCACACGCGGATCGAAGAGGGGATCGCTGCCGGCCGATCAGAATGAGCGGAATGTTTGCGCAGGTCCTTGACGGTGATTTCGTCAAGCGCGGCCAGGGGATGATCCTCCCGGACCACAGAGACGCTTTTGCCGGGCGCGAGACGCTCGACATCGATGCCCGGACCGATCTCGCCTTCCATACGCAGGAAACCGAGATCGATCACCCGTTCGCCGACGAACTTGTTGATGGCGGTCGTCGTTTCAAAAAAGTCTATATCCGAACGCCGGAAAAATCCCTGACATAATTGATCAGCATGGCGGGCGCGAAATTCTCCCACATGCTGCTCGGCAGGCCGATGCGGACGATTTTCGGGCCAGCCGCGCCATTGCGCAGATCCTCGGCGTGGCCAGGTAGCCGGTATGGTTGCCGGTTACAGTTCCACCTCATAAACCGTGTCGTGGGTGGCCACGCATGCCTCTCCTGATGGCGTCACCCAGCCGCGGAACATGCCGGGGGTATTGTAAGGCGCGGCAATGCCACCTTCGGCATCGATCGCAACGAGACCGGCACCGATCTCATAAGGCGCCAGATCCTTGTGGACGAGATTGCCGGCGGCGGTTTCCAGATCCTGCCCGAGATAGGCGACGCGGGACGCAATCTCGTGGCCGACGACATAACGGATGAAAAACTCGCCCTTGCCGGTGCCGGAAACGGCGCAGGCCCCATCACGCGCATAGGTGCCGGCCCCGATCACCGGGCTGTCGCCAACCCGCCCATCCGGCTTGTTGGTGTAGCCGCCGGTGGAGGTGGCGGCGGCGAGATGCCCCGCCGCATCGAGCGCCACAGCCCCGACGGTTCCGTGCTTTTCGTTTTCCGTCGCTTCGGTACCGGCGGAGGCATGGCGCTTCATCGCTGCCAGTGCCTCAAGGCGTTTTTGCGTGGTGAAATAGGATTGAGGCTCGGTGGCGAGCCCCTTTTCCCTCGCGAAGCAGTCGGCCGCCTCCCCCGTCAGATAGACGGCACGCTCATCCGCAATCAGCGCGCGGGCCGCCTTTACCGGGTTGCGAATGGCGCGGGAGGCGCTGATCGCGCCCGCCGCCAGCGTCGCGCCGTCCATGATCGAGGCATCGAGTTCATGAATGCCGTTTTCGTTGAGCGCCGCCCCGTGACCGGCATTGAAATGCGGACTGTCCTCCATGACGACGACCGCCGCCTCAACCGCTTCAAGCGCGGTTCCGCCAGCCTTCAGCACGCCATAACCGGCGCGTAGCGCCGCTGCCAGATCGTCGCGCGCGGCAGCCCACTCCCCGGCCGTCATGCTGTCTTCCGGCATCACGCCGCAACCACCGTGAATGGCCAGTGCGATCTTCGTCATGTGCTCACTCCCTCGTCGCCCCGCCAGCGGCAGGGCCTCTTCCCGTCAATGAAAGGCGATATTGCCGATGACCCGCACGCGAACCCGCCGCGCACCGCCAGGCAGATAGGCAATCGGGATGTCCTCCACCTCAAGCGTCTTGAGGCTTGCCCGCTCCGCGCCGGACGCGACCGCCGCGTTCTGCGCCTCGGTCTCGGCTTTCGCAAGGGCCTCATCGCGGCTCAGGCCGGAAAAGACCTGATCGATCTCTCCGGAAACCTGCGCCATGGCTGCGCCCAGCGCATTGGCAACGCCGGCATTTTCCACGCGCAGCACTTCAGACGCGCCCGGGACCGTCTCGGGGATCAGGAACGCCCCACCGCCGACGGCAACCAGCGGCACGTCTTCGGCCGAGGTCTTCATCTGGTCGAAGCTGTCCGCCACCATGTCACGGATGCGTTGAAGTGTGGCCTGCACGAATGCCGGATCAAGGTCTTTTACACGGTCGCGGTCACCCATCTCGATGAGGCCTGCGGCCACCGCAATATCCGATGTCGTCAGCGTCTCACCGCCGAAAACACAGGCTTGCGTCAGGATGCGATAACCGACCGAGCGCGGACCGATCTTGCCCGTCTCTGGGTCGACGATAGTACCGCCGCCGAGCGCAATCGGCAGAAGATCGGGCATACGGAAGAGCGTGCGCACCCCACCGATATGAACGATATTGTTCGCCTCCCGTGGAAAACCGCCGACAAGGCAGCCGATATCGGAGGTGGTGCCGCCAACATCCACCACCATGGCATCGGAAAGCCCGGTGAGGAAGGCTGCCCCGCGCATCGAGTTGGTCGGGCCGGAAGCGAAGCTGTGCACGGGGTTCGCAGCGGCGACATCCGCGAGCGCCACGGTGCCGTCATTCTGGGTCAGATAAAACGGCGCCTTCACACCGGCTTCGCGCAGCGCATCCGAAAATGCCTGAACTGTGGTCTTGCCGAGCGTTTGCAGCGCTGCGTTCAGCAGGGCGACATTCTCCCGCTCCAGAAGCCCGATACGGCCAAGCGTATGGGAAAGCGTGATGCGTGCATCGGGAATGACTGAACGGACAATTTCCGCAGCCCGCACCTCGCACTCCGTCGTCAACGGCGAGAAAGTCGCCGAAATGGCGATGGAGGTGATGCCCGCATCGCGAATTTTCATCGCCGCTTCGCGGATTTCATCGGGAACCATGGGCACCAGCGGACTGCCGTCATATTCATGGCCGCCATGGACCATGAAGATCAGCGGATCGACGGCATCGCGCAAATCCCCAGGCCAGTCGCACATGGGCGGAAGCGAGGAACCGGTGGGCAACGCGATGCGGATGGCCGCAACCCGCTCCAGCCGGGCGCGCTCCACCACCGCATTGGTGAAATGGGTGGTGCCGATCATCACCGCATCAATCGGCCGGTCCGCAGCGCCTACGTGGCCCGCCACATGAGCGAGCGCCGACTTTACGCCGGACAGGACATCCTGCGTGGTCGGAACCTTGATGGAAGCGACGATGGTGTCGCCATCGATCAGAACGGCATCCGTATTGGTGCCGCCAACGTCAATACCGATGCGTTTCATGGGAATACCGATCTGAAATCAATGTCATAACCGAAGGCGCGCGGACCGACGGCGGCGATGCCGGCAGGTGTCGTCAAAAGTTCCGGCGCAGGCAGGGCGACAACCGTGACACGCTGACCGTAACGCACCGATTCCGTACCGATGGCGCCACCGGAAACCGTATCGAGAAGGCAAAGCAGGTCCGGCGTCATGGCGACTGGCTGGCCATCGCGGAAGGCGACCGCCCATTCGTTCTGGAAGGCCAGCTCCATGCGCGAACCCCGGTCGGCATCGACGCCTTCAATGGTCGTGCTGCCGCGCAGGAAACCACCGGTGGTCTCACGGGCCACATCAACAACCTTGCCGCGGAACAGTTGCTTGCCGCCCTCATGGTCGAGAACCGCCTGAACCGGATCGTCATGACGCGCACGCGCCTCCATCACCGCGCGTCCAAGTTTTGTCGCCTGGGTGACGGTGTAATGAATGCCCCATTCCTTCACTTCCTTGCCGGTGCGCGGCGCCTTGCAGGTGGCGGCGGTTGAGCCGACTTCCGTGCAGACCTTGCGCGAGATGCGCTCCATCCATTTCCACGAAGCCGCGCGCGTCACGATCACCTCATTGTCGCGCACATCGACCAGCGACAGCGGAAACATCGGCAGGTTGCCGATGGCGAAGGATGTCATCTGCGCTTCCGGATAGGCCCGTCCCATGGCATCGGCATTAACGACCGGCCGGTCGAGCACGGCGGCGGCGAGGAAGGACGACAGAGCATTGGAACCGCCGATCTCCACGCTCATGATCGCCCGGAACGGCTTGCCGAGATAATCCTCCATCACCTCGACGGCGCGGGCGAGATGCACGGGGTCCCCCAGCCGTTCCTGACCGACAAGCGGCGCACCCATCTTGGAGACGACGGCGACCATATCATCGTCGGCGAGCGCCATGGGGTCCATGACCTTTACCCGCCGCCCCTCGGCATAGAGACGCCGCAGATTGAGCGTCGAGAGATAGGGGTTACCTCCCCCACCGGTTCCAAGAATCCAGGCGCCGGTGGCGAGAGGTTCGATATCGTCTTCGGAAAATTCCTGGATCATGCGTCATCCTCAGGCATGCCGTAGCCTTTCCGGCCGCAGGCGATGCTCCTTCCCTTTGAAGTTCCAAGTCTGCCAACCCCGCCGTCTGGGCGGGGCCGGTTTTCATGAGACGAAGATCACTCCGCCTTGCAGTCCCAATGGAAGTTGGAGAAGTTCAGGTCCCAGCTCTGCATGGGAATGAACTCGTAACCCTGAAGGCACTTGTTCGCCGCATAACGGCGGTTCGGCGCAACGGCCCAGACGTCAGGCTGAAGATCAACGATCTTCGTCTGCAGTTCCTTGTAGGTGGCGTTCTGCTCGTTGACATCGGTGGTGGCGCGAACCTTGTCGATCAGCCCGTCGATTTCCGCATTCTGCAACCATTCCATCGACATCCAGGTGCCGGATGCCTTGGAGTGATACTGGTTGTAGAACATCGCATCCGGCGACGGATAGGTCGGCGAAATATTCACCTGCGTCGATGCCGGCGTCGTTTCCGGCTTGGAGGAAAGCTCGACGATGCGGTTCCACGGCTCCGGCTTGATATCGAGCGTGATGCCGATCTGCTCGAGGCTGGATTGCAGAAGCAGCGCCACTTCGGCCTCAAAGGCGAGCGACGCAACGTAGCTGTTGACGAGCGTGATCTTCTGGCCGGCATATTTCGACTTCGCCAGCTCTTCCTTGGCTTTTTCCAGATCGTAAACGCCGGGCTGGATATCGCCATTATGCGCGTCCTTGAACGCGTCGGAAAGCGGACCCGTCATATCGAAGCCCGGATAGATCACTTCCTGGATCGTCTTGTAGTCGGTCGCATAGGCGATGGCGCGGCGCACATGAACGTCGTCGGTCGGATAGACCTTGGTGTTGAGCTTGATGACGAAACCGCCGGCGGTGCGGGTCTGGATCAGCTTGTAACCCTTCATGCGGCCGATGGATTCATAGGTGTCGTTGCCAAGCCCGTGTGAGGACAGGCCGAGTTCGCCCTTTTCCGCCAGTGCCTTGACGGTCGCGTCGTCGCTGGTCTGCACGAAGCGCACTTCATCGATCGGCTTGCCCTTGGTCCAGCCGAGGAAATAATCGGCATTGCGGGCGATGACCATATCGGCGGAGCGATTGTAGCTGACCAGCTTGTAGGGGCCGGAACCGGCGGAATGTTCGCCGACATAGGCCTCACCCCATTTGTCTTCGGGCTTGGCGTTGGCCTCGATCAGCGTCTTGTTCATCGCCATCATCAACGGCGTCGCCGCCATGAAGGGCGAGAACTGGCGCTCGATCTTCATGACCAGCGTGGCATCGTCAGGCGCGGTGACGTTTTCGGGCTTCAGCACGCCGACGATGAGGTTCGACGGCCCCTTGTTGATACCGAGCAGACGCTGGATCGACCAGGCAAGATCGGCAGCCTTTACCGCCGTGCCATCCTGAAATTTCGCATCGTCGCGCAGGTGGAAGGTGTAAGTCAGGCCGTCCTCGGAAATCTCCCAGGATTTCGCCAGATGCGGCACGATTTCGCCCTTGGCGTTCACCGTGGTCAGACCGTCATACATGTTCACGATGGCCATGTAGCCGGTGTAATCGGTCACCTTCGCCGGGTCGAGCGAGCTGAATATCTGCATGGTGTTGACCGCCACCGACACCTTGTCTTCCGCAAAGGATGCGGAAGAGATAAGCGGCAACGTAAGCGCCGTGCCGAGTGCCAGCGCGGCGAGACGGGAAGAAACTACAGGCATTTTCATTATCGTTCTCCTCTTTATTGCGGGTCATTGGCCCCGCTTATGGTTAGGCAGCCTTGCTGACCGGAACGGGCAGCGGTGAGAAAGGAATGTCGGGGTAACCGAAGGCCGCCGGCCCGACGACTTCGAGCGCACGGGCGCTGCGCAGCAGGTCGTGGCAGGGGATGGCGATGACGGCCACACGCTGGCCGTAGCGCAGCACTTCGGTAGTGATCGGGTAACCCGTGTCGACATCGAGCAGGACAATCAGGTCGGGGACCGTCACTTCCACCTTGCCATCACGGGAAAACAGCAGAAATTCGTTCTGGATGGCGACGCCAGCCGTCTGGCCGGCGCAATCGTCGAAGCCGGACAGCGTGAGATCGCCGACCGCGAAACCACCGCGCAGATGGCGCTTCAGATCGGTGATCTTGCCGTTGAAGATGCGCCGCCCGCCTTCGAGCGCGCAGACCGCGGCAATCGGGTCTTCCTGCTGCTTGCGGGCACGGATCACGGCCTCGCCGATGGCAATCGCCTTGGTGTAGGTTTTCGGAATGCCGTACTGGTGCACATAATGCGCCTGCATCGGTGCGGTCGCCAGCATCGCGCCGCCACCCTGCGAGACGACGCAGGCGCGCGCCATGCGCTCGTGCCAGACCTCGGAAACGGCATGGCTGAAGATGACGGCATTACCGTGCAGATCGCACATCACCGATGGCGTGGAACTATGACCGTAAATGGAGAAGGTGGTCATCTGCATTTCCGGGAATGCCCGGCCCATGCCGTCGCAATCGAGGATTGGCAGGCCACCCAGCGCCGCCGTTACCAGCGGGTTCATGGAGTTGGAGCCACCGATTTCCTCGCAGACGATGGCGTCTACCGGCGTGCGGATCAGCTCTTCCATCGCGCGCAGGCAGCGCAGGCCTTCGCGGCCTTCACGAATGCGCTCTACTCCGACAACAGGTGCGCCGATGCCGCCGATGGACATGCACAGCGCGTCCGGCTCGATTGCGTCGGTCGCGAGGATCTTCATTTCGTACCCGGCTTTCATGGCTTCCAGCGCCAGCAACTTACCGAGATAAGGATTGCCGCCGCCGCCCGTGCCGAGAATGCCGGCACCGATTTCCAGCGCGTCGAGATCTTCACGGGTCAGCGTCCGCAATGCCGCTTCGTCATATTTCAGCTTGCGCGTCTCAGCCATGATTGGCTCCCATTTCTCCAACAACTTTCACATGAATGCGGGTGGCATTGCCGGGCAGGTAGGCAAGCGGCATATCTTCGCGCTCGATGACCTCAAGCGTTTCGGCAACCGCACCAGCGGCAATCGCCTTTTCCCGGGCCTCCGCTTCTGCCTCTGCCAGCGCGCTCTCGCGCGTGCGCCCGTCCACCAGAGAAAAGACCCGGTCGGTCTCGCCGCTGATCTGCGCAATCGCCGCACCGACAGCATTCGCCACTGCGAAATTCTCGGGCCGGATGACCTCAAGATCACCGATGCGATCCGGCATCAGGATAGAACCGCCGCCGACGGCGATCACCGGCACCGGCGACGACGAGATGCGGCTGCGCTCCACGCAGGCCTCAAGCATGTCGTTGATCTTGTCGACCGCCGCATCCACCAGTTTTTTGTCGAGGCTGGAGACCAGCTTTTTCTCCCCAACATCCGCCTTGCCGGAGGCAACCGCGATATCGGTCGCTGTCAGCGTCGAGCCACCGAAGCAGAGCGCCTCGCGACGGACGCGGTAACCGACGGATTTCGGCCCGACGGTCAGGCCGTGATCGCCATTGACCACGAGCGAACCGCCGCCGAGACCGATGGAGAAAACGTCGGGCATACGGAAATTGGTGCGCACGCCGCCAATATCCACCGTGGTCGAGGCCTGACGCGGGAAACCGTGGGACAGCGAGCCGACATCGGAGGTGGTGCCGCCCACATCCACGACCACGGCATCCTTGAGACCGGTGAGGAAGGCCGCACCACGCATGGAGTTCGTCGGACCGGACGCGAAGGTGAGCACGGGGAAACCGCGCACCACATCAGCCGCCATCAGCGTGCCGTCGTTCTGGGTGATATAGAACGGGCAGGTAATGCCCGCAGCCTTCAGCGCCACGCCGAAAGCCGCAACCGTGCGGTCGGCCAGCGACAGCAGGCTGGCATTCATGATTGCAGCACTTTCCCGTGCAAGCAGGCCATGCCGGCCGATATCCTTGGACATCACCACCGGCAGGCCGGGGCAACGCTCTTGCAGGATTTCTTTCGCCCGCAACTCCATCGCATCGTTGATGCCGCTGAAAACGCAGGTGACGGCAGCCGCCTTCAGGCCCTTGGCGCGGATATCCGCGGCGATGCGAACGATTTCGTCCTCGTCGAGCGGCGAAATTTGGCGGCCGTCGAATTCGTAACCGCCGCGCACCTGATAGCCGTGGTTGCCGACGATTTCCCGGAGGTCATCCGGCCAGTCGACCATGGGCGGCAGGCCGGCGCCGGAGGGCAGGCCGAGACGGATGGCGGCCACCTCGTCCATATGCCGGCGCTCGATCACCGCATTGGTGAAATGCGTGGTGCCGATCATCACGGCGCCGATGCGCGCCCTGTCAATGCCCGACGCCTCGATGACCTTTTCAAGGGCTTCGATGACACCGGATGTCACATCCTCTGTCGTGGAGGCTTTTACCCCCGCCAGAACGGTTTTATCCTGCAACACAACGGCATCGGTATTCGTGCCGCCGACGTCAATTCCAACGCGATACACGTCAGGCTCCTCTTTCATCAATCGGTCGTTTTGACGAGGAAGCGCATACGCTCTTCCTCGGTCACGGTGGGTTTGAGACGTTCTTCCTCGTCGGTGACGACGGGGATGGCCGCGATCAGGGCGCGGGTGTATGGATGGGCCGGCTCGGCGAAGACCGCCGACGTCACGCCCTCTTCAACAATCTCGCCCCGCAGCATGATGGCGATGCGCGAGCAGAAATTGCGCATCAGCGACAGGTCGTGCGAGATCATCAGATAGGTCAGGCCAAGCTCCTCGCGCAGCTGCAGCAAAAGGTCGATTACCGTCTTCTGCACGGACACATCGAGTGCGGCCGTCGGCTCATCGAGGATGAGGATTTTCGGCTCGGCCGCCAGCGCCCGGGCAATTGCCACACGCTGCTTCTGGCCGCCGGACAGTTCATGCGGATATTTGCCGAGATAGGATTGCGGCAGCCGCACCAGCCCCATCAGTTCCAGCATGCGGTTTTCACGCGCAGGCCCATCCATGCCGATGGATTTCAGCGGCAGGGCAAGCGTCTGTTTCACCGTACGCTTCGGATTGAGCGAGGTGCCCGGATTTTGATAGACGATTTGCGTCAGCCGCTTGCCGCGCCCAGGTGCTGGAGCGTCGATCACGAGATTGCCGGAGGTCGGGCGCGAAAGGCCCATGATCATGCGCGCAACCGAGGTCTTACCGGAACCGGATTCACCCGCCAGGCCGAAAACCTCGCCTTCGTTCAGGGTCAGGTTCACATCCCGCACGGCGTGATAACCGTTGCGCCTGCCGTATATCTTGTTCAGCCCTTCAATCGTCACGATGGGCGAGCGCGTGCTTTGCGCCAGATCGGTGACGCGCGGGCCATAAAGCGGAGGCACTGCATCCAGAAGCGAGCGCGTATAGTCCTCGGCAGGCGTATGCAGGATTTGCGTGCAGGGTCCGGTCTCAACGATATCGCCGTGATGCATGACCACGACCCTGTCCGCCACCTTGCGCACGACGCCGAGATTGTGGGTAATCATCAGCAATGCCATGTTTTCTTCGGCAACCAGCTGGTTGATGAGATTGAGAATTTCATCCTGCGTGGTGACGTCGAGCGCCGTGCCGGGCTCATCCGCGATCAGGAGCTTCGGCTGGTGCAGCAGGGCAAGCCCGATCAGAACGCGTTGGCGCATGCCGCCCGAAAGTTCGGACGGATAGGCGTTCATCACCCGTTCGGTATCGGCAAGCTGTACCCGGCGCAGCACCGCCGCGATGCGGTCGCGGCGCTCCGCCTTCGACGAATTGATACCGTCGCGCTTGTCGGCAAAACGCATGACATCATCGAGATGCGTGCCGATTTTGAATACCGGATTGAAGGAGGAAAGCGGGTCCTGCATGATCAGCGAAAACGCCGTGCCCTTCAGCGCCTCGCGCTCCCTGCGCGGCATGGACAGCACATCCCGGCCATCGATGACGATCGCACCTGATGTGATCGCGGCATTCTTCGGCAGGGTGCCGATGATCGCCTTGGCTGTGACGGATTTGCCCGATCCGGTTTCGCCGATCAGCGCCACGCGCTCCCCCGCGGCAACCGTGAAGGCGACATCGCGCAGCACCTGCCGGGTGCGGCCGTAATTGGTGAAGGTGACGTTGAGGTTTTCGACCTTGAGAAGCGGTTCAGTCATGACTTTAGCTTTCCACGTCGAACATGTCGCGCAGGCCGTCGCCCAGCAGATTGAAACCCAGCGTCACGTAAAGCACGGCCGCGCCGGGGCAGAGCACTTCCCACCAGAAATCCGGCATGAACTGGCGCCCGTCGGCGACCATCGATCCAAGGTCGGGGGTCGGCGGCTTGACGCCGAAACCGAGGAAGCTCAGCGTCGCACCGAACAGGATGACAAAGGCGGCATCGAGCGTGGTCTTGACCGATATGACCGAAACGCAATTGGGCAGGATTTCGCGAAAAAGAATATGCAGCGGGCCTGCACCGGCAAGACGTGCCGCCTCGATATAGTCTTCCGAAGCGATAGACTTTGACACCGAATAGATCAGCCGTGCATGCCAGGTCCACCATAACAACGTGATCGCGATCATGGCGTTCGTCAGCGTCGGTTCCAGGAGGTTGGAGACCGCGAGCGCCATGACGAGCGGCGGCATCGCCAGCATCACATTCGTCAGGCCGCTGATGAGTTTCTCGGTCCAGCCGCCGAAATAACCGGCAATCAGGCCAAGCACGGTTCCGACTGGCACCGAAATACCGAGCACGCCGATGACGAGAAGCAGCGAGACGCGCAGCCCGAAGATGGTGCGGGAGAAGATATCGCGGCCGGCCTTGTCGGTGCCGAACCAGTGCTCCAGGTCCGGCGGCATATGGCGGGCGCGGAAATCGACGACCGCGCCGATATGTTTGGGATAAGGCGTAAGCCATGGCGCGAAGACCGCCAGTACCAGTACCGACAGAAGGATCAGCGAGCCGATGACCGCTGCCGGATTGCGGCTGAAGCGATACCACATCATGTAACCGGCACTCAGGCCTCGATCGGTGGGTTCGAGCATTTTTATGTCAGCCATCAGCGAGCCTCCTTGCGGCGCAGGCGCGGGTCGATGATCGAGATCAGGACATCCACGATCAGGTTCGCAACGATGAAGAACAGGCCGGCCACCAGCACCACGGCGGTCACTGCGTTGAGGTCTTTCTGCAGGATGGCGTTGAGCCCGTAGGAAGCGAAGCCGCCCCAGGCGAAGACCATCTCGATCACGAAGGCATTGCCGATCAGCGACGCAAATTCGAGACCCATGATCGTCAGCGGCGCGATGGAAGAAAGCTTCAGCAGGTAACGGAAGATGATGACACGCTCCGGCACGCCAAAGCTTTGCAGGGTCAAAACATGGTCCTTGCGCTGGTTCTCGATCATCGAGGAGCGCGTGATACGGGTGATCTGGCCGATGCCGGCCATGGAGAGCGCAAAGGCCGGCAGCGCGAGATGTTTCAGCGCATCGAGCACGACATCGAAACGCCCGGCCAGCGTCCCGTCGATCAGGATGAAGCCGGTCGGGCCGCCCTGCCAGCCAAGCCCGTGGTCGAGCCTACCGATGATCGGCCAGCCGGAAAGAAAACGGGCGGCCAGCAATTGCAGCGTGATGGCGAAAAGAAAGCTCGGGATCGTCACCCCGGTGAGCGACAGGATGCGGCCGATATGGTCCAGCGGCCGGTCGCGGTAATGCGCCGTAATGACCCCGAGCGGGATAGCCACGGCAAACATGAAGATGACCGAGACCAGTACCAGTTCGACCGTCGCAGGAACGGTCTGTGCCAGATCGGTAGTCACCGGGCGTTGCGACACCAGCGAGAAACCGAGATCGCCATGCAGGGCATTGCCGATATAGTCGAGATATTGGACGGCCAGCGGCTTGTCGAGGCCCATCTCGCCGCGCAACGCATCCACCTGCTCTTGCGTCGCCGCAGGGCCGAGCGCCATGCGCGCGGGATCTCCCGGCACGACGCGGGCGAGCGCGAAAATCATGATGGACAGGGCGATCATGACCAGCACGAAGGTGCCGAGCCTGTTCAAAATCGCGACCAACGGATGTTGCTGCATCGGTGGAACGTTCCTTGTGCATCGGTTGCCTGAGCACAAGTTTTCATCACCAACCCTTTTGAACAATCTAAAAAAGGTATAGTTTTTTGAAACATGAGTATAGGTTTTTAAGATAAAGTCCCCTATCCCGTTGCCAATGACGCTCCTGCCCCGCACCCGCCTCTGCCGCCGCATCGCCAGCGAAACCGCCGGCGTAGTCTTCCTGCGCGCTCCGGCGGGTGCGGGAAAAAGCGTGCTGCTGGAAATGCTGGCAAAGGAGTTGGGAACGCAGATATGCCGCACGCACCAGCCGCGAAGCGATGATGCCGTAAATGACTGCCTTCTATGGGACGTGCCGGTTTTCGCGCGGGCGGTGCGCATGCCCGCCGCCATTCTGGAAAAGGTGCGTTTTTTGGTCATCGCCTGCCGCCCGGATCAACGGATCAGCGGACTGGCCCGGCAGATCCTGCATCTCGGTTCGCTTACCATCGGCCCGGATGAGCTGCTTCTTGGGCAGGAGGAGGTTGAAGACCTGCCACCTGAGCAGAAGCGTCTCGCCCTTCACGACTATGCCGGCTGGCCGGCTTTCCTGTCACTGGTCCGTCTTCCAAACGAACCGCTGTGTGCCGATTATCTGCGCGAAAACTACCTGCCGCATCTTTCGCCCACCCAGACGGTTGAGCTTTCGCTCTGGCTCGAAAACCCTTCCGCAGAACCCGAGGCGGAATGGACCGAATTGCTGCCGCCCTTCCTGACCGGAAATCCCGAAAATCATCCCACCCTGATAAGGCTTCTGGGCGTGGCCGCACGGGAGCGTCTCGCTACGCTGCAGGCCGGGAGCGCCGTGGTGGAGGTCGCATCGGCTTTCGAAAAGGAAGGACGGGCGCTTGCGGCCATGGCGATGCTGCTCGACCGCGGTTATGAGACCCATGCCGCACAAATTCTGGAACGCGCCCATGGCCGCGAACTGATTTACAGAAGCAGCGTCGGCAGGTTTCGCGAGATCATTATGCGTTTTTCGCAGGATATGATCGCAACGAATGAAACCGTGCTCTTCGCCGTTACCCGCGCCCTGTTGAAACAGGGTGAGTTGCAGCGTGTGCGCCATCTGCTCGGCAAGAGCCTCGGATCGGATTATCTCGATCCGTTGAAGGTGCTTGCCCGGGGTTCACGGTTTTCCTTCGCCGCCCGCACATTCCGGCTCAACCTGATGATTGCCGAGGACCTGACGCCCAATGACGCGATGATAACGCGGCTCGGCGAGTTCATGGCCGATTACCCGATGGACGACCACGGCAAATGGGCGGCCTATTACAATGCGCTGCTGGAATTCGAAATCCGCCGCCGCAATTTCCGCGAGGCGGAGGCCGCCGCTGCCCGCGCTTTGATCTATCTGCGCAAAATGGGCGGGCAGCCGCTGCTGGAGTTCTTCATCCACCTGCACCAGATCGTGCTGCGGCTGATGAGCGGCGACGTGCTTCTGGCGCGCCGGGCCGCGCAGGAGGCGCGCACGCGGCTGGAACAGGTGCCGCATGACGCCGTGCAGGAGTTCCGGATGTTGCGGCTGGCGGAAGCCTGCCTTGCCTATGAGGCTGGAAAGCCCCGCGACCTCCTGCATTTCGTCGAACATGAATTCGATCACTTCGCCGCTGCCGAAATCTGGCCGAGCCTCATGCAATTTGCCCTGTTTTACGCCTCGCAGGTATTGATCGACCATTTTCCGATGACCGTTCGCCCGGGCTTTCTCGATGGCTTGTGGATCCACCTTTCGGAAGGGTTGCAATTCCATGCGATGATGGAAATCAGGACGGCCATCGCCTATCAGAACGCCAACCGCTGGGCGGACGCGGCAGCAACCCTTTCGGCAATCCGCATGCCCATGGGCCGCAACTGGGTGGAGAGCGCACACGAGGATCTTTCCCGCCTGACGCGGCGCGATGAAATCTCCTATGTCATGGCCTGGCTACGCGATGCGGTGCATCTTTTCACGCCGCGCGCCTATCTGTCCCGCCAGATCGACGCGATGATCGCCAATCCCAAGGTGACCAACCGCGAGAAGGTCGCGCTGAGAATCTGGCAGAGCTACGCCGCGCACCAGCGTCGCGACAACGCCGCCGCCCGCGCCCATATCCTCACCGCCCTTGAATCGGCGACCCGCCTTGGATGCAGCGGCGTCCTGTCGGAGGAACGCATCTTCCTGTCGCCGCTTCTGAACAATCGCCGCATCCGCAGTTTCATCGAGACCTCTTCCGATGTCCGCAGCGCACTATCGATTTTCGCCGCCTCAATGAACTCACCGCAGGCGCGCGCGCTGCATGGCGGGCTTTCGCAACGGGAAGCGCAGATGCTGCAACTGCTGGCCAGCGGCATGTCGAACAAGAAGATTGCCCAGACGCTCAACATCTCGGAAGTGACGGTGAAATTTCACCTCGGCAACCTGTTCCGCAAGCTGGATTGCAAACGCCGCGCGGAGGCAATCCGCGCGGCGAAAGCACTGGGCTGGCTGTAAGGTTCAGCGGTTGTTCTTCTTGCGCCATTCGGCAAATGCCGTCTGGTGCTCTTCCTTGGTGCAGGGGTAAAGCCCGATGATCGTCTGGCCGGCCTTGACCTGCTCCACGACGAAATCCTCGTAAGCGGTCATTTCCACCGCCTCGGTCGCCACCTCGTCGGCAATGCCCGCCGGGATGACGATAACGCAATCGGCGTCGCCGACGATGATGTCACCCGGGAAAACCGGCGCATCGCCGCAGCCGATCGGGCCGTTGATCTCGATAGCCTCGTGTTTGGTGAGGTTGGTCGGGCTGGAGGGCCGGGTGTGGTAGGCTGGAATATCCAGCTCGGCAATGGTGGCCGCGTCACGGAAACCGCCATCGGAAACGATGCCTGCACCACCGCGAACCATCAGGCGCGTGACCAGAATATCGCCCGCCGAGGCGGCAGAAGCGTCCTTGCGGCTGTCCATGACAAGCACATGGCCGGGCGGGCAGGTTTCGATGGCGACGCGCTGCGGATGGGCGGGATTGCGGAATTCCACGAGCTGGTTGCGATCCTCGCGGGCCGGCATGTAGCGCAGGGTGAAGGCTGGGCCCACCATGTTTTTACCCTTGTAGCCCAGAGGGCGCACGCCCTGAATGACCTGGTTGCGCAGGCCGCGCTTATAAAGCGCCGTCGCCAGGGTAGCGACGGAAATCGTCATCAGTTTTTCGCGCGTTTCATTGTTCATCTCTGTCTCCTCGCAATGGCGGATAAATGCGTTTCAAGTCCTGTGAATGGGCTCATCGATAAAAATGCCGCCCTGATATTTTGCGATCGCAGCCTCCGGGTCGGGGCGCGGTACGTCGCGCTCGATTTCCCCCCGGTAATCAGCGGCATTGTCGCGCCGCTGCCAGCCGAGAAAGTCGACATGGGAATTGTCCCACCAGCTGTCGTCATTGGCCGAAACGCCCCAGATGACCGGGCAGCCGAGCGTCGGCACGCGGAATGTGGCCTCAATCAGCGAGACGAAGTCACCGTAGCTCAGCCACGTCGATAACATCCGCCAGTTGGACGGTTTTTCTTCGCAGGAGCCGATGCGGACAATGGCCGTCTCCTGGCCGAATTTGGAATGGTAGAGGCTTGCCATCGCCTCGCCGAAAATCTTCGAAACCCCATAGAGGCCATCGGGCAGAAAAGGCGTCTCCGGGCTAAGCTGTTGACCCTGCGGGTAATAACCGATCGTATGGTTGCTGGAGGCGAACAGAATGCGCGGCATGCCGTTCAACCGTGCCGCCTCATAGAGATTGTAGACACCACGCAGATTGGCCGCCTCTATCGGATCGAAAGCCCTTTCAACCGACACACCGCCGAGATGAACGATGCCGTCGCAACCCTTGACGAGATCGTGCACCGCCTGCTCGTCTTCGAGCGCGCAGCGAACGAGTTCCTCGTGAGGAGCTGGCGTACCCAAATCGACGACATCAGACAGGCGAATAGTTTCGGTAACGTGGCCAAGCCGCCCGCGCAGCATGCTTCCCAGCTTGCCGCCGGCACCGGTGATGAGCAATCGCTTCAACATGTCGCGTCCTTAGAAAATATCGGGCTCGCCGGCGGTGCGGCCAAAATCCGTCTGCAGGAAGTCGAAGTCGCAACCTTGGTCGGCCTGGGTGACATGCTTGGAGAAGAGATATCCGTAACCACGCTCATAACGCGGCGCAGGCGCTTGCCATGCCGCCCGGCGCTGGGCGATCTCTTCTTCGCTAACCAGCATATCGAGACGACGCTGGGGCAGGTCGAGGCGCACGATATCGCCGGTTTTCAGAAGCGCCAAGGGACCGCCGACGAAGCTTTCCGGCGCGACATGCAGTACGCATGCACCGTAGGACGTGCCGGACATGCGTGCATCGGAAATGCGCAGCATATCGCGATGGCCTTTTTTGATCAGCGCCTTGGGAATGGGCAACATGCCCCATTCCGGAAAGCCGGGGCCGCCAAGCGGTCCGGCATTGCGCAGCACCAGCACATGGTCAGGCGTCACATCGAGGTTCTCATCGTCGATGGCGGCTTTCATTTCCGGGTAGCTGTCAAACACCAGCGCCGGACCTTGATGGACATGCAGTTTGGGATCGCAGGCGGCAGGCTTGATCACGGCGCCGTCGGGGCAGAGATTGCCACGCAGGACCGCGAGCGAGCCTTCCGCATAGACGGGATTGTCGAGCGAGCGGATGACGTCGTCATTATAGACTTTCGCGCCTTCGAGATTTTCGCCCATGCTACGGCCGGTCACGGTCAGCACGGAACAGTCAAGACGACTTTCCAGCTGTTTCATCAGCGCCCTCAGGCCACCGGCGTAAAAAAAGTCCTGCATCAGATAGTCCTTGCCCGAGGGGCGGACATTGGCAATGAGCGGGGTAACGCGGCCAAGTTCGTCCAGCTCGTCCAGCGTCATCGGCACACCGGCGCGCCGCGCCATGGCGATGAGGTGCACGACGGCATTGGTGGAACAACCGGTCGCCATCGCAACAATGGCGGCATTACGAAACGCTGCCGCCGTCAGGATATGGTTCGGTGTCAGGTCTTCCGACACCATCTCGACAATGCGGCGGCCACAGGCTGCGGACATGCGCTGATGTTCGGAATCGACTGCCGGGATGGAGGAGGCACCCGGCAGGGTGATGCCGAGCGCGTCGGCAATGGCCGTCATGGTCGAGGCCGTACCCATCGTCATGCACACACCGGCAGAACGGGCAATACCGCCCTGCACGCCACGCCATTCCTCGTCCGTGACATTGCCTGCGCGTCGCTCATCCCAATATTTCCAGGCGTCCGAACCCGAGCCCAGCACCTTGCCGGCATAATTTCCGCTCAGCATCGGGCCGGCCGGCAGATAAATCATCGGCACACCGGCTGAGATTGCACCCATGACGAGGCCGGGCGTCGTCTTGTCGCAACCGCCCATCAGCACCACGCCGTCGAGCGGATGCGAGCGGATCATCTCCTCCGTCTCCATCGCCAGCATGTTGCGGTAAAGCATCGATGTCGGCTTGGTGAAGCTCTCATCCACCGAGAGCGACGGCATTTCGACCGGGAAACCGCCCGCCTGCAGCACGCCGCGTTTCACATCCTTCACCCTTTCAGGGAAATGCGAATGACAGGTGTTGAGCTCCGACCAGGTGTTGAGGATACCAATGACGGGTTTGCCGACAAAATCCTCCTCCGCATAACCGAGCTGCATCATGCGCGAGCGGTGGCCGAAGCTGCGCAGGTCGTCGGGTGCGAACCAGCGGTCGGAACGGAGTTTTTTATCGGTCATGTCAATGGTCCTGCGTTGCGGGTTGCGCCAAAGGCTGTCAGTCCTGCCGGAGCGTCAGCCCGCTCGTCGTATCGAAAAGGTGGACGTGTTGAAGCGGTGCGGAGAGGCGGATGACTTCGCCCGCCGATGTCGAGGTCTGGCCGGAAAGATGCAGCGTCACCGGGGTGCCGTCACCCAGATTACCGTAGAGATAGGACTCGCCGCCCAGCTGCTCTGCGGTGCGTACTGACATCGTCAACGCACCGCCTTCGCCCGGCTCCACATGGTTCGGGCGGACGCCGAGCGTCACCTTCTGACCGGGCTTATAGGCAAAGCCGGTCTGCGGCAGCGGGATAGTCTCGCCCGTCGCGATTTTGAGAGCAGGCGTTGCGTCCGAAGTCACTTCGCCCGCAAAGAAATTCATCTTCGGCGAGCCGATGAAGCCTGCCACGAAAATATTGGCCGGGCGGTTGTAGAGATCGAGCGGCACGCCGAACTGTTCAAGCTTGCCGGCACGCAGAACAGCAATCTTGTCGGCCATGGTCATGGCCTCCACCTGATCATGCGTCACGTAGATCATGGTGTTGCCGAGACGCCGGTGCAGGCTGGAAATTTCGCCGCGCATATCGACGCGCAGTTCCGCATCGAGGTTGGAAAGCGGCTCGTCGAAGAGGAACACGCGCGGCTCGCGCACCACGGCGCGTCCGATGGCGACGCGCTGGCGCTGGCCGCCCGACAGGTCCTTGGGGCGACGCTCCAGCAGCTGGTCGATCTGCAGCATCTTCGCTACCTGAGCGATCTTCTCGGCGACTTCCTTTTTGGGGGTGCCGATATTCTCAAGGCCGAAAGACAGGTTTTCGCGCACCGTCATATGCGGATAAAGCGCGTATGACTGGAACACCATGGCAAGGCCACGATCCGCCGCCGGCACCGTGTTGACCACGTCGCCGCCGATGAAGATATCGCCGCCTGTCAATTCCTCGAGACCCGAGATCATGCGCAGCAGGGTGGATTTGCCGCAGCCGGATGGGCCGACGAAGACGCAGAACTCGCCATGTTTGATATCGAGATCGATACCCTTGATGACATCGAGGGCGCCATATGTCTTTTTGACCTGACGAAGCTGAATACTTGCCATTGTCGTATTTCCTCCCTGAGGATTATTTGCCGCCCGTGGACGCAATGCCGGTGGCGATATATTTTTGCAGGAACATGAAGACCAGCGCGATGGGCGCAAGCGTCAGCACGGTCATGGCCAGAAGGTTGCTCCATTCCGTCGTCATCTCCCCCTGGAAGGAGTTGAGCGCCAGCTGCAGGGTGAAGTTGTCGTTGCGGGTCAGCACGATGAGAGGCCAGAGGAAGTCGTTCCAGCGCCACATGATCGCAAGGATCGCCAGAACGGCAAGCGCCGGAGCCGATAACGGCAGGATGATACGCCAGTAGATTTTCCACTCGCTCGCCTTGTCCATGCGCGCCGCATCGAGGATTTCATCGGGTATCGTCAGCATGTATTGCCGCAGCAGGAAAACGCCCGTGGGTGTCGCGGCACCGGGAATGATGACGCCCCAGAGACTGTTGATCATGCCAAGCTGGCTGGTGATGAGAAACAGCGGCACCAGCACCACCGTCTGCGGGATCATCAATGTGCCGACAACCAGCGCTAGCACCACGCCCCTGCCCTTGAACTGATATTTCGAGAGCGCAAACGCGGCCATGGAATTGACGATCAGCATGATGAGTGTCGACGTCACCGTGATGAAGGTCGAGTTCCAGAAATAGAGCGGGAAATTGAAGCGCTGGAAAAGCTCGGTGTAGTTTTCCGTCGCCAGCGCCACCTTTTCAGCCGGTTTCAGCTCGTTGAACGGCATCTTCAGGACTTCGGTCGGCTTGGCCGGGTCAACCACCTGGGCCACGAGGCCGATGCGCCTGATCATGCCGAGCTTGCGGCCATCCTTGTCGACATAGGCCGGCAGCGGCGCTGCCTGCCCATCAACCGCCACGGTTTCCTGGCTATAGGGCAGAAGGCGCGGCGGGAAGCGTTGAAGGTCGGCCTCCGTCTTGAACGAGGAGAGCACCAGCCAGACGACGGGGCCGAACATCATCAGCACGGCCACGCCGAGATAGGCGTAGGACAGCCAGTCGGTCCAGTGCAGCTTGCCGTTGCGGCCGCGGGTACGGGTCAGAAATGCGCCAATCCTAGCCATCGACCTTGCTCCTGTTTGCCCGGAATTGCAGGGCGGTCAGCACCACGAGCACCACGGCGAGCAGCAGCGAAGCGGCGGCCGCAAGTCCGAAATTCCGGGGCGTCCCGGCAAAGCCGGTCTGATAGATGAATTGAATGATGAAGGTCGTCGCCGAACCCGGACCACCGCCGGTAAAGGCAAAGACTTCATCGAAAGTCTGCACGCCCTTGATGACCGACAGGACGAGAACGACAAGCATGGTGGGCGCAAGCAGCGGCAGGGTAATGCGCCGGAAGATGCGCCATGGGCTTGCCTTGTCCAGCTGCGCCGCCTCGTAGACGTCACGCGGGATCGCCTGCAGGCCGGCGAGGAGAATGAGCGTGTAAAAGCCCATATGCGCCCAGACCGACAGGAAGACCGACCAGCCGAAGGCAAGGTTGGCCTCGAGCAGCCAGTCCACCGAACCGAGGCCGAGCCCCTCCATCGCCGCATTGAGAACGCCGAAACGCTGGAGAATCCACTTCCAGATCAGCGCGACCACGACGGGTGACAAGAGAACCGGGAAAAAGAAGACCGCGCGAAAAAAGCCACGGGCGCGGATATCGCGATTAAGCACGATGGCCGTGATCAGCGAGAATCCAACCATGAAACCCACCTGCAGCACGACGAAGAACAGCGTGTTCCAGACGGAGCGCCAGAACAGGTCGCGCGCACAGGAATTGGGATCAAGATAATTCTGACAGGAAAGAAGGACCGAAAAGTTTTCGCCGCCCACCGAAGGGCGCTCGGAAAGCAATATGTGTTCGCTGCCGGTCACGGAATAGGCCATGTTCAGCAGGATCGGCAGGAAGGCGAAGACCGCAAACAGGATCAGGTTGGGTGTCAGAAACACCCACGCAATCCGCCGGTGGCCAAGAACCTTCTGCAGGAAGGCAAAGGGCAGTTCGACGATGCCCATGACGGGCGCAAGAAATTTATACATGAGGGTCCTCCTTCGATCCGGCGCGGCGCGGCATGCGCCGCGCCGGAAGGCGATGGATCACTTCGCCTGTTTCAACGCTTCCTCGAGGTCCGTCTTCGCACGGGCCATGGCCTCATCGACGGTGCTCTCACCGACGATGGCCTGCGTAATGCGCTGGACGGAGATGTTGAACATGGCGCGATTGTTCTTGTAGCCCTGATAGGCATAGGCAATCGGGCTGAGGCCGGGAATCTGGTCCAGCCAGGCATTCATGGCCTTCTGCGTCGCAGGCGTCGCACCGGTATAGGTCACGCCCTTGTCGGCCACGGCCTTGTGGGCCGGAACGTTGCGGGTGCGAACGGTGAAGTCGAGATAATTCTCGTCCTGAGCGAGGAAGTTCAGGATATCGGCGACGATCTTCGGGTTCTTGGTCTGCTTGAAGCCGACGATGCCGGTACCGCCCGGCATGCCCGTGCAGGCGGCGCCACCGCAGGGCTGCGGCACGACTTCCCAGTCGAAGGCATCGCCCACCTGGCTGTCGAAGCGCGCGGTCTGCCAGCTGCCGGAATAATAATAAACCAGCTGGCCGTTGATGAATTCC
Source organism: Agrobacterium salinitolerans (assembly GCF_027498475.1). Classification (NCBI taxonomy): domain Bacteria; kingdom Pseudomonadati; phylum Pseudomonadota; class Alphaproteobacteria; order Hyphomicrobiales; family Rhizobiaceae; genus Agrobacterium; species Agrobacterium salinitolerans. The sequence continues at coordinate 258,308 of NZ_JAPZLN010000002.1, read as the reverse complement.
TGCGCGGCGTCGCGGTAGGTATTGCCGCCCTGCCCGGCCCAGACGTCACGCGCCATGGTGCCGTCTTTGTTCCATTCGACGAATTTCTTCACGAACGTCGTGAAGCCTTCATCGACCAGGATGGGCTTGCCGTCGGCATCGAAAATCTTCGCGCCATAGGAAATGGCCGGGCCGGCGATCCGATGGCCGGAACGGTCGATGGCCATCGGGTAAGGTGTGCCGGTTGCCTTGGCGACGGCATTGGCAGCCTTCGCCCAATCGTCCAGCGTTGCATCCTTGCCGGGTACGGCGACGTTAGCCTGATCGAACAGGGTACGGTTGATGAAAGCGCCGGTGATGGTGAGCTGGGTATGCATGCCGTAGATGCCCTTGTCGTCGGGGCCGCTGCGGTACCATTTCAGCACGTTGGAAAAATTGTCTTCCCAATATTTCGCGTCCACATAGGGCGTGAGATCGAGATAATAGCGGTTGAGGCCGCCGAGGTCGGTCACGGTTGCGAAATCCGGCCCGCTGCCGCCGGCGAGCTGTACGGGCAGGCCTTCCAGCAACGCCTTGTAGGGCACAATGTCAGTAACGATCTTCACGTCCGGATGCTGCTTTTCGTAACGGGCGAGAATGTCCTTCAGGATTTCGCAGCCATTGCCGTCATAAGCGCAGGTGAAGCGCACTTCCTCGGCCGCCTGGGCGGCGCCTGCAAAGGACGCCGCGCCAATGGCGAGCGCCAATGCCATGCTGTATTTACCGATCATCTCTTTTCCTCCCTTAGATGATTATGCGTTGGCGGATGCGTGCGGAGCCCAGCCTTTGATCCATTCACCTTCTGCGGCGTCGGACAGGCGGACCGGCTTTCTTTCCCGTACCGAGCGATAGATGGCGGTAACGAGTTCTATGGACTGCAGGCCGTCATTGACCGTCACTTCCTTGCCGCCGCGTCCTTCCATCGCGTCGGCAATGGCTTCGACAAAACCGGCAAAGCCGTTTTCGCCGTCGGCAACCTTTGCCAGAACGGCATCGATCTGGTCCTGCGTGGTGGGTGCACGGGCGATGAAACGCCATGTGTCTTCGGCCGGGCGATAGGGAAGCGTGCCACTCTCGGCGGTGAAGCCTTCGAAGCAGAAACGCAGACGGGACGTATCTTCTGCTGCACCGAGCGTGACGGAGCTGGTCGCCAGCGCGCCGCTTTTCATGCGGAAACTGAGTGCTGCGCAATCTTCGGTTTCGATGGTGTTGACGCGCGTGTCGGCCATGGCGAAAACTTCCTCGACCGGGCCGAGGACGTGGCAGAGAAGATCATGGGCGTGGATGGCGTGACCGAGGATCGCGCCGCCGCACTCACCCTTCCAGGTGCCGCGCCACGGGATGTCGTAATAGCTGGCGCCACGGTTCCAGTGAACTTCCGAGCTTGCGACAAAGGCCTTGCCCGCAAGACCGGCATCGATCAGCGCCCGCAACTGCCGCATGGCATGTCCAAAACGGTACTGGAAGACGGGAAATACACCGCGTCCGGTCTTCTTGACGGACTCGATCAGCGCATTGGCCTCTTCCAGAGAGCGAACCAGCGGCTTTTCGCACACCACATCCTTGCCCGCCGCATGCGCCTTCAGAGTGACAGGAAAATGCAGGTGTGGCGGCAGGCAGACGTCGATGAGCTGAATGCTCTCATCGGCCAGAACCTCATCGAGATCGGTGGTCAGACGAATGGAGGTGTCATCGCCGGCGACGGAGCGCGCGCGCTCCAGATCGAGATCGCAGATCGCCTTGACGACGAAGCGCTTGGGCAGCGCCCGATAACCGCTCAGATGCTGGGCGCCGATGCCGGCGCCGATGATGGCAACACCGATCATTTCGAGGCTCCCTCAGCCTTGGCCTGCGCCTGAAGCGAGAGGTCGCAGACCTTGAAGACGTGTTCCTGCGTCATCGCCGTTTCCGTGCGGTTGCGGATATCGTCGCAGATGCGGGCGAAATAGGGCAGACCGGCGCCGGAAGCATCAATATACTCGCAGCGGTCGCCGTTGACGAGAACGAGGCGGTCCGTGCCTTCGGTATTGCCGACATCCACATATTTACGCAGTTCGATGTAACCTTCGGTGCCGAGGATGGTCAGGCGGCCGTCACCCCAGGTCGGCAGCGCATCGGGCGTGTACCAGTCGACGCGGATATAGCCGTGGCCCTTGTCGCCGCGCAGCACAACTTCGCCGAAATCCTGAAGACCCGGATCGCCGGGGTTGGCGTAATTGGCGACGGTGGCGGACACGATCTCAACCTCGGTCGAACCCGTGAAGAACATGAACTGATCGATCTGGTGGCTGGCAATATCGGTGAGGATACCACCATAGGCTTCACGCTCGAAGAACCATGTCGGGCGGATCTGGCGGTTCAGACGATGCGGGCCGAGGCCGACGGTCTGGATGACGCGGCCGATGGCGCCCTGGGCAACGAGTTCAGCCGCCTTGGTCACGCTCGGCACTTCAAAACGCTCCGAGAAATCGACGGTCCAGATGCGCTTGGTCTTTGCCACGGTTTGACGAAGGCGATCGAGCTGTTCGAAGGTGGTGCAGCCGGGCTTGTCGGACATGACATCCTTGCCGGCTTCCATGGCGGCGATAGCGAGATCGGCGCGCTTGGAGGGAATGTCGGCGATCACGACGAGATCGACGGTGCCGTCGGCCAGCAGCGCCTCTTTCGATGCTGCGCGCGGCACATTCGGGAAGCGCTTGACGAAGCCTTCCACGACATCGGGCTCGCCTTCTGTCCACCAGCCGGCAAATTCGGCGCCGGCATCCAGCAGGTTCTGGGCCATGCCGAAAATATGCCGATGCTCAATACCAAGAGCGACGAACTTGATTGCTTTACTCATCCTGCAGTTCCACTTCCTTGCCGGTGTCGGCCGAGTTGATGATCGCGTCGATCAATCTGTGAGACAAAAGAGCCGCTTCGCCGGTGACGACCGGCGGGCGTCCTGAAGAGATGGCGTCTGCGAAATCATCGAAAACGCCCTGATGCCATTCATGCGTGAAAGCCATGGGGTCGGCGCCGCCGCCCGTGCCAGCGGCCGCGCCGCCAAAGGTTTCCTGCCGGCCATCGCGCCAGTCGACATGCAGCAGGCCGGAGGCGAGCCGCAGGCTGGCATTGTCGAAATGCAGGAGGATCGATTCCGCAGCCCCGGGGAAGCTTGCGGTGCTTGCCACCAGCGAGCCGACAGCGCCATTCCTGAAACGCAGGCCCGCAGACACGTAATCTTCGGTTTCCATGCGGTGGAAACGCGTCGTTGCAGCCATCGCCTGAACACGGGCGACCGGCCCCGTCAGGCTCAAGGCCAGATCAATCGTATGGATTGCCTGGGAGATCAGTACGCCGCCGCCATCGCGCGCCAGCGTGCCGCGACCCGGTTCGTCGTAATAGGATTGCGCGCGCCACCAGGGCACCGAGATTTCGCAGAGGCCGAGCATCCCGAGCGTTCCGCCATCCACAAGCTCGCGCGCTTTTTGCGATGCGGCCCGCATGCGGTGCTGGAAGATGATGCCGAGCGCGACACCCGCGTCACGACACAGGGCGACGAGACCCTCGGCTTCCCGCGTATTGCGAGCGACCGGCTTCTCCATCAGGATGTGTTTGCCAGCCTGCGCCAGTTTTCCGACAATATCGATGCGGGCATTGGGTGGCGTGGCGATAATGGCGAAATCGACATCCGCATCGCGCGTCGCTTCGTCGACGGAGGAATAAACCGCCACCGCGTATCCGGTATGTTTCGACGCCTCGGCAGCCAGTGCCTTGGCGCGGCCGGAACCACCATCGACGATGCCCTTCAGGCGAATTTTTTCCGGGCTTGCCGCGCAGGCAAGCACATGCGTCTTCGCCACCATTCCGGCGCCAACGATGACACAGGTCTTGATATTTTGCATTTCGGGAGCCTCCTTCCCAATGCGCGATCATTTGCATACCGGTATGCCGGTTGTCAACAGACTTGTGTTCCGGTATACCGGTTATGAGAACAGTGGAGGGTACATGCCGAAAATTCCTGTAACAGGCGTGCCGACGATGGAGCGGCTGGACCTCAACCGTCCGGTCGTGGACCAGATTTACTCCGCGCTGAAATCAGCCATCCTCTCGCGGGAGCTTTTTCCCGGGCAAGCCGTCTCTGAAAACGAGATTGGACAGTCGTTCAATTCGAGCCGAACGCCGGTACGCGAGGCGCTGAGCCGCCTGCGCGACGACGGCCTGATCGTCACGCTGCCAAGCCGTGGAACCTATGTCTCGCGACTATCGGAAAAGAACATCCGTAGCGCGCAATTCATCCGCGAGGCGCTTGAAGTGGCCGCAGTGCGCAGGCTTTGCCAGATTGGCCTGGCGCCGGAGGCCGAGCAGGAGATCGAGCATGCGCTGAATGGCCAGCGGGCGGCGATGCGCAACGGCGACAGAAAAGCTTTCCGCATCCATGACGACCAGTTTCACAGCGCGCTTGCCGCCGCAACGGGCCTCGAAAGGCTGGAATCTCTGTTGATCCGCGAGAAGGCGGGGCTGGATCGTTTGCGCGCCCTAGCCATCACCGATGAGGCGCATATGGCGCGGCTGCTTTCCGAACATGAGGCGGTATACGACGCAATCAGGGCGGGTGACGACGCCCGCGCGACGGATTGTCTGCAAAAGCACCTGAGACGCGTCCTAGGCATTCTCTCACAAGTTTTCGAGAACCATCAGGACTACTTCGAATAATTCCGCGGCATTTTTTCAACGGTTCGAGCATCATGAATACGGCAAACCCCGGACACACGCTTGCCATGTCGCAGGCGGAACTTCTTTGCGACACGATGAGCACACTTGCGGAATCTCCTGTTTGGGACGAGCGGCGACAGGTGCTTTTCTGGTGCGATATTCTCGGCGGGACGGTGCGGTCCGCAGCGCTCGAGCCCGGGCGTTATCGCGAATGGTCGTTCCCCCACACCGTATCGAGCCTTGGACTTTGTCAGAACGGCGATCTCGTCATCGCCTGCGGCATGGATGTTATCATTCTCAATCCTGATAGCGGCGAAACGCGCCTCCTCCATTCCATTCCTGCGCCCAAAGGCATCCCCTGCCGGCTGAACGACGGGCGGATCGGCCCCGACGGCGCTTTCTGGGTGGGAACCATGCACAATGTCCCGCTCCCAGAGATGGAGCCCCATGGCGAACTGTGGCGGATCACCGAAAAGAACGCCGAGCGTATTCAGACGGGGCTGACATGCCCGAACGGGCTCGCCTTCTCCGAGGACGGATCGATCATGTGGCAGAGCGATTCCGTTCAGAAATGGATACGTCGGCGAAATTTCGACAGCCGGAACGGCAGCTTCGATGAGGGCGTGCTGGTGGCCCAGATGACGGAAGAGACTGGAAGGCCCGATGGCGGCTGCCTCGATAGCAGCGGCAACTATTACAGCGCAGGCGTGTCGGCCGGCCTGCTCAACGTTTTCACGCCCGACGGCGCGTTGGCGGACGTGATAGTAGCCCCAGTGCCCCACCCCACGATGTTCTGCTTCGGGGGAACGGATTTCAGTACTCTTTTCCTGACATCCCACCGCCACAACATGTCCGAGGACCGACTGCACAAAGCGCCATTTTCAGGTGGCGTCTGGGCGATCCCCACTCAGACGAAAGGGTTTGCCGGCTTCCGCTTTGGCGAAGGTAGGTAACGTCCGGAAGCCGGGTTCCGAACCCTATTCCTCCCGGAAGGCGCGACTGATCTGGTCGGTCAGCGGTTTGGCGATATAGGACAGCGCCGTTCTTTCGCTGGTCTGAATGAAGGCCTCGGCCGGCATGCCCGGCACCAGCGGCGCATTGTTCAGCTTCCGCCGCTCGGAGACCGGTACGGAAATCCGCGCCAGATAATAGGAGAGACCGCTGCGCTGATCGGTGGTGATATCCGCCGCGATGCGGCTGACATGGCCTTCCAGTTCCGGCGTGACGCGCTGGTTGAATGCGGTCATGCGCAGCATCGCCTTTTGCCCCAATTGAAGCTGATCGATATCCTTGGGCACGATCTGCACCTCCAGCGCCAGCTCGTCTCCGTCAGGCACGATGAGCATGATCGGATCCGCCGGCGTCACCACGCCCCCCACGGTGTGCACGGCCATTTCATGCACCACGCCTGATTGCGGCGCGACAATGTCGATGCGTTTCAGCTGGTCTTCGGCGGCAACCTTGCGCTCGACGAATTCGCCCATCTGGGCCTGTATCTCGCGCAGTTCCCGCCCGACCTCGGTGCGCAATTCCTGATCGATCTGCAGGATTTGCAGCCTGGTTTCGGTGATGCGCCCCGCCGTCTGCGCCTGATAGGCGATTTTCTCGCCGCGCTCACCGCCGAATGTCGCGGCCTGCGTCTGCAGGCTGTTCAGCCGCTGCACGGACACGACACCCTGTTCAAGCAGGGATTTCTGCGAGGTGATTTCAGCCTCCAGCACGGCAAGGCCGTTATCATAGGCGACTTCCTGCGCCTTCAGCCCTTCGATCTCATGTTCGAACTGGGTGATACGCTCGGAAAGCTGTGCTTTGCGCCCTTGGCGATAGGATTTGCGGAATTCGAACAGCTTGGTCTCGCTGCGCATGGCGGAGGCGACATCGGCATCGTCTTTTCGCGCCATCAACGCCTGCGGAAAGACGAGTTCCGGCAGATCGTCGCGCTCGGCCTCCAGCCTTGCCATGCGCGCATTCAGCTCATCCAGACGCTTGGTCACGACGGCGAGATTGGCGCGGGTCTGGGTCGCATCAAGGCGCATGACCACATCGCCGGCCTTCACTCTATCGCCTTCGTTCACCAGAATTTCGCCGACGACACCGCCGCTCGGATGCTGCACCTTCTTCGTGTAGGAATCCACCACCAGATGACCGGAGGCGACAACCGCGCCGGCAAGATTGGTCGTAGCAGCCCATCCGCCGACACCGGCCAGCAGCGCTACGCCCGCAGCAAGGCCGGCAACGAGATGTTTGCGGATGGAGCGGGACACATGGCTGCGCCGGTCAATGTTTGACATCCGCATCCCCTTCCTGGCTGTTCTCTTCACGGACGTCTTCCAGCACCGGCGCGTGAGGCTGGGTATTGGCGACGACGCGCAGCGGCGAGATGGTCTGGGCGGATGCGGTAAATCCCTTGCCCGACTGCGCCTGCGGAACGCGCAGGACTTTCGACAACACCTCATCTCGCGGGCCGAACGCCTTCATCCTCCCCTCTTCCATCATCAGAATGAAATCGACAGCGCCGATGGCGCTCGGCCGGTGGGCGACGACGACGGCAATCCCGCTCCGCGCCTTGACCGAGGAAATCGCCTTGACCACGGCGGCTTCGCCTTCCGCATCGAGATTGGCGTTGGGTTCGTCCAGCACCACGATGAAGGGATCGCCGTATAGCGCGCGGGCAAGGCCGATGCGCTGGCGCTGCCCGGCGGACAGCGCCGAACCCGCCTCGCCGATATCGCTGTCATAACCCTTTTCGAAACGCAGGATCAGCTCATGCGCGCCCGCAGCCCTGGCCGCCGCGATGATGGCGTCAGGATCGGGATTATCCTCGAAACGGGAGATATTCTCGCCGATCGTGCCATCGAACAACTCCACGCCCTGCGGCAGATAACCGATATGGCGGCCCAGCGCCTCACGGTCCCACTGCTCGAAACTTGCACCGTCCAGCCGTACCTTGCCGGCCGCAGGCATCCAAGCGCCGGTGAGAATGCGCGACAGGGTGGATTTGCCCGAGCCGGAGGGGCCGATAACGCCGAGCGCGTTTCCAGCGGTCACGATGAAGCCAAGTCCGGTGACGGTTGGTTTTCTTTCTCCCGGCGGAACGATGGTGACGTTTTCGACCCGCAAATCCTTTTCAGGCCTCGGCAGGGCCATGGCGGCGGCATTGGCCGGCATCTGTGCAAAAAGCTCCCTCAGCCGCGCCCAGCTCTGCCGGGCGGCCACAAAGGACTTCCAGTTGGAAATGGCAAGATCGACGGGCGCCAGCGCCCGGCCCATCATGATCGAACTGGCGATCATCACGCCGCCCGAAGCTTCCTGATTGATGACGAGCCACGCGCCGACCGCCAGAATTGCCGATTGCAGCACGACCCGCAAAGACTTCGCGATGTTGCCAAGGCCGCCGGCCACATCGCCCGCCTTGCGATTGGCGGCGAGATAGGCCTCGTTGGAATTCTGCCAGCGTTTTCCGAGCCTACCGCCAAGCCCCATGGCCTGCACGACTTCGGCATTGCGGCGCGAAGCCTCCAGTTGCCGGTTGCGGGCCATATTCTCGACCATGGTGTCGCGGATCGGCTTCTGCGAAAAGATGTTGGTCAGGATTGTGAGGGAGACAAGCAATATCGCGCCGGCAAGCGCCGTCACGCCGATCCAGAAATGAAACAGAAAACATATGCCGAGATAAAGCGGCATCCAAGGCAGATCGAAAAAGGCCGTCGGCCCCGTGCCGGAGAGAAAACCGCGCACATTGTCGAGATCGCGCAGCGGCTGCAGACCGTCCCCCGGCATGCGGTTGACAAGCGGCAGGCGCACGACCGCATCATGTACCTTACCGGAATAACGCAAGTCGAAATCTTCACCGATACGGATCAGAACGCGAGCGCGGATGATATCGAGCAGGCACTGAAAGCCGTAAAGGCCAAGCGCGAGGATGGCGAGCCCGACCAGCGTCGGCAGACTGCCGCTGGCCAGAACCCGGTCATAAACCTGGAGCATGAAGAGCGGCGAAGTGAGCGCGAGTATATTGACCACGCCGCTGACGAGCGCAACGCCGAGAAACGTGTTTTTAAGGGGCGAAACAACCGCCGCAGTGAGGGACTGCGGCGGCGTCTGCTGGTGGTTTTGAAAGCCCACAGCCTGATTTTCCTTTACGCGGCAAGCGCCGATGCGCTGGCGAAAATGAAGTCCGACGCGTCGAGCACATTTGCATCGACACCATTCAGTGTGACGGAGACGGACGTGTCTGTGGCCGAAAGGATAACGGCATTTCCGTTATCATTATACCACAACAAATCGTCCACCGAAGTTGCACCCCAGGCGGAAACATCGAGCGTATCGGTACCGTCCTGATAGCCGTAGGTTCCGGTCGGGCCGGCCGCTACGACGTCGTTGCCGCCGGAAAATACGAAGGTGTCTGCGCCGGCAAAGCCGGTCAGGGTGTTGGAGGCAGCCGTGTCCTCGATCACCGTGCCGGTGGCTGCAAAGTAATCATAGAAGCCGGCCAGCGAACCGAAGCGGGCAAGCTGGTAGACGGCGAGATCGAGAAGATCGCGAGCGCCGGCAAGCGAATAGGCGCTGTCGGGATCGATCAGCAGTTCCTGCTGGCTGACGGCGATGCCGCTGGTGGACTGGCTGTAGCCGGCGCCCAGAACGATGCTGTCGACCGAACCCGTCAGGTTGCCCTGGGAGTACTGCAAAGCGCCGCTCATGACGATGCCCTTGCCGCCGGAACTGCCATCGCCCCACGCCTCATAGGTCGTGTTCGGATCGATGGTGGTGGTGGCGAGAGAGCTGGTCTGAGCGTCGTAGAACGCACCATAGGTCGAACCGAAACCGCTCGTCCAACCGTTGAGGTAGCCGATCAGATCGGAGGAAGACTGCGTCAGTTGAATTGTGGTAGCCATAGGTGTACTCCTTTGCTGGCCAATAGAGGTACCTTCGTCCTGTAGCGAAGGCGTTTCATCTCCGGGACGGGCTGCAACCCCAACCCGGAGAATTTCTTCCACGGTTCAGAACTTCACGTTCATCGTCGCGATAAAGGTGCGGCCCGGGGCCGTGTAGGCGCTTGCCGCCGGGATGTATTTGCGGTCCGTCAGGTTGTTGACAGCGAAGCGAAGCGTGGCCTTGTCGTTGAAGGCATAGGAACCGTAGAGATCCACCGTGGTATAGGGATCGGTCACCTCCCGCAGATTGCCTTCCGTATCCAGTGTGCGCGACTGTGTCGGCGTGACATGGTTGAGCCTTGCGCCCAGCGAGAATTTCTCATCGAAGAAACGCATGCCGCCATCGAGCGTCAGCTTCACCTTGGGCGCGACATCGCCCGGCCAAGCGACGATTTCGCCCGTCGTGGTGGTCGTGCCGTTGGAAAAAACCTGCGTCTTTTCAGGCCATTCCGTCTTCAGAAGCGTCGCCGAGCCGCCGAGCCAGAAATTGCGGGCGTCGTAATTGCCCTCGAATTCAAGCCCGCGCATATAGGTCGTGCCGTCCAGATTGACGAAGCTGGTATAGGTGCGGTCGAGAACCTGATCGGTGACGAGATAACCGAGCGCGATATAGTCCTTCACCTCGCGACGAAAGGCGGCCATTTTGATGCGAATGGAATCGTCGTCCAGCAGCACGCCGTCGAAGCTCACATTCGCGCCGATTTCATAGGTCGTCGCCTTTTCGGCGCGCAGGGCCTGATTGGGAGCGTATTCGTATCCGGCGCTGTCGCCCGGACGCGCACCGGCAAAAAATGCCTCGAGGATTGTTGGCGGACGCAGGCTCTGGGAATAGCTTACGTAAGGACGGAACCAGTCGACGGGTTTCAGCTCGATGGTGGCGGAGGGCAGCCAGGCGCTGTAGGTGCGATCGATATCGACTTCATGCGAGGGATATTCGGTGACCGGCGTATTGGTGGTTATACCGGTGCCCGGCATACAGTTGGCCGAGGTCCGCGGCCAGATGCTGACGAGAAAAATATTATAACGGGATGCCCATATGGGGGAGTTTGCAGGCAGAAAGACCCGATTGAAGTATTCCAGGGCCGTATAGTGATTGCGAACAAGGTCGCAAGGCACACTTGTCGTTACTATCGATTCCTTGACACTATAATAGGTCGCAGATCCTTTCAGGCGCGACCAGTCGTAACGCACGCCTCCACTCAGAGTGATCCAATCGGCCGGCTCAAGCTCACCATTCAAAAACAGGCTGGCGACGTCGCGCCGCCCGGCAGGGCTGAATGACGTGTAGCTGCTGGCGAAGGAGGGATTTTCGGCGATTTTGGCGCTTGTCGCGACGGATGTGGCAATGTCCCGGAAGGCTTCTGCCCCATAGTTCAGACTGAGCGCGCCCGCCGCCGTATCAAAGCGACTGGTATTTTCCAGGCTGCCGCCGAAACTGCGCAGGCCCATATCGAGGTTCGTCTCCACCGCATATTTGCGCGCCGCACGCAGTTCATGCGTCATATTATCGTTCAGCCACAGCGATGACTTGAAGTCGATGAGTTCGCTCTCCGGGTCCCAGTCAAGCTTCGCGACGACGCTGTCGTTTCGCACGCTTTCCCGGTCGATCACCTCAGATGCGCCCTGAACGAAGTCATTCTCCTGATGCATCCAGGAGAGCGAAGCCTTCACGTCGCCGAAGTCGCCTTCGCCCTTGAAGAAGGTGGACCAGCCGTCGCGGCCAAGCAAATCCTTCATCGTCAGCGCGGTGCTGCGGGCCTCGCCCTTCGTTCCGATCTTGTATTCATCCATGATCGTGCGGCTGTAACCGGCGACGAAGGAGAGAGGACCATCCGGCGAGCGAGCAGCGCCGAGAACCGAGCCCTGAAAATCATAACCATTGGTGCCGCGGGAAACATTCGCTTCCCCGCCCTTGTTTTCACCCTCGGCGATGAGATCGTCGGCGCTGACGGTTCGGAACTCGACCTTGCCGCCCAGGGAGCCCGCATTACCCGACCGCGCATTGGTTATTTTCTCGATCTCGACGGCACGGATGAAAGCGACATCCACATAACCCTGCCCGGCGCTTGCGGTGTAGCTCGTGGCGCCGCCGAAGGCCGCACCACGCTGCGCATTCTGCCGCGCGCCATCGATGGAGACGACCACGCGGCCGCTTTCCTGCAAACCGCGCACATTCGGCGAAACGGTTGGGAAGCTGCCATTGCCCTCGCCGGCATAAACACCGGAAACCCGGTTGAAAACATCGCGCGTATTGCGCACGCCGGCCGACTGGATCGCCTCACGGCCGACCACGCTGACACTGGCGGGCGTTTCATAAACCCAGTCGGGCGTCCCCTGATAACCGGAACCGGCAATGGAGTTGCGCCCGGTCTTGCCGGTCAGGGTAATGGTTTCCAGAACCGTGGTGCCCTCCGCCGCAGAAAGATCGACGGTCGATTGCCCCGTGCCGATGACGACGGTTCTGCCATTGCCGGCGATACGGAAATTGACGCCCGTTCCCGCCAACAGCCGTGACAGCGCCTCCCGCACAGTGAAACTGCCGGTGACGGCATTGGTGCGCACATTGCCCGCCGCCGGCGTGGCAAGCGTGACCTGAAGGCCGGATTGTCGCCCGAAAGCACCCACGACCGACGACAGCGACTGGGCGGAAATATTGAATGGCCTCGTCGCCCCCTGCTCGCCGCCTGGACGCTGGGAATTGGTGGCGTCAGCTCCGGTCTGGGCCAGAACGGGCGTCGCGAATGAAACAATGACCGCCGTTGTCGCCAGCAGCACGGCCCTGCGAGCCCGCTTTGCTGCCTTTTCCCCTGAACCGGTCTTGCATGTCTGGAGGCGCATATTGCTTTTGTCTTCCTGTCTTTCGCTCCGGATATATCTTGACCGGATTACTCAACAAAAAGACGATTGCCTCGTCGATTTTTTTCAGGATTTCGGAAGAAATTTTATAAATCACTGAAAATAAATATGATTTTTTGTTTTGGAATGTTTCAGAAACGGGTGATGATGCGGGCACTGTCCCCAATCGCATGCACCTTGCCCTTATAGGGTTCCACCAGGGCTTCCAGCGCGCGATCCGGGTCGCGCAGATCGTAAAACCCTGTCACTCTCTGCTCGGCAAGTCGCTTGTCGGCCATGGTAAGCCACGCCGGATGGTAGCGCTGGATCTGCTCCACGACCGAGCCTATCGTCGAATCGACCACATAGAGTTCGCCGTTGCGCCAGCCGCCAATATCCTCGACGGAAACGGTCTCTTTGCGGATCGCGCCGGAAGCGTCGACGATCAGCATCTCGCCCGGCACGAGCCGCGTTGGCGGCGCATTACGGAAGGACGCCTCCACGGAACCGTGCGCCAGCGCCACCTGGGTTACTCCATCCGTCAGGTCGACGTCGAAAGCCGTGCCCAGCACCTGAACGGTAAGGTTTTTTGCCTTCACGACGAAGGGACGCGTTTTATCCGGCACCACGTCGAAAAAAGCTTCCCCCTTCAACACCGTGACATTGCGACGGCCATCCGTGAAATCCGCTGAAAGCGCACTCGCGGCGGCGAGCTGCACTTTGCTGCCGTCTTCGAGGGTGATCGTGCGGCTTTCAGCAGTGGTGGTCTGATAGTCAGCCTGCAAGCGAACGAAAAATGCCGGAACGAACAGCACCGCAAGACAGAGGGAGGCCGCCGCCACGGCCGCGCCGGCATAGCGCCGCCCGGACCAGCGCCGCCGCTGCGGCTTTATCGCGGCCTTGCCCGGCAGATGCGGGGCATCTTCCCAGAGGCTCTTGAATTCCGGCTCCACCAGTCCGAGGTTTCGCCACGTCCTGCATGTTCGTTCCCAGGCGAGACGGTTTGCCGGCTCTGCCCCCAGCCATTGCTCAAATTCCGCCTTCAGCCGCGATTCCGCCGAGCCGGACTGCAAACGCAGCAACCAGTCGGCCGCCTCTTCCGCCTTACCGGCCGGCAATTCAGTTTTTTTCTCTGGATCAATGGTCATTGAACCGGGCCAGTTCCTTTGGGGCGCGCAGCAGGAGCGTCGTCTTCTGCATTGTTATAAAGACGTTTAACGAAGAGATTTTTTTCACAAGATGGGACAATCGGGACTATTTACTTCATTTCTCTGGTGATCGCGGCAATGCTGCCCTTGATCAGACGGTGTGCGCTGGCCACGGATACGCCAAGGTGACGCGCAATCTCCTCCATATTGTAACCACCGAATCTGTGCATTTCCAACGCCACTCTTGCCTGAACCGGCAGGCCGGCCAAAACAGTCCGCATCTGGCGGACTTCATCGCAGAAAAGGGCGTGTTCCTCCGGCGTGCCATTGTCCTGCGGCACACCCCAGAACGGCGTATCGTCCGGCCGTTCGCGAATGTCCTGGCGGCTGCGCCGGCGATTGTCGAGGGCAAGATTGCGAACGATACGAAAGAGATAGGATTTGAGATTGGCGGGATTACCGGAGGCCTCGGGAACGAATTTCAGGAACGCTTCCTGAACCACGTCCTCCGCATCCGCCCGCGACCCCAGTATGACGGTGGCGTATTTGATCAGGTCGATCCTATGCGCGACGTAAGCGTTATAACGCTTGTCATCTTCCCGTATGCCCATGTCTCAACCGAGAGAAATTTGAGGGGATCGACGAAACCTGCCGTCCGCCGAGTGGCCGCGCAGTTTTGCCGTTCAAAGCTCTAGCATCCAAACCATGGCTCGAACAGATATTTCATGACTATTATCATCAAGAATTTGTGCAGGCCGCATCGAGCGGACCCGGCAGCAAGGGCGGCCGGGCTTTGACCTGTCAGATGGCCCCGTCAACGATAACCATCGGCCTACCCTGCGAGCAGGGCTCGATACGCGCATCGATGCGATAGATATCGCGCAGCATCTCCGGGGTTATAACCGCCTCCGTGCTGCCGCTCACCACCATTTCACCGCGCGCGATCACCATCGTATTTTCGCAATAACGAAGTGCATGGTTGAGGTCATGCAGGGCGATCAGCACGATCATGCCGGTCTTCTGCGCCAGATCGGTGACGAAACCCAGGACCTCGATCTGCCGGTGAAGATCGAGCGCAGAGGTCGGCTCGTCCATCAGCAGCACTTCCGGCTTGCGCGCCAGCGCCTGCGCCAGCGACACAAGCTGTCGCTGGCCCCCGGACAATTCGCCAAGCCCGCGGAAGGCCAGATCGTGGATTTTCAGCGCCTTGAGAATGGCGTCGATCTCGAACAGCTCATCGTCGTGAACCCGCCAGCCGCCGCCCTGCTTGGCGGAAAGAAGTATGGATTCATAGACCGTCAGCACGGCGTTGGCGCCGGTATCCTGCGGCATATAGCAGATGGCGCGGTTGCCGCGCGCCGTGTCCGACAGTTCGACCAGACCCGGACCGGAAATCAGGCTGGCGATGCGCTTGAACAGCGTGGACTTGCCGGCCGCGTTCGGGCCGATCACGGCCGTAACACTGCCGCTTTGCAGCGTATCGATGCCAACCTTGGAGAGTACCGTGATGCGCCCATAGGCGGCGCCGACATCTTTCAGTGCGAGCGCTACCATGCGCGTCTCCTGTTACCGAAAATGAGCGCGAAGAAGAATGGAACGCCGACAAGCGCCGTGATGACGCCGATCGGCAGGATCGCGCCGGGAATGAGGATTTTACTGATGACCGAGGTAGCCGACAGAAGCAGAGCCCCGCAGATAATAGAACCGGGCAGGAAGAAGCGTTGGTCCTCACCGACAACCATACGGGCGATATGCGGACCGACCAGCCCGACGAAGCCGATGGTGCCGACAAAAGAAACAGGAATCGCCGCCAGAAGACTGACCGTCAGCATGGTCGACAACCGCAGACGGCGCACATTGATGCCCATGCTGGCCGCCTTGTCATCGCCGAGCCTCAGCGCCGTCAACGCCCAGGCATTGCGCATGAACAGCGGCACGGTGACGAGGAGAATGGCGCCGGTGATGTAAACCTTTTCCCAAGTCGCTTTCGTAAGGCTGCCCATTGTCCAAAACACGACGGCAGCGAGCGCCTGTTCGGACGCCAGATATTCGAGCAGGGACAGCGCCGCATTAAAGGTGAAAACCAGCGCGATGCCGAGCAGAACGATGGTTTCCACCGTTACGCCGCGCATCGTTGAGGCGAAATGAATGAAGAGAGCCGCAATCATCGCCATAATGAAGGCGTTGATGGGCACCATATACTGCACGGCTCCCGGAAAGATCGCCACGCCGCCGACAAGCGCCAACGCCGCGCCGAAGCTTGCGGCGGCGGAAATGCCGAGTGTGAAAGGGCTTGCAAGCGGGTTGGACAGAATTGTCTGCATTTGTGCGCCGGCAACAGAAAGCGACGCTCCGACAGTAACCGCCATCAGCGCGATCGGCATGCGAATGTCCCAGATCACCACCCGAAGCTGGTTACCGACCGCCGCCGGGTCGGCAATGGTCGCCAGAACCTCTGATAGCGTGTAGCGGGCCGGGCCGAGCGCCATGTCTGCGGCCAGGCTGAAGCACAGCGCGATAAAAAGTCCGAAAAGGATAATGATCCTGCGCGCGGCAAGAGCGCGATATTGATCGCGCCCACTTATGCCAACTGCGCTTTCATTCAGCGACGTCATTGGTTCAAACCTTTGTCGAGCGAGGCGAAATAGCCCGGCTTGTAGGTGATGGGGAGGAATTTGCGGTGAAACTCCTCAAAATTCCTTTCCGGATCGAGATCGGCGAAGAGATCGGGATGAAACCACTTGGCGAATTGCTGGATCGGGAAGAATTCGTAGGGCGCGCCATAGAACTGGTGCCAGACGGCATGGACATTGCCTTCCTTCACGGCCTTCAACTCCGGAAACGGCGTGCGCTTCATCAGGTTGGCAAGTCTCTCACGGGAGAGAACCATATCCGCACCGCGTCCGACCGGAACGAACTGGTTGATGTCGGATTCGGCTGCCCAGTTGGAGCCGGTGACGATGACCTGGTCGGGATCGGCAACCACGAGCTGTTCGGGATTGAGGTCGCCGAACGTCGTCTTGATGATGCCGTCGGCAATGTTTTGGCCGCCGGCGAGATCGACCATCGCGCCGAAATTGACCGGTCCGAAAGTGCGGCAGCAATTGTTTTCGCCGGAAATGCCGGGGGCGCGTTCAATGAAGACGTTCGGGCGTTTCAGGTCCTTGACGCTGGCGAGCCGGTCGGTCACGCGGGCGATTTCGGCGCGGCGATAGGCGATGAATTCCTTCGCACGCTCTTCGGCGCCGAACAGTTTGCCGAGAATTTCAACCGAGGCTTCGCTGTTCTTTTCAGGATCGATGCGGAAATCGAGATAGATGACCTTGATACCGGCGGCGGCGGCCTTGTCTTCAAAACCGCTTTCCTTCGCTGACTTCTCAGCCTCCAGATTGAGGGTGATCACATCTGGCGAAAGGGTGATGGCGGTTTCGAGGCTGAAATCGCCCTGCGGCACATAGCCGAAACGCGGCAGTTTCTCGATCTGCGGAAAACGCTCGACATAAGCGGCATAGCTGTCGGGATCCTTCTTGAGAAGATCGTCACGCCAGCCGACGATGGTATCGAAGGTCTTGTCGCCCTTGAGCGCAGCGATCACGTGCACCTGGCGGGCCTCACCGACGATGATGCGCTTGGCCGGCAGGTCCAGCTCGACCTTGCGCCCGGCGACGTCGGTAATATCCCCGGCATGTGCCGTCATGGCGAGAAGGGAAAATGCCAGCATCGCAAGATGCCTGAGAGCGTTGAGCCGCATGAGAAATCCTCACTGAGTTCCTAAGCAGAACGATGAAGCCGCAGCGCTGCGGCTTCATCCATCGATCGGACGGCGCTCCCCTTCACCGTCCCTGAATTACTTCCCGTCCTTCAGCGACACGAAGTAGCCGGGCTTGTAGTCAAGCGGCAGGAAGCGCGCATGCAGCTCCTTGAAGGTGGCCTCGGGGTCGAGGTCCTTGAAGAGATCCGGATGCAGCCATTTGGCAATTTCCTGAATGGCCACGAACTGATAGGGATTGTTGTAGAACTGATGCCAGATGGCGTGGACATTGCCGTCCTTCACCGCCTGCACGCCGGTGAAAGCCGGACGCTTGGTCAGGTTTTCAAGCTTGCGATGGGCTTCCTTCAGATCCGCGCCATAACCGACGCCGACCCAGTTGCCGCCCGGAACATAACCGTTCCAGTTGCCGCCGGTGATGATGATCTGTTCTGGATTGGAGGCGATGATCTGTTCCGGGTTGACGGTGCCGAAGGTGCCGGGAATGATGTCCTTGGCCATGTTGATGCCGCCGGCAAGCTCCACCATCTTGCCGAAATTCTCGTTGCCGAAAGACATGCAGCAATCGTCGGAGTACCCCCCGGCGCGCTCCATGAACACGACGGGCTTCTTCGGATTGGCCTTTTCCAGCGTATCGGTCACCTTGGCGATGGCGTCGGCGCGGAACTTGATGAAGTCCTCGGCGATCTTTTCCTTGCCCGTCAGCTGGCCCATGAGGCGCATGCTCGGCTCGGTATTTTCCATCGGCTTTTCGCGGAAGTTGACGTAGACCAGCGGAATGCCTACCTTGGCGAGCTTCTCGATATAGCCCGCTTCTTCGGTCGCCGTCTTGGCGTCGATGTTCATCAGGATCACGTCAGGCTTCAGTGCGACAGCCTGTTCTATGTCGAAGGTGCCGTCTTTCATGCCGCCGAAAGTCGGCAGCTTGGCAATCTCGGGATATTTCGCGAGATAGGCTGCATAGGTTTCCGGGTCGGCTTTCGCCAGGTCGTCGCGCCAGCCAACGACGTGCTGGAAAGGATTTTCCTTGTCGAGCGCAGCCAGGAAATAGATCTGACGGCCTTCGCCGAGGATCACATGCGAAACGGGCACATTGACTTCGACATCGCGGCCCGTCACATCCTTGACGGTGACCTTTTCGGCGAAAGCCGGCCATGCGGCGGATACGAGAAGGCCAAGGGCAAGTGCCGCGGATTTGGCTGAAATGCGCATCGGATATTGCTCTCCAGTGTTGACTGGCGCGGCTGTATTATTTTCTGACTGTACTAGTCAACATTTATGTTTTAGAGCCATTCTTAACTGACCGGTATATGAGTTTAAGGCCGATGATCGATACTACCCAATATGGCAAGAACGACAGTCTGAGAGACGAAATCAAATCCTATTGGTCCGGCCGCGCCGCGACTTTCGACCTTTCCCCCGGACATGAAATTTTCTCCCAAGACGAGCGCGAGGCCTGGCACGCGCTTATCTTGAAACATCTCGGCCACGGAGAGGGCCGCAAGGCGCTCGATCTTGCCAGCGGCACCGGCGTCATCTCGCACCTGATGGACGATCTCGGTTTTCAGGTCACCGGTATGGACTGGTCGGAGACGATGCTGGGGCTTGCCCGGGAAAAGGCAAAAAGCCGTGGGCGCAGCATCCGCTTTTTTGTCGGCGATGCCGAAAATACGATGGAGCCGGATGAAAGCGCCGACGTCATCATCACCCGCCATCTGGTCTGGACGCTGGTGGACCCGCAGGCAAGCTTTGCCGAATGGTTCCGTGTTCTGAAACCTGGCGGGCGGCTTCTGATCGTCGACGGCGATTTCGTGAATACCGGCTGGCGCGAAAAGCTGGTGAAGAAACTGGCCACCGGCCTGGAGAGCATCGGCCTCGTCAAACCGGACCAGCCGCACAAGCCGGCGGACCCGGAAAATACCTTCAACAGCATTCTTTCCCGCGTTTATTTTTCGAAGGGCGCAAGGGCCGGCGATGTCGCGGCACTGTTGCGTGCGGCTGGCTTCGAACCTGTTGCAATCGATCAGGAGCTTCAAGCCATTCACCGCGCCCAGGCGAAAAACTTCAGCCTGCTGAAAGGCATTCTGCGCGGGCTGCAGCACCGTTATGCGGTCTGCGCGGTGAAGCCGGGTGTTTCCGTAAAGGGGTGAGGCGGTATACCTTTATTTTTCCGCCTGCTCGAAGAGGTCCTCGAACCTTGGCTTTGCCCGGAGGGGCACGTCCACAGTCCGGTAGCTCTGCGGCAGGGTGGCCTCGCCGACCTTGATCAGCATGACCATGCCCATGCCATAATGCGGCGAGCATTTGATGCCGTAAAAGCCCGGTTTTTCAAAGCCGGTCTCAAATTCGTCATTGATCCGGCTCTTGAAACCCTCGACACCTTCTGGAACCATGCCGTCAATGGTCGCGGCATTGTGGCTCTTGTGGGTCGGCACGAAGCGCACGCGGTCACCGGGGGCGATCTCGAGAAAATCGGGCTCGAACACCATCGGGCCTTTTTCGCCCCTGTTCATCATCTTCACCTCGAAGGTCTCGGCCAAAGCGTGAAGGGGAAACCCTGCGGCCGAAACGGCAATTGCGGCAGCGGCACAAAACCGTCTGGCCTTTGCAGCAGAGCTTGCGAACGTAATGACTGTCATCATCGTGCCAATACTTTCCTTGGATGCTCGGCCCGCCCATGGGCCGGCAAAAAACGAATATGGGAAAAGCCCCCCTCATCCGTGGTGACCACGCACTCCACCCCGAAGACGGCGGCTATTGTCGCCGGTGTCAGCACCTCGCGCGGCGGACCGACCGCGATCATCTCGCCCCGGTGCATGATGGCGACGCGGTCACAGAACATGGCGGCGTGATTGAGGTCGTGCAGCGCCGCTACAACGGTCAGGCCCTGTCGGCGCACCAGATCGAGCAGGCCGATCTGGTGACCTATGTCGAGATGGTTGGTCGGCTCGTCCAGAAGCAGGATATGCGGCTCCTGCGTCAACGCGCGGGCGATATGCAGGCGCTGCCGTTCGCCGCCGGAAAGATGGTGCCAGCTGCGCTCCGCCTTATCAGCCATATCCACATTGGCGAGTGCTGCGTCAACGATGGCGTCATCCTGCTGCGACCAGGCGGAAAGCGGCCCGAGGTAGGGCGTGCGCCCAAGCTCCACGGCCTGTCGTGCGGTGATGCGTTCGGTGGTTTCAGCCTGCTGCTCAACGAAGGCGAGCCGGCGAGCAAGGTCTCGCCGTCCCAGCGAGGCAAGCGGTTCATCTCCGAGCGTAACGTGACCCCGGCGCGGCTTGCGAATGCCTGCCAGCATGGAGAGCAGCGTGCTTTTGCCGGAACCGTTCGGTCCGATGACACCGAGAAACTCACCGGAACCGACATCGAGTGAAACGCCGCGCACGATGTCGATATTGCCGGCATGGAAATGCAGGTCGTGGGCGGACAGTTTCATGAACGCCCCCTCTTCTGCCCGAGGATGAAGGCAAAGGCGGGCGCGCCGACGAGCGCGGTGATGACGCCGATGGGCAGCACCTGGCCCGGAATGACGATGCGAGAGAGAATATCCGCGACGATCATGAAAACCGCGCCGGTCAGCGCTGTCACCGGCAGCAAGATACCATGGCGAACGCCGACGAAGATGCGCGCAGCATGCGGAATGACGAGGCCCACGAAGCCGATGGAGCCGACCAGCGACACCATCGCAGCCGTCATGATCGCCGAAACCGAGATCAGCACGGTATAGACCCAGCGCACCGGAATGCCGAGCGAGGCTGCGGCCTGACCGCCGAAGGCGAAGGCATCGAGCGCCCGCGCGTACCAGAGACAAACGATAAGGCCCGCAAGGCTGACCGGTAGCGCCAGCCAGACATCCGGCCAGCGCACGCCGGAAAGATTGCCGAGCAGCCAGAACATGATACCGCGCGCCTGTTCGGCATTGGCGGATTTGGTGACGATGAAGGAGGTCATGGCGTTGAACAGCTGCGAACCGGCAACGCCCGCCAGAATGATGGCACTGTTGCCATGCCCCGCCCGCACGGCCAGAAGGCTGACCAGCGAAAAAGCGACAAAAGCGCCGATGAGTGCGCCCGCCGGCATCGTCAGAAAGCCCGCGCCGAAGCCCAGAAGTGCCACGGCGACGGCACCGGTGGAGGCCCCAGCGGAGATGCCGAGAATATAGGGATCGGCAAGCGGATTGCGTAAAAGAGATTGCAGCACTGCTCCGGCGAGCGCCAGCGACGCCCCGCAGCAGGCGGCAACAACGGCGCGGCTGAGGCGGTAACTCCAGACGATGCCTTCATCCAGCGGTTCAAGCGGATAACCCGCGTGGAAAACGCGGTTGGCAATCGTCTTTGCTACAACATCCAAAGGGATGGCAGTCTCGCCGATGGCCGCCCCGGCCATCAGCGCGACGAGCAGCAGGGCGAGCGCGGCAAATGCCAGCCCCGCCCTACCAAGATGGGTGGTGAAACGGTTCACTTGGCGAGGCCAGCGGCCGAAATCGCCTCGGCCAGCGTTTCAATACCTTCGATGGTTCGAATGGTCGGGTTCATCGCCTGCGCATCCATCTCGAACACATGACCTTCCTTGACGGCGGGCATGATGCTGGCCACGGGATCGGTGGCGAGGAACTTCAGCTTGACGGCAATATCATCGGCGGGGAAACGGCGGCGGTCCATCTTGCCGGCGACGATGATGGACGGATTGGATTTGGCGATGGTTTCCCAGCCGACGGTCGGCCATTCTTCATCGCTTTCGATGACGTTCTTTAACCCCAGCGCGGACATGATGTAGCCGGGAGCGCCATTGCGACCTGCGACATAGGGATCGATATCCAGCTCGGCGCTCGAGAACCAGAAGACGGCGGAAAGCTTGCCATTGGCTGAGGCGATCTTGGCACGGGCGGCTTCTTCACGCTTCTTCAGGTCGGCGACGACCTCTTCACCGCGGTCCTGCACGTCGAAGATTTTGGCGAGGTCGCGGACTTCCTGATAGATCAACTCCATGGTGAAGCCGGTGTTGCGTACACCATCACCACCGCCGGAATTGTCCTTGCCGACGCAATCGGCAGGCGAGGTATAAACGGGAATACCGAGTTCGGCGAATTGCGCCGGCGTTCCGACAACACCCTCGGGACCGATCTGCCACTGGAACTGCGTCGTGACAAGGTCCGGCTTCTTGCCGACGACCGCCTCGAAGCTCGGATCATTATCGGCCAGTCGCTCGACCTTGGCATTGGCCTCCTCGTAGCCCTTCAGAACCGGACCGATCCACAGCGCCGTGCCGACGACCTTGTCCGCAACGCCAAGCAGGTAAAGAACCTCTGTCGTGCTCTGGCCAACGGAAACGGTGCGGGTGGGCGCCTGCTTGAAGGTGATCTCCTGACCGCAGCTGTTGATTGTCAGGGGATAGGTGGTTTCGGCGGCATTGGCGCCGACCACAGGCAAAACCGAAAGCACGGTGGCCAGAAAGCCGGCGTGAACCGGCAGGCGTCTAGAATGAAACATGTGTTCTCCAGTCGAAAGTAAAACTTATTCCAGAGCAGCAGGCGTCAGAACGCGCAGCAACAGCGGGACGTCTTGTACGGAGAACGGTAATAGGACGCAAACGAAATGTTATGAAATAACATTACAAAATCCTCCTCCGGGCTTCCCCGCCCGTAACGATGGTTCATATTTTGACGGCAGGTCTCCTGGCTCACGGATTTGCGTCTCTCATCTGCCTTCCCGTATTTCCGAAAAATACAGTGGCATGACGCCTTGAAGCGTCACGGGGATGAACGACAATCCGCTTACAGTTGCGGGGGCAGCCACGGCATTGGGCGAAAAAGATCGCCCGCACCATGTTCCCTATTAATCCCTTCGCCTTTCGGCTGCAGGAACCGTCGCTTTCTCACATAAGGGGCAAGAAGCGGGGCGTCAATTGCGATAGTGCCGCACCTCAGCACAAAGACGGGCCTGCCAGGGCGAAAATCTCTGCGGAACCGCAGCCTGCCGGTTGCGGCGCGCCTTTCGACATGGTGGTGAGCGTTTCGATCACCACCAGCCCGGATTGCGCCAGGAAGTCGGTCAGAAGACCGCTGTCACGCACGGCATCAAGACGGACAAGCTGACCGTCCAAATCGGAAAAATGCCGCCTGACCAGCGCGATGGCCGCCGTCTCGTCGCCCGCAACGACCGGGCCGACAATATGGCCCCGCCCCGCTGCGCGTCGCAATGCAAATGCCTCAAGACGATCCGCCTCAAACAGGCCATAACCCTCGTCTTCACGCAGGAGACGCTGCAGGACGCGCCGGCGCGAGACACCGAAAGCCGTCTCATCCAGATCCGCAACAGCGGACAAATGGTCCTCCGAAAGTGGCTCGATCCTCTGTTTCCTTCCGAGCGCCGGCATCTCGGGAAGGCAACGCACCTTGCCCCGAAGGAGATGTACTTTTTCCGTCTCTCCGGCAAAACCCAGCCCGGCAAACAACCGCCTCGACTCGTCCGTGGCGTTGAGCCTCAGGGATACGGCAGGGAATTTCGCCAGAAGCCGCCGCACCAGCCATGGTGCCACGCCCTGCCCCTGAAGGCGCGGCGAAACGATGACCATGCCGAGCGTCGCAAAACCCTCATCATAGCGAAACAGCATCGCAGTTGCGACAGCGCGGTCGATTTCGTCAAGCGCGGCAAGACCGACGCCACATTGACGCAGGAAACACCATTCATTCGCGTGATATCGCCACCCGACAGCCATGGAGAGGGCGTGCAGATGATCGGCCTCCACATCGGCGATATCCACGGTTCGTAACTCGAAACTATCGACCTTGAGCAGCTCCATGACAAACGGCTCTCATTTCCTCCAGCGCGGAACCTTGATCCCGGCAACCCAGCCCACGACATCCGAAGATAACCAGCCTTGCCGGCAGGAATTTTCCGAAAGCGCTGGAAGGACACAACAATCTACCGAAATCACCCCTATTTCAGCAGATAAACGCCGCAGGCCGCTCTAAGCTTTTCGGCGTTGAAGCGACGGAGACAGCCATGAACGCAATCGACATTCTGGAGCGTCTTGTCGGCTTCCCATCGGTCGTCGGAACCGCCAATGGCGATATCGCCGGATGGATCGCCGATTATCTGGAAAGCCACGGCGCGAAAGTATCGCTGCTTGCCGGCCCGGAGGGCGACCGCGTCAATCTCTTCGCGAGCTTCGGCCCGACGGATGTCGCCGGATACATCCTATCCGGCCATATGGATGTGGTACCTACCGGTGAGCCGGAATGGTCCTCCGATCCCTTCACGCTGAGAGCCGAAGGCGAGTGTCTTTACGGGCGCGGAACCACGGACATGAAAGGTTTTCTTGCCACGGTTCTCGCCGCTGCACCGGCATTTTCGCGCATGGCGTTGAAGCGGCCCGTGCATATTGCCTTTTCCTATGACGAGGAGGCGGGCTGTCGCGGCGTGCCGCACATGATCGCCCGATTGCCGGAACTATGCGCAAAACCGGCGGGCGCGATCATCGGCGAACCGAGCAATCTGCGCGCCGTGCGCGCCCACAAGGGCAAGGCCGCCGCACGCATCACTATTCGCGGCTGCTCCGGCCATTCCTCACGGCCGGATCAGGGCGTGAACGCCATTCATCTGATGACCGGCATCATGGCAAAGGCGGTCGAGACCGCACGGGCTCTCACGGAGGGGCCCTTCGAAGCGACGTTCGAGCCGCCCTATTCCTCCCTGCAGATCGGCACGGTGAAAGGCGGACAGGCGATCAATATCATCCCCGATCTCTGCGCCATCGAACTGGAAGCGCGGGCAATTGCCGGGGTATCGCCGGTGGCTCTGCTCCAGCCGGTGCGCGACGGCGTCGAAGCGCTTGCCGCCGAGGGCATCGACATTGAATGGACGCCGATGAGCGATTATCCGGCGCTGTCCCTTGCCGCCAATGCACCGCTCGTGAAGCTTCTGGAAGAATTGACCGACGCGCCATGCATCGCCGCCGTCAGCTACGGCACGGAGGCCGGGCTTTTTCAGGCGACTGGCATCGACGCTATCATCTGCGGCCCGGGCGATATCGGCCGCGCCCACAAGCCGAACGAATTCATAACGGTCGATGAACTGTCGGCTTGCCAGTCAATGCTGGAAACACTGGCGAACCGCTGCACGGTTTAAACCTTCGGAACCACGGATTTCAGATGACTTTCTTCTTCAATTCCGACGCGAAGCGCGGCGAGATTTTCCGGCAGGCTCTGGCCCGCGACCTGCCGGAACTGCCTTTTTCGATGGATGCAGCCAGCGTTGATCCGGATGCGGTTCGATACCTCATCACCTGGACTGTACCTGATGATATCGGCCGCTACCGCAATCTCGAAATCCTGTTTTCCATCGGTGCTGGCGTCGATCAGTTCCACATCGAAGCCGTCCCTGCGCATGTAAAAGTCGTGCGCATGGTGGATGACGGCATCATCCGCATGATGCAAGAATATGTGAGCCTCGGCGTGCTGGCGCTTCACCGCAACCTGCCGGTTTATTTGAAGCAGCAGCGCCAGCAACTCTGGAAGGCCCTGCCGCAGCGTCAGGCGGAAGAGTGCCGGGTGGGCGTTCTCGGCCTCGGCATGCTGGGCGTTGCGGCGCTGGAACAGCTGAAACCCTTCGGATTTCCGCTTTCTGGCTGGAGCCGCTCACCGCGCGAGATCGACGGCGTGACCTGCCATCATGGGGAAACCGGATTGGCCACCATCCTCTCGACAAGCGATATTCTCGTTTGCTTGCTACCGCTGACCGAAGAGACCACCGGGCTTTTGAACGGCGAACGTCTGGCGATGCTGCCCGAGGGCGCGGGGCTGGTTCATGCCGGGCGCGGCAAACAGCTCGACCACGACGCCCTTATCGATGCGCTGGATCGGGGCTTGCTTTCGGGCGCGATGATTGACGTCACCGATCCGGAACCGCTTCCGGAAAACCATGCCTTCTGGACCCATCCGAAAATTCTCCTGACGCCGCATATCGCCAGCGTCACCCAGCCGCATTCGGCAGCGCACACCGTTGTCGAGAACATCAAACGATACCAGTCCGGTCTCGAGCCGCTCGGCCTCGTTGATCGTAACCGCGGATATTAACCAACCCCTTCCAGGAAAGGACACCCATGCCGCTTCTCAAGACCATAGACACCAATCCCGCCTTCGAACCCAAGGCCTCCAAGGCCCTGCCTGAACGCCTCATCGCCGGCGACCCGGCCTTCAAGACCTGGGCGCTGGACGAAGCCCGCAACGGCACCGTCCACACCGGCATCTGGGAAGCCACCCCGGGCGAAACCCGATCCATCAAGGGCGAGACCTTCGAATTCTGCCATATTCTCGAAGGCGTCATCGAAATCACGCCGGAGGGCGGCGCGCCGCTGCGTTATACGGCGGGCGACAGCTTCGTCATGAAGCCGGGTTTCGTCGGCGTGTGGAAGACCATCGAGACCGTGCGCAAGATTTACGTCACCGTGAACGGATGAGCTGAGATCCTGCATTCCGGCATCGCCCGTGAGGGTTTGTGCCGGGAAAATGCCGGCGGACATACGCACCGAAGATTGCGCTGTCCGCCGGTGGCAAAACGGGATTTTCGTTCACCGCCCCCGCCAGAGTCGGCCGATGCTGCTTGCCATCAGGGACTAGGTTTGAGGCATGTCCACAGAGGGTTTCCCATGACGCTCAGCTTCGATCCAGACAGCCTGTCCTTGCCGATCGGCCATTTCATCGGCGGTCAGCTGATCCCGGCTCAAAACGGCATCGACATGCATCGCCCGTCGGACGGCGTCGAATATGGCGGCTGCCCCAGGGCGGATGCCGCGCTGGTCGATGAAGCGGTGCAGACCGCCAAGGCCGCGCTGAAAAGCAGCAACTGGGGCGGCGTTCGCCCGCGCGAACGCACGAAAGTTCTACAGCGCTGGGCCGACCTGATCGAGCAAGAAGCTGAGACGCTGGCAAAGATCGAAGCCTTGTCCTCCACGCGGCCGGTGGGCCAACTGATTGCCGGGGACATTGCCGTGACCGCCGAGCAGATCCGCTTCTTTGCCGAATTTGCCGACAAGGAAGGCGGCGATCTCGTGCCGACCGACGATACGAGCCTCGGCATGATCATGACCGAACCCTATGGCGTGGTCGGCGCGATTACCCCTTGGAATTTCCCCGTCTCCATGGCGGGCTGGAAACTCGGCCCGGCGCTCGCGGCCGGCAATGCCGTGGTGCTGAAACCATCGGAAATGACGCCTTTCTCCAGCATTTTCATGGCTGAACTGGCCATCAAGGCCGGCCTGCCCGCCGGCCTCATCAACATCGTACTCGGCGACGGGCCCGTGACGGGCAACGCCATCACCGGCCATCCCGAGATTTCCAAGGTCAGCTTCACCGGCTCGACCGCCGCCGGTGCCGCCATCATGGCCAATGTCGCCCGCACCGGCATCAAGCCCATGACGCTGGAACTCGGCGGCAAAAGCCCGCAGCTGGTCTTTGCCGATGCCGATATTGAAAAGGCGGCAGCAGCGATCGCCGGCAATATTCTTTCCAATGCGGGACAGGCCTGTGTCGCCGGCTCGCGCATCATCGTTGAGGAAAGTGCGGCCGACGCCCTTTGCGCCGCGATCATCGCCCGCATGAAAACGGTGAGGCCCGGCCCGACCTGGGATGAGACGACGCAATATTCCCCGATCATCTCCGAGGTGCAGCGCCAGCGTATAGACGGCATCGTGCAGGCGGCGGTCGCCCATGGCGGCGAATGCCTGACGGGTGGCGCAGTGATGGATGGCCCCGGCTATTTCTATCAGCCGACGCTGATCGCCAATGTCGACCAGACCTCCCCTGCCGTCACCGAGGAAATCTTCGGGCCGGTGCTGACACTACAGACCTTCCGCACGGAAGAAGAGGCTCTGGCGCTTGCCGATCATCCGACCTACGGTCTGGCGGCGGGTCTTTTCAGCCGAGACGTCTCGCGTGTCCTGCGATTGTCTCGCGCCATCCAGGCCGGAACGATCTGGGTTAATCGCTACGGGCGTTCGCGCGATCACATCTTGCCGACCGGTGGCTACAAACGCTCCGGCATCGGCAAGGATCTCGGTCGGGAAGCCTATCTCGCCAAACGCAAGAGCAAAAGCGTCCTTATCGGACTGTAACAGGGGAATTCTCTTGAAAACGCATCGCATCGCACTCATTCCCGGGGACGGCATCGGCCAAAGCGTGACGGACGCGGCGTGGCAGGTCCTCAATGCCGTCGCCAAAACCTCCGGTTTTGCGCTCGAAGGAACCGAATTCCCCTGGTCCTGCGCCTTCTACAAGGAAACCGGGGCGATGATGCCGAAGGACGGCATCGAAACGCTGCGCGGCTTCGACGCCATCATGCTCGGCGCGGTCGGCTGGCCGGCGGAAGTGCCTGACTCGGTGTCGCTGCACGGTCTACTGCTGCCGATCCGCAAGGCTTTCGTGCAATATGCCAATATCCGCCCGCACCGGTTGCTGCCCGGCGTGCAAGGGCCCTTGAAGGCGGACGGCTTCGATATTCTCTGCATCCGCGAAAACACGGAAGGCGAATATTCCGGCGCTGGCGGCCGCGTGCATCAGGGCACGGACGACGAGGTGGCTGTCGAAACGTCGATCTTCACCCGCAAGGGCGTGGAGCGCATCCTGCGCTTCGGTTTCGAACAGGCGCAAAAACGTCGCGGCAAGCTCGCATCCATCACCAAGTCCAATGCCCAGAAATATTCGATGGTGTTCTGGGACGAGGTGACCCACAAGCTCGCGGCGGAGTATCCAGATGTCGAGGTCACGAGCTACCACATCGATGCCATGGCGGCGCGCATGGTGATGGCGCCGGAAAGTCTCGATGTCGTGGTCGCCTCCAACCTCTTCGGAGACATTCTGACCGATCTCGGCGCGGCCATTCAGGGCGGTCTGGGTTTTGCCGCCTCCGCCAATATCAATCCCGACCGCAGCGCGCCCTCGATGTTCGAGCCGGTGCACGGTTCCGCCCCTGATATCGCCCATCTCGGCATCGCCAACCCCATTGCCGCCATCTGGTCCGGCGCGATGATGCTGGAGCATCTTGACGAAAAGGATGCGGCAGCAGGGATCATGACGGCGCTGGAAACGGCGACCGCTCGCGGCATCGGTACCATGCCGGGCAAGGACAAGACGGACACCATCACAGCCGCGGTTCTCGCGGCACTCGCCTGATTTCGGAGACTTATGATGCAGGGCTTGAAGGACAAGGAACTCTTTCGCCAGACGGGCTTGATCGGTGGCGCATGGAAGGCGGCAGCATCGGGCAAGGT
Source organism: Agrobacterium salinitolerans (assembly GCF_027498475.1). Lineage (NCBI taxonomy): Bacteria > Pseudomonadati > Pseudomonadota > Alphaproteobacteria > Hyphomicrobiales > Rhizobiaceae > Agrobacterium > Agrobacterium salinitolerans. The sequence continues at coordinate 228,639 of NZ_JAPZLN010000002.1, read as the reverse complement.
GGTGGATGTCATCGATCCGGCGACACAGGCGGTTATCGGCACCGTGCCTGATATGGGCGGCGCGGAAACCCGCGCGGCAATCGAGGCTGCCAACGCGGCCTTCGGTCCATGGAAGAAAAAGACCCATGCGGAGCGCGCCGCCCTTCTGGAAAAATGGTTTGCGCTGATGATCGAGAATATCGATGATCTCGGCCTGCTCCTCACTATCGAACAGGGAAAACCGCTTGATGAAGCCAAGGGAGAAATCCGCTACGGCGCCTCCTTCGTCAAATGGTTTGCGGAAGAAGCCCGGCGCATCGGCGGCGGCACCATTCCTTCACCGACTCCAGACAGGCGCATCGTGGTGCTGAAGGAGCCGGTCGGCGTCTGCGGCATCATCACGCCATGGAATTTCCCGAATGCGATGATCACCCGCAAGGTCGCGCCGGCACTCGCCACCGGCTGCACCGTCGTCATCAAGCCTTCGGAATTCACACCCTATTCGGCCTTGGCGCTTGGCGTGCTCGCCGAACGGGCGGGCATCCCCGCAGGCGTCATCAACATCGTCACCGGCATGCCGACTGATATCGGCAATGAAATCATGGCCAACGAGACGGTTCGGAAAATTTCCTTCACCGGTTCCACCCGCGTCGGTTCGCTGTTGATGCGCGGCGCTGCGGACAGCATCAAACGGCTGTCGCTGGAACTGGGCGGCAATGCGCCTTTCATCGTTTTTGACGATGCCGATCTCGATCTCGCCGTTGAAGGTGCGCTGGTTTCGAAATTCCGCAATGGTGGCCAGACCTGCGTCTGCGCCAACCGGATTCTGGTGCAGTCTGGCGTTTATGACGCCTTTGCGAAGAAGCTGGCGGATCGCGTCGACGCCATGCGCGTTGGCCCCGGAACGGAAGCGGGCGTTTCCATCGGCCCAATGATCAACGAACCGGCCATCGCGAAAATCCGCGCCCATATCGATGACGCCGTCTCCAAGGGTGCCACGATCATCACCAAGCCGCGCAATCTGCCTGATGGTCCGCAATATACAGCGCCCGTGGTGCTGACGGGCGCAACGACGGCGATGCAGCTGGCGAGCGAGGAGACTTTCGGACCGGTCGCTCCGCTCTTCCGCTTCGAGACGGAAGAAGAGGCGCTCGCCATCGCCAATGGAACACCCTTTGGCCTTGCCGCCTATTTTTACACCGAGAACCTCAAGCGCGCCTGGCGCGTGGGTGAGGCGCTGGAATTCGGCATGGTCGGCCTCAATACCGGGTTGATCTCCACCGAGGTCGCCCCTTTCGGCGGCGTCAAGCAATCCGGTCTCGGCCGCGAGGGCGCGCAGATCGGGATCGAAGAATATCTGGAGACCAAGGCCTTTCATATCGGTGGGCTTGCCTGACGCCCACTTGTTTTCTCCCCGCCTAAAGGGTCGCTTTGCGGCCCTTCTTTTTTGCAGACGCAACAAAAAAGCGGCCCGGAGGCCGCTCTTGAATTATCGAAACGTGTCGAGCATCTTGTAATAATAGCCTACCAGCGGCAGGAACCAGGGCTTTCCGAAGTGCCCCGGCACCGCCGGCCAATCCAGCCCTTTTAGCGGGTTCCTGTCCGGCCGTCCCAGAATGGCGTCAGCCATGATCATGCCGAGATGGGTGGAAAGCTGCGCGCCATGGCCGGAATAGCCCATGGCGTACCAGACACCGTCATGAAAACCGGCGCGCGGATAACGGTCCTTGGTCATATCGACCAGTCCGCCCCAGCAATAATCGATCGGCACATGGGCAAGCTGCGGGAAGATGCGATGCAGGCTTTCAGTCAGGATCGCACCGCTCTTGGCGTCGGAACGCTGGTCCGATGTCGCGGAAAAACGGGCGCGGCCGCCGAAAATCAAGCGATTGTCCGGCGCCAGACGGAAATAATTGCCGATATTCATGGTGTTGACGTAGGTTCGGTTGCCCGGAACCGAAGCCTTGATCTCGGCATCCGTCAGCGGCCGCGTGGCGATGATGAAACTGCCGACCGCGATGATGCGGCGGCGGAAATAACCAAAGCCGGAAGGCGTATAGGCACCGGTCGCGACCAGAACATTGTCGGCCGTCACCTTGCCGCGCGGGGTTTCCAGCTCATGGAGCTTGCCGTTCTGAGTATGCTTCGTCACGGCTGCATTTTCGAAGATCACCGCGCCATGCCGGCTGGCGGCTTCGGCAAGACCGGCGACATAACGGCCCATATGCATCATGGCGCTTTTTTTAGAGAGCATCGCGCCGTAGAAAGGCGAGCCGATTTCCGCCTTCAGATCAGCGGCGGACAAAAGCGCCGTATCAGGATCGACCTCGGCGTGAACGGCTTCGAAATTCCGAGCAAGTCCTTCGAAATGCTGTGGTTTCGACGCCATTTTCAGCTTTCCGGCGCGTCGGAAATTGCACTCGATCCCCTCCTCCGCAATCAGCGCCTCCAGCGTATCGATGGAGGAATCAAGCGCCTGGTAGAGCGCGATGGCCCGCTCCTTGCCGAGTTCCGCCTTGGCGGAGAGATAGGAATGGGCAAGGCCATTGTTGAGATGGCCACCGTTGCGGCCCGAAGCGCCCCAGCCCACGCGCTGCCCTTCCAGAACGACGACGCGCGCACCGGCTTTCACAAGCTGGCGCGCGGCACCGAGACCCGTGAAGCCGCCACCGATGACGGCCACATCATAATGGCCTTCGACAGGACCTTGCGCCGCCCCCGCAAAGAGGGGCGCCGTGTCGTGCCAATAGGAGACGAGCTTCATGATCAATGTCCTCTCTTACAGTCCGACAACGCCAGCAAGGCCGGAAATATCGGCAATTTCCGTGTAACCGTAATAGGGGTTTGCAGGTTCATGGCCACGGTTAACCCAGACCTTGTTCTTGATGCCGAGATCGTGCGCCGACATCAGATCGTAGCGGAAGGAGGACGACACATGCAGGATGTCCTCCGGGCCGCAACCGAGCATGTCGAACATATATTCGAACGCCTTGAAATGCGGTTTGTAGGCCTGTGCCTGTTCGGCCGTATAGACGGCATGGAACGGTGCGCCGAGTTTTGCAACATTCGACATGATCTGTGAGTTCATGGCGTTGGACAGAATGACCAGCGGAATCTCCTTGGCGACCTTTGAAAGACCCGCCGGAACGTCCGCATGCGGCCCCCAGGTCGGAACCCGCTCATAGACCATTGCCGCATCCTCGTCCTTGAAAGCGACACCATTGCGCTTGCAGGTGCGCGACAGGGCATTGTGAACGACCTCTGCGTAGGGCTTCCAGTCATGCATGACCTCATCAAGACGATAGGCGGAAAAATTCTTGATGAATTCCTCCATCTCCGCTTCTCCCAGACGATCACCGTAGAGATCGCGGGCAGCCTCTGCCATCTGGAAATGAATGAGCGTGCCGTAGCAATCGAAAGTGATGTATTTCGGGCGGAAGATGGTCATCTCGTCGTCATCCTTGCTTGGGGATTGGTGGTGGCTGCAATAATCAGATCATAGACGCCTTTGTCCGATCGGCGCACCGCAATTGCTGTTCGCGGAAGCAGATTGTTGCGTATCCAGCCGCCAGTTTGGCAGAGAGTTGCGCCGGGGCGGACTGGCAGCTCCCCCTCTTCGGCACTCCGGGCCCGATGCGAACAAGACGCGGCATAAGATGCGGCGGCGGATAAAAGCAACAGCGAAACATATCGAACCTTCCCATTTGTCGGGACAATCTTCTTTCGGCATCGGTCTATCAATGAATAAGCAGAACAAGGGAGTACCGGCATGCAGGCGAGCCTGATCGATATCCAAACGTTTCAACCGGACCACCTCGACGCGGCCGTTGAACTTTCCCGCCAGGCCGGATGGCCGCACCGGAAAGAGGACTGGGCCATGGTCCTTTCCATCAGCAAGGGTTTCGTCGCCGTTGAGAACGGCCGCGTCGTCGGGACCGCAATGGCGAGCCTGCTCGGCGACAGTTGTGCCACGGTGAATATGGTGATCGTCGATGAGGCGATGCGTGGCCGCGGCGTCGGTCGTCAGTTGATGCAGGCGGCGCTGGCAGCAGCAGAAAATCGGGAATGCCGTCTGACGGCGACGTCCGACGGGCTGCCGCTCTACGAAAAAATGGGCTTTGTTGCCTGCGGCCAGGTGCTTCAGTATCAGGGTGTTCCACTCGCCACAGAAAAACCGGCTGGCGTTGCATGGGCAGACAGGGTTGAGCCAGCCGAACTTGCAGTGATTGATGCGCAGGCCTTTGGTGCAGATCGAGGCAACCTATTTGTAGAGCTTGCAGAGAGGGCGCGCTTTGCACTGGTGCAGGAGCAAGGCGTCACCAAGGGTTTTGCCGCCCTGCGCGCCTTCGGACGTGGCGAAGTCATCGGCCCCGTCGTGGCGGAAAATGTTGAAATTGCGAAAGATTTGATTGCTTTCGTCATTTCCGAACGAGCCGGTGAATTCCTGCGTTTGGACACCACGGTCGATACGGGTCTTGCCCCCTGGCTTGCCGAACACGGCCTTGCCCATGTGGGCGGCGGCATCGCCATGCGCCGGCCGAAAGCCGACATCTCAGCCGACAAACAATTCAAGACATTTGCATTGACCAGCCAGGCACTCGGCTGAATCCGGAGAGACCCATGTTAAGCAATTCACTGATCGAACTGGACCGCGCCCATCTGGTGCACCCCGTCTCCTCCTTCCGCGGCCATGAAAAACTCGGCGTGCGGGTGCTGCAATCGGCAAGCGGCGCCACCGTCACCGACATGACCGGCCATCAGTTGATCGATGGCTTTGCCGGCTTGTGGTGCGTCAATGCCGGTTATGGCCATGACAGCATCGTCGAGGCGGCGGCAAAGCAGATGCGGGAATTGCCCTATGCGACGGCCTATTTCGACATTGGCAGCGAACCGGCGATCCGGCTCGCCTCCGAGCTTGCCGACCGCGCGCCGGGCGATCTCAACCATGTCTATTTCACGCTTGGCGGTTCCGATGCGGTGGACAGCACCATTCGGTTCATCCGCTACTACTGGCATGCCAAAGGTCAGCCGCAGCGCGACCAGTTCATCTCCATCGAACAGGGTTATCACGGCTCCACCACCGCCGGTTCGGGCCTCACCGCCCTGCCCGCTTTCCATGCCGGTTTTGGCGTGCCCTACGACTGGCAGCACAAAATCCCGTCGCACTACGCCTACCGTAACCCGGTGGGAAGCGACCCGGCCGCCATCATCGCATCCTCCCTGCAAATCCTGAAGGACAAGATCGAGACGATCGGTCCGGACCGTGTCGCCGCCTTCTATGCGGAACCGATCCAGGGTTCCGGCGGGGTTCTCGTGCCGCCTCCCGGCTGGATCAAGGCCATGCGCGACCTCTGCCGGTCCTATGGCATCCTCTTCGTCGCCGACGAGGTCATCACCGGCTTTGGCCGGACGGGGCCGCTGTTTGCCTGTGCCGACGAGAATATCGTGCCGGACTTCATCACCACCGCCAAGGGCCTCACCTCCGGCTACGTGCCGATGGGCGCCGTCTTCATGGCGGACCACGTCTATGATACAATAGCCGACTTCGCAGGCGAGGCCGCAATCGGGCACGGCTACACCTATTCCGCCCATCCCGTCAGCGCCGCCGTCGGTCTCGAAGTGCTGAAACTTTACGAGGGCGGGCTGCTGGAAAACGGCCGCCGCGCCGGCCAAAGGCTCATGGCCGGGCTTGAGAGCCTGAGAAGCCATCCGCTGGTCGGCGATGTCCGCGGGCGCGGCATGCTCGCCGCCCTCGAACTCGTGACAGACAAGGACAGGAAGACGCCCTTGCCGACCGCGGCCGCCCCCGCGCGAAAAGTTTTCGACCGCGCTTGGGAAAACGGCCTGATCGTGCGTGCCTTTGCGAACGGTATTCTGGGTTACGCGCCGCCGCTCTGCTGCACCGACAGCGAGATCGACGCCATCATCGAGCGGACGCTGAAGACCCTCGATCAGACGCTCGAAGACCCCGCGGTGCGGGCCGCCATGGCCTGAGGCTATAGCCGGGAGGCGTTGCGCCACCCTCTCGAAATGTCGCAACGCACCGCATATTCGCAATATTCTGCCGAAGAGCTATTCCATTTCGGCGAATCCGGCGCGCCAAAAGTGCCAAACTATTAATGCAAACGGCAATAAACGCCATAAAAAAGGGCGTAATCGCAAATGGGAACGGGGCAAGGACCCCGTCCGGGAACAGAATAATCTGCCGCAGTCTCCCCAGGAGACCGAGGCGGCAAAGCGGAGACCGACATTGCCCAAAAAACTGAGCGACTTCAAATATATGAGCTTCGACGTGGTGGGGACCCTCATCGATTTCGAAGGCGGCCTGAAATCGACGCTGACCGCAATCGGCGCGGAAAACGGCGTGGAGGTCGATGGTGAAAAGGCGCTCGCGCTCTACCGTGCGGCCCGTTATTCCGACGCGACCGACCTGTTTCCGGATGACCTCGTGCGGGTGTACCTGATCATCGCTCCCGAACTCGGCCTGCCGGCGGAACGCGCATTCGGTGAGCGCCTGCGCGATGCGGCAAAAAGCTGGAAAGGCTTTGAAGACAGCCGCGCCGCCATGGCCGAGCTTGCCAAGACGCATCGCCTCATCGCCATGACCAACGCCCAGCGCTGGGCCTTCGAATATTTCTCGCAGGAACTCGGCAATCCTTTTCATGCCGCTTTCACGGCGGATGACACCGGCACCGAAAAGCCAAATCCCGCTTTCTTCGAAAAGGTCTTCGCCTTTGTGGAAAGCGAGGGCGCATCGAAGGACGACGTTCTGCACGTTGCGCAAAGCCAGTATCACGATATCGGCATTTCCCGGAAACTGGGCATGACCAATTGCTGGATCGAACGCCGCCACGCCCAGAAGGGATATGGCGGTACGATAGAGCCGGAAAACTTTACCGAGCCGGACTACCACTTCACCTCGATGGCCGGCCTTGCCGAAGCATTGAGACAGACGGGCGGCTGAGCCGCCCCGCCAATGGCGCGCCGCGAACTGGGATGCGGCATGCCGGAAATTTATTCAGACGCATTTCAACAAATCATACAAAAGGGGAAGACCATGAGTGACAGGATTACAAACTGGACCCGTTCCGACGATGCCGCCGTTGAACAGGCCATCCGGCGCGGCGCAACGCGGCGTGAGCTGCTTCACATGCTGCTGGCGGGCGGCGTCGCCCTTTCCGCCGGTTCGGCCATTCTTGGTCGCGCCTCAAATGCCGTGGCCGCAACGCCGGTCTCCGGCGGCACGCTGAAAGCCGCCGGCTGGTCCTCCTCCACAGCCGATACGCTCGATCCGGCGAAAGCCTCGCTTTCGACGGACTATGTCCGTTGCTGCGCGCTCTATAACCGCCTGAGCTTCCTCGATGCTTCGGGCACGCCACAGATGGAGTTGGCCGAAGCCATCGAGACGAAGGATGCCAAGACCTGGACCGTGAAGCTGCGTTCCGGCGTCACCTTCCATGACGGCAAGGCGCTGACCGCCGACGACGTGGTCTATTCGCTGAAGCGCCATCTCGATCCGGCCGTCGGCTCCAAGGTCGCCAAGATCGCCGCCCAGATGACCGGCTTCAAGGCTCTCGACAAGAGCACGGTCGAAATCACGCTGGCGAACCCGAACGCCGACCTGCCGTCCATTCTGGCCCTGCACCATTTCATGATCGTTGCCGATGGCACCACGGATTTCTCCAAGGGCAACGGCACCGGCGCCTTCAAGCTCGAAAAGTTCGAGCCGGGCGTGCGTTCGATCATGGCCAAGAACACCAATTACTGGAAGTCCGGCGGCCCACACATCGACAGTTTCGAATTCATGGCGATTTCGGACGACAATGCCCGCGTCAATGCTCTTATTTCCGGCGACATCCAGCTTGCTGCCGCCATCAACCCCCGCGCGCTCCGCCTGCTCGACAAGCAGGAAGGTGTCGTGCTGTCCAAGACGACATCGGGTAATTATACCAACCTCAACATTCGGCTTGATCAATCACCGGGCAACAAAACAGACTTTGTCGCGGGCATGAAATCGCTGATCAATCGCGAGCAGATCGTCAAGGCGGCGCTGCGCGGCCTCGGTGAAGTCGGCAACGACCAGCCGGTTCCGCCAATGAGCCCGTATCATAACCCGGACCTCAAACCGAGGGCCTTCGATCTGGACAAGGCCAAGTTCCATTTCGAAAAAGCCGGCGTCATCGGACAGTCCATTCCGGTCATCGCATCGGATGCTGCGGGCTCCTCTGTCGACATGGCGATGATCATGCAGGCTTCCGCGGCGCAGATCGGCGTCAAGCTGGACGTTCAACGCGTGCCATCGGATGGCTATTGGAGCAACTACTGGCTGAAGGCGCCGATCCACTTCGGCAACATCAACCCGCGCCCGACGCCGGATATTCTGTTCTCGCTGCTTTATGCCTCCGACGCGCCGTGGAATGAGAGCCAGTACAAGTCGCCGAAATTCGACAAGATGATGCTTGAAGCACGCGGCATGCTCGATATCGAGAAACGCAAGCAGATTTACTTCGAGATGGAAAGAATGATCGCCGATGAAGCCGGCACCATCATCCCCGCCTATATATCGAATGTGGACGCCATCTCTTCCAAGCTGAAGGGTCTGGAAGCCAATCCGCTAGGTGGCATGATGGGTTACGCCTTTGCGGAATACGTCTGGCTCGAAGCCTGATAGACCACGGAGCCGGGCATAAACTGCCCGGCGACCTTTCCGCCGATGCGGGAAGCCTCCACAATAAGGGTCGGTCGCAGGAGCATATGGAATGAACAGCCAAATAATGTCCCTTATCGCCAGGCGGCTGGTCGTCATGCTGACGACGCTGCTTATCGTGTCGTTTATCGTCTTTTCGGCCACCAGCCTGCTGCCCGGGGATACGGCGACGATCCTTCTTGGCCAAGCGGCCACGCCGGAAGCCGTGGCCGGCCTGCGCACCGCCATGCATCTCGACGATCCGGCCCTGCTGCGTTTCGTGCGCTGGCTTCTGGGCCTGCTGCAGGGTGAACTCGGCACATCCTACGCCAACAACATGGCGATTGCCGATCTCATCGGTCCGCGCTTCGTCAACTCCATGAAGCTCGCCGGCATTACCACCGTCATCGCCGTGCCGCTGGCGCTGACCCTCGGCATCAGTTCCGCCATGCTGCGCGGAACGCTTTATGACCGGGCCGTCACCGTGCTGACCATCGGCGTCATCTCGGTGCCGGAATTCATGATCGCCACACTCGCCGTGCTACTTTTCGCCGTCTATCTGAAATGGCTGCCGGCGCTGTCGCTGGTGAGCGAAGTTCACACGCTTTTCGATGTGCTGCGGGTCTATGCAATGCCAGTCATCACGCTGACCTTCGTCGTTTCCGCACAGATGATCCGCATGAGCCGCGCCGCCGTGATCGAGACGCTGGATACGCCCTACGTGGAAATGGCGCTTTTGAAGGGTGCGCCGCGGATGCGCATCGTGCTTCGCCATGCGCTTCCCAATGCGCTCGGCCCCATCGTCAATGCGGTGGCCCTGTCGCTCTCCTATCTCGTCGGCGGCGTCATCATCGTCGAGACGATCTTCAATTATCCTGGTATCGCCAAGTTGATGGTCGATGGCGTCGCCACCCGCGACCTGCCGTTGATCCAAAGCTGCGCGATGATCTTCTGCGTCGGTTATCTCCTCCTCATCACGACGGCGGATATCATCGCCATCATGTCCAATCCGAGGCTGCGCTGATGGCCGACAATATCAAAACAACTTCGGGGACCTCGCGTTTGGGCTACAAGATCAACGCAGTCGGCGTTTTCGGCTTTCTCGTCATTTTTTTCTGGGCCATGGTCGCAATCTTCGCGCCCTATCTCATTCCGCATCCGGTCGGTGAAATCGTCGATCTCGATTATTTCGGGCCGATGACATCCGATCTCTGGCTCGGTTCCGATTATCTCGGCCGTGACGTATTTTCCCGCATTCTCATGGGCGCGCGTTTCACGGTCGGCATATCGCTCGCAGCCGTCACCATCGCCTGCACCTCCGGCGTTTTGCTCGGCATGTGCGCCGCCGTCATCGGCGGCTGGTTCGATGCAGCACTCAGCCGGTTTCTCGATGCGGTGAACTCCATTCCGAGCAAGCTTTTCGGCCTCGTGGTCGTCGCCGCCGTCGGCTCTTCCATACCGGTGCTGATCATCACGCTCTCGGTCATCTACACGCCGGGCGCCTATCGTTTCGCGCGAGCGCTGGCCGTCAATGTCAACACCATGGATTTCGTCACGGTCGCCCGGGTGCGCGGTGAAAGCCTGTTCTACCTCATCGGCTCGGAGATCCTGCCGAACATCGTCCGGCCCGTACTGGCCGATCTCGGCGTGCGCTTCGTGTTCATCGTGCTGCTTCTGTCGGGCCTCTCCTTCCTCGGCCTCGGCCTTCAGCCGCCGAATGCGGACTGGGGCGCGCTGGTGCGTGAGAACATCGGCGGCCTGCCGTTTGCGGCCCCCGCCGTCATCTTCCCATCGCTGGCCATTGCCAGCCTGACGATCAGCGTCAACCTGCTGATCGACAATCTGCCGCAGAAAATCCGCGACAGGAGCGAATAATGAGCAATCTTGTTGCAATCCGTGGACTGAAAGTCGAGGCCACCACCGATTCTGGCCGCCGCATCGACATCATCAAGGGTGTGGACATCGACATCGCCGATGGCGAAATCGTCGCACTGATCGGCGAAAGCGGTTCCGGCAAGACCACCATCGCGCTGAGCCTGATGGGCTATGCCCGGCCGGGCTGCCGTATTTCCGGCGGCAGCGTCAAGGTGGCGGGCCAAGACATGGTGCAGCTTTCCGAAACCGAACGCGCCAAAGTCCGCGGCACAAAAGTGACCTATGTGCCCCAAAGCGCGGCCGCCGCTTTCAACCCGGCGCAGAAGATTATCGATCAGGTCATCGAAGTCACCCGCATCCACCATCTGATGCCGCCGCAGGAGGCGCGCAGACGGGCGGTGGAACTTTTCAAGGCGCTGTCATTGCCCAACCCCGAAACCATCGGCGAGCGCTACCCGCATCAGGTGTCCGGCGGCCAGCTTCAGCGCCTCTCCGCCGCCATGGCACTGATCGGCAATCCGAAGCTGGTCATCTTCGACGAGCCGACCACCGCGCTCGACGTCACGACCCAGATAGAGGTTCTGCGCGCCTTCAAATCGGCAATGCGCGAGAACGGCATCGGCGGCGTTTATGTCTCGCACGATCTCGCCGTCGTCGCCCAGATCGCCGACCGGATCGTTGTGCTGAAAGGCGGCGAGGTTCAGGAAACCGGTACGACCACGGATATCCTCGAAAATGCCCGGCATCCCTATACGAAGGAACTGTTGACCGCCTTTCATGACAAGGCGCGCGTCATCACACCCGCCAAACCGGAGCAGGCAACGCCGCTGCTGGATATCGAAAACCTGATCGCCGGCTACGGAACGAAGGGCGGAGACAAGATGCCGCTGGTGCGTGCGGTGGATAGCGTCAGCCTGTCGGTCTATCCCGGTCGCAATCTCGGCATCATCGGCGAGTCCGGCTGCGGAAAATCGACGCTGGCGCGCGCCATTGCCGGCATTCTGCCGGCGGCCGGCGGCCATGTCATCTTCGAAGGCCGGGAACTGGATGCGGATGCACGGCGTCGAACCGGCGACCAGCTACGCCGTATGCAGATCGTGTTCCAATATGCCGATACCGCACTCAACCCGTCGAAACCCATCGAGGATATTCTCGGCCGGCCGTTGACCTTCTATCACGGCATGAAAGGTAAGGCGCGCGACGCCCGGATCGATGAGCTTCTCGATATGGTGAAGCTGCCGCGCTCGGTCCGCCACCGCCACCCTTCCGGCCTTTCCGGCGGGCAGAAACAACGCGTCAATTTCGCCCGCGCACTTGCCGCCGAGCCCTCGCTTATCATCTGCGATGAAATCACCTCGGCCCTCGATACCGTGGTTGCGGCCGCAATCATCGATCTTCTCGGAGAACTGCAGCGGGAGCTGAACCTCTCCTATATCTTCATCAGCCACGATCTTTCGGTGGTGGAAACCATCTGCGACGAGATCGTCGTGATGTATGGCGGGCAGAAGGTGGAGCATCTGGAAACCGAAGCGATCAAATCGCCCTCCCACCCCTATTCGAAACTGCTGTTCTCCTCGGTGCCGAAACTCGACCCGACATGGCTCGACAATCTTCAGCAGGATGCGGAGCTGGTGCGGGCGTTTTCGAAAAGGTGAGAATGGAATGATACGGCCCTGCAAAGGGCCGTTTTCTCACAGCTCAAAGCGGAAACAGGCTGGTCAGCGGCATATGCGATTTGATGATCGGCGATTTCAGCACCACGAAGCTGAAATATTTGTCGATGCCCACATCCATATCGGTCAGCCGCTCCATGATCGACTGATATTCAACGATGCCAGAGGTGACGAATTTCAGCAGATAGTCGTAACCGCCCGAAACGAGGTGGCATTCCACCACCTGGTCGATCTTTTCGACAACGCCGAGGAAGCGGGCGAAATCGATCTGGCGATGGTTCTTCAGCGTGATTTCCGTAAATACCGTCAGTGTCTGGCCGAGCTTGTTGATGTTGATCTGCGCGGAATAACCCTCGATATAACCTTCCGCCTGCAGCTTCTTCACGCGCATCAGGCAGGGGCTTGGCGACAGATTGACAAGCTCCGCCAGCTCGACATTGGTGATGCGACCGTTTTTCTGCAATTCGTAGAGGATCTTGATATCGATCCGATCAAGTTTCATCACGTGCGGAACCCCTTTTTTGTTTTTTAAACACGCGGCATAAAATTCTGGCGCGGCAAAGGAAATCTTATCACATGGGCGAGCCCTGTCGACGTGGGGATATTTTTTTGATGCAGCATAAAGAGTTGCAGAGGCGTCACCCAACAGCAGGAGATTCCGGCAAGATGCGGAGTCTGGCAGCGTTTACACCCCGGCTGAGGTAAATTAGGACGAATATAAGGAGTCCGACCATGCCCGCCCCGCTGCAACAGATCACGACATCGCCGGAACTGCCGACATCCGCAGACGCCGTTATTATCGGCGGCGGCATCGTCGGTGTCTTCGCCGCCTATTATCTTGCCCGACGCGGCCTGAAAGTGGCGCTGGTCGAAAAGGGTCTGATCGGGGCGGAGCAATCCAGCCGCAACTGGGGCTGGTGCCGCCAGCAGAACCGAGATGCCCGCGAATTGCCGATTTCCACCAAGAGCCTGTCGCTCTGGGAAGAGTTTGGTGCAGAGAGCGGCGAGGACACGGGTTTTCGCCGTTGCGGGCTGTTTTACCTGAGCGACAATGAGGCCGAACTTGCCGGCTGGGCACGCTGGCGCGACTTTGCCATTACCGCAGGCGTGACGACCCATATGCTGAGCGCCGATGAGGCGAGCGAACGCGGCCGATCCACGGGAAAGCGCTGGAAGGGCGGCGTGTTTTCGCCGACCGACGGCACGGCCGATCCTTCCATGGCAGCACCCGCCGTGGCGCGTGCCATCATCAAGCTGGGCGGCACGGTGCATCAGAATTGCGCCGCACGCGGGCTTGAGACGGAAAGCGGCCGGGTCAGCGCCGTCGTCACCGAAAAAGGCACGATCCGCACCAAAACCGCCATCATGTCCGGCGGGGCCTGGGCGTCGTCCTTTTGCCGACAGCTCGGAATTCGTTTCCCGCAGGCGTCCGTCCGCTCCTCCATCCTGTCGGTCGCACCAGGTGCTGAAGGCCTGCCGGATGCACTGCACACCGCCGCCGTCTCGGCAACGAAGAGAAAAAACGGCGGTTACACACTCGCCATCAGCGGGCTGGGACGCATTGACCCGACGGCGCAGCAGATGCGGTTTGCCCGAGAATTCATCCCGATGTTCCTCAAGCGCTGGCGAAGCCTGCGGCCAGGCGGGTTGGAGGGCATTCGCGGTGGCCACGAGACCCTGAAGCACTGGCGCCTCGATGCGCCGACACCCATGGAGCGGGTGCGTATTCTCGACCCGAAACCCAATGCCGCCGCCATCCGCGAGACCCATAGAAGGGCGCTGGAGCTTCTGCCCGCCCTGGGCAAAACGCAGATTTCCGCCGCCTGGGCCGGCTTCATTGACAGCACGCCCGACGGCGTGCCCGCCATTGGCGAAACCAGCGAATTGCCCGGCTTCATTCTCGCCGCCGGTTTCAGTGGGCATGGTTTCGGCATCGGACCGGGCGCCGGCCATCTGATCGCCGATATTGTGACAGGCTCGAGCCCGATCGTCGATCCCACGCCCTATCACCCCAGCCGTTTCCTTGGTTCGTCCTGGGGCAAGGTCGCGGATTTCTGACCCTCCCTTGGTGGGATGCGACGCACATTCGCGCCGGTCAGTTGCGGGATGGCTTCACGCCTTGATCCTCAAGGAGCGCGACGGCGGCAAGCCGGCCGGAGGCTTCCGCACCATTTGCACCGAGAATGCGCACGCCATCACCCGGCGCGAAAGATCATCCAAGCCGAGGTAGCTGCCATTCGGCACAGGCCGCGCTCATGCGCCCCGCCAGATTTTCTTCCACCAAGACGCAAAACCTCCCTCATGAGCCAAGTTTCACCGATTCCCTGTGAAACAGCGTGCGCAAATGGCCTTGATTTTCCGCACCAACATGTAATACAGATTATCATACATGTTGACAAATAACGCATACATGTATGACATTGCAGCAACCGCAAACGCTGCCATACCGGCATGAGGGAGGAATTATGATCATCACCGACGTCGAGGTCCGTGTTTTCCGCACGACGACCCGTCGGCACTCGGACAGTGCCGGTCACGCACATCCGGGTCCGGCGCATCAGGTGGAACAGGCCATGCTGACCATCCGCACGGAAGATGGTCAGGAAGGTCATTCCTTCACCGCGCCGGAGATCGTTCGCCCCCATGTCATCGAAAAATTCGTCAAGAAAGTCCTGATTGGTGAGGATCATCGCGACCGGGAACGGCTGTGGCAGGACCTTGCCCACTGGCAGCGTGGCTCAGCCGCACAGCTGACTGACCGTACGCTGGCGGTGGTGGATTGCGCGCTCTGGGACCTTGCCGGCCGCTCGCTCAATCAACCTGTATACAAGTTGATCGGCAGCTATCGCGACAAGGTGCTGGCCTATGGCTCCATCATGTGCGGCGACGAGCTGGAAGGCGGGCTGGCGACGCCGGAAGATTACGGCCGTTTTGCCGAAACGCTGGTGAAGCGCGGCTACAAGGGCATCAAGCTGCACACCTGGATGCCGCCCGTCAGCTGGGCGCCGGATGTGAAGATGGACCTCAAGGCCTGCGCGGCCGTGCGTGAGGCGGTCGGCCCCGATATTCGCCTGATGATCGACGCCTTCCACTGGTATTCCCGCACCGACGCGCTGGCGCTGGGCCGTGGCCTCGAAAAACTCGGCTTCGACTGGATCGAGGAGCCGATGGATGAGCAATCGCTGTCCTCCTACAAATGGCTTTCCGATAATCTCGATATTCCGGTCGTCGGCCCGGAAAGTGCGGCCGGCAAGCATTGGCATCGCGCCGAATGGATCAAGGCCGGTGCCTGCGATATTCTGCGCACTGGCGTCAACGATGTCGGCGGCATCACCCCGGCGCTGAAGACCATGCATCTGGCCGAGGCTTTCGGCATGGAATGCGAGGTGCATGGCAACACAGCCATGAACCTGCATGTTGTCGCCGCCACCAAGAATTGCCGCTGGTATGAGCGCGGCCTGTTGCATCCCTTCCTCGAATACGATGACGGCCACGATTATCTGAAGTCGCTGTCCGACCCGATGGACCGCGACGGCTTCGTGCATGTCCCTGATCGGCCGGGCCTTGGCGAGGACATCGATTTTACCTTCATCGACAACAACCGGGTGAGGTAACGGGCGATGAAAACCGTGCTCGCCTTCGGAGACAGCCTCACCTGGGGCGCAAACCCGGCAACGGGCCTCCGGCACCCGGCCGAACACCGCTGGCCGGAGGTACTGGAGGCAGAGCTTGCGGGAAAGGCGAAGGTTTACCCCGAGGGCCTTGGCGGGCGCACCACCTGTTATGACGATCATACCGGCCCCGCCTGCCGCAATGGCGCGCGGGCGCTTGAAGTCGCGCTTTCCTGCCATATGCCGCTCGATCTCGTTATCATCATGCTCGGCACGAACGACATCAAACCGGTGCATGGCGGACGGGCGGAAGCCGCGGTTTCCGGTATGCGGCGACTGGCGCAGATCGTCGAGACCTTCATCTACAAACCGCGCGAGGCCGTGCCGAAACTGCTGATCGTCGCCCCGCCGCCCTGCGTTGCAGGTCCTGGCGAAGAGCCGGCGGGCGGGCGGGATATCGGGCAATCCCTCAGGCTTGCGCCGCTTTACCGCAAACTCGCCGCCGAACTGGGGCACGCCTTCTTCGATGCCGGGTCGGTCGCCAGCGCCTCACCGGTGGATGGCGTGCATCTGGATGCGCTGGCAACGACCGCAATCGGCCGGGCGCTCGCAGCTCAGGTCAAAGAGATTCTTGGCTGATCAAGCGACACCTGTGGAGGAACCAGGCGCGTGGATCAAAACGTGGAAAGGCCGTATGAACCGGCCGTATTGGGAGGAAAAATGAAACATTTTCTTGCAACCGCAGCGCTTGGCGCCTTGCTGATCGGCGCGATGCCGCTCGGTGTTTTCGCCGAAACGCCGAAAGACCAACTCATCGTCGCCACGACCATGAGCAATATCCTGACCCTCGATCCCGCCGCCATTACCGGCCGCGAGACCGTACAGGTTCTGAACAACGTTTATGACACGCTGGTCGTGCTTTCACCGAAAGACCGCAGCGTCCAGCCACGCCTTGCCGAACGCTGGGAAATTGCCGAAGACCGCAAATCCATCCGTTTCCATCTGCGCGGCGATGCGAAATTCGCCTCCGGCAATGCGGTGACAGCAAAAGACGTGGCCTGGAGCCTGAAGCGGCTGCTCGCCCGCAATCTGGCGCAGTCGTCCTTCCTGAAAACCCGCGGTTTCAAGCTGGAAGAGGCCGACAAGCTCTTCGTCGCCGAAAACGACCAGACCTTCGTACTGAATATTCCGAAGCCGGACGATCCCAACCTTCTCCTGATGATCCTTGCGCAGAACGGCCCAGGCTCGATCATCGACAGCAAGATGGCTCTTGAGAATGAAAAGGACGGCGATCTCGGCGGCGCTTGGCTGACACTGAATTCCGCCGGTTCCGGCCCGTTCAAGCTGACGCAATGGAAATCCAACGAATATATCATCCTCACCCGCAACGATGATTATTGGGGGGAGAAGGCCAGCATGAAGCGCATCCTGATGCGCCATCTGCCGGAATCGCAATCGCAGCGGCTGATGCTGGAAAAAGGCGATATCGACGTCGCCTACTCCTTGCAGGCCCCGGATCTGAAATCGCTTGAGGCCGACAAGGCTATCACCATCGAATCCACGCCCGGCTCCGGTTTTTATTACCTCAGCGTTTCGATGAAGGATGAGAAATTTGCGAACAAGAAGGTGCGCGAGGCCCTGCGTTACCTGATCGATTACGCCGGCCTCGACAAGGCGGTCATGCCCTATTACGGCAAGCTGCATCAGCGCTCCCTCAGCACCGGTGTGATGGGTTCGCTTCCGGATCAGGGCTACAAGCTCGACATCGAAAAAGCCAAGGCGCTTCTGGCCGAAGGCGGTTATCCGAACGGTTTCAAGACGACGCTGCGCGTGCTTTCGGAAGACCCCTTCATGAAAGCGGCAACGGCGATCCAGAACACGCTGGCCCAGGCCGGCATTCAGGCCGAACTGATCAGCGGCTCCGGCGATCAGATTTACGGCGCGATGCGCGAGCGAAATTTCGAACTGCTGCTCGGCCGCGGCGGCGGCGGCCAGCAGCCGCATCCAGACAATAATCTGCGCTCCATCGCCTATAATCCCAACAATGCCGATGACGCGAAGCTCACCAATTACCAGAGCTGGCGCACCAGTTTCTTCGATGAGAAGCTGAACAAGATGATCGAGGCGGCGCTGGTCGAGCGCGACGTGGCGAAACAGACAAAGCTTTATGAGGACCTGCAGGGTTATATGGACGAGATCGTCATGTCCATTCAGCCCTTCTCCGAAGTCATCGACACCGCCGCCTTCCGCAGCGACGTCAAGGGCATGATTGTCAGCCCCTGGCTTTCGCGGTTTGAAGAGGTGAGCAAGGAGCGGTGATGCATCCATAAGCCTTCATCCTCGGGATTGCCCCGAGGATGCAGGCGGAGGGAAGCCAATATGGTAGTAGAATGTCGTCTGCAATCCCTGAGGCGCGGCTAAACCCGCGCCTTTTCTTTTTTCACCCCACGCCCGGCATCACTCCCAAAAAAAGCCCGGCAGTGAAGCCGGGCAAGGAAGGAGGATGTTGTTATCGCAACGCCCCGGAGGAGCACGGTCAGGTTCTTGGAGCCGTCACGCGCCTTCATATTCCAGAGAGGCGCCGATCAGTTCGCGCGCATAGGGATGCGTCGCGCCATTGCCGGCGATAGCGTCGCGCGGCAGGGTTTCGGTGATTTCGCCGCGCAGCATCACCGCAAAGCGGTCGCACATGTGATCGACGACGGCGAGATCGTGGGTCACCATGATATAGGTGAAGCCACGCTCTTCCCGCAGGCGCTGGAGGAGGTTGAGGATTTCCGCCTGCACAGAAACATCGAGCGCAGACGTCGGCTCGTCTAGCAGAAGCAGTGACGGTTCAAGGATCAGCGCCCGGGCAATCGCCACACGCTGCCGCTGGCCGCCGGAAAGCTGGTGCGGGAAACGATCCAGAAAGGCTACGGGCAGGCCTACATCCGTGATGGCCTTGCGCATGCGCTCTTCGCGGTCGCCGAGCTTGTGGATGGCTAGCGATTCCGAAAGCACGGTGCGCACCGACTGGCGCGGATGCAGCGACCCGTAGGGATCCTGAAACACCATCTGCAGCATGCGGCACCGCTCGATCAACGGCATATCGCGCACCGACCTGCCATCGATGAGGATGTCGCCGGTCCAGAAATCGTTGAGCATCGACACGCAGCGAAGGACGGTGGATTTGCCCGAACCGCTTTCGCCGACCAGCCCGAAACATTCGCCCGGCTCGACGCGGAAGGATACGGAAGGCAGCACGTTCAGCGCAGTAGGGCCGCTGCCGAAGGTGATTGAAAGATCGCGGGTTTCGACTGAAACGGCCATTATACGTTCTCCTCCAGCCATTCGGGGCGGCGGTCGAGCACCGCAAGTGGCGCACGCCTGCCGCCGATGCGCGGCTGCGCCGCCAGAAGGCCGCGCGTATAGGGGTGCTTCGCCTGATCGAGCTCGCGTGCGGCGAGCGTTTCCACTACCCGGCCGGCATACATGATGAGTACCCGGTCGCAGAAATTGCGCACGAGATTGAGATCGTGGCTGATCATGATGAGGCCGATGCCGCGATCCCGCACCAGACCGTCGAGAATATTCAGGACCTGCAACCGCACCGTCACGTCAAGCGCCGAGGTTGGCTCATCGGCAATGACGAGATCTGGATCGGCGAGCAACATCATGGCGATCATCACACGCTGGCCCATGCCGCCGGAAATTTCATGCGGATATTGCTCGTAGACGCGGGCGGCGTCGCGGATTTTCACCGCATCCAGCATGGCCAGCGCCTTTTCCCGGGCTTCCGATTTCGAAGCCTTGAAGTGGCGCAGATAGGTTTCCGTTACCTGATCGCCGACACGGCGGATGGGATTGAGGGAAAATTTCGGATCCTGAAGGATCATCGACATACGCCGGCCGCGAACCTTCAGCATCTCCTTTTCACTCAGAGACAGAAGATCGAGACCGTCGAAATCAAGCTTGTCGGCGGTTATTGTCGCCGATGGCAGGAGCCGCAGCAGCGCCCTGCCGACGGTGGATTTACCCGAGCCGCTTTCGCCGACAATACCAAGCCGTTCCCGACCAAGGGTGAAGGAGATGCCGCGCACCGCCTCGGTGGGCGAGCCGCCATAGCGAATGCGGAGATTTTCGACATCGAGGATTGGTTTTTCCATGGCCCTATCTCCGGTTCATCTGCTTTGGATCGAGCGCATCCCGCAGGCCGTCACCCAGCAGGTTGAAGGCAAGGCTGACGGAAAGGATCGCAACGCCGGGGAAGGTGACGAGCCACCAGCTGTCGAGCATGTAGCGGCGTCCGGTCGCGATCATCGCTCCCCATTCCGGCAACGGCGGCTGCGCGCCGAGACCGAGGAAGCCGAGGCCGGCGGCGGTGAGGATGACCGTCGCCATATTCAGCGTCAGGCGGATCAGGACAGAAGGCAGGCACATGGGCATGATCGATTTGACGATGATGCGCAGCGGCGAGGCGCCCTGAAGCCTTGCGGCGGCAATGTAATCCTCCTTGCGGAAGGTCATGGCCTCGGCGCGTGCGAGGCGCGCAATCGGTGGCCATGAAGTGAGCGCGATCGCGATGATCGCATTGTTGAGGCTTGGCCCAAGTGCTGCGACGAAGGCGAGCGACAGGATGAGGCTCGGGAAGGACAGGAAGATATCCGTGATGCGCATCATCACCGTATCGAACTTGCCGCCGAGATAACCGGAAGCCGTGCCGACCAGAAGGCCGACGGGACCGACGATGATCGACACCAGCGAGATGATGGTGAGCGTGATGCGTGCGCCCCAGAGAAGGCGGCTGTAGATATCCCGTCCCAACTCGTCCGTACCGAAGACGTGGCCATTACCCGGCGCCTGCAGCGTGTTGGCGAGATCCTGCGCGTAGGGGTCATGCGTCGCTAGCCAGGGAGCGAAAATCGCGGCGATGACGAGCAACAGCAGGACGGCCAGGCCGAAGACCGATGTCGGGCTTTTCAGCAGGAAAACGACGATGTTCTTCAGCGCGTTCAAGGGCGCCGGAAGGCGGAAGGAGGTTTCTGCGCGGGCCGTCATCAGCGGGTCCTCGGATCGAAAAAGCGGTAGAGAATGTCGGACAGGAGATTGAGCCCGATAAAGATGACGCCGACGATCAAAACGCAGGTCATCACGGCATTCATGTCACCGATGATAAGATTGCTGGTGAGATATTGGCCGAATCCCGGCCAGGCGAAGACGGTCTCGATGAGAACCGCCCCTTCCAGCAGCGAACCGTAAGCAAGGGCGATAATGGTGACGAGCTGTACGCGAATATTCCCAAACGCGTGCAGCCACACCGTCTGGCGTTGCGACAGGCCTTTAACGCGGGCGGTCGTCACATATTCCTGGCCCAGCTGGTCCAGCATGAAGCTACGCGTCATGCGGGTGATATAGGCCGAGGAGGAATAACCGAGCAGCGCGGCGGGAAGGATGAGGTGGTTGATGGCCGACCAGAACACTTCCATATCGCCCGCAAGCAGGCTGTCGATCAACAGAAAGCCGGTGCGCTCCTCCACCAGACCGATATAAAACTGGTCCATACGGCCACCGCCGCCGACAAGGCCGAGATGGGCGTAAAAAACGATCAGCGCGATCATGCCGGTCCAGAAAATCGGCATGGAATGGCCGAACAGGCTGAGCACGCGTACCAGATGATCCTGCCAGCGGTCTTTATTGACCGCGGCATAAACGCCCATGGGAATGCCAAGGCCAGCGCCGATCAGGATCGCGAAGGTCGCAAGCTCCATCGTCGCAGGCATGACGCGTATGATATCCTGGATGACGGGCTGGCCCGTGCGGATCGAGGTTCCGAAATCGCCGGTGAAGACATCGCCGAGATAATAGATGAACTGCTGCCAGAGCGGACGGTCGAAACCGAGCGCATGGTAGACCTGTTCATAGGTTTCGCGCGTCGCGTCCTCGCCCACAATCGCCCGCACGGGATCGGCGGGCATCAGACGGCCGATAAAAAAGGTCAGCAGCAGCAATCCAAGCAGCGTAACCGCAATACTTCCGATCTGGCCGGAAAGGCCATAAAGCGAAAGGCGTCTTTTTGACATGATTCCTCCCTTGCCAGAGATCGATTGCGCAAGTGACCAAAGCGCAATCCTGTCTGACAACTATCCACAAGTTGTCACAGGTGTTGGAGGCTGTCAAGCGAGTACCGGCGAAATCCCTATTGCCCAGGAATCTAAAGGCGTGCCGAAGCCGTCGGGCTTTCTTTCTGCTTTGGGAAAAGCACATGCATTGTGGCGCCAGCAAAAGCCTGTATTCTCCCACCTCGCAGAATGCGCGGACGCCTGCCCCGGCGATGATGCCGATGACACCCGCGCCTTCAGGGGGGAGAAATATGGTTGACGTGACACTTCTGGCATTTGCCGTGGTCGCTTTTATCGGCATTGCCACGCCCGGCCCTACCGTTTTGCTCGCGCTTACAAATGGTTCAAGATTCGGAGTACGCCGCGCCATGAGCGGCATGGCTGGCGCTGTTCTCTCGGATTTTGTCCTGATCGGCGCAGTAGCACTAGGATTGGGGGCGTTGCTCGCCGCTTCCGAATTCTGGTTCGGTGTCGTCAAATGGGTGGGCGTCTGCTATCTAGCCTTCCTCGGCATCATGCTTTTGCGCTCAAGAGGCATGCTCGATGGCGCCCTTCAACCGGCAGAGGCCAACGGGGCTGCTTCCGTTCCCTCGATTTTCCTCAAAAGCTTTCTCGTGGCGGTCACCAACCCCAAGGGATATCTGTTCTTTTCCGCTTTCCTGCCGCAATTCATCGATCCCGCTGCACCGCAGCTCCAGCAATATGCAGCGCTTGCGCTGATCTTCGCCGCCATCGATTTCATCGTGATGTTCGGATATGCCCTGCTCGGCTCGCAGGCCGTCCGGCTGCTGCGGAAATCCGGAGCCCTGTGGCTCGACCGGATTTGCGGCGGCGCGCTTCTGACGCTTGCCGCCTCGCTAGCCTTTTATCGGCGAGCGACCGTTTAACCCATTGACTCATGAGCAATTTCTGGATCACTCAGCGGCAGTGCGGGAGCGCAGAAGCACTTTGTAGCGCTCAAGACTGCCGCGCAAATGCGCCGCCATATATTGGCGGGCGCCGTCGGCATCACCTTCGATGATGGCGTCGACAATCCTCGCATGTTCCTCCTGGAGATGCAGGTTGTAGTCCTTCGGACGTGATCCGGGCGCTGCCCCCTGCAATTCGCCGCGAGGAATGATGCCGGTGCGAATGAGCTGAAGAAACTCGGGAAACCTCCTGTTCTGCGTCGCCTGCGCAATGGCCAGATGGAACTCGAAATCAGCGTCCCGCGTCGGCAAACCGGCGGCGAGACAGTCGCCGACGCGCCGGTGCGCATCCACAATCGCCTCCACCTGCACGGCGGAACGGCGCGATGCCGCAAGCCCGGCGGATTCAACCTCAAAGACCGTGCGCAATTCCAGCAACTCGATCACCGAGGAAATCCGTCCCACGGCCAGATCGTTAAAAGGCAGCTCCTTGGCCGGCTTTACTTCGACGGCAAAAACGCCCGCGCCCTTGCGGGCTTCAACGAGGCCGTCGGCGCGTAGAATGGCGATGGCTTCGCGTACCACTGTGCGGCTCACCGAATATTCCCGCGTGAGTTCGCTTTCGCTCGGAAGACGGTCGCCGGGGCGAAAAACGCCTTCGGACAGATCCCGCCGCAATGCCGAACTGATTTTCGCCGCGAGCGATACCCCTTGCTTCGTGTTGCTCTCAACGTCCATTCCGGCCCACCTGTTTCAAACTTGTCTGGCATGTTAGCAAACACCCGCCACATTGCAAGGGCCGCGCCTCCGCACCGCCGGGACGGTCGGCCCCTTACGCCGCAGCCATGGCCGAACTGCTGGAAAAGCGGCTTCTATATTCACCCGGCGAGAGGCCGAGAATGCGGTGGAACACCCGGCGAAAGGCGGCGGCGTCCTCATAACCCACCGACCAGGCGATCTGATCGACAGAACGGCGGGTGAATTCCAGCAGTTCCCGCGCCTTGCCGACACGCAGATGCTGGACATATTCGATGGGCTTCATGCCGGTGGCGGCCTTGAAGCGGCGCAGGAAGGTCCGCTCCTCCAGCCCTGCATGGCCGGCCATGTCGGTAACGCTCGTCGCCCGCCCGGCGCGGGCCTGCAGCCAGTGCTGCACCTTCAGGATCGGCTCGTCGCCATGCGTCAGCCTTGGGGCGAAGCTGCTATAATGGCGCTGTTCACGCCCCGAGGGATCGATCAGCAGGAACTTGCCGGTCTCGATCATCACCGAAGGTCCGAGAAGCCGGTCGACGATGCGCAGGCCAAGATCTGTCCATGCCATCAGCCCGCCAGCCGTGATGATATCGCCATCCTCGATGACGATCTTGTCTATCTCAAGCCGGATATCGGGAAAACGCTCGCGGAAACGCTCGGCAAACAACCAGTGGGTGGTAGCCGGGCGGCCGGACAGGAGGCCCGTTGCCGCAATCATGAAGGAGCCGCCGCAACTGGCGGCAAGCGTCGCCCCCTGCGCATGCCGATCCAGCAGCCAGCGGGCGTAAGGCTCCGCTTCCTCGATTTCGGCTGGCCCGGTCAGCCTCCCGGGTACGATAAAGATATCGGGATGCCCCGGCCCTGGATCGGTATCCTGACAGCGCGCGAATTCACCGCCCTCCCCCATGCTCCAGTGACTGACCCGCAATTTCGGCCCGCCGCGATCCTGAGAAAATACCGACGCGATGGCAAAAAGATCGGTGATCCCATGCACCATGGCGATCTGACAGTCCCTATAGAGGACCAGTCCCACTTCCAGCGCGCTTCCCGTTACACCTGCCATGACCCACACCCCGTTTTGTCAGTTTTGGCTCGTTTTCTGTCAGAAGCGCCAATCCAGTCCCGGCTGTCTCCAGAGTATCTCTATTCCCACGGGACGCAAGCAAGCTCCCTGCAACAAGAGAGAAAGCCATGACAACGATCACCACCAGAGACGGAACGCATATCTTCTACAAGGACTGGGGCCCGAAAGACGGGCAACCCATCATCTTCTCCCATGGCTGGCCGCTCAGCGCCGATGCCTGGGATGCGCAGATGGTGTTCTTCGCCAATCACGGTTTCCGCACCATCGCCCATGACCGCCGCAGCCACGGCCGCTCCGATCAGGTCTGGCATAACAATACCATGGATCAATATGCCGACGATCTGGCCGAGCTGATCGAACAGCTCGATCTTCACGACATCATTCTGGTCGGCCATTCCACCGGCGGCGGCGAGGTGACGCGCTATATCGGCCGTCATGGTACGGCCCGCGTCGCCAAGATCGCCCTCATCGGCGCGGTGCCGCCGCTGATGCTGAAGACGGAAAGCAATGCCATCGGCCTGCCGATCGATGTTTTTGACGGCATCCGCAAGGGCACCTATGACAATCGCAGCCAGTTTTTCAAGGACCTGACCATTCCCTTCTACGGCTACAACCGCGAAGGCGCCGTGATATCCGAAGGCATCCGCGACGAATTCTGGCGGCAGGGCATGATGGGCGGCCTGAAAGGTCAGCTCGACAGCATTCGCGCCTTTTCGGAAAGCGATTTCCATCAGGACCTGAAGGCTTTCGACAAGCCGACGCTGGTTCTGCACGGCGATGACGATCAGATCGTGCCGGTCGGCGCTTCGGCGCTCTCCACGGTCAGAATAGTCAAACATGCGGTGCTCAAAATCTATGAGGGCGCCGACCATGGCCTGACGCAGACCCATCAGGACCGGTTCAACACCGACCTTCTCGCCTTCATCAACGCCTGAAACCGCCGCAAAAAGGAGACACGGACATGACACAGAATACATTTCTCATCACCGGCGCATCCGATGGCATCGGTGCGGTCTATGCCGAACGTCTGGCAAAACGCGGCCATGACCTCATACTCGTGGCGCGGCGTGCCGAAAAGCTGAAAGCATTGGCCGCACGGTTGGAAAAGGATCATCACATCGCAGTCGAGGTTCTCGCCGCCGATCTTTCCAAGGCGGAAGACCTCGAAAAGGTGGAAGTGCGGCTGCGCGACGACCGTCGGATTACCGGCCTCGTCAACAATGCCGGTATTGCCAGGGAAGGCGCAATCACGGCGCTGGACCCGGCCTATGTGACAACGATGATCAACCTCAACATCCTTGCCGTCACCCGGCTTGCAGCGGCCATCGCGCCGCGTCTTGTCGACGATGGCAAGGGCACGATCATCAACATCACTTCGGTCACGGCGCTGATGCCGGCGGCATTCACCGCCGTCTACCCGGCCACCAAGGCCTTCGTGCTTGCCTTCACCGAGGCGCTGCAGGCGCAGCTTTCCCCCTCCGGCGTGCGAGTTCAGGCCGTCCTGCCGGGCATCACCCGCACCGCGATCTGGGAAGAGGAACGGCTCGACGCCATTCCGGCAGCCATGGTCATGGATGTTTACGAAATGGTGGATGCGGCCCTTGCCGGTCTCGACCTCGGCGAAGCACTGACCATTCCGTCCCTGCCGGATACGGCTGATCTTGAAAATTTCCTTGCAGCGCGCGCGGCGTTAAGGCCCAATCTGTCGCATGCACTTGCCGCCAGCCGGTATCGTGCAGCCAAAACCGAATAGAGGGAGACGTATCATGATCCTCGGACTGACCATTCCCCAATTCACGGCATTGCATGTGGGCCTAAGCTTCATCGGCATCGCCGCCGGACTGATCGCCCTGCCCGCTTATGCGGCGGGGCGATGGATGCCGCGCATGATGGCGCTTTTCCTCGTCACCACGCTCGCCACCACACTCACCGGCTTCCTGTTTCCAATCGGAAATTTCACGCCGGCGCTCGGCGTCGGCGTCATCTCGACCCTCGTTCTGGCAATTGCACTGGTTGCGCTTTATGGATACGGCCTGAATGGCAGGGCGCGCATTATTTATACGATCACCGCTACGATCAGCCTTTATCTCAATATGTTCGTGTTGATCGTTCAGGCATTTCTCAAGGTCGAAACACTCAACAATCTGGCGCCGAACGGCAATGAACCGCCCTTCGTCGTCGCCCAGACGGTTCTGCTTGTTGCAGCCATCTGTCTCGGCTGGAAAGCGACACGCCGCAGGCTCGTCGTCTGAAGCAAGCCCGAATTCGAACCGGTCTCCACGAAAATGCCTTGTGCCTCCATATTCAGGCCGCAAGGCATTTTTCGCATACAGAAGACAGGCAATCTCCGTCCAGCCGTCACAAAACGAAGAAATCCCATCTCTAGGATTTTCTTCCGAACCTTTCCTGAACGATGCAGCAGGAGATATCCGGATACGAAACCACTTTGCGGCCTTGCAAACAAACAATATACATTATACAATAATATATATTAAGTTATGGTAACAGGAGATGCCGATGAATGCCGTGAAGATCAACGAGCGTCTGACAGTTGCGGGTCAGCCGATGATCGACGATTTCCCATTGCTCGCCGCCCAAGGTTATAAAAGCATCGTCAATGCCCGGCCTGATGGTGAAGAGCCCGGCCAGCCGGGCAATTCCCAGGAAAAAAGCGCCGCCAGCGCCGCGGGCATGGATTATGGCTTTATCCCGGTCAGCGGCCAAACCATCACCGAAGCCGATATCCGCGCCTTCCAGCAGAAAATGGCGGAAGCGGAAGGCCCCGTTTTTGCCCATTGCAAGGGCGGCGCCCGCGCGCTCACGCTTCATGTTCTCGGGGAAGCTCTGGATGGGCGCATCGAAAGGGACGATATCGAGGCTTTCGGCAAGGCGCACGGCTTTGACCTTTCCGGCGCCACCCGCTGGCTGGAACGGCGCGCAGCGGCGGCTCCGCACGTCAAGGCATTCTTCGATCCGCGCACATGGAGCGTGCAATATGTCGTGTCCGATCCCTCGACCGGGCGCTGCGCCATTATCGACCCGGTCTATGATTTCGATGAGAAATCCGGCGCAACCGGAACGATGAATGCCGACGCCATTCTGGACTATGTGGAGAGCCAGGGCCTGACGGTGGAATGGATTCTCGATACCCATCCGCATGCCGACCATTTTTCCGCTGCCCATTATCTCAAGCAGAAGACCGGTGCGCAGACAGCCATCGGCGCGAAAGTCACCGGCGTCCAAAAGCTCTGGCAGGAAAAATACAACTGGCCGGATCTAAAAACCGACGGCTCGCAATGGGACCGGCTGTTCGAGGCGGGCGACAGGTTCAATATCGGCTCCCTTGAAGCGCGCGTGCTGTTTTCGCCCGGCCACACGCTGGCCTCCGTCACCTATGTGGTAGGTAATGCCGCCTTCGTGCACGATACGCTTTTCATGCCCGATTCCGGCACCGCGCGCGCCGATTTCCCCGGCGGCAGCGCCAGCGAACTCTGGGCGTCCATTCAGGCCATTCTCGCCCTTCCCGACGAAACACGGCTTTTCACCGGCCACGATTATCAGCCCGGCGGCCGCACGCCGAAATGGGAAAGCACGGTCGGCGAACAGAAACGCAGCAATCCGCATCTTGCCGGCGTGACGGAGGAGGGTTTCATCAGTCTCAGGCAAGCGCGGGATCGCACATTGCCGATGCCGAAGCTCATTCTCCACGCCCTGCAGGTCAATATTCGCGGCGGTCGCCTGCCGGAGCCGGAGGCGAATGGCAAGCGTTATCTGAAATTCCCGCTCGACGTGCTGGAGGGCAGCATATGGTAAAGGAAAACAAGCTGGAAAAGTCCCCCCACATTGCTGAAATTCCACTTCCCGCCATGGAGGAGAGGGCTGTCGAGGTCGCACTGCTTCTGAAAACGCTTGCACACCCGGCGCGGCTGATGCTCGCCTGCACGCTGGCGCAGGGGGAATTCTCCGTCGGCGAGCTGGAGGCCAAGCTGGATATTCGCCAGCCGACGCTCTCCCAGCAGCTGGGCGTGCTGCGGGAAGCCGGCGTGGTCGAAACCCGGCGCGACGCCAAGCAGATTTTTTACCAACTGAGCGAAGCGAAAGCAGCGCAACTGATCGAGGCCCTTTACACCATATTCTGCGCGCCAGAGGAGGAGACCCCGTGAGCCCCTATTGGCCCTCTCTTTTTGGCGGCATGCTGCTCGGTCTTGCCTGCATTCTGCTGTTTCTTTTCAATGGCCGTATTGCCGGCATCAGCGGGCTCATAGGCAAAATGCTCGGCAGGGAGCGGCGTCTTGCCGATCTCGCCTTCGTCGCCGGCTTGCTGGCCGGACCTTATATCTATGCCGCGGCATTCGGCCGGCTGCCGGCCATCACCATCGTTTCACCATGGCCGCTCATCCTCATTGCCGGGCTGCTGGTGGGTTTTGGCACGCGCATGGGCTCAGGCTGCACATCCGGCCATGGCATCATGGGGCTGGCGCGATTTTCCCGGCGCTCCATCGCCGCGACCGCCACCTTCTTGATTACCGGTATTTGCGCCGCGACGATAACTGGAGCCCTGTCTTGAAAAATCCAGCCGTGGCAAGTGTTTTCCTGGCATTGGCCGCCGGAGCCCTGTTCGGCTTTGGCCTCTCGCTTTCAGGCATGGTTGATCCGGCCCGCGTTTCCGGCTTTCTCGACGTGGCGAGCGGCCATTGGGATCCGAGCCTGGTATTCGTTCTCGGCGGTGCGGTGGTGGTCGCCGTGCCGGGTGTGCTGCTCAGCCGGCGTCTCGCCAAACCGGTCCTCGCAGAAGGTTTCAGCCTTCCCGCAAAAACCCGCATCGACCGGCCGCTCATAACAGGCTCGGCCATTTTCGGCATCGGTTGGGGGCTTGCCGGTTTCTGTCCCGGCCCGGCACTATCGGCTTTCGCCCTCGGGTTGACGCCGGTCGTTCTTTTCGTCGGCGCCATGATTGCCGGCATGCTGATCCACGACCGCCTCTACGCAAAGCAGCCATGAAGGCAAGGCTCGTTCGGGGCGGAGAAACGGGCCGTCGCGCGAGGCTGGAACGCTCCCGCGCGACGGCGTGTGATTATTTAGAGGTCAATCAGGCTTTTGCCCGTCATTTCCGGCGGCAGCGGCACATTCATCAGTTGCAGCAGGGTGGGCGCGACATCGGCAAGAATGCCGTCATGCAGCTTCGCACCTTCCGGGCCGCCGAAAAGGATCACCGGCACCGGATTGGTGGTGTGGGCCGTATGCGGGCCGCCGGTCACTGGGTCGACCATGGTTTCGCAATTGCCGTGGTCCGCAATGACAAGCATCGCGCCGCCCACTTTTTCAAGAGCGGCAACGACGGCACCAAGCCCACGATCCACGGCTTCACAGGCCTTGATTGCGGCCTGCAGATCGCCGGTATGACCCACCATATCGGGGTTGGCGTAGTTGGTGACGATCAAATCGTAACCCTTGCCGATCGCCTCGACGAATTTTTCCGTCACTTCCGGCGCGCTCATCTCCGGCTGCAGATCGTAGGTCGCGACCTTCGGGGATTTCGGCATGAAACGGTCTTCGCCCACTTCCGGCTCTTCCTTGCCGCCATTCAGGAAGAAGGTGACATGGGGATATTTTTCCGTTTCGGCGAGACGAAACTGCGTGAGCCCCTGCTTTGCCACCCAGGCGCCGAGCGTATTGACGATATCTCGCTTCGGATAAGCCGTCGTCATGAATTCATTATGGCGGGTGGAATATTCCACCATGCCAAGCAGAGCCGAAAGGACAGGCTTTTCGCGCGAAAAACCGTCGAAATCGTCCGCCCCTATCGCGAGCAGGATTTCACGGGCACGGTCGGCCCGGAAATTCAGGCAGAACAGGCCGTCGCCGGCCTTGAAACCTTCATAACCATCGATCACCGTCGGCAGGATGAATTCGTCGGTGACGTTGTTCCTATAACTCTGAGCAACGGCGCTTACCGCATCCCGCGCGTGTTCTCCTTTCGCCAGAACCATGGCGTCATAGGCTTTCTCGACGCGCTCCCAGCGGTTGTCGCGATCCATCGCATAATAGCGGCCGATCACCGTGCCGATGCTTGCCCCCTGCGGCAGGCTCGCCACCAGTGCCGCCACAAATTCTTCAGCCGATTGCGGCGCGACATCGCGGCCGTCGGTGATGGCATGTACCACCACTTTCAGGCCGTGGCTGATCATCAGCCTCACCGCCGCCTGGCCGTGGAGGATATGGCCATGGACGCCGCCATCGGAAACGACGCACATCAGATGCGCCACACCGTCCGCGGCCTTCACGGTGGCGGCGAAATCAAGCATCGCCGCATTGCGGAAAAAGCTGCCGTCCTCGATGGCCAGATCGATCTGGCCGAGGTCCATGGCGACGATGCGGCCCGCGCCAATATTGGTGTGGCCAACTTCCGAATTGCCCATCTGCCCGGTGGGCAGACCGACATTCGGGCCGAAGGTGGTGAGCCTCGCATTCGGGCAGGTGGCGAAAAGCCGGTCCATAGTGGGCGTATTCGCCAGCACCGGCGCATTGCTGGATGTGTCCTCGTTCAGCCCCCAGCCATCGAGAATAGTCAGGACAACGGGTTTGGGAGTGCGCATGGGAGGACCTTCTTCTTCATTCGGTTGCCGGCGGAGGGCGGACCGCCGGGCACCGGAGCGCCCTCGTCCGCCACTGTGATCATGATGAGAAAACATGTTTCTCGTTCTTCTCTTCTATACCCGAAGATAACGAACGCAAGCCTATACCGACACCGAAACAGTTCCGTGAAGCCGGAGTGCTTCACGGAAAAAAGCTTTCAGCCATCGATGAAGATCAGAGCCGGCTTTTCCAAGAGCGCCTTGACGGCCTGGATGAAGACGGCGGCATCCCAGCCGTCAACGACCCGGTGGTCGAAGCTCGAAGACAGGTTCATCATCTTGCGCGGCACAAAACGCGTGCCGTCCCAGACCGGCCGCGTCGTCATCTTATTGACGCCGATGATCGCCACCTCGGGATGGTTGATGATAGGCGTCGAGACGACACCGCCCAAGGCTCCCAGCGAACTGATGGTGATGGTGGAGCCCATCAATTCTTCCCGATGGGCCGTGCCGGTGCGGGCCGCTTCGGCGACGCGTGCGACTTCGTCCGCGCATTCCCAAAGGCCGAGCGTTTCCGTATGACGCACGACCGGAACGGTGAGGCCCGACGGCGTCTGCGTGGCGATGCCGATATGAACCGCTTCATAGTGGCTGACGACCCCTTTTTCGTCATCGAAGGTGGCATTCATGCCGGGATGATCGGCAACGGCTTTCACCAGCGCGCGCATCAGGAACGGCAGGATCGTCAGCTTCGGTTGCCCGGAACGGCGATTGCCGTTCATGGTTGCCCGCAAATCCTCCAGATCGGTCACGTCGACTTCCTCGACATAGGTGATGTGGGGAATGCGGGAGGCCGAAAGCACCATCTTCTCGGCGATCTTGCGCCTGAGCCCGGTCACCTTCACCTCCTCGACAGCGCTATCGTGGGGCGCTATCGGCTCGGGACGGTCCGGCCGTCCCCGCACGGTTAAAAACCCGTCGAGATCGGCATGGGTGATGTGCCCGTCAGGCCCCGTTCCCTTGACCTTGGTGAGATCGATATCGAGATCGTCGGCGCGCTGGCGAACAGCGGGAGACGCCAACGGTTTATGATACGGTTCGGCGGCGGGCGCCGGCGGCGCCTCCTCGGCCTCTCGCGCCGCAGGTTGGGTTTCAACGGGTGGCGGCGTGTCCGTCATGTCGGCAGGCGCTTGCGTCATCTGGGTGGGCACTTCCGCTTCCGGCGCGCTGCCATTGGAAGCGGCGACGGCGACATCGGTTTCGATGCGCAGCAGCGGCGCCTTTACCGGCACGGTATTTCCAACCGTCACGGCAAGCCAGGTGACGATCCCCGCCACCGGGGATGGGATTTCCACCGTCGCCTTGTCGGTCATCACCGCGGCCAGCACCATGTCCTCATGGACGAGATCGCCCGGTTTGACGTTCCATTCCACCAGTTCGGCTTCCGCCACACCTTCACCGACATCGGGCATCGTGATAACAAATTCCGCCATAATCAGGCCTCCATGACATCGACAAGGGCGCGCCCGACGCGGGCCGGTCCCGGAAAATAGTCCCATTCCTGCGCATGGGGGTAAGGCGTATCCCAGCCCGCGACGCGGACGACGGGAGCCTCTAGGTGATAAAAACAATGCTCCTGCACCAGAGACACGACTTCGGCCCCGAAGCCGGAGGTCAGCGTCGCCTCATGCACCATGACGCAACGGCCTGTCTTGGAGACAGACTTGACGATTGTATCGAGATCGAGCGGCAAGAGGCTGCGAAGATCGATGATCTCAGCATCCACGCCAGTCTCTTCCGCCGCCGCCAGCGCCACATGCACCATGGTGCCATAAGCGATGACGGTCACAGCGTTTCCGGGACGGCGTATCTCCGCCTTGCCGATGGGAATGGTGTAGTGCCCTTCCGGCACCTCCCCCATCTCGTGTTTGGACCACGGCGTCACCGGCCGGTCGTGATGGCCATCAAAGGGACCGTTATAAAGCCGCTTCGGCTCCAGAAACATAACCGGGTCGGGATCTTCGATGGAAGCGATCAGCAGCCCCTTGGCGTCATAGGGATTGGAAGGAACCACCACCTTCAGCCCGCAGACATGGGTGAAAAGCGCTTCCGGGCTCTGACTGTGCGTCTGCCCGCCAAAAATGCCGCCGCCGGTCGGCATTCTGAGAACGATCGGGCAGGTGAAATCGCCATTGGAGCGATAACGGATACGCGCTGCTTCCTGGGTGATCTGGTCATAGGCGGGATACATGTAATCGGCGAACTGGATTTCGACACAGGGCCGCAACCCATAAGCAGCCATGCCGATGGCAGTGCCGACGATGCCGGATTCACTGATCGGCGCATCGAAACAGCGGGTCTTGCCGTATTTTCCCTGCAGCCCCTGCGTGGCGCGGAAAACCCCACCGAAATAGCCCACATCCTCGCCAAACACCACGACATCGTCACTGCGCTCCATGGACACATCCATGGCGCTACGGACGGCTTCGATCATCGTCATTCTTGCCATGCCTTACCACCCTGCCTTCTGACGTTGCCGGACGAGATGCGGCGGCATCTCGGCGTAGACACCCTCGAAAATATCCTTTTTCGGCGGTTTTTTGCCTTCGTGCAGCGTGCCGTGGCTTTCCGCCTCGCGCTGAGCTTCCAGCACCTCATCGGCAATTTCCGCCTCTGCCTGCCGGTGCCGTTCCTCCGACCAGACGCCGCGCAGGATGAGATGTTTTTTGAGCCTCAGAACCGGATCGCCCAGCGGCCATGCCTCGGACTCCGTCTTGGGGCGGTAAGCGCTCGGATCGTCGGAAGTGGAATGGGCGCCGACACGATAGGTGACGTATTCAATGAGCGTCGGGCCGAGATTGCGGCGAGCCCGCTCCACCGCCCAGCGCGCCACGGCATAAACGGCGAGATAGTCATTGCCGTCGACCCGCAGTGCGGGAATGCCGAAGCCCAGGCCGCGTGCCGCAAAGGTTCCCGAACCGCCGCGCGCGATGCCCTGAAAGGTGGAAATCGCCCATTGGTTATTGACGATATTGAGAACCACCGGAGCCTTGTAGGTGGAGGCAAAGACCATCGCCGAGTGAAAATCCGACTCCGCCGTCGAACCGTCACCGATCCATGCTGCGGCGATCTTCGTATCGCCCTTGATGGCCGACGCCATCGCCCAACCGACCGCCTGCACATATTGCGTGGCGAGATTGCCGGAGACGGTGAAGAAACCATGCTCCTTCGACGAATAAAGCACCGGCAACTGCCGCCCATGCAGCGGATCCAGTTCGTTGGAATAGATCTGGTTCATCATTGTGACGAGCGGATAGTCGTCGGCGATCAACAGCCCGGCCTGCCGGTAGGTCGGGAAATTCATGTCGCCTTTGGAGAGCGCCTTGCGGAAGGCGCAGCTCACCGCCTCTTCGCCCAGATGCTGCATGTAAAAAGAGGTTTTACCCTGCCGTTGCGCCATCAGCATGCGCGCATCGAAAGCCCGAAGCCGCATCATATTCTTCAGGCCCACCAGCAGGTCCTCATCCGAAAGCAGCCCTGCCCATGGCCCAACGGCCTCGCCCTGATGATTGAGGACACGGATGATCGAATAGGCAAGATCGCGCATGCTTTCCGGCGCGGCGTCAACCTCCGGGCGCGGCACGGAGCCGGCCTTGGGTATTTTCACATTGGAGAAATCCGGCTCCCCGCCGGGCCGCACCGCAGGTTCGGGAACATGCAGGCTGAGACGTGGCGTTTCGGTTATGTCCATTCTACTCCTCCCGTCGCGGTCTCCTCCAGACCGCGAAACAACGCTCAAAGGTTCCGCGCGATCACCATTCGCTGGACATCGCTGGTCCCCTCGTAAATCTGGCAGATGCGCACATCGCGATAGATCCGCTCCACCGGATAGTCCGCCATGTAGCCGTAACCGCCGTGAATCTGGATGGCGTCCGAGCAGACGCGCTCGGCCATTTCGGAAGCGAAGAGCTTCGCCATCGAAGCCTCCGAAAGACAGGGCTCACCCGCTTCCTTCAGCGCCGCCGCATGCAGCACCAGCTGCCGCGCCGCTTGAATGCGCGTCGCCATATCCGCGAGGCGAAACGCGACCGCCTGATGTTCGATGATTGCCTGCCCGAAGGCCTTGCGCTCACGGGCATAATCCCGCGCCGCCTCGAAGGCCGCCTGCGCCATGCCTACCGCTTGCGCGGCGATGCCGATGCGTCCGCCTTCCAGATTGGCAAGCGCAATGCGATACCCCTGCCCCTCTTCGCCCAGCCGCAATTCGGCTGGCACCGCCATGTCGGTAAAGGCGATCTGGCAGGTATCGGATGAATGCAGGCCGAGCTTTTCCTCGACCCTTATGACCTCGTAACCCGGCGTGTCCGTCGGCACGATGAAGGCGGTGATACCCTTCTTGCCCGCCGTCGCGTCGGTGACGGCAAAAACGATGACGACATCGCCATTTTTACCTGATGTGATGAATTGCTTAGCGCCATCAAGAATATAACGATCACCATCGCGCCGCGCTTTGGTCTTGAGATTTGACGCATCGGAGCCAGCCTGCGGTTCGGTCAGCGCGAAACCGCCGATCCATTCGCCGCAAGCCAGTTTCGGCAGGAAGCGCTGCTTCTGGCCTTCGGTTCCGAATTTTAGGATAGGCACACATCCCACGGAATTATGGACGCTCATGATGGTGGAACAGGCACCATCCCCGGCAGCGATTTCCTCCAGTGCCAGTGCGTAAGCAACGGCGCCGGTCTCCGCCCCGCCATACTCTTCGGAGACCAGCATGCCGAGGAAACCGAGCTCGCCCATCGCTTTCAATTCGTCTTTGGGAAAACGGCTTTCCCGGTCACGCGAAGCGGCGCCAGGGGCAAGCCGCTCGCGGGCGAAGTCGCGGGCCATATCTCTGATCTGTTGCTGGGCTTCGGTGAGCATCATCGCGGCCTCTCCCCCAAAAGCAGAAGCGCATGAGACGCGTCGACGTCACCTGATGCCGGCAACGTCGCAAACTGGAATTGGTTCTGAGGCCTGCCCATGAAAGCATGGGCGGCCCCGTCGATCACGACAGGGTCATGCACAGCCAAATTCACCTCCCTTGGCCAGCCCTGACGTGAGGAACCGGCCCGCCGCAAATCTCCTCCAGACCGCGACTGATGTGAACGCTATCACTATCTCGAATTCATTTCAAAGCTATTTTGATTGACAGTTTTTTGATTGGCGATATCTTTGATCCAACAAATAGTCATATCATAGAGCAAATGATCCATGATTGAGCTCGACAGTTTCGACCAGAAGATTCTGCATGTTCTCGGCGATGACGGGCGGGTCAGCTGGCGGGATCTTGCCGCCCGCATCGGTCTCTCCTTCACGCCGACGCTGCGCCGCGTGCGCAAGCTGGAAGAGGAAGGCATCATTCGCGGTTATACCGCCGTCTTCGATGAGAACCGTCTGCTCGGCAACATGGGCGTCTTCATTTCCGTCACGCTGGAGCGGCAGATCAAGGAAGCGTTGACCACCTTCGAACACCACGTCGCTTCCATTCCGGAAGTTGTGGGCGGTTACCAGACCAGCGGCAGTTCCGATTATCTGATCCACGCCATGGTGCGGGATTTGCCGCATTATCAGGAGCTACTGGATTTCCTGACCACGGTTCCCGGCGTGTCGCGCATCCAGTCCAATTTCGCCATCAAGACATTCGTGCGCCGTTCCGCCGCCTTCACCGGAGGTGACGCGCCATAATCAAGGGTTGCCGGCGCGGAGGAGGTGCCGGTTGCTGACAAAAGGGACGGCGGCAGATGCCGTCCGGAGGAGGAGACGCGATGAGTTTGAATCTCGCCGCCATTTTCGATGCCGATCTAGGCCCGGAAATCGCAGCATTGCGCGACAGCGCAAGTGCATTCGCAGACGATAAAATTGCCCCGCTCGCCGCCGCGATCGATCGCGACGACCGGTTTCCGCGTCAGCTCTGGCCGCAAATGGGTGAGCTTGGCCTGCACGGTATCACCGTTTCGGAAGAATTCGGCGGCGCTTACATGGGCTATCTCGCCCATTGCGTGGCGATGGAGGAAATAAGCCGGGCTTCCGCTTCCATCGGCCTTTCCTATGGCGCTCATTCCAACCTCTGCATCAACCAGATTCACCGCTGGGGAACGCAAGAGCAGAAGCACAGATATCTACCGAAGTTGGTCTCCGGCGAGCACGTCGGCTCCCTCGCCATGAGCGAGACGGAAGCCGGTTCCGATGTCGTGTCGATGCGGCTGAAGGCGGAACGCAAAGGTGATCACTATGTGCTAAACGGCGCAAAAATGTGGATCACCAACGGCCACGAGGCCGATACGCTGGTGGTTTATGCCAAGACGGATATGTCCGCCGGTGCGCGCGGCATCACGGCCTTCCTGATCGAAAAAGGCTTCAAGGGCTTTCGCCCGGCCCAGAAACTCGACAAGCTCGGCATGCGCGGCTCGCCTACCTCAGAACTGGTATTCGAGGATTGCGAGGTGCCGGAGGAAAACATCCTTGGTCGCCTCAATGACGGTGTGACGGTGCTGATGAGCGGGCTGGATTACGAGCGCGCCGTGCTGGCAGCCGGCCCTGTTGGTATCATGCAGGCAGCCATCGATCTGGTGCTGCCCTATACCCGCGAGCGCAAGCAATTCGGCAAGCCGATCGGCGAATTCCAGCTGGTGCAGGGAAAGCTTGCCGATATCTATTCGGCCATGAATGCATCCCGCGCCTACGTCTATGCCGTGGCCCGTGCCTGCGACAATGGCCGCATCACGCGGCAGGATGCGGCAGGCGCGATCCTCTTTGCCGCCGAGCGGGCCACACAGGTGGCGCTGGATGCAATTCAGCTTCTCGGCGGCTCCGGTTATGTCAATGAAAGCCCGGCCGGACGGCTGCTGCGCGACGCAAAGCTTTACGAAATCGGTGCCGGCACCAGCGAAATCCGCCGGATGCTGATCGGCCGCGAACTGGTCAAGGGCAACGGGTGAGGACACAAGATGAAGCTTACATCCAGCCTGAACCGCGACCCCACCTTTGCCGCCAATGTCGATTTCATGTCAGGCCTGGTCGATGACCTGCAGCAGCACGTCGAGAAAATATTGAGAGGCGGCGGCGACAAGGCTCGTGAACGGCATCTTTCCCGCGGCAAATTGCTGGCGCGCGACCGGATCGAAGCGCTTCTCGATCCCGGCAGTTCATTCCTCGAATTCTCGCAATTTGCAGCTTACGAGGTCTATGACGAGCCGATTCCCGCCGCCGGCATTGTCACCGGCATCGGCAGGGTCTCGGGCCGCGAATGCGTCATCGTCGCCAATGATGCGACGGTGAAAGGCGGCACCTATTATCCGCTGACGGTGAAGAAACACCTGCGCGCGCAGGAAATCGCCACGGAGAACCGCCTGCCCTGCATTTACCTCGTGGATTCCGGCGGCGCGAACCTGCCCAATCAGGACGAGGTGTTTCCCGACCGCGATCATTTCGGCCGCATTTTCTATAATCAGGCCAATATGTCAGCGGAAGGCATCGCCCAGATTGCCGTGGTGATGGGCAGTTGCACGGCGGGCGGGGCCTATGTGCCTGCCATGAGCGACCAGTCCGTCATCGTCAAAAATCAGGGCACGATCTTTCTCGGCGGCCCGCCGCTGGTGAAGGCCGCGACCGGCGAGGTGGTGAGTGCGGAAGAGCTGGGCGGCGCGGATGTGCATTCCCGGCAATCCGGCGTCACCGATCATTATGCACGCGACGACCGGCACGCGCTGGCGCTGACCCGGCGGATCGTCTCCACCCTCAACCGTCGCAAACAGGTGGAGCTGGATATCCGCGAACCCGTAGAACCACTTTATCCGGCTGAGGAGCTTTATGGCGTCGTTCCCGCCGATACGCGCAAACCATTCGAAGTGCGCGAGATCATCGCCCGTCTGGTGGACGGTTCCGAATTCGATGAGTTCAAGGCGCTTTACGGCACCACGCTGGTCTGCGGTTTCGCCCACATCCACGGTTATCCTGTCGGCATCGTCGCCAATAACGGCATTCTGTTTTCGGAATCGGCACTGAAGGGCGCGCATTTCATCGAGCTTTGCTGCCAGCGCGGTATCCCGCTGGTTTTCCTGCAAAACATCACGGGCTTCATGGTCGGCAAGGCCTATGAGGCAGGCGGCATCGCCAAGGACGGCGCCAAGCTCGTTACCGCTGTCGCTTCAGCCAGAGTGCCGAAATTCACCGTCATCATCGGCGGCTCCTTCGGGGCCGGCAATTACGGCATGTGCGGCCGCGCCTATTCGCCACGATTCCTGTGGATGTGGCCCAATGCCCGCATTTCGGTGATGGGCGGCGAACAG
This sequence comes from Agrobacterium salinitolerans, assembly GCF_027498475.1. Classification (NCBI taxonomy): domain Bacteria; kingdom Pseudomonadati; phylum Pseudomonadota; class Alphaproteobacteria; order Hyphomicrobiales; family Rhizobiaceae; genus Agrobacterium; species Agrobacterium salinitolerans. The sequence goes on along the minus strand of NZ_JAPZLN010000002.1, from coordinate 189,067 downwards.
GCGGCGTCCGTCTTGGCGCAAATCCGTCGCGATGGCATCGAGGCCGATGGCCGTCACTGGTCCAAGGAAGGGGAAGAGGCCTTCAAACAGCCGATCCGGGAAAAATACGAGCGGGAGGGACATCCCTATTATGCCAGCGCCAGACTTTGGGACGATGGCATCATCGACCCGAAGGATACCCGCCTCGTGCTTGGCCTTGGCCTCTCCGCCGCGCTCAATGCACCGATTGAACCCACCCGTTTTGGCATATTCAGGATGTGAGGCGACGATGTTCTCAAAAATACTGATCGCCAACAGGGGCGAAATCGCCTGCCGTATCATCCGCACCGCCGCCAAGGTGGGCATCCGCACTGTTGCCGTCCATTCGGATGCCGACCGTGACGCCATGCATGTGGCGTTGGCCGACGAGGCCATCGCCATCGGCGCGGCCCCCGCGCGGGCCTCCTATCTCGACGGCGAAAAAATCATCGCCGCCGCAAATGCCTGCGGCGCACAAGCCATTCATCCGGGTTACGGATTTCTTTCGGAAAATGCCGGCTTTGCCGAAGCCTGCGCCGCCGCCGGGCTCGTTTTCATTGGCCCGCCGGCAGCGGCAATCCGCGCCATGGGCGGGAAAAGCGAGGCAAAGGCGCTGATGGCAAAGGCCGGCGTTCCGGTCGTTCCCGGCTATCACGGTGAGGAACAGGCGCAGGAGCGATTGGGCAGCGAGGCGGACGCCATAGGCTATCCCGTTCTGCTCAAGGCCTCGGCCGGCGGCGGCGGCAAGGGCATGCGCATCGTGCGGCAGAAGCGCGACTTCGCAGCGGAGCTTGCCGGCGCAAAACGCGAAGCGCTGGCCGCTTTCGGCAATGACCGCATGCTGATCGAAAAATACCTCGAGCGGCCGCGCCATGTGGAAGTGCAGGTCTTTGCCGATGGCCATGGCAACTGTGTTTCGCTTTTCGAGCGCGACTGCTCGATCCAGCGCCGGCACCAGAAGGTCATCGAGGAGGCTCCTGCCCCCGGCCTGCCCGATGCGCTTCGCCAGCGCATGTATGAAGCGGCGGTCGCCGCCGCCTGCACCATCGATTATCGCGGCGCGGGAACGGTGGAATTCCTGCTCGACCCTTCCGGCGACTTCTATTTCATGGAAATGAATACGAGGCTGCAGGTCGAACATCCGGTCACGGAATATATTACCGGTCTCGACCTGGTCGAATGGCAGATCCGCGTCGCCAACGGAGAGTCCCTGCCGGAAGACTGGACCGGTCTCAGCATAAACGGCCATGCCATCGAGGCGCGGATTTATGCCGAGGACCCGGCGCATGATTTCCTGCCGTCGATCGGCACCATCAGCCATCTGGTTTTCCCCGATCAGAGCCCTCATGTCAGGATCGACAGCGGCATCCGCGCCGGCGACGCCATCACCGTGCATTACGATCCGATGATCGCCAAGCTGATCGTCTGGGACCGTGATCGCCCATCGGCGCTGCGGCATTTGCGGTTGGCGCTCGAAAATCTGGCGATCTGTGGCGTCACCAGCAATGCCGCCTTTCTGACGCGGCTTGCGGGACTGGCGGCCTTCGCGAACGCCGATCTCGACACCGGCTTCATCGCCCGTCACGAAGTGGCGCTGTTTGCTCCGGCAGCAATGGACGGGAACGAGATAACCATGGCCGCGCTTGGCCTGCTGCTTGCGCGGCAGAAAAACGGAAAGCCTGATTCACAGGCAGATCCCTATAGCCCATGGAACAAGACGGCGGCCTTCCGCCTCAACGCGCCGGCAAGGGAAACGCTGTGTTTCGTCTTTGACAACCAGCCGCTTAGCGTTGGCGTCACGCATGAGGCGGATGGTTTTTCGTTTGAGATCGACGGACGGGCCATCAATGTCCATGGGGACCTCTCGGACGATGGCAAATTCAAAGCGACCGTGGAAGGCAGGAAAAGGCAGGGCCATTTCTTTGCCGAGGATGGCCGTTACACTCTTTTTCTGGATGGCGAGCATTATCGCATCGACCAGCCGGATCCCGTCGATATCGCGGATGCCGCTACCCATACCGGCGGCCTGGAAGCGCCCATGCCCGGCGTCATCCGCGCCTTGCTGAGCAGCAACGGTGCTGCGGTTGAGGCCGGCGAGGCACTTGTGGTGATGGAGGCGATGAAAATGGAACACACGATCCGCGCGCCGGCGAAAGGCACCGTCACGGCCATCAATTGCATTGAGGGCGATATGGTCGCGGCCGGTGCGGTGCTGGTGGATTTCGAGCCGGAGGGCGGCTGAAATGAGCTGGCCCCGAAAGGTAAAAATCGTCGAAGTGGGCGCGCGTGACGGCTTGCAGAACGAAAGCGCCGAGGTTCCAGCCGCCATCAAGATCGAGTTGATCGCACGGCTGGCCGCAACCGGATTGGCGGCGGTGGAAGCGGGTGCTTTCGTCTCACCCAAAAAAGTGCCGAAAATGGCGGATTCAAAAGAGGTGTTCCAGGGCCTCGAAAGGCGACCCGGCACCGCCTATCCGGCGCTCGTTCCCAATATGAAAGGTTTCGAGGCTGCCCTTGATGCCGGTGTGACGGAAGTCGCCGTTTTCGTCTCCGCGTCCGAAGGTTTCAGCCAGCACAATATCGGCTGCTCGCGCGCCGAAAGCCTTGAGCGCCTGCGCGATGTCGCATCAGCCGCGGCCGGCCGGAACATCCTCATACGCGGTTACGTCTCCTGCATAGCCGGCTGCCCCTATGACGGTAAGGTTGCACAGGATGAGGTGGCGGCGATGGCCGAAGCGCTTATCGGCCTCGGCTGTTACGAAATCTCGCTCGGCGATACGATCGGCATCGGCACGGCGGACCAGATTCGCAATATCATCAAGCGGGTGTCTGCCCGCATCCCGCGTGAAAAACTCGCCATGCATTTCCACGATACCTATGGGCAGGGCGTCGCCAATGTGCTGGCCTCGCTGGATGAAGGCATCTCCGTCTTCGACAGTTCGGTCGCCGGGCTGGGCGGCTGCCCCTTTGCACCGGGCGCCAGCGGTAACGTCGCCACAGAAGACGTCGTTTATCTGCTGCAGGGGCTTGGCATTAAAACCGGTATCGACCTGTTGGCGGTGGCGAAAACCGGGGACTGGATCAGCCGGCATCTCGGTAGACCGAATGCGGCCCGCGCCGGCAAGGCACTGCTTGCGGCAAGACAGAAGGATGGCGCGCATGGCGGATGAACTGCTGAGCGAAAGGCGCAAAGACATTCTCTGGCTGACGCTCAACCGGCCGGAGGTGCACAATGCCCTGAATGCCGCGATGACGGACGCACTCACGAGAGCCATCCGCGCGGCATCCGGTGATGGCGGCCTGCGCGCCGTGGTAATAACGGCGGCGGGAGACCGCAGCTTCTGCTCCGGGGCCGATCTGAAGGAAAGCGCCGGCGGCATGTTCCTCTCGCGGGAGGGAACCAACCCCATTGCCGATGTGATGCGCGCCATCGAGGGCTGCGACAGGCCCGTCATCGCCCGCATCAACGGCCGGGTGCTGGCCGGCGGGCTTGGCCTCGTTGCCGCCTGCGATCTCGCCTATGCCGCCGACCATGCCGAATTCGGCATGCCTGAGGTGCGCGTGGGACTTTTCCCGGCCATGGTGGCGGCAAAGCTTCTGGCGAAGATACCCATGAGCCAGCTTCAGGAAATGGCCTATCTTGGCGCTGCGATCAACGCCGCTGATGCGGAGCGTCTCGGCCTCGTCAATCGGGCTGTCCCTTCTGCCGAACTCGATGTCGTGGTGGAAGATGTTCTCGCACGGTTGCGGCAGAATGCTCCGGGCGCCATCGCGGCCGGAAAGGCGGCGTTGCTGAAGATGCGCGATATGCCGTCCATCGAGCGGCTTGCCTTTGCCGAGAGCGTCATCGCCACGATCAGCGTCAGCGACGAGGCGCGGCAGGGGCGATTGGCTTTTGCCGAAAAAAGGAAACCGCTCTGGTTGGAGTGATCGCCGTCATCTGTCCGAACTCCGGTTCTCTCGAAAGTCGTCATAGGGTTAATCGATATAATCCCGATGCGTCCGTTGACCCTGTTCGGCAAATCGAGTTCTATCCAGCACCTTTCGCCGGGCGGCGATTGGGGAAGCCGGAGGAGACCCATGCAGCTTGTAAAAACCGTCGCCGAATTGCGGGACGCCACCGCCGACTTTCGCCGTGCGGGCAAAACCATCGGCTTCGTGCCGACCATGGGCTTTCTCCATATCGGCCATCTGACGCTCGTTGCCCAATCCAAGGCGGACAACGACGTAACAGTGGTTTCGATCTTCGTTAACCCATTGCAATTCGGTGCGAATGAGGATCTCGCCCGTTACCCCCGCGATCTTACCCGCGACAGCGCATTGCTGGAAGAGGCGGGCATCGACATTCTTTTCGCACCGGAAGTCTCCGAGATGTATCCGCGCCCGATGCAGACCGTGGTGGATGTGTCCGAACTGGGAAACCAGTTGGAAGGCGCGGTGCGGCCGGGGCATTTCGCCGGTGTTGCGACCGTCGTGACCAAGCTTTTTAATCTCGTTCAGCCGAACGCGGCCTATTTCGGCGAGAAGGATTACCAGCAGGTAACGCTGATCCGCCGCATGGTCGAGGACCTTGCCCAACCTGTCAGGGTCGTTCCCGTCGCCACCGTGCGCGAGGCGGACGGGCTGGCCTGCTCCTCACGGAATGTCTATCTTAACCCCGCACAACGCGCCGCAGCCGTGATCGTGCCGCGCGCGCTGGACGAAGCGGAACGGCTTTATGGCGAGGGCTTCGACGACCCTGCCGCATTCGAGACAGCCATAGAAAAATTCATCGCCGCCGAGCCGCTGGCCTCACCGGAAGTCGTCGCGGTGCGCGATCCCGATACGCTCGCCCCCGTTGCTTCGTTGCAGGCGGGACCAGTGCTGGTGGCGCTATTCGTGCGCCTGGGCAGCACGAGGCTCCTCGACAACCGTGTCATCGGGCGCGACAGGATCAATCAACGGGAGGCTGTCGAATGAGCGCCCATGGCAAACATAAGCGGCTGACGACAGCCTCCATCCGACAGATGAAAGGCGAGGCGCGCATCGTCTGCCTGACCGCCTATACCACGCCGATTGCCCGCCTGCTCGATCCGCATTGCGATCTGCTCCTGGTCGGCGATTCCCTCGGCATGGTGCTTTACGGCATGGACACGACGGTCGGCGTCACGCTGGATATGATGATCGCCCATGGCCGCGCCGTCATGCGCGGTGTCGAGCATGCCTGCGTCATCGTCGATCTTCCCTTCGGCACCTATCAGGAATCGAAGGAACAGGCGTTCCGCAATGCCGTGCGGCTGATGCAGGAAACCGGCTGCGACGGCGTGAAGCTGGAAGGCGGCGAGGAAATGGCGGAAACCATCGCCTTTCTGGTCGCCCGCGGCATTCCGGTGTTCGGTCATGTCGGGCTGATGCCGCAGCTCGTCCACACCGCCGGCGGCTTCCGCTCGCTCGGACATTCGGATGCGGAAACGCAGAAGATCTGGCGCGATGCAATTGCGGTCGATCAGGCCGGCGCCTTCGCCATCGTCGTGGAAGGCACCGTCGAGCCGCTGGCTCGCGATTTGACGGAAAAACTTGCCGTCCCCACCATCGGCATCGGCGCATCGCCGGCCTGTGACGGACAGGTGCTGGTTTCCGACGACATGCTCGGCCTGTTTTCCGATTTCAAACCGAAATTCGTAAAACGCTACGCCGATCTCGGCACGGCGGCTTCAGAAGCGGCGGCGGCTTATGCTGATGAGGTGCGCTCCGGTGCATTTCCAGGGCCGGAGCATACGTTTCAGGTGCGCAAGCCGTCCCGTTCTGGGGGCGAGAAGGCTTGACCGGACCCCGATGGCAGCCTTGCCTGCACCTCTCCGCCGTCATCCTCGGGCTTGACCCGAGGATGACGGCGGAGAGGTGCAGGCAAGGCATTAGCTATCTCCGCCTGCTCTCAGCCTTTGCACACCTCATAAATCAAACGACTAAACAATACCCCCGCTACCGCCAACCGAAGCCGGGCGCTTCGCCGCAACATGGCTGCGATAGCCGCTCGCACGAAAAGTCGCGACCGGATCGATAGCACCGCCCGTCAATTGCCGCGCCTGCGCAAGGATCGGCTCGACATCGGTGCGGTAGGCCCGCTTCAGCATATCGGAAGCCATCAGCGCATCATTATCCTGCTGGTAACCGTCGAGAGCGATGCGATCCACCAGCAATGCCTGCGCATAGGCGCGGCGGATTTCGTTGGCGCTGGAGATCAGGCTTTCGATGGGGTCCGTCACATTATGCGACTGGTCGATCATATGGGCGGGATGGAAACCCTTCACGCCGCGATGTTCGGCGTCCACCAGCTCGTTGAAGACGAGGAACAGACGGTAGGGCTCGATCGAACCGGCATCCAGATCGTCATCGCCATATTTACTGTCGTTGAAATGGAAACCGCCGAGCTTGCCGAACTGGATCAGCCGGGCGACGATCATCTCGATGTTGGTGTTGGGCGCATGATGGCCGAGATCGACGAGGCAGAAGGCCTTTTCGCCGAGCGTGTTGGCGATGAGGTAATTGGTGCCCCAGTCCTGTACCACGGTGGAATAGAAGGCCGGCTCATACATCTTGTGTTCGGAGAAGATACGCCAGTCATCCGGCAGCGCCTTGTAGATATCGGCCATGGCCGCGAGATAACGTTCGAAACTTCTGGTGAAATTGCTCTGGCCGGGGAAATTGGAGCCATCGCCCACCCACACCGTTAGCGCCTTGGAGCCGATGGCATTACCGATTTCGATACATTCGATATTGTGCTCGACGGCCTGCCGGCGCGTCGCGGCATCCGTATGGCTCAGCGAGCCGTATTTGTAGGAGTGGCTCTGGCCCGGCGCATCTGAAAAGGTGTTGGAATTCATGGCGTCGAAGCCGAGGCCGAGCGCATCGGCATGGGCCTTCAGCCGCTTCGGATCTTCCTTGTCCCACGGAATATGCAGCGAGACATTGGGCGTCGCCCGCGTCAGCTGGTTGATGACGGCGCAATCGTCCAGCTTGTCGAAAATGCCGCGTGGCTCGCCCGCGCCCGGGAAACGGGCAAAACGTGTACCGCCCGTGCCGACGCCCCAGGACGGCACGGCGACGAAAAATTCCGCCACCTTGGCCGTAACGGCATCGATGTCGATGTTGCGGCGCGCTAGCTGGTTGCCCAGCGCCTGATAGTCGTCTTTCTGTGCGCCGGCGCGCTTTTCGTTTTCCGCCGCGATGACATCGGCGGCGATCTTCGTTTCGGTCATTTTTTCCTCCCCGGCCAACGCGACGTGATCGCCGCCTATGACCGTCCCTTATTATCGCGTAAAACTCTGCGCATTGCCGGCATCGACATTGATGATGTTCCCGGTCGACTTGGCCGAAGCGTCGGACGCCAGGAAGTAGATCGCCTCGGCGATATCTTCCGGGAAGACATTGAGCTTCAGCATCGAGCGCTTGCGGTAATGTTCTTCGAGATCGGTCACCTCGATCTTGGACGACGCCGCCCGCTGCTCACGCCACTCGCCATTCCAGATTTTCGAACCGCGCAACACGGCATCGGGATTGACGGTGTTGACGCGAATGCCCGCTTCCGCCCCTTCGAGCGCAAGGCAACGGGCGAGATGAATTTCCGCCGCCTTCGCCGTGCAATAGGCCGATGCATTGGGTGAAGAGGCAAGGCCATTCTTGGAAGCGACAAACACGACGTTGCCGCCGAGATTCTGTCGCCGCAGCAGCCGGAATGCTTCTCGCGAAACGAGGAAATAGCCTGTCGCGAGGATGTCGATATTCTTGTTCCACATGGCAAGCGTCGTATCTTCCACCGGGGCGGAAGAAGCGATGCCGGCATTGGAAACGAGGATATCCACGCCGCCGAATTCCACGCTCGCTTCCGCAAAGGCGGAAATGACCGCATCTTCCTGCGTCACATCAAGCTTGACGGTGCGCACCGCATCATCGCTGTAGCGCTTGACGAAATCGCCCTTGGCGGCTTCCAGCGCCGCCTCGTCAATATCCGCCAGAACCACGCAGGCACCCTCACCCGCCAGCCGTTCCGCCGTTGCCCGACCGATGCCGCCAGCGCCGCCGGTGACGAAGGCGACACGGCCGGCAAGGCTTTTCGGCTTCGGCATCCGTTGCAGCTTTGCTTCTTCCAGCAGCCAATATTCGATATCGAAGGCTTCCTGCTCGGGAAGACCCTGATATTCCGATACGGTGGACGCCCCGCGCATGACGTTGATGGCGTTGACGTAAAATTCACCGGCAATGCGTGCGGTCGCCTTGTCTTTAGCGAAGGACAACATGCCCACGCCAGGGATGAGGAATATCACCGGGTTCGGATCGCGCATCTTGGGCGAATTATCATGGCGGCAGGTTTCATAGTAGCGCGTATAATCCGCGCGGTAAGCCTCCAGCGCCGCGTCGAGACCAGCCGTCAGCGCATCGACATCGGGATTTGCGGTATCGAGGTTGAGGATCAGCGGGCGGATTTTCGTGCGCAGAAAGTGATCCGGGCAGGATGTGCCAAGGTTGCCAAGCGGCTTCAGTTCCTTTGAATTGACGAATTCCAGGACAGCATCCTGATCGTCAAAATGGCCGAGCTTGCGTTCCTCGCGGCCGATACGGCCACGGATTTCCGGCATCAACCGGGCGGCGATGGCGCGGCGTTCGGCAACCGGCAGGCTTTTGGCTACGGCACCGCCGAAGATCACCTTGCCTTCGGTCTTTCCTGCAAACCATTCGATCGCCTTATTGATAATGGCGAGCGTCAGTTCGTAACATGCCTTGGCGTCGTTATCCCAGGTGAAGAGGCCATGGCTTTCGAGCACGACGCCTTTCGCCTTGGGATTGGCCTTGACGAAGGCTTCCAGATCGAGACCGAGCTGGAAACCGGGACGACGCCAGGGAAGCCAGCCGATATCATCGCCAAAGATCTGCTGCGTCAGTTCCTTCGAATTCTTCGAGGCGGCAATCGCGATGATCGCATCCGGATGCATATGATCGACATGATAATAGGGCACGAAACCGTGCAGCGGCGTATCGATGGAGGCCGCGCGCGGGTTGAGGTTAAAGGTGCAGTGCGGCAGAAAGCCGACCATGCGGTCCTCATCTTCGACACCCTTGTAGATGCCCTTCAGCGCTTCCAGCTTCTCGAGATAAAGGGTCGCGAAGCCATCGAGCTTGATGGTGCCGACATCGCCGCCGGACCCTTTCACCCACATGACGCGGACCTTTTCGCCCGTCAGCGGATCGGTCTCAAGCACCTTTGCCGATGTGTTGCCGCCACCGTAATTGGTGATGCGCTTGTCGGCGCCTAAGAGATTGGAGCGATAAAGCAGCTTGCCGGGCTCATCGAGCGTTCTGGCGTAGGCGTCGTCCCAACGGCTTTCGAGAAGGCGGGATGTTCCCGTCATGTGTTCCTCCCAATATCTGTCTGCATTCGCGAAGCCGATATCGGCCCGCCTCCTTTGACGGCAGATATCGCGCATTCAAAAGGACAATGTCAATCAAAAACGATCATAAATTTTCATGTTGCAGCGCGATATTGATTAATTTGATCGTTCTTGATTGACAACGTAAAGAGATTGCGAATAAATCAGCGTCAGGAGGATCCCATGCACGAACGCGAACGCCACCGCATCATCTTGAGCGCCACGCAGGAAAAAGCTGTCGTGACGGTGCAGGATATTGCCGAACTGACGGATGCGTCGGAAGCGACGATCCGCAGGGATATTGCGTCTTTGCATGTGCAGGGCAAGTTGCGGCGCGTGCGCGGCGGGGCGGAAGCAGTGCATCCGCCGCAACTCGGCAATCTGGCCGCACGGCCGTTCCGCGTTTCCGAATCGGTCAATATCGATAAGAAACGCGCAATTGCGCGCAAGGCGGTCGATCTCTGCAATGATGGCGACGCGATCATCCTGAATGGCGGCACGACCACGTTCCAGATGGTGCATTACATGGCGGCGCGTCGCCTGCAGGTGATGACCAATTCCTTTGCCATCGCCGAGCATCTGGTCAAACACTCCAAGTGCAACGTCAATGTGCCGGGCGGCGCGATCTATCGCGATCAGAGCCTCATCCTCTCGCCCTTCGAAAATGACGCTATCCGCAATTTTTATGCGCGACGGATTTTTCTCGGCGCGCAGGGCGTGGGCGCTCTTGGCATCATGGAGTCCGACGCGTTGGTGATCCAGAGCGAACAGAAGCTGATGCGGCAGGCGGAAGAGCTGATCGTGATGGTCGATTCCTCGAAATTCAGAAAACGCTCCAGCCTGATTTTATGCCCGCTCGAAAACGTCACGACCATCATCACCGATGACGGGATTTCGGACGAAGCGGCAAGGATGGTGGAAAATGCCGGCGTGGAATTGCTGATCGCCGGGGCGGTGGGGGATGGCAAGACGGCCAACCCGCCTGATGGGGAGGATTCCTCTTCGGTCGCTTGAGGAAGCACCGGGGAGAGGAACAGGTTCAAAAACGGGAGGAAAAGGAACATGAAACTTACACGCAGAACATTGACGAGCGTCCTGGCACTTAGCGCGGCGCTATCCGTTGCGGGTCTTGGCGGCGTTGCCCAGGCAGCCGACGTCAAGATCGCACTGGTGGTCAAATCGCTCGGCAACGGCTTTTTCGAAGCCGCCAACAAGGGTGCCGAAGAGGCCGCGAAAGACCTTGGCGGCGTGCAGATCATCTATACAGGCCCGACCAGCACCACGGCGGAAGGCCAGATCGAAGTGATCAATTCGCTGATCGCGCAGGGTGTGGACGCCATCGCCATTTCCGCCAATGACCCGGACGCCGTGGTTCCGGCGCTGAAGAAGGCCGCGCAGCGCGGTATCAAAGTCATCTCGTGGGATTCAGGCGTGGCGCCTGAAGGCCGTATTCTCCAGCTCAACCCATCCTCCAACGCGCTGATCGGCAAGATGTGCCTGCAGCTCGCCGCGGCACATCTCGAAGGCGGCAAGGGCGATTTCGCCATTCTTTCGGCCACCACCACCTCCACGAACCAGAATATCTGGATCGACGAGATGAAAAAGCAGCTGAAGGACTTTCCCGGCCTCAACCTCGTCACCACGGTCTACGGTGACGACCTCGCCGACAAGAGCTATCGCGAAGCGCAGGGATTGCTCTCCTCGCAACCGAACGTTAAGGTCATCGTCGCTCCGACGACGGTCGGCGTTCTCGCCGCCTCGCAGGCCGTCAAGGATGCGGGCAAGATCGGTCAGGTCTATGTGACGGGCCTTGGCCTGCCGTCTGAAATGGCCGGCGCCATCAAATCAGGCGCCACCAAGGAATTCGCCATCTGGAACCCGATCGACCTCGGTTACTCCGCCACCCAGATCGCCTATCGCCTGGTGAAGGGCGAAACCGATGGCAAGCCGGGCTCGGAAATTGAAGCCGGTCGTATGGGCAAGATCAAGGTTGGTGAAAACAGCGAAGCGGCGATGGCTGATCCGTTTGTTTATGACGCGAAGAATATCGATCAGTTCTCGAAGATTTTCTGATCTTGAGAAGTGACGGCAGTGCGTGGAGGGCACCCCCCTCTGCCCTGCCGGGCATCTCCCCCTCAAGGGGGGAGATCGATGTGCCGCACCCGCTCGATCCATAAGGCAGGGTGCTATCCGCTTGCCGATCTCCCCCCTTGAGGGGGAGATGCCCGGCAGGGCAGAGGGGGGTGCCCCTCGCGGCTTCATCAAAACAGACCGGTAAGACGGAATGATGCGTGCTGAAACCCAAACCATAAACATCTCAGAGGCTTCCAGCGCCGTTCCCATTCTGGAAATGCGCGGCATCAGCCAGATATTCCCCGGCGTGAAAGCGCTTGATGGCGTCGATATCGCGCTATACCCCGGCAAGGTCACCGCGCTGATCGGCGAGAACGGTGCGGGTAAATCCACGCTCGTCAAAATCCTTACTGGCATCTACCGCCCCAACGAGGGTGAAATCATGCTGGATGGCAAGGCCGTCCACTTCCACAGCGCACAGGACGCCATCGATGCCGGCGTTACCGCCATTCATCAGGAAACCGTGCTGTTCGATGAGCTTTCCGTCGGCGAGAACATCTTCCTCGGCCATGCGCCGAAGGGTCGTTTCGGCCTAATCGACTGGAAGACCATCGCTGCGCGCGCCAAGGTTCTGCTGGAGCAGCTGGAAAGCACCATCGATCCCTCCATTCGGCTGAAAGACCTGTCGATTGCGCAGCGCCATCTGGTGGCCATCGCCCGGGCGCTGTCTGTCGAGGCGCGCATCGTGATCATGGACGAACCGACCGCCGCTCTTTCCCGCAAGGAGATCGACGATCTCTTCCGCATCGTTGAAAACCTCAAGCGACAGGGCAAGGCCATTCTCTTCATCAGCCACAAGTTCGATGAAGTCTATGAGATCGCCGAGAATTATGCCGTGTTCCGCGACGGAAAAATGGTCGGCGCTGGCACGCTCGCCACCACCGCGCAGGACGAGATCGTGCGGCTGATGGTCGGTCGCGACGTGACGAATGCCTTTCCCAAACAGGCCGTCACGCTGGGGTCAATTGTTTTGTCAGTTCGCGACTATTCGCATCAGACGGAATTCCGCGATATTTCGCTCAATCTGCGCAAGGGTGAAATTCTCGGCCTTTACGGGCTGATCGGCGCCGGCCGTTCCGAACTCTGCCAGTCGCTGTTCGGCATCACCCGCCCGGCTTCGGGAGAGGTAATGCTGAACGGCCAGCCGCTCACCATCCGCTCGCCGGAAGATGCGATACGCGCCGGCATCGTTTATGTGCCGGAAGAGCGCGGCCGCCACGGGCTGGCGCTCGATATGCCGATCTATCAGAACATGTCGCTGCCCTCTCTCACCCGCACCTCGCGCAAGGGGTTTCTGGCCGCCGCCAATGAATTCGCGCTGGCGCGCAAATATGCCGCGCGGCTCGATCTGCGCGCCGCCGCGCTTTCGGTGCCTGTTGGCACGCTTTCGGGCGGCAACCAACAGAAGGTGGTGATCGGCAAGTGGCTCGCCACCCAGCCGAAGGTCATCATACTCGATGAACCGACCAAGGGCATCGATATCGGCTCCAAGGCCGCCGTGCATGGCTTCATCAGCGAGCTTGCCGCCGAAGGCCTGTCCATCATCATGATTTCATCCGAACTTCCCGAAATCCTCGGCATGTCCGACCGCGCCATCGTGATGCGCGAAGGCCTGATGGCGGGCCAGTTCGACCGCGCCGATTTTTCTCCGGAAAAGCTGGTGCGCGCCGCCACCGGCAATGCCTGAGAGGGGCCAAGAACATGCAACGTCTACTCAAAAATCGCGAATGGCTGCTGGCGGGCATCATCATCGTCATGATTGCGGGCTTTGCCCTGCGCGCACCCGGCTTCGGCCGGCCCGGCAATCTCGTCAATATTTTCAATGATACGTCGATCCTCATCATCCTGGCACTTGGTCAGATGGCGGTCATTCTCACCAAATCCATAGACCTCTCCGTCGCCGCCAATCTCGCCTTCACCGGCATGGCGGTGGCGATGACCAATGCCGCCTTTCCGGGTATTCCCCTGCCGCTACTCATTGTCATGGCGGTCGGCATCGGCGCGTTTCTGGGTTCCATCAACGGCATACTCGTCTGGTGGCTTGGCATTCCGCCTATTGTCGTGACGCTCGGCACGCTCACCATCTATCGCGGCATGGCTTTCGTGCTGTCGGGCGGCGGCTGGGTGAATGCGCATCAGTTTTCGCCGACCTTCCTCAATGTGCCGCGCACGATGGTCCTCGGCATGCCGGTTCTGTCCTGGGTGGCCATTCTCATCATCGCCGGAGCCTGGCTGGTGCTGACACGCAGCTCCTTCGGCCGTTCCGCCTACGCCTCCGGCGGCAATCCGGGTGCTGCGGTCTATGCGGGCATCGATGTCGGCCGCACCCGCTTCTTCGCCTTCGTCCTGTCGGGGGCGCTCGCCGGTCTTGCCAGCTATCTCTGGGTGTCGCGCTACGCCGTTGCTTATGTGGATATCGCCGCCGGCTTCGAGCTGGACAGCGTGGCAGCCAACGTCATCGGCGGCATCTCGATTGCGGGCGGCATCGGCTCGGTGGCGGGTGCTGTGCTCGGCGCGCTGTTCCTCGGCGTCATCAAGAACGCGCTGCCCGTCATCGGCATTTCACCCTTCGCGCAAATGGCGATATCAGGCGTGGTCATCGTGCTCGCCGTCGTCTTCAATGCCCGCGCCGAAGCCAGAAAAGGCCGTATCATCCTGCGCGACCGGGCCGCAGCAGACCATGGCAAGGAAGCATCCGCATGAGCACGAATTCCCAACCGTCACAGGCACCGCGCGTCATTCCCGACAAACTCGGCACGCCGCTCAGCCGTATCATGGCCAGCTGGGAAGTGTTGCTGCTTGGTGTCGCGATCCTCATCTTCATCGCCAATTCGCTCGCCTCGCCCTATTTCCTCAACGCCTGGAATCTCTCCGACGCGACCTTCAACTTCACTGAAAAGGCGATCATCGCCTTTGCCATGGCGCTTCTGATCATCGCCGGTGAAATCGACCTGTCAGTCGCCGCCATCATCGCGCTTGCCTCCACCGCCATGGGTGCGGCGGTGCAGATGGGGGTCGGCACATCAGGCCTCGTCGCCATCGGCATCGGCACCGGGCTATTGTGCGGGGCTTTCAACGGCTTTCTGGTCGCCGGGCTCAAGCTGCCCTCCATCGTCGTCACCATCGGCACCATGAGCCTGTTTCGCGGCATTTCCTACATGGTGCTGGGGGATCAGGCCTATGGCAAATATCCGGCGGATTTCGCCTATTTCGGTCAGGGCTACGTGTTCTGGGTGATCTCCTTCGAATTCGTACTGTTCATCGTCATGGCCATCCTCTTCGCCATTCTGCTGCACGCCACCAATTTCGGCCGGCAGGTCTATGTCATCGGCACCAACCCCTTCGCCGCGCGCTTTTCCGGCATTCCCGTCGAGCGCGTGAAATTCATCCTCTTCCTGCTGACCGGCCTGATGAGCGGCATCGCCGCCGTCTGCCTCACCTCGCGGCTCGGCTCCACACGCCCGTCAATCGCTCAAGGCTGGGAGCTTGAGGTGGTGACCATGGTGGTGCTGGGTGGCGTGTCTATCCTCGGCGGTTCCGGCACCATTGCGGGCGTCGTCATCGCCGCCTTCGTCATGGGCCTCGTCACTTTCGGGCTGGGGCTTCTGAACGTGCCTGGTATCGTCATGTCGATCTTCGTCGGCCTGCTGCTCATCATCACCATCGCCATCCCCATCGTCGTCCGTCGCCTTCGTGCCATGAGAGGCTGAACCATGCCGGAACTCGAAAAACACGCCTTCAAGATGAAACTCTTCGCCGGCAAGGAAGCCGAATACAAAAAGCGCCACGACCAGATATGGCCGGAGCTGGTGGCGCTGCTGCACGAGGCGGGGGTCCGCGACTACTCCATCCATCTCGACCCGGAAACCAACATCCTGTTCGGCGTGCTGACGCGCCCGAAAAACCACGGCATGGCGGCCTTGCCCGACCACCCCGTCATGAAGAAATGGTGGGCGCATATGGCCGACATCATGGAGAGCAATCCCGACAATTCGCCCGTTGCAATAGACCTGGTGACGGTGTTCCATCTGCCATGAGCGACAGCACCAAACCGAACCGGGTCGCGGTCATCGATATCGGCAAGACCAATGCCAAGGTGGTCGTCATCGACACCGGCAGCGGCGAGGAAATTGCCGGCGAGAAGCGGACGAACCCCGTTCTTCGCGATGGCCCCTACCCGCATTACGATGTGGAGATGCTCTGGCACTTCATTCTTTCCGCGCTTCAGCGGTTTGGCCGCAAGCCGGGTTTTGATGCGATTTCCATCACCACCCATGGCGCTTCAGCAGCACTTCTCGATGGAAACGGCGACCTCGCCATGCCCGTGCTCGATTACGAGCATGTCTACCCCGAACCCGTTCAGGAGGCCTATCGCGAGATCAGGCCCGATTTCGTGGAGACTGGCTCGCCGCAGCTTCCTGCGGGACTGAACCTCGGCGCACAGATCCATTTCCAGAAAACCACCTTTCCGGACGAGTTCGCCAGGGTGCGCGACATCGTTACTTACCCGCAATATTGGGCAGGACGACTGACGGGCATTCAGGCAACCGAAACCACCTCGCTTGGTTGCCACACGGACCTATGGAACCCACGCTTGAAGAGCTTTTCATCGCTGGTCGAGCGTCTCGGCATCGAGCATCTGATGGCGCCTGTCCGCTCCGCTTTCGATGTGCTGGGCACGATCGCCCCATCACTGGCGCAGGAAACCGGGCTGTCACCTGATATGCCGGTCTATTGCGGCATCCACGATTCCAACGCGTCACTCCTGCCACATCTACTTCGCCGCGACGGCGATTTTTCCGTCGTCTCAACCGGCACCTGGGTGGTGAATTTCGCCATTGGCGGGAAGGCGGATGCGCTGGATCCCAGCCGCGATACGCTTTTGAATGTCGATGCCCTCGGGCGACCCGTTCCTTCCTCCCGCTTCATGGGTGGCAGGGAATATGAGATGCTGGCGCAGCAATTCGGAGCAGCGACAATCGACGAGATTGAGGCCGCGCTCGGCGGGGTTATCGAAAATGGAATGATGCTGCTGCCGAGCGTCGTCAGCGGCTCCGGCCCCTTTCCGGAAAGCGCGGCACGCTGGATCGCCGATAGCGATGCAACGGGGGCGGAGCGACATGCGACTGCCTCGCTCTATCTCGCCCTGATGACGGAATTCTGCCTTTCGCTCGTCGAGCGAAGGGGGCCGATTGTCGTCGAAGGACCCTTCGCCGGAAACACGCTCTATTTGAAGGCACTCGCCGCTTTTGCCACAACCGACGTCATTGCCATGGAAGGCTCGACGGGGACCAGTGCGGGTGCTGCGCTGCTCACCGGTATCAAGCCGGTTGCCGGTCGAGAGCGTCATTTCACGGCGAGGGATATCCCGGAGCTGACTTCCTATCGCACCGCCTGGCGGGGCCATCTCACCTTGCCCAAATAGAAATGCGACCGAGTGATCGGCCGCATTCTGATGTCGGAAAAGTATCAGCCCTTAATGAAGGCCAGCAGGTCGGCATTCAGCACGTCGGCGTTGACGGTCAGCATGCCGTGCGAGAAGCCGGGATAGGTCTTCAACGTGCCGTTTTTCAGAAGCTTCACCGACTTGTGAGCCGAGTCGGCGATCGGCACGATCTGATCGTCTTCACCGTGCAGAACCAGCGTCGGAACGCTGATATTCTTCAGGTCTTCGGTCTGGTCGGTTTCCGAGAAGGCCTTGATCCCGTCATAATGGGCCTTCGCGCCGCCCATCATGCCCTGACGCCACCAGTTCTGGATAACACCTTCCTGCACGGTCGCGCCATCGCGGTTGAAGCCATAGAACGGGCCGGCCGGTACGTCACGGAAGAACTGGGCGCGGTTTGCGGCAAGCGCAGAGCGGAAGCCGTCAAACACTTCCATCGGCAGGCCTTCCGGATTGGCCTCGGTCTTGAGCATCAGCGGCGGCACGGCGGAAACGAGAACCGCCTTGGCGACGCGGCCGGCGGGTTCGCCATGTTTTGCGACATAACGGGCCACTTCGCCGCCGCCGGTGGAATGGCCGATATGGACGGCGTTCTTCAGATCGAGCGCCTCCACGACGGCAAAGGCGTCGGCGGCATAGTGGTCCATGTCATGACCGTCAGCAACCTGGGCGGAACGGCCATGACCACGGCGGTCATGGGCGACGACGCGAAAACCCTTGGAGAGGAAAAACAGCATCTGCGCATCCCAGTCATCTGAACTGAGCGGCCAGCCATGGTGGAACATGATCGGCTGGGCGTCCTTCGGGCCCCAGTCCTTGTAGAAGATTTCGGTTCCGTCTGTCGTCTTAACAAAGCCCATGATCGTTACTCCTTCGGTTGCGTTGGCATCTCCGGTGCATCCTTTTGTGCGCCGGTTTGATGGAGGGATGATGACGCAGGATAACGGTTGCTACAATTGCAACAATAATTGGGAATGAATTGCTGTTTATGAAATTATCGTGGCGTACCGATTACGATGCGCGCATCGACCCGCTCCGCGCCCTCATGCAAATGTGAGAACGGAGAGGACAGGCGGACGGTTCCGTGAATTCGGCGCGGCCTCAGTCCACCTCGGGATCGTATTCCCTCGGGCTTTCGTCCTTCGAGAACAGGACGCAGGGCCCACGTGAGCCCCGGGGATCATAGGCATATCCCTTCGCGGTCAGCGCCTGCATGATATCGCGAACTCCGGCAAGACCGTAAAGATGGTCGTGCAGTTCCACGAATATCCGCTCCACACCGGAGAGGTCGGCCCTGCCGAGCAGATCGCGTTCCGCACCCTCGATATCCATAACGAGCGCGGTGATGCCCCGGCTGGCGATAAATTCATCGATATTGGCGGAGGAAATTTCGATGCGCTTTTCATAGGGACCCTGATTTTCGTCCATGGACGACATCCAGAGATCCCTGCGGACGTAAAAAGGATAGGAGCTCGGCTCATCGGCGGTGAGAAGCCCCTGCGAAAACACGACATTGCCGCGGCAATTGGCCTTGATCACCCGCTCTGCCAGCGCCGCGGTGGAGGGGTTGGCCTCGAAGGCCCAGACGGAAACATCCTCGATGCCGGCAATGATCGAGGTGATGATGCCAATACCGGAGCCGAGCTCCAGCACCCGATCGCCGGGCTTGATGGCTTTCAGGACGCTGCGGGCCTCTTTCGCCTCATAGCTGCCGTCGGTCAGCGCCTGCCAGATGACCGGCGACACCTCATCGGAAGAGAGAGGAAGGGCAATTCCATGCACGTCCAGTATTTCCATGTCTCAAGCCTTTTCGCAAAACTCGGCCGCTTTGCCGCAATGATCCCATATCGACCGGGAATGCTCTACAGCATCGTTGCGGCAACCGGTATCGGTTTTCGCAAGCAACACTATGACGTGGTAAAAAATGCAAGATGCGGTCGCCGCCAAAACAGGCGCACCTCAGACGGAACTCCAGGCCACAAGCTCCTTGGCCGGCAACGGTCTGCTGATCAGATATCCCTGAACCTGATCGCAACCCAGACGCCTGACACATTCATATTGCTCTTCCGTCTCGATACCTTCCGCAATCGTCGTCATCCGCAGACTGCGGCCGACGCCGACCACGAATTCTACGATCGCCAGCGCGTCGCGATCGCTGGTGATATCGCGCAGGAACGAGCGGTCGATCTTGATCTTGTCGAAAGGCACGCCGCGCAGATTGGCGAGCGATGAATAACCTGTCCCGAAATCATCCATGGCGATCTGGATGCCGACGGCTTTCAGCCGTGAAAGCGTGTTGATCGTCTGGTCGCTCTTGTTGAGCAGGATCGATTCAGTGATTTCAAGTTCGAGCCGGCTGGGTTCCAGCCCGCTTTTCTCAAGCGCGCCCATGACGTTCTGGATGAGGCTGGTGCTGTGGAACTGGACTGGCGACAGATTGACCGCCACTTTCATGTCCTCGTCCCAGCCCATCGCCTCGCGGCAGGCGGTTTCCATCACCCATTTTCCGAGCGAATGGATGAGGCCGGTTCTTTCCGCAACGGGAATGAACACGCTGGGCGGCACATCGCCCCGCACCGGATGTTTCCATCGCAGCAGCGCCTCGAAGCCGCAAAGCTTGCGTGTCTGCGTCGCCACCTGCGGCTGGTAATAGACTTCCATCTCGTCGTTCTGCAGCGCGGTCTGCAAGTCAGCCTCGAAGGACTTTTTCTCGGTCAGCTGCTTCTGCATGCGGACCTTGAAGACACTCGCCCGGCCGGGGCCGATGGCTTTCGCCTCATAAAGCGCCAGATCCGCGCGCTTGAACAATTCATCCGCGTCGACGGCGCCGTGCGATATGGCGATGCCGATGCAGGTGCCGATTTTGACCTCCTGCTCGCCAAGCTGGTAGGTGCGGCTGATCTGGTCGATAAGCCTGTTGGCGATGCGGCGGGCGGCATCCTCGTTCAGATCGTCGGAGACGACGGCGAATTCGTCACCGCCCAGACGGCAGACCATATCATAATCGCCTCCGATGCCGGACAGGCGCTGCGCCACGGCCTGAAGCAGGGCATCGCCGGCGTCATGGCCGAGCGTATCGTTGACGTCCTTGAACCCGTCCAGATCGAGCAGAAGGATGGCTGTCGTTCCAGTCCCGCCGAAGGATCGACGCAATCTCTCGATCAACTCCCGCCGGAAAAGCGCGCGGTTCGGCAGTCCCGTCAGCGCGTCGTGATAGGCGTCATGTTCGAGCCGGACATTCTTGGCCTGCAATTCCAGCGTGGCGGCACGCAGATCGTCCGTCAGACCACGCATGCTTTTCTGCGCCCGGTTCAGGAGATCGTTCTGGCGGAGCAGCAATATGACAAGCGCGATACCACACAGTATAAGGCCGCCGGCCAGCGCCGTATAAACGATATGCAGCTTGCGCACATCCTCATGGGCGGTGTCGATAAGGTTGACGTCAAAAGCGACGGAAGACGAGGCGAGCGTCGTCATCGGCGCGTCGAGCGCGCTCATCGCGGAAAGAATATCCGGAACCTCGGCCGGATTGAGATCGCTCATCCGCTGCTCAAGATGGACCAGAACCGCATCAAGATGGGTTACGAGATCCCGCCACTGCTGTTTCTCATTGATGAAGGCGCCCAGATTTCCCTGTTTCAGAAGCTCCAGACGGCTCAGCATAATATCCAGACGCAACTGCAGTTCGTCCCGATCAATCTTGCCGGGGTCAAGGGCGAATACGGCCAGCTTGTTCTGGAGACGCAGATATTCTGCAACCGTCTGGCTGACGGCCCAGGAATCATTGTAGCGGGCGAATTTCTGCAGAGCAGTCTGCCGCTCGGCAATGACGAAAGCGATATAGCCCGTTGCCAGGACGAAGCAACAGATGATCACCGCCACAAGTTTTCGCAAACGGCACCTTTATTCCACTATCAGTTTGGCAACTTGCCATGCTGATCGCGAGTAGTATGTCTGCTTCTGCAGCTCCGGATCGCTGTCATAGGGATAGATGACGAACAACGGGCCTTTTTCGCGAACTGTCATGTAATTGCCATCCAGCTTGATCGCCAGGATAACGTTAAATTTCTTAAAATCTTCAATAGGTATCGTGCTGACATAGTCGTTGAGAGCGACTGCCGTGACGCTGGTGCCTTTTGCGCCGACGAGATCCATCAATTTTGCCAGCGAAACACCATCGAAACGGACCCGGCCATCATGCCAGGGTGTCATTGTTTCCACTGTGTCCATGCCAAGCGCTTCCAGCATGTCACGATCAAACACCGCAGCGCCTTCGGCATTCGTATTGGTGATGTTTCCGGATATGGTTAATATCGGTTTTCCTTGCGGTTTGGCAATTTCGCCGGCTTCGGCGCAGGAAAGCCACGCGAGCGACAAGAACGCACTGAGAAGTACCCGGGCGAAACTCATGCTTTTTCTCCATCGATAACGTTCAGGTCGAGGGTTTTCGCCAACCTTTGAAGTTCAAGTGAACCGGTGCCAGTAATATATATCAGGAATCAGTGTTATATCCTCACTGAGATTTTATCCGTATTTTCTCTAGGTTTTGAGTAAACCCTTTGGATAATTTTTTCACCTTATTGTAATTTTTCGGGCCACACGCCCCGATATGACGCAAGTGGCAGACTGCGGAAACCCTCCCGATAATTCACCCGCTTGGGCAAAGGCCGAATTGTGTCGAGAACCTTTCCCTCACCGCGCACCTCATCTGATTCGTCTGAGGCAGCGGGATACGCGGCGCCCCGTCTGCGCGCCGGGGTGAAAGAGGGATGACAGATTCTCCACCGCGGAAAAATCGTGCCGATTGCCGGTGTGCACGGTTGAAACACGTCGCCCGGACCTTAATATAAAGGCTGTGGTTTCCGGCAATTCCACGAGCCCCGTCGGAAATATCCAGACACATATTCCGCGCAGCGAAAGCCGCGATGCCGGATATCGTCCGGCCAGGAAAATTCTGTTCACGTCTCCGGGCCGGACGGCATCCGCCGTATCGTCCGCATCATGAAGGTAGCCCCAATGCACACCTATCCCGACATCAAACTTCTCATTGATGGCGAATGGCGAGACGCCGTTTCCGGAAAGACGATCGCCGTGTCCGATCCGGCAACCGACGAGATCATCGGCGCGATTGCCCATGCCGAGAAGGAAGACCTCGATCTGGCGCTGGCCGCTGCCGAGCGCGGTTTCAAGCTGTGGCGCGACACCTCCCCCTACGAGCGTTCGAAGATCATGCGCAAGGCGGCCGATATCCTGCGCGAGCGCAAGGACAAAATCGCCTACATCATGACCCGCGAGCAGGGTAAGCCGCTGGCGCAATCCGCCACCGAAATCATGGGCGCCGCCGATACCATCGACTGGTTCGCGGAAGAAGCCCGCCGCACCTATGGCCAGGTCATTCCCGCGCGTGCGACCGGCGTTTCGCAGCTTGCCATCAAGTTGCCGGTCGGCCCTGTGGCGGCATTCACGCCTTGGAACTTCCCGATCAACCAGATCGTCCGCAAGCTGTCCGCAGCGCTTGCCACCGGCTGCTCCATCATCGTCAAGGCACCGGAGGAAACACCGGCATCGCCGGCCGAACTCATCCGCGCTTTCGTGGATGCGGGTGTCCCGGCTGGCGTCATCGGCCTCGTTTACGGCGTTCCCTCTGAAATTTCGGAATATCTGATCCCGCATCCGGTCATCCGCAAGATTTCCTTCACGGGCTCCACCCCCGTCGGCAAACATCTGGCGGCGCTGGCAGGCAAGCACATGAAGCGCGCCACGATGGAGCTTGGCGGCCATGCGCCCGTCATGATCTTTGACGATGCCGATATCGACAAGGCGATAGAGGTCACCTCACTTGCGAAATTCCGCAATGCCGGCCAGGTCTGCGTCGCCCCCACCCGCTTCCTCGTTCAGGATGGCGTGGCGGACCGATTCCTTGAGGGTTTCGTGGAAGCGACAAAGGCCATCAAGGTCGGCAATGGTCTCGAAGATGGCGTCATCATGGGCCCGCTTGCCAATGAGCGCCGCATTCCGGCACTGGAAGGCCTCATCAACGACGCCGTTTCCCATGGCGGCGAATTGAAGACCGGCGGTCGCCGCATCGGCAACAAGGGCAATTTCTTCGAGCCTACGGTTCTCGCCAATGTGCCGACCACCGCCAAAATCATGAATGACGAACCCTTCGGCCCGGTTGCCATCATCAATCGCTTCTCGAGCTTCGATGACGCCATCACTGAGGCGAACCGCCTGCCCTTCGGTCTTGCATCCTATGCCTTTACCGGCTCGGTCAAGACCGCACATGCGCTCGGCCAGCAGGTCGAGGCCGGCATGCTGACCATCAACCATAACGGCCTTGCGCTTCCGGAAGTCCCCTTCGGCGGCATCAAGGATTCCGGTTATGGCACGGAAGGCGGCTCGGAGGCGGTTCAGGCCTATCTGGAGACCAAATTCGTCAGCCAGATGAGCTGAGTGTTCCAAAATTTCTTCTCCCCGCCGGGGAGAAGGTGGCCCGAAGGGTCGGATGAGGGGGCAAGATCGCGACTTATCGCTACCCTTGCCCTCTCATCCCGCTGCCGCGACCTTATCCCCGGACAGGGAGAAGAAGCGAGCTGCAACCACGCAGTCTGCCTGAAAATCGCTCAGCCTTATCTTGCCTCACACTTCACCATCCCCTAAAAGAACAAAAAGTGAACTTTGGGGGCACTATGAACGACACGGCGGCACCGGCACTGAACGAAATCTTCAACCACGAAAAATTGCGGCATATCGCCGATCAGACCAAGGCGGTTCATCCGCCCTTCGACGTTTCCGCCTTCATGGCGCTCGCCACCGAAAACCTTGAAGCGCTTGGCATCATGCAACGCATGCGGCAGGTGGCGACGAGCCTGCACGCTACGCTTCCCGGCGACTATGCCCGCAACATCGAAATCCTGACCGCCGCAGCCCCCGGCATCGGCAATGGCTTCGCATCCATTTCGTTGCCGGAATATGTGGCGCTCTACGGTCTCGATGATTTTGATCTTTCCATGGAAGCGCTGCATTATTTCACCCGCTTCGGCTCCTCGGAATTCGCTATCCGTCATTTTCTGCAGAAGGACTTAGGCGCCACCCTTGCCGTGATGGAAACGTGGTCACGGCACGAGAACGAACATGTGCGGCGGCTGGCGAGCGAGGGCTGCCGGCCGCGCCTGCCATGGTCGTTCCAGCTCAAGCCTCTCATCGACGATCCTTCGCCGGTCACCGCGATCCTTGAGGCCATGAAAGCCGACGAGGCGCTTTATGTGCGCAAATCCGTCGCCAATCATCTGAACGACATCACCAAGGACAATCCCGCTTTCGTGCTGGCGCTCATCGATGCATGGCCGAAGGACAATCCGCATACGCGCTGGATTACACGGCAGGCCCTGCGCACCTTGATCAAGAAGGGCGACGCCGCCGCCCTTGCCCATCTCGGCGCGCATGAGGAAGCGGAAATTTCCCTTGCGGCATTTCAGGTTACGCCGGACAAGGTTGCGCTCGGCAATCCGGTGCGGATTTCAGCCTCTTTCACCTCAACGGCGAAACGCCCGCAGAAACTGGTGATCGACTACGCCGTGCATTACGTGAAGAAGAGCGGCGACGCCTCGGCGAAAGTCTTCAAGTGGAAAGAAATCGAGCTTCAGCCTGACGAGACGTGCGCGTTGTCGATCAGCCGCGCCATACGCGATTTCACGACCCGCAAACACTATCCGGGCATCCACAGGGTCGACCTGATGATCAACGGCAAGCTTGTGGCGGAAAGCGCCTTCGAGCTTCTGGGTTGATCGCGGCTCACGCCGCCGGGAAAATCTTCGCCCGGCGGATGATGACGGAACCGCGGTCTCCGGCGGCGACATCGTTTTCCGGCGGCACGTCGAACTCGAGAAGGTCGCCGCCATCGGTGCTGGCGATCACCCGACGCTCGCCCGCGCGGTCGAGAACCCGCGCCACAGAGGCCGGAATGCCATCATGCAAATCTTCCCATTCGAGATCGCCGGGGCGAGCATAGATGTCCACCGCGCCGTCGCCTTGGGAATAGGAGAAAGGCAGCTCGTTATCGCCGACATAGACCTTGCCGCCGCGCGCCACGCCGGAGACCCGGTTGGCATCGCCCAGAAAGCGCATGACGAAGGCGCTGTTCGGCTGGCGGCAGACCTCTTTCGGCGTACCCTGCTGCACGATCTCGCCCTGATTGAGAATGACGACACGGTCGGCGAGATCGAGCGCCTCTTCCTGGTCATGCGTCACGAAAATCGTGGTGATGCCCAGCGCATCGTGAATTTCGCGCAGCCAGCGGCGAAGATCCCGTCGCACATTGGCGTCCAGCGCCCCGAAAGGCTCATCGAGCAGAAGCACCTTCGGATCGACCGAAAGCGCACGCGCCAGCGCCACACGCTGCCGCTGCCCGCCGGAAATCTGCGCCGGGAAACGGCCCCCCAGGCCATCGAGCTTCACCAGCCGCAAAAGCTCCTCGACGCGGGCGTCGATCGCCATCTTGTCCCGCTTCACCTTCGAGACCTTCATGCCGAAAGCGATGTTTTGATGCAGGGTCATATGCGGGAAGAGCGCGTAATGCTGGAACACGAAACCGACGCCCCGATCACGCACCGGAATATTGGTGGCGTCCTCGTCGCCGAAAAAGATTCGGCCGCCATCGCCATATTCGAGACCCGCGACCATGCGCAAAATCGTGGTCTTGCCGGAGCCTGAGGGACCGAGCAGCGCCAGAAGTTCGCCGCTTTCGATATCCAGCGAAACATCGCGCACGGCGCGGAAAGTATCGAAGGTCTTCACCACATTTTCGAGGCGGATTTTCATGGGAATCAGGTCTCCGTGGCGATGGCGGCATCGCCGTTGGTCTTCTTGGCCCCGCGCCCGGCGCCGCGTCGTTCCAGCGCCACCTTAGCGATGATCGTGACTACTGCAAGCAAGGCGAGGATGGAGGCCGAGGCAAAAGCGCCGGCGGCTTGATAATCGTGATAGAGCAGCTCGATATGCAGCGGCAGCGTATTGGTCTGGCCGCGAATATTGCCCGATACGACCGATACCGCGCCGAACTCGCCCATCACGCGGGCGTTGCACAGCACGACGCCATAAAGCAGCGCCCATTTGATATTCGGCAAGGTAACCGAAAAGAAAGTGCGCCAGCCGGATGCGCCAAGCGAGGTTGCCGCCTCTTCCAGATCGCGGCCCTGGGCCTGCATCAGCGGGATGAGTTCCCGCGCCACGAAAGGGGCCGTGACGAACATCGAGGCGATGACGATGCCGGGCAGCGCAAACAGTATCTTGATGTCATGCGCATCGAGAAACGGACCGAAAAGCCCCTGCAAGCCGTAAACGAAAAGATAGGCGACACCGGCGACAATCGGCGAGATGGAGAAGGGTATTTCGATCAACACCAGCAGGAAGCGTCGACCCGGGAAATCGAACTTGGTGATCGACCATGCGGCCGCAACCCCGAAGGCCGTGTTGACGGGCACTGCGATCAGCGCCGTCAGCACCGTCAGCATGATGGCGTGGCGGGTATCGGGATGGGTGATGGTGGCCGTATAGGCCTTCCAGCCCTGCGAAAAGGCTTCGATGCCGATGACGATAAGCGGCGCCACGACCAGCAGCGCGCCCATGACCAGCACGAAACCGATCAGGCTGCGGCGAACGAGAGGCGCGTCACCGACACGCGGCGGCTTGCGATGTGAAGAAACGGCGCTCATCTCTCAGCCCCTCACCGTATAACGAAGCGCGCGCGCCTGCAGATAATTGGTCACCGCCAGCATCACGAAGGCGGTGATGAGCAGCACGGAAGCGATGGCGGCGGCAGCCTGATAATCATATTCCTCCAGCCGGATGAAGATCAGCAGCGCCGTGATTTCCGTCGAGAACGGCTGATTGCCGGCGATGAAGATGATCGCCCCGAATTCGCCGAGGCTGCGGGCGAAGGACAGCGACAGACCGGCCAGCAATGCCGGCGTCAACAGCGGCAGGATGATCTTGCGGAAGATTTCAAAATCGGAACCACCGAGCGACTGCGCCGCCTCCTCAAGCGCCGGATCGAGGTCTTCGAGCACCGGCTGCACGGTGCGCACGATGAAGGGAAGGCTGGTAAAGGCCATCGCCACCATGATGCCCAGCGGCGTGTAGGCCACCTTGACGCCGAATTGCGCAAGTACCGAGCCGAACCAGCCATTGCCTGCGAACAGTGTCGTCAGCGCAATGCCGGCAACGGCGGTGGGAAGTGCGAACGGCAGATCGACGATTGCGTCGACAATGCGCCAGCCGGGGAAACGGTAACGCGTCAACACCCAGGCGAGCGCCAGCCCGAAAACGACGTTGAAGAGCGTGGCGGCCAAGGCACTAAGCACGGTAACACGATAACTTGCGACCGCGCGCGGTGAAGAGATGATCGACCAATATTCGGCAGGGCCGAGGCTTGCCGCCTTGAACACCAGCGCCGAGAGCGGCAGGAGCACGATGATGGCGACATAAGTCAGGGTGATGCCAAGGGATAATTTCAGCCCCGGCAGAACATTCCGCTTCAAACCCCGCCCCCAATTCATCAAAAAGCGACCCGGCAGTTTCCCGCCGGGTCTTTTACCTGTTGTGTATGTCTGTGATTAACGGCTGCCATAAAGCGTATCAAGCGTCGCACCGGATGCAAAATGCTCTTTCTGGATTTTGTCCCAACCGCCGAAGACATCATCGACGTTGACGAGGCGAACGGCCGGGAACTTGTCCTTGAATTCGCCGACAACCTTTTCATTGTGGACGCGGTGGCCAAATTCGGCGGCGATGCGCTGACCTTCCTCGGTATAGAGGAAATCGAGATAGGTTTTCGCCAGATCACGCGAGCCGCGCTTGTCGACCACCTTGTCCACCACGGCCACCGGGAATTCGGCCAGCAGGCTCACGGAGGGCACGACGCCTTCCACCTTCTCTGCACCATATTGCTTGGCGATGCCGCGGGTTTCTGCCTCGAAGGTGATCAGCACGTCACCGATTTCACGCTCAACGAAGGTGGTGGTGGCGGCGCGGCCTCCGGTGTCGAACACCGGCGTATTGTCGAAGATTTTCTTGACGAATGCCTGAACCTTCGCGTCGTCGCCATTAAACTTCTCCTTGGCGTAAGCTGTGGCGGCGAGATAGGTGTAACGGGCGTTGCCCGAAGTCTTGGGGTTGGGGAAAACGATCTTTACGTCGTCGCGGGCAAGGTCGTCCCAGTCCTTTATGCCCTTGGGATTGCCGGCGCGCACGAGGAAGGACGGGAAGGAATAGAACGGCGACGCATCGTTCGGGAAATCCTTCTTCCAGTCGGCGGAAACAAAGCCCTGCTTCACCAGAAAATCGACATCGGTCACCTGGTTGAAAGTGACAACGTCTGCCTCCAGCCCCTCGACGATGGCGCGGGCCTGCTTGGAGGTGCCGGCATGCGACTGGTCGACAGTTACGCCCGGATGCTGCTTGATGAACGCCTCATTCTCAGCCGCAAAAATTTCGCGGGCAATATCATAGGACGCGTTGAGGATGGTTGTCGGCGATTGCGCCTGCGCCGCACCTGCCAAGAGAGCAGCAATAGCGCTACCGATGATGAGAAGACGTTTCATGAATACCCCCGGCAATTCGAATGGCGCTCAACATAGCGGGCGAAGGCAACAGGGGCGAGAAACAGTCATGCTTTCCGGGTGCACTCACTGGAAATTTAGCCCAAAAAGCATCGACTATAGAGGCGATCATTTCATATACGTCAAGAAGCCGGATTTCTTTTGCGTCGGTTTAAAGGCGATGATCGGGAAACAGATTGCCGGAATGCGCGACAAAATAAGGCGCAATGTCCTCCTCCCGCACCTCATCCAGCCGCGCCGGCTGCCAGAGGGGATTACGGTCCTTGTCGACCAGCGCCGCGCGCACGCCCTCGTAAAAATCATGCTGGCGCAATATTTCCGTGCCGGCGGCGAATTCCCGCTCCAGGCATTCGATGAGGCTCGCGCTTTCGCGGCCGAGACGCAGCAGCTTCAGGGTCAGTTTCAGACTGGTGGGCGAGCGTTTTTGCAGGACCTCGAGGGTCTCGCGCGAAAACGCATCCGCACGCGCCGAAAGGGCGGCGAAAATCTCTTCGACCGTGTCGAAACGGAATGTCGCGTCGATGATATCCCGATTGATGGATAAAACGCCTTCATCGGCCTCGACTGCGTGCGCCATGATCGCCGCCTCGATGCTGTCTGTATCCGCTGCTTGCGACAGGTCTTGGACCAGACCGTCGAGACGGTCCGAAGGAACACTATAATCGGCAAAACCGGCATAGATGGCATCGGCGGCAGTGACGGCGTTGCCCGTCATTCCCAGCCAGGTGCCGCATTCGCCCGGTGCGCGTGGCAGTAGCCAGGAGCCGCCGACGTCAGGAAAGTAACCGATTCCGGTTTCCGGCATGGCGAGTTTTGTGCGTTCGGTGACAATGCGGTGGCTGCCATGGGCTGAAATGCCGACGCCGCCGCCCATGACGATACCGTCCATAAGGGCGATATAGGGCTTGGCGAAGCGGGCGATGCGATAATTAAGCGGAAATTCTTCCCGCCAGAAATCAAGCACCTGCGGGTCGCCCGCCTTGCCGAGATCGTGAATGATGCGGACATCGCCACCGGCGCAAAGCCCCCTGTCGCCCTCTCCCGTCAGTACCACGCAGGAAACATCAGGATCCTCCTCGAAACGCTGAAGCGCCTGAAACAGGTCGCGCACCATCGGCAATGTCAGGCTGTTGATGGCCTTCGGGCGATTGAGGCGAATGATGCCGGCCCCTCCCCGTTTTTCGATGATGACCTGTGCATCCGCTTCCGCTCTCCGTTCCAAGGTCGCCTCCTCCGCTGCCCATTCATCCCGCCATCTTGGCGGCCTTGGCGCGATCGCGCAATGTTGATCTTGTCCTGCGGGAACGTCTTTCGCTCAAACCGCTTCAATAGATAGAAATGCCGGAAATCCGTTTTCGCAATGCAGCATGTTTGCTTGACGCCCGGAAAATCATGGCATGTAATGGGTTCTGGAAATGCCGGCATTGATTCCTGTCGAGCGTGTGCCGGACCACAGCGGAATGTCGCCTTCTCACAGGCGCTGTAAACAGCAACGGGAGACGAGCATGCAGGTTTCGGAACATGAATGGATCAGTAAACGGGCATATACACTCTGGGAAAAGGAAGGCCACCCGCATGGGCGCGATGCGTACCATTGGGAACAGGCCAAACATGAATTTTCGCTGCTAAAGACATCGGAAGCGACGAAACCCGCCACGCGCAAGAAGGCCTCTCCCAAGGCCGCTGCGGCAGAATCCGGACCGGATGCGGAAGCCCCTGCAAAACCCAAGGCTCGCGCCCGCAAGGCTGCCGCTGCAAAATAACGCCGCTTCAGTAAATCCAATCAACTATTCAATGGAATAGGCCCGACGAAATCTCGCCGGGCCTATGATTTTGGATGTCGACTGAAGTTCGACGATGCAGCACTTAAGGCCCGTTGCTTTACAATGGCCGAAAACGCTTACTGACCTATCCCAAGATCCCGTTTCAGGCGGAGAATGCGATCACGATCTTCGTTGTTCTGGCTACTGCCAGCATCTCCACGCGGCGGCTCAGGTGCGCGATTACCTTCGTTCCATTCCCCATGACGACGCTCCCAGCGGCCGTCGTTCGGCCCGCCTTGTCGCGGATCACGCCGTTCATCGCGCCGATTGTCGCGTGATTCATCACGACGCCCGTCACGCCAGTCGTCGCGGCGGCTATCACGCCACTCGTCACGCGGAGGTGGACGATTCCAGTCGGCGCGGGGCGGCGTGGCGTTCCAGTAACCACCTGACGGCGGCGGACGGCGCCAGCGGTCGCGCTCGCGGTAAAAGTCGCGGTCACGATAATAGCGGTCCCAATAACGGCCGACCTCGAAGGTGATCACCGGCACCCCGAGATCGCGGTAATAACGCGGCTCGACATAGACCCGGTTCTGCCTGTAGGTCGTGGCAATGTAACGCCCGGCTACCCAGCCGCGACCGCCCACAAACGAGACATCGCACCACGGCGTATCGGAAAGGCAGCCGTGGACGGTGAGCGGCGCCCCATTCGGGATCACCACAACAGCCGGATAGGCCGTGCTCGGGCCGGAGCGCATATTCACATTCGCGGTGGCGAAACCGCGCGTCGCAGCCTCGGCAAGAGCCGGCGCGGCGAGCATGGCCACCAGCGCAATTGCGCCTAACAGTTTTTTCTTCACTTCTTTCTCCTCAAGCAAAGGCCCGCTTTGCCCTTGTCGGCATCCACCGTGTTGGACGGACGAGTACGCGTTCCGCATACTGTCACGATCGGAAAATACACGCTGCTTCATGAACGCAGCATGAAACAAATGAGGCATCCAATCAGTTCCACCTGCGGCAATGAGCGCCCGATAAATCGCCGCCGGAATGGACGGCCGGTCTTGACTTCGGAGGGCAATCATCCGACTTCAATGCAACAGCAATATGGAGCAGAACCATGAGCGAAACCGCACAGACGACCGTCGACCAGAGCGAAGTGGATCGCTTCTCTGCGATGGCTGCGGAATGGTGGAGCCCGACCGGCAAGTTCCGCCCGCTCCACAAGTTCAATCCGGTTCGGCTCGAATATATCCGCAACCGCATCTGCGACAATTTCGGCCGCGACCCGAAGGCGCACCGCCCGCTGGAAGGGCTGCGCATATTAGACATTGGCTGCGGCGGCGGCCTTCTCTCTGAACCGGTTGCGCGCATGGGCGCGGATGTGGTGGGCGCCGATCCCTCGGAAAAGAATATCGGCATCGCTTCCACCCACGCCCGCGAAAGCGGGGTAAGCGTTGACTACCGCGCCATGACCGCCGAACAGTTGCAGGAAGCCGGCGAAACCTTCGACGTCATCCTCAACATGGAGGTGGTCGAGCATGTGGCCAATGTCGATCTTTTCGTCACCACCTGCGCGAAAATGGTACAGCCCGGCGGCCTGATGTTCGCGGCCACCATCAACCGCACGCTCAAAGCCCGCGCATTGGCAATCTTCGCCGCCGAAAACGTTCTGCGCTGGCTGCCGCGCGGCACACACCAGTATGAAAAGCTGGTCCGCCCGGAAGAACTCGAGCGGCCGCTGGTGGCGAGCGGCATGGATATCATCCACCGCACCGGCGTCTTTTACAACGTGCTGCAGGATCGCTGGAATCTCTCACCGGATATGGACGTCAACTACATGATGCTGGCGAAACGACCGGCGTAGCGAGCCGTCAGACGGGAATAGCCTGTACTTGCGCAAGCAGCTCCTGCTGCCCGGCGGCATTTCCTTCGGCTATATTCTTCACCCTTACGCGATCGATGGCGGTTGGAACGCCGTCTGGGCCAAAGGGTGTTTTGAAATGAAAGGCGCGCGGCGACGGGCCATTGTCGTGCAGATGTTCCAGCCGTTCAACGGCTTGCGACCATATCGGTTGGTGTGTGGCATCAACCCACCACATGACCAGCGGCGGCCACCGCTGCGGAATGTTCCAGCGCCGGCCGTGTTTCAGCGCTTCGGCATGCACCCCCGCGTAGGAATAGGCCATCACCGATTCGATATCCCGCCAGAGCGAAAAGGACGAGACGCCGCTCGCGGCACCGTTCTCTTTCAAAAATCGCGGAAAAACCTGCTCCCCCCAACTTGGCGGACCGGGCTCGCCATCATAACCGGATCTCGCGATAAACCCCTCTGAACGTTCCGCCGCCAGGAAGTTGAGCGGCTCGCGGCGAGAAAACCCTGCAACAAGCGGATCGTCATAGGGCGCGATCTGTATTCCGAAATTATAGATCGCGAGCCACATCAACAAACTCAATTCACGTCATCAGGCAAGACCGGCAGCGGCGCGATCTCGATACCCTCATCCAGCAGGGCCCTGGCTTCCTGCGCAGAGGCATTGCCGATGATGCCGCGCTCATCCGCTTCGCCATAGTGGATCTTGCGGGCTTCTTCCGGAAATTTATCGCCGACATCCTCGGCACTGGCGCGGATATTGGCGACAGCCTCGCGGATTTTCGCCATCGCCTCTTTTCTGGCCGTATCCATGGCGAGCGTCTGGCGTTCGTCTTTCTTGCGGGCGGTAGAGACCGAAGGCGCCATCAGTAGTTTTGATACCTGCACGGAATTGCAGACCGGGCAGGACAGGAAACCGCGCTGCAACTGATTGTCGAAATCGTCGCTACCGGCAAACCAGCCTTCGAACTCATGGCCCTTTTCACAGGCCAGCGCATAACGGATCACGCCGCTTCACCTCCAGCAGGTTTCAAGGGAATGACAGTGTCCAGTCCGAACTCGCGGGCATTGCGCAGATTGGGAATTTTGCCACGCGCGGCAGCCACCATCGACGTATCGATCTCGGCGAAGATGATCTCTTCGCCAGTGCCGCCGGCAATGGCCAGAACCTTGCCCCATGGGTCAATGATGATGGAGTGGCCGAAGGTCTCCCGCCCGTCCTCGTGCACGCCGGCCTGCGCGGCGGCGATGACGAAAGCGCCATTTTCGATGGCGCGGGCGCGCAACAGGATTTCCCAATGGGCTTCCCCCGTCTGCCTGGTGAAAGCCGCCGGAACCGTCAGAACTTCTGCACCGGCCAGCGCTTCAGCGCGAAAAAGCTGCGGGAAACGGACGTCGTAGCAGATTGCGAAGCCGAATTTCCCCAGCGGAAGTTCTGCGATACGCGCGACTTCGCCGGGGTGATAAGCGGCGCTTTCACGCCAGCTTTCACCATTGTCGAGATCGACATCGAACATGTGGATTTTGTCATAGCTGCAAATGCGCGAACCATCCGGCGCGAAGAGAAAACCGCGATTGGCAATCTTCCCATCCGGCCGGGCAATCGCGGTCGAGCCGACATGGACATGAATGCCGAGCTCACCGGCGAGACGGGCGGCCGTCGCAACGATGATATCGCCGTCGTCATCTCGCAATTGCGCACGCAGCGCCTGCCTGTCCTTCTGAATCGCACCCGTCATTTCCGGGGTCTGCACATAAACGGCGCCCTCGGCCGCGGCCGCGCGCACAAGCCGTTCCATATCGGCGGCGTTTCTTGCCGGATCGACGCCGGAGCGCATCTGAATGGCGGCAGCCTTGAAACTCATCACATCCTCCATACCCGCGAGAATCGCGGCCGATCAGGCGGCCAGCAGCGCGTCCAGTTTACCGGCGCGCTCCAGCGCGTGCAGATCGTCGCAGCCGCCGACATGCTGGCCGTTGATGAAGATTTGCGGGAAGGTCGTTCCGCCGGATTTCTCGATCATTTCCTGCCGGTATTCCGGTGTCGTCGTGGCGTTATATTCGGCGTAATCCACGCCCTTGCTGTCCAGCAGCGCCTTGGCGCGCGCGCAATAACCACAAAAATCCCGCGTATAGATCGTCACCGGTGCCATGTTCTCGAAGCCCTCGCAAACGTGCGGTAAAACGCACGATAAAGTCGTCATTCAGGTTTCATATAGGCCCGGAAATGGCCATTGCAAAGGTCAAAACCGTCACATCCGCGGCACCGGCCTTGCGCAGGGCGCGGCTTGCCGCACCCACCGTCGCGCCGGTGGTATAGACGTCGTCCACCAGCACCACGCGCTTGCCATGGAAATCACCTTCACGGCCGGGCGCAAGCGAGAAAGCGCCGCGCACATTGTCGCGCCGAGCAAGTGCGGAAAGCCCAACCTGCCGCTCCGTCGGCTTCACACGCAGCAGCGTGCCGGCAGCCAAGGGCTTGCCGGCGACCCTGGCCAGATGCCGGGCCAGCTCGGCGGATTGATTGAAGCGGCGGCGCAGGAAACGGTTGCGATGCAATGGAACCGGCACGATGCAATCGCAGGCATCCACCGTTCCGTCGCTTGCCCTTAGCATCCACAGCGCCATCAGGCGGGCGAGATCGGTCCGGTCCTGATATTTCAGCCGGTGCACGAGTTTGCGGGCGGTTCCCTCATGGCTTGCGACGGCGCGCAGCCGGTCAAAAGGCGGCGGTTCGGCAATCGCCTGCGCGCTCACGAAACCGTCTCCGTGATCCCGCGCGAAGGGAATGCCCAGAACCTCGCAAAAAGGACGATCGATAAAGGCCACATCCCGCCAGCAATCCGCACATAAGGCGCCCTCGCCGCCGGTCATGCGGGTGCAGCCCGCGCAGGTTGGCGGATAGACCATACGAAAGACCGCACGCCACATGTCTCCCGCCGCCGCCGGCACGGCCGCAGACTTCGACAGCAAACCCGAAAACAGACTTTCACCAGCACCCATGAGGTTGACTTTACCGCCGAACGGGTGCCTTTGCGAGAGCGATAGTTTCCTCCCGACACCGGGAAAACGATGCCCCAAGCGGCATGAGACCAACGATACGGCCCGCCGATCTCAAAGGCGCTTGAGGCCGAGCAGGCAAGACGATGGATATTCTCTTTGACCAGGCCCTGATCGAACAAAACCGTCACCGGGCGTGGGCCAGGCGCGACGACAAGGCCCTGTTTCTTCTCGATATGGCAGCCGAAGAGCTGGCCGACAGGCTTGCCATCGTCGAGCGCCAGTTCGAGACCGCGATCGAACTTCACGGCGGAACCGGCGTCACGGCGCGACGCCTGGCTGAGACTGGCAAGGTGGATACCATTCGCCGTATCGAAACCGAGAGCTCTTTCGCGACGGATGCGAATATTCCCGAGGCCGCCTCCATGGAGCATCTGCCGCTTGAGGAGGCCTCCGCGAATCTCATCGTTTCACCGCTTGCCCTGCACCTGACCAACGATACGCCCGGCGCGCTGATCCAGATCCGGCGGGCATTAAAACCGGACGGCCTGTTTCTCGGCGCCATTCCAGGCAGCGGTACCCTGCAGGAACTGCGCGACGTGCTGCTGACCGCAGAGGCCGAACTGACCGGAGGTGCCAGCCCACGTGTCATTCCTTTCGCCGATGTACGAGACGTCGGCGCGCTTTTACAGCGCGCCGGGTTTGCGCTCCCCGTGACCGATGCGGAAAGCTATACGGTGCGTTACGATTCAATTTTCCCGCTGATGCGCGACCTGCGCGCCATGGGCATGGCCAACCCACTGGCAAGCCGCAGCAGAAAGCCGCTCAACCGCGCTTTTTTTCTGCGCGCGGCAGAGCTTTACGCCGAGCGATATTCCGATCCTGACGGACGGATAAGGGCGACATTTTCGGTTATTTACGTATCAGGCTGGGCGCCGCATGAAAGCCAGCAGAAACCGCTTAAACCCGGTTCCGCCAAGGTGCGACTTGCCGATGCCTTGAAGACAACAGAGGTGAAGCTGTCCTGAGCGATCAGCCAAAAGGTTTCTACTCGGCCAAAGTGTCTGCGATGAACTGAAACACGTCATTGATGTTGCTGCTGATGCTGCCTGCGCCAACGATCAGGGCAGCGGAAATCACCCCGACAATCAGCCCGTACTCCACCGCTGTCGCACCGTTTTCGTTTTTGCATAGATTGATAAGAAAATGCAGCACAGGATATTCCCCATCCGCCATCCGGCGCGTTGCGACAACCGGCGTCCACCCTGTTGAAATCAGCTTTATATTAGGCCGGCGATGTGAGGAATCCGTTACCGTTGATGGTAAACGATCAGCAACCGCTCTCGTTGCTATAACCCATGACCACGCAGGGCGTTTCCGGCATCGGCTGGGTGATGCTGCGACGGATGGAATAGGTCTTGCCCACATCGGTCTTCTTGATGGAGCCCGTGTTGATCATGTCGTAATTGTCAGGAAACTGCGCCACCCTTGTGGAGGATTTTCCGGCAAGCATGGGAGTGACGATCAGCGAGAGCGCGATAACCGCCGTGCCGAAAAGCAGCGCCACATTGAGCACGCCGGTGCGACGGGACTTGTCAGGATAAGAGTGACGACCTTCCACCGTCTTCCAGAAATCCTCGTTCATGACCAACCTCGTCTCGCGCAGTTTACCGCTTCTTTAGCTTAACAATCTGCCAGAGGGTGCTGAACGATCTCTTAACGAAGCCCCGTTTTGGCACGGTAAAGCACTGGAAGAGAGGTGTTTTCACGAAGCTGTGACGGGATAAGGCAGGAGGGCCGTAGTGCCCCCTCGGTTCTACAGCAAATCCTGGAGGAAGGGGATGAGCGGCTCATCGGCCGGCGGCATGGGGTAATCGCGCAGCGCCTGGGGTTTGACCCATTTAATCGCCTGCCCTTCCCGGCCATGGGCGATGCCTTCATAGCGACGGCACACATAAAGCGGCATCAGGAGGTGAAAGGTCTCGTAGGTATGGCTGGCAAATGTCAGCGGCGCGAGGCAGGCGACCTTGGTTTTGATACCCAGTTCCTCGTCCAGTTCACGGACAAGGGTTTCCTCTGGCGTCTCGCCATGCTCCACCTTGCCGCCTGGAAATTCCCATAAGCCCGCAAGCGACTTGCCTTCGGGACGCTGCGCCAGAAGAATGCGGCCGTCCTGATCGAGAAGTGCGCAGGCGGCGACCAGCAGGATTTTTTTTCCCGCCTCGCTCATTCACCTGAACCCTTGCGCCAGTAGCGATAACGATAAGCCTCAGAGAAGCCGAATTTTTGATAAAGGGCGATGGCAGGCGCATTGGTGGAGACGACCTGCAGCCAGGCGGTTTTTGCGCCGCTTATTCTGGCCCAGCGCAGTGCCGACGACAGAACCTGCGTGCCCACCCCCTTTTTACGTTGCGACTTTTCGACATCAAGCGAGATGACGCCGGCAAGATCGTTATCCTGCACGCAGATCATGGTGGCGAGCGGGTTACCCTCCACTTCCTCGTTGATGAAAAGGCCGAGCGTCGGTTTGATGGAACTGACGATTTCAGCGATTGCCGGGCGCAGCGCCGGATCGCCATCGCTGACCTTGATGCTGGCTTCGACAAACCGGCCGATATCATGGCTCGGAAGACTGACCAGCGTTTCCGGCAGCTCCATGCTGGAGAGATCGGCCGTCATAACCATGACCTCTTCGAAGACAGACCAGCCATCAGCAGACAGAAAATCCACGAGTTGCCGCGGCATCAGTGTCGTTTCGCGTACCACCAGCGGCCGGCCGAAATCCTCGAAACGCTTGCGCGCCTTTTCCAGCCGCAGCGCGCTGTTTCCGTAATCGGACGGATCGAGCGGCACCACGCAGTTAATGCGTTTGGAGGGGTGTGAACCCGTCAGGCGGATTTGCCAGCTGCCGTCATAAATCACTGACGACGCAGGCCATGCCCGGAAGCTGACGGCTTCCAGACGGCGAACCAGCGGCAGATTGACGGCTTTATTGTCCTGCATTCTCTTCGGCTCCAACGGTCAGCTCCGATAGTCGCCGTTGATCGCAACATATTCTTTCGTCAGGTCACAGGTCCAGACGGTGGCCGTTCCCTGACCGAGACCGATATCCACCTTCACTGGAATGTCTTCGAGACGCATCACTGCGCTGGTTTCCGCCTCCGAATAATCCGGGTCGCGCTCACCGTTGACGGCCACGCGCACGCCGCCGAACCAGATGGCGAGACGGTCGCGGTCTGCCATCTCACCGGACTTGCCGACAGCCATGACGACGCGGCCCCAATTGGCGTCTTCGCCGGCAACCGCAGTCTTCACCAGCGGCGAATTGGCGATGGAAAGAGCGATCTTCTTGGCGGCGGCGTCGTTTTCCGCACCAGTCACGGTGACCTCCACCATCTTGCGTGCGCCTTCGCCGTCGCGAACCACCTGCAACGCGAGATCCTTCAGGAGATCGTTAAGCGCCGTGCGGAAGGAGGACAGGCGCTCGTCATCGGCGCTCGTCACCTTAACCTGGCCGTCTTCCGCTGCTGCACCCGTGGCGAACAGCATCAGCGTATCGGAAGTGGAGGTATCGCTATCAACCGTCACGGAATTGAAGGTCGGGCCGACACCGGCAGACAGCAGCGACTGCAGGGCGGCGGGCTCGATATCCGCATCCGTCACCACGAAGGAGAGCATTGTCGCCATATCGGGTGCAATCATGCCGGCGCCCTTGGAAATGCCGTTGATCGTGACGATCACGCCGCCGATCTCGGCGGTGCGGGTCGCGACCTTGGGATAGGTGTCGGTCGTCATGATCGCCTTGGCGGCTTCCTGCCAGAAATCGGCTTCCGCCCTGACATTCATGTCACCGAGAACGCCGGCAAATTTCGTCGCATCCAGCGGCTCGCCGATCACGCCC
Source organism: Agrobacterium salinitolerans (assembly GCF_027498475.1). Taxonomy (NCBI): domain Bacteria; kingdom Pseudomonadati; phylum Pseudomonadota; class Alphaproteobacteria; order Hyphomicrobiales; family Rhizobiaceae; genus Agrobacterium; species Agrobacterium salinitolerans. Next base: position 149,914 of record NZ_JAPZLN010000002.1, on the reverse strand, counting down.
GTCGATGCGAGAAAGACCTCGCCTTCAGCACAGCCGACGGCGGCGGCGGCGGATTTCGCCGTCAATTCGGTCGCGGCCTTGCCCTTGAGGCCGGTAAAGGCATTGGCATTGCCGGAATTGACCACCACGGCGCGCGCCACGCCGCCGCCGAGATTGGCGCGGCAGAAATCGACCGGGGCGGAGGGGCACTTCGATTTGGTGAAGACGCCGGCAACACTTGCAGGCTTGTCGAACACCATCAACAGAACATCCGTGCGGTTCTTGTACTTGATGCCGGCGGCGGCCGTCGCCATGCGAACGCCGCGCAGCGCCGGCATGTCGGGATAGGATTTCGGAGCGAGCGGGGAAACGGCAACGGACATGGGAAGCGCCTGAAATTCTGGAAAAGGGGTCTGGAATGCCTGAGATGAAACGGGGCGGCCCATAGCCGCCCCGTAACATTTGTCTTTACTGCTGCGGCTGAGCCTGCTGTTCCTTCGTGGCTTCGTCGTAGCCCTTCTTCAGCGTCTCATCCATGATTTCGATCTTCTGGTCAGCCTTTGCCTTCTCGATGAGGGCAACGTACTTGTCACGCATGACAAGCTGACGAACCTGCGGCTCGACCTGCTCGAAAGCCGGCGGCGGCGCGATACGCTTGTCTTCAAGCTTGATGACGTGGAAGCCGAACTGGGTCTTCACCGGAACCTTGGTGTAGGCGCCCTTTTCGAGGCCGAAAGCGGCCTCTTCGAATTCCGGCACCATGCGGCCCTTGCCGAACCAGCCGAGATCGCCGCCGTCATCCTTGTTGGAATCGGTCGACTTTTCCTTCGCGAGCGCTGCGAAATCCTTGCCCGAATCAAGCTGTTTGATGATGTCCTTGGCGTCGTCCTCGCTGGCGACGAGAATGTGCGCGGCCTTGATTTCCTCTTCCTGCGGCAGGGCTGCGACTTCCTTGTCGTAGCGGGCCTTTACTTCGTCATTGGTGACGGCGTCGACCACGTGCTTGCGGAAATAGGCGTTGTGAAGCTCACGGTCCTGGATGAATTCCATGCGCTTCTTGAAATCTTCGGTCTTTTCCAGCCCTTCGGCGCTGGCGTTCTTCACCAGAAGCTTGACGTCGATCGCACCGGACAAGGCTGCAACCTTCTTCTGCTCATCGGGAAGCTGCGCGAGCTGCGGGTCGAGGTTGCTCATGGCGAGGTCGAGTTCGGACTGGTGGATTTCCAGATCGCCGACCTTGGCGACAACCTTGTCTTCCTGTGCAAAAGCCGGAAGCTGGAGGCCGAGCGTGGCCACAATCACCGCAGCCGCAATTTTATTATAGCGCAACATTTTGAACCTTTCGGGGACAATGCCGGCTCCAGACATGGTTTCCGGCTCTGAAAAAACTTCCAAACACCGGATTGTGGCCATTCTGTAACGGGCAGAACCGTTGACATCATTTGCCCCCCCTCTTATCTGTCACGCAACCTCGCGTCCAGATACGTTGAAGGGCGAAGTCCGTCATTTATGCTGAAATCGGCGTGACGGAGAAAAGCGCCCGGCAAAACGGAATTTCAGAAAGGGCCAGTAATATGGTCAGTCTCGGCGGAATAGCCCGCAAGTTGTTCGGTTCGGCAAATGACCGCCGCGTCCGCTCCTATAAAAGCAAGATCGCAGCCATCAATGCGCTGGAAGAGGCCACCAAGGCGCTCTCCGATGAAGCGCTGGCGGCCAAGACGGCGGAATTCCGCCAGCAGCTTGCCGATGGCAAGACGCTGGACGACCTGCTGATCCCGGCTTTCGCCGTTGCCCGCGAAGCATCGCGCCGCGTTCTGCATATGCGCCCCTTCGACGTGCAGCTGACCGGCGGCATGATTTTGCATGGAGGCGCTATCGCCGAAATGAAGACCGGTGAAGGCAAGACGCTGGTGGCGACCCTTGCGGTCTATCTCAACGCGCTCGCCGGCAAGGGCGTGCATGTCGTCACCGTCAACGACTATCTCGCCAAGCGCGACGCGGCCACGATGAGCAGGCTCTACGGTTTCCTCGGCCTGACGACCGGCGTCATCGTCCACGGGCTGGACGACGACCAGCGCCGCGAGGCCTATGCCTGCGACATCACCTACGCCACGAATAACGAACTTGGCTTCGACTATCTGCGCGACAACATGAAGTATGACCGCGCCCAGATGGTTCAGCGCGGCCACAACTACGCGATCGTCGACGAAGTCGACTCGATCCTGGTCGACGAGGCGCGCACGCCGCTCATCATTTCCGGCCCGCTGGACGACCGTTCCGACCTTTACAACACCATCGACGCCTTCATTCCGCTGTTGACGCCGGAAGATTACGAAATCGATGAAAAGCAGCGCTCGGCCAACTTCTCCGAAGACGGCACCGAAAAGCTCGAGAACCTGCTGCGGCAGGCGGGCCTGCTGAAGGGCGAATCGCTTTACGACGTCGAAAACGTCGCCATCGTCCATCACATCAACAATGCGCTGAAGGCGCACAAGCTCTTCACCCGCGACAAGGACTATATCGTCCGTAACGACGAAATCGTCATCATCGACGAGTTCACCGGCCGTATGATGCCGGGCCGCCGTTATTCCGAAGGTCAGCATCAGGCTCTCGAAGCCAAGGAAAAGGTGCAGATTCAGCCGGAAAACCAGACGCTGTCTTCCGTCACCTTCCAGAACTATTTCCGTATGTACTCCAAGCTCGCCGGCATGACCGGTACGGCATCGACGGAAGCGGAAGAATTCGGCAATATCTACGGTCTCGACGTCATCGAAGTGCCGACCAACCTGCCGATCCAGCGTATCGACGAGGACGACGAGGTCTATCGCACCGGCGAGGAGAAGTTCCAGGCGATCATCACCGAGATCAAGGCGGCGCATGAGCGCGGTCAACCGGTTCTGGTGGGTACGACGTCGATCGAGAAATCCGAGCTTCTGGCCCATATGCTGCGTCAGTCCGGCTTTACCGATTTCCAGGTTCTGAACGCCCGTTACCACGAGCAGGAAGCCTATATCGTTTCGCAGGCCGGCGTTCCGGGCGCAGTTACCATCGCCACCAACATGGCTGGTCGCGGTACCGACATCCAGCTCGGCGGCAACGTCGACATGCGCCTCGAGCGCGAGCTGGAAGGCATGGAGTCCAGCCCTGAGCGTGACGCGAAGGAAGAGGCTATCCGCGCCGAAATCAAGGTGCTGAAGGAAAAGGCGCTGGCCGCCGGCGGTCTTTACGTCATCGCCACCGAGCGCCACGAAAGCCGCCGTATCGACAACCAGCTGCGTGGCCGTTCCGGCCGTCAGGGCGACCCGGGCCGCTCGAAATTCTACCTGTCGCTTCAGGATGACCTGATGCGCATCTTCGGTTCCGAGCGCATGGACTCGATGCTGCAGAAGCTCGGCCTCAAGGAAGGCGAGGCAATCGTCCATCCGTGGATCAACAAGGCACTGGAACGCGCCCAGAAGAAGGTCGAGGCCCGCAACTTCGAGACCCGCAAGAACCTTCTGAAATATGACGATGTGCTGAACGACCAGCGAAAGGTGATCTTCGAGCAGCGTCTCGAACTGATGGAAGCAGACAATATCGGCGAAACCGCAGCCGATATGCGCCACGAAGTGATCGAAACGCTCGTCACCAAGCATATTCCGGAAAATGCCTATGCCGAACAGTGGGATATTGCAGGCCTGAAGGCCGGTGTCGCGCAGTTCCTCAATCTCGACCTGCCGGTGGAGGAATGGGCGAAAGAAGAAGGCATCGCCGAGGACGATATTCTCCAGCGCGTCACCGAGGCCGCCGACAAATATGCCGCCGAGCGCGCGGAACGTTTCGGCCCCGAGATAATGACCTATGTGGAACGCTCGGTCATTCTCCAGACGATCGACCATCTGTGGCGCGAACATATCGTCAATCTCGACCATCTGCGCTCTGTCGTCGGCTTCCGCGGTTATGCACAGCGCGACCCGCTGCAGGAATACAAGGCGGAAGCCTTCGAATTGTTCCAGGCCCTGCTCGCCAATCTGCGCGAGGCCGTCACCGCCCAGCTGATGCGCGTTGAACTCGTGCAGCAGGAACCGCAGCAGCCCGAGCTGCCGGAAATGACGGCGCATCATCTCGACCCTCTCACAGGTGAAGATGAAATGGCACAGAACGCGCAGGCCGCTTTCGTGCCGGCGGGGGATCGCGATCCGGAAAACCCGGCCACCTGGGGCCGTATCGGCCGCAACGAAATGTGCCCCTGTGGCTCCGGCAAGAAATACAAGCACTGCCACGGCGTTTACGAACAGGCCTGAAGCAGTTCCCGACAGTCAAACGAAATCGCCCGCATCTTCAGTTGCGGGCGATTTTCGTTGTGCCACTTGATCGCTGTTGACGGATATCGGCAATTTCCAATATGGGAGCCTCATCGTCTTTCGGAAAACGCTTTCATGGCTCCTCGCGACTTTGCGTCTTATGTTTTTCTCGCACTCGCGTGGGGAATGTCTTTCCTGCTGCTTTTGCATGTCGTGGAGGCCTTCGGCTGGATCGGCGCGGTTACGCTTCGCTCGCTTGTCACCGCCGTCGCCCTGTTTCTGATCGCGATTACGGCCCGCCGAAAGCTTGCATTTTCCGCCAGCTGGCGCGCCTTTGCCGTTGTCGGCGCAACAACCGTCGCGGGACAGTTGATCGGCCTTTCCTATGCGACGCCGCTGGTCGGTACCGCCATGGCGGCCATATTGGTGGCCACCATCCCGCTCTTTTCAATGCTCATCTCACAGCTATGGGGTCTTGAGCGTCTGACACAGCGGGGCTTTGCCGGTCTCGTCATCGGTTTCGGCGGCATTATCCTGCTCGTCGGCTTTCCCGCGGTTCCCGTCACAACCAGCTTCTTCATCGGTTGTGCCGCGTGCGTTGCCGCCTGCATCTGCGCCGCCTATGGCAGCAACTATGCCAGCCGCCATCTCAAGGGCGTGGGTTCGTGGGAAATCACCATCGGCTCCTTCCTCACGGGCGGGCTGATGACTTTACCGCTTCTTCTGGCCGTGCCCCTGCCTGGAGCGCCGCGCTTCATCGACTACGGTTATCTGCTCATACAGGCGGTTGTCATGAGCGGACTTACCTACATCACCTATTTCAGGCTTGTCTCCTCGATCGGTGCAACCAGGGCGATCAGCGTGGAATTCGCCGTGACCGTCGTGGCGGTTCTCATCGGCGCACTGGTGCTGGATGAACCGCTTTCGCTTCCCCAGCTTTTCGGCGCCGGCATCATCATCTTAGGCTGTGCCCTGGTTCTCGATCTCCTTCCCAGGAAAAAGGCTCCGCCCACACCCTCCGGGGCGTGAAGGATTTGTTAGCGTTTTCCACCAATAGTCGTGCTGGTCATTGCTGATCAAACGGGATCGCGCTTACGGCGCGAGGGGAAAATGCAACCGGGCAAATCAGATTACGAGCATTACTGGGACCCGCTAAGGGCCCTCCTCATGCTGCTCGGCATCCCTTATCACGCCTCCCTTCTCTACAGCCATGCTCTGCCATGGGACATCAAGGATTTCGACACCAGCCCGCTTCTGAGCGCGCTGGGTGCTGCGCTCGTCACCTTCCGTATGCCGTCATTCTTTCTGGTTGCCGGCTACTTCTCCACCATGGTCATCGGCAAGAAGGGCAAGATGCGCTGGCTGAGGCAACGTTTCCTGCGTCTCGGCGTGCCCTTTGTCGTGGCGGTCCTTCTGCTCGGGCCATCACAGCTTTTCCTGCTGCAACTGGCCGGTGTCGCCAAAGGCGACATCCCGGCCGACCGGCTGCTTGAAAGCCTACCCGGCCTGCTGCGTCCGAGCGAAGAATGGATCATGCATCTTTGGTTCCTGCCGGCCCTTATCTTCTATTCGATCCTGCTTGCCGGCCTGCTGTTTCTCGCGGAACGTCCGCCATTGGCACATATCAGACACTGGTTCGGCAGCCTGCGCCAGCGGCATGCCGCCCTGTTTTTTGCGGCGCTGTGCATCCTGCCTGTTTTATGGGAATTGACGATCTACGGATCCGGCCTGCTTGCGGCAAAGAGCGGAAGCCCCCTTTTTCTTCTTTATGAACGCGCCTCCGACCCCTATGCGCGTTACATGCCATTTTTCCTCATCGGCGCGCTTCTGCAGCGTGACCGCGCCCTCTTTCACCGCTTTCGCCAGACGGGTCTTCCCACCGGCATCGTCGCGGCGGGCGCCATCGCGACGGCGGTGACCTTGCGCCTGCAACATCCCTTTTCGAATTCGGCGCTGCTGGTGCTGGTGTCGGCAGTTGCGGCGGTGGCGACAAGCCGTCTGTTGATCGATCTCGCCTGCCGCTATTTCGACAAGCCGAACCGGATTGCCAGAGGCATGACGGATGCATCCTTCACTATCTACCTGTTTCACCATCCGCTCATCTACGCCTTCGGAACGCTGTTCATCCTCATTGCGCTGCCGCCCATCCTGGAATTCACCATCATCGTCGCGGCCACCACGGCGGCGGCCTATATGCTGCATCAGGCGATACGTTGCAGCCCGCTCGCCCTTTTCCTGTTCAACGGCATCCGCAGCCCACGCGTGATGGACGATATTGGCACACGGGCCGGCGCGTCCCAAACCCTTCGTTAAGGATGGAGCGGGTATGATCGGCCTGCCTATTCAACTGGAAATGATGGCGTGTGGATCATGGCTATCCTCAACACGGCGGAAAAAGCCCTACCCGCAGACCTGCGCGCGAAGCTTTCGCCGCTGGTAAAGAAAGTCGCCGTTCTTCTTTCCGGCGGAGATGAACTCTCCCGTGCGCAGCGTATGGCGCTCGTTGCGTTTGCGGTGCGTATCGTCAGCGCCGGCATCGCCTTCATTTCCCAGATCATTCTTGCCCGCCTGATGGGCGAATTCGAATACGGCCTGTTCGCATTTGTCTGGGTACTGGTGATCCTGTTCGGCAATCTTTCATGTCTCGGTTTTCACACCACGGTCATACGCTTTTTACCCGGCTATCGTCTGGAGGACGCCCACGACAAGATCATGGGACTGACCTCGACGGCGCGTGTCTTCGCCATGCTTTCGGCCAGCGCGCTTGCGATCTTCGGCTTCGTTTTCCTGTATTTCTTCGGCGAGCGCATCGCTTCCTACTATCTCATTCCCATGTCGCTGGCGCTTTTCACCCTGCCCATGGTGGCGTTGGGCGATGTGCTGAACGGCACGGCGCGCGCAAATGGCTGGGCGGTCTCCGCTCTCAGCCCCACCTACATCGTTCGCCCGGTGCTTATCCTGCTGTTCATGCTGGCGGCAATCGGTCTTGGCGCGGGAAAAACCGCAACGACAGCCATGCTCACGGCGCTTCTTGCCACCTATGTCACCACGCTTTTCCATTTCGTCTTCATGAACCGCCGGCTCAACCGGCATTTCCGCAGCACGGCCCGCAAGGTGCATTTCCGCCGTTGGATAAGCTTCGCCTTCCCGATGTTCCTGATCGACGGCATCGGTTTTTTGATGACCAATTCCGATGTGGTGATCGTCGGCCTTTACCTGCCGCCGGATCAGGTCGGCATTTATTTTGCCGCGGCCAAGACCATCGTGCTGATGCAATTTGTGTTTTTCTCGGTGCAGGCGGCCGCCGCCCCGCGCCTGGCCGCCCTGATGTCGGCCAATGACAGGCAGGGGCTTGCCGGTTTCGCCAGCCAGGCCGCGCGCTGGGCTTTCTGGCCGTCGCTCGCCGTCGGCAGCGTGGTGCTCCTGGCCGGCCCGTTCCTGCTGTCGCTGTTCGGCCCCGGCTTCGTTCAGGGCTATGAGTTGATGTTCTTCCTTTTCGCAGGCTTCCTCGCCAAGGCGCTGATCGGCCCGGGAGAAACATTGCTGAACATGGCCGGCAAACAAAAATTGTGCGTCGCGCTTTATATTATCATCTTTGGTTGCAACATTGCACTCAACATGGCGCTCATTCCGGTCTATGGTCTGGCAGGGGCCGCGGCAGCGGTGGCGATAGCCATGTGCATAGAAGCTGTGCTATTGCATATTGCCATTCGCCGCACACTCGGGATCGTCCTTTTTGCCTTCAACGATCCCCGGGCGGGTCAAAACACTGGGAAGGCGGTGTAACGATAAGCATGTCCAGCGATCCAAAGAATCCGGATTTTCAGGATCCGCGCATCGCGGCGCTGATGGCGTCTGCGGAGCGTGACCGTCCCGTGGCCGACAGCAGCCGACGCGTGGGCCGCGATGGCCGGGAATTCTGCATCTATCCGGGTCAGCTCGGTTATGACATGCAGGAAGAACTCGACTTCCTGTCCAACCGCGTGATGGAGGCGAATGTCTTCTTCACCGGGCGGCTTCTCGCACCCGCCATGCCGCGCATCGAAGACAAGTCCGTGCGCTTCGCCCTCATTCGCGACGAGAACGGCGCCAGAAGCCGCATGCGCTTCCTGATGCCCTTTACCGTGGAAAAGCCGGGTTTTTCCATCGGTCCCTCCATCATTCGCGTCTGGGCCAATCCATTCGGGCCGCTCGGCACGCCGCTGGTCGACACCGAAGGTGCTGCCGAAACCCTCGACAATCTTTTCGATGCGCTGTCCGACAGCAACATGCGTCTGCCGAATGTTCTGGTTCTGCCGGATGTCCGGCTGGAAGGGCCGTTTGCCCGAATGTTCAAAGCCATCGCGCTCAGCCGCAACCTGCCGGTGACGACGACGGGCAATTATTACCGGCCGATGCTGGAAAGCCTTCTTGACGGCAAGGCGTATCTGCGAAACGCCCTTGCGCCGCACCATTTGCGCGAAATGAACAGGCAATGGCGTCAGCTCGAAAAATTTGGGGCCCTCTCCTATACCGTTACCCGGCAGCCAGCGGACGTGCGTTACCGCATGGAGGAGTTTCTGGCGCTGGAGGCGAGCGGCTGGAAAGGCCGCAAGCGCACCGCGCTGGTCAACGACCGTTATCGCGCCGCCTTCGCGCGCGAGGCGATCACCAATCTGGCCGAAGCGGATGCGGTGCGTATCCACACCATCGATCTCAACGGCAGCGCGATTGCTTCCATGGTCGTCTTCATCGCAGCCGGCGAAGCCTATACGTGGAAGACCGCTTTCGACGAAAACTATGCGCAATTTTCTCCCGGCAAGCTGCTGGTGCAGAGACTGACCGACTGGCATCTGGATGACGCCAATATTCTGCGCAGCGACAGCTGCGCCGTGCCCGATCATCCGATCATGAGCCGCTTCTGGCAGGAACGGCAGGAAATGGGCACGCTGGTTGTCGGGCTTGCCCAGAATAGCGACCGGGACGTGCGGCAGGTTTCCACCCAGGTGGACATGTACCGCAATACCCGCAACCTCGCCCGCAGCCTGCGGCAGAAAATCCTGTCCTTCGGACGCAAGGGCAATTGATCCGAAGGGCGCTGGCAGCGCCCTTCGGATTTCAGGACGCGGATGGGACCCGTCTTAGCGCGAGGCCGTCCTGATCATCTTGCACAATTGCGTCAAAGCGGCATCGTATCCGCCACCCAGAATATCGACGCACCGGCGGGCAAGCTTTATCTGCTCCGTGCGCGACATGTCGTTATAGGACTGGATGACCTGACGCATGGCGCGAGGCGTCATCGGCCGGCCGGGATTGTTCGGATTTCCGATATTGCCAGGATTTCCCGGGTTCCCCGGATTGCCAGGGTTACTCGACGAACCTGAGCCGCCAATGCCCAGCCCGACATCGACACCGAGCCCGCTTGATCCGCCCACATTGGCTCCGACATTTGCGTTGACACCGTTGGAACCGCCAACGGAGGCATTCACGCCGGCATTGACCCCGCTGGAACCGCCGACGGATGCGTTGACATCCGCATTGACCCCATTGCTGCCACCGACCGAAGCGTTGACATCCGCACCCAGCCCGCCGCCGCTGCGGCCGCCGATATCAGCACCGGCATTAACCCCGCCACTGCCGCCAACGGAAGCACCGACACCGAGACCACCGCTATCATTGCTACCCACGCTAGCATTCACCCCGTTCTCTCCGCCGATCCCGATATCCAGCGCATGGGCGTTGACCGGTAGGATCAAGCAGGCAGACAGTAACAAATTGCGAGAAAGAGCCCTCATAATTTCCTCCCTATGAGTTGGCTACTCCCGCCCCGCGTGGAAACTCCACATCGGCATCATAGTTTCAATTAGTAATTGCGTATATGCTATTTTATTAGAGATATCTAAAATTATCCGAATAATTCAACCCCAGGTGTATTGTTTTGAAACAGGCGCGACTGATTGAAATGCCTGCGCCGCAGCAATTTCGCCGATTTTTTAAATGTCGGCTCGTGATTTTCGCCCTACGCCACCGCGCACTGGGATAGCCTTTCGTAAAGGCAAATTTCCTGCTTTTGGGCTTGCACGCACGGTCTCGCCCGTGATAGACGCCGTGGCATTGCCTCAGTGACCTGAAACACAATCGGCATCGAAATGCGGGTGTGGTGGAATTGGTAGACGCGCCGGACTCAAAATCCGGTTCCGAAAGGAGTGTCGGTTCGACCCCGACCACCCGCACCACCTCTTACGATTTGCGCGAATTTATCGGCATGAACGAGACCATATCCGGTCAAGGATCATGCTACGCCGCCAGATAAAAACGTCTGGCATTGCCATGGCCGATCGCTGCCTGCTCATCCGGTGAAAGCGCCGACAGAAGCGCTCTCGTCATGGCAATCCACTCCGGCAGGCCGGAACCGAGATCGACCACCGGCCAGTCGCCGCCCCAGACCATTCTTTGGGGGCCGAACAGCGTCAATACGGTTTCCACGTAAGGTCTCACGTTTTCCAGCGTCGTTTGCCCCGGCGCACAATAGGCGGTGACACCCGAAAGCTTGACGGAGAGATTGGGCAGGCGGGCCAGATCGGCCATGCGCTCGCTCCAGGCGGAAAAATCGTTTCCGGCGATATCAGGCGTGCCGCAATGGTCGAGCATGAAGCGGACATTGGGGCAGGCCCGGACAAGTTCGGCGGCAATGGCCAGCTGACGGGAATGAAAACACAGATCGACCGGCCACCCGGCCTTGCCGATCTTGCGCACATTTCGGCGATAGTTTTCCGCACGGCTGGTATCGTCGGGCATGACCTGGAGGATACGCCGGAACCCGACCACTTTGAGGTGGCGGCATTCCTCCAGCCAGGCGTCGAACCCCTGATCCGTTTCCGGCCGGCAGCTGGCGATCTGGCCGAACATCGGCAAGGTCCCTTCCCCAACCATGCCGGCCACAAGCCGGGCTTCCGCCCTATAATCACTGTCATCGACCCCGGTTTCCATGAAGATCGTGCCGACGACACCGCTGCCCTCGACAAGAGCTGCATAGTCCGCCCGGGTGAAGCTTCCCGCAAGGCTCGGCTCGCCGCGCGTCCAGGCATAACCGAGTTTGCCCCGCAAGATCAGATGCTGGTGGGTATCAATGAGGTCCATGGCGTCCTCCTCCCTGTCGTGCCAGTCAATCGTCAAGAGCGAGCGCGTCAAAACCCGCCCAGGCGGCGTCCGGCACGGCCGTTTCGAAAATAGATAGATTGCGCCGGAGGCTGTCCGGTTTTGCCGTGCCGATCAGCACGCTGGCGACATCGGCGTTTTGCAGCGGAAAATGCAAAGCGGCCGCCGCGAGCGCGACGCCGTGGCTGGCGGCGTGATCTTCCATAGCGCGCACCCGCTCCATGACTTCAGGCGCAGCTTCATTGTAATTGAAGGTCGCGCCCGGCTTTGCACCGGTTGCAAGAATGCCCGAGTTGAAGACACCACCGATCACAAGCGCGGTGCCGGTTTCCGCGCAACGCCCAAGCAGCCGCGCCGCCGCCGACCGGTCGAGCAACGTATAACGGCCCGCCAGAAGGATGCAGTCGATCTCGTCTATCTCCATGAGGTTCAGACAGGCCGGAACCTCGTTCACACCAAGGCCGAACGCGCCGATCAGGCCTTTCGCCTTCAACTCGTGCAGCGCCTCGATGCCGCTTTCGGTGAATATTCCGAAATGATGGCGATAGGCTTCCTCTCCAAGCGTGGTCTCCTCCAGATCGTGGACATAGAGAATATCCACCGAACCGAGACCAAGCCGGGCAAGGCTCTGCTCATGCGAGCGCATGATGCCGTCATAGCTGTAGTCGTATTCCACCACGAAAGGCAGCGCGTCGACAAAACCGTAATCCGGTGTCACGCCCGCTTCGGCCGGTTTCAGGATCCGCCCGACCTTGGTGGAAAGCACGAATTCGTCGCGTGGTTTTCCCTGAAGAAAATCCCCGACGCGTCGTTCGGAGAGGCCCTGCCCGTAATAAGGTGCGGTATCGAAATAACGGATACCGGCGTCCCAGGCGGCTTGCAGCGTCGCCAGCGCATCCTCGCGGCTGACGCGGCGGTAGAGATTGCCGATACCGGCAGCGCCGAAAGAAAGCTCGCTCAGCGACAGCGCCGTGCGTCCGAGTTTGCGGCTTTTCATGCGGCAGCCTCCTCGCGGCGGAGCTGATGTTCGACTGTGCGGATGACGCCACGGAGTTCGCCGAGGCCCTTCATGCGGCCGATATAGGAATAGCCGGGGTTGGTCTTTTTCGTGATATCGTCACCCAGCAGGTGGCCATGGTCCGGCCGCATCGGAATATTGGTTCGGCGGCCCGCCCGGGCGGCAGCCCGCTCCTCGCGCAACAGCGCCTCGATGACGCCGATCATGTCGGTTCCGCCATCCAGATGATCATCCTCGAAGAAAGAACCATCCGCCTCGACGGTGACATTTCGCAGATGGGCGAAATTGATGCGGGACGCGAATTCCTTTGCCATCGCCACGAGATCATTATCGCTGCGGGCACCGTAGGAGCCGGTGCAAAGGGTGATGCCGTTGTTCGGACTTTCAACAGCCGACAGGATGGCGCGAATATCCGATGGTGTTGATACCACGCGCGGCAGGCCGAACAGGGAGAATGGCGGATCGTCCGGATGGATGCCGAGATGCACGCCAACCTCCTCCGCGACAGGCACAACCTCCCGCAGAAAGGCGAGAAGATTGCCCTGCATGGTCGCGCTGTCGATGCCATCGAAGGAAGCAATCAGCGCGGCGATGGAGTCGCGCGTCTGCACCAGCGCGCCACCCGGCAGACCGGCGATGATGTTGCGCTCCAGAAGCGACTGCTCATCTTCACTCATTTTCGCGAAGCGCGCTTCAGCCCGCGCCACCAGCGCGGGATCATAATTTTCCGCCGCACGGGCACGCTTCAGGATGAAGACGTCATAGGCGACGAAATCCGCCATTTCGAAGCGCAACGCCAATCCCGTGTTGCGCGCCTGCCAGCGCAGATTGGTGCGCGTCCAGTCCACGACAGGCATGAAATTGTAGCAGACGACGGGAACACCCGCACGGCCGAGACGGGCGAGCGTATCTTTCCAGCGCGCAATCGCCTTCGCGCCATCGGCGTCGCCGCGCTTGACGGACTGCTCCATCGGAATGGATTCGCAGACGCTCCATTCCAGACCGGCCGCCTCGATCATCGCCTTGCGTTTGGCGATCTCTTCCGCCGGCCATGCGGTGCCGTCGGGGATCTGGTGCAGCGCCGTCACCACGCCGCTGGCGCCCGTCTGCCGCACATGCTCCAAGGTGATGGGGTCCGATTCACCGAACCAGCGCCAGGTTTCCTTCATAGTCTACTCCTCCGAAAAATGCCGTTCGATGGCGCCCAGCGCGCCGTATTGGACGATGTCGCGATAAGCGGCCCGAAGCCCCGTGACGAATACGTCGTCAGCCTGCCATTCAGGGCCGAAGACGCGACGGAATGTTAAAAACCGGTCCACGACCGCATCCGAGTCCTCACCGATGCTGGTTGGTGCACTCCATTCGGCAAAAGCCGGATCGGCCATGAGGATGGGCTCGCCGCGCTCGTTCAGTGCTGCGCACGACCGTATCCAAAGGGCGACGGCGAAAAGAGCCGCCGCATCCGGCGCGCCTGCGGCACGCAGCTCCGCAAGTGGCGCGAGAATGCGTTGCGGCACTTTCTGTGAAGCGTCTGAGGCGATCTGGGCGGCGCGATGACGAAGGGCGGGGTTGGCGAAACGCTGGCGCAGACCGGCAACATAGTCCGGACCGCTGACGGCCGGGCTCAATGTCGAACCGACCTCCCGCCAGTAATGGTCGATGTAACCGCGTACACGCAGATCGGCATAGATATCGGCGATCGTCTCAAGCCCGCTGCATTGACCGATTGCGGCCATGGCGGTGTGAGCGCCATTCAGCATCCTGAGCTTCATATGCTCATAGGGCTCGACCTCGTCAACGATTTCGGCACCTGACAGCTCGATGCCAGGGCGACCGTGCGGAAAGCGATCCTCGATCACCCAACGGAAATAAGGTTCCGCAATCACCGGCCAGGCATCCTCACAGCCGAGACGCGCCGTCACACGCTCACGGTCGGTAGCCGTGGTGGCGGGCACGATGCGGTCCACCATGACGCAGGGGCAGGAAAGATTTTCTGCGATGAACGCAGCGAGATCCTCGTCGGTGATACCAGCCATCTCCACCAGAAGACGGTGCAGGATGCGTCCGTTGGACGGAAGATTGTCGCAGGAGAGCAAAGTCAGCGGCACAGCCCCCGCGGCCCGCCGGCGTCTTGTTGCTTCCAGCAGAAAACCGAGCGCGGAGCGCGGCTTTTGTGGATGCGCCAGATCATGAACGACATCGGGATGGTGACGAAGAAGCGCGCCCGCCGACAAATCGGCGAGGTAACCCTTTTCCGTCACCGTCAAAGTGACGATCCTGATACGCGGATCGGTCATGGCCTGCAGCAGGCGCTCTGGATCCTCAGGAGCGACGATGGTCTCAAGGATGGAACCGACGACCCGCAGCGTCTCGTTTTCACCGTCACGCAGGCAGAATGTATAGAGATTGTCCTGTGGCGCGATGGCATCGCGCGTATCGGGGCTGCGCAGCGAGGCAGCAACAATGCCCCAGCCGGTTTCGCCACGCGCCAGGCAATCATCGATGAACACGGCCTGATGGGCGCGGTGAAAGGCGCCGACGCCGAGATGCACGATGCCCGGTGTGACCGCTTTGCGGTCATAAGCTGGCACGAGCACGTCTTGCGGAAGATGGGGCAGTGCAAGGGAAGAAAGACGATTGGTCACGTTTGTTGTCTCCGTATCTCAGCCGAATTGCAGGCCGCCATTCATGTCGACGACAGTGCCGGTCATGAAGCCGGACAGCGGCGAGGCAAGGAAACGCACGGCATGGGCCACCTCTTCCGGCTGGCAGAACCTCCCGACGGGAATGGCTGCGAGTTGCCGCTGACGGTCTTCCTCAGACAATTGCTCCATGATCATCGGCGAAACCACATAGGCCGGTGCGACTGCATTGGCGGTAACGCCGAAGGGCGCAAGTTCGCGAGCGGACGAGTAGGTGAGGCCGACCATTGCCGATTTCGACACCGAATAGGCCGTGCCCGCCGTCAGGCCGCCGGACTTCCAGGCATAAGACGAGATGTTGATCAGCCGCCCCCAGCGGTTTTCCTTCATGGCGGGAACGACGGCCTGCGTCAGCAGCAGCGCGGCATCGAGATTGACGGCCATCAACTTGTGCCATTCGTCAAGCGTGGTCGCGGCCAGTTTGTGCGGCGACAGTACGCCGGCATTGTTGACGAGAATATCGATGACCTCGAAACGATTGGCGACATCTTTCATGACGGCCTGTAGTGCCGCCGCATCACCGAGATCGACCGCAATGGGATCACAGGCGTTGCCAAACCCCTCCGCAAGTGCCGTCACAGCCTCGATATCGCGATCGAAGGCGAGCACCCTTGCCCCTTGCGCCACCAGCGCCGCGACCACGGCGCGGCCGATGCCGCCGCACGCGCCCGTCACGAGCGCGGTCTTGTGTTTCAGTTCCATTCCGTCTCCTCCACGTCCACTATCAGATGGACAAATGCTTGCGCTCTTCTTCGGGCAGCTGTTCGTAGATCACGAAAACCATATCCAGATGCGTCACCAGCGCTTTTTCCGCGGCGTCGGCATCGCCCTGGTCGAGGGCGTCGACGACTGCCAGGTGCTCCTCGATCACGGCGGGCAACCGCTCCGGTTTCGCCCAGTAGCGATGGAACCGCGACAGCGTCACCTTGGCGGCAAGGATTGCCTGCCAGACGCCCTCGCGGCCGGAGAATGTGCCGAGCAGCCGGTGAAACGCCTCGTCGGCGTGGAAAAAGCCGTTGGCGTCGTTGGCGGCGATGACCCTTTCCTGCTCGGCGATGACGTCGCGCATCGTGCGGCTCATCTCTTTCGTCCATTTCGGAGAGACCTCGCGCAGCAGCGCCACTTCCAGCGAACGGCGGATAAAATGGCTGTCCTGAATTTCACCGAGCCTGATCGGTGCGACGAAGCTGCCGAGCTGGGGATAGACATCCACAAGCCCCTCTTCAGACAGGCGCTGGATGGCGGCGCGCACCGGCGTGCGCGACACGGAAAACTGACGGCAGATGGAGTTCTCGCTGATTGGCGCACCGGGCGCCAGCCGCACTTCGACAATGGCCTGACGCAGGGCCGCATGAACCTGATCGGCCACGGATCCATAGCGGTTGACCACAAGCTCCACGCTCTCGATTCCAGGGCCTGAGGCCTCCTGATGGCCGCCGCGTCCGGCAAAGCCGGCATTGGTGTTTTTCGTCATGAACGCTCCCCTTTTGAAAGGCCGCCGTGAAAATCTGATTGCAACTTGGATACAAGTATACTAGTGTCCATGGTGCTTACGCAAGTCGGCTGTTGGGAGAAAAAGCGATTAAGGGGGGTTCCAGTCGCTTTTTTTTAAAGAAACAGGCCGTTTCATGGAGGAGAAAAACATGACGCATTTCATGCGCAGCCTCGTCGCTGCCGCAATCATCGGCGCTGGAGCCTGCGGTGTTGCGCAGGCGGCGGACGCCAGCAAGGTCGCCCTCGTTCCAGGCGGTCCGCACCCTTATTTCGCTGCCTGGGAGCAGGTCGGCAAGGACGCCGCCAAGGACTTCGGTCTGGCGGGCGCCGACTATAAGGTGCCGCAGAAATGGGAACTGGCACAGCAGAACCAGCTTCTAGAAAGCCTTCTGAGCCAAGGGTATAACGGCTTCCTGATTTTCCCCGGCGATCCCGTCGGCGCGGTCTCCACAGCCGAGGAACTGACCGGCAACGGCGCAAACGTGATTGCCGGCGCCGGCTGCTTCAAGGACCCTTCGCCTGCGGCCTTCTGCCTCGGCACCGATACCGGCAATTCGGCCTATCTCGGCACCAAGGAACTCATCAAGGCAATGGGAACGGGCAAAAAACGCATCGCCCATTTCACCGGCTTCCTTGTTGACCCCAACACCCAGCTTCGTATCGATGCCGTGAAGAAGGCGGCTGACGAAGGCGGTGCCGAGGTCGTTCAGGTCATCGCCGATATCGACGCGCCGGAACCGGCCGAGGAAAAGATCAACGCTTACCTCGCCGCCCATGCCTCGGAAGTGGATGGCATCGTCACCACGGCCTGGGTTCCGGCGGTCGTTGCTTCCAACGCCCTGCGCAAGATCGGCGACAAACGCATCCACATGGTCGGCATCGACCACGACGAAGTGGTGCTGAAAGCGATCAAGGATGGTTTCGTTGATGGTACGATGCTGCAGAACCCCTATGGCCAGGGTTATGTCGGCTCCTTCGCTTTGAGCAAATTGCAGTCCGGCTGCAAGGTGAAGGCGGACGCGCCGTTCAAGTCCAACGCACTGACGACCAAGTTCATCGATTCCGGCACCGCCTATGTCGATGCCAGCAAGGTCGATAACTATGTCGATGCCATGCGCGCCGAGACCAAAAAGCTGCTTGCGAACTTCGATGCGACGTATCTGAGCTGCAAATAATCAGGCTTTTTAACACCTGCCGGGCGGGCCGCGATCACGCCCGGCAATCCCGCGTCGTCGAAAGCCCGCTCCGGCGGCAGCGCAATGTCAAGGCGGACCGCCGAGGTCTGCGGGCCAAACAAATACCGGAACATTTTCATGACCGTGAACGATAGTTTGCTTACAAAAGGCGTGCAGGAGACAGAGGAACGCATGGGCTCGCGCATTTCGCAAAGCCGTTTTTTCCTCACCAATGAATTCGGCCTCATTCTGCTGATCGTCGTTTTCGCCATCATTTTTGGCGTGGCAGCCAGCGGCTTCCTTTCGCCTTTCAACCTGTTCACGCTCGGACGCAGTGCCGCAATCAACATCATGATCGGCCTGTCGATGATGGCGGTGATCGTGACCGGCGGCCTCAATCTTGCCGTTGGCGCGATCGGCGTCTCGGCAGCCATGGCCTGCGGTTATCTGATCGAGGTGCTTGGCATGCCATGGCCGCTCGCTGTCATTGGCGGTCTCGCCACAGGTGCAGCGCTCGGTTTTGTGAATGGCTGGACCGTCATTCGCACAGGGCTGCACAGCTTCATCATCACGCTTGCCACCATGAGCATCTTTTTCGGGGTGATGATCTTCCTGACGCGGGCCGAGGCCTATCGCGGCCTGCCGCCGATCTTCGCAGCCTTCGGAAAGATGAAGCTCGCGACCTATTTCTCGCCGCTGCTTCTCGTCACGCTCGCAACTGCCCTCGCCCTGTCCTTTCTCTACCGGCGCACCGTTCTTGGCCGCGAAATGCTGGCGGCAGGCGCACGCCCGGAAGCGGCGGAACTTTCCGGCATCCGCGTCGACCGCATCTTTATTGCGTGTCACATGCTGTCGGGCCTGCTTGCCGGACTTGCTGCCCTGATGCTGGTAACCCGCACGGGCGCCGCCATTCCTTCCATGGCCGGCCAACTCGGGCAGGACTGGCTGTTGCCGGCCTTCCTGGGGCCTGTTCTCGGTGGCACGCTGTTGCAGGGCGGCAAGGTTTCGGTTCTAGGCACCTGTCTCGGCGCACTTTTGGTCACCATGCTGACCAGCGGCCTGCTGCTGCTCCAGCTCGGTGAATTCTGGGTCCAGACATTTCTCGGCCTGCTGCTGTTGCTGGCGGTTTTGATGGACAAGGCGCGGCGAAGCTATCTCGCCCGGCGCAATCTGGCTTGAGGACTGGACGATGACAACCGACAACACCCTTCTACGCCTTGCCAGAACCGACTGGTTCGGCCCCCTGCTGGTCACGGTGCTGGCAATAGTAGTGATCCGTGGCTTCAGCCCCAACTTCCTGTCTTCCTTCAATATCCAGATCCTGCTTCTCGCCATTTCGGTCAATGCGCTCATCGCCTTTTCACAGATGATCATCATCGCCATCGGCCAGATGAACCTCTCCGTCGGCGCAATCGGCGGCCTTGCGGCAATCTCCTTTGCAGGACTGATGCAGGTCTGGGGGCTTCCGGCACCGGTGGCTGCCATTGCCGCCGTGCTGATCGGTATTGTCTGCGGCATGCTCAACGGCCTGCTGATTGCCATCACCGGCATTTCCGCCTTCGTCATAACGCTGGCGACCCTGTCGATCTACAAGGGCATCAACCTCGGCATTACGCGGGCGGAGCCTTTCTATGGCATACCCGAGTCGGTGAAAGACTTCGGTTCGGCCCTCATTGCCGGGCCTATTCCGTGGCTCGCAGTCCCGACCATCGTCATCGCATTCGCCCTGTGGTTCATGCTGCGACGCCAGCCGATAGGCCGCTTCATCCTTGCCATCGGCGGCAACAGCCATGCGGCGGAGCTTTCCGGCATTTCGGTGCGCATGACGGTGATCGTGGCGCATGGCATTTCCGGCCTTCTGGCATCGGTTGCAGGCATCCTGCTCGTTTCACGTCTGCAGATCGGCCAGCCTTCCATCGGCGATGACTGGCTCATCCTGTCCTTTGCCGCCCCCGTCATCGGCGGTGCCGTGCTGGCCGGCGGGCATGTCAGCGTCGGGGCGACCCTGCTCGGCGTCGTCATCGTCGCCATCATCACCCAGGCGCTCGTGTTGTTCTCCATCGATCCGTTCCTCGTGCAGGTGGTGCTGGGCGCACTGATCCTCGCCGCCGTCGGCATCAACCGCCTGCGCGAAACGCATCTCGGCAAAAAGACAGGGAAGGCCTGACATCATGGACAAACAACCCGTTTTTCAGGCGCGAAACGTCGAAAAAGTCTTTCCCGGCGTCAGAGCTCTCAAGGGCGTCAATCTTTCGCTGCAATCTGGCTCGATCCATGCCCTGCTCGGTGAAAATGGTGCCGGGAAGTCCACCCTGATCAAGGTCATCACCGGCGTCCATCATCAAAGCAGCGGCCAGATTCTCATCGATGGGCAGGAAGTGCGCTTCGGTAATCCGCGCGAGGCGATTGCCCGCGGCATCGGTGTCGTCCATCAGGAACGCAACCTCATTCCGCGCTTCTCGATTGCCGAAAATATCCACATGGAAAAGCTCGGCGCGCATTATCTCAAACCTATCGACTATGCCGCCCTGAACCGCGATGCGCGCCGCTGGCTTGAGGCACTCAATCTGGAAATCGATCCGGCAACACCGGTATCCGAGCTTTCCGTTGCGCAGATGCAGCTGGTGGAAATCGCCAAGGCGCTTTCACTGCAAAGCCGTGTGCTGCTCCTCGATGAACCGACGACCTCGTTGACGCCGAGTGAGACGGACAATCTCTTCCGCATTCTGCGCCGCCTGCGCGACGATGGCGCAAGCCTTGTCTTCGTCAGCCACAAGCTGGAGGAGGTTCTCGACATCTGCGACCGGGTGACGGTGCTGCGGGATGGCGAAAACGCCTGCGAAAGCCGCTCGATGGAAGGGCTTGGACGTCAAGATCTCGTGCGACTGATGATCGGGCGTGCCGAAAGCGGCGGCGGCTGGCGCAAACGTACGGTCGAACACAATCCGATGGTGCTGGAACTTGAAGACGTATCGACCGCGATCGGTCACCGCGATGTCAGCCTGTCCGTGCGCAAGGGCGAGATCGTCGGCCTTTACGGGCTGGTCGGCGCCGGTCGCACCGAACTTGCAAAATCGATCATGGGCAAATTCGCGGTCACGGCCGGCGACCTGCGTATTTCGGACCGGTCGGCACGCATCCGCTCCGTTGCCGAAGCGATCCACGACTATGGCGTCGGTTATGTCAGCGAAGACCGCAAGGGCGATGGCCTCATTCTCCAGCACTCCGTTCTTGCCAATGCGGGCGTTCCCATCTGGCGCAAGCTCGCGAATGCGTTCGGCGTGCTTTCGGATGGGCGCATCCGCGCGGCGGTGACGCCTTTTCTGAAAAAGCTGGAGGTGAAGACACCAAGCCTCAGCCAGACGGTCGGCAATCTATCGGGCGGCAATCAGCAGAAAATCAGTGTCGCCAAATGGCTCGCCGCCGATGTCAAACTGCTGATCGTCGACGAACCCTCCGTTGGTATCGACATCAAGACCAAGGCCTATCTGCATGATCTGCTGCGCGAGCTGGCAGATAGCGGCACCGCCATTCTCATCATTACCAGCGACATGCCGGAAATGGTGGCACTGGCGGATCGCATCGTCGTGATGGACCGTTACAGGGTGAAGGGCATCGTCGAAAACAACGGCATCTATGCCGATATGAGCCAGCACATCATGGCACACATTCACCATCCGCAGGAGAGCGAGGCCGGCCTCCTCACGGCATAGACGCTTCGCCGAAGACTTACGGTCGGCCCTTTGTTTCAGCCTCCCGGAAAGGGGGCGGCTGCGGTGCGCGCCCGCTTTGTGTAACGACGCGGACCTCGATCGCTTTACGAAGCCCTTGAAAAGGCGCCGTCATGACAGCCGCGATCGCAACCCTCACAAAACTTTGCTTGTTCATCCCGCCAATAGTGCCGGGCTTTCATTTGCCAGACGCAGCGGACTGGATTAGACGAATCCCGTTACACCGTGGAAACCGGCGACTTAATTTCGCCATCACGCCCGCCTTTTTGAAAGCCCGTCCGGGATATCTGCTTCTTTTCGAAGTTCGAGGAAAACAACATGGCCAATGCGACCACCGCCGACAACAGCCGCACGCTCGCCGCTCTCGGCGTCACGGCGGGAATGATCTTCACCGTCGGCTCCGCCCTCGGTTTTCAGCATATTGGCGGTTATACGCCCTGCGCGCTTTGCCTGCTGCAGCGCGATCCCTATTATTACGCCATTCCGCTGGGTATCTTGGCCATTGCGGCCAGCGTCTTCAAATTGCCGGTTCAGATCACCCGGTTGCTGCTTGCCCTTATCGGTGTGGCGATGCTGATCGGCGCCGGGCTCGGCGTTTATCACGCCGGTGTGGAATGGGGTTTCTGGGAAGGACCGATCACCTGCGCCACCGGGGCGCCTTCCATCACCACCAATGCCGGCGATTTGCTGGGCAATCTGAACGCCATCAAGGCGCCTTCCTGCAACGACGCCGCCTTGCGGGTGCTCGGCCTTTCTTTTGCGGGCTGGAATGTCATCGCAAGCGTTGCACTTGCGGCAGTCGCCTTTTTTGGCGCGAGCCGTAAAAGCCGGTAAACGGAAAACCGCGTTGCAGTCCTCAAAAGATCAGGGCTGCAGCTCGGTATCCCAGTAAAGATAGTCCATCCAGCTTTCGTGCAGATAATTGGGCGGGAACAGCCGCCCGTTATTGTGCAAATCCTGAACCGTGGGCTGGAAAGGCTTCTGCGCCGGGAACATGCCCGCCTGCTTGGGAAGCTTGCTGCCTTTTTTAAGGTTGCAGGGAGAGCACGCCGCCACGACATTGTGCCACGTCGTTTCACCGCCATGCGCGCGGGGAATGACGTGGTCGAAGGTCAATTCGTCCCGCGTGCCGCAATACTGGCATTCGAACTTGTCCCGAAGGAAAACATTGAAGCGTGTAAAAGCGGGGTTGCGGGTGGGCTGCACATAGGTCTTGAGGCTGACGACGCTCGGCAGCCGCATGGAAAAGCTGGGGGACGACACCGCATGATCATATTCTGCAATGATGTTCACACGGTCTAGAAAGACGGCCTTGATCGCGTCCTGCCAGGACCATAACGACAAGGGATAATAACTCAGTGGCCTGTAGTCTGCGTTCAGAACGAGCGCCGGCAGGGCCTGTGGTGAAACTGCAATCGTCAAGGGCTTCTCCTGAGCGATTCGGCATCTGCACTTGTATATTAGGTCCGTTGTTACAGGATTGTGAAGCCTATAAATGCAGCGGCGAAGAGCTTAATTTTTGAGCCCTGAAATGGCGTTTTTCGCATTCCTGACGATCAAGCGGCACGGTGGAGCCTCCTGGCCACGGACACCGCGGGCCGATGCGGCAGGGAGGCGATTCGGGCCTTTGCCAGACACAAATCCTTCTCACACCGGACGCACTATCGGTGATATGATTACCCCCGACGGACCAATGGAACATCAATGCGCGCCCGGCATGGCAAATGTGCGGCGGCGTCCGTCATTTCGTCAATGGAGGAACGGTCATGAGGTTGGGCAGGCGGCAAGCGGCAGCATTGCGGGGCAGCCTCGCGGCCAGCGTGCTCGTCGCCGTGATCGGTCTCTTCGCGTGCGCCCATGCCCAGCAGTACCGGAATTACGAAGTGACGCCGGATGGCCGCGGCGGAGCGCACGGAACGATCGGCGGGCGCAATTTCGAAATTTACCGAAATTACGACCGGCCGCCGGTAAACCGCGCCTCCCCCGATACACGGCGTGAACTCAGGCGCGCTGTCCCGCAGCAAACCTGTATCATCGACACCGAGGGTAGAACCCGCTGCAGGTGAGCGCGAGCCCAATTTTCCGACTGTTTCTAGCACGCTGCAACAAAATTAGATTTCGTTAAAATGCAATCTATCGACTTAAACGGCCCGCAAGAATGGGTCGCTATGGTGCCAGGCATAAGAGACGACAATTGTGCAGGGGCAAGGACATGGCGAAGAAAACAATCCGTCTGGCAAAGATCTTTGCCGTCGCTGCCAGCGTGGCGGCAAGTATTGCGACAACGGCATCGGCCGTCCAGCTCGGCGGCCTCACCCAGAAACCCGGCGCATCGCGGCCTGGCCAGTTCATGACCACGAGCCGCCCGACCATCGCGCCCATTGCCTTTGCGAAATTCTGCGAGAGCGCCGCCGACCAGTGCCTCCGGATCGGCGACCGCGATATGGTGGAACTGAGCAAACAGAAGCGCGCGGAACTCCAGCGCATCAACGCCGAGATCAACACGTCGATAATCTATGCCAGCGAACAGGACGGCGAAGACGACTGGAAACTGAACCCGGCAAGCGGCGACTGTGAAGATTTCGCGGTGACCAAGCGGCAACGCCTCCTGCGCGCCGGCTGGCCCTCAGGCGCCCTGCGCATCGCAACGGCGCGCACGACGGATGGCATTGGCCATGCCGTCCTGGTTGTCAGCACCAGCCAGGGCGATCTCGTGCTTGATAACCGCACCAATGTCGTCAAGCCATGGAAAGCCGTCGATCTGAAATGGATCAAGATCCAGTCGCATGAGAACCCGCGCATCTGGCTGAAACTCTAGACCGTCAGTCCTGCACTCGTGGGCTTCATTCATGGGGGCTTCGACACGGGCTTTGACGCAGGATGCGACAGCCGTTTCCAACGCCCTTGACCTTGTGCGGCAGAGACAGTATCGGCAGCTATGCCCAAGGTATTCAACTGGATTCGCGGTCGTAAGCAACCAGCCCCCCGCGACGACCGGAGGCGGCGTAGAATAGACCTTGGCGACAAGCCGGCCACCTTCCCTATTTACGCCATTGGCGACGTGCACGGCTGCCTCGATCTGCTTTTGCAGGCGGAGCGGAAAATCCTCGCCGATCTGGGACCCGAGCCCGCACCCGCGCTGGTCGTTCTCCTCGGCGACTATGTCGATCGCGGACGGGACTCCCGTGGCGTTCTCGAATATTTGCTGCAGCCCCCGCCCGCGCCGCTGCGCCGTATTGCGCTTTGCGGCAACCATGAGCAGCTCTTCCATGATTTTCTCGAAAATCCGCAGCAGAATATGCACTGGCTGGACTTCGGCGGCCGCCAGACACTTCTGTCCTACGGGGTCGATATCGACTATTTCATGAATAAAGGCCGTCTCAGGCTACAGCCTTTCAGGGATGCGCTGCTAGGCGCGATCCCGCAGCCGCATCGCCAGCTTTTATCCAGCCTGCCCGTCTATGCCCGCATCGGCTCCTATATCTTCGTGCATGCCGGCTTGAGACCGGGATTGCCGCTTGATGCGCAGACCGATGAGGACATGCTCTGGATCCGTGAGCCTTTCCTCTCACAGGGAGCCGGGCTGGACCTCCTCGTCGTCCATGGACACACACCAGTGGAGCAACCGGAGACCGGCCCGCAGCGCATCGGCATCGACACCGGCGCTTACACCACGGGCAGGCTCACCATTCTCAGGCTCTCGGATGCGGGCCTGCACCTGATCGGCTAAGCCTCGGTCAGATTTTCACCAGCGGCTCGCGCTCGTAGGCCTGGTGGAGCATTTTCACGAAAGAAGGCGCCAAGGGCACGCAATGCGACCCTAGAGCTTCAACCGGAATACCGGGTGTCAAGGAATTCATCACGACCGCGCCTTTGATATCGCTGAGATTGGCGGGACGGATCAGTTGCTCGCGCTGAGCGATGCCGAGCGCGTCGAGCTGGCGGCGAATGATGCTCATCGTGATACCAGCAAGGAAGGCGGCCCTTGGCCAGACCACCGCCTCGCCATCCCAAAAGGCCAGATTCCAGATGGTTGCTTCGCTCAGATATCCCCGCGCGTCAACAAAGGCCGCATCGTCATATCCACCCTCGACGGCCTTGCGAAGGAAATAGGTTTTTGATGCTTCACCCACATGTTTGATCGTTGCGAAGGGGCGTTCATGGTTGACGAGTGCCAGACGCAGGGATTGTTTCGGATCATCAAAGGCAGGCGTTGTGCGAACGAGAATGGCGGGGTCGTTCTCTGCTCCCGTCCGAGTGAATTCCCCACTGCGCGAAAACAGGGTAGCCGTCAGCGACAGGGCCGGCGGGCCTGCATGGATCGCTGTCCGCAACCGGTCGCGCACCAGATCATCCGGCAGGGCTCTGCCGAAAAACTCTTGCGACGCCGATTTCAGTCGGGCGAGATGCAAATCCAGCCCGCGCGCGGCGCCGTCCCGCACCTGCATGGCGGTGAAATGCGCAAAACCTGCGAAGGCCAGAGGTGATAAGTCTTGTGCGGTCGCCGTCCGGCCATCGAGTTCGGTACGAAAGCGGGATTTTCCAGTCATTTTCAAGCTCCTGAAGCGTGTTTACATCTTGGAGCGTCTTCCCTACAGTCTGACAGCGCTGTCAGAGTCAAGGGCTGGAAATGAAGATCGGCGAACTCTCCCTGAAAACAGGTGTGAGCATTAGAATGCTCCGCTATTACGAGGCCGAAGGCCTTCTCACGCCCAGCCGCACGAAGGCCGGATATCGCGACTACAGTGTCGCCGACGTCGATACCGTCGAGCGCATCCTTCTGCTCGGCAATGCCGGCATGACCCTCGCCAATGTCAGGGAGTTCCTGCCCTGCTCCCTTGATCAGCGGCAAGCCTTCCAGCCATGCGACGAATTGAAATCGAAGCTGCGGATGCAGATCGGCAGGGTTGAAGAACAGATGAACGGACTTTCCAGGAGCCGGAAGCTGCTCACAGACATTCTGGCAACCTTCGAAAAATCCACTCCGGCTTCAGGCCGCCGGTAAGTCTCTGTGTCAGCGATGGCCATCCCCGCTTTACGGAGCGGGCGGCGGACAGTCATCTCCACCGCCACATCAGTTAACCGGGGATAAGGCCGATCCTCACGCACCATCAATAGCTTCGAGCCAGATACCGACGGCGACCGCGCCCCTGTCGGGATGACCGACCGCCCGCTCACCGAGGTAACTTGCGCGCCCGAGCCGTGGCTTCATCGAGGCTGTCGCCTCTGCAGCGCTGCATCGTCGACTTGCAAGACCGACAACGAAAAACCCGGCATATCTAGGGCCGAAGGAAGGTGCCGGCCCAGGCGCGTTCCACGACGACACCTTTCGCCTCCGGCAGCACGACCGCCGACCGTGCCCACGATAGCGAGTTCCATCGGCGGCGTTGCCCCCAGGCCGTTGACCAGCAGCGCGACGCGATCGCCGCCAGCGAGCTTGCCGTCGGCCTCGATCGTTTCGATCACCAGCTTCACGAGCGCGTCAGCCGAGGCGATGGGCATCCGCTGCACGCCCTGCTCACCATGGATTCCGAGCCCGACTTCAATCTCGGTCTTACCCAGCACGAAGCCCGGCTTGCCGACAGCCGGCGGCGTGCAGGAGCCCAGCGAGACACCCATCGAAGAGAGCTTGGGCGGCTTCCCGGGCGATGCGGGTCACCTCTTCAAGAGCAAGCCCCTTTTCCGCTGCGGCCCCGGCGAGCTTATGGACGAGCACCGTTCCCGCAATCCCGCGGCGGCGATCGACGGGAACCGTATCCTTCAAGGCGACGTCGTCGGCGACGACAACGATCTCGACAGGGATTCCTTCGGCCCTCGCCAGCTCCGCCGCCAAGCCGAAATTCAGCCGGTCGCCGGTATAGTTCTTGACGATGACCAGCGCGCCGGCAGGGCCGGCCGCAGCCCTGATGCCGGCGAGAACCGCATCGGTGCTTGCCGAAGTGAAGACATCGCCCGCCACCGCGACCGTCAACATGCCCGCACCGACATAACCGGCATGGGCAGGCTCATGTCCGCCGCCGTCGCCCGAAAGCACCGCCACCCTGCGCTTCTCCGCCTCGGGCAGCCCGGATCGAATGACCACGTTCCCATCCAGAAGCAGAATGGTTTGCGGGCTGAGCGCCACGACGCCCTCCAGCATGTCCCGGACAACGGTGGATGGATCGTTGATAAGCTTCTTCATGCCTTACTCCTCGATGCAGTGCGTCGGCGGGCGGGCGGTATTCTGGCATTTACGCGCGCTGGAAAACGCGTAGATGCGGCTTGAACAGTGAACAAGCATGGTCTCCTCGCCGATTGCAAGCGTCGGAAATGCACGGCAAAGCTTCAAGCACGAAACAGGACTGGCCTCCTCACTGAGGTAATTGTCGGCAGACTTGTGGTCAGCCCGCTTCCGACATTGTATAGAATGCCGGTGATCCCTTTTGTTCCCGCCGGGCTTCCCGAACGCGAAGACAACACTGAAATAACCAGACGCAACCCACCACCTGATCAACCTCAACAACCAGCATCAAGGAAACACATGAGCGCTGCGTATTATACGTCGGCCATTGCGGTCGCTGCTGCGGCAGGGGTGGTTATCAGGCCGTTCCGGTGGCCCGAGGCCGTATGGGCCGTCGCAGGAGCGCTGCTGATCCTCGCGCTGGGCATTTTGACGCCTGCGGAAGTCTGGTCAGGGGTGATCAAGGGTCTCGACGTTTACCTGTTCCTGACCGGCATGATGTTGCTGTCTGAGCTTGCCCGGCGTGAAGGTCTGTTCGACTGGGTCGCCGCCGTTGCGATCTCTTACGCAAGAGGGTCGGCGCGGCGCCTCTTCGTGCTGATCTACCTGATCGGCGTCGTCGTGACCGCGCTTCTCTCCAACGACGCCACCGCCGTCGTCCTGACGCCTGCCGTTTATGCGGCCTGCCGTGCCGCCAGGGTCAAGAATCCGCTTCCTTACCTTTATATCTGCGCCTTCATTGCCAATGCGGCGAGTTTCGTGCTGCCGATCTCCAACCCTGCCAACCTCGTCATTTTTGCCGGCGGCGAGATGCCGCCGCTGTCCCGCTGGCTGGAAACGTTCCTGCTTCCGTCGATTGCGGCAATTCTTGTCACCTTTCTTGCGCTTTACTGGTCGCAGCGCCGTGTTCTCGCGGAAGACACCGTCGCGGATCGGGTGGAACGCCCGACCCTCAGCCTGCCGGCGAAACTGGCGGGCGTCGGCCTGCTGGCAACCGCCGCCGTGCTGCTGTCAGCCTCTGCATTCCACATGGATCTCGGCCTTCCGACGTTCCTCGCTGGCGTAATCACGACTATCCTCGTTCTTGCCATCGTGCGGCAGAACCCGGTGGAGATCATCAAGGATGTGAGCTGGGGTGTGCTGCCGCTCGTTGCGGGCCTGTTCGTCATCGTCGAAGCCGTTAGCCATACGGGCATCACCGCCGTGGTCGCCGAGCAATTGAAGGCGCTGAGTGAACATTCGCAGGCACAGGCCATTGGGATCGGCGGCGTCGCCGTCGCGCTTTTTTCTAACCTCGTCAACAACCTGCCGGCTGGTCTTTTCGCTGCAAGTGCCGTTCAGGCTGCACAGGTGCCGGACAATGTCACTGCCGCTGTTCTGATCGGGGTCGATCTGGGACCGAACCTGTCGGTCACGGGCTCGCTCGCAACCATCCTTTGGCTGTCAGCACTCCGGCGCGAAGGCCTGCATGTGCGCGCGCTGGACTTCCTCAAACTGGGCGCCCTCGTCATGACACCGGCCTTGCTGGCGTCGCTTGCAACGTTGCTGCTCTGACACGCGCATGAGGACACCGTGAGAGGGCGTGAAGCGGCGCCGTTACGCCGCTTCCGGTCTCCTATCGGACTCCTCGTTGATCTTGTCGATCAGCTGCATGAGGATGTCCGAGCACGCCTTCATCGGCTCGCCATCGGCACATTTGACATCGATCTTGCTATCGCCCTGCTCGAGGCGGAAATGCGCGCCCTTTGACGGCGGTGGTGGAGGCGACGCATCCGGGCGACCCATACCATCCGCCGGACCGGGCGGCAGCGGCTGTTGGGTAGAAGCGATGAAGGTGGATGCGCCCGACGAAAGCGAGGGCGCGGCTGGCAAGAGGGTTAAGGCCACCATCAATCGTATCGACATGCAGATGGACAGCCGCAAACTCGATCTCGGCATGAACGGCATGTCGATCGAAAATGGCGACAACTCGATCAAGGTCGATGAGGCAAGCCTCAAGGGCTTTGACTGGAGTTCGTCGATCAAGGCAATTTCCGAGCTCGCCGGGCTCGATGATACGGAGATCGAGACCTTTCCGTTCAACCGTCTGATACCGGAACTCGGAACGATCCGTGTTGGCGGCATCAATGTCGATGTGGCCGCGCCCGAAAAATCGGACGAGGAGGCAAACGAGGAAACGAAAGGCACGCCGGAGCGCGTCAAGTTCACACTCAAGAATTTCGAAATGGGGCTGACAAAACCCTTCAACGGCATTCCGACCGACATTACGATCCGGCAGGACGATCTGACTCTTCCCATCCCGGCGGACTCGTCGGAGGAGGTTCTTGTTGAAGCGCGCAAGCTGGGCATCGAGTCGCTCGCCCTGTCTTATGGCCTTTCCGCGGGTTGGGACGAACCGAACAACAATCTGATGATCCGGGAAATCTCCTTCAGCGGCAAGGATATTGGCAGCGTCAATTTCTCCGGTCTCGCGAGCGGGTTTACGGAAGAATTCTTTCCCTTCGACATCGATCGCGCCCAGGCCGCACTCTTCGGGCTTGCCGGCCGCGAGGTGAAACTCACGATCAAGGACGAAGGTTTGATGGCCAAGGCGATCAAGCTTTATTCTTTGGAAAACCACATGAGCGAGGCAGAGGTTCGCGCCACCCTGACATTGGTGGCAAATGCCCTGCTGCAACAGGTCGCGGCTGAACAGCCTAAACTGCAAAATGCGGTGGAGGCGCTCGGCCGCTTCATCAGCACACCGGAAACCCTGACGGTCACGGCCAAATCGACGGGTGCAAATGGCCTCGGCCTTCTGGATCTCGTTGCCGCTTCCGACAATCCGATGCTTCTGCTCGACAAGGTCGACATTCAGGCAACGGCGGAATAGCGGCTGCCGTTCGACAAGACCCGGAATGCTGAAAAGGGCTTCCGGTTTATGGCACACGCGGTTTCGCGTCAGGTTGCCGGTTGCGGCCATCGCTGCAGGGCTTCCTGCCCCGCCTCGGTCAGGCCATAGACTCCCCGATCGAGCCGTTCGAACCAGCCATAGACATTCGCGAGCAGGATTTTGCCAGCATCCGGGACGCTGGACCTGATCTGGCGTACGCGCAAGGGGCCTGATGCCAACGCCTCTGCGCAGCCGAGTGCCTGCTGGCGATAGGCGGTCATGATCGGCGCGCGTGTGCTGCCGCCCACTGCCGGATCGCCACGCCGCCTCTGGTGTTCGCGCATCAGCCGGGAGCGCCGTTTCGGATTGGTGCGCGGCATGGGGGTCACGGAGCCGACGAGAATGCTGACATCGCCGGCATCGGAAATACCGAGCATGCCGATCCCGAGCCTGCGGCAGAGATCCCGGTAACGTTTGTCAGCCTCACGGCCCCTGCCCTTGGCCGAGACCCGCGCCGCGATCCAGACCTCATCTGCGATAGCCGCCCGATCGACAGCCTGCAGGATAAGTTCCAGATTGAAGCTCAGTTTCAGCTCGCAGATCACGACAACAGCCGGGTCGTCGTCGCTCAGACCCACGAGGTCACAACCACCAATTTCACCCTTGACGGTGTAACCAGCCTTTTCAAGAAAGCCTTTGACGGGCAGATAAAGCGACGTTTCCATATACCAGCGGGTTCAAGTGACGATCCGGCCCCTGAATACATCGATCCGCCCACCAAGAACAACCCTTTGACGGGCGCAGCGACGGACATCACGGATTATCGGTCCCTCGGCGGGAGACGGCATCCAGCGGAAAACTCATACCTTATTCAGGCTTCCTGCCGGTCAGAATATTATTCAGCACCGTCATTTGCCGGCGGTTCCACTCAATCGCGTCCTCGAAGGCTTTGTTTCCCAGTTCCTGCCGCTGATCCTGGCTCGCGGCCAGTTGCAGGATTGCGTCGGCAAAAGCCTGATGATCGCCATCGCCGACAATGACCACGCCGCGCCGGTATCGTTCCGAAAGTCCCCTCGCGCCTGTCCGGGTGCTGATCGTGGGAACACCTGCGGCGAGAGCGTCGAGCAATTTTATGTTGATGCCCGTTCCAAGCGTGATGGGATTGATCGAGAGTGGCGCACGGGTGAAAGCTTCCTTCAGGCTGTCCACGCGGCCAAGTTTGACAACACCGTCCCTATCCCCGATCTTGCCGCATATGCTGCCAGCCACGACCAGGCGAATATCCGGCCGTGTCGCCCTGACGATCGGCAGGACGTTGTCAATGAAGCCCGTCAGGGAAATGATGTTGGCGTCGTTGCTGGAACCAAGAAACAGGAAGTCGCTCGAACTGAGGTCTTCCACTCGTCCACCGAGATCGAGAGTATGGCTGACGGTCGCAACAACCGGCGGCTCTGCCCCCTGCCGCTGCCTGAACGTCCGCTCCTCTTCCTCCTGAATGGCGACAACGACGTCCGCACGGCGGAAAGCCTTGCTTTCCATTTTCGGTGGAACGGAAAACCAGTATCCATATTTGTTCGCGGTATTGACGAAAGCCTTGTGTCGGTCGGCGAAGGAATCATGGGTGTCGAGAATGCGCAGCACCCCCTTCGGCAACCCCAGGAACGCCCGCGAATGAAAGGCATATTCGACAATGACGGCATCGATGCCAAGCCGGCGCTGAATATCCCGAACCTGCCGGCCGATTTCCGGGTAATAGAACTCGTCGAGGTGATTATAAAAACCGCTGTCGCGACCGAGAAGGCGGTGGACCTTTCGGACGGCTCGAAACGCGATCACTTCAGCTTCCAACCCCCAATCCCCGATAAGCCTTGTTTTAAAACGGCTCCGCTGCCGTGATACGAAATGCAGGCGCCCGGAGCTGAATTCTGCTTCATGCGCGGCCGGATCGAAATCGGCGGCAATCGGGGTATCAACATAAACGAAATGCACCTCATGTCCCAGGCTGCGAACGGCGCGCGTCAACTGGAGAATCCGGCTGCGATTGCCCTCGGACGCGGGAACGGCGGGAATGGCTGAGACGAAAGCAACTTTCATGAGACCGATTGATTCTGTTTTGGAAAGGACTCGAAAATCTGAAAATTGTTTTTTGATAGGCCGAGAACATCAGGCAATTTCCGCTGGACCTGCTCGCGAAGGTCATCAGCATTGTCGACGAACTCCATCAAAGCGTTCCTGATGCCGTCATCGCTATAGAAGGCGGAGGGAGCAAGCAGTTCCGACGAAGATAGAGCGAAATGCTGGTATAGCCCTTCGAATTTCCCTTGATAGGCGATACATATGACCGGAACGCCTTTACCCAGCCCTGCTATGGCGAGATGCATGCGCCCACTGACAATTCCATCCAGTTGCGCCGCAATGCCCTTGAGAACGGACGCGGACCACCTGCCGTTCAGATATCGAACCCGATCTGACAGTGAATCTGGAACCTGCCCGGCAATCGCCTGAAGGCAAAATTCGTCACCGAAACCATCCCGGTAATCATGCGGCATAAGCAGCCAGCAGACCGGCCGTGCATCCGCCACAAAGTGCAATGCCTCGGCTCCACGCTTTATGATGGTGTCGACCTGGCTGCTGTCAGCATTTTTGAACAACATGGGATGCAGGTTGAAGCCCATCACCCTGTATCCCTCATTACGTTTCCGTTTGATCCAGGAGACGGTGTCTTCATCCGGTTCTGAGGCAACAAGGCTAAACGCCGAATCGGCAACCAGTACCGCGTTTGTCCTGGCGAATGATTGCAGGCGGTTGAGGGAAACCGGATCGCGTACATTAATTGAGACATTGGGATGAAGGGCGCTATAAAACATAGCCAGAGCGGGATGAGGCGCTTGGTTGAAGCTGAAACCAAGGATGACATTTTTTATCCCGGCGGCCGCAGCCAAATCAGCACTTGCCAGGAGTTTTGCGCTGACCAGTGGATGATAATATCCATCCATCACATCTGCCCCAACCACCACGACGCAATCGTATCGCCGCGCTTCAAAGTGGTTAAGAAGTGCTCCGGAAAAATCAATTTCGCCAAAGAGATCGACGGGATTAAATCCCCTCTGACGAACCAAATCCGAAGCACCTGTACCTTCGACCAGTATATCGACTTCGACATCAGGATTTCTTGCACGAGCATGCTGGACGGTCGCGGTGATCATGGCATCGTCGCCGATAGAGCCAAAAACGGAATAGGGATCGCACGCGACAATCAGAACCCGACTTATATGATCCCCAGCGGCGAGGTTTTTTATACGTCGCTTTTGCTCCTGCAGCGTGTGAAAGAAGTGACGAATAGCAACATCCTGATTGCGGCTCTCATTGTACTTCACCCATTCACGATGCAGCGGTGCGGGAATGATTTTTTTTATGAGCTTACGCATTCACTTCCTTCCGTGGGAGTACCTTGCTCGTGACGAAAACAAGGGCCGACCGCGCCTGCGTCCGGGCAACCAGCGCTATGAGCAAAATATAAGTAAATGTAAAAATGGACCCGAGCAGTATTGCGGACATGAAATCGCCTAAACTGAGGGCGGCAATTTGAGGACGCATCCATTGAACGATGATAAGGCAAAGACCGCTGGCGGCAAAACTCGGCAGAAGCAGAGACATTATTTTTCGGAGCGACACGCCCAATTCACGCGAAACATAAAAGAACGTAAAGGGCGTTGAAGCAAGTTGACCAAATACGTAAACAATGACGAGTTCATCGATACCGTCGGTCGGTATGAAGACAATCATCAGAATTGTGGCAATCGATTTGGCGGCGCCGGCAATCAATACCTTGTTCGGGCGGCCGCGTGCGGAGAGAAATGGGCCGTTTTGAAATTGCACACATTGTAAAGCGCCGAGCAGCAGCAGGGGTCTCGCGATCTCATCTGCCCCGTGCCACTGCGCACCAAACAAAACGCGGCAAATCTCCGGCGTCAATGCCGCAAAGAGCACGAAGGCTGGTGTCGAGACGATAGCGGATATTGCGATCAACCGCTTGTAAAGTTCCGCCATGCGGTCGCGCTCGTGCGAGACGCGCGAAAGCACCGTTAGCGAGACGTCATAAAGTGCCGACTGAAGCAATTGCATCATAAGTTGATAGAGCCTGCTGCCAACCGTGTAGAGGCCGAAGACGGCCACGCCATAACGTCCCAGGATCATGAAATCGATCAGGCGCGTGGCCGCGAAATCGACAATGCGAAGGCCGAGCGCCGACGAACCGAAGCGAAGCAGTTCGACGAAGGTGCCGGGATTGAGAGCGGTGCCCGGCAACCAATGCGGCTTTCGCCAGAGCCAGATCAGCGTGACGAGGGTGGCGACATAGGTTTGAACGACGAGGCTCCAGACGCCCATGCCCGTGATCGCGAAAACAATCGCCACCCCACCGCCGACGATGTTCGAGATGAAGGTTCTGATTGCCAGCGGTTTGAAGGCGAGTGCACGGCGATAATTCACCTCCTGAAACATCGAAGCCGTGTTCAGCGGCAGCAATATGCAGATCGCCACGATGACCGGCGCCAGCCCTTCGACCTCGAACCAGCGTTCCAGTTCCGGTGAAAACACGCAGACGACGATAGCCAGCAGCGTTGCGACCGTGACCGAGGCATAAAAGGGCAGATTGACGTCGCCGGGTTCCAGGTTGCGTTTCTGCACGATCGCGTCCGCGAATCCGAACTCCGACACCATCTGGATCAACATCAGCACCAGCCCGGCGGTGGCGACCATGCCATAATCGGTAGGGCTGAGGAAACGGGCCAGAACGATGAAGAGAATGGAGGTGAAAAGCTTACCGCCCCAGTTCTGGACGATGGACCAGAAGACACCCGTAACGGCGGCGCTGCCTATCGACGTAGCTTCGGCCATCAATCCACCATCCGTAAACCCGGCCGAGTCGACGCACCATGCGCAACCGCCGCAAAACAGTCGACGCCCAGGCCGTGAAAGCGGAGGCTGCCCTTATTGCTTCCCGCCATATGCCCTCTCCTTCAAAGAAAACCGCGGCAACGGACCGGGTCCGTTGCCGGTTAAGATGCACGCAGGGTTCGGCTTTGCCTGCTGCTCGTCAGGACGTCCTCATAGAGTTTCACATAATTTTCGCCGACCCGACGCGAGGTGGATTCCTCGACGATGTTTCCGAAATCCGCCTCCGTCGGCAATTCTTCGCGCGAGAGCGTCAGCACGCGGCGGATACGGGCGGCAAGGTCGGTGGCGTTGCCCGGTTCGAACAGCCAGTCATGGTTGGTCTCGCCGATCAGCTCCGGAATGCCGCCGGAGGCTGCGCCGATGACCGGCACGCCCATGGCATAAGCCTCGTAGATCGTGCGTGGCGAAGGCTCGGCCCAGAAGGAAGGGACGATGAGCACATCGATCTCTTCGAGAAACTCCTTCGGTTTCGCCCAGCCGACGAATTCGATCGGCAGATCGCCGGCCTGAACCGTGAAACGCTCGATCGAATCGTCCATCGCATGGCCGGCGACCAGACAGCGCCAGTTCCCGTGACCGATTTCCCTGAAGGCATCGACCATGTTGCCGACGCCTTTTTCCGTATTGATACGGCCGATATAACCGAAGGTCAGCGGCCGGCCAGTGCGGTCGATCTGCCGGCGGGCGACCGGATCGCCCTCCGGAACCGTGCAGGAATAGAAGATAACGCGGCGCAGGTTTTCCGGGATGTGACGGAAAAGCCCGTGATTGACATGCGTCTTGAGGATTTCAGTGCCGACGCTTGCGACAGCGCTGATATAACGCTGGGTGAATTTCTTGGTGAAATTCACCGCCTGACAGCCGAGATGGATGTGCTCGCAGGGCTTGCCGCCCTTGAACATGGCGGCATTGCCGCACAGGAGATCATATTCGCAGATCGTGTGAACGATCGGAATGCCGCGCTTATGCGCCGCCCGCCACACCAGCGTCGTCACATCCAGCAGCGAATGGGTGTTGAGAACGTCAGGCTTGAAATCGTCGAGGACGGCCTCGAACTGTTTTTCGACGTCGAAATTCCACTGCTGCTTGAGCTTCTGCATGCGCCGCTGCTGCGGCGAATATTGCGGCCAGTCCTCAAGCCAGAAATCGTTATTATGGAACATGCGGTAGACGGAGACGCCGTTGCGCATGGTTTTCGGTTCGGCCTGCCGCTCGATACAGGCGGCGCCGACCGTATGTCCCATGGAGACGAGTTCCTCGGCGAGATGTTCGACCGAACGCTCGCATCCACCAACGATATGCGGCGGATAAAGGCTGCTAAGATGGAGAATTCTCATGCGGATACGCTCTGTTTTCCTTCATCGAAAATCTATGGCGTCCATCCCGGGCTCGTTTGTCTCCCTTCAATCCAGGAGACCAATGAGACATCTGCAAAAATATAAAGAGCCGGAGCAGAACTAATGTTTGAAAATATGAATTACCAAAATCTACTTTTCAAAAAGCACGGGAATCGACGCTATTTCAAGTGATTTTTTTTGCGGCGCGGCAAAAGCCATGCGGTGTTGCGAAAAGAACCGACCTCGTGTTACGGTTTAGCCACTTTAAAGTGCAGGCAATCGGCAATCGGTTGCGTTGCAGGCAATGATTTAACTGAAATTCATAATATCATTTTATTTCAAAGAGATGGATTTTGGGCGGCCGCAAATGCCAAGATTTCCGGACCATTTTGATATCGAGACCGGGCAACCGTGACCGCCATTCAAACGGCGACGCCCATGTGACGGCGTCTGTCTTATCGTTTCTCAAGGAGGCGCAGATGAATGGAAGAACGCCAGCCACGATGGGTGGCCTGACGCGGCGCAACCTGCTTTCAGCAGCACCCCTTGCATTGGTCGCCGCCTCGGGTCTTAGCGCTACTTCGGCAAGGGCGCAGAGACTTGCTTCGGCCAGTACCGAAGCCTTTCTCGACAGTGTCGGGGTGTGCGGTCACTTCACCCGCCCCACGGGCGTCTATCCGGAACGGTTCGACCGGATCGTGCCCGAGCTTGAAGCGCTGGGCGTCCGGCATCTGCGTGACGACGGGCTCATCGCCGCAAGAGACAGTCGCGACAGCCCCGTCTTTCGGCGGCTGCGACGGATCGTGGCGGCTGGCGTTCGCCTCACCGTCATCTGTTACGACAATCTTAACCCTTACGTTTCCACGCCGCTCGACAGGCTCATGGATTTTTACGATTGGTGCGATGCGGGTATCGATATTTTCGAAGGCAGCAATGAGCCCAACCTGACGAAGGACCCGCAAAATGCTCCGCGCATTTCGGCGGAGCATCAGGCGGCGCTGCACGACACCATCCGCTCGGTTCCGCGCCTGAGTACGGTGCCCGTCGCGGCGCCAAGTTATGTCCTGTCGAACAGAGCGCTGGCGCTGGACCTGAAAAATGCCTGCGATTACGGCAATATCCACCCTTATGCCGGGATGGAGCATCCCGAAACCACCGGTCCGGGGGCGCTCTCTAAATCCGTCGCCGCTTCGGCGCATATAGCGGCCGGCAGGCCGGTGCTCGCCACGGAAATGGGTTATCATACCTCTCTGCAGACCAGGACATTTCATTTCCCCGTCACCGAAGGCATCAAGGCGCGCTATATGCCGCGCATGCTGCTCTGGTGTTTCATCAGCGGCATCCGCCGGTCCTACATCTATGAAATGGTTTCAAGCTTCGCCGCCGATGAGACAAACCCGGAATCCTCCTTCGGCCTGCTGCGCCATGATTTAAGCCGCACCCCCGCTTACGAGGCCGTTCGCATCCTTCTTTCCCTTTGCAGGGCGGAACGGCAGACCGGACCGGCGGAACGACAGCTCGATTTCCTTACCGCCGATTCCAAAAGGTTGGCCCTGCACCTTACAAGACCGGACGGTGCTCTGCTCGTGCCTGTCTGGCTTGGAATTTCCGGCTGGCAGTGGCCAGCCCGCATCGAAAACCCGCCCGCCGAACGGGTTGCCACATTTTCGGTGGCCGGCCAGCATAGTCACGTTATCGCACACCGTTTCCGCGATGACGGCTCCGTGAGCCAGCAGACAATGACGCAGGAAAGCGGGCAATACCGGCTTTCCGTCAGCGACCAGCTTACGGTTCTGGAAGTTTTCTGACTGATGCGGAGGAAATGCCGCATCGCAAAATTGTGTGTATCGCGTCGCGCTATTGCATGATAGCCTGCTTGAATACTGGACTTCCGCCCCGCAAAAGCGGGTGCGATATAATACTAAATATATCTTTATTTTTATAGATTGACGATGATGGAAAATTTTAAGAAAGCGCCCGCTGCCGGCGCGCAGCGTCTCGATGTCCTTCAGCTAATGCGCGCCGTTGCGGCAACCATGGTCGTTGCGCTGCACGCGGACGTGAACTGGCCATTCACACTTTTTCCATTGCATCTGCTGAGGCTGGGAGGCGGTGTCGACCTGTTTTTTGTCATTTCCGGCTTCGTCATCGTTTATGCATCCCGGCCCTATTTTGCAGCGACGGGCGGTCGTTCCGCATTTCTGCTGCGCCGGTTCCTTCGCATCGTCCCGCTTTACTGGTTTGTGCTGACCCTGCGGCTCGCCATGGCCGCCAGCGTGACCATTATCAGCGCAAAGGCCTTTCCGCCACTACAGTCGATCCTCACCTCCTACCTGTTTATTCCCTATGACAGCATGGGTTATGGCGACGCCTATCCGTTTCCGCTGATCGATCTCGGCTGGACGCTGAATTACGAGATGTTCTTTTACATCGTTTTCGCAGCGTTCATCTTCCTGCCGCTGGAGCGCGCGGTGTTCACGACAGCCGGCGTGTTGTTTGCCGCCGTCATGATCGGCTCCGCATTCGATCTCGGCCTGCCGTTCAGCTTCTGGTTCCAGCCGATCATTCTCGAATTTGTCGCAGGCATGTTCATCGCGGTCCTCTTCCTGCGAGGCGTTCGCCTGCCGCCCCTGCTCGGACTTGCAACGGCCCTGTGCGGCATGGCGATCTGGATGCTCACCGATCTGAACAGGATAGGGTTCAAGTGCGATCCGGGCTGTTATTCGTTCTCGCGGCTGCTGGTTTTCGGCGGCGGCGCGATTTTGCTGATGTCGGCGGCGACCTTGACCAGAAACATCTCCCTGCCCCGTTTCGCCCAGCCGCTGGCGAAACTCGGCGATTCATCCTATGCGCTTTACCTGCTGCACCCCTTTATCTTCCGGGGTTTCAAGATCGCGCTCGGCGGCGTGACGTTTCCGCCCGAATGGGGCAACCTCGTTTATCTCGTCATCGTCGTCAGCACCGTCGCCATAGCCCATGTCTTTCACGTCCTTGTCGAGACGCCGGCCAATATCTGGCTGCGTGACCGGCTGATAACGTCACCACGGAAAGTCGCCGTGTCATGAACAAACCGAAACAAGGCAAGGGCGGCTGTTAACAATAGTTGAGGGTTTCCGCAGCAAGTTTATTTAGTGCTTGATCCTTTGCTTGGGCTGTGCGATTTAGAAGGAAATTTTAGATGTTGGGTAAACTTGCCTGGCATTGGATGTATTTAAAGTCGTATTTTAAAAGATTTGGAGAGTTGGATGCCCCGCATTCGTAACGGCTCGATGCTCGTTGGTGCGATGTTCATCGCCAACATGGGTCTGTTTTCCTTTGTCGCCAACGCACAGAACGTGGAAACTGCACCGCAGCAGACGCCCTCCGTTGAGAGCGGGGCAACAGGCGGGCCCGTCAAGGCCGCCGATGAAACCACCGCCGCATTTCTGAACCGCGTCAACACCAGCAATCCGGACACGGTTTCGATTGCAACGGCGGAACTGTTCAAGCAGTCTCCGACGCAGGGGATGATCAGTGATCTGATCACCATCGCCTCCAGCACGGATGCGGCAACGGCCGATGTAACCGGAAAAGTGACGAGCGGATTTCCGATCATCGCCGTGTCCACCAGCGCAGCACAGTTCTCCGAACAGCTTTCCGGCCTCATCCTGAGTGACTCCGGCCAGCTGCCCACCATCGTCGCACTGGCCCAAAAGGTCGGTAACAAGGACTTCTCCGAAGTCGTCGGCGAAGGCTTGGCGCTTGCCCATGCTACCGCAATGAGGAACGGCAATACGATACTGGCAGCCGCCATTCAGTTGCAGACAAAGGGCGCAAACGTGCCCGCCGATCTTCTGATCGCCTTTAGCGAGAATATCCAAGGAACGGCTGCCGGTCCGGCCGCCCCTGCGGCTGCCGCGGCGACGGCATCGCCGATCGGCGGAGCCGGTTCCTCGCCGGCAAGCGCCAACAGCATCGGCGGTTCGGGAACGGCAGGCACCGCAGATGGCACCGCACAGGCGGGCGGCGGAAGCGCACCTGTCGGCGGCGGCGGTAGTGGCGGAGCGACAGGCAGCACCGGCACGTCCTTTTTCACCACGATCAACAATTTCTTCTCGACCGGCAGCACCACCACGCCTGTCAGCACAAGTCCCGTTTGAGTTTGGCTTTGTCGCCTTTCCCGCGGGGAAGGCTGCCGCCAGTTCTGTGATGCAACCGTGACTTGGCGGGCGTTGCGCCCGCCGAAAAGAGCGAGGCTGACAGTTGTTGCAAAGGCACGATCCCCTGACGATGGCTGACTACGATAAAGGCGGGCTGACGTCCGAGTTTATCGATATCGACGCCGTTCTTGCAATGATCCGCCGACAATGGCGCATCGTGCTTGCCGCGGTCGCAGTCGCCGGGGCAATCGGCCTCGCTTTTGCGGCAACGGCCGTTCCGATCTATTCGGCGACGGCGACGCTGCTGATCGACCGCAATAACAGCCAGATTGTCGAACAGCTTTCGACGATTGGCGGCGTCATAGAGGATGAAGCTTCCATTCTCAGCCAGGTCGAGGTTCTGCAATCGGAAACCATCGGGCTTGCCGTCGTCGATAGTCTCAACCTCACCGAAAACCAGGAATTCAGGGCAACACGCGCATCACTTCTAGGCTCGATATTCGGCACCATCCGCTCACTCGTCAATGTTTCCCAATGGTTCTCGCCAGCGAAGAAAAAAGAGGCGGTGGTTGACGATGGAACCCTGAAGAGAGCGCTGTCGGACCAGCTGCTCAACGGCCTCAGTGTCAAGCGCATCGGCCGGACCTACGCGCTGGAACTCACCTATAATTCGACATCGCCGGTTCTCGCCGCGCAGATCGTCAATGCCGTGGCCTCGGCCTATCTGCTGGACAAGCTGAATTCCAAATACGAGGCGACGAGACGCGCCAGCGACTGGTTGTCCGACCGTATTGCGGAGCTGCGCCAGCGGGCGCTCGAAACCGATCTGGCCGTGCAGAAGTTTCGCGCCGAACATAATCTGATCTCGACCGGCGTTAACGGCCTGCTCTCCGATCAGCAGCTGGCGGAATCCAACAGCGCGCTGATCCTGGCGCAGTCGGAAACGGCCAGGGCGCGGGCGCGGGTGCAACGCATCGAACATATTCTCGCCACCGACGATGTCGATGCGGTCGTTACCGATATTCTCGACAGCTCGGTCGCCAACGATCTGCGCAAAAAATATCTCGAAGCCTCCAAGACTGAGGCGGAAATTACCAGCAGGCTCGGCAGCAACCACATTCAGGCGGTGCGTCTGCGCAATGAAATGCAGGAATACCGCCGGCTGATGTTCCAGGAAATCAGCCGCATCGCGCAAAGTTACAAAAGCGATCTGGAAGTCTCGGAAGCGAGGGAAAAGTCGCTCGCCGAAAGTGTCGCCAAGGCGACCGACATCAGCAACTCCGCCAGCGAGACACAGGTTCAGCTGCGCGAATTGCAGCGTGAAGCCGAAACCTACAAGAACATGTACCAGACCTTCCTGCAGCGATATCAGGAAGCGATGCAGCAGCAATCCTTCCCCGTGACGGAGGCGCGGGTGATTTCCAAGGCGATGCCGCCCAGAATCCCGAGCAAGCCGAACAAAACCATGATTTTGGCGCTGTTCATGATCATGGGCGCCGCAGCAGGCGGCGGCATTGCCGTGTTCCGCGAATTCCGGGATCGTTTTTTCCGCACCGGGGAACAGGTCCGTGATGTTCTTGGGCTGGAATTCCTCGGCAATACCCCGCTCATCCAGAACAACAAGGCCATAATAGAAGATCAGGAAGGCGGCCATCCGGCCCTGACGCGCCCCACCAGCGTTGCGCGCTATGCGGTCGACCATCCGCTCTCCTCTTTCGCCGAAACCCTGCGCAGCACCAGGCTTGCCATCGATCTCGGCGTTCCCGCCAAAAGCGGGGCCCGTATTGTCGGCGTCGTCTCGGCCTTACCGAGCGAAGGGAAATCCACGATCTCCATCAACCTTGCGCAGCTGCTCGCCGGGCAGGGTGCGCGGGTCCTCTTGCTGGACGCCGACATTCGCAATCCCGGCGCAACGCGCGCCATGGCGCGTCACGCGAGTGAGGGCCTGCTCGAAGTCCTGCTGGAAGGCCGCAGCGTGCAGGACGTGCTGCTTCATGACGAAAAGACGCGTCTCGCTTTCCTGCCCACGGTGGTCAAACAGCGTGTCCCTCATTCTTCCGAACTGCTGACCTCGGCGCAAATGCACAAGCTGCTGGCCGAAGCGAGCACGGCTTTCGACTATATCATCGTCGACCTGCCGCCGCTCGGGCCGGTGGTCGACGCCCGCGCCATGGCGGGCCGGATCGACGGTTTCATCTTCGTCACGGAATGGGGCAGAACCGCCCGCCGGGCGGTGCGGAACACGGTGGAGAATGAGGTTCATATCCGCAAGAAGTGCCTCGGGGTCATCCTCAACAAGGTGGACACCGAAAAGCTGAAGCTTTACCGCGCCTATGGTTCAAGCGAATATTATCATTCGCGCTATACACGATATTACCATGATCAGGCGTAACGGCGTGACCCGCCTGCGGAAAGCCCTCGCGGTCGTACCGGTTCTCGTCATTTCCATCTTTGTCCTGTCCGTCGCCGCCCAGGCCTTTTCGCAAAGCCGGCGTTTTTCCGATATTGTCGCATTGGCGCGGATCGCCGACGACAATAATGGCCTTGCGCCTGATCTCCTTGCGGAAACAATCCCTGAACTTCAGCCCATCGTCACCGAAAAAATCTGCCGTTCGGATATCGTCAAAGCCGGTCTAAGGCTCGTTCTGGCCGATCTCGATGCGAATGGCGTCGATCCGGCATCCGATTCCGGCGCGGCGCGTCTCGGTTTTGCCGAGACCTTTATTCGCCATTCGCTCTTTTGTTTTCCCGCAAATGGCGATGTCTGGCTGCGTCTTGCCATGGTTCGCTCGCTGCGCAACGCCTCACCCATGGAAGTCACCGTGCTGATGAACTTCTCCCAGCTCTACGGGCCTGCCGATGCCAATCTGATCCGTGGGCGTTTCGTGATGTGGCGGCAATTTCCGAAGAACACCTTGCCCGAGGCCGAGGCGGCCCGCGAGGCGGATACGGCCGTCGTCTGCGGCAAACAGGGGGAAATCCTGCGATGGACCCTGGCGGAGGTTTGTCCAAAGCCAGTACCAGCGGACACAAGACGCCCCGCGCCGCCGTCATGATCTGAAACGATGAAGCGGCTGAGCCTCGTCGATATTCGCGGCATAGCTACCACAAACAATTCCGACAAAGCCCAAAGATATGTCGCTCACCGAATCCCGATCAGAACCGCTCCCCTCCTTGCAGACCCCACCGGTGGCGGTTCGGGACTATGTCCGGCCGGTCGCAATAATCGCGTTCTGGGCAATATTTCTGTTGGCGCTTCTCAACCGCGGCGCAACGGAAATCGAAAGCCGCATCGTTGTCACGATGGCGATCTATCTCCTGCTGGCGCCGGCAATCCTGCTGTTCGGGCCGCCAAAGGGCGGTGCAAGCAAAGTACTTACGGCGGCCTGTCTTTTATTGGGAGCGCTTATCGTTCAGGTGCTGTTGCAAGCCTCCTCCATGCCTGGCATCGCGCGCCCCAACCCGGCATGGTCCATCGCCGCCATGTTCATGCAGAATGCGCCAGCCGCCACAATCTCCCTGACACCGGCGGATGACCGGATCGGCCTCATGAGCGCCGCCCTGCCCTTCGGCGTCTTCATGACGGGCCTCGTGATTTTCGATAGCGACGAGCGCGCGGCGAAGACGCTACGATGGTTCGCAATCGCCGGTGGCTGGCTCGCGCTGTTTTCCATCGTGCAA
This sequence comes from Agrobacterium salinitolerans, assembly GCF_027498475.1. Classification (NCBI taxonomy): domain Bacteria; kingdom Pseudomonadati; phylum Pseudomonadota; class Alphaproteobacteria; order Hyphomicrobiales; family Rhizobiaceae; genus Agrobacterium; species Agrobacterium salinitolerans. The sequence continues at coordinate 105,187 of NZ_JAPZLN010000002.1, read as the reverse complement.
TTCGTGCTTTTCCCGGAAGCTCTCGGCTTCATCCAGAAGCGTTTCTATCTCGGCAGCCTCACCGGCCTTTTTGTCAATCGCAATACCGCCGCAACCTTTTTCGGCCTCATCCTTATCACGCTCGCCGCATTGTTACATAAAAGCCTCCTCGCTCCGGATTGGGTCAGGGTAAAGGCGCTCGTGGCAAATCGCCTGACCGTGCCGGTGGAGCAAAAACAGCTCATCCGCAGGGCCGCATTTCTCGGTGTCCTCGCAGGCTTTTGTTTCATCGCATTGATGTTGACGGGATCGCGTGCGGGGATCGGCTCAAGCCTCGCAGCGCTGATTTTACTGATCCTGCTGATTGTGTTCAACTCTCCGGCCAGAACCGGGCGCAATGGGGCCTCCAGCCGGCGCAGGCAGCGCGGAACGAGACGTCGCGCCGCGCTGCTGATTGCCGTCGCCATCGCCCTCTTCGCGCTTTTCGCCAACCGGGTGGCGCTTCGCATGGAAATGCGTTTGGAAGACGATATGCGCTTTTGCTACATGCCGGGCATCGCACGCGTCATCGCCGACAACTGGCCACAGGGATCAGGTCTGGCAAGCTTTACGGAAATCTATGCGCCCTATCATGTGGCGCGATGCGGGGTGGACGCCGTCGTCACCCATGCCCACAATGTCTACGCCGAGGGATTGCTGACACTCGGTGCAGCCTTCCCGTTTTATCTCGCTTTTTTTGTGCTCATCCAACTGGTGATTTTCATTCGCGGGGCGCTGAAACGCAGAAATTATCGTTATGCCTCTCATCTCGGCCTTGCCGCACTGCTGCTCGTCCTGCTGCATTCAACGCTTGATTTTTCGCTGCAAGTTCCAGGCTTTGCCATGGCCTATGCCGTTTTCCTCGCCCCGGTCGTCACGCTTTGCCTGAACCCGCCCGGAATGGAGCGGGAAGGCCGCAAAAGGCGCAGACAATTTCCAGACGATGCTGCAATGCCGGCGCCGGACCGTTCAGGTCCGACAGTACAAACGCCGCTTCGTCTGCAATAACGGATTTAATGAATGCAAAATAGGCTTAGTGACCTTAAAGGCGCAGGAAATTGAGCATGCGGATATTGCAGATAACCTCGCTATTTTCTCCGGATCGGGTGGGCGGTGCGGAAATATTCGTGGAAGACCTTGCGCGTGGACTTGCGGATAAGGGGCACACGGTCGCGGTGGCCGCCATCTCGCGTGAAGAGCAGGCAGGGGAACAACGCGATGGTTTCACCATTCACCGCCTCGGGCATACCACGCCGTTCTTTATCGGCGACTGGGGGCAGCAACCGGAATGGAAGCGAAAATATTATAAGATCGCTGTGCAACTGGACCCGCGCCTCGTTCGCCGGCTTGCGCGTGTCATCGATGATTTCCGGCCGGACGTGGTCAATACCCATTCGCTATCGGAACTGACGCCGCTGATCTGGCCGATGATCCGCAAGCGTGGCGTTCCACTGGTTCATTCGCTGCATGATTTCACGAGCATGTGCACCAATGGCTCCCTGTTTCATGACGGGCATATCTGCGACGGCGGCAGCAAAAAATGCGGTGCGTTTTCTTACCTCCACCGGCGTTGCCAATGCGCGGTCGATGCTGTCGCCGGCGTTGGTCGCGATATCGTCGAACGCCACATCCGGGCCGGTTTTTTCACCCATATACGGGAAAACCGCCGCACGGTGATCTGGAACGCCATCTCACCGCCAGATTCGCCGGAACCGCGCATTGCCCGCACACCCGGCAACCCTCTGGTTTTCGGCTATCTCGGCCGCATCGAAGCACCGAAAGGGGCTGACTTGCTGATAGAAGCGTTGCGGCTTTTGCCGCCGCAGGGCTGGCGCGCGGTCATGGCAGGGCGCGCGCCGGAAGGTATCGAGATCTATCAACAAAAGGCAGCCGGCCTACCGGTCGAATTTCCGGGCTATGTGGAGGCCGATCATTTCTTCGCCGGCATAGATTGCCTCATCGTACCGCCCCTATGGCCGGAGGCCTTTGGCCGCACCGTCGCTGAAGCCATTCTGCGCGGCGTACCCGTCATCGGCGCAAATCTTGCGGGTGTCGCCGAACAGATCGGCGCGGACAGGCCGGAACGCCTGTTCGCCCCGGGCAATGCCACCGAACTGGCCGCACGCTTGGCGGAGGCGATACGCAATCCCGCCATGCTTGCGGAAACGCTTGAGACCCGGGAACGAATTCGCCAAGGCGTTGAGCCACGTGGGGTCGTCGCGGCCTATGAAAAGCTCTATGCGGATGTGTGCGAAACCGCATGATCGTGACGACGGCGTCCCTCCTCAGGCGGCGGCTCCTTGCTTGAAAAGTTGCACGTAGCTCTCCGCAGCCTTCTGCCACGAATATGATTTGCGGTTTTCATAACCCGCCTGACGGAGATTTTCTGCCAGCTCCGGATTATCCAAAAGTCGCTCAAGCGCGATGACGAGGCTTTGAGCATCCGACGGATCGAAAGTCAGGGCGCCTTCGCCGGCAATCTCCGGTGTTGCCGAACGATTGGAGCAGACGACCGGGCATCCTAGCTGCTGCGCCTCCAGCACCGGCAGACAGAAGCCTTCATAGGTGGAGGGGACGCAAAGGCAGGCTGCGTGACGGTAAAGTTCGGCCAGTTGCCGGTCATCTATGCCGGAAAGCCGGATCAGCCGGGCCTGCAACTGCGGATCGTCCAGCGCGCCGGCGATTTCCTCCGCCTCGTCACGGCCAACATGCACGATGCGCAAATCCGGCCATTTTTTGCCTAGTATGGCAAAGGCTTTGCCCAGGAGAGCGAAATTCTTATTGGACGTCGCGTTTCCGACCGCCAGTATGTAGCGTCCGGGAACAGGCGGCGCCGTGTCGAAAGCCCCGGGATCGACATTCAGCGTGCTGTCGGAATGAATGGTGATGCTCTTACCGACAGCGGCGGGATAGAAACGCCCGAGGTCCTTCCGCGTCGCTTCGGATACGCAGACGATCCGATCCGAACCGGCCATCATCAGCTTGAAGATGAAATCAGTCGTCAGGGTCGCCCGCCAGCCGATCTGTTCCGGAATGGTTTTGAAATAAAGATCATGAACAAGTGTGAGACGCCGTTTGCCGCCGAGGGGACTTCCGAAAGGATCGGCATTAAAAAGCACATCGATGCCATGCCGGCGGCAGAGCGCGGGCAGCGTCACCGCCTGACGCACCACATCGAAAACCATGACGCGCGGCCGTGGGGTCTCGATGAGCTGCAACCGGCTGTCGCGCAGGTTTTCAGGCAGTTGCGCCCGCATCCAGGGAGAGCGCAGAACATAGTCATCGGTCGTCTGTTCCAGCAGCCGCTCCAGCAGACTGAAGGTCACGCGGGCCACACCGGAGGCCTTGCCGCCATATTGGCTCGGCATGTTTATGAGAATGCGCATCCTGGCCCTTCCGCCTGCCGGCATTGCCTGTTCCTGTCGATCGCCGCGCGAAACCTCACGCCGCCTCCGTCAGCAGCGCTGAAACGGAGCGGCAGGTTTCCTCCAGTGAGAAACGCTGGCTCACATCCTCCCGCCCCTTTCGCGCCAGCCTTTCCGCCAGAGCCGGTTGCGACAGTATGCGGCCGATCGCCGCTGCCAGCGCCGACGCATTCCCCGGCGGCACAAGAAGGCCGGTTTCGCCGTCACGGATGATTTCGGTAACACCGCCGCCGCGCGTGGCGACAACCGGACGCCCGCACATCATCGCCTCCACCACCACCCGGCCGAAGGGCTCGGCAACAATCGAGGTATGAGCAACCACATCCATCGCCGCCATCAATTCCGGCACATCCGGGCGGAAACCGAGGAAACGGACGCGGCCGTCGAGACCGAGACGGGACGCCTGTTCGCGGATTCGCGCTTCATACGCTTCCTGCCCGAAAAGCGCACCGCCGACGATGACCGCCTGCACGCCCTCCATCGCCGCAATCGCGTCCAGAAACACATGTTGTCCCTTCCATTCGCTCAGCCGGCCAAAAAGGCCGACAAGCGGTTGCGGACCAAGGCCCAGTTCCGCACGCAGCCGCGCGGCCGCGCCGGGCTCATAAATCCTTGCTTTCGCGGGGTCGAAGCCGTTGTAGACGATGCGAACCTTATCCGCCTCGCCGCCGGCCTCGATGAAAGCGCGGCCCGTCTCCTCGGAGTTGACAGCAACCAGCCTGGCGAAAAGGCGCGCAAATGCCAGCGAGGCCCGGCGATTGGCGGCGCTGAAAGCGGGATCGGTGACAATATCGTGTAAAATCCAGACGAGCGGCCGACGGCTGAACGTCGCGGCCAGCGCACAGACAAAAAGCGCCTTTTGCGAGTTGGCGCAGATCACATCATAGCGCCTCGCCTCCCGGCTCAATTGCCAGGCAACCGCCACCACGTCGGCCGCTCCGCGCAACAGCGCGCCGAAAGACGCATCGCGGCGTATAGACAGCATTTTTTTTCCAGCGGACAGCATGACCGGAGTCCGCCCCGCATCAATGAGATCATCTGCGGCCGCACCGCCACTGAGAAAACAGGCGCGCCAGGAGTGCGGGCCCGCCTTGACGAGGTCCGTCAGAAAAAGTTCGGCGCCACCCTTCTCTCCGGTATGGCTGACGAAAAGAGCCGATGTCATGGCGTCTCCCCCGCCGGATGGGAGGACTCATGACGCATCCGCCTGTAATTGCGGGCACGAACTGACGACCGGCAAAAACAACGAACCTGCCCGAAAGCAACAGGAATATCCTCACCGAAATCTGCGCAAAAACGCATAACGATAGTTAAAAACAACTGAATCAAAGCCCATTTTATTAATAAAATTCAATAATACCAATAGTAATTAGAATAATATTCTATTTCTATATTTCGAGCCAAATCAAAGAAAAATTTACGACGCTCTTTTTCATGCGCTGTTTTCTGTTTCGCCCCCCGCATTTTTCCCCGGGTCTCGCAGCGGGATTATTCTAAGGCCAGACCAGGAGAGCGAACAATGACACCGCCCGGATACAACATATGCATATATATGGCGCGAACGGAAGAGGTGGCCGCATGATCGGCTTAACGCTCGGCATAGGTTCCCGAAACATGGGCGACGCCGGTCTTTCCCTGACCGCGTTCTCGCCCTTGCGGGCCCGTCTGGCGGCCGGCCAGAATGCCGCGATCTTCGTGAACGGCGACAGCACCGCCCATGCCGAAGCCGGACCATTTCAGCAATTTGCGATGATGCTCGGCGATCTGCACGATACGACTGTTGTGTTATACCGCTGGGCGGAATGGGAGACGAGCGCCGCCACCGGACCAAAAACCTATGCGGCCCCGGTTACGCTGCGCGCCGGCAAGGGGGCGACGCTGACGCTCTATCTTGCGACGCTGCCCGGCGGCATGGCGGGGTACATGCTTGCGGAACAGCGCTCGGCAGCGCTGGAGATTCCCCGTCCCGACCTCTGCATCATGCATCATGGCCACAATATGCAAACTTTCGAAATGCCGGGCAGCATTTTGAGCTCCGGACGAGCCGCGCTGCTCGGACCACTGGGAATGACCGAATGGAAATGGCCAAATGCTCCTCAACTCATCACCACGCAGAACCCGTGGCGTGATGGCACGGGTTACGACAAGGTCTATCAGGCGATCCTCGACCTGGCCCGCTCCCATCCGAATCTCACGCTGGTGGATACGCATGCCGTATTTATGGCGAAGGGCAAGGACGCCGCCCTTTATCGGGACAATATTCACCCCAACGAGGCGGGTTCCTGCCTGGTAGCCCAGGCCCTGCTCGATTCCTATCTGAGGTCGGCACGCGATAACAGCTTCCAGACACCTTGCTGGCCAAGGCTGCCCGCCGCCAATCTCATCGGCAATGGTGATTTCACCGATTGGACTGGTTCCGTCCCGACGGGCTGGGGCATGACTTCGCCAGGTTCCGCCACCCAAACCACCGAAATCATCTTCTCCCCGTCCTTTGCAAGCAGCCTCGCCCTCTATGCAAATGGCAGCCAGACGGCAGGGCTCACACGTTATTTCCGCAATGCGGAGGCCGTCGCGATGATCGGCAGGACCGTTTCCTTCGCCGTTCTTTATAAAAACAACGGAAAGCAGCGTCTGCCCTACATAACGCTGGTTGCAAAAAGCGGCGGCGCAGTCCGGACGATCGTTTGCTCCGCCCTGCAATTTGGAGGGGCCAACATCGCCGGCAATAGCGGCTGGATGTGGGCGATCGCCAACGGGATTGCCATAGACCCCGACATCAACCCGTCGGGGTATGCTCTTTATTTGCGAATCCTTCCGGCATTCGGCACCGGCGCGCCCGGCTCGAATGAGCCACTTCATATTCAGCGCATCGTCGCCGTCGAAGGGGATTTGCCGAAAGGCAATCTGATCTCATGACGAAACGATAAAATGTCTTGCGTGGCGGCGCCATCCAGCCCACTAATAGTCGTTATATTATATTCATTGCCAGGCGGTAGAGCTCTCCTATGGACAGTTGAAATCCGCTCACAAAAGATAGAGACTGCTGATGAGAAGACCAGCAAATCATGCGGCGTCGCGCCAGCCCTCTATACCGGGTTTTGTTTTGGCAATGCCGTTTTACCCGTCAAAAACGATCAATATTCCCGGCGTCTGTCTCGCGATATTCGTATTTTCCATCGGTTTCTTCATTCAATGCAATGTGTTGACCAGCAATCTCGGCCTGCGTTTCCTCAATATTACCGACATGCTGGTGCTGATGACGCTGCCCGTCCTCGCCCTGCTTTACATTCGCTGCCTGACGCTGTCGATTATCCTGTTTTATCTTGTTCCGCTGACGATGCTGTTTGTCCTCACGACGCTGTTTGCCGACGCGCGCGGCGATGGCGAGTTTTATACAACGGCGATGACCTATTTTTATGCGGTCTATTTTCTGTTCTTTGCCTATATGCTGTTCAAGGAAAACCTCCTCGAACTGTTCTGCTGGGGCATATTTGCGGGGTTCATAGCGGTGACGATCCTGCTTTTCCTGGACACCGTCATCCATGACCAGCTCGCCTCGCTCGGATTGTCCTTCATGTTCGATGAGGCAGGCGTCCTGGAGCTTGCGGCGAAAGGTGAGATAACCCCGCTGCTTTTGCGCGTCGAAAAGGCAGGGGGAATCTGGCCCGTCGGCAATACAGCTGGACCGGCCTTCGCGCTGGCCGGAGCAGCGGCGGCCTATGTCGCCGAACGCCACAAACGCCCCGCACTGTTTGCCGTGTTTCTGCTCGTATATCTCGCCAGCTTCACCCTCACGCTCAACCGCTCGGGGGTGTTTGCCGTCCTCGCTATCGGGCTCTATTTCTACGTTCGGAATTTTTCGATCAAAATGCTGCTCAGCACCTATTTCGGGTTTGCCTTGTGCGCGCTCGTCATCGCCGCCGTTTTGCCGCTCGGTGCTTTCGACTTTGCGGAACAGGCCTTTACGAAACGTTTTCTTGAGGACAGCAACAGCAGCAACAATTTGCATGAGCGGTGGGAGACGATCACCGGCGGTTTTCAGGTCATGTTCCAGCATCCTGTGGGCATAGGGTTTACCGCGCGATACGAAGAACTTGCGCGGATATCGAGGATCGGCACACCACATAATGGTTTTATGGCCACCGCCTACGCTTCCGGGTTGGGATTTTGCATCATGAGCGCCTTTGCGCTGGTTTATGTAATTTTCCGAAAACGCAAAATCGGCTTTTTCGCCTATTCAGCAATCGGCGTCATTATTGGCTATCAATTTGAAGAGCTGAATTTCAACCCCGTCTTCATGGCTCATGTGGGGCTTGGGCTTGCCTATACCGCCATTGATCTGGACTTCAGGCTTTTCCTGAGAAACACAATGATGCGGATGCTGGGAACGGCAGACAATGCGCGCAACAGGGGAGAACGAAGCCTCATCAGCGACCCGCCGGGTCTAAGGCCGCCTGTGTTCTGACGGGACGTTTCAGGCCACATCGACGATCTCGATCTCCCTCCCGCCCAAACTGACGGGATCGCCAGCCGCTTTTCCCATCAGCACCCTTGCAACCGGGGAGACATAGGACATCGTTCCCGCAGCGGGATCTGCTTCATCTTCGCCGACGATCCGGAACCGTTGCGTTCGCCCGTCATCGCGGCTGAACGTCACCAGGCTGCCGAAGACGACGACGCCGTCCGCTGGCGGATCAGGCATCAATTGCGCGGTACGGACCCGCTCGGAGAAATATCGCAGATCGCGAAGCGGGCTGGCGGAAATGCGGCGTCTTTCATTGATGTCTTCAATGGCATTAGCCGCCTCACAGGCTTCGCGCGCCAGCCGCAGCTGCTCTTCCAGGGCCTTCAGCCCGGACCGCGTTACCAAATTGGGATGAGGCGAGATTATCCGGTCCGGCAGAACGGTTTCGGCTGCGGTTTCCGCACTGTCTTCCTTGGTAAAGGCTACGCTCAATCCTGACACTCCATTCCCGATATGCCCCAATCCTGCCATCGCTCGCAGGCGCCCGCAAGAGCACGCTGCGCGGGTTCAAAACGGACACGTAACAGGCGCAAGCGGGTCAGGACAACGTGCTCGTTCAACAGCTCAATGCAACCGCAACGGAACATACCCCTCATATTTCGGCCTAACAGGGGGCTTTTTGCCCTGTTAGAGTGTGCAGCAGGAGGAGTGAGACGCCAACGCTAACGGACAGGAGACGGTTCATGGCCCGGACAGTAGTGAATGCGCTTGGAGACACACTCTATTACAGCGGCAACTCCACGGGATTTTTCTCCGCCACGGGTTCCGGCCCGCTGCTCACCGGCACGGCAGGCAATGATTCCATGTGGGGAGACAGTTCCGTCAACGTGACCATGGCCGGCGGCACGGGCGACGATATTTATTATCTCTATTCGAGCATCAATCGCGCCGCCGAAAATGCCGGGGAAGGTATCGACACCATCGATACCTGGATGAGTTACACCCTGCCCGACAATTTCGAGAATCTGCGGGTAACGGGTGACGGTCGTTATGCCTTCGGCAATTCGCTCGACAATATCATTACCGGCGGGTCGGGCAGTCAGACGATCGATGGCGGGGCCGGCAACGACGTGCTGATCGGCGGCGGCGGGGCCGACACCTTTGTTTTCACGAGCGGCAACGGCACCGATCTCATTACCGATTTCAGCGCCAACGACACGATCCGGCTCAATGGCTACGGCATCACATCTTTCGATCAGCTTGTCGGCAGCGCCACACAGCAAGGTGACGACCTGTGGCTCAATTTTTCGAATGGCGAGGCCATCGTTCTTGCTGGAACGACCGTAAACGACCTTCAGGCCGACCAGTTCGAACTCAGCCTCGACCGCTCGTCACTTACCCAGACCTTTGCCGATGAATTCGATACACTCTCGCTGCGCAGTGGCGATCAGGGTATCTGGGACGCCAAATATTGGTGGGCGCCGGAAAAGGGAAGCTCGCTGACGACGAATGGTGAGGCGCAATGGTATATCAACCCGGCCTATGCCGGCACATCGGAGGTCAATCCTTTCAGCACCAAAAACGGCGTCCTGACCATCACCGCCGAGGAGACCCCGCAGTCGATTGCCGACGAGGTCGAGGGTTATGACTATACCTCGGGGATGCTGAACACCTATTCCTCCTTCAGCCAGACCTATGGTTATTTCGAGATCCGCGCGGATATGCCGACCGACCGGGGCGCCTGGCCTGCCTTCTGGCTGCTGCCCGAAGACGGCTCCTGGCCGCCTGAACTCGATGTCATCGAAATGCGCGGCCAGAACCCCAATACGCTCATCATGTCCGCCCATTCCAACGCCACCGGTGAACAGACCTCGGTGATCAACAATGTCAGTGTACCGAGCACCGTCGGGTTTCACACTTATGGCGTGCTGTGGGATGCCGAACACATAACCTGGTATTTCGATGATGTCGCCGTGGCGCAGACGGATACGCCTGACGATATGCATGACCCCATGTACATGGTCGTCAACCTTGCCGTCGGCGGCATGGCGGGAACGCCATCGGCAGCCGATTTCAGCGACGGCTCGCAGATGATGATCGATTACATCAAGGCCTATTCGCTCTCCGACTGGGCCGCATAAATTAAAACACCGGCAGTCGCATCGGGACTGCCGGTGTTTCAAACATCAGCCTCTCGGCTCACGCCTTGTCAGGCCCATCACTCGGCCGCGAGCTGGGTGCGGGCGGCATTCAGCGAAATCAGATGCCGCGCCGTTTCAAGGCTTGCCGGCTGCTCGGCGCGATAACGGCGGCCGATTTCCATCATCAGCACAGTATTTGGCAGGAAGGAAAGTTCCGAGAAGATGTCCTGCCAGTCGATATCGCCCCAGCCGAGCGGCATGTGCAGATCGCCGATGCCGAGTGCTGTGTTTTCCTGAGGAAAATAGGGCTGATAGAAGCCCTGCGGGCGGCCGAAGGAATCATGCACATGCAGATGGCCGGCAACCGGCGCCATGGCACGAAGTTCATCGCGGAAATCGAGGCCACGATAGGTGGATTCGAGATAGGCATGGCTGAAGTCGATCAGCGCTACGAGATTGTCGTGCCCGACAGCCTTCACGGTTGCGGCCACCTCGGCCGGCGTCTGGCGATATTGGCCGGGCTCGGTGGAGAAGATGTTCTCGAGTGCGATGCGCACGCCATAGGGCCTGCAAAATTCAGCCAGTTCGAAAAGCGCGTCCCGCTCGCGGCTGTCGGCATCGGCCCGTTCGGCGATCTGGTCGGCACGCAGCGCGCCGCCATGCTGGACGAGAATGCCCGCACCGATACGGTCGCATAGAACGGCAAGCGCCTTGGCCGCGTCGATCTGGTAACGGCATGTCACCGGATCCATGAAATTCGAAGAGACGAGACCGTGCACGGTGTAACGGAAGTCGAACCGCTTCGCGAGCGCTACGAAACGGTCGGCGCGCTCCTCGATGAGCCGGCCGCCGGCGATCATGTCGAGGCTTGTTGCGGCGATTTCCACGGTATCGCAGCCGATTTCGGCAAGCGCGCGCAGATCGTGTTCGAGGGTGGCCAGTTCGCCATCATCCGAGTGGGCGTTGAAGCCGGTACCTATAAGATTGCTCACGTCGTCATCTCCAGGGTTAGAAAGGTCATGGGAGCTCGGGCGCCGTGCATGCGACGCCACTTCCAGCAGGTCCGGGCGGCCGATATTGGCGTCGTCTATCCCGGGCGGTGCGATATCGTAAGAAAGTCCAGGGTCGCCGCCGTTGTGTTGGAAAGCGAACGGGACATTGTGATCCGTTTCCGTTGAAACCGATCCCTCAATTAAGTTTCTTCATTTACAGCTTTATGACATTTCCGCTGGCAAACAGCAGGGAGCGCACGCCGCGCGCCTGGACAAGCGGCGGCATCATGAAGACTTGCGGGGGAAATTGTCGCAAGGTCCGGTTTCGGACACTCGGGTCCGCTCAAAATCGGATTGGTCGCAAATTGCGGCGATGGGTTTTCGCACCGACGGGTTAACGCTGCATGTATTCGGGCGGAAGGCGCTAACCGAGATTGTACACCATGAAATAAATCAGCCAGCAATGCGCAATGGCCAATATCGCCCAGGCCCATTTGGCGGCCCTGATATCGGCATCGACGATCCTGTTTCGAATCTCGGCCCTGCCCGACGCCTCGTCTCCGGCTCGATCGTCCACGACGACAGATGAAGATAATGTTTGCGAAACAGGTTCGCCGACAACGTAGAGCCTGTCGCCGCGCGGACGCGAATTATCCCCAACGCTCTCCGCATCGGAAAGCGTATCGTCGCTGGAAACGCAATTCACCGCCACAAGCTGCGATGATACCCCCCTGTTACGCACTTTACCTCTATTGGGCATCATAATCTTCCACACAATAAAAATAAAAATATTCACGAGTTACTTCCGGTAAAGCTGCGCTTTACCGGACATGCCGCGATAAGCGCGTCCATGCTTCCCCCGCCGACCCAAAGGCCGCCCCCGTCATCAGGCTACCGGGACCCCCGGCAGATCACGCCTGCCCGCATAAGGTTTCGCCTCCCGCTGGATCAGGAAAACGGATTTTTCCACCGGCAGCGGCTCGATTGTCCGGTAGCGCTGAAATCGCCTGGAATATTCGAATCGGATGAGCCTGTCGTCGAACTTCCCCGCCAGAACGCGATAACCGTTTACGAATTCATTGAGGATTTCCAGTTCCTCTCCCCACACCCAGCCGCCGTAGGACGTCCCCTCATTCGAACGCAGCACAATCTCGAAAAAGTGCCCGCCCGCCACCAGCGGCATACGAAAGAGAATATCGAGATTATCCTCGTCCTCGTCGTCACCCTTTTCCGCAGACAGCCTGGCATGCGCGACCTTCGCATGGACGAGCGCCGATACCGGATAGAACGGACGACCCTTGAACCACATGAATTCACTGACCGCATATCCGACATCGTCGGCACGCTGGTAAGGCTCGATACGCGGCTCGAAGGCCATGTAGCTTCCGTTGAACGCTATCACTGTCGAAAATTCCCGATGCCCGCCCGTCGCATGTCCGCTGTTTTCCACCCGTCATTCATGCTTCTGTCTGCGACAATACCCAAGCCGCGTCACACCAGCGTCAAATGGAACGCTATGATGCCTTTCAATTTCCCGGACACGTTGTTAGATGATGGTTCATGAGGGGACGAAAGTGGCTGGGAACGCTGAACTGATACCGATCCGGCTTTTTGGCACCCCGCGCTGTGATGCGGTGCGGGAGGCATTTTTTCCGTCCAAGGGCTTCGCACTGACCGCCGCCCTCATTCTTGCGCCGAACCAGTCCCTTTCCCGCCAGTACGCCGCATCGCTGCTGTGGGAAAATGTCGAGCAGAAGAGGGCTCTCGGCAATTTGCGGCAGTTGATTTTGCGCTTGCAGAAACTGCCCAATGAGGACGACGCCATCCTTCTGACCGAAGGAAACGACCTGAAGGCCGGCAGGCTGGCGCAGCGCACCGACCTTGCCCTCTTCCTTGCCGGCGCAAGGGCCGAAGACCCGATGCGGCGGCTCAATGCGCTGCTGGAATTCGGCGGCGAGTTGCTGGAGGGGCTGGAGGCCGGGCAGGACCATCTCTATCTCTGGCTGCTTTCTGAGCGCCGCCGCCTCAGGGACCTGTTCTTTTCGAGCTATACCCAGCTTCTGGAGGAATTGACGCGGTTTGGCCGCGCCAGTTCGAACGACATCTCCAGGCTTGCCGAATGCGCTTGCAAGCTCGAACCGGAACGCGAAGAAACCTACCGCGCCGCCATGGCGGCCTATGCGCGGATCGGAAATATCAGCGCCTGTGAGGGCATGCACCAGCTTCTGATGGAGCAGCTTCGTCAGGAAGGTCGTTCCCCGGAAGCGGAAACCGTGGCGCTGCGACGGCGAATACAAAGCCTGGCCGCCACGATAGCGGCCCCCGCCGAGGCGGAAGAGGGCATTCGCCGGAAATCCCAGACGAAACCGCGCATCGCATTCGTTCGTCCGGCAAGGGTCGACGGGCAGCCGGTCTCGCCGGTCATGCAGGCCTTTGTCGAGGATGTCGCCAACAGCCTTGTCCGATACCGCACCTTCACCGTGCTTTCGCCGCACAGCACCTTTGCACTGGCGCATGACCGGGCCGATGACGGCTACGCCATGCTGCGGGCGGATTACCGCATCATTTCGACCGTGTTCGACGAAACCCGCATGTCGGTTGCGCTGATCGAGGACGCCAGCGGTGAAATCGTCTGGTCGCTGGAGGCGGTCCTGACCGAACGACATATTCACGCCGCTTTCCGCCTGCTCTCCAAACAGGTGGCCGCGGCGCTTGCCCGCGAAATCGAGCGGCTTCAGGTGGAGCCCGACCGCAACCACAGCGGCGAGGCCTACCGGCAATTGCTGGAGGGCCAGCAGCTTCTGCGCGGCAAATGCGATCTGCCGCTTCTCAGAAGAGCCCGCTCGATGTTCCGCAAGGCGGTCGATCTCGACCACGGCATGGCGGTTGCCCGCGCCCGCGTGGCGCAGAGCCTGCAACTGGAATGGCTGATGCTGGGCGGCAACGACCCCCATCTCCTGCATCGCGCCAAGGCGGAAGCAGACTCCTCTGTCGAAATCGACCCCGCCCTTGGGGTGGGCCACTGGATGTGCGCGGTGGTGGCGCTCTACCAGCGGGATTTCGATGTCTCAGCCGAAAAATTCTTCGAGGCGGAGGCGTTGGCGCCCAACTCGGCCGACCTCCTGCTCCAGCATGCCGACGCGCTTGCTCATTTCGGCGATGCGGAAATCGCCTGGGAGAAATTTCAGCAGGCCATCGATCTCAATCCTCTGGCGCCCGACATCTACTGGTGGGCCGGCGCCAGCATCGCGTTCAAGCGCGAGGATTACGGCACGGCGGTGGAACTGTGCGGGCGGATGGAAAATGACGAGCCTGCGTTGCGCGTCCTGACCGCAAGCCACGCCCTGCATGGCGATCTGGCCGCCGCTCTGGAAACCGGCAACAGGCTTCAGGAAAACTATCCGGGTATGACGGCGAGGGAGATCAGCAGTCTGTCTCCGGACCGGGACCCGGTAGCGAATGAAAAATTCTATCACGCACTTCGATTAGCTGGGATTAAATAGGAGATATTATGTCCTCGCATTTCTTCATTGTCGGAAAAAAGGGTTTTGGCGTTCTCTTCATTCGCACGGCGCCGCTTCGGGTTGCGTCCGTCTCGCATGAGACGATTGCCGCGTATGAAACCAGCCATCCGGGCGTGGATGGCTATGCCCGTGTGGCCGCGGCCGCAAAGTCCATGCTCGTTCGCCAGGACGGCCAGCCGGAAGCGGAACTGGATCAGGTGCAGATCCAGGGCATCGAAGCCCTCGTCGCCGGCGGCGCCGTGGTTTCCGAAGCCGATTTCGCCTTTATCGGCGAAGTGGTCGACGCCGGCTGGGATTTCAACCGCATGGTGCAGGCGCCGATCGAAGCGGCCCTGAAGGCTGTCGGCCCGGCCGGCGCCGTCACCGGCGAGCTGTTCGACGCGATTCTTGCCGACGACAGCAACACCGCGCCCTGATCGCGGTCGCGCAGCCTTGGCCCGCGCCGATGCTCCCATATCAGCGACAGCGGCTTCAAGGCATGCCGACGCTTCGTTCTTCGATCCCGGACTGCTTCGGCGGTTCGGGATTACCCGTGTCGGTGATGTAACCGATCTCGATATTATCGGTATTCCCGTCTGGTTCGCGGCCCGGCCCAATTCGCGCGGGCTGTCGGTCTCGCAGGGCAAGGGGCTTGTCGCGGAACAGGCCCGGCTATCGGCGATCATGGAAGCGATCGAAGGTGCAGTTGCCGAAGAAACCCGCAAACATATCGCCGCCTTCAGCTCCGTTCAGCAGATGCGGGAGAAGGGAACTCCCATCATTCCCTTCGAAACCGTCGGCAGAGTTGATTGCGACGCGCTCGATCCGAGAAAAGAACGCGCCTGGGTGAAGGGAACGTCCATTCGCCGGCAACAGGAGGTTTTTGCGCCTTACGAACTTGTCGGCATGGATTTCCGCGTGGATTTCCCATGGGACCGGTGGGCCTTCCGCATGAGTTCGCAAGGGCTCGCGGCCGGGTTCAACCATGACCATGCGGTTCTCCATGCCCTGCTCGAACTCATTGAAAACGACGCCTGCTTTCTCGTCGACACTTTCGAGACGCGCGCCGTCGCACCGCAGCCGATCCTCATTCCGGCCGGCGTCGATCCTTCGTTTGACCGTCTTGTCCAACATCTGTCGGACATCGGCCTGCCGCCGTCCTTCTTCGACCTCACGAATGGGCTTGGCGTGCCGGTGGCGATGGCGAGCCTGCCCCGGTCGCTGCAGGCGCAGGATGGGCCTGCCACCCGCAGCGCCGCGGGGGCCGCTTGCCGGCCTGATATTCATGGCGCTGCGATTGCAGCGCTGCTGGAGGCGATCCAGTCGCGATTGACCGATATCAGTGGCGCGAGGGACGATCTTTCTCCTCTCCGCTACCAGCGGGATATGGTTGCGGCCGGGTCTTCGGCCGCCGGCGTGCAGCCGATGGAAAGGGCGTCGGCCAATCTCGATTTTATACATGACGCCGCGTCTTCGCCGCCATGGCGTCAACTTGCGACGCACCTGTTCGCCGGCGGCATTGAGGATATCTATGTCTTTCCACTGGAAACGGAGGTATCCGGCCTGCATGTGGTGCGGGTTCTGGCAAGCGGCCTTGCCCCGGCCGGCGGCGGCCTGCAACACATCTCGCAGCGCACTCTCGATCGCATGCTGACTGTCGGGGGCCTCGAATGAAGCCGGTGGTTTTTGCAGGCCCGTCCATCCACGGCATCGCAGGCGAATATACTGCCGGTCTCGATCTTTGCGGTCCGGCCGCCTGCGGCGATATTTTCGATGCGGTTCGGCACGGTGTCGGCACAATCGGGCTGATAGACGGGCTTTACGGCGATTGCGCCGCAGTCTGGCACAAGGAAATCCTCTATGCGCTTTCGAACGGCGTTACCGTTATCGGCGCTGCCAGCATGGGTGCGCTCAGGGCGGCGGAATGCGCCCCCTTCGGCATGATCGGCATCGGCGAGATTTTCGAGGCTTATCGGGATGGGCGGCGTGTTTCCGATGCCGATGTGGCGGTGAGCCACGCGCCGGGTGCGCTCGATTACCGCCCGCTGACGGTTGCGCTGGTAGACGCCGAGGCGACGCTTGCGGCCTGCCGCGAGACGCTTACCCCGGAGCAATATGGCGCGCTCGCGCTTGCCGCCAGCAACCTGCATTTTGCTGGCAGGACATGGCGCTCCATCGCTGCCGAAGCCGGTCTCGGCACCGCGACGGCAGATTTGCTCGCGGCCAATGCGGTTTCCGTCAAGAGAAACGATGCGACGAGGCTTCTGGCAATGCTCACGGGAGAAACATTGCCATCGCCACCGTCGCCATCATGGAAACTCCAGAATACGATGTTTTTCCAGCAATTGGCGGCAAGGCGGCCGGCAGGGAGTAAAACGTCTTGAGCGCCATCCAGCCCTTGTCTCTGATACCCGATTGCGGCGGGTTGATCCGCACGATTGCGCTTGCACTGCCCGCCTCTTTATTTGCGAAAAACAGGACCGCTGACTGTGTTTCACCGCTCATTCCAATCGGAAACCTGCTCTCGGCCCTGCCTGCAGATATCACCGCCGTTATCGTGATTGATCACGCCTGTCTCCAGTCGGCACGAGCCTGGCTCGGCAGCCTGCCAACACGCTGCAGCACGGATCTGATACCCCTTGCCGGAAACGACAGTGTTTCCCATCCATGGATACAGGACATGTTCCATGTACGTGCGGCGGATATTACGGCGGAATTCGTGCTGTTGGCAGAGAATGCCGTCGGCGCCATCCTCGCCGAATATATGGGAGCGGCGACAACCCATTCCGATGTCGCCCTGGCAGGGGGCAACCAGCTCGTCGGCCCGGATTTTCGGCTGGTGGGCCATTCCAGCCTACGGGATGACAGGGGAATCGGAAGGAATGCGCCCATCCCTTCGCAGCGGTTGCGAAAGATTGAGGCTCTCGACGGCAGCAGCATTTTCAGTTTCGGATATCGGCCGGGCGATCTCGGTCAAATTCCGGCTTCTTCCGATTTTTCCGCGATGGAAACATGCGGAGCGGAGGTTGCCGATAAAAAAATGCACCAATGCGGCTTTCACGTTGACCAGTTCGTTTCCGTCACCGGTCTGAGAAGCGGCGGCCGGCCGTTATTGCTCCTCGCCGACCCCCTCGCCCATGGCGGATGCGATGCCCGCGCCGCAACGGAGCTTAAACGAAAACTGGACGCCTCGGCGCTTTGGCTCGCGCGGCAGGGCTTTGCGATCGAGCGCAATCCCATCCCGATTTCGCCGGCCATCGACACCAACAAATGCCTGCCCAGACTTTACAACAATGTATTTCTTGAAAATGTCATACGTTCCGGTCAGAAACGGCCATTCGTCTGGATTCCGCATTTCGGCGATACCGAACCGCTTGAGGAATTCGATGCAATGAACCGAAGAATTTGGGATGGATTCGGCTTTCAAACCATCGGCGTGAGCGGATGGAGCCACCTTTCCAGCCGCAACGGTGCGTTGCGTTGTGCGACAAAAATAATAAATCGCGGCCCGGACACGCGATTATGAACAAAAAACCGTGCAATTTTGTCAATAAAGCTTCATAATACCCGTGGAAATTGTGTTGAATGTATACCTTCAACAATATTAATTGATAATCATCGGATTTAAGAACCTCAAGCGGAGGAATTTGTAATGCACGCCAAACTACCCAGCCCGATCGACGTCCATGTCGGCGCACAAATCAGAATGCGCCGCAAGTCGCTCGGCATGAGCCAGAGTGCGCTGGCCGGGCGATTGGGCATCACCTTCCAGCAGGTCCAGAAGTATGAAAAGGGCGCCAATCGTGTCGGTGCGTCCCGTCTGCAGGCCATCGCGTCGATTCTCGGCGTTGAGGTCAGTTCCCTGTTCGCCAACGCCACGCCCGATGGCGATCCGGCCAACCCGGCTCTTGGTACGATCAATGCCATGCAGACCTTCGTGGCCTCGAATGAAGGCTTTTCGCTCAACCAGGCCTTTTCGCGTATCAAGAGCGCCGCCGTGCGCAGAAGCATCGTCGCTCTCGTGACATCGCTTGCCGCCACTGAAGCGGCGGAAAACGCCGCCGCGCCGGCGGACAAAAACGGCGATTGACACAGGTGTGACGCTCGCGTGACGCTCGATGTGGTCGAAAATGAACAACGCAACATCATCGCGTTTTCATAGTGTCGACTGTCGAGAGGGAATCATGGCGGCGTCTACCACGGCTATACTTGAACAGGACAATGCGGACGAGATTCTGGCGCTCGGGCGGATGGTTTCCTATCTCTGCCAGCGCTCGAAATCTCTGGAACTGGGCATGTCGACCTATTTCCTGGAAATGGCGCTGTTGTCGCTGGCGCAGGACATAAATCAGCATGGCTTGCCGAACGCAGCTGCAGAGATGAACGGCAGCGGTTTGGCACACGCCGAACTACATTGAACAACCGCATTTAAAAGACCGCGTCTGCAATTGCGCAGAGCTGCAGACATTTTTCGTCTGCGGTTCCGGCTGGGCTGAAACACACCGGACGCACCTATTTTATAAAATTTGTTCCTAGCGTTTGTCGAGGCCCGGTTTTTACCGGGCCTCGATTTATATCAAAGGTAAAGACTGGCAAATCCTGTTGTCAGACGACGACGGCGCCCGGACCCGCCACTGCGCCCGGCGGCACCTTGCCCAGAATGATCATGCCGAGAACCTCATCCTTGGTGACATCCTCGGTCCGCGCGTGGCCGACCACTCTGCCGTTCTTCATCACGAAGACCCTGTCGGCCAGATCGAAAACATCGTGAATATCGTGGCTGATGAGGAAGATGCCGATGCCCTGCCGTTTCAGCTCCTTGACGAGATCGCCCACCTGCGCCGTTTCCTGCGGCCCGAGTGCGGCCGTCGGCTCGTCCATGATGAGGATTCGGGCATCGAACAGAATGGCGCGGGCGATGGCGACGGATTGCCGCTGGCCGCCCGACAACGCCTTCACCGGCTCCTTGAACCGCCGGAAATTGGGGTTGAGCCGCCCCATCACCTCGCGGGCCGAGGCTTCCATGGCGACATCATCGAGCGTGCCCCATTTCGTCTTCAGCTCGCGGCCGAGATAAAGATTGGCCGCCGCATCGACATTATCCGCCACCGCCAGCGTCTGGTAGATGGTCTCGATACCGTATTTCTTGGCATCGCGGGGATTGCGGATATCGGCATCCTCGCCATTGATGAGAATATCGCCGCCATCGCGCCGGTATGCGCCGGAGAGTATCTTGATAAGGGTCGATTTGCCCGCGCCGTTGTGGCCGAGAAGGGCGACCACCTCACCGGGGAAAAGATCGACAGAGGCGTTTTCCACCGCATGGATACCGCCGAAGGAAATGGAAATATTGCGCATTTCCACGAGGGGCGTGACTTGGTCCGTCATAGGAGTTCTCCTCGGTTCTTACTTGGCGCGGGCGCGGTAGATGGTGTCGAGCCAGACGGCGACGACCAGGACCACACCGACAACGATGCGCTGGAAGGGCGTATCGATGCCCACCAGCACCATGCCGGATTGCAGCGACTGCATGACGAGCGCGCCGAGCATCGCGCCCGCTACGGTTCCGACACCGCCGGCAAGCGAGGTGCCGCCGATGACGGCCGCCGCGATGGTGTAGAGCTCGTCCAGCTCGCCCTGGGCATTGGTGGCCGCGTTGAGGCGGGCGGTCGAGATGGCCGCGGCGATGGCGCACAGAACGCCCATCAGCGTGAAGATTTTCACCGTCACCCAGCGGGTCTTGATGCCGGCGAGTTCGGCTGCTTCCGGATTGCCGCCGATGGCGAAGACATAACGTCCGAAACGCAACCTTGTGGCGATGAAGGTCATGACCGCACCGACGGCAAGCGCCATCAGTACCGGAATGGCGATACCGTGCGAAATGAACAGGCCGCCTTCAGGCCAGGCGATGCCATTGGCATCGGCATAGTTGCGGGCGATGTTGATTGGCCATGGATAGCTGTTGACCACCGCCACGAAACCGATGACGACGACGCAGCCGAGAGCTGCCAGAAAATATTCCGCCCAGACGGGCCGCAGCGGAAAACCGAAGCGGCGGCGTTGGTGGCGGGAATTGAGGATTGCCGCGATGATGGCGACGCAGGCTATGATCGCAGCGATCCAGCTCCATGTCGCGCCAATCGAGCCGCTGGTGCCGCCGCCCATCAGGCGGAAGGTGGAATCCATCGGCGCCACGGTGCGGCCGCTGGTGATGAACCATGTGCCGCCGCGCCAGACCAGCAGGCCGCCAAGCGTAACGATGAAGGACGGCACGTTCAGGAAGGCGATGATGGAGCCCTGTAGCATGCCGATGGCGCCGCCGACGAGAATCCCGACCAGAAGCGTGACGATCCAGGTTGCCCAATGTTCGAAACCGAGGATTTGCGGCAGGATTTCCGCCTGTGTGACGCCCATGATCATGCCGGAGAAACCGAGGATCGACCCGACCGACAGGTCGATATTGCGGGTGACGATAACGAGCACCATGCCGGTCGCCATGACAGCCACGGACGCGGTCTGCACGGAAAGGTTCCAGAGGTTTCGCGGCGTCAGAAACAATCCGCCCGACAGGATATGAAATCCGATCCAGATCAGAAGAAGTGCACCCACCATGCCGAGCAGCCTGGTATCCAGCTCGGTGGCGTTGATGAAGCGCGTTATCGAGCCTGCTTTTTCCGTCTTTTGCGACGTTGTGGAATTGGATTGGGTCGTATCGGCCATGAACTGCCGGTGCTCCTTACATCTTAGACCGTTTTCGTTTTTCCCTGAATCGCGAAAACGCTCCAACGCTTTTTTCTGGCGCATCTCCGGACGGAAAACCGGGGCCCACTTTTCCTGGAAATGCTCTAAAAGGCGCTGCGCCATGAGCCATGGCGCAGCGCCCGAACCGGGACGTATTCGATCAATCGCAGGCTTTGACGGTTCCGGCCTTCACACCCTGGCAGGCCGTTTCCTTTTTGATCCAGCCGGCATCGATGACGACGTTCAGATTGTCCTTGGTGATGGCGATCGGCTTCAGGAAGACCGACTGCATCGTGACCTTCTTCGGGCCGCCGTCAAAGGCCGTGACGCCCTTGATCTCCGTCATCTTCTTGCCGCCGGCCAATTCCAGCGCGATGCCTGCCGCTTCCTTGCCGAGTTCACGGCTGTCCTTCCAGACCGAGACCGTCTGCGTGCCGAGCGCGACGCGGTTCAGTGCGGCGAAATCCGCATCCTGACCGGAAACGGGAACCGAACCGGCCATGCCCTGCGCGGCGAGAGCGGCGATTGCACCGCCGGCTGTGCCATCGTTCGAGGCGACGACCGCATCGACCTTGTTGTTATTCTTGGTCAGGAACTGTTCCATGTTCTTCTGGGCATTTTCCGGCTTCCAGCCATCGGTATAGGCTTCGCCGACATTCTTGATCTTGCCGCCGTCAATGGCAGCCTTCAGCACTTCCTGCTGACCGGCGAACAGGAAGTCCGCATTCGGATCGGAAGAAGAGCCCTTGATGAAGACGTAATTGCCTTCGGGCTTCACCTTGAAGACTTCGGCAGCCTGAAGACGCCCGACTTCCTTGTTATCGAAGGTAATGTAGAAGGCGTTCTGGTTTTCGATCAAGCGGTCGTAACCCACGACCGGAATGCCTTCGGCAACGGCCTTTTCAACAGCCGGGCCAATCGCGTCGCTGTCCTGCGCCAGGATGATCAGCGCGTTGGCGCCCTGCGCGATCAGCGATTCCACGTCGGTCAGCTGCTTTGCGGCGGATGATTGCGCGTCGGCGGAGATGTATTTCGCGCCGGCCTTGTCAAGCGCCGCCTTGATGGCCGCCTCATCCGTTTTCCAGCGTTCTTCCTGGAAATTCGACCAGGAAACGCCGACGACGAGATCGGCCGCGATAGCCGCGGTATGCAGGGAAACGAGTACGGCTGTACCCGCCAAAAGCTTGGCAAAAGAATTCATGATGTCCTCCCGGTAAGGGCGACACCCCACACCTCCATGCAGGAAAATCGCCCGGAAAAAGCTGCCGGTCTCTGTGGTTTCACAATTTTCTCGACAGTCGAGAAAATTAATGTCAGAGATTCCCCATGCTGTCAACAACGGCTGCGGGCAGCATCCGGGTGCCTTGATCTTGCTCGTGGCATACGCCATCAGAGTGGGATCAGCACGACAGGAAAAAGGCCGTTCAGGGAGCATGCCCCAGCCCATGTCCGCCATTGCAAGTACGGAACTGGTGCGCCAGAAAAACAGCCTGTCGGTGATGGCGGCGCTGCGCCTGCACGGCAGCCTTTCCCATACCGACATGTCGTCTTCCACCGGGCTTGCCTCCGCAACGGTGTCCGCTATCACCACCGAGCTTGAGCGGGCCGGTCTCATCCTGCGAAAAGAGCAGCTCGCCGCCGCCGGCCGCGGCCGGCCGCGCATTCTCTTCGGCCCGCGCGGCGCTTTCTGCCATGTCGCCATCGTCATCATCTCTTCCGATAGCGTGCAATATTCGCTGGTCGATTATGCTGGCAAGCTGGTGGACCGTTTCACCGAACAAAGGATTGCCGCTGAAAAAGGCACATTCGGCGGCGCGATCCTCGCCGGTCTCGCAAGACTTGCCGATCGCTCACGCATTGACCGGCACGATATCCTCCAGGTCTCGATCAGCAGCAAGGGGCTGGTGGATACGGCCACGGCAACACTCGTCTGGTCGCCGGTTCTCGGTGACGAAAGGATTGATTTCCAGCGGCTGGTATCCGGGGACGGCCGCATTCGCGTGACGCTGAACAACGAAACGCTGCTGGCCGCAAAAGCCATCTGGATGCGGGAGCAGGCAAAAGAAAACCCGGCGCCGGAGGCCCTCGTCACCCTCTCCCTCGGCCACAGCATCGGCCTTGGCATCGCCCGCGCGGCGCGCGGCGCAATCGAGGTCAGCGCCCCCAATTTCGGCCATATGCTGCATCTGGCCGACGGCGCGCTGTGCCGTTGCGGCACCAAAGGCTGCATTGAGGCCTATTCCGGGTTTTACGCCATACTGCGTTCTGCTTTCGAAGCCCCGCCGCAGGCGGAACCGGCGAAATTCGTGCCGATTGCGGAGGTGGACAAGATCGCCGCCTCGGCCCGCACCGGCGCCCGCATGGCGCGGTTCGCCTTTCGCACCGCCGGACTTGCGCTCGGCAACGGTCTTTCACGCCTCTTCAGTCTGCATGGCCATATGCCGGTTTTCATCACCGGCCCGGGCACTCGCTATTTCGATCTTCTGGAAAGCGGCCTGCGCGACGGTCTGGCGCAATCGCAGGCGGTGCGTTTCGGCGGCATGCCGAAAATTGCCATAGCGCCCAACGAACCGGAACTGGTGTTTGAAGGGCATATGGAACACGCGCTTTCAGCCGCAGACGACTACATCCTGAGCGCCGACGGCCCGGAGAGACCGGTGAAGAGTTCAGGGAGCTGACAGGGCGGCTGGCGGATTTTCAGGCGCGCTCCGCCACGGCTTCGGCCTTTTGCCCGCCGCCCGTCAGCATGGCCACGAATTCATCGAGACCGGCAGCCTCTTCCTTGCTCAGGCGCAGGCCCTGTTTCGTGCGTCGCCAGAGAATGTCCTCGGCCGCAGAGGCCCATTCGTGTTCAACCAGCCAGCGCACCTCGCATTCATAAAGCGTGCCGCCAAAATGCCCGCCGAGGCCGGAGACATCGGTGGCGCCTCCCAACAGTTCTGCAGCCTTCGTACCGTAGTTTCTGACAAGCCGCTCGGCATGGCGTCCATCAAGGAAAGGGTATCGGGAGACGAGCGCCCGAACCTGCGCCTCATATCTCTCAGCGCCGAAATCGCCACCCGGCAGGTGGGAGCCCGCCGTCCACGGCTTGCCCTTTTCGCCAATTGCCGCGCCGATCTTTTCCAGCGCATGTTCCGCCAGCCGCCGATAGGTGGTGAGCTTGCCGCCGAAAATATTGAGGAGTGGAGCTTCACCCTCGGCCTCTTCAACCTTCAGCACGTAATCGCGTGTGGCTTCCTGCGCTTTCGAAGCGCCGTCATCAAAGAGCGGCCGTACGCCGGAATAAGTCCAGACAATGTCTTCCGGCCGAACGGGTTCGCTGAAATAGTCGCTGGCTGCGTTGCAGAGATAGGAAATTTCGTCTTCGGAAATGCGAACCCTGGCCGGATCGCCCTTGTAGTCGCGATCCGTGGTGCCAATCAGCGTGAAATCGCGCTCATAGGGAATGGCGAAGATGATGCGGTTATCAGGGTTCTGGAAGAAATAGGCGCGCGGATCGGAAAACTTCTTGCGCACAACGATGTGGCTGCCCTGCACGAGCCGGACATTGTGCACGTCGTTGCGCCCGAAGACGCCGGAAAGCACAGTATCCACCCAGGGACCGGCAGCATTGACCAGCATGCGCGCTTTATGCGTGGCCGAACGACCGGTTTTTTCGTCCAGCGTCTCGATGAGCCACAGCCCGCCTTCGCGCCGTGCGGAAACGACGCGCGTGCGGTTCATGATGGTCGCGCCGCGATCCGCCGCATCGCGTGCGTTGAGAACCACGAAGCGGGCATCATCCACCCAGCCGTCGGAATATTCGAAAGCCCTGGCGAAAGCCGGTTTCAGAGGCTTGCCCGCCGGGTCCTTGCGAAGATCGAGCGTGCGGGTCGCCGGCAAAAGTTTGCGGCCGCCGAGATTGTCATAAAGAAACAGGCCGAGCCGGACCATCCAGGCCGGGCGCACGCCGCCTTTCTGGATTGGCAGGACGAAACGCATGGGCCAGATGACATGTGGAGCCATGGCCCAGAGGATTTCCCGCTCCATCAGCGCTTCGCGGACGAGGCGAAACTCGTAATGTTCGAGATAACGCAAACCGCCATGGATGAGCTTGGTGGCCGCGGAAGACGTGCCGGAAGCGAAATCGCCCTTTTCCGCAAGCGCCACGGAATAGCCCCTGCCCACGGCATCGCGGGCAATGCCGCAGCCATTGATGCCGCCACCGATGACAAAAAGATCGAAAATATTCTCGCCGGACATAGAGCCTCCACGACAGCGTCGGGGGGACCTCGTCCCCATCGTTGAAAGACAATTGCCATAAAAACGAAAACAAAACGAATGTCAAAAGAAAACAAACGAAACACGTTCCAGCAAAGGCGAACGGCCGCTGCGCGCCATCCACCGTATGGCCAGCCTCTTACGGGGTCTGTGTTTCAGCCATGTGTCCGAGAAACCTGTTCAAGCTCATAGAGCACGCCGCCCATATCCTTTGGGTGCAGGAAAAGAACGGGATTGCCATGCGCGCCGATCTTCGGCTCGCCGTCACCCAGAATTCGAACGCCTTTTTTGACGAGATCGTCGCGCGCCGCGACAATGTCAGGCACTTCGAAGCAAAGATGGTGCGTGCCGCCGCCCGGATTTCTCTCGAGAAAAGCGGCAATCGGCGAATTTTCGCCGAGCGGATAAAGAAGCTCGATCTTGGTATTTTCAGCCTGAATAAAAACCACCGTCACCCCGTGTTGAGGTAGCGATTGCGGCTCCGAGACCTCTGCGCCAAGTGCGCTGTAGCGGGCAATAGCGGCATCGAGATCGGGCACCGCGATGGCGACGTGATTCAATCTTCCGAACATGGCCGTATTCCCCTCACACGTTCCGCCTGACGCCTTCGAGCAGGTCGAGAACCTTGTTGGCCGCATCCATGACATTGGTGCCGGGTCCGAAAATTGCCGAAACGCCGTGATCGAGCAGAAACTGATAATCCTGCCGTGGAATGACGCCGCCGACCACGACGATGATGTCTTCCGCGCCCTTCTGTTTCAGCGCCTCAACCAGCTGCGGCGCCAGCGTCTTATGACCGGCGGCGAGCGACGACATGCCCACCACATGCACCCTGTTCTGAACGGCGATATCCGCCGCTTCAACGGGCGTCTGGAACAAAGGGCCGGCCAGCACATCGAAACCGATATCGCCGAAGGCGGAGGCTATGACTTTCGCGCCGCGATCATGTCCGTCCTGCCCGAGTTTGGCGACCATGATGCGCGGCTTGGTGCCGATCCTCTCAGCAACACCGGAAAGCCGGGCGGAGAGCGTGGCAAGTTCAGGCTCATCCCTATAGGCCTCGCCATAAATATCGCTCACCACCTCCGGCACGGCGGCATGGTCACCGAAGACCGCACGCAGTGCATCGGAAATCTCTCCCACCGTGGCGCGGGCGCGGGCGGCGACAACGGCGGCTTCGAGAATATTGCCCTTGCCGCTGCGGGCGATCTCGGAAAGTGCCGCCAAGGCGGAGGTCACATCCTTGCCATCGCGGCGACGGCGCGTCTCCTCAATGCGGCGGATCTGCGCGGCGCGAACGGCGGCATTGTCGATATCGAGAACATCGATATCTTCCTCGTTTTCGAGACGATAACGGTTGACGCCGACGATGACCTCCTCGCCCTTGTCCACCGCCGCCTGGCGGCGTGTTGCCGCCTCTTCGATCAGCCGTTTCGGCAGGCCTTCCGCCACCGCCCTGGTCATGCCGCCAAGCGCCTCCACCTCCTCGATCAGCGTCCAGGCCTTCTCTGCCAGTTCATCGGTCAGGCTCTCGACATAATAGGAGCCGGCCAGCGGATCGACGACCTTGGTGACACCGGTTTCATGCTGGAGGATAAGCTGCGTATTGCGGGCGATGCGGGCGGAAAACTCCGTCGGCAGGGCAATCGCCTCATCGAAGGAATTGGTGTGCAGCGACTGCGTACCGCCAAGCACGGCGGACATGGCCTCAAACGCGGTGCGGACGATGTTGTTATAAGGGTCCTGCTCCTGAAGCGAGACACCTGACGTCTGGCAATGGGTGCGCAGCATCAGCGATGACGCTTTTTGCGGCTTGAATTCCTGCATGATGCGCGACCAGAGCAGGCGCGCGGCGCGCAGCTTCGCCGCCTCCATGAAGAAATTCATGCCGATGGCGAAAAAGAACGACAGGCGCCCGGCAAAATCATCGACATTCAGCCCCTTGGCAAGGGCCGCGCGCACATATTCGCGGCCATCCGCCAGCGTGAAGGCAAGCTCCTGCACCAGCGTCGCGCCGGCTTCCTGCATGTGATAGCCGGAAATGGAGATGGAGTTGAATTTCGGCATCTCCTTCGCCGTATATTCGATGATATCGGCAATGATCCGCATCGAGGGTTCCGGCGGATAGATATAGGTATTGCGAACCATGAACTCCTTGAGAATGTCATTCTGGATGGTGCCCGAAAGGGCGGCACGAGGCACCCCCTGCTCTTCCCCCGCAACGATGAAACTGGCGAGCACCGGAATAACCGCGCCATTCATGGTCATCGACACCGAGACTTTTTCGAGCGGGATGCCGTCGAACAGGATTTTCATGTCCTCGACGCTGTCGATCGCCACGCCGGCCTTGCCGACATCGCCCTCCACGCGCGGATGATCGCTGTCATAACCGCGATGGGTGGCGAGATCGAAGGCGACGGAAACGCCCTGCTGACCGGCGGCCAGCGCCTTGCGGTAAAAGGCGTTCGAGGCTTCCGCCGTGGAGAAACCGGCATATTGGCGGATGGTCCAGGGCCGCCCGGCATACATGGTGGCGCGCGGGCCGCGCGTGAAGGGCGCAAAGCCGGGCAGGCTGTCGAGATGGGAAATCTTCTGCAGATCGTCAGCCGTATAGAGCGGCTTGACCTCGATGCCCTCCGGCGTGTGCCAGACGAGTGTGTCCGGTGAGCGCTTCAGCTCCTTTTCGGCAAGCTGCAGCCAATCCCGCACCGTTTTTTCACCCGACATGCATCTCTCCCCTTCTGCATTTCATTTTGGCACTGTGGCGGCTGATCGTGACGAAAATCGAACGGCCGCCCGCAGGCCCGCCCCCTTAAACCACTCCGATCCGCATCCGTTCCGCAAAAACGGCCAAAGGTCGTCACTCGAATTCGAGGATGACTTCATCCACCGCAAGGCTGTCGCCCGGTTTAGCCGCCACCCTGGCAACGCGGCCGCGTTTTTCCGCACGCAGGATGTTTTCCATTTTCATGGCCTCCACCGTCGCCAGCGCCTGCCCGGCCTCCACCTCGTCGCCCTCACCCACGGAAATACCGGTGATGACGCCCGGCATGGGGCAGAGCAGCAGTTTCGATGTATCCGGCGGCAGTTTTTCCGGCATCAGCAGCGCCAGTTCCGCCACGCGCGGGCTGCGCACGCGGGCGAGAACATCCATGCCGCACCAGCGCAAGCGAACCGCTGCGCCTGCAAGATCGACCTTGGCGGCGATGACCTCGCCCGCCACTGTGAACAGCCCAAGGCTTTGGCCGGGACGCCAGCCGGTATCGATGGTCAGCGCCATCCCATCCTCAAAACGGACCGCCGTACCATCCGCACCGGTTTCGACGCTGACCCCGTGGCGGAGCGCGCCAAACGAAACCACCCAGTCACTACCGACAATGCGGCGGTGATTGCCAATGGTGCCGGAAATTTCAACCGCGCGGTTCTGCAGGCGCTGATTGATGATGGCCGCAATGGCGGAAAGCTTGCGCGCGGCGGCCTCATCCGGCTCGACGCCGGAAAAGCCTTCCGGAAACTCTTCCGCAATAAAGCCCGTCGTCAGGTGGCCGGCGCGGAAACGCTCATGCTGCATGACGGCAGACAGGAACGGTAGATTGTGGCCGATGCCCTCAACCTCGAAACGATCCAATGCCTCTCCCATGGCATCGATGGCAGTCGTCCGATCCTTGCCCCAGCTGCACAGCTTGGCGATCATCGGATCGTAATACATCGAGATTTCGCCGCCTTCGAAAACGCCGGTATCGTTGCGGATGACCGTTCCGTTGTCCTGTTCGCCTTCCTGCGGCGGGCGATAACGCGTCAGCCGGCCAATAGAGGGCAGGAAGTTGCGGTAGGGGTCTTCAGCATAAAGCCGGCTTTCAATCGCCCAGCCGTTCAGCTTCACATCCGCCTGCCCGAAGGAGAGCTTTTCACCTGACGCCACACGAATCATCTGTTCGACCAGATCGATGCCGGTGATGAGTTCCGTCACCGGATGCTCCACCTGCAGGCGGGTATTCATTTCAAGGAAATAGAAGTTGCGGTCGCCATCGACGATGAATTCCACCGTGCCGGCCGAATGGTAACCGACCGCTCTCGCCAGCGCCACGGCCTGCTCGCCCATGGCCTTGCGGGTCGCTTCGTCCAGAAAGGGTGACGGCGCTTCCTCGATGACCTTCTGGTTCCGCCGCTGGATCGAGCATTCGCGTTCGCCGAGATAAAGGATATTGCCGTGCTTGTCGCCCAGCACCTGAATTTCGATATGGCGCGGCTGGGTGACGAATTTTTCGATGAAGATGCGGTCATCGCCGAAAGACGACTTCGCCTCGTTTTTGGAGGACTGAAAACCCTCGCGCGCTTCGGCATCGTTGAAGGCGATGCGCATGCCTTTGCCGCCACCGCCGGCCGACGCCTTGATCATGACTGGATAACCGATCTGCGAAGCGATCCTGACCGCCTCATCCGCATCCTCGATCAGCCCCATATGGCCGGGGACGGTGGAAACGCCCGCTTTCGCGGCCAGTTTCTTGGAGGTGATCTTGTCACCCATGGCCTCGATGGCGCCAACAGGCGGGCCGATGAAGACGACGCCCGCCTGTTTCAGCGCTTCTGCGAAGACAGCATTTTCCGACAGGAAGCCGTAGCCGGGATGGACCGCATCCGCCCCGGTCTTATTGATGGCCTCCAGAATTTTGTCGATGACGATATAGGACTGCGACGAGGGGGCCGGGCCGATATGAACGGCCTCATCCGCTTGTCTCACATGCAGCGCATTGGCATCCGCATCCGAATAGACCGCGACAGTGGCGATGCCCATCTTCCTGGCCGTCTTGATCACCCGGCAGGCGATCTCGCCGCGATTGGCGATGAGGATTTTCTTGATCATGCGGTTGTTGCCCCTCTTCCCTCAGCGCAAACCCGTGAGTAGTCGTCAAATTTCGAAAAAATTCTCGAAGGATTCCGGGAAATTCTGCCGGGCGACACGCTCATCGATAACAAGCATCGCCTGATAGGAAAGCGGATCGAAGTTCTTTTCCGCCGGCACCACCTCGCGGCCGAAGAGGAGGTTGAGGCGGGCGGCGTCGAGATTGCCACGCTCGAAGGGCTCAGGCCCGAAATGGTGCCAGAGCGAGTGCAGGAAGGCGGCATCGATGCGATGCTCCTTGGTGTCGTTGCGCGCCCTTCGGGGTATCATCTTGATAGGTGTTACCCCTTTGGGGTTGGCGCGGCGGATGGTGAACTGGACGCCCGTGCTCGGCATGCCGGAGGGAAATCCCTTGTGTTTGGTCATTTCGGGCAGGTTCGCCATCTTTTGTCCTTCCAGAACATTTCCAGTAAAAGCTGCCTTGCTTTTACGTCCGGAAATGCGTCAATTCAAATAGTTAGAGCGCTTTTGGCGCTCTAATCCTTCCTTACGCCTTGCCGATCTTGTCCTGCGTCTTCGTCTCGAAGTCGGAGGCGTCGTGGCGTTCATGCAACTGTTCGGACGGATCGCCCGAAGTCTTGTTGACGATCACGCCGCGTTTGACCGCCGGGCGTTCGCCGATTTCGAGCGTCCAGCGCATGACGTTCTTGTAACCGTCCGCCTCAAGGAACGCACCGGCATCGCCATAGGCCTGACCGAGCGCGATCTTGCCATACCACGGCCAGACGGCCATGTCGGCGATGGTATATTCCGAACCCGCCAGATAGCGGTTTTCAGCCAGGTGCCGGTCCAGCACGTCGAGCTGGCGTTTGACCTCCATCGCGTAACGGTCGATGGCGTATTTGATCTTGATCGGCGCATAGGCGTAGAAATGGCCGAAACCGCCGCCGAGGAAGGGTGCGGAGCCCATCTGCCAGAACAGCCAGTTCAGTGCCTGCGTGCGGGCATTGCCCTCTTTCGGCAGGAAAGCGCCGAATTTTTCCGCGAGATAAACGAGGATCGAGCCGCTTTCGAAAACGCGCGTCGGCTCAGCCGTCGAGTGATCCATCAGCGCCGGGATCTTGGAATTCGGATTGACGCCGACGAAACCGGAGCCGAACTGGTCGCCCTCGCCGATCTTGATCAGCCAGGCATCATAGTCTGCGTCCTTGTGGCCGGCGGCCAGCAATTCTTCCAGCATGATGGTGACCTTCTGGCCGTTCGGCGTCGCCAGCGAATAAAGCTGCAGTGGGTGCTTGCCGACAGGCAGTTCCTTTTCATGGGTGGGACCGGCGATAGGGCGGTTGATATTGGCGAACTGGCCGCCATTGCCCTTTTCCCAGGTCCAGACCTTGGGCACTTCATATCCTGCGGGTAAATTATCTGCGGAGGAATTTTCGGCCATGAAAATGTGTCCTTTTGCTTTTCGGGAGGACATCCGGACATCCGGGCGCCTGAACATCCATATAGTAAGGTGGCCGAAGCATTTTTCCAGCCCTGCGGCGGATCAGAGCGGAATAGTGTCGTGTTTCTTCCAGCGGGTTTCCACGCTCTTGTTGCGTAGCGACGCAAACGCGCGAGCGATGCGGCGGCGTGAGGAATGCGGCATGATGACCTCATCGATGAAACCGCGCTCCGCAGCGACGAAGGGATTGGCGAAACGCTCCTCATATTCCTTCGTGCGCGCAGCGATCTTTTCCGGATCGGAGAGCTCGGAACGATAGAGAATTTCCGCCGCCCCCTTTGCGCCCATCACGGCGATTTCCGCCGTCGGCCAGGCATAATTCACATCCGCGCCGATATGTTTGGAGGCCATCACGTCATAAGCGCCGCC
Source organism: Agrobacterium salinitolerans (assembly GCF_027498475.1). Classification (NCBI taxonomy): domain Bacteria; kingdom Pseudomonadati; phylum Pseudomonadota; class Alphaproteobacteria; order Hyphomicrobiales; family Rhizobiaceae; genus Agrobacterium; species Agrobacterium salinitolerans. Next base: position 72,926 of record NZ_JAPZLN010000002.1, on the reverse strand, counting down.
ATAGGCCTTGCGGGTGATCAGCGTCACCATCGGCACCGTCGCCTCGGAATAGGCGAACAGAAGTTTCGCGCCGTGCTTGATGACGCCGCCATATTCCTGCGCCGTTCCGGGCAGGAAACCCGGCACATCCACCAGCGTCAGAAGCGGAATGTTGAAGGCGTCGCAGAAGCGCACGAAACGCGCCGCCTTGCGCGAGGCGTCAATATCGAGGCAGCCGGCCAGCACCATCGGCTGGTTGGCGACGACGCCCACCGTCTGGCCTTCGAGACGGATAAAGCCGGTGATGATGTTGCGGGCGAAAGCTTCCTGCAACTCGAAGAAATCGCCTTCGTCGGCCAGCGCGTGGATCAGTTCCTTCATGTCATATGGCTTGCTGGAACTATCAGGGATCAGCGTATCGAGACGTGCTTCCAGCCGCGCCGGATCGTCGTGGAACGGGCGCGCCGGCGGCTTTTCGCGGTTGTTGAGCGGCAGAAAATCGAACAGCAGCCGCACATGCTCCAGCGTCTCGATGTCGTTTTCATAAGCGCCGTCGGCGACGGAGGATTTTTTCGTGTGGGTGGAGGCTCCGCCCAATTCTTCCGCCGTAACGATCTCGTTGGTCACGGTTTTGACCACATCCGGCCCGGTCACGAACATGTAGGAGGTATCGCGCACCATGAAGATGAAATCGGTCATGGCCGGCGAATAGACGGCGCCGCCCGCACAGGGGCCCATGATGACCGATATCTGCGGCACGACGCCAGAGGCGACGACATTGCGCTTGAACACATCGGCATAACCGCCGAGCGAGGCCACGCCTTCCTGAATTCTGGCCCCGCCGGAATCGTTGAGGCCGATCACCGGCGCGCCGTTGCGCACCGCCATATCCATGATCTTGCAGATTTTCTGCGCATGGGTTTCCGACAGCGAACCGCCAAGCACGGTGAAATCCTGGGAAAACACATAGACCTGTCGGCCATTAATGGTGCCCCAGCCGGTGACGACGCCATCCCCCGCCACCTTCTGTTCCGCCATACCGAAATCCACCGCCCGGTGGGTCACGTACATGTCGTATTCTTCGAAGGAGCCTTCATCCAGCAGCACATCGATGCGCTCGCGCGCCGTCAGCTTGCCCTTGGCGTGCTGCGCCTCGATGCGCTTGACGCCGCCGCCGAGCCGCGCCTCGGCGCGCCGCGTTTCCAATTGCTCCAGAATGCCGGGCATGTTTCCTCCATGCGTTTCCTCAAAATCAATAGCTTAGAAAACATTCGCCTAGAAGCCTTGATCGTGCGCGTATGCGTGCCATAAATATTTGCAATGTTTAATTTTGCAAAGTTGCAACATGGCGACGGAAAAACTCTTCATCGGCCGCAAGGTTCGCGGCCTTCGCGAAAACGCCCGCGCCACGCAGGCGCAATTTGCCGAGCGGCTTGGTATCTCCGCGAGTTATCTGAACCAGATCGAAAACAACCAGCGACCCGTTTCGGCCAGCGTTCTGGTGACGCTGGTGGAAAAATTCCAGCTCGACATGGCGGAGCTGGCGACCGGTGAAAGCGACCGGCTGGTTTCCGCCGTGCGCGAGGCGCTGAAAGACCCGCTATTCCTGAATTACGAGCCTGGGCTCCAGGAATTGAAGTTGATCGCCCAGAACGCGCCGGGTTTTGCCCATGCGCTGCTGCGCGCCCACCAGGCCTATCGTCAGAACAGCGAGCAGCTGGTGCAGCTGGATGACCGGCTGGGTCGCGGCACCGCGCAGGTGGAAAGAACCCCTTACGAGGAGGTGCGCGACTTCTTCCACTTCGTCGACAACTACGTCGCCGAGATCGATCTTCTGGCCGAGGAGCTGGCAGAGGACTTGGACATCGAGGGTGGCGAGACCTACGGCATTCTGGCGACGCATCTGCACAACCGTTACGGCATCCATATCACCCGCACCGATGCGGCGGGCGGCCTGATCCGGCATTTCGATCCCACAGGCAAGACGCTCGCCCTGAGCTCCTACATGGCCGCGCCGACCCGCTGTTTTCAGCTTGCATTGCAGATTGCCCAGCTTCACGCCGGCGCGACGGTGGACAGGGTGCTGGCCGGCGCCGGTTTCCGCAACACGGAAGCGGCCGAAATCTGTCGTATCGGACTGCACAATTATTTCGCCGCAGCGCTCATCCTGCCCTATGGCCGCTTTCATCAGGCGGCACAGGAGCTACGCCACGATCTTGAGCTTCTGGCCGTTCGTTTCGGCGCAAGCCTTGAGCAGGTGGCCCACCGGCTGAGCACCTTGCAACGGCCAGGTATAAAAGGCGTGCCGATCTTTTTCGCCAAGATCGACCGCGCCGGCAACATCACCAAACGCCACAGCGCCACGCGGCTGCAATTTGCCCGTTTCGGCGCGGCCTGTCCGCTGTGGAATATCCATCAGGCCTTCGAAAGCTCCGACAGGATCGTGCGGCAGCTGGCGGAAACGCCTGACGGCGTACGCTATCTTTCCATTGCCACGCAGATCGAGAAAGCCGGCGCGGGTTTCAACACGGATAGACCGCGCTATGCCATCGCGCTCGGCTGCGAAATTTCCCACGCGCAGAATTTCGTTTATGCCGATACGCTCGATCTCGGCAATGCGGCCTCCTTCAAACCGATCGGCATTTCCTGCCGGGTCTGCGAGAGGGTGGATTGCGTACAGCGCGCGGTGCCGCCGCTGAAACGCAAGCTGCATTTCGATCATCTGTCGCGCGGGGCCCTGCCCTACAGTATCGCCGATTTTTGACCACATTCAGGGCAGCGGCGCCATGGCGCGCCGCATGATGTTGGCATAATAACCCCAGAAAAGCCGGGCGGCCACGGAGCGCCACGGCGACCAGAGCGCCGCCCGCTCCGCCAGCCATTTCGCTTCCGGCCTCACTTCCATATCGAGTGCATGCGCCACCGCCGATCTCAGCGCCACATCACCGACCGGAAAAATATCCGGATGCCCGCCGCAGAACATCAGATAAACCTCCGCCGTCCACGGGCCTATACCGCGAAGCGCCACCAGTTCGGAAAGGGCCGCAAGTCCCTCCTTGCGCACCACACCGTCAAGGTCGATCTGCCCTTGCGTGACGGCGCGCGCCAGTCCCTCCAGTGTCGTCGCCTTGGCCCGGGAAAGGCCGAAGGTGGCGCTCAATTCCTCCGGCACACCCAGATAATTCTCCGCCGTGACCGCGCCGCCGGTGCCGGCAAGGATACGCGCCCATATGGCATTGGCGCTGGCGCGCGACACCATCTGCGAGACGACGATATGGGCAAGGCCGGCAAAGCCGGGCTCGTGGATGCGCAGTTCCAGCGGACCGGCTATTTCAATGACGGGGCCAAGCGCAGGATCGAGAAGAGTGAGATGTTCCAGCCCTTCGCTGATGTCATCCATCCCGGTAATGATTTTCATATCCGTCATTCCATATGCCGCCAGCCGGCTGGTTTGGCTCTTTAAAACATGGCAGAAGAAACCATGCCTTCGCAGTTCCGTCAAAAACCGGTTTACCGTTTTGCACCAAGCCCCAATGGCCTGCTGCATCTCGGCCATGCGCTTTCCGCCTTCCTGAACCACGATATGGCGCGAGACAATGACGGCCGCTTCCTGTTGCGCATCGAGGATATAGACCAGACGCGCTGCACCCCGGAGCTGGAACAGGCAATCTATGACGATCTTGGCTGGCTGGGTCTCGACTGGGAGAAACCTGCGCGGCGGCAATCGGAGCATTTCGATGAGTACCGCATGGCGCTGGACAGGCTGATCGAGGCAGGGCTTGCTTACCCTGCCTTTCTTAGCCGCGGAGAAACCAAGGCGATCGTCAGGGCCTTCGAAACGGAGGGAGGGTTGTGGCCGCGCGATCCCGATGGCGCGCCGCTTTACCCGACCATAGACCGGGAGAGGCCAAAGGCGGAACGGACAGTGCTGCTCGCTTCCGGCCGGCCGCACGCCTGGCGGCTCGACATGGAAAAGGCGATCCGCGCCGCCGGCATCCCCCTGTTCTGGCAGGAAAGCGGCGATGGCGAGACGGGGAAAATCGAGGCCCAGCCCGCCCTTTGGGGCGATGTGGTGCTGTCGCGCTCAGACGCGCCTTCGAGCTATCATCTTTCCGTCGTGGTGGATGATGCGCTGCAGGGTATCACCCATGTGGTGCGCGGCATGGATCTGTTCCATGCCACCGCCATTCACCGGCTGCTGCAACACCTGCTGGACCTGTCGCAACCGGCCTATCACCATCACCGGCTGATCTTGGGCGCAGACGGGCGCAAGCTTTCGAAAAGCGAAGGCAGTACCGGCATTTCCGCCCTGCGGGCAGAAGGAGCGACGCCCTCAGATATCCGCCGGCTTGTCGGTCTCCTCTAGCGCCCGCTCCCGGCGCGCGCCGCTGCCGCCGATATTGCGGCGGATGATCTGCCGCACCTTGTATTTCATCAGCGCCGCATTGACCTCCGCGCCCAGCATGAAGATGACGCCGACCATATAAAGAAACACCAAAACCACCATAACCGAGGCGAGACCCGCATAGGTGGCCGCATAATTGGCAAAGGTGGAGAGGTAATAGGCGAAGATCGCCGCACCGATGACCCAGAATATCATCGTCAGGAGAATGCCGGGCCAGACATCCCAGATGCGGCGTTTGCCGGCCGGAAGCCACAGATGCGCCGCCACCAACCCCGCGGTCAGCACAACGATGGTACCGTAAAGACCAAGACTGGAGACCGTATTCAGCACGTCTGTCAGCCAGGGGAACCGCTGCTCGGCAAAAGAGGTGGCGACCGGCACGGCGACGAGGACGATGCTGATGCCGGCAAAGACCACAACCGCAATCAGCACGTAAAGCAGGCTGAGCAGACGGGTGATATACCACCAGCGCGTCTCCGTGACACGATAGGCGCGGTTGAGCGAAATTCTCAGCGCCTCAACGCCGTTGGAGGCAAAATAGGCAGCTGCCAGCACCGAAATCGTCAGCAGCCCGCCGCGCGGAATGGTCAGCACCTGCTGCACCTGCGCCGCCAGCGGCCCGGCAATCGCTTCCGGCCATGTATCGAAAATCAGATGCACCGCCGTTTCGGAAAACTGGTCGGCCCCGAGAAAACCGGCCAGCGCCGTGCCGAAGATCAGGAAGGGGAACAGCGCCAGAAGGATGGACAGCGCCATATGGCTCGCCATCGCCCAGCCGTCATCCTCGGCGAAATGGGAATAGGCATCGAAGGCAACCTTGCCTGCCAGGCGCACTGCGGCAACCATGTCACCTCCATTCATCGGCATTTCATTTGTAACTTCGCCCCGAATATGGGAAATCAGCTTCGCTTTGTACAGCGCGCAAACCCGGCTTTCGGTTCCATTTCCGAAAAGGATTTTGCGCAATTTAATTTTGTGAATCTGAGCGCACCTTGGCGCAAAGTCCATTGGCGGGGCAGAACATGTCTGAAAAACCGGTCATCATCATCACCGGCTGTTCCTCTGGCATCGGGGCTCATTGCGCCGGCGCGCTGCACAGGGATGGCTGGCGGGTTTTTGCCACCGTGCGGCGTATCGTTGACATGGCAGCGCTCGAAAATCAGGGCATCGAAACCCTGATCATGGACTACACCAAGCCCGAAACCATCGCAGCACTGGTGGATACGGTTGCCGCCCGCACCGGCGGCCGCATCGACGCGCTTTTCAACAATGGCGCTTATGGCCAGCCGGGCGCGGTGGAAGACCTGCCTGTCGAAGCGCTGCGGGCACAGTTCGAAACCAATGTCTTCGGCTGGCACGATCTGACGCGGCGGGTCATTCCCTTCATGCGCAAGCGTGGTTCGGGCCGCATCGTGCATTGCTCCTCGATTCTCGGTCTCGTTCCCTATCGCTATCGCGGCGCTTACACCGCTTCGAAATTTGCGCTTGAGGGGCTGGGCGTCACGCTGCGCATGGAGCTTCAGGGCAGCGGCATCCATGTGAGCCTGATCGAACCGGGTCCGATCACCTCCAAATTCACCGCCACCGCGCTTGCCCATATCAACGAGCACATCGATCTCGAAAATTCAGCCCATGCGGCGGAATATAAACGCCAGTTGGCGCGCATGGATGGTTCCGGCCCCGTCAGCCGCCACAAGCTTGGTCCGGACGCCGTTTATACCGTGTTGAAACACGCACTGACGGCGGCAAACCCGAAGCCGCATTATCCCGTTACCGTGCCGGCCAAACAGGGGCTTATCCTGAAACGGCTCTTGCCTGCCGGACTTTTCTATCGTCTGCTGCGCAGATTCGATTGAGGAGGAGTAATACCGCATGTCCGGCTTCACCACCGTTCTGGCCCTTATCGTTATGGGCCTCGTCGTCATCGTACTGATACGCGGCCTCTTCAACATGCTGAAGGGACAGGACGCCAACCGTTCCAACAAGCTGATGCAGCTTCGCCTGCTTTTGCAGGCCGTGGCGATTGTGCTGATCATGTTCACCCTCTGGCTCACCGGCGGTGGCCGCTGACATGGTGAAGCTGAACAAGATCTACACCCGCACCGGCGACAAGGGCACGACCGCTCTGGTTTCCGGCCCGCGTCGCCTCAAGCACGACCTTCGCGTCGAGGCATACGGCACGGTCGACGAGACCAATTCGGCGATCGGTGTCGCGCGGCTTTATACGGGCGGGATTGAAAAGCTGGATGCCATGCTGTTCCGGATACAGAACGATCTTTTCGACCTCGGCGCCGATCTCGCCACGCCTGACAATGGCGAGCCGCTTTCTTACGAGCCGCTGCGCATCGTCGAAAGCCAGGTCACGCGGCTGGAAAACGAAATCGACGATCTCAATGTCGCGCTTGAACCGCTGACCTCTTTCGTGCTGCCGGGCGGCAGCGCGGCAGCGGCCAATCTGCACATGGCGCGCACCGTCTGCCGGCGGGCGGAGAGACTGATGGTGGAACTGTCCGTCGCTGAGAACGAGATCGTCAGCCCGGCGGCGCTGAGATACGCCAACCGCCTGTCCGATTTCCTGTTCGTCGCCGCCCGCTTCGCCAATGAGGCCGGCAAGGCCGACATATTGTGGGTTCCCGGCAAGAACCGCTAAAGCGTTTCAACGACGCAACCAAAGGGCGTTCGATGTTCATACCGCTGCACGATGCGAATTCCCTCAAACATATCCGTCTGCAATATGTGACGATCGGTCTGATCGTGGTCAATGTGCTGGTCTGGCTGTTCACCGGCGTCCTTGCCAGCGACGTGCAGGCCAATGCAGCAGCGCTCGGCCTCGGTTTCATTCCGGCAGTGGTGTTCGACTACGCCTATCTGGAACCCGCCCTGCAGGTCGTTCCCGATGACCTGACCGTTGTCACCTATGCTTTCCTGCATCTCGATTTCTGGCATCTGGCCGGCAACATGCTGTTTCTCTGGGTCTTCGGCGACAATGTCGAGGATGCGCTCGGCCATTTCCGTTTCCTGATCTTCTATGTCGTCTGCGCGATTGCCGGCGCCCTGTTTCACGGTTTCGTCGCCCCCACCTCGGAAGGGCCGCTGATCGGCGCTTCGGGTGCGGTTTCGGGCGTCGTCGCGGCCTATTTCCTTCTGCATCCCAGGGTTCGCGTCTGGGTGCTGGTTCTCATGCGCATTCCGCTTCCCTTGCCCGCCTTCGTTCCGCTGGCGCTGTGGATCGGCCAGCAGTTCTTGATGCTGGCGCTCGGACTTGAGGAAAACGTCTCCTGGGGCGCGCATGTCGGCGGCATCATGGCTGGCGCGATCATGGTGATTTTCATGCGCAGGCGGGGCGTTCCCCTGTTTGACCGCACGATTGTTCCGCCAAGGGCGGCGCAGTTCAAGAATCCGTCGCAAACGGCGGGGTTGTCGCAAATCGAACGGGGCTATGACGGGAGCAGATGAGCTCTTGCAAAAGAGATAGAGTATTTACGTGAACGTCAACGTAAGATATGCCTTACGCGCATGCGATAATGAAGATTGCTCCGTTGTAATTGCGGGAAAAATGCTTATCCATGTCGCCAACCTGTTTTTGGAGGTCCGCGCGGTCAACTGGCCAAAGCGGACAGGAGTTTGAGGAAAGCCGCCGATGAAGATCCTTGTCCCCGTCAAACGAGTCGTCGATTACAACGTGAAGATCCGCGTAAAATCGGATGGTTCAGGCGTTGAGCTTGCCAATGTGAAGATGTCGATGAATCCGTTCGACGAAATCTCGGTGGAAGAGGCCCTTCGTCTGAAGGAAGCCGGCAAGGCCGAAGAGGTCGTGGTCGTCTCCATCGGCCCGGCCAAGGCGGAAGAAACGCTGCGCACCGCGCTCGCCATGGGCGCCGACCGCGCTATCCTGATCGAGACCGACGAGACGGTCGAGCCGCTCGCCGTCGCCAAGCTTTTGAAGGGTGTGGCCGAGGCCGAGCAGCCCGGTCTCGTCATCGTCGGCAAGCAGGCGATCGATGACGATTCGAACCAGACCGGCCAGATGCTGGCAGCCCTTCTCGGCTGGGGCCAGGGCACCTTTGCCTCCAAGGTCGTACCGTCCGACGGCAAGGTCGCGGTTACCCGTGAAGTCGATGGCGGTTTGCAGACGGTTGAACTGAAACTTCCCGCCGTCGTCACCACCGATCTTCGTCTGAACGAACCGCGTTACGCCTCGCTGCCCAACATCATGAAGGCAAAAAAGAAGCCGCTCGACAAAAAGGCCCCGGCCGATTTCGGCGTCGACGTTTCGCCGCGCCTGAAGGTGCTGAAGACCGAGGAGCCCGCGGGCCGCAAGGCTGGCATCAAGGTTGGCTCGGTTGCCGAACTGGTCGAAAAGCTCAAAGCCGACGGCGTCCTCTAAGGTTTCGGAAAAGGGAGATATTCTTATGGCCATTCTTCTTCTGGCAGAACACGACAACGCAACCCTTTCCGACCTGACGGGCAAGACGCTGACGGCGGCAACGCAGATCGGCGGCGACGTCCACGTGCTGGTCGCTGGCTCTGGCGCGAAAGCGGCGGCCGACGCGGCCGCGAAGCTGACGGGCGTTTCCAAGGTGCTGCTCGCCGACGACGCCTCCTATGCCAATGCGCTCGCCGAGCCGCTGGCGGCACTGATCGTTTCGCTCAGCCCCTCTTATGATGTCATCATCGCCCCGGCGACGGCATCCGCCAAGAACGTAGCGCCCCGCGTTGCGGCCCTTCTCGACGTGGCGCAGGTCTCGGAAATCATCGAGGTCGTCAGCCCCGATACCTTCAAGCGACCGATCTATGCCGGCAACGCCATCCAGACGGTTCAGGCAAGCGACGCCAAGAAGGTCATCACCGTGCGCCCGACCGCCTTTGCGGCAGCGGCAGAAGGTGGTTCGGCGGCAGTCGAAACCATTGCAGCCGCTGAAAACCCCGGTGTCTCCAGCTTCGTTTCCGACGCGCTGGCCTCGTCAGATCGTCCGGAACTGACCTCCGCCAAGATCATCATCTCCGGCGGCCGTGCGCTTGGCTCTTCGGAAAAATTCAAGGAAGTCATCCTTCCCGTCGCTGACAAGCTGGGCGCCGCCGTTGGTGCGTCGCGCGCTGCCGTCGATGCCGGCTACGCGCCGAATGACTGGCAGGTGGGGCAGACAGGCAAGGTGGTCGCGCCGCAGCTTTACATCGCGGCCGGTATTTCCGGTGCCATCCAGCATCTGGCCGGCATGAAGGATTCGAAGGTCATCGTCGCCATCAACAAGGATGAAGAAGCGCCGATTTTCCAGGTTGCCGATTACGGTCTCGTCGCAGACTTGTTCGAGGCGCTGCCGGAACTGCAAAAAGCCCTTTGATTTTAAATACATGATGAAGGCGGCGCGTTTTTTGAACGCGCCGCCTTCTCTTTTTCGGCGATATGCGTAACATCGCCAGCGAATTACTATATGCAGCACATGGGAGAACAGCATATGACCGCCCCCTTTAAGAATATCGGTGTCATCGGAGCCGGTCAGATGGGGTGTGGCATAGCGCATGTTTCCGCCATTGCCGGATACAGGGTCCACATCTACGATCTTTCGAAGGAAGGCATTGAGGCCGGCCTTGCCACGATCAACGGCAATCTCGCCCGCCAGGTCACCAATGGCAAGCTTTCCGACGAGGCCCGCAAGCAGGCGCTGACGCTCATCAGCGGATCGACCGACGTCAATGATCTGGCGCCGATGGATCTTGTCATCGAGGCTGCTACGGAAAACGAAGAGATCAAGCGCAAGATCTACACGCAGGTCTGCCCGGTTCTGAAGCCGGAAGCGCTTCTCGCCACCAACACCTCGTCACTTTCCATCACTAGGCTTGCATCGGCCACCGACCGTCCCGAACAGTTCATGGGCATCCACTTCATGAACCCGGTCCCCGTCATGAAGCTGGTGGAACTGGTGCGCGGCATCGCCACCAATGAAAAGACCTTCGACGCGGCCAAGGATTATGTGCGGACGCTCGAAAAGGCGATCACCGTTGCCGAAGATTTCCCGGCCTTCATCGTCAACCGCATCCTGCTGCCGATGATCAACGAGGCGATCTATACGCTTTATGAGGGCGTCGGTTCGGTGGAAGCCATCGACACAGCCATGCGACTTGGCGCCAACCACCCGATGGGACCGCTGCAGCTTGCCGATTTCATCGGCCTCGATACCTGTTTGTCGATCATGCAGGTGCTGCATGACGGTCTCTCCGACAGCAAATACCGCCCCTGCCCGCTGCTGGTCAAGTATGTCGAGGCCGGCTGGCTCGGCCGCAAATCCGGCCGCGGCTTCTACGATTATCGGGGTGAGGCGCCGGTTCCGACGCGCTGAGCCCGGACCAATATCGTCTCTGCCTTCGGCTGAACCCTCAGGCAATCAGCAAATAGGTAACCGCTCCGACACCCGCGGCAAAGATGGATGCTGCCGTAAGCAATCCGCAATAAACGAGCGTTCCGGAAACGGCGGCGACGAATACGCGTCCTGCCGCGTTGGCGGCGAGAGCGGCGAGGATTGCGCTGGCCAAAATGTCCGGCGAAATGCTCTGCGCGCTGGTTCGCAACGCACTGAGAACCGCGACATCGGCATCGAATATGGCGGACAGAGCCGTGAGCGCGATGAAGCCGCCGGCGCCGATCCAGACGAGAAGAACGGCATTCAGCGTTCGCGTTGCGGCGAAAAGCGCGGCGAAGATGGCAAGGGGCGCCAAGTCGAACGGGTTTTTTGCATTGAGTTCTTGCCCGGTCTGCGTGTCCTGCAGCCTTATCAGGCCGGCGCCGCTCAATCCGAGAACCAGTGCCGCAGTCAGCGTCGCCGGTGCGATAAGCGAAAACGTTGTCAGCGAGAGGGCGAGAACGATAACGAGAATCCGGAGCAACGATACAGCCGCGGCCAGCACCGCCACACCGGCCAGAGGCCACGCGTTTTCACCGCTTTTCGCCTTCTGCCCGAAGCTGGCAGTTACAGCGGTCGATGAAACAAGGGCGCCCGCCAGCCCGGTCACCAGCAGGCCGCGAGTTGAGCCGAGGAGGCGCACGGCAATATAGCCGCAATAGGAGATCGCGGCGCTGAGCACGGTGAACAGCCATATTTCCCACGGGTTGAAGCCGCCCCACGGATCGATCGCCCGGTTCGGAAGGATCGACAGGCCAACGGCGGTCATCACGGCAAGCACCAGCGCGGAGCGGAGCTCGACCCAAGTCAGCCGTTTCAGCAGGCGGTGGAGAACTTCCCTGCCGGCAAGCAATGCCGCAAGGGCAGCAGCACCAGCCGCCGCCGCCTGATATTGCGCCGTTACCGCAAGCCCGCCGAGGGCAAAGACGCAGAGAGCCGCAACCACGCCGGTGACACTGAAATCATTGTCATGACGCGCTTCGCGCAGCTTGAACCATGAAAAACTGAATGCGAACCCCAGAAAACCCGCCGCAAAAGCGAAAACGCTATTCTGCTCTGCGGCCAACACGCCGAAGACGCCCCCCAGCAGACCGGTAATGCCATAGGTCCGGATCCCGGCGGTACGGCTGCCCGCCGGCGCATCGCGCTCCCGCCAGCCGCGCTCAAGGCCGACGAGCAGGCCGATGGCGAGAGCAAGACCAAGCCGGGGAATTAGCAACTCCATATCGGCACCCATTCATGGCGGAAGCCAGTATCATTATACGAGGCGGGTACGGGCTTGTCTGCACCGGCCCGTCCGCTGGAAAGCCGGGCGTTGACGGCGGTTACGGCTCATAGTGCCCAATATTCCGGCCACCGCATCATTTTCCAGTAGCCGCGGTCACCAGCGCCTCGGCGTCTTCACTGTCCCACGCCGCCGGGCCGTTCATGGCCGCGAGCAGACAGCCGTTTTCATCCAGCAGCAGGGTTGCCGGCAGGCCGAAAGCAAGACCTTCCTTTTTCAGAACGTTGAAGACGCCCATGGAGCTGTCGCGGTAGTGCTTCAGAGCATCGATCTTGTATTCATCCATAAAGGCTTTCGGTTTTTCATCCGCGCCAGTATCGATGTTGACGGCAACGACCTCGAAATTCTCGCCGCCCTTTTCCTTCTCCAGCGCGTTCAGCGCCGGCATCTCTTCGCGGCAGGGCACACACCATGTGGCCCAGAGATTGAGAAGAACCGCTTTGCCCTTGAGATCGGCAAGCGTCATGTCTTGCGACTGCGGCCCCTTGAAGGACAGCGGAATGATGCGCGGCCTGTCCGCCGCCGACATGGCCGCGACCTGCCCTTTCAGAAACGGTTTCAGCGAGGCGATGCGGTTTGCCGCACCCTCACATAAACCGCCGTCTGCCACCGCTGCCCCTTGAACCGGGCTCTCAGACCCAATATGCCTGAACCAGACCGCGCCAGCACCGGCGAGCACACCGGCCACGGCAGCAATTGCAACCAATTTGGCGGAAGGAAGCCTGAACGGCGTTTTTTCTGTCATCGAATACTCCAGGGCACTTAACATGGCTGACGGCACAGATCAGAAATCCTCCAACCAGATGTGGGGCGGGCGTTTCGCTTCCGGGCCATCTGCCATCATGGAAGAGATAAATGCCTCCATCGGCTTCGACAAGAAGCTTTACGCCCAGGATATCCGCGGCTCTATGGCGCATGCCACCATGCTGGCATCTAAAGGCATTATTTCGCCTGAAGATAAAGACAAGATCATCGAGGGTCTGAACACGATCCTGTCAGAGATCGAAGCCGGCACCTTCGAATTTTCGCGCAAACTCGAAGATATTCACATGAATATCGAAGCGCGCCTTGCGACCCTCATCGGCACAGCGGCTGGTCGCCTGCACACCGCCCGCTCGCGCAACGACCAGGTGGCGCTCGATTTCCGCCTGTGGGTCAAGGAAGAACTGCAGAAGACGGAGGGGATGCTGACCGCCCTCATCGCCGCCTTCCTCGACCGCGCCGAAGAAAATGCCGATACCGTGATGCCGGGCTTCACCCATCTGCAGACGGCGCAGCCGGTGACCTTCGGCCATCATTGCATGGCCTATGTGGAAATGTTCGGCCGTGACCGCGCCCGCGTGCGCCACGCCATCGAGCATCTGGACGAAAGCCCGATCGGCGCAGCCGCCCTTGCCGGCACCGGCTATCCCATCGACCGCCACATGACGGCCAAGGCACTCGGTTTCCGCGAGCCGACCCGCAATTCCATCGACACCGTCTCCGATCGCGATTTCGCGCTGGAATTCCTGTCCATCGCTTCTATCTGTGCCACGCATCTGTCGCGTCTCGCCGAAGAGATCGTCATCTGGTCGACGCCGCAATTCGGCTTCATCCGCCTGTCGGACGCCTTTTCCACCGGCTCGTCGATCATGCCGCAGAAGAAAAACCCCGACGCCGCCGAACTGGTGCGCGCCAAGACCGGCCGCATCAACGGCTCGCTGATCGCCCTTCTGACAGTGATGAAGGGCCTGCCGCTCGCCTATTCCAAGGACATGCAGGAAGACAAGGAACAGGTTTTCGATGCCGCCGAAAGCCTGGAACTGGCGATTGCCGCCATGACCGGCATGATCCGCGACCTTGAAGTGCGCAAGGACCGTATGCGCGCCGCCGCCGGTTCGGGTTATTCCACCGCTACCGATCTTGCCGACTGGCTGGTGCGCGAAGCGGGCCTGCCCTTCCGCGATGCCCACCATGTGACCGGCAATGCCGTAGCGCTGGCGGAAAAAAAAGGCTGCGATCTCGCCGATCTTTCGCTGGAAGAATTGCAGGCCATCCACCCCGGCATCACCAAGGGTGTTTTTGACGTTCTGTCCGTAGAAGCATCGGTCGCCAGCCGCACGAGTTTCGGCGGCACGGCCCCTTCGGAGGTGCGCAAGCAGATCGCCTGGTGGCGTGAACGCAACTGATAAATTCGCGTTACAATGCGATCACAAGAAACAGGGTGCACAAGCGCCCTGTTTTTCGTTATCAGAGAGGCACATATTTCCTTTGGACAGGCCCATGCTTTCAAAAACCGCGCGCAAACTCATCGTTCCCATCGGCATGACGCTCGCCGTCAGCCTTGCTCTTTCCGCCTGCGGGCGTAAGGGCGACATCGATCCGCCGAGCACGCCGGTCGAAATGCGCAACAAACGCGCCGCCGATGGAAGCGAACCGAAGCCGGCGACGGCTGAGCGTCCGTTCATTCTCGACAAGCTTCTCTGACGGGTAAAAAGCCGTGAACCATTTTGGCTATATCGACGGCGTGCTGCACGCCGAAAACGTGCCCGTGCCGGAGATCGCCAAGGCGGTCGGCACGCCCTTCTACGTCTATTCCACGGCAACGCTGGAACGCCACTACAAGGTGTTCGCAGGCGCTTTCGCGGATGTGGACGCCATGGTTTGTTACGCCATGAAGGCCAATTCCAATCAGGCGGTGCTGAAAACGCTTGCAAAGCTCGGCGCCGGCATCGACGTCGTCTCCGGCGGCGAATTGCGCCGCGCACTTGCAGCCGGCGTGCCGGCAAGCCGCATCATGTTCTCCGGCGTCGGCAAGACGGTTGCGGAAATGGACTATGCGCTGGATGCCGGCATCTATTGCTTCAACATCGAATCCGAGCCGGAACTGGAAGTCCTCAACCTGCGCGCCGTCAAGGCCGGCAAACGGGCGCATGTCTCCTTCCGTATCAATCCGGATGTGGATGCCCGCACCCACGCCAAGATTTCCACCGGCAAGAAAGAAAATAAGTTCGGCATTTCCTATGAACGCGCCCGCGCGGTTTATGCCCATGCCGCCACCCTGCCCGGCATCGAAGTGACCGGCATCGACATGCATATCGGCAGCCAGATCACCGAATTGCAGCCTTTCGAGGACGCTTTCCGGCTGCTGCGCGAACTCGTCGAGGCGCTGCGCGGCGACGGCCACACGATCAGCCATGTCGATATTGGCGGCGGTCTCGGCATTCCCTATCGCGATGACAACAACCCGCCGCCACTGCCGGATGCCTATGCGCATATCGTCAAGAATGAGCTGAAGAGCCTCAACTGCAAGATCGTCACCGAACCTGGTCGACTGATCGTCGGCAATGCCGGTATTCTGGTGACCGAAGTGATCTATGTGAAGGATGGCGGCGAAAAGACCTTCGTGATCGTTGACGGCGCCATGAACGACCTTATCCGCCCGACGCTCTACGAGGCATATCACGGCATCCGCCCGGTGGTGCAGCCGGCCGAAAACACGCCGCGCATTAAGGCCGATATTGTCGGCCCGGTCTGCGAGACCGGCGATTATCTGGCGCTCGACCGCGAGATGGCGGCACCGCAGCCGGGCGATCTGATTGCCGTCAGCTCCGCCGGCGCTTATGGCGCGGTGCAGGCCGGCACCTATAATTCCCGCCTGCTGGTGCCGGAAGTGCTGGTGAAGGACGACAAATTCCACGTGATCCGTCCGCGCGGCACCTATGAAGAGTTGATCGCGCTCGATTCCGTACCCGCCTGGCTCGATTGAGCTCGCCCGTATCACCGGTTTGCCGATCACAATCAAGCGAAGCTGCCTAAAAAATGGGGCCGAGGGCTTGGGCGCCCTCGTCTTCGCCACAAAGAATGTTATCCTTGCCCCCGTGATACAGACAGCTCGCCGTTCCGGGAATGGCGTTCGACGTGGCCAGAACCGGGAGAACGGATTGATGACCACAGCCGGAGAGGACAAGACTGGCGGAAAGCGCGCGACTGGTGCGTTTGCGCAGCGGCCGGACCTTGCCCGCCAGGTCGTCGCCAAGCGCTTCTTCGCAAAAATCGTGCTGCTCTCGGAGAAAATTGCGCCGAAAACGCTGTGGCCACTTTCCATCGCCGCCGTGTTTCTAGCCCTTGCCTGGTTCGGCCTCTACCGGCATATGCCGGATTTCCTGCGGCTCGGCGTCGTTTTCGTGCTGGTTTTCAGTTTCATCGCCACGCTTTTACCGATCCTTCGGCTGAAATGGCCGACGGATCATGAAGCCTCGCGCCTGCTTGAAGACCGCAACGGTCTCTCGCACCAGCCGGTTGGCGTGCAGGAGGACGAGCCCGCCTTGGATACGCCCTTTTCCCGAACGCTGTGGAAAGAACACCAGATCCGCATGGCGGAGCGCATTGCCGCGCTGAATGCGGGCCTGCCGAAACCCGATATCGCCCGTTATGACCGTCTGGCGCTGCGCGCCATTCCCGCCCTTCTTCTGGCCGCCGCCTTCGGTTTTTCCTATTCCAACGGCGCGGGCACGATTGCGGATGCCTTCCGTAGCCGACCGGCCGTCGGTCCGCTCAATCCCGATATTCGTCTCGACGCGTGGGTCACGCCGCCATCCTATACCGGTCGCGCGCCGATTTTCCTGACCGGACGTGACGCAACCAACCGTGACGCGGTTTCCGTGCCGCAATCCTCCAAGCTGACGATCCGCATGACCGGCGGCGATGGCGGCGAGGAAGTGACTTTCGAGCCTGAAATGGCAGGCGCGCTGCAAAAGCTTGCGCCGGAAACGGCGCGTGTCGACAGCGCAAGCGGCGATATCGCCGTTCAGACGCCGGTTCGTTCGGCGGATCAGCCCGTCGCGCCGCGCACCTTCACCATGGATGTTACCGAAAGCGGCATGATTACCGCCAATGGCGAACAATGGGTGTTCAACGTCATCGCCGACCAGCCGCCCAGCATCGCCTTCGACAACATGCCGCGCCGGGCCGTTAACGGCGCGCTGGAAGTGGGCTTTACCGCCAAGGACGATTATGGGCTGAAGGAAGCCCACGCCATCATCGAACCTGTGGGCGTTGCGGAAGGTGCAAGCGCGCTTTACCCGCCGCCGGAATTCAAGCTCGATCTGCCGCGGCAGAACAATCGCGAGATCAAGGGCCTGACCAGCCGCAACCTGACCGAACATCCGATGGCGGGAAAGCGCGTGCGCATCACACTGGTGGCGACGGACGGTGCCGGCCAGACGGGTCGTAGCCCCGCGCATGAAATGGTGCTGCCGGGCCGCAATTTCTCCGAACCGCTGGCCGCTTCCATTGCCGAGCAGCGGCAGATATTCTCGCTCGATACGCGCCAGATGCCGAAAGCTATCGCCTATAACGAGGCGGTGGGCCTGCGCCCGGAAGAGACCATTCCCAACACCACCCATTATCTCCTGCTGCAATCGGCCCAGACCCGCATGCGGCTCGCCTATAATGAGGAGATGCTGAAGGACACGGCCGATTATCTCTGGGAAATCGCGCTCGGCATCGAGGACGGCGATCTTTCGCAAGCCGAAAGGCGCCTGCGCGATGCGCAGAATGCGCTTTCCGAAGCGCTTCAGCGCAATGCCTCCGACGAGGAAATCGCCAGGTTGATGCAGGAACTGCGCGAGGCGATGCAGCAGTTCATGAGCGAGCTTGCGCAGCGCATGCAGAATGCGCCGCAGGCCAACATGAACCAGCAGGCGCAGAACGTTCTACGTCAGCGCGATCTGGAAAACATGATGAACCAGATCGAGAACCTTGCCCGCTCCGGTAATCGCGACGCCGCGCAGGAAATGCTCTCGCAGCTGCAGCGCATGATGAACAATCTGCAGGCGGGCCGCCCGCAGCGTCAGGGCCAGCAGGGGCAGCAGCAGAGCAGCAAGATGCGCCAGCAGATCGACAAGCTGGGCGAAATACTGCAGCAGCAGCAGAAATTGATGGACGAGACCTTCAAGCTCGATCAGGCGCTGCGCGACCGGATGCAGCGCGGCGACCCGCAACAGGGCGGCGAAGACGAACAGCAGATGGGTGAAAACGGCCAGCAGCCGCAAGAGGGACAGCAGGACCAACAGGGTGAGAATGACCAGCAGGGCGGACAGCCAAGCGACCGGATGACGGCCGAACAATTGCGCGACGCGCTGAAAAACCTGCGGGCCCAGCAGGATGCGCTCGGCAAGCAGCTCGGCGAATTGCAGCAGGGCCTTCGTGATCTCGGCATGGAACCGGGCGAGAACTTCGGCAAGGCACAGCAGGAAATGGAAGGAGCCGGCGAGGCACTGGGCAAGGGCCAGGGCGAGCAGGCGGTCGAAGGTCAGGGCAATGCGCTGAATGCGCTGCGCCAGGGTGCGCAGGACATGATGGGCCAGATCATGCAGGCCATGCGCCAGCAGGGCCAGCAGCCCGGACAGGGTCAGGAGGGCATGGCGGGCCAGGGCGGTCAGAACGGCCGCGACCCGCTCGGCCGCCCGCGCAGCACCACCGGCCCGGATTTCGGCGACCAGGTGAAAGTGCCGGATGAAATCGACGTGCAGCGCGCCCGCGAAATCCTCGAGGCTATCCGCGAAAAACTCGGCAACAACCCGCCCGGTGAAATCGAGCGGCGGTATCTGGAGCGGTTGCTGGATATACGGTGAGGATCAGAAGCCATTCACGGCGATCCGGCCCGCCACTTTAATTTCGTGACTTTCCGGAAGAGCAGGCCGCGGCGAAAGCTACTAGGCGCGTCGCGAAACACTTTGACGTCATCCTCGGCCTTGTGCCGAGGATCTGTCAACCTCCCATGAAACCGATACGTCGCAGATGCTCGGGACAGGCCCGAGCATGACGAGGAGAGAGTTGACAACTCCGCAACAAAAAGGCGACCCATGGGGCCGCCTTCCTCAAATCTGTGTGATCTTATCACTCACGCCGCAAGCGCCCGCGCCACGGCCTTGCGAATATCCGGAAGCGCGAAGGGTTTGGAAACCACATCCACAATCTTCGTCGCCAGATCATCAGCCCGTTCACGCTGCTCGGCATAACCCGTCATCAGCAAAATGCGCATGGCCGGGAAGCTTTCGGCGGCGCGGTGCGCCAGCTCGATGCCATCCATGACCGGCATGCGGATATCCGAAAGAAGAAGATCGAAACTGGTTTCCTGGAGCTTCTCCAGCCCCTGCTCGCCATCCGCCGCCTCATAGGTCTCGTGACCGTCGAGACGCAGCGCGCGAGCGACGAAAGCCCGCAGTGCATCCTCGTCTTCGGTAATCAGAATCTTCGCCATTATTCATTGCTCCTGGGCATCATTTCCAGCCGTGAGCAACATCGCAGGCTCCTCTTTTCAAGAGGTAAACACCCAGCCCTTCGCTGGGTGAATGGTTAATGAGGCGTCTCCGTGCTGTGCCGTTCCGGCACGACGAAGTACTCAGGCGTCGCCGGTCACGACGCCGACGAAGGGCAATTCGCGGAAGGCATAAGCCACGTCCATGCCGTAACCCACGACGAAATAATCAGGACATTCGAAACCGACATAATCGGCCTCCAGATCTTCCTTGCGTTTCACTTTCTTGTCGAGAAGCACCGCGATGGTGACATTGCGCGCACCGCGCTCGTAAAGCAGTTCCTTGGCGAAACGCAGCGTGCGGCCGGATTCGAGAATATCGTCGATCAGGAGCACATCACGGTCCTTCACGTCGCTGTCGATATCCTTGACGATCCTGACCCCTTGCGACACCGTGCCGGCGCCATAGCTCGACAGCGTGATGAACTCGACCTCAGGAGCAAGGCCGCTGTCATGCAGTGCGCGGATAAGATCGGCCGCGAAAATGAACGATCCCTTGAGCACGGCAATGACCAGTAAATCCTTGGTCGGGCCGCTGGCGATGTGCTTGGCCATGTCGCGATTGCGCTCGGCGATCTGCTCGGCGCTATAAAGCGGCTCGATGTTTTTTCCACGGACGACGGGCATTCTTACTCCTGTGCTGCGCCTTGCCGATTTTACCTTTCAGTAAAAATAGAAGACACGCGTTAGCACAGTCAGCGTTCAGACGCACCCGCCTCGACGAAGGAAAGCTTGATCTCAGGCGTTTTTCCACCGGGATGGCGCAACTTTGCCGAAAAACCGTGGCTGAAACCGGGCTGCATTTCCTTGACCGGCGGCTCGATGACCATGCTGGCTACCAGCTGCCCCTTGGCGGCGAAGAGATCGGCGCGCAGGGCAGGCACCTCTTCCAGATTGCCGCCATTGTTTTCCACGATGCCGTTGATGAGCAGGATATCCATGCCACCTGCTTCCTGCGGGGTTACGGTGACATGGGAAATGGCGAGAGGATTGACCGAGGCCGCGACAGCCGTCTTTTCCGGCACCACGACCGAGAGGCCGCCCGAACATACGAAGACAAAAATGGCGAGGCCGGCCACCAGCGCCGAATAGGCATCCGCCGACAGGCGAGACAATCTGCGATCCACCCAGCCGATGAAAGCGAGGCAAAGAATGGCGAGGGTAACGGGCGTTTTTTTCACCTGCCGGCGCGCTGCACCGCGATTGTCGTTTCCGGGTTGCCGCGAACGGTTTTCCTTGATGGTGACAAATTCCGCGTCTACCACATCGCGGTCGGGATTTGCCGCCCGCGCCGTGCGGCGTACCGGCGTTTCCGGCATCAGGAGGTCGAAATCGAATGCCGCTTGCCGGCGAGATGAACGGAACATAGCCATAGAATTCCTTGGGTGAGGTTTTCCGGCCCGCAAAACTGGGCATTGCAACGAATCCTGCCAAGTTTTAAATTTAATTGGTTAATGCTTCGCAAAAACGGCTCGCACAGGCCACCGGAACCGGGTTAGACCGCGCCGTCCGGGCCTCATGCGCCAGCGGCTTGCGAAGCACCACGAAACGAAGAGACTGGAAGTCCGTTGATCCATTTCGAAAATGTCGGGTTGCGTTACGGCATGGGACCCGAGATCCTGAGGGACATGACCTTCGATATCCCCAAGGGTTCGTTCCAGTTTCTGACCGGCCCTTCGGGTGCCGGCAAGACCACGCTGCTCCGCCTGCTTTTGATGTCGCTGCAGCCTACGCGCGGGCATATCCGCATGTTCAACCGTGACGTTTCGCGCATTCCACGTAGCGAGTTGCCGATGCTGCGCCGTCGCGTCGGTATAGTGTTTCAGGACTTTCGGCTGCTCGACCATCTGACGACCTATGAAAACGTCGCCCTGCCGCTCCGCGTGCGCGGTAAGGAAGAGAGCGCCTATCGCAACGACGTGATAGAACTTCTGAAATGGGTCGGCCTTGGCGAGCGCATCAACGTGCTGCCGGCCATTCTTTCCGGCGGGGAAAAGCAGCGTGCCGCCATCGCCCGCGCACTCATGGACCAGCCGGAAATATTGCTGGCCGACGAGCCGACCGGCAACGTCGATCCACCGATGGCCAAGCGCCTTCTCAACCTTTTCCTGGAACTCAACCGGCTGGGCACGGCCGTTGTCATCGCCACCCATGATTTTGGCCTGATGGACCAGATCGATGCGCGCCGGATGATCCTCACTGAAGGGCGGCTCGATATCTATGAATGAGATCAACCGCAAGCCGTTGAAGCCGGAAGCGGCGCAGCCGAAGCGCCCGCCCATGCGCATCCGCCCGATGGCGCCGATCCTGCCGCCTTCCAACATTCAGGGCAATGCGCTGATGGTGGTGATCGCCATCATGGCCTTTCTCGCCTGCCTCACCCTTGGTGCCGTCTCCATGGTGCGCGCCACCGCCGCCACCTGGCAGAGCCAGATTTCCCGCGAGATCACCATCCAGATCAAGCCCGAGGACGGGCTGGACATGAATGCGGCGCTAAACAAGGCGCGCAATCTGGCGCTTACCTTCGTGGGCACGCGGGATGGTACCATCCTCGACGATGCGGCAACGTCGCGCCTTTTGGAGCCGTGGCTCGGCAGCGGTCTCGATCTTTCGGAACTGCCGGTGCCGCGTCTCGTCGTCATCACCATCGACGAAAACAATCCACCCGATTTCCAGGCGATGCGGGATATGCTGAAGGCCGAAATTCCGCAGGCATTTCTGGACGACCACCGCACGTGGGTCGACAGGCTGGTCTCCATGGCCAGAACCACTGTCATGATCGGCGTCGGTGTTCTTATCCTCGTGTTCACCGCCATGGTGCTGACGGTGGTGTTTGCGACGCGCGGCGCGCTTTCCGGCAACCGGCATATCGTCGAGGTTCTGCATTTTGTCGGCGCCGAAAGCAGCTTTGTGGCGCGTGAATTCCAGAAGCACTTCCTGAAGATCAGCCTCAAGGGGGCGGCGGCCGGCAGCGCACTGGCCGCCGGCGTATTCCTTGTCGCCGGTTTCTGGCAATCGAGCACTGTCGCCACGCCGCAGAGCGATCAGGCAAGCGCGCTTTTCGGCTCGTTTTCGGTGGGTCTCGGCGGGTATCTCGGCATCGCCATGACGATGATCGTCATCGCGCTTTTGACCACCCTCACGGCTCGTATAACCGTCATCCGCACCATCGACGATATCGACCGCGTCCGCTCCGATCCTTCGAAAAGCGATGGGCTTGCATCGTGAGGTTATCCCCGATAACCCCGCGGGAAAACTGAAACCGTCACAAGCCGGATGTAACCTGCAGACGGTGGACAAAAATGCCTGTTCCTTGCCTTAATCGGCGAGTATTCAGGAGGAATGTTTGTGAGTCGGATGGACCAGGATCAGACGACGGCGCGGCCGGCCAGAAAAGGCCTGTTGTCGCGACGCGGTCCTTTGCGCCGTTTTATTCGCGTCCTCATCCTGCTTTGCGTCATTGCGCTCGGCGCATTTTCCGGCGGTTTCCTGTGGTTTGCCGATTCCGTCGCCTCCATGCGTCCGCCGGAGGGGGCGAGAGGCGATGCCATCATCGTTCTTACCGGCGGTTATCAGCGCATCGAACAGGCCGTTGGCCTGCTCAGAGACGGCGTGGGCAAGCGGCTTCTGATTTCCGGCGTCAACCCGGCCACCACTCGCTCGCAAATCCGCAAGATGACGCAAGGGTCATCCGACATGTTTTCCTGCTGCGTGGACATGGGCTACAAGGCGATCGATACGATCGGCAACGCCAGTGAGGCCGCAAGCTGGATACGCGACCACAATTATTCCTCCATCGTCGTCGTCACGAATAATTACCACATGCATCGCAGCCTGCATGAATTGCGCAGCGCCAGCCCGCAGACGCAATTCATCGCCTATCCCGTCATCAGCGCCGATCTTGTCCGCACCAACTGGTTCGTGGAGCCGGATGTGGTGAGAACCATGCTTTACGAATATCTGAAGTTCGTGGCGGCGGCGGGACGCGACCTCACCGGTTTCGGCAAGGGCGACGGTCTGCGCAAGGCCGCCGCCGATTATTCCCGGATAAAGACGACAAGCGCTTCGTCCTGACCGGCGAGAACGTGCTTGCTGCGGCCCCTTGTTTTCGTGTAGGCGTCTGGCATCGGCATCCGGTATCGAGGCATATGCACGGCTTCGGGACGGCTGCGCTCCGGGAAGGCTGTTGATGCTCAAGCTGCGCTCTTTTCTTTTCAATACGCTGTTTTATCTCAACCTGATTGTCCGCATGATCGTGCTGACGCCGATCTATTTCATCCTGCCGCGCAAGATCGCCTACGAAATTCCCAAGAATTGGGCGCGATCCAACCACTGGCTGATGAAAACCATCGTCGGCACCACCTTCGAGATCGAAGGGCTGGAAAACATTCCCGAAACCGGCTGCATCTTCGCGCCCAAGCACCAGTCCTTCTGGGATACCTACGCGCTGCTGCCCAATCTTCCCGATCCGGTCTATATTCTGAAGCGCGAGCTTTTGTGGATTCCGCTGTTCGGCTGGTACGCCATGAAACAGCGCATGATCCCGGTCAACCGCGCCGCCCGCGGCAAAGTGATGCTGAAGGTGATGGAGCGGGCGAAAGAGGAAATGGCCGCCGGCCGCGAACTCATCATCTATCCCGAAGGCACACGCCGCCCGCCGGGTGCGGAGCCTGAATATCGTTATGGCATCGCAAGGCTTTACCGGGACCTTCAGGTGCCGGTCATTCCCGTCGCCATGCATCCAGGCCTGTTCTGGCCGCGCCGGTCCACCATGCGTTATCCCGGCCATTTCAAGGTGCGTATCCTGCCGGCCATCGAGCCGGGGCTGGACCCCGACGTGTTCTTCAAGCGCCTGATCGATGTGACGGAAAAGGCGAGCGACGAGCTGCTGCTGGAAACCGTGCGCAACAACCCGCATTTGCCGCTGCCGCCGACCGCCGTGAAGCGGATCGCCGAACTTCAGGGCAAGGAAACCGGCGCCGGCTGAGCAACGAGCGTGCCGACATTTTTGGCGATGCTCTCCAGCAGGGAATCGCGAATGCCCATCTCCTGCAGATGCTGCACGGTGTTGAAGACATAATCCGTATTCGGCCCGGACCGGCCCGATGCGGCTGCAACGATGGTCGCCGACTCGGCAACGCCGAGACCGCCGATATATTGCTTATGCGCGGGATCGGCCACATAGGTTACGGCGCTGCTGCGCCTGCCATCGGAAAGCGCGATGGAAACCAGCCGCTCCTTATAGACATTCGTCACCAGTTCGCGCTCGCGCAAATAGACCATGACCGGCTCCCGGTCCTCTCCACGCACGCGGAAAGCGACGCCAAGGCAGGAACCGCCGCGCTCCAGACCGAGAACGAGACCGGGCTTTTCTTCGGTGCCCCTATAAAAATTGGAACTGATGCAGAGTGAGCGCCGATACCCGTGAAGCCGCGCCTGCTGCCGCTCTTCAAAGGCGAAGCCGGGGTTCCACATCAACGAACCGTAGCCAAAGACCCAAAAATCGTCCATATCGCAAGCCAAATCAAAATTGTCTGAAGTCTGTTCATCGGAGATCAATATGGCAGCGTCAAGCCAATCCGGCACCGCCAAAAAATTCCTCTGGCTCGCCATCGCCATCCTCGTGGTCATCGGACTTTATACCGCCGGGTGGTTTTATGCCGCCGATAGGCTGAAACAGACGGTTCTGAACGTCATTGCCCCCTCGCAGGCCCGCAACGTCAGCGGTGAATGCGGCGACATCGCCTTCAAGGGTTATCCCTTCCGCATCGGTCTCTTCTGCTCCAGGGTGACGGTGGATGACAAGGAGAACGGCGTTTCGGCTTCCTTCGGCGAACTTCGCTCGGCGGCGCAGGTCTATAATCCCGGCCACATCGTCTGGGAACTCGATTCGCCGGCGGAAATCCGTTCCGCCCATGGCCTGACGATCTCAGCCGCCTGGCAGAACATGCAGTCCAGCATCGTTACCAAGCTGAAGGGCATCGACCGCAGCTCGCTCATCATCGACGGGCTGAAAGCGCAGGCGGTTTCTTCCGTGACCGGCCAGACAATCGATTTCGATGCCGTCAAGACCGAAATGCATCTGCGCCAGAACGGCGCCGATCTCGATGGCGCGATCACGCTCACCGATTCGGCAACTGTCATCAAGGATTGGCCGCAGGTTCTTCCGCGCCTCAACGCCATTGCCGATGTCACCCTTGCCGGCAAGGCGGGCATGGTGGACGGCAGCGACAGATCGGGCCTTTATGGCGCGAGCGGCGAGCTTCGCCGGCTGGTGGCCGATATTGGCGAGGGCCGCACCATGCGCATCAGCGGCCCCTTCTCCTTCGACAATGAGGGCTATCTTTCGGGCAAGTTCAAGCTGGAGATCGAAAAGCTCGGCGCATGGTCGGACAATGCCAAGCAGGTTTTCCCGCAGTTGCAATCCACCATCGATACGGCCCGCAAACTGCTCGGCGCGCTCGCCGGCGGCGGTGACCGGGCATCCGTCGATCTCGTGGTAGATCGTGGCCGCGCCACGGTCAGCGGCTTTATTCCGCTTGGGAAAATCCCGCCGATTTGAGCAGTTGATTTATACCCTCTGTCATCCTCGGGCTTGACCCGAGGATCCATGCTGCGTCGAATCGTGGATCCTCGGGTCAAGCCCGAGGATGACAGAGGGAGACTAAATGCGCCCTACTTCTTCTGATCCAGCGCGTGACGCCCAAAGTCCGGCGCGTCAACATCCTGACCGGCCTGGACGATCGAGCGTCGGATAGCGCGGGTGCGGGAAAACAGTTCGAACAGCTTGTCGCCTTCTCCCCAGCGGATCGCCCTTTGCAGCGAAGCGAGGTCTTCGGAAAACCGCGCCAGCATCTCAAGGATTGCATCCTTGTTATGCAGGCAGACATCCCGCCACATGGTGGGATCGGAGGCGGCAAGACGGGTGAAATCGCGGAAACCGGAGGCGGAATATTTGATGACTTCCGATTCGGTCACCGTCTCCAGATCGTCCGCCGTGCCGACGATATTGTAAGCGATGATGTGCGGCAGATGCGACACAATCGCCAGAACCTTGTCGTGGTGTTCGGCATCCATTTCATCCACGCGCGACCCGAGCGCTCGCCAGAAATCCTTCAGCCTTTCGAGCGCCGCGGCATCCGTGCCCGGCAGCGGCGTGAAGATGCACCAGCGCTCGCGGAAGAGACCGGCAAAACCGGCATCCGGGCCGGATTTTTCCGTACCCGCCAGCGGATGGCCGGGAATGAAATGCACGTTGTCAGGAATATGCGGTGCCATCTGCGCGATAACAGAAGCCTTGGTGGAGCCGACATCGGTGACGATGGCGCCCGGCTTCAGATGCGGCGCGATCTGCTGCGCCACACTTTCCGAAGCACCGACCGGCACCGAGACGATGACGAGATCGGCATCCTTGACCGCCTCCGCCGCCGAAACGGTGTAATCCGTACCAAGCGCCAGTTCCTCCGCCCGTGTCAGCGTATCTTTACTGCGGGTGGAAATGGTCACATGGCGGGCAAGCCCCAATTCCCTGACATCGCGGGCAATCGACGAGCCGATCAGGCCGATGCCGATCAGCGCGATGCGTTCGAACATGATCTCAGCCATCACGCCTGCCCCATGAACTCGGTGAGGGCCGCGATGACGCCGAGATTGGCCTCTTCAGAACCGATGGTCATTCTCAGCGCATTCGGGAAACCATACCCCCGCACCGCACGCAGAATATAACCGCGGCGGCTCAGGAACTCGTCCGCATCCGCCGCGCGCTTGCCGTCCTGATCCGGGAAATGGATGAGGATGAAGTTGGTGACCGAAGGCGTGACGGTAAGGCCAAGGCCGGTAAAGGCCGTGACCAGCTTCTCCATCCACAGCGCGTTATGCGCCACGGCCTTCTCTACGAAGGCCTGATCGCGGATGGCCGCAGCGCCCGCCGCGATAGCCGGCGCGCTCATATTGAACGGCCCGCGCACGCGGTTCAGCGCGTCGATAATATCGACAGGGGCATACATCCAGCCGACGCGCAGGGCGGCGAGACCATAGACCTTCGAGAAGGTGCGGGTCATCACCACGTTGCGGTTGCCGGAGACCAGTTCAAGCCCGGCCTCGTAATCATTCTTGCGCACGTATTCGGCATAAGCCGCATCCAGCACCAGCACGACATGTTTCGGCAGGCCTGCCTGCAGGCGGCGGATTTCCGCAACGGGAACATAGGTGCCGGTGGGATTGCCCGGATTGGCGAGAAAAACCATCTTGGTCTTCGGCGTCACAGCGGCGAGGATCGCATCCACATCAACAGCGCAATCCTTTTCCTTCACCGTCACCGGGGTCGCCCCCGCGCCCATGATCTGGATCTTGTAGACGAGGAAACCGTGTTCGGTGATGATCGCTTCATCGCCCGCACCCAGATAAACGTGGCAAAGCAGGCCGAGAAGCTCGTCTGAACCATTGCCGCACAGGATGTTTGCAATGTTGAGGCCATGCACGTCGGCAATCGCCTGACGCAACGCAATCGCCTGACCGTCCGGATAGATTTCCAGATGGCTGGCGGCAGCGCTGAAAGCCTCGATCGCCTTCGGGCTCGGCCCAAGCGGCGTTTCATTGGAGGAGAGCTTATAAACCTTCGCGACGCCGTCCACATGTTCCTTGCCCGGAACATAAGCGGCGATATCCAGAATACCCGGACGCGGAACAGGTTGGCTAAGCTCTGCACTCATTTGATCGACCTTTGGAAAAACGCCGGAGAACCCGGCAAAAGCAATGCCGGAGGCATTAGACCGGAATGGGCACTTTGTCGAGGGTCAGCGCGGCTTTCTCTGGCTTGCCGCGGCGCGGGTGGTGGGCACGCCCTGTGGGGCCAGCACGGGCACGAAAACCCGGCGCGAGGCGCGCTGGGTGACTGGCAGCCCTTGATAGAGACGCTTTTGCGCTTCCACCACGATGACACCGGAAAACAGCGGCCACAGCCTGCGGCCCGTATGTTCGAGATAACGGCGGAATTTCAGTATTGGCCGGCTTGTGGTGGGCGGAAAGAACAGCGCCTCGGCGGAGGCGCCCGGCGTGAAATTGGTTTCGCGCAAAAGCGCCGTCAGCTGTCCACGTGAATAGGGTCTTCCAGAACCGAAAGGTGTATGTTCCATGCGCGCCCAGACGCCGCGCCGGTTCGGCACCACGATGACGAGGCGGCCGCCGGGCGCCAGCACCCGCCACAGTTCCTTTAGGCTTTCGCGCGGATTTTCGGCAAATTCCAGCGCATGCACCATCAAGACCCGGTCTATCGACGAATCAGGCAGCGGCAGTTCCTCGTCGAAGACCAGCGCCGTGGAAGACAGCTCGCCCGCCGGCCAGTTCACAGCCCCTTGCCCCGCCGGCATGAAGGCGAAGGTGCGCTCCGTATCGCGACGGAACCGCTCCAGAAACGGCACGGCGTAACCAAGGCCGACCAGCCGCTCTTCCGGCAAAGGCGGCCACAGCGTCGAAAGCGCCATGGTGATCGCCTGCTCGGCCGCGCGGCCAAGCGGAGAATGATAGAATTCGCGCAGATCGACGATATCGGTATTCATGGGCGAGAATGTAGCATCAGGCGGTTGGACTTCAAGGCGTCTGCCCTTACATAGGAAAGCAGGCGGGCGAATGCGCCGGTTTTGGCCGGCAAATGGAGAGGATAAGATGAAACCTTTGGAAATAGACGTCTTTATTTGCCGCAGCGACAATTTCGGGGTGCTCCTGCACGATCCTGAAAGCGGCGCGACGGCCACCATAGACGCCCCGGAAGAAGGGCCTATCCTGCGGGCGCTCGACGGCCACGGTTGGAAACTCACCCATATCTTGACCACTCATCACCATCAGGACCATGTGGAAGCCAATCTGGCTCTGAAAGACAGGTTCCGCTGCGAAATTCACGGCCCCTATGACGAAGCGGTTGCGATTCCGGGCCTCGACCGTTCGCAGGCCGATGGCGACGAATTCGAATTCGCCGGCCGCCGCGTTCAGGTTATCGCCACGCCCGGACATACGGCAGGCCATATCTGTTATTATCTGCCCGATGACGGGCTGCTGTTTGCCGCCGATACGCTGTTTGCCATGGGTTGCGGCCGCCTGTTCGAACGTCCGGCGGCGGATATGTGGCATTCCTTCCAGAAGCTCATGGCACTGCCGGATGAGACCAAAGTTTATTTCGGCCATGAATATACACTGACGAACGCCCGTTTCGCCCTCACCGTCGACCCGGAAAATGCTGTACTGAGCGAGCGCGCGGCCCACATCGAAAAGGCGCGACAGGCGAATGAATTCACCATTCCCACCACCATCGGGCTCGAAAAACAGACCAACCCCTATATGCGGGTGGCCGATGCCGGCATTCGCAAATATCTCGGCCTTGAAAGCGCCACCGATGCCGATGTTTTCGCGGAAATCCGCACACGCAAGGACAATTTCTGATGGGAACGGAGATATCGGCGCAGGCGATCATTCGCGAACTGGGGCTGGAGCCGCATCCCGAGGGCGGTTTTTACCACCAGACGTTCCGCGACAAGGCAGGCGGTGAGCGCGGTCATTCGACGGCAATCTATTATCTCCTGGAAAAGGGCGACCGCTCGCACTGGCACCGGGTCACCGATGCGGTTGAGGTCTGGCACTATTATGCCGGCGCGCCGATTGCGCTGCATCTTTCGCAGGACGGTCGGGAAGTGCGGACCTTCACGCTCGGCCCCGCCGTTCTTGAAGGCGAGCGCCCGCAGGTCATCGTTCCCGCCAATTGCTGGCAATCGGCCGAAAGCCGCGGTGACTTCACGCTCGTCGGCTGCACCGTCTCGCCGGGCTTTGCCTTTTCGAGCTTCGTTATGGCCGAGCCGGGCTGGTCGCCAGGTGATGCGGCGTAACCCTGAGAGCAATTAGAGGCCCGGTCGTGCTCCGCTTGTTTCTTCTCCCCGCCGGGGAGAGGAAATACGCGGCGACGCCTACTTTCAATTGCCCTGCCACCAATCTTGGTCAGCCGCCGTATTTCGTAGCGGTGATATAGACCTGCCCCACCCGGGTCGGAATGATGGCGTAGACAGGCGCATAGACATCCATGTTGTTCGACTTGGCGAACCAGATCTCCATGGAGATGGATTTCAGATATTCGATATCCTTGCGCCCCTGCCTGTAACCCGACTTCGGCACATACCGCGCCTTGCAAACGATGGCGTCGCCGTTAAAACCGTTGGTCTTGAACGGCCTGGTGCCGCTGGAGCTCAAAACCAGATCGAGCCGCGATTCGCCGTCATAGATCGGCAGGCGAGTCGGGCAGATGCGGCCGCCGGCTGGAATGATGAGGCCGGAAATCGGATCGAGAACCGAGCGCAGGTCGCGGTCTTTCACGTCAACCCAGTTGTCCGGCCGGGCTTTCGGCTCGGGTTTCACCGTCGTCGATGTGACGTTGCCGTTGCGATAGACAACGTCATAGGTGCGTACCCGCTTGCCGTCCTTGTAGACCAGCGAATATTCGTTGGCCTGCAGCCGGTGGCCGCGCTTGGCGCCGGAAACGGTCGTCTTGCCGGAAATATCCTTGAGGATGCTGGCGAGGCCGGCGGCGCTGAAGGAACCGGAGATCGAATAATTCGGCCCATCCATGCGAGTCGAGAAACTCGCCCTGGCAATCGGCAAAATGCCGAGATTGATGCTGTATTCGCTTGTGTGGCGCGCTTCGGCGGCGAGCGAGGGGGAGACGCCCGTCAACGCTATTGTCGCGGCCACGAAAATGCTTTTTCCTCTGGCAATCATTTCGATATCACCTTAAAAGAGGCGCGGAAGCGGCCTTATCGGGCGATCATATACGCTGACTTGTGGCAATAAAAAAGCGGATGCCGGTTGAAAACGCCGGAATTTCCTTTCATTTGATCGCGAGCGGCTTGACTGTTAGGTCCCGTCTGACTATAGAACCGCAACTTTCCAATCATGGCCAGTTGGATTGCCACCCCGGTTTTGCCGGTGGCGAGCCAGTGGTGAAACAGACGAAACGAAATAGGTGTACCCATGTCCCGTGTATGCGAATTGACCGGCAAGGGCGTCCAGACGGGCAACAACGTCAGCCACGCCAACAACAAGACCAAGCGCCGGTTCCTTCCGAATCTCTGCCAGGTCACGTTGATCTCCGATGCTCTCGGCCAGCGTTTCCGCCTGCGTGTTTCCGCAGCCGCTCTGCGCTCCGTTGAACACCGTGGTGGCCTCGATGCCTTCCTTCTGAAGTCCGGCGAAAACGAACTGAGCATGCGCGCTCGTCTCCTGCGCCGCCAGATCGCCAAGAAGACGGCTGAAGCTGCTTAATAGCGGCTTCGACATCATTTGATATTCAGAAGGCTTGGATGGCTTTTGCCGCTCAAGCCTTTTGTTTGTTCCAGATTTTCGTTGCATCGGGTTTTGCGAAAACCGTTTGAGACGTTTTCTTCCGATGCTTGGCTCCAACTGGTGGCATCACCCAGGATAAAAAAATGCCCTATCTGCGTTTTACGCTTATCTATGTTCTGCTGATGACTTTGGTGGTCGTCGCGTCCAATATTCTGGTGCAATACCCGCTTTCCGGCTCGTTGTTCGGCGTCAATCTCGGCGACCTTTTGACCTGGGGTGCCTTCACCTATCCGATCGCCTTCCTCGTCACGGACCTCACCAACCGCCAGTTCGGCCCGTCCATAGCGCGTCGCGTCGTGCTTGCTGGCTTCGTCGTCGGTGTCACGCTGTCCTTCTGGACATCCATTCCGCGCATCGCTGTTGCGTCCGGCACCGCCTATCTGATCGGCCAGTTGCTGGATATTTCCGTGTTCAACCGCCTGCGCCGCCAGCGCTGGTGGCATGCGCCACTCGCGGGCTCGATGCTGGGATCGGTGCTGGACACGGCCCTGTTCTTCTCCATCGCCTTTGCCGCGAGCTTCTCCTTTGTCGGCCCCAACGACGCCTTCGCCACCGAAAGCGCGCCGCTGCTCGGCGTTTTCGCTCTGGAGGCCCCTCGGTGGATTTCCTGGGCGCTGGGCGATCTGTCGGTCAAGGTTCTCGTCGGCCTCGTCATGCTCCTGCCCTACGGCGCGCTGATGAACACGCTGAAGCCGATGCCGGACACCGTCAAAACGGGCCGCGTTTGAGGCCGGGCAAGCGCGGATCAAATCGCGCTTGCAAGCCAGCCGTCAGCATTGCAGTCTGTCGTCCGTGGCACAGCGCGGAGGCAGGTCGACATGCAGATCAAGGACGTTATAGACATCGTGGAGGCTGCCAGCGCCACGCTTTCAGGCTCAACCTTCAACGACGTCAATCTATCCGGCACGGTCTTCGACAACGTCAATCTTTCCGGGGCGAGCTTCAACAATATCAATTTGTCAGGTGCGTCGTTCACGGATAACAACATGTCCGGCTGGTCGATCGATGACGTCAATTTTTCCGGTCTGAAACTGAGCAACTCAAACCTGTCGGGTGCGCAGATAACGTCATGCCGAATGACCGGCATGAAGATCGACGGCATTCCCGTCGAGGACCTGATGGCAGCCTACAAGGCGGCACAGCAGCAGCAGGCCTGATTTCACTCCACCAGCTTGAATTCCAGCATCAGGTTGCGCTGGAGGAACGAGTGATTGTCATCGGAAACGATGATGAGGCGCGTCGAGCCGTCCGGCCCCTTCACCACATCCATGCCTTCCATATTGTCGATCTGGTAGGCCATGCCGGCTTCCATGAGGATTTCGCCATCCACCACAGCACCCGGCCGGATATCAGCACCACGGATGCGACGGATGCGCATACCCACGCCTTCAGCGAAATTGAAGCGGCGCTCGAGAAGCAGCAGGTCGCCATTGGGAAGGAACGCACCGTCCGTCACGTCGAATGACGGATGATGCGTGACGGCGAATGTGCCCTTCAGCGGGCCTTCCAATATGGCGGCGAGAAGATTGCCGTCCGTATCGATACTTTTTTCAGCCACGACGACCAGAGCGCCGGCGAGCGGCGAATCGGCCGGCGATACCGCGAGAGCCTCCAGGCCGCCATTATGACGCAACTCGTTGCTGGGGATGAGATATGGCAGACGTTCGAGCGGCTTTGCGGTGGCGAAGCCCGGATCGGGATAGATATCGATCCTGTGTCGCTGCTCGTAACTGACGAACACCTTGCCGTCGCGCAGCGCCAGCCCTTCCGCATCCATCTCCATCTTGCGCGGCGGTTCGCGCCCGCTCATGTCCAGCATGGGGGTGATGCGCGCATCGGCAATTCCGGACAAAGCACCGCGAGCGTCACGCAAGACCCTGCCCGTCAGCCAATGGCCGGTATCCAGCACCGCAACAAAGTCCTCCCCATTGGGGCGGAAACGGATGGACGATATCGCCCCGAACAGCTTTTCCGGCGCGCTCATCACCATGCCGCCGACAAATTCCAGCTTGCCGAAACGTTTTTCGCTGGTGCCGACCTCGAAAGAGGAGAGCAGACGCGCGCTCACCGGCACATCGATGGTGGAAGCGCCGATGGAAACCGGGAACAGCCATGCGGCCGCGAGAATGGCGGCCATCGCAAGCGTCTTGCAGAGGGAAGAAGCCCGGCCCCGCTTATCCGGCACGGCGCAGCCTGCGGGACGAACCGGAAGCACCGCTCGTATCCTCGAAGAGCGCCGCAAGCTGCTCGGTCATCGCGCCGGCCAGTTCGTCCGCATCCACGATGGTCACGGCGCGGCGATAATAGCGCGTCACATCGTGGCCGATACCGATTGCCAGCAGTTCCACCGGTGAGCGCGTCTCGATCTGCTCGATGACCGCGCGCAGATGCCGTTCCAGATAGTTGCCGGGATTGACCGACAGCGTCGAATCATCGACCGGTGCACCGTCCGAGATCATCATCATGATCTTGCGCTGCTCGGGGCGGCCGATCAGGCGGTTATGCGCCCACATCAGTGCTTCACCGTCGATGTTTTCCTTGAGCAGCCCCTCGCGCATCATCAGGCCAAGATTGCGACGCGCGCGCCGCCACGGCGCATCCGCCGATTTGTAGATGATATGGCGCAGATCATTGAGGCGGCCCGGCGAAGCGGGCTTGCCATTGGCGAGCCACTGTTCGCGCGACTGTCCGCCCTTCCACGCCTTGGTGGTGAAGCCGAGAATCTCCACCTTCACGCCGGACCGCTCCAGCGTGCGCGCCAGAATATCGGCGCAGGTGGCTGCAACGGTGATCGGACGGCCGCGCATCGAACCGGAATTGTCGATGACGAGCGAGACGACGGTATCGCGGAACTTGGTGTCGCGCTCCTTCTTGAAGGAGAGCGGCTGCATGGGATCGATGATGAGCCTGACGAGGCGGGCCGGATCGAGGTAGCCCTCTTCCAGATCGAAGTCCCAGGAACGGTTCTGCTGCGCCATCAGGCGGCGCTGCAACCGGTTTGCCAGCCGTCCGACGGCGCCCTGAAGATGAGCGAGCTGCTTGTCAAGGAAGGCGCGCAGACGGTCGAGTTCCGCCTCGTCGCACAGTTCCTCGGCGTGAATTTCCTCGTCGAATTCCTGGGTGAAGATGCGGTAATCGACCTTTTCATTAAAGTCGTCGAAGGGGCTGTTGGGGCGGCGGGTCTCGCCGGGCGTTTCGGAATCCTCGTCGAGATCGTCGGACATTTCCTCGTCCGACATCTCGGCGCCGTCCATCTCGCCTTCTTCCATTTCCTCCTGCGAGGCCTCGTTTTCATCGGCGGGCGTCGCGTCGGAGCCGGCCTCTTCCTCGACCTGTTCCTCTTCGGTCTCGTTGGTGCGCGGCTGGTCCTCGTTGGATTCCGCTTCCTGGCTCTCGGGCTCGTTATCCTCGTCGCCGAAATCCTCCGCCATCTGCATGGAGGTCAGCATCTTGCGCACCAGCCGCGAAAAGGCCTTCTGGTCGGTGATGACGCTGGAGAGATCCTTGAGGTCGCCGGCGGCCTTGTCCTCGATGAAATCGCGCCACAGATCGACAACCTTGCCGGCGCTTTCCGGCGGCTTCTCACCCGTCAGCTTCTCGCGCACCAGAAGCGCCACAGCTTCGGCAAGCGGCGCATCGTCCTTGTTGTTGATGCCGGCGAAGTTGGCTTTGGCGTATTTTTCGGTGTTCATGGCCTGGATGTTGGAGGCCATGCCGGGCATGCGCAGCGCGCCGATCGATTCCACGCGCGCCTGTTCGACAGCATCGAAAATCAGCCGCGCTTCGGCGCCCTGCGGCGACATGACCGCGTGGGTATCGGCATCATGGCAGGCAAGGCGCAACGCCATGGAATCGCCGAGACCGCGGGTGATGGCGATTTCCTGCGCTGTCGGTTTCTTGGAGATTTCCGGCAGGCGCATGCGCTCGCCGGCAAGGCCCGGCCGTTCATTGGCGAAGACGACTTCGACTTCGGCATCGCCAGCGACGGATCGCACGCATCCGGCAATCGCCTGACGCAACGGCTCCGTATCGACCGCCGTACCCGGTTTTGCTCTGGAATTGTCGCCGCGCCCTGCCATTGTCTTTCCTGTCATTTGCCGACGCGTGGAGACCGCCCATCGATATGCGCGCAGTCTGCCAGCGTCTTCAAGTCATCGAAATCGTCTCCGGACAAGCCGGGGACGATCAGGCGCTGAGAACGATGTTCGCAGCGCTTTCCTTCAGCTCGACGCCAAAGGCCCGCTGATACTGTTCGGCAACCAGCGTGCGCTCCAGCTCGTCGCACTTGTTGAGGAAGGTTACGCGGAAGGCAAAGGCGAGATCGCCGAAGATTTCCGCATTTTCCGCCCAGGTGATGACGGTACGCGGGCTCATGACCGTGGAAAGGTCGCCATTGATGAAAGCCGAACGGGTGAGATCGGCCACGCGCACCATCTTGGAGACGGTTTCACGGCCCTTCGGATTGTCGAAGCTCTTCACCTTGGCGGCGATGATGTTCACTTCCTGCTCGTGCGGCAGGTAGTTCAGCGTGGTGACGATGGACCAGCGGTCCATCTGCGCCTGGTTGATCTGCTGCGTGCCGTGGTAGAGCCCGGTCGTATCGCCAAGGCCGACGGTGTTGGCGGTCGCAAAAATGCGGAACGCCGGGTGAGGACGGATGACGCGACTCTGGTCGAGCAGCGTCAGGCGGCCGGAAGATTCCAGCACGCGCTGGATGACGAACATCACGTCCGGACGACCGGCATCGTATTCGTCGAAGACCAGCGCGACATTATGCTGATAAGCCCAGGGCAGGATGCCGTCCTTGAATTCCGTAACCTGCTTGCCGTCTTTGAGGACGATAGCGTCTTTGCCGA
Source organism: Agrobacterium salinitolerans (assembly GCF_027498475.1). Taxonomy (NCBI): domain Bacteria; kingdom Pseudomonadati; phylum Pseudomonadota; class Alphaproteobacteria; order Hyphomicrobiales; family Rhizobiaceae; genus Agrobacterium; species Agrobacterium salinitolerans. The sequence goes on along the minus strand of NZ_JAPZLN010000002.1, from coordinate 36,319 downwards.
CGAGGTCGATACGGCTGACGTGGCTGTCAAGATTGACGCGCACGCAGGGCCAGTTCAGGCGGGCAGCGACCTGCTCGATATGGGTGGATTTGCCCGTGCCGTGGAAACCGGAGACCATGACACGTCGGTTGTGAGCAAAACCGGCAAGGATCGCGAGCGTCGTATCGCGGTCGAAAAGATAGTCGGGATCGAGGTCCGGCACATAGGCGTCACCCTGGGAATAGGCGGGAACCCGCAGATCCGTATCAATGCCGAAAACCTCCCGCACGGACACCGTCGTGTCGGGCAGGTTGGAAATATCAAGGTCGATTTTGCTCATCACGTCTCCAAGGCGGGCGGCAGCCACCCGGCCACATCATCAATCAGGCGGTAAACACGTAAGTTGGCTTAGCAGAAACCTGACTGCTTTAACAATTGATATGCTTGAACAACAGCCCGAAAACGTTCTTCCGAACCACGATCGCCACCATTAGCATCAGGATGGTGCTTTTTGACAAGCTCCTTATAACGCCTTTTTATGTCTTCCTGCTTTGCGCTGGACGGAAGACCGAGCGTATCGAAGGCTTTTGCCTCCAGCGTCTTCAGTTTGCGGTCCTGTTGCATGCGCGTGCCGCCGGCCCTTCCTCCGCCGGCAAAACCGCCGGTAAAGCCGAAAGGATCGCGAATACGCGCGTTGCCGCTGGCCGAGCCGGAGCGCAAAGTGGAATGCAGCGGGCTGTCGCGCGCAGTCTTGTTCACGCCCACCGTCCAGGTGGGGCGATGGCCGGTGATCGCTTCCTTCTGGTAACGGGCGATTTCGCTGTCGGAGAGGCCGGAAAAGTAATTATAGCCCTTGTTGTATTCCTTCACATGCTCAAAACAGAACAGGAAGAATTGCCCCTCGGCATTGCGGCCGACGGGTGCCCGGTGAACGCCCGGCTTGTCGCATCCGTCCCACTGGCAGGTTGGGGCCTGAACCTCAGGTTCCCGCTCCCTTTTCCGGCGCGTGCGGATGCGGTCGAAATATTTCGAATCCAGTTTCATGATGCCCTGATTATGGGGTGCGAAAAGCCGCACAACAAGAATTGACAAAGTGGAATGTTACAGGCTTTTAGGTAGCCCCTTTCAAAGACCAGCCAACAGGATTGGAGCCCTCTGCATGTCCCTGCGAGAACGCATAGAAACGAAGCTTCGGCAGAGCTTTTCGCCGGAACGCCTGAGGGTTGTCGATGAAAGCCAGATGCATGCGGGCCACCAGCCGGATATAACCGGTACGGGCGAGACACATATGCGTGTTCAGATAGTGTCGGAAAGCTTTTCCGGCAAGTCTCGCGTCGAACGCCATCGGGCGATCAACGCTGTTTTGAAGCCGGAACTCGACGCCGGGCTGCATGCGCTGGCGATAGAGGCGGCGGCACCGGGGGAAGCGGTGCGGTTCTAGGTGGTCATTGGAGCCGAGAGCAAGCCCCCTCATCCGGCCCTTTGGGCCACCTTCTCCCCGGCGGGGAGAAGAAACCGGGCGGCAACGCCTTGCTCAAAGCGCCAGCGCCGTTCCCCCGTATAGCATTGCCAAAGCGGCTTGTTCTTCTCCCCGCCGGGGAGAAGTGCCGGAGCGGAGCGAGGCGATGAGGGGGCGCCCTCACCGTATCGCTCAACATCTCATCCCGGATGCTTCTCCGTCAGGAACGACTGCACCTCGGACGCCGCCACATCGTCAGCCACGAAGGACTGGCCGATGCCGTGGGTAAGGATGAAGGTGAGCTTGCCGCCCTTGACCTTCTTGTCCTGCGCAATCGCCGCCATCAAGGTTTCGACCGGCGGCAATTCGCCGGGAATATCCTTCATCGTGGTCGGCAGACCGACGGCCTTCAGATGTGCCTCGACGCGGGCGGCATCGTCGGGGCTTGCCAGATTGAGGCGGGCGGAGAACTGGTGGGCCAGCACCATGCCGATGGCGACGCCTTCGCCGTGCACCAGCCGCTTGCTGTCGTAATTGGTTGCCGCTTCCAGTGCGTGACCGAAAGTGTGACCGAGGTTCAGAAGGGCGCGCACGCCGTTTTCTTTTTCATCGGCCACCACCACGTCTGCCTTGGCCTGGCAGCTGGTCGCAATCGCCTGAATGCGGGCCGGGCCGCCGGTGCGGATGTCATCCCAGTTTTTTTCCAGCCAGAAGAAGAAATCCGGTTTGTCGATCAGGCCGTATTTAACAACTTCGGCATAACCGGCGCGGAATTCCCGCGGGCTTAGCGTATCCAGCACCGCCGTATCCGCCAGCACCAGATCGGGCTGGTGGAAAACACCGATCAGATTCTTGCCGTGGCGGGTGTTGATACCGGTCTTGCCGCCGACGGAGGAATCCACCTGCGACAGAAGCGAGGTCGGTATCTGCACGAAGCGCACGCCACGGCGCACGATGCCGGCGGCAAAACCGGCGAGATCGCCGATCACGCCGCCGCCGAGCGCGATCACCGCATCGTTACGCTCCACCCTTGCGGAGAGAACCGCATCGCAGACGGTGACCAGATGCTCGAAGCTCTTGGTCTTTTCGCCAGCCGGCAACGTCAGCGAGACGGCCTCAATGCCATCTGTCTGCAGCCCATCCATCAGGCCTTCGAGATAAAGCGGCGCAACATGTTCGTCGGTAATGATCGCCGCGCGTTTGCCCTTCAGCCGCGCCGAAATCTCGCCGCCCGCCCGGCCGATGACGCCCGGCCCGATCAGAATGTCATAGGCGCGCTCGCCAAGCGGCACATGGACGAGACGTTCATCGGCGTGAATTTCGGAAGGCGTCATGGGATCAGTCTTTCTGTTCGATGCCGACTATGGCGGCCAGCACTTCGGTCACGATGATTTCCTTGCGGACATCACGGGATTCGATGGTCAGATTCGCTTCTGCATAGATCGGATAGCGTTTCTCCATCAGGGCCGCCAGCGTGGCCTTGGGGTTTTCGGTCTTGAGAAGCGGGCGATGATCGCGCTTGTTGACCCTCTCCCACAACACCTCGAGATCGGCCTTCAGCCACAATGAAATGCCGCCGCGCGCGATGTGCCGACGGGTATTGTCGTTGATGAAAGCACCGCCACCGGTGGAAATGACCTTGGGGCCGCCGCGCAGCAGCCGCTTGATGACCCGCGTTTCCAGCGCCCGGAATTCTTCCTCGCCATAGGTAGCGAAAAGTTCCGATATCGTCATGCGCGACACGCGCTCGATCTCGACATCCGTATCAATGAAAGGAACCCTGAGCTGCTGGGCGACCATGCGGCCCACCGCCGACTTTCCAGCCCCCATCAGCCCGACGAAGACGATGTTGCGCCGTCCGAGCTTTGCCCGCGCTTGCTCCCCGAGTGTGGCCGGGACGGATAAATTCGTTTCATTCATAGATTTGAAAGCCCGTTTGGCATGGATATCTGCAAATGTTTACGAAGCGTCAAGCCAAATTGCTGACTGAATTGCGGTGAATCACAATCATCGCCGCATGCGGCATGGGGCGGAGCGGGCATTTTGATCTTGTCGCCGCGTTCACCGCACCGCATATAAATTTCGACCGCCACTTTCACGGAGCCGCCATGCCCACCCTCTTCCGCTTCACGATGATACTGGCGACCATCGCGGGGCTGATCTATGGCGGCATGGTTCTGCTCGTCATGGTCGTCAAACCGCGCGACCGCGAAGTGACGGTCCGCATCCCTTCCGAGCGGCTGAACCCGCCGTCGACCGAACCGGCAAGGCGCACCCCATGAGCGGACAACCGATGGCAGGGCGCGACGGTACGCGGCTGGAAAGTTTTCTGGAAATGATGAGCGCCGAACGCGGGGCTGCCGCCAACACGCTCTCTTCCTATGAGCGCGATCTTTCCGATCTGCGCGAATTTCTCGGTCAGCGCGGCCAGTCCCTGACGCAGGCGCAGACGCCTGACCTTTCCGCCTATCTGAGCCATCTTTCCGCGCAGGGTTTTGCCGCCACCTCGCAGGCGCGGCGCCTCTCATCCATGCGGCAGTTTTATCGCTTTCTCTATTCGGAAGGGCTGCGCGGCGACGACCCGACCGGCATCATCGACGCGCCGAGGAAAGGTCTCGCTTTACCGAAAACGATGAGCGTCGCCGATGTGAACCGGCTTCTTGGTCTCGCGGCGCAGGAAGCGGCAACCGAAGGCCCGGGCCAGCTTGCCCGCATCCGCATGCATCTTCTGCTCGAACTGCTTTACGCCACCGGCATGCGTGTCAGCGAACTCGTCTCGCTGCCGGTCAAGGTGCTGCGTCAGGAAGGCCGCTTCCTGATGATACGCGGCAAGGGTAACAAGGACCGCATGGTCCTTCTTTCCCGCGCCGCCATCGAGGCGATGGAAAAATACGAGGCTGCCAGAAAGGCGCTCGCATCCGAGAAAAGCAAGGTGGCCGCTTCGCAGAAAAAACCGGAGACACCGGAAAGCCCGTGGCTATTTCCTTCCAGCAGCAAGGAAGGCCACCTGCCCCGCCAGGTCTTCGCCCGCGACCTGAAGGACATCGCCATTCGTGCGGGCTTAACCCCGTCCGCCATATCGCCGCACGTCCTGCGCCACGCCTTTGCCAGCCACCTGCTGCAGAACGGTGCGGATCTGCGCGCGGTGCAGGAACTGCTCGGCCATTCCGACATTTCCACGACACAAATCTATACACATGTGCTGGAAGAACGCTTGCAAGAGCTGGTACAAACGCATCACCCCCTTGCCAAACAGGGCAAAAACCTTGATTAGAGCGACCGGAACCGCCGGATAATCCGGCTCAAACCTTGCGCAAAACGATCGGAAACGGATCTCATGCACAATTATCTCGACTTCGAAAAACCTATCTCGGACCTTGAGGGCAAGATTATCGAGCTGAAGAAGCTTGCCGATGAAGACGAGAGCATAGACACCTCGGAGGAGATCAACCGCCTGGAATCGCGCGTCAACGACGCGATGCAGGACATCTATTCCAAGCTGAACGCCTGGCAGAAAACGCAGGTCGCGCGTCACCCGCAGCGTCCGCATTTCGTCGATTATGCCAAGACGCTGTTCACCGATTTCACGCCGCTCGCCGGCGACCGCAAATTTTCCGAAGACGCCGCCATTCAGGCCGGCCTTGCCCGTTTTAACGGTCAGCCCGTCGCCATCATCGGCCAGGAAAAGGGCAACGACACCAAAAGCCGCCTGAAGCATAATTTCGGCAGCCCGCGCCCGGAAGGTTACCGCAAGGCGATCCGGGTGCTCGAACTGGCCGACCGTTTCTCGCTGCCGGTGATCACCCTCATCGATACGGCAGGCGCCTATCCCGGCGTCGGCGCGGAAGAGCGCGGCCAGGCCGAAGCCATCGCCCGCTCGACGGAAATGTGCCTCAACGTGAAGGTGCCGATCGTCTCCGTCGTCATCGGCGAAGGCGGCTCGGGCGGCGCAATTGCGATTGCTACGGGCAACCGCGTCTATATGCTCGAACATGCGATTTATTCGGTGATCTCGCCAGAAGGCGCCGCCTCCATTCTCTGGCGCGATTCGACCCGCGCCAAGGAAGCCGCGACCAACATGAAGATCACCTCGGAGGATCTGAAGGCGCTCGGCGTTATCGACGGAATCATTCCCGAGCCGATCGGCGGCGCGCATCGCGCTCCCGAAACCGTCATCAATGCGACGGGTGACGTTATCGCCACGGCTCTGGCCGATCTTTCCCAGCGCTCGGGCACGCAGCTGCGCGCCGAACGCCGCCAGAAATTCCTGGATATTGGGCGGAACCTCTAAGTCCGGCCTTATTTTCCTTTGATATCGCCCCAACTCGGCCATAGTCCGGTCACATCAAAAGATGTATCGGCGGCCGCGGGGCGAATCCGATTTGAGTTAAGAAGATGTAAACGGTTAATACCGTATTTAAAATACACACGGGACGGTGTAGAACTGCCGCCGTTTCGTGCCATCGTCTTTCGGATCAGATCATGCGTTTGACACATTTTGCACTTCTTGCCTGCACTGCGCTCATTCTTGCCGGTTGCAACGACACGCTCGAAACCGTCGAACGCGATGTGTCCCACATCAAGAACAAGGTCGATTACCCGCTGTCTCCGTCCATCCTGGCCGAGATCGACAAAAAGGGCATGGATCGCACCTCGCCGATCATGATCCGCATCTTCAAGGAAGAAGGCGCGCTGGAAATCTGGAAGGCCAAGCGCGACAACCGCTTCGACAAAATCGCCGAATACCAGATATGCGCCTGGTCCGGAAAGCTCGGCCCCAAGGTGAAAGAGGGTGACCGGCAGGCGCCTGAAGGTTTCTATAACCTGACGCCTGCGCATCTCAATCCGAACTCGAAATATTACCTCGCCATCAATACCGGCTTTCCGAACCGCTATGATGCCGCCAATGGCCGCAACGGCACCAATCTGATGATCCACGGTGCCTGCTCCTCCTCCGGCTGTTATTCGATGACGGATGCGCAGATTCTTGAAATCTACGGTTTTGCGCGCGACGCCTTCAAGGGCGGCCAGAAGACAGTGCAACTGCAGGCCTTCCCCTTCCGCATGACGGCGGAAAACATGGCCCGTCATCGCAAGAGCGAACATCTCGAATTCTGGAAGATGCTGAAGGTCGGATACGACAATTTCGAAGTGACCAAGCGCCCGCCGGAAGTGAATGTCTGCGAGAAGAAATATGTCTTCAACCAGCAGACGGAAGGCGGCAGCTTCAATGCGTCTGCCCAATGCCCGGCCATGAGCACACCGCCGGCGCTCGTCAGCGCACTCTCCAGCTACGAGAAGACCTACGATCTCGCCTATGAAAAGGCGATGAAGAAATATGACGGCATGGCCTGGTACGATCCGAGCGAAGCCGAGCGCAAGGCGCTGGTGGCCGAAAAGCGCAAGGGCCGCGAGCCCGCCTATGCCCCGACTGGCTCGGCGCTGAAGGCCGGCAAGCTGATGAAGGAAACCGAATATGCCGCGTTGATGGAGAAAAAGGCGCAGCAGGTGACGTCGTCCTCACCGGCGACGACCGCAACCGCCTCTTCCCTGCGTGGCCCGCGTCCTTCGGCAGTACAGCCCGCAGCACCGCAATCGAACCCGGCCCCCGCGGCACCGACGATGGTTGCCTCGGCTACCCCCGCAGCAGCCGGGCAGAGCGTCCCGGTTCCGGCCATGAACCCGCTTGCCTATTCCGCAGCACCTGCTGCTCCGGAAGCGCCGGAAAAGAAGCCGTTCTGGAAGTTCTGGGCCAAGGAATGAGCGACACGGCCGAGATCGTCTATGATTTGAGGGGGCTTAAATGCCCCCTTCCGGTTTTGAGAAGCCGCAAGAAACTCGCAACCCTGAAGGCGGGAGATGTTCTGACCGTCGAGACGACCGATCCGCTGGCGGTGATCGATATTGCGCATATGTGCAATGAGGATGGGCATAGCCTGGTGGAAACCACTGCGCTGGATAAGGGACACCGGTTTCGGATTTTGAAGGGCGGGTAACCGGCGTTCAATGCTGACGCTCCGGGCTTACCCCCTCTGCCCTGCCCGGCATCTCCCCCTCAAGGTGGGGAGATCAGTTGCGGCGACTGCTCGTTTTCTCACCAGCTCTGCACTTCGGGTTGCTGTCCCCATAAAGATGGTCGGAGCAAGCCGCTTGTCGATCCCCCTTGAGAGGGAGATGTCCGGTAGGACAGAGGGGGGTGAACCACTCCCACCGACCTAGACCATCACGACACGCCCTAAAACCGCAACCCGGAGACCGCCAGCGGATTATCCGTCATCGCCTGCCTGTCCGGCCGGTCGACACCCGGTGTGCTTGTGAAGGCCGCGAACAGGTCCTGGACGAAAGCCTCAGGCAAATCCTTCGTAATCAGCACCATACGCGTACGCTGATCGACCGGATCCGGCCAGGCCGCTAGGCGCTCGGGCGTGTGGAAAATATTCTGCACCCCATGCAGCACCAGCGGCCGGCCCGGATTATCCGACAGCTTGACAATGGCCTTCATGCGCAGAAGCTTTTCCCCATGCGCCGAGCGCAGCAGATCCACGAACATGTCGATCGCCATCGGGCTGACCGGTTCTTCGTGAACGATCGAGAAAGAACGGATAGACGCATCGTGCCGGGCCACGTCGTGGTGATGGTTGTCGTGTTCGCCATGATAGTGGTGGTGATGACCCTGTTCGTGATCATGTTCATGGTGATCGTGCTCCGCCTCCTCGCCCAGCCAGCGACCGACATCGGCATTCTTGCTGCCGGCGTCGTAAAGGCCGTTGTCGAGAAGCCCCGCAGCGCTCCAATCGGTTTTGTCGCCATCCTCAATGATCGCACGCGGATTGAGCGCTTGTAGACGGGCTGTCAGCGTGGAAATCGTCGCGGCATCGGCAAGCGCGCGCTTGGTCATTACCAGACGGTCGGCCACAGCGGCCTGTTTCACCGCCTCCTGGTGATTGTCGAGCGTGGAAAGGCCGTTCACGGCGTCCACCACGGTAATCACACCGTTCAGAACGAAATTCTGCGCTATGACCGGGTTGCCCATTACAGACTGCATGACGGGGGCAGGATCGGCAAGGCCCGTCGTCTCGATCACCACCCGTTTTACCGGCTTCAGCTTGCCTGTCTGGATGCCGTCCATCAGTTCCGCCAGCGTATCCACCAGCTCGCCGCGCACCGTGCAGCACAGGCAGCCTTCCGCCAGTTCGATAATGCCCTCACCAGCGCTTTCGACCAGCATATGATCGATACTGACATCGCCGAATTCATTGATGATGATCGCCGCATCGCTCATCGCCGGATCCTTGAGGAGCCGGTTGAGCAGCGTCGATTTTCCGGCGCCGAGAAATCCGGTGATGATGGAAACCGGGATGCGATCGCGAGACATGACCTGCCTGTGTGTTGATGGCCGCTCCGGCAGGTCACTGGACGACACGAAACCCGGAGCCGCTTGGAGCTAAAAGAAATCGCCCGCGCCTGCAAGCCGCGAGCGACACTGTAATATCATAACATCATCGACCTGCGAATACACAAACCGCATTGCAACCGCGAGGCTCTCCCTTAAGGAAATCACCGATCGTCAGAATGTCGGGCGCGGGATCGGAATCGGCACGTTCGCGAGTTCGCCCTTACCGGCTCCCTTGGTGGCATTCACCGCCACCGTCTCGCTGCCGGGAATGAGGCCGGCGAAGGAATATTCGGGCGGGCGGGTCATTTCCTGAACATAGGGGGAATGGATGACCATGCGGCCGGCCTCGTCGCGGCTTTCGCTGCGCACCTTGGCGGCCTTCGGGTTGCAGATCTCGGCGCTGATATCGTTCACATCACCGGTATCGCCATAGGGCGCCAGCGCGGCCAGCGAAACGCCTTGGCCAGAAGGGGCCGTCAGACCCATCTGCAACAGATCGGCCGACTGGTCGGTGCGCCCGGCGAGGCTGTCCGCGCCCAACACGACCGTGATGACAGAGCGGCCATTGCGCACGGCCGACGACACCTGATTGAAGCCGGAGGCACAGATAAAGCCGGTCTTCATACCGTCCGCGCCATCGAAACGGCCGACCAGCATGTTGAAATTGGCATAGTTCTTCTTGCCGGTGCTGACGCCTTCCAGCGAGAAATAATGGGCATATTCCGGAAACTCGCGCTTGATGATCAGCGCCAGCAGCGCCAGATCCCGGGCTGTCGTATATTGTCCCTTGCCGGGCAGGCCATTGGCATTGATGTAACGGGTGGAACTCATGCCCAGCCGCTGGGCCTGCGCATTCATCTGCGCCACGAAATTATCGCTGGTGCCGCCGATGGTCTCTGCAATCGCCACGGCGATGTCATTGGCGGATTTGATGAGCAGCAGTTTCAAAGCGCTATCCATCGTCAGCTTCTGGCCGGGCTTGAAATACATTTTCGAGGCCGGCTGGTCCGCGGCCTTCTTGCTCATCACCACTTCCGTCTGCGGGCTGATCTTGCCGGCCTTCATCTGCGAAAAGGCGATATAGGCGGTCATCAGCTTGGTGAGCGAAGCGGGATACCATTTGCGGAAGGCTTCCTGATGGGAAATCACCTTGCCGGTTTTAACATCGACAACCATTTTCGGATTGGCATTGGCCACGGGCGCCGCGGCGACGAGGCCTGCGGTCGCGATGGCAATAGCTGCGGAGAGCCGTCGGGCGGCGTTTGACGATTTAAAAATCTGTGGCAATGCTTGTCCTCGAATTCCCGTCTTCGGTCGGGGAATGGCAATATTCACCATATATGTCCTAGCAATGGCAAAGTACATTGATTACGTCAATTATGCGGCGCACTATCCGGCACGGAGGATAGGATTTTACCGCACGCCGTACCGATGAACCCAGGAATGAACGAATGCCAATTTTGAACAGAGCCGCCGAACTCCAGCAGGAAGTCAGCGAATGGCGGCGTCACCTGCATGAAAATCCCGAGATTTTGTATGATGTCGACAACACCGCAGCCTTCGTTGCGCAGAAGCTGAAATCTTTCGGCGTTGACGAAATCGTGACCGGTCTCGGACGCACGGGTGTCGTCGGCATCATCAGGGGCAATCTTCCGGGCAATCGCACCATCGGCTTTCGCGCGGATATGGACGCGCTGCCCATCCTCGAGGAAACCGGCAAGCCCTGGGCCTCCAAAACCGCGGGCGCCATGCATGCTTGCGGCCATGACGGCCACACGGCGATGCTGCTCGGCGCGGCCAAATATCTCACCGAGACCCGCAACTTCGCCGGCTCCATCGCCGTCATCTTCCAGCCGGCGGAAGAAGGCGGCGCCGGCGCGCTTGCCATGGTCGAGGACGGCCTGATGGAGCGTTTCGGCATCAACGAGGTCTATGGCATGCACAACATGCCGGGCATTCCGCTCGGCGCCTTCGCCATCCGCAAGGGCGGCATCATGGCGGCACCCGACAAATTCTCGATCACCGTCAAGGGCCGTGGCGGCCATGCGGCGCAGCCGCACCGCACCATCGACCCCATTACCATCGGCGCGCAGATCGTCGGCAACCTGCAGATGATCGCCTCGCGCAACGCCGACCCCATCCGTTCGGTTGTCGTCTCCGTCACCCGCTTTCAGGCCGGCTCAAGCCACAACATCATTCCCAACGAGGCGCTGATCGCCGGCACGGTGCGCAGCCTGGATGAAACAGTGCGCGATCTGGCGCAGGATCGCATCAAGCAGATGGCTGAAGGTGTCGCCCTTGCCAACGGCGCGGAAGCGGAAGTCGTTTATGAGCGTTATTGTCCGGTCACCTTCAACCACGCCGCCGAGACCGACCACGCCATTCGTGTGGCCCGCGATGTGGCGGGCGAACCCAATGTCGACCCCGATGTCGATCCCTCCATGGCGGGAGAGGATTTCTCCTTCATGCTGAAGGAAAGGCCGGGCTGCTTCATCTTCATCGGCAACGGCGATTCGGCCGGGCTTCACAATCCCGGTTATGATTTCAATGATGACGCCATCGCTTATGGCATTTCCTACTGGGTGAAACTGGCCGAACAGCGCCTGACGAGCTGATTGCCGGTCAACGCGAAGAAAGCCGAGGAAGAGATCGACCGCGATGAAGAACGCGGTTGATCCAATGGCTGCCTCGGGTTAAAGAGCAATTCAGTGTCCACGTAGCTCAGCAGGATAGAGCAGTTTTTAGGGCATACCGGTTTTACCACTCCTTCAACCTACTGAAGATATTGGATTATTTTCGGTACCGATATCGGTATAAATTTCTGATCAACCTGCGAACGGCGGAGGAATTCTGCGCCCTCGTTTTGGCACGAGAAGCTCTCGGACTGGCAGATTCCTCGACATCGACAGCGAGCGTTTGGCAAGCAAACAGCCGGCGGTAAGATTGCTTCGCCTTTCTTGTAAGGCTTCGCTGCCTCCACAACGGCGCGGCGTTCGATAGTCGATCGAGCGGGTTGACCTCTTGCGCCTCCAAACCGTAGATGATGATGTGCACCGGGCCGTTCCGCGAAGCAAAAGATTGTTGAGCCCGCGCGCGGACTGCCTTACTCTCTGAAGCGGAATGTATTGATATTCGAAGAGGCATCAGGTACGAACCGTGCTGTGAAGAACGATTAGTCTACGTAGCTCAGCAGGATAGAGCACAGGATTCCTGGTTGCATAATTGGGGGCTGCACAACGAAAGGGTGCAGTCGATCTACTCAAAGTCGGGGAACGCTTCGCTGAACTCTCAGCATGCCAATCCCGAGCCAAGCTTCGGAGAAATCCGTTGAAGGTGTAGAGACTGGATGGGTAGCACCTAAAGGCTTCGGCCCATGGTGAAGGGACAGTCCAGACCACGAACGCCTAAGGGCGGCGGTTAAAGCCGAAGTGGTATGAATCCTGGGGTCGGAGGTTCGAATCCTCTCGTAGACACCATTTTCCTGCTGTCCAGACCGGAGACATAGGTAACAGTTTGTACCTAAGACATAGGTGACAATCTCGTGCCGAACGGATTGTCGATTGTTTGCAGCGTTCTCTGTTCCAGGTCGATATATCCTAGATCGTAATGCATGAAGCTGACGAGCCAAATGCCGTCTTCCACCTCCTTTAATCCCAGTTTCTGTCCGGCCAGTACGGTCGATATATTGATCTTCTTGCGAAAGAGGCAGGCGCGTCCGCAATTGGTGACGATGATGTCTCGATCATGGAAGGGATAATCGATCTCCGGCAGGCCAAGGTAGGGGCGCAAAGAGGCGGTATAGAGATCAGCAGGCACTTTCATGCTGATCGCCTCATGCGGCCTCTCGCCATTGAATTCGCTGACGAATGCATCAAAGCGTACCTGTTGCTGGAGAAGGCTACGTTCGGGTGGGCGAGTTGCCTCCTTCTTCAATGTCAGATGCATACGCTCATGCCGGCCGTTCTGCTGTGGATGGCCCGGTTTGATGCGCTCGATCGCTATCCCAAGCCTCAACCAGAAAACCGACAGCTTCGACAGATTGTACAGCCCGTTTGGTGAGGCAAAAGGTAGCCCGTTGTCCGAGCGTATCGCCTGAGGCAGGCCATGTTCGGCAAACAGGCGGCGGAAGGCTTCGATCACGGCTTGCTCTCGTGTCGATTCGAAGGCTTCGCAAGCCAATAGATAGCGGGATGCCTGATCGGTTACGGTCAAAGGGTAACAATAACGGCCATCCCCAAGTTTGAACTCGCCCTTGAAGTCGGCGCACCACAGATCGTTGGCATTGACGGCTTGCGACAGCGTGGTGCCCATGGCCTTGTTTGCCCGGTTCCTCTTGCGGGCCTGGCGCACAAGGCCATGGCGGTCGAGCACCGCATGTACGGTGCTGCTCGCCGGAATACGGACGTCGCCAGCGAGCTTTTTCACCAGCAGTTCGCGGATCTTGCGCGCACCCCAATGAGGCTTCTCCTTTTTGAGGCGCACGATCATTGCCTCGACGGGATCGGGGAGTTGGTTGGCGTAGCGCACCGGACGCCGGGAGCGGTCCGTCAGAGCTTCAAGCCCGTCGTCCTTGTAGCGATAGAATATCTTGTAGCCGGTCTTGCGCGATATGCCGAAGTCCCGGCACACCTCGCTCATTCCTTCGCCCTCCAGCAAACGGGCGACAAAGCGTAGACGTTCTTCCATAACCGAAGTCTCTCTCCACGGCATCAACACCTCCCGCAAAGCGAAAAGTGTTACCCATGTCTCCGGTACAAAACGTCACCTATCTCTCAAGTCGGACACCACCCCGATACTGTTAAAATCCAGTCTCAACGGGTCGCTCGCCGCGATGCCGACCGGCAACGCCGCGTAGAGCCCGAGCCGCGTTTTCCCGCTTCCGCAAGCCGTGATGGCTATGCTTCTGCACAGACAGGGGTTTCTTGCGCTTTTTTGCTGCGCTTCCCCCTGTCTTGCGCCTTGCAGCAGGAAAAATCGCTCCTTATATACGCCGCATAACAGCAGCGAAGGCTGCAAATCCAAGTCAAGGAGTTGCCACAAGAATGCCTCACGGGGTTCCGGCAGCTCGCTTCAAGGAGAGAAGAGCATGGCAAAAGTAATCGGTATCGACCTTGGCACGACCAATTCCTGCGTCGCAGTGATGGACGGCAAGGACACGAAAGTAATTGAAAACGCGGAAGGCGCGCGCACCACGCCGTCCATGGTGGCATTTTCCGACGATGGCGAGCGCCTTGTCGGCCAGCCGGCCAAGCGTCAGGCGGTCACCAACCCGACCAACACCCTGTTTGCGGTCAAGCGCCTGATCGGCCGCCGTTATGAAGACCCGACCGTCGAGAAGGACAAGGCTCTTGTTCCCTTCGAGATCGTCAAGGGTGACAATGGCGACGCATGGGTGAAGGCGCAGGACAAGCCCTATTCCCCTTCGCAGATTTCCGCGATGATCCTTCAGAAAATGAAGGAAACGGCTGAATCTTATCTCGGTGAAAAGGTCGAGAAGGCCGTCATCACCGTTCCCGCCTACTTCAACGATGCGCAGCGCCAGGCAACCAAGGATGCCGGCCGCATTGCAGGTCTCGACGTCCTGCGTATCATCAACGAGCCGACTGCGGCAGCACTCGCTTACGGCCTCGACAAGAAGGACGGCAAGACCATCGCCGTTTACGACCTTGGCGGCGGTACCTTCGATATTTCCGTCCTGGAAATCGGCGACGGCGTCTTCGAAGTGAAGTCCACCAACGGCGATACCTTCCTTGGCGGTGAAGACTTCGACATGCGTCTGGTCGAATATCTGGCCGGCGAGTTCAAGAAGGATCAGGGTATCGACCTGAAGAACGACAAGCTCGCTCTGCAGCGCCTCAAGGAAGCTGCCGAAAAGGCAAAGATCGAACTTTCCTCCTCGCAGCAGACCGAAATCAACCTACCGTTCATCACGGCCGATGCTTCCGGTCCGAAGCACCTGACGCTGAAGCTGACCCGCGCCAAATTCGAAAGCCTGGTTGACGATCTGGTACAGCGCACCGTCGCACCGTGTAAGGCAGCGCTCAAGGATGCCGGCGTTTCCGCTTCCGAGATCGACGAAGTCGTTCTCGTCGGTGGCATGAGCCGCATGCCGAAGGTGCAGGAAGTCGTCAAGCAGCTGTTCGGCAAGGAGCCGCACAAGGGCGTGAACCCGGATGAAGTGGTCGCCATGGGCGCCGCCATTCAGGCCGGCGTTCTGCAGGGCGACGTCAAGGACGTTCTGCTGCTCGATGTGACCCCGCTGTCGCTCGGCATCGAAACGCTGGGTGGCGTCTTCACCCGTCTGATCGATCGCAACACGACGATCCCGACCAAGAAGAGCCAGACCTTCTCGACCGCCGAAGACAACCAGTCGGCCGTGACCATCCGCGTCTCGCAGGGTGAGCGCGAAATGGCGCAGGACAACAAGCTGCTCGGCCAGTTCGACCTCGTCGGCCTGCCGCCGGCACCGCGTGGCGTTCCGCAGATCGAAGTGACCTTCGATATCGACGCCAACGGCATCGTGCAGGTTTCGGCGAAAGACAAGGGCACCGGCAAGGAACAGCAGATCCGCATCCAGGCCTCCGGAGGTCTCTCCGACGCCGACATCGAAAAGATGGTGAAGGACGCCGAAGCCAATGCCGAGGCCGACAAGAAGCGTCGTGCGGGTGTGGAAGCCAAGAACCAGGCCGAAAGCCTCATCCACTCCACCGAGAAGTCGGTGAAGGAATATGGCGACAAGGTTTCCGAAACTGACCGCAAGGCTATCGAAGACGCCATTGCCAGCCTGAAGACCGCCGTCGAAGCCGCTGAGCCGGATGCAGACGACATTCAGGCCAAGACCCAGACCCTCATGGAAGTTTCCATGAAGCTTGGTCAGGCCATCTACGAAGCGCAGCAGGCCGAGGCCGGCGATGCTTCCGAAGAAGGCAAGGACGACGTCGTCGACGCCGACTATGAAGAAATCAAGGACGACAAGAAGTCCGCTTAATCGCGTGACTTTCCGTCTCCTGACAATTTATGCAAGACATCCGGCTGCCGACGTGCAGCCGGAAATCCATTTGCGAGGCTTGTTAACTGAATGGCGAAAGCAGACTTTTACGAAACACTTGGCGTCAGCAAGACTGCGGACGAAAAAGAGCTGAAAAGCGCCTTCCGCAAACTCGCGATGAAATACCATCCGGACAAGAACCCGGACGATGCCGATTCCGAACGGAAATTCAAGGAAATCAACGAAGCATACGAGACGTTGAAGGACCCTCAGAAACGAGCGGCCTATGACCGTTTCGGCCACGCCGCATTTGAAAATGGCGGCATGGGCGGCGGCGGCATGGGTGGCGGCGGTTTCGCCAATGGCGGCTTCTCCGACATCTTCGAGGACATCTTCGGCGAGATGATGGGTGGTGGCCGTGCGCGCCGCTCTTCCGGCGGGCGCGAACGCGGCGCCGATCTTCGCTACAACATGGAAATCACGCTGGAAGAGGCCTTCACCGGCAAGACGGCGCAGATCAGGGTTCCTACCTCGATCACCTGTGATGTCTGTTCGGGCTCTGGCGCCAAACCAGGTACACAGCCGAAGACCTGCGCTACCTGTCAGGGTTCCGGTCGCGTGCGCGCAGCACAGGGCTTCTTCTCGGTGGAACGCACCTGCCCCACCTGCCATGGCCGCGGGCAGACGATCTCCGATCCGTGCGGCAAGTGCCATGGTCAGGGCCGTGTAACGGAAGAGCGCTCGCTCTCGGTCAACATTCCCTCGGGCATTGAAGACGGCACCCGCATTCGCCTGCAGGGCGAAGGCGAAGCTGGCATGCGCGGCGGTCCGGCGGGCGATCTTTACATCTTCCTGTCCGTGCGTCCGCATGAATTCTTCCAGCGCGACGGCGCCGACCTTTATTGCACCGTGCCGATCTCCATGACGACGGCGGCGCTCGGCGGCACTTTCGATGTCACGACGCTCGACGGCACCAAATCGCGGGTTACGGTTCCGGAAGGAACCCAGCCGGGCAAGCAGTTCCGTCTGAAGGGCAAGGGCATGCCGGTGCTGCGTTCAGCGCAGACGGGCGACCTTTATATCCAGATTCAGATCGAGACGCCGCAGAAACTCAGCAAGCGGCAGCGCGAGCTGTTGCAGGAATTCGAGCAGCTCTCCTCCAAGGAGAATAATCCGGAATCGACGGGCTTCTTTGCCCGGATGAAGGAATTCTTCGACGGCTGATCGCTGCCGCTTCCCCGCTTTTAGAACGCCGCCGCCATCAGGGACTGGCGGCGTTTTCGTTTCTGGCTCAACCGGAAAAGCCGCCCTCTTCCAGATATTGCCGCTCCTCCGGTGTCGTTTCTCGCAACAATATCTTGTTACGATGCGGAAAGCGGCCGAAACGCTCGATGATATCGCGATGTTCTTCGGCATGGTGAAGATAAAGCCCGCCAAGCGGATGGTTCAGGACGCAGGCACGCTGCTGGGCCTCGATATCTTCGGCATGGGAAAAGGGCAGATAGAAGAACACCCGCAAATCCTCACTCACTGCCTGATCATGCCCGCTGTGGATGGCCTCATCGGCAAAAAGCCGCGCCAGAGGATCGGTCGCATACATGTGCGCGGTGCCGCGAAAGCAGTTGCGCGGAAACTGATCCAGCAGAAGCATCAGCGCGAGGCTGCTTTCCGCGTCCTCCAGCCAGTTGTCCAATTCACGTCTTGCGGCCGCAAAATGGGCGTCGCGGAAACGGTCGTGAAAGCGGTTATCGAAGGCGGCGTCCTTGTCGAACCACTTCTCCGGTCCGGCCTTCTTCCAGAAATCGACGATATCGGCGGCTAGCTCGGCGGTGTCGTTTTTCATTGGCTCTTCCCTGTCAATAATGCGGCGGCCGGGTAATTGCAGGCGCGTCCAGCGATTGCTCTTCGAGGCTCAGAAACCTCTCCGTCAGGCGGTCCAGCTTGGCACGGGTCTGCTCCACCACCTTCCACTGCTCCGCCAGCTGATCAGAGAGTTCTTCTATCACCTTCGCCTGATGCGCGGCCGTTTCCTCGAGTATGATGATGCGTTTTTCGGTTTCCGACGTCATATCGACCTCTCTTTCCAGCCCCTTCCTTGGGCGTAAAAGCTTGGGAGTCAACCATATGTCGCTTTGGTGAAGCAAATTCGTCATGGCGATCCGGAAACGAAAAAAGCCGGCGGTGTTTCCATCGCCGGCATCCGAGTCTTTGGCATTCCTCAGTCTTCTTCTACGAAAACCTCTTCGCGTTTCTTCTTCACGCTGGGCAGAAAGACGACGATCAGCACGGCCAACGCGATGAAAAGCAGGGTGGCGCTGATCGGCCGGGTGACGAAGGTCGATGGATCGCCACGCGACAGAATCATGGCGCGCCGCAGGTTCTCCTCCAGCAGCGGACCGAGCACGAAGCCCAGCAGCAACGGTGCAGGTTCGCAGCGCAGTTTCACCAGCACATAGCCAATGAAGCCGAAGAAGGCGACGGCATAGAGATCGAAGACGTTGGAATTGACGCTGTAGACCCCGATGGCGCAGAAGGCCATGATGATGGGGAACAGCACATAATAAGGCACCGTCAGAAGCTTCACCCACAGCCCGATCAGGGGCAGGTTCAGGATGACGAGCATCAGGTTGCCGATCCACATGGAGGCGATGATGCCCCAGAACAGCGCCGGCTGTTCGGTCGCAACGTTCGGACCCGGCACGATACCCTGAATGATCATCGCGCCAATCATCAGCGCCATGACCGGATTGGCGGGAATGCCAAGCGTGAGCAGCGGGATGAAGGAGGTCTGCGCACCCGCGTTGTTTGCGGATTCCGGACCGGCCACCCCGGCCACCGCGCCATGCCCGAATTCTTTCGGGTTCTTGGAGACGCGTTTTTCAACCGTATAGGATGCAAATGCCGCAAGGATGGCACCACCACCCGGCAGAATACCGAGTGCCGAACCGATGACAGTGCCGCGCAACACCGGACCGATCATGGCCTTGAAGTCCTCCTTCGACGGCATCAGGCTGCTGACTTTGGCGATCAGCACAGAGCGGGTCCGCTCGTTTTCGAGATTGCGCAGGATCTCGGCGATACCGAAGACGCCAACGGCCACAGCCACAAAGTTCAGACCGTCGGCATACTCGCGAATACCGAGAGTGAAGCGCGGCGTGCCGCTGTAAATATCCGTGCCGACCAGACCGAGCAGCAGGCCGAGCACGACCATGGCCAGAGCCTTGACGATGGAGCCATGGGCGAGCGCAATGGATGAGACGAGGCCCACGACCATCAGCGAGAAATATTCTGCCGCGCCGAACTCCAGCGCTATCGCCGTCAAGGGCGGCGCGAAGATCGCCACAAGGAAGGTGGATACCGTGCCGGCAAAGAACGAGCCGATGGCGGCGATGGCAAGAGCAGCCCCCGCCTTGCCTTTGCGCGCCATCTGATAGCCATCGATGGCGGTAACGGCAGAGGAGGATTCGCCGGGCATGTTGATCAGGATGGCCGTGGTCGAGCCACCATATTGCGCGCCGTAATAAATGCCGGCGAGCATGATCAGCGACGAGACCGGTTCGAGCTGGAAGGTAATCGGCAGCAGCATGGCGATGGTCGCCGTCGCACCGATGCCGGGCAGCACGCCGATCAAAGTGCCGAGCAACACGCCGATAAGGCAGAAGAACAGGTTTGCCAGCGAAGAAGCCGTGACGAAACCGAGAGCGAGATTATCGAGCAAATCCATCACGGCACCTCAAAATTTAAGCCAGGGACCGAAGCGCTGGAACGGCAGGCCGAGACCGTAGTTAAAAACAGCGACGGAAAAGACCGTGATCGCCGCGGAAAGAATGACCGCCATGACCGGGCTCATCTTGTGCGAGGCGAAGGAAGCGATGAGGGCGCTGAAAAAAAGTGCCGGAACGAAACCGAGACCCCGGACAGTGAGGCCGAAGAAGATCGGGGCGGGCAGAATGAAAAATATCCCCCGCCAGGCAATCGCGCCGATAGCCTCACCCTGTATGCGCGTGGACCGTATGAATATCACCCCACCGAGCAGGACCAGAATGATCGCCAAAACAAGCGGGAAATAGCCGGGTCCCATTCGGAATGCGCTCCCAATCTCCAGCCCATAGGACTGCAGGGCAAAAAATGCGCCAAGCCCGATAAAAATTGCCCCGCAGACTGCTTCGGCAGGGTCAATAAAAAACGACTTCATGAAAGATGCCCCTCCACTGCGGCCGGCAACCCACCGTCCCGCGCGTTAAATCGATGGCAAAAAACCGGCGGCATGACGCCGCCGGTAATTCTTTCAGCCATCAGTCGGCATATTGGCCGGCAGCTTCGATCACCGGCTTCCAGCGGGCGATTTCGCTTTCAAGCTTGGCCTTCAGCGCCGCAGGCGTCGCATCGCTTTCAGAGGAAGGCGTGGTGCCGAGTTCAGCAAAACGAGCTACGACATTCTCGTCCTTCAGCGCGGCCTGCAGCGATTTGGAGAGCTTTTCGTTGATTTCGGCAGACGTGCCCTTCGGCGTATAGATGCCGTGCCAGATACCTACTTCGAGCTTCGGCAGGCCTGCTTCGACAACCGTCGGCACATCCGGAAGCACGTCCAGCCGCTTGGCCGTGGTTACGGCATAGGCTTTCACGGTTCCGCCCTGAATCTGCTTGGTGGTGTTGGTGGTCTGGTCGCACATGATGTCGACCTGGCCGCCGAGAAGATCGGTCATGGCCGGACCTGTGCCCTTATAGGGAACGGTGACAAGCGGTGTCTCTATGGCGCTCATGAACAGCATGCCGCACAGATGCGAGGCGGCGCCGATGCCGGCATTGGCGACGGTCACCTTGTCCTTGTTCGCCTTGGCATAGTCGATCAGACTTTTCAGATCCGTCGTCTCGAGGGTCTTGCGCGACAGGATGGTCATCGGCACTTCGGTGACCAGACCGACATATTCAAAGGCGTTCAGCGTGTCATAGGCGAGCTTGCGGTAGAGCGTGGCGCTGGTCGCCATGCCGATATGGTGGAGAAGAACGGTATAACCGTCCGGATCGGCCGATGCCACGCGACCAGCACCCAGCGTGCCGCCTGCGCCGCCGACATTTTCGACGATGATCTGCTGGCCGAGGTCCTTCGACATGGATTCAGCGACAAGACGCGCGACCGTATCCGTGGGGCCGCCAGCGGAAAAGGGCACGACCATGGTGATATTGCGCTCTGGATAGTTCTGAGCGGATGCGGACAGCGCAAAAAGGGAAACGGCAGCGGCAGCAGCAAGGCCGGTGACTGTCTTCAGTATTTTCATCGATTCCTCCCGGATGAAAATGTTCGCCACTTCAGCCGCGCATGCTCCTCCATGGCGACCGGGGTGAGATATTTGCGATCCGGGATCACCGTTCAGCAATGGCGGTCTTGTCGTGCGGTGCGCTTTTATTGCCATCCCGGACGGCAATGGGTGGATTTCTACCCATAAGGAATGATCTATGGGTGGAAATCCACCCATCAGACCTCGGTCATGTGCCGGTGCAGGCCGTATTTCTGCATTTTTTCGTAGAGCGTTTTGCGCGAAATGCCGAGATTTTCATAAACGGATTTCAGATTTCCGCCGTGCACGGCGATTGCGTGTGCGATCAGGCTTTTTTCATAAGCCGCAACCCGTGTGGCAAGGGCTGCTTTTCCGTCATCATGAAACGGCAGGGAGGCTTCGGACACATCGCTTTCCAGACCGAGAACGAAACGGTCTGCGGCATTGCGCAGTTCACGCACGTTGCCCGGCCACTCACGCAGGGAGACGGCCGAAAGCAGACTTTGCGGCACCTCCATGTCTTCCCGCCCGTAGCGGGCAGCGGCTTCCCGCACGAGATGCAGGAAAAGTAACGGTATATCTGCGCTGCGCTGCGAGAGCGACGGCACGAGAAGTGTCGCCACGTTGAGCCGATAAAGAAGATCCGCACGGAACCGACCGGCCGCGACTTCCTGTTCCAGATCGACCTTGCTGGTGGCGATAAAACGGACATCGAGTTCGACCGTTTCATTCGAGCCGAGACGGGTAATCACCCGTTCCTGCAAGACACGCAGGAAGCGGCCCTGCAATTCGAAGGGCATGGAGCCGATCTCATCCAGCAATATGGTGCCGCCGCGAGCATGTTCGAACTTGCCGTAGCGCGGGCGCAGCGCACCGGGGAAGGCGCCTGCCTCATGACCGAACAACTCGCTTTCGATCAACGTCTGCGGAAGGGCGGCGCAATTGATCGCCACGAATGGCCGGTTGGCCCTGGCGCTGATATCGTGAAGCGCGCGCGCCACGACCTCCTTGCCGGCGCCCGTGTCACCGACGATCAGCGTATCGGCGTCCGTCGCACCGATAGCGCGGATACGATACCGCAGATCGACCATGATCTGGGTTCTGCCGGGTAGGCGTGTTTCGAGATCGTCATGCTTGCCTGCCACCGCCTTGAGACGGCGGTTTTCCAGCACCAGCGCCCGCCGATCATTGGCCCTTTTTATGATGCCGGCGAGATATTGCGGCGTGAACGGCTTTTCGATGAAATCATAAGCGCCGTTGCGCATGGCGTTGACCGCGAGCTGCACATCGCCATGGCCTGTCATCAGGATGACAGGTATCTCCGCATCAAGCTCCCGCACCTTCTGCAGCAGCGTCATGCCATCCATGCCGGGCATCCGGATATCGCTGACCACCACGCCGTCGAAGCTGTAGCCGATGAGTTCGAGCGCATGTTCGGCGCTTGCGAGCATGGTGACGTCACAGCCTGAGAGCTCCAGCGCCTGCGCCGTGGAAAAGCGCAGCTCTTCCTCATCATCGATCAACAGAACCCGCGACATGGTCATTCCGCAGCCGCCTCCACGCGCCACGCGGCGGCTGGCAATTCGATCTCGAACTCCGCCCCGCCGTCTTCATGGTTTCTGACGCGCAGCTGGCCGCCGAAATCCTTGATGATATTATAGGATATGGACAGGCCAAGACCGAGGCCGCGCCCCACGCCCTTGGTGGTGAAGAAAGGATCGAAAATGCGTTCTGAAATCGCCGCCGGCACGCCCGGACCGCGATCACGAATGAAAATCGACACCGACTGGCCGTGCTGCACGGCCCGCAGCGCAATGCGGCGTTCCTCGCGTCCCTCCACCGCATCGGCAGCATTGGAGATGATGTTGACGAGCACCTGCTGCAGCCGCACCGGGCCGGCTTTCACGGCAAGCGGAACCCGACCGAGATCCACATCCAGCACCGCATCGGCGGCCTTCAGCCGCGCGCCGACGATTTCGAGCGTATCGCGAAGGACGGCTTCGAGACTTACCGCGGCCGTTTTTTCATTGGGTTTACGGGCGAAATTCCTGAGATGTTTGCTGATGGAGGCCATACGGTCGATAAGGCCCGAAATGCGCCTGAGGTTTTCTGTCACCTCCTCCAGCCGTCCTCGTTCCACGAGAAGCGAGGCGTTTTCGGCATAATTCTTGGCGGCTGCGAGCGGCTGGTTGAACTCATGCGACAACGCCGCCGACATCTGGCCGAGCGCTGCGAGCTTGCCCGCCTGCACCAGCTCGTTCTGCATCTTGCGCAACTGTTTTTCCGTCTGGCGGCGCTCGGCGACTTCGTGTTCGATCTCCTGATTGACCCGCGCCAGATCGGCGGTGCGCTCCTCCACCCGGCGTTCCAGCTCCGCCTGCGCCTCCGCCTGATGGGTCAGGCGTTCGCGCAGACGACGACGCCTTTGCAGCATGGCGGCGATCAGCGCGGCAGCAAGACACAGGCAGAGGATGATGGCTATCATCGCCGTCTTCACCTGCGTTCGGAGGGAACCCGTGTCCATCAGCACACTGACTGTCCAGCCCGCGTCGGGCATCGGCTGCGACAGGACCATATATTCCCTTTCACCGTCATTTTGGCTGATTGTCATCAGTTGATGGGAGCCAAAATTGCCGTTTTTCACCGGCAACTCCTTCAGCGTTGCATTGGCGTAGCGGCGAGAGGTCTCCGTGCGCGCCAGCCTCTCGGGCGTCAGCGGCATCAGGCCGGAATAAAGCCATTGCGGCGTTCCAGTCATGAAGATGATGCCTTCCGGGTCCGATACCAGAATTCGGTTCTCGCCATTGCCGAAGGAGGCTTCTATGCCTTCAATGTCGACCTTAAAGACGATGACGCCCTTGATCTCCTCATTAAAAAGGATGGGCGCCGAAAAATAATAGCCACGCTTGTGGGACGTGGTGCCAAGCGCGAAGAACCGCGACTGGAAACCTTTGGCGGCGTCCTGAAAATAGGGACGGTAGCTGAAATTCTCACCGACGAAGCTGGTCGGACCATCATAGTTGCTGGCGGCGATTGTCTCCCCATCCAGCGTGATGATGTAAATATCGGAGGATTCCAGCAGGGTGTTGATGGATTTGAGATAGACATTGGCGCGCTGGCGCAGTTCGGCATCCTTGGGATGTGCGACCAGTTCCTCAATGTCGTCATGATCGGCGATCAGAGCCGGCAGCGGCTCGTAGCGGCTCAAAAGCCCGCCGAGGGCGGAAACGGCCAGCCGCAGAGTGGTGCGGCCCTGATCGGACATTTCGCCGAAATAGCTTTCCGCAATAATGCCGCCACCTCTGGTCACGGCGCCATAACCGAGACCGAGGCTGAGAAGCATCAACAAAATCCAGCGATATTTCACCGAAGCTCCCCGCCTTTTGCAGGCATCGAAACCTGCTCTCTCTAAAAGAGTGTAGGAGGAGTGGCCGAATTTTCCAAGTGAGCGGAAAAGACAGCAGAACGGCCCTCAAAACAAAAAACCGGCCACGGGGGCCGGTTTTTGCATAGATGCTTTCAGAAAAGCTTATGCGCTTTCCTTCGGCGTCAGAACCTGACGGCCGCGATACATACCGGTCTTCAGATCGATATGGTGCGGACGGCGCAGTTCGCCGGAGTTCTTGTCTTCAACGTAGGTCGCAGACTTGAGACCGTCAGCCGAGCGGCGCATACCGCGCTTGGACGGGCTTGTTTTTCTTTTTGGTACAGCCATTTTTGTTACTCCACTTAAGCGGCGAAACAACGGAACCGGCCAGAACCAAAGGCCGAATGTCGGATGTCTCGATATCGGAAATTTGGCGCGCTTATACATGCCCAAACGGGCTTTGACCAGCCCTGATGCGCATTTTTTCCGATTCAGGGAAATCAGCGCGGCAGGCCTGTCTCAGATACCGGGAATCACAGGCGCGGGTTTATCGAAAACAACGAGTTCCTTGAAGTGGTTCATATCCTTGAATTCACAGAAAGCTGGCGGTCGCATCTCTATGACCGGCGCTACAGCGCGCAGTTTTTCAAGTTCTTCATCCAGCATGGCCTGCCAGCGCGGCAGGGATTCCGGCTCGAACCAGCTGATGATGTAAGACAGGGTGATGTGAAATTCGTAGGTTTCATGATCCGGGTGGCGATAGCCGAACAACTTGGCAAATTCATCCCGCCAGAGAGCCACGATCCGGTCATCCTCGGCCGTAGCACCCTTCATGACAAGGCCCGTCGGGCGCAGGCCCGTCACCTGCATGTTGAATGCCGGCAGGGCCGGAAAGGCGGAGAGCCGGTCGCGATAATAATCGGTCATCACGTCAATCGGCGTATCGAGAGGA
Organism: Agrobacterium salinitolerans; assembly: GCF_027498475.1. Taxonomy (NCBI): domain Bacteria; kingdom Pseudomonadati; phylum Pseudomonadota; class Alphaproteobacteria; order Hyphomicrobiales; family Rhizobiaceae; genus Agrobacterium; species Agrobacterium salinitolerans. Next base: position 10,899 of record NZ_JAPZLN010000002.1, on the reverse strand, counting down.
ATGTTTTCCGGCCAGTAGGGCAAGGCGCGGCGGAACTCGATGATGCCCTGAAACACGGTCATATGCAGGCTGGAAATCGGCGTGAAGGCAAGCTGCGACGCCTCCGGCATGTCCAGAAAGCGCTGGCGGGTTGCGATGATCGCTTTTTCGGTCTGCGATCCGCTGGCGAGATGGCTTACAATGGTATTGCCGGGCTCCGGCAGAAACTCGCCATCCGCATTGAAGCGGCTGCCGAGATGGCGCGGCGGCTGATCGTGGTTGGCGACGGAAATATAGTCGAGATCTTTCGAGACCAGCGGGGCGTGCATGGGAAACTCCTTGTGAGACGTTTCCCCTAGTCCCCGCACGCGACAAAGTAATGACATCCGCCGCTCATTGACCGATCAATGCGCCTCATCCCAATTGTCCGCCGCGCGGGCGTCCACTTTCAGCGGCACCCTCATGGAAATCGCCGGCATGGCCGCATTTTCCATGACGGAGACGACGACCGGCAGGGTCTTTTCGATTTCCGCTTCCTCGACTTCGAAGATGAGTTCGTCATGCACCTGCAAAAGCATGCGGGCGGAAAGCTTTTCCGCCTCCAGCGCCGGCTCGACGCGGACCATGGCCCGGCGGATGATATCGGCGGCCGAGCCCTGGATCGGCGCGTTGATGGCCGCGCGCTCATTGAAGGCTTTTACCGAAGGATTGGAGGAGCGGATTTCCGGATAATGGGCGCGGCGGCCAAAAATCGTCTCGACATAGCCGTTTTCGCGCGCGAAGGCTTTGGTCGCTTCCATGTAATCGCGAATGCCGGGAAAACGCTCGAAATATTTCTTGATATAGTCGCCTGCTTCGGAGCGGGCGATACCAAGCTGATTGGCGAGACCGAAGGCGGATATGCCGTAGATGATGCCGAAATTGATCGCCTTGGCGCGGCGGCGCACTTCCGACGGCATGCCTTCAACCGGCACGCCGAACATTTCCGATGCCGTCATGGCATGAATGTCGATGCCGTTTTCAAAGGCGTTCCGAAGCTGCGGAATATCGGCGACATGGGCAAGCACGCGCAGTTCGATCTGGCTGTAGTCGGCCGACAGAAGCTTGTGACCGGGCGTGGAAATGAAAGCCGTGCGAATCTTGCGGCCTTCCGCTGTGCGAACCGGGATGTTCTGAAGGTTCGGCTCCGAGGAGGACAGGCGTCCCGTGGTGGTGGAGGCGAGCGCATAGGACGTATGCACCCGCTTCGTCTCGGGATGGATATATCCCGGCAGCGCATCCGTATAGGTCGATTTCAACTTCGTCAGCTGCCGCCAGTCGACGATCTTGCGCGGCAGTTCGGCACCTTCCGCTGCCAGATCTTCCAGAACCTGCGCCGATGTTGACCATTGGCCGGTCTTGGTTTTCGAGCCGCCGGGCAGACCCATCCTGCCGAACAGAATATCGCCGAGCTGCTTTGGCGATCCGATGTTGAAGCGCTCGCCCGCCAGCTCGTAGATTTCCTCTTCGAAGGATGCGGCCTTCTGGGCGAGTTCGCCGGAAAGGCGCGAGAGAATCTGCCGGTCCACGGTGATGCCGCGCTCTTCCATATGCGCCAAAACCGGCACGAGGGGACGTTCCAGCCGCTCATAAACCTTGGTCAGCCGTTCCGAGACAAGCCTCGGCTTCAGCGCCATCCAGAGCCGCAGGGTCACATCGGCATCTTCCGCAGCATAAGCGGTGGCCTTGTCGATATCGACAAAATCGAAGGTGACACTCGACTTACCCGATCCCGCAACGTCCTTATAGGCGATCGGCGTGTGGCCGAGCCAGCGTTCGGACAGCGAATCCATGCCGTGCGTGGCCTTGCCGGCCTCGAGAACATAAGAAATCAGCATCGTGTCGTCGAAGCTCCGCATGACGACGCCATGGCGCTTCATCAGCAGATAGTCATATTTCAGGTTCTGCGCGACCTTCAGAACGGCTTCGTCTTCGAGCAGGCCCTTCAGACGCGCCAGCGCCTCGGCAAAGGGCACCTGCCCTTCGGCCAGTTTAATGCCATCGCTGAAAAGATCGCCGCCGGAACCGGTCTTGTGCGTCAAAGGAACATAGGCGGCCCGGATATCGGTGCCCGTGGCATCCTTGCCGTTATCGGCAATGGCCAGAGAAAAACCGACAAGTTCCGCCTGCATCGGGTCGAGCGAGGTCGTTTCCGTATCGAAGGCGACGACGCCTGTCTCCCGGGCCGCCGCGATCCAGCGGTCGAGCGTGTCAAGGTCCCTGATCGTCAGATAGGCGGTCGTATCGATCTTGGCGGCGGAAAAAAGCGCCTGTCGCGCTGTGGCAAGATCGGCGGGCGCGCTACCTTCACCTGTTGCTTTCCTTGGCGGAGCGCCCGTCGCGTCAGCGGCCGCTTCGCCAGCCTTAACGACGGCGGCAGCCGGCGCATCGAGATCGGGACCATGGGCTTCGGCGCCCCATTGTACCGGCACATTGGCGGGATCGATGGCGGAAGCGTCGGTTTCGGTCGCCTCGGCAACCCGGCGTGTCAGCGTCGTGAACTCCATCGCTTTCAGGAAGGCGATCAGTTTCGGGCCGTTCTGTGGTTCGAGCACCAGCGCTTCGAGAGACTGATCCAGCGGCACATCGGTCCTGAGTGCCACGAGCTGTCTAGAAAGGCGGGCAAGCTCCGCATTGGCGATGATATTTTCCCGGCGCTTCTGCTGCTTGATTTCGCCTGCCCGCGCCAGCAGTGTATCGAGATCGCCGTATTCCTCCAGCAATTGTGCCGCCGTCTTCGGGCCGATGCCAGGAATGCCAGGAACATTGTCAGTCGAATCGCCCGTCATTGCCTGCAGGTCGATCATCTTTTCCGGGCCTACGCCCCACTTCTCGACAACGTCCGGAACGCCGATCTGCTTGTCCTTCATGGCGTCGTACATATGTACATTAGCCGTGACGAGCTGCATCAGATCCTTGTCGGAGGAGATGATGGTGACATCGGCTCCGATCGCCTCGGCCTGCCGGGCATAGGTGGCGATGATATCGTCCGCCTCAAAGCCTTCCGTCTCAATGCAGGGAAGGTTAAAGGCGCGCGTCGCCTCACGGATCAGGCCGAATTGCGGCACCAGATCTTCCGGCGGCGCGGTGCGGTTGGCCTTGTAGAGATCGTAAAGTTCGTTGCGGAAGGTCTTCGACGAATAGTCGAAAATCACCGCAAAATGCGTCGGAGTCACACCGACATCGGTGTTGCGGGCATCCTTCAGAAGCTTCCACAACATGTTGCAGAAGCCCGAGACGGCGTTGACCGGCAGCCCGTCCGACTTGCGGTTCAGCGGCGGAATTGCATGGAAGGCCCGGAAAATGAAACCGGAACCGTCAACGAGGAAGAGATGATCGCCTTTTTTCATGGGTAGCATGGATAGCGCGGGGCCGTTTTGGCGTCTACCGAAACTTCGCGCAACGCACCGTAAAGAGCGAGGAATGAGGCGGTAGCATAGGCCTGCAAAATTCACCTGAACGTTACCGATTTGTAATCCGACTTTCCCTTGAAAAGCCGCATTTGGAGACACATTTCTTAGTGGACGGCGCCTGATCACGCCGTAGTCTGATAGCTGGCTCGTCCCCCGCCGCGTCAGACCGGACAAAGGCCTTTCCCCCTCTCCGGGCCTTTGTCCTCCAATATGACCGCCATGGCCGACCCCTCCCGGCCATGGCGGTTTTGTTTTATGCACTATTTCGGTCTGGCTTAAACATATCATGCGATATATATCGCGCTATCGAATTGCCGGGCTGAGCCGGCCGTGATGCTTTATGGGCGGAAGAATGGGTTTTTCCCGGGACGAATCGGCAATCTATCTCGCTTCGAGAATGGCGCGGGAATTCACCATGGCGCTGCAGAAAAGAGCCGCCGCCCTGGGTTTCTCGCCCGGACAATTTCCCATCCTCATCGAACTCTGGCATGAGGACGGCCTGACCCAGCGGCAATTGCTGGATAGGATCGATGTCGAACAGGCGACGCTCGCCAATACGCTCTCGCGCATGGAACGCGACGGGCTGATCGTCCGCAAATCCCATCCAAGCGACCGCCGTGCCCAGATCATCGAACTGACCCAGCGCGGCAGGGATCTGGAAGCCAACGCCATTGCCGCCTCCGAAGCCACCGAAGATGCGTTGCTCAAGGATTTCCGGCGTTTCGAGAGGCAGCTTCTGCTGGAATATATGCGCCGGGCGATCGAAAGCGCCAAAAAAGCGAAATAGCATTTACAGCCCGAAACCGCTTCGCACTTTCCCTGAACTGCTCTATCGTTCCGGCGGCCGCACGTTTGCCGATTCACGACGCGCCGGCCCCCTTGTTTCCCGCGATGCGCGATGCCCGGATGTTTCGTCTTATCGCCGGGTCACGACAGACATGACAGGATCAGCGATGACAGACGTTTCCCCCATTCTTTCCACCGCCGACGACAATCTCACCTCGAGCCTCGAGCGGCTGTTCGAACTCGTCCGCATTCCCTCGATTTCGACGGACCCCGCCTACAAGGCGGAATGCCGCAAGGCGGCGGAATGGCTAGTCAGAACGCTTTCGGCGCTCGGCTTTACGGCTTCCGTCCGGGATACGGCCGGCCACCCCATGGTCGTTGCGCATCACGATGCAGCCACCAAGGATGCACCGCATGTGCTTTTTTACGGCCATTATGACGTCCAGCCGGTCGATCCGCTCGAGCTGTGGGAAAACGATCCGTTCGAACCCGCCGTCAAGGATATCGGCGCCGGCCGGCAGGTGATTACCGGACGCGGAACGGCGGACGACAAGGGCCAGCTGATGACCTTCGTGGAAGCCTGCCGAGCGTACAAGGCTGTCAATGGCGGCCTGCCGGTGCGCGTTACCATTCTTTTTGAAGGCGAAGAAGAATCCGGCTCGCCGTCACTTAAGCCATTCCTCGAGGCCAATGCGCAGGAGTTGAAGGCCGATTATGCGCTGGTCTGCGATACCGGCATGTGGGACCGGGATACGCCCGCCATCGCCGCTGCCCTTCGCGGCCTGGTTGGTGAAGAGATCATCGTTACTGCGGCTGATCGCGATCTGCATTCCGGCCTTTTTGGCGGCGCCGCCGCAAACCCGATCCACATCCTCACCGATATCCTTGCCGGACTGCATGACGAGACGGGCCGCGTGACGCTTGCCGGTTTTTATGACGGTGTGGAAGAAACCCCTGCCAACATCAAGGCCTCCTGGGAAACGCTTGGCCGCACGGCGGAAGCCTTCCTCGGTGAAGTCGGCCTTTCTGTTCCCTCGGGCGAAAAGGGCCGTTCCGTGCTGGAGCAGACCTGGGCGCGCCCGACGGCCGAAGTCAACGGCATCATCGGCGGTTATACCGGCGACGGCTTCAAGACCGTGATCGCCGCCAAGGCCTCTGCCAAGGTGTCTTTCCGCCTTGTCGGCGAGCAGAACCCTGCAGCCATTCGCGACAGCTTCCGGGCCTATGTGCGATCCAAGATTCCGGCCGATTGCTCCGTGGAGTTCCACGAACATGGCGCATCACCGGCCATCCAGCTGTCCTACGATTCGCCCGTGCTCACCAAAGCCAAGAATGCGCTTTCGGAAGAGTGGCCAAAACCCGCCGTTGTCATCGGCATGGGCGGCTCGATCCCGATCGTCGGCGATTTCCAGACGATGCTGGGCATGGATTCGCTGCTTGTCGGCTTCGGCCTGACGGACGACCGCATTCACTCGCCGAATGAAAAATACGATCTGCAGTCCTTCCACAAGGGCATCCGCTCCTGGATCCGCATTCTGGACGTGCTCGCGGCAAAATGACAAAAAAAGAGGAAGCACCGGTTACCCGGCGCTTCCTCCCTTTCCGTTTGCTCATCGCAAAAACAAAAAAGGCCGGGCAAGCCCGACCTTTCCATCCGTTTTCCGTCAATGCCAGTACATCCGTGGTCAAAGCGTTCAACGGTGATGTTCCAGAGCGTGTCCACTTCCATGGCCGCCGCATTTCACCATCAGGATCGGCTGCTTCGGTTAATCTTTGGTTAACGCGATAACAGCGGCACTTTCGAAATGCCCGTCCGACAGCTCTCATCTGAAACACTGTTGAACCATATATTGGTATGCACTCGCGCCTTTTCAAAGCCCGCCCGTTCGCCGCGCCCTTCAAAAGAAAAAGGCCGGAGAAATCCGGCCTTTCCATTCATGCGAGTGACCCTTTCGGGCCAAAGCGCGTATCAGGCAGCAACGAGGTTGCCTGCGGACATCTTGCCCGAGCGGCGGTCCTGCATCAGCTCGTAGGAGAGCTTCTGGCCGTCGTTGAGGGCGGTGAGGCCCGCACGCTCAACAGCGGAGATGTGAACGAATACGTCCTGCGAACCGTCGTCAGGCTGAATGAAGCCGTAGCCCTTGGTTGCGTTGAACCACTTTACTGTACCAGTCGCCATAACGATTTCCTTCCGTTGGCAATTGTATTTGCACTGCACGCAGTGCGGACTTGGGTCGAATTTGAAGGAAAAGATCGTCGTGAGCGTCTAAAAAGACGCCGAAGCTCTGGTCGTCAAACAAATATCGATGGCGAAGTACCTAGGTGGGAAGGGGCTGAAAGTCAAGTTTCTTTGAACACGGCCAACTGGTCAGGGTTAAGTAGGGGCCAGGCCAGGAACGCAAAAACCCGGCGCGGGAGGAGGTGCGCCGGGTTCTTGAAACTGACTGACAATTGGGAGGAGGAGTATTGTCAGTCCAATCGAGCGACGCTGGGAGGAGGAGTGCGTCGCTTCGATGATTTGAAGATACAGGATACCAGCTTAAAAAACAGACGTTTCATCGCAGCGCAGCATTGCGCATATTGCATAGCTATTCCGGGGCGACTTGAAGCTTCTCCGCGTAACGCCTAATAAACACGCATGTCTATCGAATCCGTCAGAGCTTTTTTCACCGAAAAGTCACCCGAGGTTGCCGTGATTGAAACGGAAGCGAGTTCGGCGACGGTCGCTTTGGCCGCCGAAGCGCATGGTGTCGACCCTGACCAGATTGCGAAGACCATTTGCCTGAAGGCGGGTGATACCATTCTTCTCGTCGTCGCCGCCGGCACGAAGCGGCTCGACAACCGCAAATTCCGCGATCATTTCGGCGTAAAGCCGCGCATGCTCGACCCGGAAGAGGTTGTTGCCGTGACCAGCCATCCCATCGGCGGCGTGTGCCCTTTCGGCCTGCCTTCTCGGCTTCCGGTGTTTTGCGACATATCGCTGAAAAACTATCGCGAGGTGGTTCCCGCGGCCGGTGCCACCAATGCGGCGGTGAAGATTTCGCCGGAGGTTATGGCTGAATTGACTGGAGCGGAATGGGTCGACGTCTGCCAATGACGCCGATGTGATCCGGCCAAGACTTAACCCCGCCTTAAATTGCCGCATTTAAACTCTTCATCCTGGATTAAGAATCGCGCAGGCATAGACGCCTTAAACCCGAACGGGATGTGCACGGTTTCGCAAATAGGAGCGACTTCGGCTGGATGGCAGGCAAAGGTAAATCACGCGAACGGGTAGAACCCTCCTTCGGGGATTTCCACGAGTCCGGCGATGACCTGCGTCTTGACGCCAGCGAGCGCATTGGCGGAACCACAAAACAGCAGGCCAAAAACCCGAAGCCGGCATCCAGTCGCACCACCTCCCGCAAGAAAGAAAAGCGCAGCAGCAATTCCGGTCGCGGCGTCATGGGCTTCATCCGCTCCCTCTTCTACTGGTGCATCGTGCTAGGCATCTGGGGCGGTATCGGCGTTGCCGGGCTTGTCCTTTATTATGGTGCGCGCATGCCGAGCGCCAGCAGCTGGTCCATTCCCGAACGTCCGCCGAATGTGAAGATCGTTTCGGTCAACGGCAGCGTGCTTGCCAATCGCGGCACGACCGGCGGCGAGGCGCTCGCGCTGGAAGATATGTCGCCCTATATTCCGCAGGCCGTCATGGCGATCGAGGATCGGCGGTTTTATTCGCATTTCGGGGTCGATCCGCTCGGCCTCGGACGCGCCATCGTCACGAATGTGCTGACGGGGCGCGCCGTGCAGGGTGGCTCGACTCTGACGCAACAGCTCGCGAAAAACCTGTTCCTTTCGCCGGACAGGACGCTGGAACGCAAGGTTCAGGAAGTGCTGCTGTCCTTCTGGCTGGAACACAAGTTCACCAAGGACCAGATTCTCGCGATGTATCTCAATCGCGTCTATTTCGGCTCCAACGCCTATGGCGTCGAGGCGGCGTCTAGGCGCTACTTCAACAAATCCGCGCGCGACGTCAATCTGGGCGAGGCGGCTATGCTCGCCGGGCTTCTCAAAGCCCCCTCACGCCTTTCACCGGCGCGCGATCCGCAGGCGGCGGAAGAACGGGCGCAGGTCGTGCTGCAATCCATGCGCGATGTCGGCTTCATCACCGATGACGAAATCAAGACCGCCATGTCGCAGCCCCCGACCAAGGCGAAACGTTTCTGGTCGGGCGCCGAGCATTACGCCGCCGATATGGTGCTGGAAGAAGTGCGCAGCCTGGTCGGCGAGGTCAAGCAGGACATCGTTGTCGATACCACCATCGACCCCAATCTCGAACGCGACGCCGAGAAGGCGCTGACCCATGTGCTGCAAGGTGACGGAAAGAAGCAGAGCGCCTCACAAGCGGCGCTGGTTTCCATCGATGGCACGGGCGCGATCCGGGCAGTGGTGGGCGGGGCGGATTATGCCGCGAGCCAGTTCAACCGGGCCGTCAAGGCAAAGCGGCAACCCGGCTCCGCATTCAAGCCTTTCGTTTACGTCGCCGCACTCGAAGCGGGGCTTACCCCCTACACGATCCGCAATGACGCACCGGTACGCATCGGCAACTGGACACCGGAAAATTACGAGAAGAAATATCGCGGCGAAGTCACGCTCGCCACTGCGCTTGCCAATTCGCTGAACACGATCGCCGCACAGCTGGTGATGGAAGTCGGCCCTGATCGTGTGACACAGGTGGCGCATCGCATGGGCATCGAATCCGAGCTGCAGAACAATGCTTCCATCGCGCTCGGCACCTCGGAAGTGTCGCTGATGGAGCTGACGGCCTCCTATGCTCCCTTCATGAATGGTGGCTACAAGGCGACACCACATATCGTCAAACGCATCACCGATGCCGACGGCAAGGTGCTTTACGAAAACAAATACGACAATCCGCCGCGTGTGCTGAGCGAAGAGATCGCCGCGACCATGAACGGCATGTTGTCCCGCGTCATCACCGAAGGCACCGGCAAGGCCGCGCGCCTTCAAGGCTGGCAGGCGGCTGGAAAATCGGGCACGACCCAGTCCTTCCGCGACGCCCTTTTTGTCGGGTATACAAGCAACCTGACCACAGGTGTCTGGTTCGGCAATGACGACGGCACATCAATGAAGAAGGTCACCGGCGGCGGCCTTCCCGCAAAGGCCTGGAAAGATTTCATGACCGCCGCCCATTCGGGGCTGTCGCCTTCGCCGCTCTTCGGCCTCGGTGCATCGGGTGTTCCGCCGCTCGGGGAAATGCAGCAACCGGCGCCGGAAAGCGCGCCCTCCTCCATCGGCGATATCATTTCCAATGCGCTCGGCGGCGGGACTGCGGATAACCATGCCTACCCCCAGGCCCCGGTTGCGCCAAACCCAAATCAGCCGGGCGTGCCGATGCCGCCGGCAAATATCCCTTCCCGCGATATCGAACCCGGCTATTCAGCCGGCAACGGGCCTGTGCCACCCGCCGAAATCGGCGATCAGAGGCCATCCCGACCGAAGCAGACGACCCTGCTCGATATTCTCATGGGAAACTAACGATTTAGAACACGCGGCAGGCGCTGGTCGCGGGGTCGATGGCAATGTCGCCATCGCTGCAGAAAACTCCCGATTTTACAGGGTTTGGTTCCATGCAACAGGCCCTCTCCGCAGCCACGAGCGGAGAGGATGCTCGCCCTTACAACATCCGCGTGCAGTCGCATTAACCGTAGATTGCCATTTGCGCCAGAGCGGTTACATTTCGCATGACTTTTTACGGTAAATGAATTATTAATCCTTCATATAAATTAATTTTCTTCTATCAAAATAACTTTTCAGGGCTCTATATTATGCTGGGTACTAAAGGCTCATCGCATGCCGTTTTTTACGGTGCCTCCTATTCCGCAGCCACAACTTTCGAATCGCCGGAAACGCAACCTTCCTCTTCGGAAAAAACCGTCTCCGCATTTTTGCGCGGCCAGTTCGCGCTCAAAAGAACGATGGATATTGCAGGGGCGTCCATCGCCCTTGTCGCGCTCGCGCCGGTGTTGCTCACCGTCGCAGTGATGGTCAAACTCGACAGCAAGGGGCCGGTCCTGTTTTCGCAGGTCCGCTGGGGTATGAACGGGCGGAAAATCCGTGTCTATAAATTCCGCTCCATGAGAACCGACCTTTGTGATGCCACCGGTGTGGCGCAGACGGTGAAGAACGATCCCAGAATAACCCGGATCGGCGCAATTCTTCGCCGCACCAATATCGATGAACTGCCGCAGCTTCTGAATGTGCTGAAAGGCGATATGTCACTGGTCGGGCCTCGCTGCCATGCCATCGGCATGCTGGCGGCCGGTCGTCTTTATGAAGAGCTTGTGCCACACTACCATATGCGGCACAGGGTGCGGCCGGGCATTACCGGCCTTGCCCAGATGCGAGGATTGCGCGGCCCGACGGATCGCAGCGACAAGGCCCGCGCCCGAATCGTCTCCGATCTTTATTACGTCGACAATTTTTCGATCTGGCTGGATATCAAGATCATGGTCGGAACGGTGATTTCCGAATTGCGCGGCGGCAAGGGTTTCTGATTTCCACGAGCCATTCGTCCAGTCGTAAAAAAACGAAAGCCCGGCAGCGATGCCGGCCTCAGACCGCTGACAAACCCGTCGATATTTTCGGCGGGTTTTTTCTTTTTCGGGATGATGACGTTTTG
>NZ_JAPZLN010000022.1:0-315 GCF_027498475.1 Agrobacterium salinitolerans | reverse complement strand
GCGCTCTGCGCGGCTTCATCGGCCTGCGTGGCGATGCCGACCAGGACTCCAGCCGTGGCGTCAACGTCGACCAGGCTTTCATCGAACTCGGCGGCCTGAAGGTCGGTAAGTTCTACAACTGGTGGGATGACGATCTCTCGGGCGAAACCGACACGCTCTCTACGAACACCAACTTCAACTCCATTCGTTACACCTACGACGCAGGTTCCTTCTGGGCTGGCGTTTCGGTTGACGAACTCGAAGGCCTTGGCTCGAAGTTCGTAACGATCAACGCTGCTGGTACGGCCGCTCGCGCTCTGGAAGCTGACAACAACG
>NZ_JAPZLN010000021.1:0-428 GCF_027498475.1 Agrobacterium salinitolerans | reverse complement strand
AGGTAGCCGTAGGGGAACCTGCGGCTGGATCACCTCCTTTCTAAGGAAGCTGTGGAACAGTAAGACGATCGCACCGGTCTTCGGATCGACGCGGTATGAACTTTCCCGTGCTTTTTAGAACATAGATGGCACCAGTCAGGTGACCATCGAAACGTAATACGCCTGCAGATCTGCTACGCAGACAGCGGGTATGGCAAGGTTCGCCGTCCACGTTTCTCTTTCTTCAAGAAGGATATAAACCTTTGGTTTGCGCTCACGTGCTGTTCGCCCTTTGGGCGGCACTCCGCGGGGGCGCCGGATGACCGGCGACGGCCTCTGGCCTGTATGGGTGTCCAGTTGGACACGTCATATGTTCGGTTGGATGGGCCCGTAGCTCAGTTGGTTAGAGCACACGCTTGATAAGCGTGGGGTCGGAAGTTCAAGTCTTC
>NZ_JAPZLN010000020.1:0-693 GCF_027498475.1 Agrobacterium salinitolerans | reverse complement strand
ATGACATAAGGCATGGACTTAAAGCCAATCACCAAATCAGGGCAGACGGCCTTCGGCGGAGGCATACGAAAGTCCTCTGGTAGTGAACGGAGAAGAGATGGATTTGGTTTGTGGTGGGCCTTCTATTTCTCTGAAGTTCATTGGCTTTGGCAGGATGAAACACTGAAACGGGGCACTGATAAGTGTCTTTATTTCCCCAGGTGGCAATTTTCAGTGCCCCGTTGCAATGCCCATTGAGCTGAAAGGCTGATGGGAAAAAGAGATGAAGCTCATAACACGGTCGCAACTGCGTCGCGTGATAGGAAAGGTGTATTCAAATGGGTCTCTATGAGATGTACGTCCTTGCAGCTCGTGCAGATACAGCCTTGATGAGACGAAGGGTGGCGAAGATTATGAATCGTCGGCGCAAGAAGCAATATTTGCACAACCAGAAGAAGAATTTGAATTTGGAAGCCGAGATGAAGAGGGGAGTACCCCTTCGACCTGGAAGGATTCCATAAACATATATTTATATAGATGTATACGCATAAACATATAAAATATATGCTGCACTGAATTATATATGAACATTTGTGGCGGATGAAAATCTGCGGGCGGAATCTTGCTTTTACGGCCTGCAATTTGCGGATTGTGGGGTGATAACGTGTAAATATATGATTTTTATGTTGAAATTGTCGATCTTGCTGGAGAATG
>NZ_JAPZLN010000019.1:0-1098 GCF_027498475.1 Agrobacterium salinitolerans | reverse complement strand
AGCGGATCACGCCATTCTGTAATTCTGCTCCCTGGTCATCATTGCCCAAATGATGCGCGCCATCTTATTGGCGAGCGCGACAGCCGCCACCATTCGAGGCTTTCGGCCCAGAATGCCTCCCAACCAGTTGTCCGGTAACACGCCCTTGCGCACGATCCAGCGGATCAGGCTCATGGCTCCGACGATGAGTAGCTTTCGGATATCGGTTTGCCCCATCTTGCTGACACCACCCAGTCGGGTCTTGCCTCCCGTGGAGTGCTGCCTGGGCACAAGGCCAAGCCAGGCAGCAAAATTCCGGCCGCTCTTAAATGCGCGAAGATCTGGAGCAAATGCGAGGATCGCGCCGGCGGTCACGGGTCCGACGCCGGGAACGGTGCAAGGTCGACGCATATCTTCATTTGCCTTGGTTGCGTCTCGAAGCTTCAGCATCAGCCCGTCAATCTTTTCGGTTAGCAGCCTGATCTGGTCGAGGTAAAGCTGACCAATCTCTCTCACTCCAGCAGGGAGGTCATTGGTCTCATCGGCCAGAATGCCCACTACAGCCGTGAGATTGGCTGGTCCTTGAGCAACGATAATCCCGAATTCGCCGAGGTGCCCACGTAGCGCGTTGATGAGCTGGGTGCGCTGGCGCACGAAGCACTGGTGCGTTCGAAACGCTACCGCACGCGCCTGATGTTCAGCGCTCTTGACCTCGACATAATGCATGTTCGGTCGCTGTGCAGCCTCCGCGATCGCCGCTGCATCGGCTGCGTCGTTCTTCTGTCGTTTGACAAACGGCTTCACGTAGATCGGCGGAATTAACCGTACATTATGGCCACAGCCTTGAGCAAAACGGCCCCAGAAATGGCTGGTGGCACAGGCCTCCATCGCGACGATACACGGCGACTGCTCACTCAAAAGCTGCTGCAATCGAGCCCGTGAAAGCACCCGGTTGAATAGAACCGCCCCGCCGCGATCCGTTCCACAGACTTGGAAGCTCCGCTTCGCGAGGTCGATCGCAAGGATTTGCACCTGTGTCATCTGCCTTTCCTCCGTGAGCGCCACCATGGCGCTGGGCAGGCATCATACTCCGATGGGGGCATCCACCCCATCAGTTCA
>NZ_JAPZLN010000001.1:1805000-1849257 GCF_027498475.1 Agrobacterium salinitolerans | reverse complement strand
CTATCGAGCGTCACCATCTCGAGAGCGGTCTGTTCAGGAGCAGGTTTCTTCAACATGTCCCAATGAATCATAAACCCCCAGCTCACGCCAGGGGTTTGTCAGCAGTCTGAGCCCGGCAGCGATGCCGGGCTTTTATCATTGAACATCATGGCGATCAGTTCATCGGTGCGGGCGCTGCATTCGGATCCGGAAGCGGTGCCGGGTTTGCCGACAGCGAGCGCAGATAAGCGATGAGATCGGCTCTTTCGGTTTCCTTCTTCACGCCTGCAAAGCCCATGGCCGTGCCGGGAACGTGTTTCTTCGGAGCTTCGAGGAAGTAGTTGAGATGATCGTAATCCCAGTGAACGGAACCGCCTTTGGAGAAATCCTTCATCCCTGCGGAATAGCTGAAACCTTCGTGGCTGGCGATCGGCCGGTTGACGACATCGAAGAGATTGGGGCCGACCTTGTTTGCACCACCACTCTCTCCGGTATGACAGCTCGTACATTTCTTGAAGACCGTCTCGCCCTTGGCGGCATCGGCGCTCGCAAGCAATTGCGCGATCGGCGTCGCGGCTGCCGCGGCTTCTCCGCCAGCTGCTTCGCCGCCACCCTCTGCCGCAGCAATGGCGTAACCTTCCTTCTCGGGCGCCGGCGCATGAAAAATGCCCTCAGAGGCAATCGACACCGACATCAGAACGAAAACCGTGCCCAGCAACGCCCCAACGCCCATATTAACATAAGAATTCATCTATATGCGCTCCCTCGCATCCGCTCCATATAACCGGGCATCTTGAAATTACTCGAAAGCTATGGCTTTTGCACAGCCTGCGCAACTTGAATAATGGTCCCCACACCGTGACGTTTTGACACTTTTCGGGCGGGATTTGAAGGGTGTCGGATGAAGAATCGGGAATTCGAGAAAGCTGTCGTCCTCATACCGGCGCGGATGGCATCCACGCGCCTGCCGGGCAAGCCGCTCGCCGACATTGGCGGCAAGCCGATGATCGTGCAGGTGGCCCTGCGGGCGCGCGAGGCAGGCGCCGAACGAATCGTTGTTGCGGTCGATGACGAACAGGTATTTTCCGCCGTTCAGAATGCCGGTTTTGACGTGATGATGACACGCGACGACCACCAGTCCGGCTCGGACCGCATTTTCGAGGCACTGCAAAAGGCCGACCCCTATGGCAAGGCGGAATATGTCATCAATGTCCAAGGCGACCTTCCGACCATCGAAGCGGAGACGATCCGCGCTTCGCTGCGTCCGCTGGAAAATGCCGCCGTCGATATTGCGACACTGACGGTCGAAATCACCGACGAGGAAGAAAAAACCAATCCGAACGTCGTGAAAGTCGTTGGCAGCCCGCTTTCCGACACACGGCTGCGGGCGCTTTATTTTACCCGCACCACCGCCCCTTACGGCGATGGCCCGCTTTATCATCATATCGGGCTTTACACCTATCGCCGTGCAGCACTTGAGACATTCGTCAGCCTGCCGCCTTCGCCGCTGGAAAAGCGCGAAAGGCTGGAACAGCTGCGCGCGCTGGAAGCGGGCATGCGCATCGATGCGGAAATCGTCAGTTCCGTGCCGCTCGGTGTCGACACGCCGCACGATCTGGAAAAAGCCCGCAAAATCCTCGCAAGCAGAACTCTCTAACGGAAAGTCCCATGACCTTGAGCACAAATCGCATTGCCTTCCAGGGCGAATTCGGTGCGAATTCCGATATGGCCTGCCGTGACATGTTCCCGGATATGGAACCCTTGCCTTGCCCGACATTCGAGGATGCCTTCAACGCCATTGAAAACGGCGAAGCCGATCTCGGCATGATCCCGATTGAAAACACGCTGGCCGGCCGCGTTGCGGATATTCATCACCTGCTGCCGGAATCGCGCCTGCACATCATCGGCGAATATTTCATGCCGATCCGCTTTCAGCTGATGGTGATGCCGGGCGTGAAAAAGGACGAGATCCGAACCGTCCACAGCCACATTCACGCGCTGGGCCAATGCCGGAAAATCATCCGCTCGAACGGCTGGAAGCCCGTCATCGCCGGCGATACGGCGGGCTCCGCGAGACTGGTATCTGAAAAGGGCGACCGCAGCATGGCAGCCCTTGCGCCGCGCCTTGCCGCCAGCCTCTACGGCCTCGATATTCTCGCTGAAAACGTCGAGGATTCGGAAAACAACGTCACGCGTTTCGTTGTGCTTTCCCGTGATGAAAACTGGGCCAAGCGTCAATCGAGCGACGAAATCGTCGTCACCACCTTCGTTTTCAATGTTCGCAATATTCCGGCCGCGCTCTACAAGGCCATGGGCGGTTTCGCGACGAACGGCATCAACATGACAAAGCTCGAAAGCTACCAGCTCGGCGGTAAATTCGTGGCGACGCAGTTTTATGCCGATATCGAAGGCCACCCCGATGACGAGCCGGTGCGGCATGCGCTGGACGAGCTGCGCTTCTTCTCTGAAAAAGTCCGCATTCTCGGCGTCTACAAGGGCCATGCGATGCGCGGCAAGCTCAACAAGGGTTGAGCCTGCCGAACGCGATTATTTCGTCCATTCCACCCAGTCGCGCATCAGCCGGTGCGCGATGGCGCCGCCGGGAGGCGCGGAAAAGCCCTCACCCGTTGCAGTCTCCAGCATCTTTGCGACGTCCGCCCGTGTGAACCAGCGGCAATCCTCCAGTTCGATCTCATCGCGGGCGATATCGAAAGACAGCGCCTCTGCATAACAGCCGATCATCAGCGTATGCGGCATCGGCCAGGGCTGCGACGCGTGATAACGCACGCGACCGACTTCAACACCGGATTCCTCATGCGTTTCGCGGCGGACGGCCTGCTCGATGGTTTCGCCCGGCTCCACAAAACCGGCAAGGCACGAATACATGCCCGGTGCAAAATGCGCACCGCGGCCAAGCAGGCAGAGATCACGCTCGATATCGATCGTCATCATGATGACGACAGGATCGGTGCGGGGAAAAATCGTGTGGTTGCAGGCGGCGCAGATACGCTTGTAGCCACCGATGCGCAGCTCCATGGCACCGCCGCACTTACCGCAAAATCGATTGTCGGCGTTCCAGTGGGTGAGGCTGACGGCCTGGGCAACCTCGCTCAGCAATTCCTCATCGAGAAGATGATCGCGATAAAGGGTACGGGCGTCGGCGAGTTTATAGTGGCTCGCGAGCTCATCCTCGGCCACGGCGACCGGCACCGCAATTCTCGGCTCGCCGGTTTCGCGATATCCGAGCAGCACGGCATTGTCGAAATCCGGCTGCAACTCGGCCAACTCATAGGCGGAAAACAGGGGATCGATGACCTGCTCGTCATGTTTCAGAACAAGCCGATTGCCCGAGAAGGCAAAAATATGAGTGCCGTCGACTTTCAGCGCATCGGCCACGCACTCCTCCGTCCGCTTTTCAGCGAAACGGTCGAGGGCGTTTTTGGAAAAGGCCGTCAGCAGGCTTGCTTCGGGATGCGGGGCAGTGGATTCAAAAATTTTCATTGACATCATCAGAGCGCGCCGGAGATTTTTTTCATCAAAGTTTCCTTTTCGCCCGCGGCATAGGGCACAGGCGTTCCGTGACCCCAGATGGGACCCGGCCAGCAGGTGTCGCCTTCGTTGCGGGCGATAATATGGACATGCAGCTGCCGGACGATATTGCCCAACGCCCCGACATTGATCTTGGTGGCTCCGGTAACTTCTTTCAAGGCGGAGGCGACGAGATTGGTCTCGAATGTCAGCACGGCCTGGTCAAGCGGGGTGAGATCGAACAATTCGCTGACGCCATCCCGCTGCGGCACCAGCACCAGCCAGGGCCAGCGTTTGTCGTTTTGCAAACGCAGCTCACATAGTCCCAAACGCGTCACAAGCACGCTGTCGCGCGCCAGTCTCTCGTCCAGCCGGAATGTCTCCAAGGCGTCCTCCATGTTTGTTTTCATTGTGATAGCAGTTTTTTGAAGGCTTGGCTTGCATTTGCTTTCGATATTGCCGATATGTGGCCCGGGAGGTTGGTGGTGGACGAGCCACTCGCCAACCGGGTCAGGTCCGGAAGGAAGCAGCCCTAACGAGCCCGGCACGGGTCGCCGTGCCAGCCTCCCACCTTTTTTAAAAGACGTGCTCAGCTTTCGCCGGGCCAGTTCAGCGCCCCAAGATAACTGGCAAAACAAACTGGCGAGGCGATGAGCGACACCGTACCCCCCACATCAAGCGAATCCCAGGTCGGGACCGGCTACCGGGTACTGGCGCGCAAATATCGCCCCAAGGATTTTTCCGATCTGATGGTCGGCCAGGAACCGATGGTCCGCACGCTGACCAATGCGTTCGAGACCGGACGCATCGCGCAGGCCTATATGCTGACCGGCGTTCGCGGCGTGGGCAAGACGACCACGGCCCGCATTCTCGCCCGCGCGCTGAATTACAAGACCGACACCATCGACAAGCCGACCATCGACCTTCGCATTCCCGGCGAACATTGTCAGGCGATCATGGAAGGCCGGCATGTCGACGTGATCGAGATGGACGCCGCCTCCCATACCGGCATCGACGATATTCGCGAGATCATCGAACAGGTTCGCTATCGCCCGGTTTCGGCGCGCTACAAGGTCTACATCATCGACGAAGTGCACATGCTGTCGACGCAGGCTTTCAACGGTCTTCTGAAGACCTTGGAGGAGCCGCCGGAGCATGTGAAATTCATCTTTGCGACCACCGAAATCCGCAAGGTGCCGATCACCGTTCTATCGCGCTGCCAGCGCTTCGATCTGCGTCGCATCAGCGCCGCCGATCTCGTCGGACTGTTCACCGCCATCGCGGGCAAGGAGGGTTTCGAAGCCGATCCGCAGGCGCTGTCGATGATCGCCCGCGCCGCCGAAGGTTCCGCGCGTGACGGCCTTTCCCTGCTCGATCAGGCGATTGCCCACGGCGGCGGCCGTGTGGAGGCCGAAGCGGTGCGCGGCATGCTCGGCCTTGCCGACCGGGCGCGCATTGTCGATCTCTTCCAGCATGTCGTCAAAGGCGATGTTGCGGCAGCCCTTTCGGAATTCAACGGACAATATGAGGCGGGCGCGAACCCCGTCGTCGTATTGAACGATCTTGCCGATTTCACCCATCTCGTTACCCGCATGAAATATGTGCCTGACGCGGCGGAAGACCCGTCGCTTTCCGAGATCGAGCGCGTGCGTGGCGCGGAGCTTGCCGAAACCATCGCGGTGACGGCGCTGTCGCGCATCTGGCAGATGCTGCTGAAGGGCATTCCTGAAACGGAAAACGCCTCACGCCCGGCGGGTGCCGCTGAAATGGTGCTGATTCGGCTTTCGCATGCCGCCAACCTGCCGGCACCGGAAGATGCGGCGCGGCGCCTGCTCGAGCTTTCCAGCGGTGACGGCGGTTACGCCAATGGCGCACCTTCCGGCGGTGGCAATGGCGGCGGCGCGCGTGCCTATTCGTCGGCGCAGACCGTGGCAGCGGCAAGACCTGCAGACTTTGCCGCCCCGAGGCAGGCGGGCCCGCAGCCCTCCACCATGCTACGCGCTGTTCCAGATAGCCGGCCGCAGGAGATGCAGGTCGCGACCCCGAAAACCGAAGAGCGGCCGGAGCCGAAGGTTCCCGTCAATTCGGTGCAGGATATTGCCGATCTCTGCCAGAAAAACCGCGATCCCGTTATGCGGGCGAAGGTACGCAACTTCGTGCGGCTGGTGCGGCTGGAGCCCGGCCGGCTCGATATGCACCTCGGCGAAGGTGCGCCCGGCTCGCTACCCGGTGAACTTGGCGTCAAGCTGAAGGAATGGACCGGTATCCACTGGATCGTCAGCCTCAGCAAGGAGCAAGGTGCGCCGACCTTGGTCGAGGCGGAGGGCAATGCCCGCGATGCGCGCCTGGTCGATGCGCGTCAGGATCCTGACGTTGCCGCCATTCTGGCGCAGTTTCCCGGCGCAAAAATCACCGACGTGCGCATCCGCGTCGCCGCACAGGATGAGGCGGAGGACATCACCCCGCCATCGGTTGCCGAATCGAGCGAAGGCGACATCCTTCCCGGCGACGACATCGAGTTTTAAACAAGAAGAACAGGAGATTGGCACATGCGCGACATCATGGGTATGATGGGCAAGGTCAAGGAAATGCAGTCCAAGATGGAGAAGGTGCAGCAGGAAATTGCCGCCCTCGAAATCGAAGGCCGGGCCGGCGGCGGTCTGGTGACCGTCATTTTGAACGGCAAGGGCGAAATGCGCGGCCTGAAAATCGATCCTTCGCTCTTTAAAGAAGACGAGGTCGAAATCCTTGAGGACCTTATTGTTGCCGCCCATAAAGACGCCAAAGAAAAGGGCGAAGCGCAGGCTCAGGAAAAGATGGCCGATCTGACCGCAGGTCTGCCGCTACCGCCTGGCATGAAGCTGCCTTTTTAAGATATTCCAACTGAAGAGGATGGCGTTGAGCCTTCGCCATCCTCGCGACGCGACCTTAAGATTCCAGCATCGCACGAAACCGGCTTGCGATCGGTGTTTCAAGATAGGCCATGCGTTCGGCTTCGTTGAGTTGCATGGGACGGAAGCGCTCTAGGATTGTCGGTATCGGCAGTTTCGTTCCCGGATAGGGTTCGAACATCACTTCCTCACCGGCCGCAAGCATTCCACCTTTCAGCACCCGACAATAAAAACCCGGCTGGCCCGCCTCTCGGAAACGCGGGGCAAAATCGGGATCGCCGATGCGGGCCGACAGCGTGGCGCAGGGGATGCGGGCAGCGGTCACCTCCAGCACGATATCGTTGGCCGCAAACCTGTCGCCCACATGCAGTTTCGCGCTGTCGACACCATCAAGCACAAGGTTCTCGCCGAAAAATCCGGGTTCAACCGTAAAACCCAGGGTGATCGACCAAAACTCGAGATCGACGTAGCCCATGACGTAAATCGCCTGATCCGGCCCGCCATGGTGTTTGCGATTGCACACGGCGTCGCTGACAATGCCTTCCGCGTCGACCATGACCGGGCCATTCACGGCATGTTTAAAGATGCCCGTCTTCGTCGTCTTTCCTGGCAGGCTTTTTGCCTCGCCCCGACACACCGCCCTGATTTTCATCGACTGCCCTTCAAGCTTCATGATTCCCGTTTCCCGATTTATGCAGTAGAAAGCGCTCATGGCAAAACGAGTCACCGGTCCCGAAATTGAAAAACTGATCCAGCTTCTGGCAAAAGTGCCGGGGCTTGGCCCCCGCTCGGCGCGGCGAGCGGCATTGCATCTCATCAAGAAGAAGGAACAGCTTCTCGGGCCGCTCGGCCATGCCATGGGCGAAGCCTATGACA
This sequence comes from Agrobacterium salinitolerans, assembly GCF_027498475.1. NCBI lineage: Bacteria > Pseudomonadati > Pseudomonadota > Alphaproteobacteria > Hyphomicrobiales > Rhizobiaceae > Agrobacterium > Agrobacterium salinitolerans. The sequence goes on along the minus strand of NZ_JAPZLN010000001.1, from coordinate 1,841,983 downwards.
AGGTGAAGATCTGCTCCTGCTGCGGCAATGTCGATACCATCGATCCCTGCACCGTCTGCGCCGATGACCGCCGCGACCAGTCCGTCATCATCGTGGTGGAAGACGTGTCTGACCTCTGGGCGCTGGAGCGGGCGGGCGCGATGAACACCGCCTACCACGTTCTGGGCGGCACGCTGTCACCGCTCGACGGTGTTGGACCCGAGGATCTGAACATCAAGGGCCTGATCGACCGCGTGAGCGCCGGCGGCATTCGCGAGCTTATCATCGCCGTTAATGCGACGGTGGAGGGGCAGGCGACCGCCCATTACATCACCGACCGCCTCTCCGACCTCGGCATCAAGATCACGAGGCTCGCACATGGCGTGCCTGTGGGCGGCGAGCTTGACTATCTCGACGAGGGCACATTGACCGCGGCGCTTCGGGCGCGAACGACGATCTGAAGCCTTCCCTCCCCAGAATCCAAGAGGAGACCGAATGCGACACCGATTTGCTACCAAGGCACTGGCCGCCATTCTTTCCGTTTTTTCAGCAACGACGGCCTGGGCGCAGTCGGCACCGACGGGAGAAGCGGCAGCCCGATATGACGCCGAATTTAATGCCTGGCTGAAAAAGGAAATCTGGCCGGAAGCCCGCAAGGCCGGCATTTCGCAAAAGACGCTTGAAGCCACGCTCAGCGGCCTCTCCATCAGCTGGAGCCTGCCCGATCTTGTCATTCCCGGCCAGAAACCGCCAAAGGAGCAGAGCCAAAGCCAGGCGGAATTCTCCTCGCCTGGCGCTTATTTCTCCGAAAAGAGGCTGCAAGGGCTTGCCGGCACCGGCCGTTCGCTTGCGGCAACGCATGCGGCGACGCTGCGCAGGATAGAGGCGAAATATGGTGTGCCTGGCGAGATCGTCGTTGCGATCTGGGGCCGCGAATCCGGTTTCGGCCGTGCGAAACTGCCGCATTCCGTGGTCGATGTGCTGGCCACGAAAGCCTATATGTCGACCCGCAAGGAGATGTTCCGCGCCGAGCTGATCGACGCGCTGAAGATCGTCGAAAGCGGCGATATCGCGGCATCACGCATGATGGGTTCCTGGGCCGGCGCGCTTGGCCAGCCGCAGTTCATGCCATCAAGCTATCTGAAATATGCCGTGGATTTCGATGGTGATGGCCACCGCGATATCTGGAATTCCGTGCCGGATGCACTGGCATCCATAGCGAACTATCTTTCCGAGCGCGGCTGGCAGCGCAATCGCGACTGGGGTTTCGAAGTCTCCATCCCCGCCAATGTCTCCTGCGCGCAGGAAGGCCCTGACCTTGCCCGCCCGGTGGCCGACTGGGCGAAGATGGGCATTACCCGTATTTCCGGAAAAGCCTTTCCTGCCAATGACCTGACCGCCAATGGCATGATGCTGGTGCCGGCCGGGCGGCATGGGCCGGAATTTGTGGTGACGCCGAATTTCTACGTCATCAAGGAATATAATAATTCCGATCTCTACGCGCTCTTCATCGGCAATCTCGCCGATCGCATCGCCCATGGCGCAGGGCCGTTCAAGGGGGAATGGGGCAATGTCGGGTCGATGCTGCGCTCCGACGTGTTGGCCATGCAGAAGGCGCTGGTCGCCAAGGGTTACGATGTCGGCAAGGCGGACGGGCTGGCGGGTTTCAAGACGCGCCGCTCACTCGGCGACTGGCAGTCGAAAAACGGCCTCACACCGACATGTTTTCCCGATGCGACGCTGAAGGCGAAGCTGAAATAATCCGCCGCCGGCCCATCGTCTCTCAATGCTGGTCGGTATGCGGCTTGTGGAAGATATCGTCGGTCGGCGGAATGGTCTGCCGTTCGATCATCCGGTGCACCCGCGGCCGCGTCTTGCCGCGGTGAAGCTCCAGCAGCCGGTCCCAGGCCTCGGCATCCGCCTGGGTACGGCGGTGGTTGTGACGGACATATTCCACCCATGTCGGCACATGGTAACTTTCCGTCCAGATATCGGGATTTTCCAGATCCCGCATCAGGTTCCAGTTGCGGGCACCATCGCGCAGACGGATTCGGCGGCGCTCCGCCATCAGCGGCAGGAATTCGCCGAGATCTTCGTCATGGATTTCATAATCGATGAGAATGGCGATGGGTCCACTACGCGGTTTGACGTCCAGTCTCAGCGGCGGCTCCACGAAACGATTGAGCGGATCGAGATTGAGCGAGGCGAAAGCCGGCATGGCGAGCTTTAGGCCGACGAGAACGCCGAGCAGCATCAAAACGCACGAACAGAGAAGTGAATAGGAAATGCCGTAATCTTCCGCCAACTCGCCCCACAGCCAGCTGCCTACCGCAATGCCGCCGAAGGTCAGCGTCTGATAAAGCGACAGTGCCCGGCCCACCACCCAGCGTGGGGTGGAGAGCTGGACGATGGTGTTGAAGAGCGACAGGGCCAGCACCCAGCACGCACCGGCAATGGTCAGTACAATCGACGTGATGATGGCGCTCGTGCTGACCGCCGTTACGCCAGCGCTGAAAGCGAAGCCTAAAAAGGCGACGCGCACGATCCATTCGCTCGACAGGACTTCGCGCAATCTGGCGCTGATGAGGGCTCCACCAATCGCGCCGACGCCGAAAGCGCCAAGCATGACACCGTAGGTCAGCGGGCCGCCCTCGACCAGATCACGGGCGACAATGGGCATCAGGGCAAGGATGGCGCTGGCGGAAAGACCGAAGAGAAAACCGCGCACCAGCACCTTGCCGATATTGGGCGACATCGCTACATACCGCATGCCGGCGGAGATGGCGGCCAGAAGCTGCTCACGCGGCAGGGTTGAGGCATATTTGGGCGGTTGCCAGCGAAATAGTGCGTAGATCAGGGTGAAATAGCTCAGCGCATTCACGAAAAAAGCGGCGGCGGCACCGGCGGCGGCGACGATGATACCACCTATGGCCGGGCCGACACTGCGGGTGATGTTAAAGCCGACGCTGTTCAGCGTCACGGCGGCGGGCAGATCCTCACGCGGCACCATTTCGCCGACCGACGCCTGCCAAGAGGGATTGTTGAGCGCCGTGCCGCAACCGATCATGAAGGTGAAGAACAGCAACAGCCAGGGCGTGAGCCAGCCAGACCAGGCAAAGACGGTGAGCAGCACGGAGGCCGTCAGCATCAGCAGCTGCGCCGAAATCATAATGCGGCGACGGTCGAAACTGTCGGCCAGCGCGCCTGAAATCAGCGAGAACAGCATGATCGGCAAAGAGGTGGAGGCCTGCACCAGCGCGATCATGTTTTCCGAACTCGAAAGCGAGGTCATCATCCATGCGGCACCCACCGCCTGGATCAGTCCGCCAAAGTTCGAGGCGAGGCTGGCGATCCAGATTCGTCTGTAAGTCAAATGCCTTAAAGGCGCGAGTGGCGATTTACGGTCAGGCACGCTCTGTCCACTTGATGCAACTGCGATTTGTCAAACAGCAACTATAGACAGCGCCGGCGATCATGCCAGCCTTTCCGGCATGGTAAGGGTGAAAATGTGGCCGGACCGTTACTGAAACGCAGACGCCTGCGAAAACCTTGCAATCCTGCCCCAATAGGTCTATATGACCTTTGAAATTCTTGATCGCTTGATGAAGAGTGGGGCCGCAAGGCTCCGCTCTTTTTCGTTAGGCGAACCGGAAACCACGGGCTGACTGCCCGATGAACATCAAAGACCGGAAGGCCAGATGGCAGATACCGCACAAGAACCGCGACTGATAACCGAAACAGGCATCGACCAGCGCATTGCCGAGATCATCGAGCCTGTTCTGACGGGCATGGGCTATCTTCTGGTGCGCGTGCGGCTCTCCAACCAGAACGGCATGACGCTGCAGGTGATGGCCGAGCGCGAAGACGGAACCATGACCGTTCAGGACTGCGAAGCCATTTCGATGGCGATTTCACCGGTTCTTGATGTGGAAGATCCGGTCGATAAAGCGTATCATCTCGAAGTTTCCTCGCCCGGTATCGACCGGCCGATGGTTCGCAAATCGGATTTCACCCGCTGGCAGGGCCATCTGGTGAAGGTCGAAACCTCCATTCTGGTCGAGAACCGCAAGCGGTTTCGCGGCAAGATCGTTGAGGTTGATGCTGACGGTTTCAAGCTGGAACGCGACCAGATCGCTTATGGCGAAGAGCCGACAGTCATTGTTCCGTTCACCGCGCTTTCGGATGCGAAGCTCATTCTGACGGACGACCTTATTCGTGATGCGCTGCGGGCAGACAAGGCGGCAAAGGCCGCCGCCGCAAACCAGAACGACGAAAACGAAGCAGACGAAGACTAATTCCAACGTAAAGCCCGGGAAACGGGCGATCCCCGCAATTATGCGACTTACGGAGATAAAAAAATGGCAGTGAGTGCTAACCGGCTTGAGCTTCTGCAGATCGCCGATGCTGTGGCGCGCGAAAAGGTCATCGACCGCGAAATCGTGCTTGCCGCAATGGCCGACGCTATCCAGAAAGCCGCCCGCTCGCGCTATGGTTCGGAAACCAACATCCGCGCCGACATCAACTCCAAGACCGGCGAAATCCGCCTGCAGCGTCTTCTGGAAGTTGTCGAAGCGGCTGAGGACTATTCGACCCAGATCCCGCTGGAGCTTGCCCGCGACCGCAACCCCGACGCCAAGCTCGGCGACTTCATCGCCGATCCGCTGCCGCCGATGGACTTCGGCCGTATCGCCGCCCAGTCCGCCAAGCAGGTGATCGTGCAGAAGGTACGTGAAGCCGAGCGCGACCGTCAGTATGACGAATTCAAGGACCGTATCGGCGAAATCGTCAACGGCACCGTCAAGCGCGTCGAATACGGCAATGTCATCGTCGATCTCGGCCGTGGCGAAGGCATCATCCGTCGCGACGAGATGATCCCGCGCGAAAACATGCGCTACGGCGACCGCGTGCGCGCTTACGTCTACGACGTTCGCCGCGAACAGCGCGGCCCGCAGATTTTCCTGTCGCGTACGCATCCGCAATTCATGGTGAAGCTCTTCACCATGGAAGTCCCGGAAATTTACGACGGCATCATCCAGATCAAGTCGGTTGCCCGTGATCCGGGTTCGCGCGCCAAGATCGCCGTCATCTCGAACGATAGCTCGATCGATCCGGTCGGCGCCTGCGTCGGTATGCGCGGTTCGCGCGTCCAGGCCGTTGTCGGCGAACTTCAGGGTGAGAAGATCGACATCATTCCGTGGAGCCAGGAGCCGGCGTCCTTCATCGTCAACGCCCTGCAGCCGGCGGAAGTCGCCAAGGTCGTTCTGGATGAAGAATCCGAGCGTATCGAAGTGGTTGTTCCCGACGAGCAGCTGTCGCTCGCCATCGGCCGCCGCGGTCAGAACGTGCGTCTGGCATCGCAGCTGACCGGCTGGGATATCGACATCATGACCGAGCAGGAAGAATCCGAGCGTCGCCAGAAGGAATTCAACGAGCGCACGGCCCTCTTCATGGAAGCCCTCGACGTCGACGAAATGGTCGGCCAGGTTCTGGCTTCGGAAGGCTTCGCGCAGGTTGAAGAACTCGCTTATGTCGATCTCGACGAAATTACCTCGATCGATGGCTTCGATGAAGACACCGCCGATGAAATCCAGACCCGCGCCCGCGAATATCTGGAGCGCCTGGAAGCCGAAATGGATGCCAAGCGCAAGGAACTCGGCGTTTCCGACGAGCTGCGCCAGATCGATGGCCTGACTTCGCAGATGATGGTTGCGCTCGGTGAAGACGGCATCAAGACCATCGAGGACTTTGCCGGCTGTGCAGCGGACGATCTGGTTGGCTGGAGCGAGCGCAAGGACGGCGAGACGAAGAAGTTCGAAGGCATCTTCTCCAAGCTCGATGTTTCGCGCGTCGAAGCCGAGAACATGGTGGTGCAGGCTCGCCTTCTGGCAGGCTGGATCACCGCCGAAGAGCTCGCTTCCGAACAGGAAGCCGATGCGGAAGCTGCCGAGGAGGCGGATACCGCCGAACAGGAATGACATCGCAGGCGCATGAGCCGGACGATCTGCCCGAAACGGATGACGACGGGCGGATCAAGGGCGACGTCAATGGACGTATGTGCATTGTGACAAGGCAGAGCGGATCGCCGGATGAGCTGATCCGCTTCGTCGCAGGCCCGGACGGCACCGTCGTGCCGGACCTGAAACGCCAATTGCCGGGGCGCGGTTGCTGGGTGACACCCGAGCGCGCCCTGATCGAGAAGGCCATCGCGAAGAAGCTCTTCGCGCGGGCTCTCAAACGCGACGTCAAGGCCGGGCCCGAGCTTCTTACTCTTCTCGACCGGCTGATGGCGCAGCATGTGACTGGTATGATGAATATGGCGCGCAAGGCGGGCCAGTTCATCAGCGGCGCGACGAAGGTCGATGCTGCCGTCCGGTCCGGGAACGCGATTGCCGTGTTTCACGCGACCGATGCTGCGGCCGATGGCGTCAGAAAACTGGACCAGGCCCGCAAGGCCTGGGCGCTCGGCAGCGATGCCGGCAATGAAATTCCGTCCTTCCGGCTCTTTAGCGAAGCCGAAATGGACGAGTTGATGGGCCAGAATGCTTTTATCCATGCCTGCGCGCTTGCAGGGCAGGCGGGTGAGGGTGTAGTGAAGCGCGCAACGATGCTTGAGCAGTACCGCCTTGGCGGCCAATCTCAGGCGGAACGCGACGCTGCCCGGACAGAACAATGACGCGGTTAACCGACATCAACGGTCGCCGCGTTCCGATGCAGCAATTGAACGACGAGGCCTGATGGACGTCATCCGGTTCTCGTCCGAAGGAACGGGAACGGAATGACCGACAACAACGACGACAAGACACTTAACGCACAGCCTAAGAAGACTCTCACCCTCAAGCCGGGCGGGATGAATCAGGGCACCGTGCGGCAGGATATGGGTCGAGGTCGCACGAACGCGGTTGTCGTGGAAACACGCAAGCGCCGCCCCCTGCGTCCGGAAGACGAGAAGCAGGTTCATTCGACCGCAGCGCCCGCTCCGAAGCCGGCCGCCCCTGCCCCCGCGGCAGCACCGCGTCCGCAGGCTCCGCAGCCGCGCATCCACCAGCCCAGCGGCCAGCAGCAGCGTCCAGGTTCCTCCCAGTCGCAGCAGCGTCCCGGCTCGTCCGCACCGCAGCAGCGCCAGCCTGAGCGTCCGCGCGGGAACGTCCTGCACGATCTGTCCGCAGGCGAGATGGAAGCCCGCCGCCGCGCGCTGATGGAAGCGCAGGCTCGTGACGTGATCGAAGCCAAGCAGCGGGCCGAAGACGAAGCCCGCCGCAAGGTCGAGGAAGAACGCCGCATTGCCGCCGAGAAGGAAGAAGCTGCGCGCCGTGCCGCCGAGGAAGCCGAAGCCGCCAAGGTGGCGGCAAGCCAGCCGGCCGTGGAAGCGAAATCCGAACAGGCCGCTGAAAAGCCGGCAATCGCCACTCAGCCGGCGCCGCGCTCGGATGCTCGCCCTCAGTCCGCCGCTGCCGCACCTGGTCGCGCAACCACGGAAACCGTCGCTCCGCGTGGGCGTCGCACCGATGGCGACGATGAGGACGATCGCGGTGCACGCCGTGGTAACCTGCCGGTCCGTGGCAAGGTTGCAGCACCTGCACCTGCGAAGCCCGCCGCCCGCCTGAAGACCGAAGAAGAACGCCGTCGCGGCAAGCTTACGGTCACCTCGTCCAATCTGGATGAAGACGGCACACCGCGCGGCCGCTCCATGGCATCCATGCGCCGCCGTCAGGAGAAATTCCGCCGCAGCCAGATGCAGGAAACCCGTGAAAAGGTTATGCGCGAAGTGATCCTGCCGGAAACCATTACCATTCAGGAACTGTCACAGCGCATGTCCGAACGCGCCGTCGACGTCATCAAGTTCCTGATGAAGGAAGGCCAGATGATGAAGCCGGGCGACGTAATCGACGCCGATCTGGCCGAACTGATCGCGGTCGAATTCGGCCATACCGTCAAGCGCGTTTCCGAATCCGACGTCGAAGAAGGCATCTTCAACCAGACGGACGATGAAGGCGAAATGGTTTCCCGCCCGCCCGTCGTCACCATCATGGGTCACGTCGACCACGGCAAGACCTCGCTGCTCGACGCCATCCGTCAGGCGAATGTGGTTGCCGGTGAAGCCGGTGGCATCACCCAGCATATCGGTGCTTATCAGGTCGAGAAGAACGGCCAGAAGATCACCTTCATCGACACCCCCGGCCACGCCGCCTTCACGGCCATGCGTGCCCGTGGTGCACAGGCGACGGATATTGCCGTTCTGGTGGTCGCCGCAGACGACAGCGTCATGCCGCAGACGATCGAATCCATCAACCATGCCAAGGCGGCGGGTGTTCCGATCGTCGTTGCGATCAACAAGATCGACAAGCACGAGGCAAACCCTGAAAAGGTTCGTCAGCAGCTCCTGCAGCACGAAGTCTTCGTGGAATCGATGGGCGGTGAAGTGCTTGACGTGGAAGTGTCGGCCAAGAAACTGCTTGGTCTCGACAAACTGCTCGAAGCGATCCTGCTGCAGGCTGAAATTCTCGACCTCAAGGCAGATCCGAACCGTACCGCGGAAGGCACCGTCATCGAAGCGGAACTCGACCGCGGCCGCGGCGCCGTCGCTACAGTTCTCGTGCAGAAGGGCACGCTGAAGCCCGGTCAGATCATCGTGGCCGGTGACCAGTGGGGCCGCGTTCGCGCCCTCGTCAACGACAAGGGCGAGCACGTCAAGGAAGCCGGTCCGGCTATGCCTGTCGAGATTCTCGGTCTTTCCGGCACGCCATCTGCCGGTGACCGTTTCGCGGTTGTCGAAAACGAAAGCCGTGCTCGCGAGATTTCCGAGTACCGCCAGCGTCTGGCACGCGACAAGGCTGTCGCCCGTCAGACGGGCCAGCGCGGTTCGCTGGAACAGATGATGAGCCAGTTGCAGACTTCGGGAATGAAGGAATTCCCGCTGGTCATCAAGGCCGACGTGCAGGGCTCGGTCGAAGCCATTATCGCTTCGCTCGACAAGCTCGGCACCGACGAGGTCCGCGCTCGTATCGTTCACTCGGGCGCTGGTGCCATCACGGAATCGGATATCTCGCTTGCCGAGGCCTCCAACGCCGCGATCATCGGCTTCAACGTTCGCGCCAACGCACAGGCCCGTACGGCCTCCGAACGCGCCGGTATCGAAATCCGCTACTACAACATCATCTACGATCTGGTGGATGACGTGAAGGCGGCGATGTCGGGCCTGCTTTCGCCGGAACGTCGCGAGACCTTCCTCGGCAATGCCGAAATCCTCGAGGTGTTCAACATCACGAAGGTCGGCAAGGTCGCGGGTTGCCGCGTCGTCGAAGGCAAGGTGGAGCGTGGTGCAGGTGTTCGTCTGGTTCGCGACAACGTCGTCATCCACGAAGGCAAGCTCAAGACCCTCAAGCGCTTCAAGGACGAAGTGGCAGAAGTGCCGGTCGGTCAGGAATGCGGTATGGCCTTCGAAAACTACGAAGACATCCGCGCCGGCGACACCATCGAGTGCTTCCGCGTCGAACACATCACGAGAACGCTCTAAAGCATTTCCAGGAAAAGTGGATCCCCGGTTTTCCGTCCGGAAATGCGATAGAACAAAGAGCGTTCTCGCCGCAAAACAGGACTTTACTGTCGGGCGCCGGCTTAACCGGCGCTCGCTCCGTTTGAGGCATAACCCATGGCAAAAGCTACATCATCGGCCCCTTCCCAACGCATGCTGCGCGTTGGCGAACAGGTGCGCGCCGCCCTGACACAAATTCTCCAGCGCGGCGAAGTCCGCGACGATCTGATCGAAAGCACCGTCATTTCCATTTCGGAAGTGCGAATGTCTCCCGATCTCAAGATCGCTACCGCCTACGTGACGCCGCTTGGCGTTGCCGATCACACCGACATCATCACGGCACTCAACCGCCATGCCAAGTTCATGCGTGGTCGCCTCGGACCGCAGCTTCGGCAGATGAAATACATGCCGGAACTGCGTTTCCGCGACGATACGAGTTTCGACAATTACCAGAAGATCGACGCGCTCCTGCGCTCACCCGAAGTGCAGCGCGATCTTGGGCCTTCAAACGAAAAAGACGACGAACAGAACTGAAGCATGTCCAAACCACGCAAACAGCAGAACCGCAAACCCAAGGGCCGCCCGATTTCGGGCTGGCTGATCCTCGACAAACCGCTCGATTTCGGCTCCACCGAGGCCGTTTCCAAGATCAAGTGGCTGTTCAACGCCCAGAAGGCCGGCCATGCCGGCACGCTTGATCCGCTCGCCTCCGGCATGCTGCCGATCGCGCTCGGTGACGCCACCAAGACGGTGCCTTACGTCATGGACGGCCGGAAGATCTACGAATTCACCGTGACCTGGGGCGAGCAACGCGCGACCGACGATCTGGAAGGCGAGGTGGTCGATTCCTCTGATCGGCGCCCGGACGAACAGGCAATCCGCGATATTCTACCCCATTATACCGGCGTGATCATGCAGACTCCGCCGCAATTTTCCGCCATCAAGATCGCCGGCGAGCGTGCCTATGATCTGGCGCGAGACGGCGAGACCGTGGAAATTCCCGCACGCGAGGTGGAAATCCATCGCCTGACGCTGCTGGCCTGCCCCGATGCCGATACAGCGCATTTTGAAGTGGAGTGCGGCAAGGGCACCTATGTGCGGGCGCTGGCGCGCGACATGGGCCGCGATCTCGGCTGTTTCGGCCATATCTCGGAACTGCGCCGCACCATGGTCGCACCCTTCGGCGAAGAGATGATGGTGCCGCTCGAAACGCTGACGGCACTGGAAGCCATGGAAGACCGCGACGAGCGGTTGGAAGCGCTGGATGCCTATCTGATCGATACGGCGGAGGCGCTTTCCGCCCTTCCCCGCCTCATCATCAACGACGACCAGGCGCACCGGCTGAAGATGGGCAACCCCATCTTGCTGCGCGGACGCGACGCGCCCGCCAACCATCCGGAAGCCTATGCCACTGCGCATGGCAAGCTCGTCGCCATTGGCGAGATCGGCGAAGGCGAGTTCCGGCCGAAGCGGGTTTTCGGCTGAGCCGGGCGGCGCGGGCGGGAATCAATCGCCTCTTTCCATTGCACCCGGAATAGTTTATAGGCAGCGCCAGCTTAGGCTTTGCCTGCGCTACTGAATGGCCAGAGCTGGACGACATCCCGGCTCTTTGGCGTCCCATTTTTCCTTAAAATAGAAAGGATCGTCCGATGTCGATTACTGCAGAGCGCAAAGCCGCCCTCATCAAGGAATATGCCACGAAGGAAGGCGACACCGGTTCTCCGGAAGTTCAGGTCGCTATCCTGACCGAGCGGATCAACAACCTGACCGGTCACTTCAAGGACCACAAGAAGGACAACCACTCCCGTCGTGGCCTTCTGACGCTGGTTTCGAGCCGTCGTTCGCTTCTCGACTATCTGAAGAAGAAGGACGAAGCCCGTTACTCCAAGCTGATCGGTGCTCTCGGCATTCGCCGCTAATAACTTCTCCGGCGGGTTTCGCAACGATGCCCGCCGGTTTTTATATCCGGTCTTTTAAGGCCGCATGAATTTCCGGGCGCTTGCCGCTGATGTGGCCCCCGGACGATAAGGGTGACCCGGATGGGCCGGTGCCGCCTTTTTCAACCGCAGACCTGTCATGGGGCAGGATTGCCGGATGCTTGCTTGTCGAAAGCCTCCCGCTGTCTTGCCCGTGATTGCGTCACCGCGCTGCCACCGCCGGCACGATACCGGTGCGGCAGCCACAACCAAGGACAAGATATGTTCAATCAACACTCCGTGGAAATCGAATGGGCAGGCCGCCCGCTGAAGCTCGAGACCGGCAAGGTTGCCCGTCAGGCTGACGGCGCCGTCATCGCAACCTACGGCGAGACGATGGTTCTCGCGACTGTGGTTTCCGCAAAGTCTCCGAAGCCAGGCCAGGACTTCTTCCCGCTCACCGTCAACTACCAGGAAAAGACCTACGCAGCCGGCAAGATCCCCGGCGGCTACTTCAAGCGCGAAGGCCGCCCGAGCGAAAACGAGACCCTCGTTTCGCGCCTGATCGACCGCCCGATCCGCCCGCTCTTCCCTGAAGGCTACAAGAACGACACGCAGGTCGTCGTCACCGTTATCCAGCACGATCTGGAAAACAATCCGGACGTCCTATCGATGGTTGCGGCTTCCGCAGCGCTGACGCTCTCTGGCGTTCCCTTCATGGGCCCGGTTGGCGGCGCGCGCGTTGGCTACATCAACGGTGAATATGTCCTTAACCCGCATCTGGACGAAATGGACGAGTCTGTTCTCGATCTCGTCGTTGCCGGTACGCAGGACGCCGTTTTGATGGTTGAGTCCGAGGCCAAGGAACTCAACGAAGAAATCATGCTCGGCGCCGTCATGTTCGGTCATCGCGGCTTCCAGCCGGTTATCGACGCGATCATCAAGCTCGCCGAAGTTGCCGCCAAGGAACCGCGCGAATTCGAACCGGAAGATTTTTCCGCTCTCGAAAACGAAATGCTCGGTCTTGCTGAAACCGAACTGCGCGCCGCCTACAAGATCACCGAAAAGGCCGCCCGTTACGCCGCCGTCGACGCCGTCAAGGCCAAGGTGAAGGCACACTTCCTGCCGGAAGAAGGCGAAGCCAAGTACACGCCGGAAGAAATCGGCGCTGTCTTCAAGCACCTTCAGGCCAAGATCGTTCGCTGGAACGTTCTGGACACCAAGAGCCGCATCGACGGCCGCGACCTGTCGACCGTTCGTCCGATCGTTTCGGAAGTTGGCCTGCTGCCGCGTACCCACGGTTCGGCGCTGTTCACCCGCGGCGAGACCCAGGCGATCGTTGTTGCGACCCTCGGCACCGGCGAAGACGAGCAGTATGTCGACAGCCTCACCGGCATGTACAAGGAACGCTTCCTGCTGCACTATAACTTCCCGCCCTACTCGGTCGGCGAAACAGGCCGCATGGGTTCCCCGGGCCGTCGCGAAATCGGTCACGGCAAGCTCGCATGGCGCGCTATCCGCCCGATGCTGCCGACTGCAGAGCAGTTCCCATACACGCTACGCGTTGTTTCCGAAATCACCGAGTCCAACGGCTCCTCGTCGATGGCAACCGTTTGCGGCACCTCGCTTGCACTGATGGACGCCGGCGTTCCGCTGGCAAAGCCGGTTGCCGGTATCGCCATGGGCCTGATCCTCGAAGGCGAGCGCTTTGCGGTTCTCTCCGATATCCTCGGTGACGAAGACCACCTCGGCGACATGGACTTCAAGGTCGCAGGTACGGCCGACGGCATCACCTCGCTTCAGATGGACATCAAGATCGCCGGTATCACCGAAGAGATCATGAAGATCGCTCTCGAGCAGGCACAGGGTGGCCGCAAGCACATTCTCGGCGAAATGGCCAACGCCATCACCGAGAGCCGCGGCCAGCTCGGCGAATTTGCACCGCGCATCGAAGTCATGAACATTCCGGTCGACAAGATCCGTGAAGTCATCGGCTCCGGCGGCAAGGTCATTCGCGAAATCGTCGAAAAGACCGGCGCGAAGATCAACATCGAAGACGACGGCACCGTCAAGATCGCCTCTTCTTCCGGCAAGGAAATCGAAGCGGCCCGCAAGTGGATCCACTCGATCGTTGCGGAACCGGAAGTCGGCGCCATCTATGAAGGCACTGTTGTCAAGACCGCTGACTTCGGCGCTTTCGTCAACTTCTTCGGCGCGCGTGACGGCCTCGTCCACATCTCGCAGCTCGCTTCCGAGCGTGTTGCCAAGACCTCCGACGTCGTCAAGGAAGGCGACAAGGTCTGGGTCAAGCTGATGGGCTTCGACGAGCGCGGCAAGGTTCGCCTGTCCATGAAGGTTGTCGACCAGGCAACCGGCAAGGAAGTTGCCGCAGACAAGAAGAAGGAAGATGGCGAAGCCGCTGCCGAATAAGGCAGCCCCGCCAGACCCTATCGAGGCGCGGGTTTTGCCCGCGCCTTTTTTCTATTTGACCTTGAGGATGCTCCCATGAGCCGTGACGCCGTGAAAACCCTTTTCCACCCCTTTGCCTCGGACATGCTTTCCATGCCGAAGGAGGGCGAACGCGTTCTGTTTCTGGGAGCGGAAGCCGGTCCGCGGCTGGATGGATTCGACGCGGAGATCGTCGCGGTTCAACATCTACGTCCGCTTTATCGTGCTCTGCAGGCTCAAGGCGCAGAAGTGACTCCTGATATTTCGGGCGAAGATTACGATGTGGCTCTGCTGCTTTGCGGCAAACATCGCGGCGAGAATGAAAACCGCGTCGCCGAAGTGCTTTCGCGCGTAAAGGCCGGCGGCCTCATCGTCGCAGCCGGATCGAAAGAAGACGGTATCGTGACGCTGCGCAAGACGCTGGCGAAACTTGGCATCGAAGCGGAATCGACACCAAAATACCATGGCGTCGCGCTCTGGTTCAAACGACCGGACGATGTTGCGGGCGTCGTATCGAAGCTCGCCCAGAGGCCGGTAACGGTTGAAGGCCGCTTCACCGCCCTCCCCGGCATGTTTTCCCATGACCGCGTGGATGACGGCTCGGAACTGCTCGCATCGCGCCTGCCGACCGATTTTGACGGCAACGCCGCCGATTTCGGCGCGGGCTGGGGTTACCTCTCCGTCATGCTGGCCGAGAAATCGCCGCGCACGGCCCGTATCGATCTGTTCGAAGCAGACTGGAACGCGCTGGAATTTGCAAAGACCAATCTTCTCGAAAACAATCCGCGGCTGACGGCGCGCTTCTTCTGGCAGGATCTGGCAAACGAGCCGCCGAAGGAAAAATACGACCTCATCATCATGAACCCCCCTTTCCATGCGGCGGGACAGGCAGCAGAACCTGCCCTCGGTCAGGCCTTCATCAAGGCTGCCGCCGGCGCGCTGCGCAGCGGCGGCAAGCTGCTGATGGTCGCCAATCGAGGCATGCCCTATGAGCCGGTGCTCGCGGCTGAATTCCGCACCAGCACTGAAGTGTGCCGCAACGCCCGCTTCAAGATTCTGAGCGCCCAGAAATAATCAAGGCCGCGGAATAATCAGCTCAACAGCCATGCCCATAGCGACACGGAAAGAACGCCGGTCGCTGTGGAAATGCTGATGGTGGAGGCGGCAACGCTGTGGCCGATGCCAAAGCGGTTGGCGATAAGCCAGGCATTCACTCCCGTCGGCACCGACGAGGTGAGCACGAGCGCCGCCGTCCATTCCCGGCTGAGACCGAGCGCATGACCCATTGCCCACACACAGGCGGGCAGCAGCAGGAGCTTGAACACCGTCATGGTGACGGCAATACCCATATTGCCGCGAATGGTGTATTTGGTCAGCGCCATGCCAAGCGAAATAAGCGCCGCCGGCCCCGCCATAGACGCGATCTGATCGACCACGGTTTTCAGAATGGGCGTTAATGCGACGCCGGAGACATTGGTCGAAAGCCCGATGACAAGGCCTATCACCAGCGGATTGGTGATGAGATTGCGGCCCACCTGCCTGAACACCGCAGCCATGCTGCGCCTTTCGCCGCCGACCGCCTTATGTGTGGCGTTTTCCATGAGGATCGTGCCGGCGATCATCATCACCGGCAGGTGAATGGCGAGCAGGATGGAGAGAGCCACCAGCCCCTCATCGCCGACGGAGCGTCCGACCAACGGCAGGCCGATGAAGATATTGTTCGCAAATGCTGAGGAAATGCCGGCAATGACGGCAATGCGCATATCCTGCCTGAAGACATAACGGGTGACGATATGCCCGACCGTCCAGGTGACGGTCACGCCGGCGAAATAGGTGATCCAGAGCCGGAACGGCGATGCGCCGTGAAAATTCGCTTCCGCAAGCGTGCGGAAGATCAATGTCGGCACCGCGATCTTGAACACGAAGTCACTGAGAATATCGCCGGCATCGGCCCTGAACAGACCGGCCTTGACGGTGAGCCACCCGATAAGGATGAGAATGAAAATCGGGGCGACATTCGCGGCAACGGCAGACATGGAGGGAAAGCTTTCGCGGCTTTTGCGGGAGATAATCCGCTTTAGAGCGTTTTCCACGGGAATGGAATCGCGAAAACGCTCCCACTCTTTGTTTTCTCCACATGGCGCCCAAGAAAGACAAAACTCTTGAGCCGCTTTGGGTAGAAAGCTCATCTTGGCCCGTAAAATCCGCAAGGCCTAACGTTACTAAAAAAGAAAAAGCGGGGTCTCCCCCGCCTTTTATGTCCGTTATATGCCGCCAGTACATCCGTGGCGGAGATAACGGTTGAGCCAGAAGACCATCATGTCTTCCATTCCGGTATGCATTCACACACCTTTTGCTCTGACAAATGAAATAACCTACCTACATTACAAGCAGATGACGCGTTTTCGCTCCTCGCGCGGAACCGCATATTTTCTGTTTGGGCTTTTCTTGCCGCCAGAAATGTTTAAGACCTTTCGAAAAATACGCACACCCCGTGCGAAACGGATAGGGCCTATGACGAAATTCGACGTACTGACTGTCGGCAATGCCATCGTCGACATCATTTCCCGCTGCGACGATCGCTTTCTCAACGACAACGCCATTACCAAAGGCGCGATGAACCTCATCGATGCGGAACGGGCGGAGCTGCTTTATTCGCTGATGGGGCCGGCTCTCGAAGCCTCCGGCGGCAGTGCTGGCAACACGGCGGCGGGTGTGGCGAATTTCGGCGGAAAAGCCGCTTATTTCGGCAAGGTGGCCGAAGACCAGCTCGGGGAAATTTTCCAGCACGATATCCGCGCGCAGGGTGTTTATTTCGAAACCAAGCCGGAAGGCACGTTCCCGCCGACCGCCCGCTCAATGATCTTCGTGACCGAAGACGGCGAGCGTTCGATGAACACCTATCTCGGCGCCTGTGTCGATCTCGGCCCGGAAGACGTGGAAGAAGATGTGGTGGCTGAGACAAAGGTAACCTATTTCGAAGGTTACCTGTGGGACCCGCCGCGCGCCAAGGACGCCATTCGCGAATGCGCCCGCATTGCGCATGAGAATGGGCGTGAAGTCTCCATGACGCTTTCCGACAGCTTTTGTGTCGGCCGCTATCGCGACGAGTTTCTGGACCTGATGCGTTCCGGTACTGTGGACATCGTTTTCGCCAACAAGCAGGAAGCGCTTTCGCTTTACGAAACCGATGACTTCGAGCTTGCACTGACAAAAATTGCCGCTGATTGTAAGATCGCCGCGGTGACGATGAGCGAAGAAGGCGCCGTCATCCTGCGCGGCGCGGAACGCGTGAAGGTGGACGCTTATCCCGTGCATGACGTGGTAGACACGACGGGTGCGGGCGACCTTTTCGCCGCAGGCTTCCTGTTCGGCTATACGCAGGACCGTTCGCTTGAAGATTGCGGCAAGCTTGGCTGCCTTGCGGCTGCCGCCGTCATTCAGCAGATCGGCCCGCGCCCCATGTCATCGCTCAAGGCGCTTGGCGAAAAGCACGGCCTTATTTAAAGGCCTCGCCCGGGTAAGCGCCCCAGATTTCGCCCTGCGAAACCCAGCCCGAGGCCTGACCGGCCTCGGCGCGGCACCAGTCGCCATTGCATTCGCCGATCCTGAAGACGACGCCCGGCTCAAGCCGCGCCACAACGGCAGCGCCCGACTGCGCCTCGCGGCGCATGTTCACGTAAACTTCCTTGCCCTTGCCACGCATCCACGGGGCCGCAACGGCCGTTCGCTCACCGGAGAGCAGGGCCTGATTGACCCAGCCTTCCGTACCATCGGCATCGCGGATGCGCCGCCAGTTTTCATATTCCTGGATGATTTCGACCGGCATTCCCGATTTCAAATACATCCAGGACACGGCATAATCCGTACTCGGGCCGATGCGCATATTGACGCGCTTTGATTTCAGGCTGACAAAACGCGGCAGCGGCAGGCCGCTTGCGCCTTTGGCGGCGCCCTGCGCCATGACTTCGGTTGCCGCACCGAAGAGGCCCAAAGACAATGCAATGCAAACGATAGAAACCACACTGCGCATGCCCATTTCCGTTTCCCGCCTTCTGCAAACCGGATGATATTTAAGGAGGCTCGTTTCCACATGCCTCAAGCTTCAGCGAGTTTTGTTTGTCTTCGCCGGTGGGTCTGGTAGAAACGCCCTGATTGAAAGAAATTATCGCTCTTTCTGGTTAATGACTTCTGAACAAGGCAGCGGCAAACGATGACCCACAAGAAGAGACCGACAGTCTATATAACCCGCAAATTGCCTGACGTCGTCGAAACCAGAATGCGCGAACTCTTCGATGCCGAACTGAATATAGACGATACGCCGCGCAGCGAGACGGAGCTTGTCGCCGCCATGCAAAGGGTAGACGTGCTCGTGCCCACCGTTACCGACCGCATCACCGCAGCGATGATTGAGCAGGCAGGACCGCAACTGAAACTCATCGCCAGCTTCTCCAACGGTATCGACCATGTGGATGTGGATGCCGCGGCCCGAAAGGGCATTACCGTCACCAACACGCCCAATGTGCTGACTGAGGACAGCGCCGACATCACCATGGCTCTCGTGCTCGCCGTGCCGCGCCGCATGATCGAAGGCACGCGGGTGCTTGCCAATGGCGCGGACGAGTGGCTCGGCTGGTCGCCGACATGGATGCTGGGACGGCGCATTTCCGGCAAGCGCATCGGCATTGTCGGGATGGGCCGCATCGGAACGGCGGTGGCACGGCGCGCCAAGGCCTTTGGCCTCTCCATTCATTATCACAATCGCAAACGCGTCAATCCGGCAACGGAAGCAGAGCTTGAAGCGACCTATTGGGACAGTCTCGACCAGATGCTGGCGCGGGTGGATATCGTCTCCGTCAATTGCCCCTCGACGCCCGCGACCTATCACCTGATCTCGGCCCGGCGGCTGGCCCTGATGCAGCCCACCAGCTACATCGTCAATACCGCGCGCGGCGATATTATCGACGAGGCGGCGATGATCCAGTGCCTGCGCGAAGACAAGATCGCAGGCGCCGGTCTCGATGTCTATGAGAACGAGCCTGCCGTAAACCCCAAGCTCATCAAGCTGGCCAAGGAAGGCAAGGTCGTGCTGCTTCCGCATATGGGCTCTGCAACAATCGAGGGCCGTATCGAGATGGGTGATAAGGTCATCATCAACATCCGCACGCTATTCGACGGCCACCGTCCGCCGAACCGGGTGCTGCCGGGGCGGAACTGAGCCGGTTCAGCCGATGAATTTGGTCATTTCGATCGAGGTCGTGCGATTATAGCCGGCATGGGCGTTTTCGGCGGTCTTGACGAAACCCCAGGCGGCGAATTTGGTATGATTAGCGATAAGCTCGATGCGAGTTTCCAGCCGCAGCGCCGGTAACGCCAATTCGCGGGCGAGCGCTTCGGCCTGCTCCAGCAGCATCCCGCCTATACCCTTTCCCTGCGCTTTGGGGGAAACACAGAGTTTGCCGACATAAAGACAGGCCGGCGGCTCCGGTCGGCAAAATAGGCAACCGACAATCTCATCGCCATCAAGCGCCACGAAAGCGATCTCCGCCCTCGCCTTCTCGGCAAGATTTTCCAGCGTCAGGCGATGAGCCGAGGACGGCGGGTCGATGACGCCATCCATATAAGCGAAGGAGGACACGATAAGCGCCAGCAATTCCTGCCAGCGATCGAACTCCTCCCCGATCCTGACAATCTCCGTCATGGTTTTTTCCCTCCTGGACGCCGCTTGTATCGCACGGTTTCGAAACGGGCCGACAGGGCGTCATAGAGGAGCAGGCGGCCGATCAACGGCTCTCCGGCACCGGTGATAACCTTGATCGCCTCCATGGCCATAAGCGTACCGATAACCCCCGTCAGCGCGCCGACAATGCCTGTTTCCGCGCAACTGGGAATGAGGCCCTGCGGCGGCGGTTCCGGAAACAGGTCACGATAGCCGGGCAGCCGAGCGCCCTCGGTAGTTGTCTCATAGGGTTTCAGCACCGTCACCGAACCATCAAAACGGCCGACAGCTCCCGTTACCAATGGTCTTTTCGCAGCCTCCGCGGCATCGGCGGCCGTATAACGCGTATCGAAATTATCCGAGCCGTCTATAAGGAGATCGAAGGATTGCAGATGGTCATGCGCCCAGACCTGCGAGAAACGTTCTTCATACATAAGCGTGCGGACATGCGGATTGAGCCGGGCGATAGTCTGGCGGGCACTTTCCGTTTTCAACTCGCCAATGGTGCCGGTGTCATGGATCACCTGCCGCTGGAGATTGGAGAGGGAGACCACATCATCATCGATCATGCCGAGCGTGCCGACACCGGCGGCGGCAAGATATTGAAGGACGGGAGCGCCGAGGCCGCCGGCGCCTATTACCAGCACCCGTGCCGCCTTCAGCCGTTGCTGCCCGGTGCCACCGATTTCCGGCAGCAGAATGTGCCGCTTGTAACGTTCGATTTCTTCCGGGCTCAGCGGGTCCATGCCGTACTCCATTTCTCTGCCGTCATGCCGTGATGCCCCCATGGGAGACATTAAAGAACTGTGCCCGCTCGCCGAGAGCGGAGAACATGGCCGCATCCGTTCCGGTCATGAAACTCTGACCGCCCAGCGCGTGGATGAGATCGAACAGGGCGGCCCGTCTGCCCTCGTCCAGATGGGCGGCAATTTCGTCCAGCAATAGAACCGGCGCATAACCGGTCATATTGGCTGTCAGTTGCGCATGGGCAAGCACCAGCCCCACCAACAACGCTTTTTGCTCTCCGGTCGAAC
This sequence comes from Agrobacterium salinitolerans, assembly GCF_027498475.1. Lineage (NCBI taxonomy): Bacteria > Pseudomonadati > Pseudomonadota > Alphaproteobacteria > Hyphomicrobiales > Rhizobiaceae > Agrobacterium > Agrobacterium salinitolerans. The sequence goes on along the minus strand of NZ_JAPZLN010000001.1, from coordinate 1,821,355 downwards.
AGCGTTCGGCTTCCATGTCCTTTTCCGCGTGGCGCACGAAAAGATCGACACGGTGCGGCCCCTCCAGCGTGCGGCCTGCGGCCGCGTCCCGATACCTGCCGTCCCGCAGCATAAGACCATATTCGTCTTCCAGATCGACAGCCGGACGGTTGAGCCTGTCATCCATAAAGCCGGCAAGCGACAGCGCCGCGGATGGGAAGGCTGCATTGCCAGCCCTTCCTTCGATCAGGGTCTTCAGCAGGCCGAGCATTTCATAACGGGCGACCGCCATGGAGATGCCGAGTTCCGCCATCTGTTTTTCAATGCCATCCAGCCAGACCGGATCAAAACGGCCTTCCGAAAGCAGGCGGTTGCGGCCACGCATGGCCTTTTCGAAATCGCTTGCGCGCCGGCCGTGACCCGGATCGAGCGACAGGACCAGCCGGTCGAGAAAACGCCGGCGGTCCGATGACGAACCGGTAAAGAGGCCATCCATGGCAGGCGTCAGCCACAGAACCCGCAAATGGTCGGTCAATTCATCGACGGACTTCACCGGCGTGCCGTTCAGCCGCAGGCGACGCGATACCACCTCGCCATCACCTTCGATCCCGGTGCCAATCGCGACCTCACCATCCATGCCCTCGACATCGGCGAAGATCGAAAACCCGGTTGCCTCTGCACCCACGCGGGTGACGTCGGACAGGACGGCACGGCGCAGGCCACGTCCCGGCGAAAGAAACGAAACCGCCTCCAGAAGGTTTGTCTTGCCGGAACCGTTGTCACCGGTCAGCACCACGTGGCGCCCATCAAGCACAAGTGCGGCGGCCGCATAGTTGCGGAAGTCCGTGAGTTTAAGTCGGGAAAGCGACACCTTGTTCGTCATCTTTACGGCCTAAAACGAAGCTGGCCGGATGGCAAGGTGGCGAATGCCCGAGCCCATCGACGAGCGTCAAAACCACGCGAATTATTCAGTAGTGGCAACTTTTTTAGCGGGCAGCTATTTATGGACTTTCGTTGTCACCGGTAACCCGTCCATGCGCCTCATTCTTTCTTTCGTTCTTATGATCAGCCTTCTGTCATCCTGCGCCGGACGGCCGGGAGCGGATGTGCTGCAAGCCGTCAATACAAGGGCGAAGGACGCTAAAATCGTTACGGCCTATGTGGCGAGTACGCGTGAAAAAAGCGAAGAGGCAAAAAAGGGGTTCAGCGCCCTTCGCGCGGCCGAGCCGAATTATGCCCGCTTCGATATTTCGATACCACCGACCCACAAGAGTGGAAAAATCGAATGGTCGACTGGAAAACCGGATGCCAAGAAGGATTTCGTCGTCACACAGGCGCAGATGCTGGATAGGGCGAGTTTCAACAGCGACCTCGGCGATATTACGCGATCCCGCAAGCAGATCGCGCTTTTTGTGCACGGCTATAACTACAGCTATCAGGAGGCGCTTTTCCGCGCAGCGCAGATGGCTGCCGATGCCAATCTCGATGGCGTTCCGCTGGTCTTTTCCTGGCCATCGCAGGCCAATGTCACAGGCTATGTGGCGGACAAGGAATCGGCGACTTATTCGCGCGATGCGCTTGCCAATCTGCTGACCGATCTTACGCGCCAGTCTCCACGCAAGAACATCGTCGTCTTCGGCCATAGTATGGGCGGTTGGCTGGTCATGGAAGCGTTGCGACAGTTGCGCTTCGAGGGCAGAAACGACGTCATCGCAAAGCTGCAGGTGGTTCTGGCCGCCCCAGATATCGATGCCGATGTCTTCCGCAAGCAGATCGACGTGGTTGGACGCCTAAACCCACCACTCACAGTCCTCGTGTCCAAGGACGACCGCGCCCTGAAAGCGTCTTCTATACTGGGCGCAGACGTGACACGGATTGGCGCACTGGATGTCACCGATCCAAAGGTCCAGGAAGCCGCCCTGAAAGAAGGGGTTCAGTTCGTGGATATCTCCAACCTCAAGGCATCTGACCCGCTCAACCATGACCGCTATGCCGCGCTGGCGTCGCTGGTGCCGCAGCTGGAAGCAAGCCGGAACGGCAACGGCCAAAATGGCATAGGCCGCGCAGGCGCCTTCGTGTTCGATGCAATCGGCGCAACCGTCTCCAGCCCCTTCCGGCTTGCGAGCCAGGTGGTGAACCCGCAATAGTGTGCGGGCTCGTGCTGACAGTTCCGGCTTCAGAAATCCCAGTCTTCATCCTCGGTGGCGACCGCCTTGCCGATGACATAGGACGAACCGGAGCCTGAGAAGAAGTCGTGATTTTCATCGGCATTGGGCGAGAGCGCCGAGAGAATCGCCGGGTTGACCCGGCAGGCCTCGGCCGGAAACAGCGCCTCATAACCCAGATTCATAAGGGCCTTGTTGGCGTTGTAATGCAGGAACTGCTTGACGTCTTCGGTCAGGCCGACGCCGTCATAGAGGTCTTCGGTGTATTTTGCCTCGTTGTCGTAGAGCTCGAGCAGGAGATCGAAAGCAAAATCCTTGATCTCCTGTCTTTGCGCCTCGCCAAGACGGTCCAGCGCCCGCTGGAACTTGTAACCGATATAATAGCCGTGCACGGCCTCATCGCGGATGATGAGGCGGATCAAATCCGCCGTGTTGGTAAGCTTGGCGCGGCTTGACCAGAACATCGGCAGATAGAAGCCGGAATAGAACAGGAAGCTTTCCAGAAAGACGCTGGCGATCTTTTTCTTCAGCGGATCGCCGCTGTCATATTCCCGCATGATGATCGCGGACTTGCGTTGCAGAAACTCGTTTTCCTCCGACCAGCGATAGGCGTCGTCAACGTCAGGCGTGGGGCACAGCGTCGAGAAAATCGACGAATAGGAACGGGCGTGCACCGCCTCCATGAAGGAGATATTCGAAAGCACGGCCTCCTCATGCGGCGTCGCCGAATCCGGCATCAGGCGCACGGCGCCGACGCCGTTCTGGATAGTGTCGAGCAATGTCAGCCCGGTGAAGACACGGATCGTCAGTTTCTGCTCTTCCGGCTTCAACGTCCCCCAGGAGGGGATGTCATTGGAAAGCGGCACCTTTTCCGGCAGCCAGAAGTTCGAGGTCAGGCGGTTCCAGACTTCGAGGTCTTTTTCGTCCTCAACGCGGTTCCAGTTGACCGCGCGGATACGGGACGCGGGTTTTACGGCGATATTCATTCTTTTGTCCCTCAAATCAGAGCGTGCAGGAAACGCAGCCCTGAACCTGCGTGCCTTCCAGCGCCATCTGGCGCAAACGGATGTAATAGATGGTCTTTATGCCCTTTTTCCAGGCATAGATCTGCGCGCGGTTGATATCGCGCGTCGTCGCCGTATCGCGGAAGAACAGCGTCAGCGACAGGCCCTGATCGACATGCTGGGTGGCCGCCGCATAGGTGTCGATGATCTTTTCCGGGCCGATCTCATAGGCATCCTGATAATATTCGAGATTGTCGTTCGAGAGATAGGAAGCCGGATAATAAACGCGGCCGATCTTGCCCTCTTTGCGGATTTCGATCTTCGAGACAATCGGATGAATGGAAGAGGTGGAGTGGTTGATATAGGAGATCGAACCCGTTGGCGGTACGGCCTGCAGGTTCTGGTTATAGAGACCTGATGCCATCACGTCCTGCTTCAGTGCCTTCCAGTCGTCCTGTGTCGGAATGGCAATGCCGGCCTTTTCGAAGAGCTCACGGACCTTTTCCGTCGCGGGCAGCCATTCCCGGTCGGTATATTTGTCGAAATAGTCGCCCGAGGCATATTTGGAGTTCTCAAAGCCCTTGAAGCTCTGGCCCCGTTCTACGGCCAGCCGATTGCTGGCACGGATGGCGTGATAGGTGACGGTGTAGAAGTAGATATTGGTGAAATCGACGCCTTCTTCGGAGCCATAAAAGATGCGTTCGCGCGCCAGATAACCGTGCAGGTTCATCTGGCCGAGGCCGATAGCGTGGCTCGCATCATTGCCCTTTTCCACCGAGGGAACGGAGGAAATGTGGCTCATATCCGATACCGCCGTCAGCGCCCGGATGGAGGTCTCGATGGTCTTGCCGAAATCGGCCGAATCCATTGCCGCAGCAATGTTGAGCGAGCCGAGATTGCAGGAAATATCCTTGCCCATTTGGCTATAGGAGAGATCGGCGTTGAACTCGCTCGCTTCGCTGACCTGCAGGATTTCCGAGCAGAGATTGCTCATGCTGATACGGCCGGCAATCGGATTGGCGCGGTTCACCGTATCTTCGAACATGATGTAGGGGTAACCGCTCTCGAACTGGATTTCGGCGATCACCTGGAAGAATTCGCGCGCCTTGATCTTCTTCTTACGGATACGGCTGTCGGCTACCATTTCATGGTATTTTTCGGTGACCGAGATTTCGGTGAAAGGCACGCCATAGATCCGCTCCACATCATAGGGCGAAAACAGATACATATCCTCATTATTGCGGGCGAGTTCGAAGGTGATATCGGGGATCACCACGCCGAGCGATAGCGTCTTGATGCGGATTTTCTCGTCGGCATTTTCACGCTTGGTATCGAGGAAGCGCATGATATCCGGGTGGTGGGCGTGCAGATAGACCGCGCCGGCACCCTGGCGCGCGCCAAGCTGGTTGGCATAGGAAAAGCTGTCTTCCAGCAGCTTCATCACGGGAATGACGCCGGATGACTGGTTTTCGATCTGCTTGATCGGCGCGCCGGCCTCGCGAATATTGGTCAAGGACAGGGCCACGCCGCCGCCGCGCTTGGAAAGCTGCAACGCCGAATTGATGGAGCGGCCGATGCTTTCCATATTGTCTTCCACACGCAGCAGAAAACACGAGACCAGCTCGCCGCGGCTCTTCTTGCCGGCGTTGAGGAATGTTGGGGTTGCCGGCTGGAAGCGGCCGGAAATGATCTCATCGACCAGATTGCGGGCAAGCTGCTCATCACCGCGTGCAAGGGCCAGCGCCACCATGCAGACGCGATCCTCGTAACGCTCGAGGTAACGTTTTCCGTCGAAAGTCTTCAGCGTGTAGGAGGTATAATATTTGAACGCCCCGAGAAATGTCGGAAAGCGGAATTTCCGGGCATAGGCTTCGTCATAGAGGTCGCGAACGAAATTGAAGGAGTACTGGTCCAGTACCTCCTGCTCGTAATATCCTTCCGCCACCAGATAATCGAGCTTTTCCCTGAGATTATGGAAAAACACAGTGTTCTGGTTGACGTGCTGGAGAAAATATTGCCGGGCAGCCAGGCGATCCTTGTCGAGCTGGATTTTCCCGTTCTCGTCATAAAGGTTCAACATCGCGTTCAGCGCGTGGTAGTCCAGAGCCGCATCAACCGGTTTCTGGCTTGCGGCTACGGGCTGTTTGGCATCCTTGCGCAGCGCGCTTGAGGTCAGCGTGTCCAAAATCGTTCCAATCCATGTTTGACGTTGGCGACATCTTCTTCCGTGCCGAGAAGCTCGAAACGATAGAGAAACGGCACAGCGCATTTACGCGAGACGATATCTCCGGCGGATGCGAAAGCTGCGCCAAAATTCGTGTTGCCCGCCGCGATGACGCCGCGAATGAGATTTCGGTTGGAGGGCTCGTTCAAAAACCGGATGACCGGTTTCGGCACGGCCCCTTTTGTACCGCCACCCCCATAGGTGGGGGTGACGAGCACATAGGGCTCGGACACGTGGGGAACATCTTCCTCAACGCCAAGCGGCAGGCGAAACAATCGCCGTCCCAGTTTCAGAAGGAAACGATGGGTGTTTTCAGAACGGCTGGAATAATAGACGATCAGGCCCATCGCCCTGCCGCCTCAGCTGATTGCGCCGATCATATCCGGCCGGAAACCCGCCCAATGGCGTTCGCCGGCAACGACAACCGGAACCTGCATGTAACCGAGGCCACGAACATGATCGAGCGCGTCAGCATCTTCGGAAATATCGATGATCTCATAGGGAACGCCGATGCGGTCGAGGGCGCGGTAAGTGGCAGTGCATTGGACGCAGGCCGGCTTGCTGTAAACGGTGACGGTCATAATTTCCTCTCTCGAAGCCGGTTGCGGACACGGCTCAACATTGCCGATTGCAATCGCAATCGGGCGGCGATGGATCTTTCATTAGGGTGGGCGTGCGCAGCTTTTAGCCGCGTAAAATCACTCTCTACGCCGACGAGCGCAGCAACTCAAACAAATGCACTGGCATGACTTCACCCCGAAGCTTGTTCTGGAGGGGGCAGAAAAGGGCGCACGCAAATCATTTGCGTCAGACACCTTCCTCCGGACACCCCGCCCGTGGACGTTTGCGCTCAAGGCAGGTCTCCTGACTTGCGGGTCACAACATCTATTCCAGTCTTCCCGGTGCGCTAAGCTCCAGTGACCCAAATCGGAACGATGCTCGCCGCTTACAGTTGCGGGGGCAGTTTCGGCCTTGCTTCGCCCTGATGGCGTCACGCACCGAATTCCCGTCTTAGCTCCCAATCCTTGCGAATCGGAAGAACCTCGAACACCACATATAGTATATGAGGATTTTTTTGCGTCAATGAATAGACACAGGAAAGCCCTACCCTGTGGATCAAAAAGATTCAACACATGGTTAACAACGACTTAACAGCACATGCGTGCCGTTGCTCAAAGAGAGAAAAGCGTTAATCTATTCCCAGATATCGATGCGAATATCGGCGGGACGGGCGTTTTCGATCACCCTTTTTCCGTTGGGAAGATCGTTTTCGAACAGTTTGGCGTGGATTTGAGTGGCATCGAGGCCATAACCCTGCCATCTGTTGCGCAGTCTCTCTTCAAGCACCGCGACGGATGGACCCACAAAAATAGTGAGATCGAAGCTGCCGGCCAGTGTCGTCCAGGGCGCCTCGTTGAGCAGCAGATAATTGCCTTCGGCAAGGATCAGGCGCGTGTCCGGCGCAATCGCTCGGGCAGAGGCAATGGCGATTTCGCGGGAGCGGTCGAAAACCGGGACAAGAACTTCCTTGCCCCCCTTACGAACGGCGGAGACGATATCAAGGAAACCGCGCACGTCGAATGTTTCGGGCGCGCCCTTTCGCGGCAGCAGCCCCCGTTCTTCAAGAATGCCATTGTCCATATGGAAGCCGTCCATGGGCAGGACGGCGGCCGTTTCGCCTCGTGCGAGCAAAGCATCACAAAGCGCATCTGCCAGCGTGGATTTGCCGGCCCCAGGGGGACCGGCAATGGCGACGATAAAACGGGATTTACCTTCTGCCCGCCGAAGAACATCCTCGGCGATCGTTTCAAGCTTCAGCGTCATGCGGCAAGCGTTTCCTTCGGCGCTTCCTTGGCACCGGTCATGAAGGCGACGGCATCCGACATCGAATAGTCCTTCGGATTGATGACGCACAGGCGCTTGCCTAGCCGGTGGATATGGATGCGATCCGCGACCTCGAAGACATGCGGCATGTTATGCGAGATCAGGACGATCGGCAGGCCGCGGGAGCGCACGTCGAGGATAAGCTCCAGAACACGTCGGCTTTCCTTGACACCAAGCGCCGCCGTCGGTTCGTCGAGGATGACGACCTTGGAGCCAAAGGCTGCCGCACGCGCCACCGCCACACCCTGACGCTGACCGCCGGAAAGGGTTTCCACTGCCTGATTGATGTTCTGAATCGTCATCAGGCCGAGTTCCGACAGTTTCTCGCGGGCGAATTTTTCCATGGCCGGGCGGTCCAGCGCCCGGAACAAACTGCCCTGAATGCCGGATTTACGGATTTCCCGCCCGAGAAACATATTGTCGGCTATGGAAAGCGCCGGCGAAAGCGCGAGGTTCTGATAGACCGTCTCGATGCCGGCCTTTCGCGCCTCGATTGGCGAGCGGAACTGGACGGGCTGGCCTTCCAGTCTGATCTCCCCTTCATCGGGTGTCACGGCACCGGAAATCGCCTTGATGAGAGAGGATTTGCCGGCGCCGTTGTCGCCGATCACGGCCAGGATTTCTCCGGGATAGAGATCGAAATCGGCATGGTCGAGGGCGGTCACACGACCATAGCGCTTGACGAGACTGCGTGCTGTGAGAATGGGTTCTTTTGCCATCAGCCTGCTACCTTTCTGATCCACTGGTCGATTGCTACAGCCATGATGATGAGGACGCCGATCAAGAGATAGGTCCATTGCGGATCTGTTCCGATAAGCCGGAGGCCGAGCGAAAAGACGCCGACGATCAACGCACCGAAAATCATACCCATAATCGAGCCGCGCCCGCCGAACAGCGAAAGGCCGCCGATAACCACCGCAGTGATGGATTCGATATTGGCGAATTGGCCGGCCGTCGGTGAAACCGAGCCGATACGCCCGATCAAGGCCCAGCCGGCAAAGGCGCATATGAGGCCGGACAGGGTGTAAACGGTCGTCAGCATGCGCTTTACGTTGACACCGGCAAGTTCGGCGGCATCCGGATCGTCACCCACCGCATAAAGATGGCGACCCCAGGCGGTGCGATTCAGCACATACCAAAGCAGGGCGACGAGCAGGACCATGGCGATGACGCCATAGGTGAAGACCGCACTGCCGAAGCGGACGCTGCTACCGAAAAATTGCAGGATAGGCGCTTGCTGGGCAATGTCCTGGGCGCGGATTGTTTCGTTGGCGGAGTAGAGAAAATTGGTGGCCAGCACGATCTGCCACATGCCGAGCGTGACGATGAAGGGAGGCAGCCGCATGCGCGACACCAGAATACCGTTGATGAAACCGCAAAATGCGCCGACGGCAAGGCCACAGAGAATGGCGAATTCCGCCGGCAAGCCGTAACGGAAGGTGAACTGCCCCATGATGACGGAGGACAGGACCATGATCGCGCCAACCGACAGATCGATGCCCGCCGTTAGGATGACCAGCGACTGCGCCGCGCCGACAATACCGACGATGGCGACCTGCTGCAAAATAAGGGTCAGCGTGAAGGCCGAGAAAAACTTGCCGCCGAGAAGCAGACCGAAAACTATCAGCGACAGCACCAAAACGATAAGCGGAACGGCCGCCGGGCTGGAATGGAGAAAGTGCTGCAGTTTTTCCAGCACACTCTTGTCGTGCGTATCGAAAGCGGCGACCTGCGTCGAACTTCCCGAAAGCACCTTTTCAAATTCATTATGCGGCTGAGGCCGCACCGGTTGATCGCTCATGGATTTTCCTCCCGATCGCTCTATCGCACCCGCCCTGACGCCGGGGTCTATCTCCAAAGAGAATGACGCGTAGATTTCAAAGTGTTGTGAAGCGGCCCTTATCATCCCCGCAGGACGCGCGACGCGCTCGTTTGTTCCTTTGTCCGATCCCCCGGATCGTGCCTGATATTCATTCTGGTCCAAGGGCGGGGGCACAAATGCCCCCGCGGGTTTCAACGGCGAGGCATCAGCCCCAGCACTTGTTGAGACCTTCCTTCGTATCGATCGAATCGAGGCCCTTGACCGGCTTGTCGGTCACCAGCGTCACGCCGGTATCGACGAAGTTCTTGCCTTCGGTCGGCTTCGGCTTTTCACCCGTGTCGGCAAACTTCTTGACGGCTTCGACGCCGAGAGCCGCCATCAGCAGCGGGTATTGCTGCGAGGTCGCGCCGATCACGCCTTCCGCCACGTTCTTGACGCCCGGGCAACCGCCGTCGACAGAAACGATCAGAACATCCTTTTCACGGCCGACCGCTTTCAGCGCCTCATAAGCACCGGCTGCTGCGGGCTCGTTGATGGTGTGGACGACATTGATAGTCGGATCCTTCTGCAGCAGATTTTCCATCGCAGCGCGGCCGCCTTCTTCGTTACCATTGGTGACGTCATGGCCAACGATGCGCGGATCGTCCTCGTCGCCGATCTTGTTGATGTCCTTCACGTCGATGCCAAAGCCCTTCATGAAGCCCTGGTTGCGCAGCACGTCCACTGTCGGCTGGGAGGGGGTGAGGTTGAGGAAGGCGATTTTCGCATCCTTGGCCTTGTCGCCAAGCGTACCGGCAGCCCATTTGCCGATCAGTTCACCGGCAAGAAGATTGTCGGTGGCGAAGGTGGAATCGGCAGCATCAACGGGTTCGAGCGGCGTATCGAGGGCAATGACCAGAAGGCCGGCATCACGCGCCTTCTGTACTGCTGGAACGATGCCCTTGGTATCCGATGCGGTAATCAGGATACCCTTGGCACCATCGGCAATGCAGGTTTCGATGGCGGCCACTTGGCTTTCGGAATCGCCATCGATCTTCCCGGCATAGGATTTCAGCGTCACGCCAAGTTCCTTGGCCTTGGCGGTCGCGCCTTCTTTCATCTTGACGAAAAAGGGATTGGTATCGGTTTTGGTGATGAGGCAAACCGAGGTATCGGCCGCAGACGCAACGGACGCGAAAGAAACGCCAAGCGCAAGCGCGCCCAGAAGAGCGGAAACAGTGGTCTTCATGAGATCCTCCCAATGGATATTTGAGCACCGTGACGGTTACCCGACGATCCCGTCTCCTCCGAGATCGACGACCGTTGGCTCAGATGGAACCACCAAAGGAAACGCCTGTCAATAAATAAATCCGATTGAATTATTAATTCCCTATGGCATTCTAATATGCGGCAGGGAGGAATATCGCCACGTCGTTTAACGTTGCGATAGCACGATTGCCATAAAGCCTGCTGTATCGGTCGCGGCGGATATTGCGGGCGGGAGGATGACATTATGAGACAATCTGTCGAGACGGCGCCCCCGGCGGCGCCCACCACCATGGATATAAGCGGCGGCGCCAACCAGGTCGGCGTGCGCGCTTATAATGAGCGGCTCGTGCTGTCTCTCGTTCGTCGCCACGGCGGACTGTCAAAAGCTGAGATATCAAGACTTTGCGGCCTTTCAGCACAGACCGTCTCGGTTATCATGCGCTCACTTGAAAAGGACGGGCTTCTCATTCGCGGTGAAAGACTGCGCGGCAAAGTCGGCCAGCCATCGACGCCGATGCGGCTTAATCCCGACGCCGTTTTTTCTTTCGGTGTGAAGATCGGCCGACGCAGCGTCGATCTCGTGCTGATGGATTTTGTCGGCCGGATCAGGCTCAAGCTGCGCAGAACCTACCCCTACCCCCTGCCGGAATGGATATTGCCGTTCGTGATCGACGGCATAACGGAACTCGAATCGAAGCTTTCCCCTGCGGAGCGGGAGAAAATTGCCGGCGTCGGCGTCGCCGCTCCATTTGAATTGTGGAACTGGGCGCAGGAAGTGGGTGCACCGCAGATTGAAATGGAGCGGTGGCGGGGCGTCGATATCCGGTCGGAAATTGCTGAAAACGTCAGCTATCCGGTTTTTCTGCAGAACGACGCCACCAGCGCCTGCGGCGCCGAACTGGTTTTTGGTGCAGGCCAGCACTATCCGGATTTTCTTTACGTCTTCATCGGCTCTTTCATAGGCGGCGGCGTCGTTTTGAATTCGGCGCTGTTTTCCGGAAAGACGGGAACGGCCGGCGCCATCGGCCCCCTGCCGGTGCAGGGGCAGGATGGCAATACCGTCCAGCTTCTGAAAATCGCGTCGATCTTCGTTCTGGAAAACATGTTGCGCGAAAAGGGCATCGATCCGCGCCCCCTGTGGTTTTCCCCGGACGAGTGGATCGATTTCGGCGAGCCGCTGGAAAGCTGGATCAGGAAAACCGCCGCGGCGCTGGCGCAGGCCGTCATTGCCGCAGCCTCCATCATCGATTTTTCAAGCGTCATCATCGATGGCGGTTTTCCCGACTGGGTCAGAACAAGGATTGTCGCCGCCACCCGCCTTGCCCTTAAACACCACGATCTGCAGGGCGTCACGGTGCCTGACATCATCGAAGGCGCGGTCGGTAGCCAGGCGCGGGCAATCGGCGGCGCCAGCTTGCCCCTATTTTCGCGTTATCTCATCGATCAGAACGTTCTGTTCAAGGACACGACCGGCTGAGCCTTCGCAGCGCTCTGTGATTTCATGAATAGGCTATCAATTTGGATATCTTCAGGTCACTCGCCAGCGGCGTGCTGCATGATCGCCGCCAGAAAGGCAGGCCCGTATCGTTCCAGCTTGGTGTCCCCGACGCCGGGAATCTCAGCCATTTCCTTCGCCGAGGCCGGTTTTATCGCCGCGAGTTCCATGAGGGTCTTGTCGTGGAAAATCACATAGGGCGGAACGTTCTGTGCCCGGGCGATCTCCATACGCTTGGCACGCAGCGCCTCAAAAAGGCTGCGATCGGATTCCGGCAAGACCGTCGATACCGTGTTGCGCGGCGTCTGCTGCCGTGCGGAACGGGGAGCGGATGGTATCCTCAGCATTAATGCCGGTTTTTCACGCAGGAACCGCCGTCCATCCTCGGAGATGGACAGGCCGCCATGTCCGGACAGATCCACTTCAATCATGCGTAACGCAACCAGCTGACGCAGGATGGCGCGCCACATGCGGTTGTCGTGCTCCTTCCCTATCCCGTAGGTGGTAATGCGGTCATGGCCGAAGCGGGAAATCCGCTCGTCCTCGACACCCAGCAATACGCGGATGACATAGGCCTGGCCAAAACGTTCACCCGTGCGATAAATACAGGACAGAAGTTTCTGCGCGGCGATGGCCCCGTCAAACAGGTCCGGCGGCTCGGCGCAGGTATCGCAATTGCCGCAGGGCTCGCACCGGTCGCCGAAATAGGAGAGCAGAACCTGCCGGCGGCAACTGGCCGTTTCTGCGAGGCCGAGCAGCGCATCGAGCTTCTGGCGCTCCATATATTTGCGTTGGTCCGCGGCATCAGATTCTTCGATGAAACGATTGCGCAGGGCAATATCTTCATAGCCATAGAGCATGAGCACGTCCGACGGCAAACCATCACGACCGGCTCGGCCTGTTTCCTGATAATAGGCCTCGATACTGCCGGGCAGGTCGACATGCACCACGAAGCGCACATCCGGCTTGTCTATACCCATGCCGAAAGCGACGGTCGCGACGATGATGACCGCCTCGCCGTGCTGGAAACGGGTCTGGTTTTCCTCACGGGCGGCCTTGTCCATGCCGGCGTGATAGGGCAACGCATCGCGCCCCTCCTCCCGCAGCCATGCCGCCGTTTCGTCCACCTTGCGTTTGGAAAGGCAATAGACGATACCGCTCTCACCGTCGCGATCCTTCAAAAAGCGCTTCAGCTGCGCGCGCGGATTGTCCTTTTCCATGATCGCATAGCGGATATTAGGCCGGTCGAACCCAGCAATGAAGGCATCGTGTTCTTCAATCCCCAGGTGACCGAGAATTTCGGCGCGCGTGGGTTCGTCGGCCGTCGCCGTCAGCGCCATGCGCGGCGTATCGGGAAAACGCTCGATCAGCGTGTCGAGCTGGCGGTAGGGCGGCCGGAAATCATGCCCCCATTGCGACAGGCAATGGGCCTCGTCGATGGCGATCAACGACAGGTCGATGGATTGCAACGCATCGAGTACATCCGGCTTGAGCAGGGTTTCCGGCGCGGCATAAAGAATATCGACCTTGCCGGCCCGCATGTCCCGCCATAGCGCGCGCCGCTCTTCCGGGGAAAGATCGGAATTGAGGGCTTCGGCCCGCACCCCGGCCTGACGCAGGGCAGCGACCTGATCGACCATCAGTGCGATGAGCGGCGAAACGATCAATCCCATGCCATTACGAGCAAGCGCAGGGATCTGGTAACAAAGCGACTTTCCGCCGCCGGTCGGCATCAAAACAAAGGCATTGTTTCCCGCCATTACATGCCGAATGATGTCTGCCTGCCTTCCGCGAAACGCATCGTAGCCATAGACGGTCTTGAGGATATGCAAGGGATCAGCGGTCACGGCGGTTTTTGTCCGAAGTGGAGTGATGGTGCATCATCACGGTTTTGCAGCCCATGGCAATGCCGAAGATGGATTTGGCCGTGGCAGTAGATAGCGTGATTGATTTTTTACCAGCCACAACGAAAGCAAAAAAGGCTCCGCGTTTCCTCGGAGCCCTTTGATAGTCATGTAAATTTTGGTTGCGGGGGCAGGATTTGAACCTGCGGCCTTCAGGTTATGAGCCTGACGAGCTACCGGGCTGCTCCACCCCGCGTTACCAGCGCATTCGGCGAAGCCGAATGTCGCGTCTGCGTCGTTGCTTTAGCGACGACGGAACTCTGGCGGAGTAAATTGCGGAGCAATTTATCTCCTTTAAGGGGCGCACATGATTTTGTACGCCATTTTTATTGCCTTTAAATCTTTGCCTTGAATGACAAAAGGCCGCATGTAGCGGCCCTTTTTGTCGGCTGGGCCGAAGAGTGTGATTGAGAAGATTTTGAGTTGCGTTTTGCAGACCTGGCAGCGACCTACTCTCCCGCGTCTTGAGACGAAGTACCATTGGCGCTGGGGCGTTTCACGGCCGTGTTCGGAATGGGAACGGGTGCGGCCGCCCCGCGATAACCACCAGGTCGGCAAAACGCAACATATGATCCATGCGTTTCGCATGGATCATATGATTGCTTGTTTATTGGTGTACCTTATCCTGTTCGCTTGCCGCTCACAGGGGACACCAATTGGCCATACGGTCACCTCGCATATGAGGCAACGTCTGATCCAAGCGATCACAGACCATGTTTTCACATGGAAACTGTTGTTTCGAGAAGCTGGGTGGCATTGCCACTTTTTATCTTAATTACACGTCTTTCTGTGACCTGTCGGTATTCCACCTTTGCTCAACAATGAGCATGGCAGCCATACAGACCAGAGGTCGTCGCGCCCTGTGGCGCGGCCCGTCCGGAGCCCTTCGGGCGTCAGGACAGAAGATGATGTCATCGAACTTTGTTCGATGAACATAATCAATGGGAACGAAGAAGTCGATCGAGCTATTAGTAACGGTAAGCTTCACACATTGCTGTGCTTCCACACCCGTCCTATCGACGTGGTCGTCTTCCACGGCTCTGATAGGGAACACTCGTTTTCAGGTTGGTTTCCCGCTTAGATGCCTTCAGCGGTTATCCATTCCGTATATAGCTACTCTGCTATGCCCTTGGCAGGACAACAGATCCACCAGAGATACGTCCATCCCGGTCCTCTCGTACTAGGGACAGATCCTGTCAATATTCCTACACCCACGGCAGATAGGGACCGAACTGTCTCACGACGTTCTGAACCCAACTCACGTACCGCTTTAAATGGCGAACAGCCATACCCTTGGGACCTGCTCCAGCCCCAGGATGCGATGAGTCGACATCGAGGTGCCAAACAACCCCGTCGATATGGACTCTTGGGGGTCATCAGCCTGTTATCCCCGGCGTACCTTTTATCCGTTGAGCGATGGCCCTTCCACACGGGACCACCGGATCACTATGACCGACTTTCGTCTCTGCTCGACTTGTCAGTCTCGCAGTCAGGCTAGCTTATGCCATTGCACTCGACGACCGATTTCCGACCGGTCTGAGCTAACCATCGCGCGCCTCCGTTACTCTTTCGGAGGCGACCGCCCCAGTCAAACTACCCACCATACACTGTCCCGGATCCGGATAACGGACCGCGGTTAGACATCCACGAAGATAAGGGTGGTATTTCAAGGATGGCTCCACAGAAACTGGCGTCCCTGCTTCAAAGCCTACCACCTATCCTACACATGCCTTGGCGAATGCCAGTGTAAAGCTATAGTAAAGGTGCACGGGGTCTTTCCGTCTGACCGCAGGAACCCCGCATCTTCACGGGGAATTCAATTTCACTGAGTCTATGTTGGAGACAGCGGGGAAGTCGTTACGCCATTCGTGCAGGTCGGAACTTACCCGACAAGGAATTTCGCTACCTTAGGACCGTTATAGTTACGGCCGCCGTTTACTGGGGCTTCAGTTCAGAGCTTGCACCCCTCCCTTTAACCTTCCAGCACCGGGCAGGCGTCAGACCCTATACGTCGTATTGCTACTTCGCAGAGCCCTGTGTTTTTGATAAACAGTCGCTACCCCCTGGTCTGTGCCACCCCATCATACTTGCGTACAAAAGGGTCACGCTTCTTCCGAAGTTACGCGTGCAATTTGCCGAGTTCCTTCAACATAGTTCTCTCAAGCGCCTTGGTATACTCTACCTGACCACCTGTGTCGGTTTCGGGTACGGTCTATACGGTGGAGCTATTTCCTGGAACCTCTTCGCCGCCCAACCAATCCAATAAGGTTGAACAACACACGAGATCCGTCACTACCACCAGGCCCACGAATATTAACGTGGTTCCCATCGACTACGCGTGTCCGCCTCGTCTTAGGGGCCGGCTAACCCTGCTCAGATTAACTTTAAGCAGGAACCCTTGGTCTTTCGGCGAGGGAGTCTCTCACTCCCTTTATCGTTACTCATGTCAACATTCGCACTTCCGATATCTCCAGCAGCCCTCACGGGTCCGCCTTCACAGACTTACGGAACGCTCCGCTACCACTGAAGCAACCCGAAGGTTGCCACAATCCTCAGCTTCGGTGCATGGCTTTAGCCCCGTTACATTTTCGGCGCAAAGACCCTTATTTAGACCAGTGAGCTGTTACGCT
>NZ_JAPZLN010000001.1:1422500-1800000 GCF_027498475.1 Agrobacterium salinitolerans | reverse complement strand
CTAGCGCTTGATGTGCAGGGTGGGTTGCGCGACGATCTGCGTATCCTCGTCATGTCCGCCACGCTCGATGTCGAACGCATCAGCACGCTCATGGCAGACGCCCCGATCATTCAGAGCCTTGGGCGGACGTTTCCAATCGACGTCCGTTATGAGGATCGTTGGCAGGGCGTGCCGATTGAAGAGAAAGTTACCAAGGCGATCACTGAGGTCCATGGGTCGGAAAACGGCTCCATCCTCGCCTTTCTGCCGGGACAGTCGGAAATTACCCGAACGGCCGTACGGCTGGAGGGACGTTTTCCCGCAGATACGGATATCATCCCGCTTTACGGCAACCTTTCGCAGAAGGAGCAGGATGCGGCGATAAAGCCGGCGCCGGCCGGACGACGCAAGATCGTGCTTGCCACCTCGATTGCGGAGACCTCGATTACCATCGATGGCGTGCGTGTGGTGATCGACAGCGGATTGCAGCGACTACCTGTCTTCGAGCCCGCAACGGGAATCACGAGGCTGGAGACGTTGCGGGTGTCGCGCGCTTCCGCCGACCAGCGGGCGGGACGCGCCGGGCGAACGGAACCCGGTGTTGCGATCCGCCTGTGGCATCCGGGGCAGACGGCGGCGCTCAACGCCTTCACGCCACCGCAAATTCTGGCAAGCGATCTTGCCGGCCTTGTGCTCGATCTCGCCCATTGGGGTGTTCAGAATCCCTCTTCTCTTGCCTTTCTGGATATACCCCCCGAAGCCGCACTTAAAGAATCGATGGCGCTTCTCAAAAATCTGGGCGCGCTCGACAAAGTCGGAGCGCTGACGCAGCGCGGCCATCTGATGCGCGGCCTTTCGTTGCCGCCACGGCTGGCGGCCATGGTGATTGCGGCGGCAAGCGAAGGCGCGGGGAAGAAGGCGGCGATGCTCGCCGTCATGCTGACGGAACAGGGGCTCGGCGGAAACGACATCGATCTAGATGAAAGGCTGCGGCGCTTTCTTTCCGACAGGAGCGAAAGGGCGCAGGCGGCGCGCAAGCTGGCATCGAGGCTGTTTGACGCGATCGGCGACAAAACGGCGGCAGCCGAATTGCCGAGCGGGGCCGGTCCGCTGCTGCTGCACGCCTATCCGGACAGGATCGCGCTTCAGCGCGGCGCGCGGGGACGGTATGTGATGGCCAACGGGCGTGGCGCAGAGCTTGCAGAGACAGAACGGCTGGCGGCGAGCAAAATGCTGGTGGTTGCCGATATTACCGGACGAGCGGCGCAGCCGCGCATCCTTGCCGCGGCAGGCATAGACAGGACCGATATGGAGGAGCGAATGCCGCACCTCATCGTTCAGCAGGACCAGTTGCTTTTCGACAAGGCGAGCGGCCAGGCCCGCGCGCGAAAGGTGACACGGCTTGGCGCCATCATCCTCGATGAGACACCCCTCCCCCGTCCCGAGGGTGAACAGGCGGCACAGGCGCTCGCCAATGGCGTTCGGGAATTCGGCATCGGCATCCTTCCTTTTTCGAAAGAGACGCTGCAGTTGCGCGACAGGATCGGTTTTCTGAACGCCAGTATCGGGGAGCCCTGGCCAGATGTCAGCGAAGAGGCGTTGCTTTCGCGGCTGGAAGAGTGGTTCGTCCCTTTTCAGAACGGCGCGCGTAGCCTGCAGGACATTCGACCCGGCAGCCTCTCCGAAGGGATCCTGTCTCTGGTGCCGCATGAGGTAGCGCGCGATCTCGCCAAGTTGGCGCCGACGCATTTCGAAGCACCGACGGGCCAGCGGCATCCCATCCGTTACGACGCCAGCGAACCGACGCTTTCCATTCGCGTGCAGGAACTTTTCGGCTTGAGAGCTCACCCGACCATTGCGCAGGGGCGGTTGCCGCTGCTCTTGGAATTGACCTCGCCGGCGCACAGGCCGATACAGACGACACGCGATCTTCCGGGCTTCTGGTCGGGGTCCTGGAAGGATGTGCGGGCGGATATGCGCGGGCGTTATCCACGCCATCCATGGCCGGAGGACCCGGCATCGGCCCTGCCGACTAGCCGCGCGAAACCGCGCGGAACGTGATGATGAGGGACAGGGTAAAGGAGATGACGGTGGCTGGCCATTCTATCGAAACCACGAGGCTCGGCCGCGCCAGCCGCAGGATAAGGTTGCAGACAATCGTCTGGCTGCGCTGGCTGGCGGTTGCGGGACAGACGGCGACGATCCTGCTTGTCGCCTTCGGATTCAATTTTCCCCTGCCGCTTTTGGCCTGCAGCCTATTGATTGCGGCGCTCGCTCTTGCAAATCTGTTTCTCACCGCTCGTTTTCCCTCCACCTATCGTCTGGAGCCCTGGGAAGCGACATTGCTTCTGGCCTTCGACCTGCTGCAATTGACGGCGCTCATTTACATCACCGGCGGACTTTCCAATCCCTTCGCGCCGCTGATCTGCGTGCAGGTCATCATTGCGTTTGCCTCCCAGCCGTTACGGCATTCGCTTATTCTTCTTGGCTTTGCCATCATCTGCTCGACCGCAATCGCCTTTTCACCCTTTCCGGTTCCGTGGTATCCCGGCGAGGTTTTGCCGATCCAGCTTCTGCTGCATGTCGGCACCTGGGTCGCGATCATCGCCACAACCTCTTTTGCGGCCTTTTATGCCTATCGCGTTTCGCATGAGGCAAACCAGCTGGCGGATGCGCTGGCTGCAACGGAGCTGGTGCTGGAGCGGGAAAAACATCTCTCGCAGCTGGACGGGCTGGCGGCGGCGGCGGCGCACGAGCTCGGCACGCCGCTCGCAACAATCAGCGTTGTCGCGAAGGAGATGGAGCGGGAACTTGGACACGACGAAAAATTTGGCGAAGATATAGCGCTGCTGCGCAGCCAGAGCGAAAGATGCCGCGATATTCTGCGCCGGCTCACCTCTCTTTCCACCGACAACGAAGAACATATGCGCCGCCTGCCGCTCTCCTCGCTGATCGAGGAGGTGATGGCGCCGCACCGGGAATTCGGCATCCGCCTCGAACTCGTTGAAAAGAACAATCGCGCCGACGAACCTGTCGGTATCCGCAATGCCGGTATCATCTACGGTCTTGGCAACCTCATTGAAAACGGCGTGGATTATGCGCGGGAAAAGGTGACCGTAACCGTAGATTACGATCAGCAGAACGTCGCCGTCATCATTGAAGACGACGGGCCCGGTTACGCCCATGACGTGCTTGCGCGCATCGGCGAACCCTATGTGACCGAACGTCACAACGACACACGGGCGGGCGGGCTCGGGCTTGGGCTTTTCATCGCCAAGACCCTGCTGGAGCGCTCCGGCGCCAGTGTCACTTTTGAAAATCGTGGCACAAGCGAAAAGGGAGCAAGGGTGACAATCGTCTGGCCTCGAGCGCTTATGGACGATAAAAGAAACCGTTGACTTTACCATCCACGTTGAAGCGGCGATAAGAAGAAGAAAACAAAGCCGACGAAGTTGCCGGAAGGCCGCAAACATGAAGACAGACGACGAGAACAACTCCACCAGCGCGCCAACGGACGACGGCGATCCGATCGGACCCGACAGATCGCTGCTGATTGTCGATGATGACGGCCCGTTTTTGCGCCGGCTTGCCCGGGCAATGGAAACACGCGGCTTTGCCGTCGATACGGCCGAGACGGTGAGCGACGGCATTGCCCGCTCCAGGGCTGCGCCGCCGAAGTATGCGGTGGTCGATCTGAGGCTTGCGGATGGCAACGGTCTGGAAGTCATCGAGGCAATCAGGCAGAACCGGGACGATACGCAGATCGTGGTTCTGACCGGCTATGGCAATATTGCAACCGCCGTTACCGCCGTGAAACTCGGAGCGCTGGACTATCTGGCCAAGCCCGCCGATGCGGACGATGTGTTCAATGCGCTGACGCAGCGCAAGGGTGAAAAGACCGAAGTTCCCGAAAACCCGATGTCGGCAGACCGGGTTCGGTGGGAGCATATTCAGCGCGTTTATGAAATGTGCGAGCGAAACGTTTCGGAAACAGCGCGCCGACTCAACATGCACCGGCGCACCTTGCAGCGCATTCTCGCGAAACGCGCGCCAAAGTAACGGTATTATTCGCCGAAGCTGCGCCCGGTTGTCCATTCCGCCAGCATCAGCCGGGTCGCAGCGGTTCTCGAAAAATCCAACATCACCGATTTGCGGGTCGCCGGCGGCAATTTATGTTCCGGCGCATCGCGCAGCACGTGGGCACCATATCCATCCGACAGGATCAGCCCGCATTCCTCCGGGAATATATCGGTCGGAACCTCTGGATGGGTGGCGAAGAACAGTCGGTCGCAATGCAGGCGATAGTCCGGCCATTTGCGATCCACACGGAAATCCTCGATGGAGGATTTGATTTCGATGATCCAGATTTCACCCTTGACCGACAGACTGATGAGATCGGCCCGTCGCCCGCTTGCAAGCGGCAACTCCGGCAGCACCGAATGGCGCATTTCGTGCAGAAGCACCTGAACGCCGCGGCGCACCAGCATCGCCTTGTCCGACTGGCGGCCGTCGATTAACGGATTATTGTTGGTAACGGAAAGAATAGTCATGGATAAAGGCTGCTGAAGCGTTTGGCCCATTGTTGCAAAAAGGCAATCAACCGGCAATTTTAAAGGCGCAACCACCTCGCGGCGGCGCAACGGCTTGCCAAGAGCGGCTGAATGGAAAATAACCGATTTATCCAATTAAGCCTACTCCTTCGCACAATTTGGCGAATTTTCCGCGAGAACAACATGCGCATCCGTACCCCATTGACCGCACTCGGTCTGACGGCAGCACTGGCTCTGGCCGGCTGCGCCGAAACGACCTCCCAATCCTCCACTCCGACCTCCGGCAAGATCGCAGCGTCAGTACCGGTTGCCGATCCCGTTCCGGCGAAGGTCGAAACGGTCCAGATCTTCAACGATGTGTACGGTCCCGTGACCGATGCGGGCTATGCGCTGCCGGCCATTCCGATCAATCGCGTGAATGAGAAGTACCGTCGCCAGATCGTCGAGTTCCAGACTTCGGAGCGCCCTGGCACCATCATCGTCAATACGCGCGATCGCTACCTCTATTACATCCTGTCCGGCAACCGTGCGGTTCGTTACGGCATCGGCGTCGGCAAGGCGGGTTTTGCCTGGGCCGGTGAAGCCTATGTCGCTTGGAAGCAGGAATGGCCGATGTGGCATCCGCCGAAGGAAATGGCCGACCGCAAGCCGGAAGTGGCGAAATATGTCGAGGCCGGCATGGGCCCGGGCCTTTCCAACCCGCTCGGCGCGCGCGCCATGTATCTCTTCAACGAAAAGGGACAGGACACGCTGTTCCGCATCCACGGTTCGCCCGAGTGGGCTTCTATCGGCACCGCGGCCTCTTCCGGCTGCATCCGCATGATCAATCAGGATGTGATCGATCTCTACAGCCGCGTCCGTCCCGGACGCAGCACGAAAGTGGTCGTGATCCAGTAAAGATCAGATACCGGATAAGAAAAAGCCGCCGTGGATATCCCCGGCGGCTTTTTTGTTTCTCAGGACTGCTGACGGTTTCAGGCTGCCTGTTTGGCCTTCAGTTCCAGGCGACGGCGGTGCAGAACAGGTTCGGTGTAACCATTAGGCTGTTCGCGACCCTTCAGCACCAGTTCGACAGCCGCCTGAAATGCCACCGATCCATCGAAGTCGGAGGACAGGGGCAGATAGGCCGGATCACCCGCATTCTGCGTATCGACCACGGCAGCCATGCGCTTCATGGTCTCGACGATCTGCCCCTCTGTCACCACACCATGGCGCAGCCAGTTCGCCATGTGCTGCGCGGAAATTCGAAGCGTGGCGCGGTCCTCCATCAGCCCGATATCGTTGATATCGGGCACCTTGGAGCAGCCGACGCCCTGATCGACCCAGCGCACGACATAGCCGAGAATACCCTGCGCATTGTTGTCGAGTTCGCGCTGGATTTCTTCCGGTGTCCAATTGGGACGCGGCGCGACCGGCACCGACAGAATATCGGAGAGCTTTGCACGGCCGCGGCTTTTCAACCCCTCCTGCACCGAAGCGACATCGACCTTGTGATAGTGCGTGGCGTGCAGAGTCGCCGCCGTCGGCGAAGGCACCCAGGCGGTATTGGCGCCAGCCTTGGGGTGCGCGATCTTCTGCTCCAGCATGGCCGCCATCAGATCCGGCATGGCCCACATGCCCTTGCCGATCTGCGCATGGCCGGAAAGGCCACATTCGAGGCCGATATCAACGTTCCAGTTCTCGTAAGCGGCGATCCACGCCGCCTGCTTCATATCGCCCTTGCGGATCATCGGACCTGCTTCCATCGAGGTGTGGATTTCGTCGCCCGTGCGGTCGAGAAAGCCCGTATTGATGAAGACGACGCGATCCTTTGCGGCGCGGATGCTTTCCTTGAGGTTGACCGTGGTGCGGCGCTCCTCATCCATGATGCCCATTTTCATGGTGTTCGGCGCCATGCCGACAAGCTGTTCGACCCGGCTGAAGATTTCGTTGGCGAAGGCCACTTCCTCCGGCCCGTGCATCTTCGGCTTGACGACATACATCGAGCCGGCGCGGGAATTCTGACGCCGCCCGGATGGACCGACATCATAAAGGGCGATCAGCGCCGTGACGACAGCATCCATGATGCCTTCCGGCACCTCGCGGCCCTCCCTGTCGAGGATCGCCGGATTGGTCATGAGATGACCGACATTGCGCACCAGCATCAGGGACCGACCCGGCAGTGTAAGCGCAGAGCCATTGGGAGCGGCGTAATAGCGATCCGGGTTTAGGCTGCGGGTGAAGGTCTTGCCGCCCTTTGATACTTCTTCAGTCAGGTCGCCGCGCATCAGGCCAAGCCAGTTGCCATAAACCAGCACCTTGTCTTCGGCGTCGACGGCGGCAACCGAATCCTCACAATCCATGATGGTCGTGAGGGCGGATTCGAGAATGACATCTGAGATTCCCGCCTTGTCACCCTTGCCGATTTCGGTCGTGGGATCGATGACGATTTCGGTGTGCAAACCATTCTTGCCGAGCAGGATCGTTGCAGGCTTTGCCGCTTCGCCGCTGAAACCCTTGAACTGGGCTGCATCCTTGAGGCCAGTCCTGGCGTCGCCGATGGCAAGCTGCAACAGGCCATCCTCGGTCTTGAAACCGGTCACCTCGGACCAGCTTCCCGTCTCCAGCGGAGCGGATTCATCGAGGAAATTTCGCGCCCAGGCAATGACCTTTTCACCGCGCTTCGGATTGTACCCCCTGCCCTTCTCCGCGCCGTCGGCGTCAGAAATGGCATCCGTTCCGTAAAGCGCATCATAAAGCGAACCCCAGCGGGCATTGGCCGCATTCAGCGCGTAGCGCGCATTCATGACCGGAACGACGAGCTGCGGGCCGGCAACGGCAGCTATTTCTGGGTCGACATTGCTGGTTTCCACCTGGAAGCCCGGGCCTTCCGGCAGCAGATAGCCGATGTCCTTCAGAAAGCCCTCATACGCGTCAAAGTCTGCCGGCGCGCCATTCTGCCGATACCAGCCATCCAGCTTTTCCTGCAGGGCGTCGCGCTTTGCCAGCAATTCGCGGTTCTTGGGAGAAAGCTCGTGAACAATGGTCGAAAAACCTTCAAAGAACGCTTCGTTGTCCAGACCCGTGCCCGGCAGAACATCGTCTGTCAAAAAGGCATAAAGCCTCTCATCGATGGAAAGACCGAATTTATTCGTGCGGCTCACATGCGCCTCCTTTATTCTGAAGGCACAGATTGGACGCGGAGGCGGTCGCTCGTCAATTGCGGCGGACAGCCAAATATTATTTCCATTTTGGAAACAATGTGGGCGATCGTCGCCTTTTTCTACAAAAGCGCCTGCAAATCCTTGATGCGATCATTCACCAACCAGCCATAATAATTTTCTTCCGGCAACAGGGGCTGCTCCCCGCCTGAAGCGCGCTGGCGATTTTTCTGGGCAAGGATGGCAGCGCGCTGCTGAGATCCGCCGACATTATAAAGCGTCGAGGTCACACCCGGATTCTTCGAAATATCCATGTCGGCAATCGATCTATAGTCGTCGATAGACTTGCGGATGGACGCCGCCATGAAAGCGAGCGACCGGTCAGGGTCCATGATGGCGGTATAGACGGCAGCGGCGTCGTTCTCATCCAGCTTCTCATAGCCGGACGTTCTCGACACCATATCGGACAACATCAGCGCCGTCAGCGGGTTGATCTGACCGAGGCCGAAGGTCTGGCCGGCATAGAAGGGCTGGAAAAACACGGCGCTGAAGCGATTGTTCGGGTAGGCGACGCCATCAACCGTCCTGCCGCGGAAGTTGTCTTCCCAGACATCTTCCCGACAGTTCCAGAGGCTGTAGGAATCCCTTTTCGACTGGCATTTTGCAAATTGCGAATGCGTGAGGAACTGCGCGATGGTTTCGTCCTTGTAGCCGAAACGAAAGCTGTTGCCCGCATAAGAAGCAGCCTTGACGTAATAGGACTGCAGTCGGTCATAAGCGTCGACATTATAGGTATGTTCGCCAACGATCGCGCCGATCATATGGATCGGATCGATGCCGTAGCGCCCGGCCGTCGACTTGATCTTGGCGATTAGAGCTTTGTCGGAGGACAAGAGGTCGATGACCTTCTGGTATTTGCGCTCGAAAGAGGTGTTGGACGCTTTTGTTCTTTTTGCAGAAGCGCCGGGAACGCCGGGCTGTTCGGCATTGCGATTGCCTGGCGGAACGACCGTCGCGGCTTCGACGTAAGAAGACGCGGTGACGGTGAACGTCAAAGCAGCGGCAAATGCCAGAAGAGTTTTGCGCACGAGCGAATGCCTTTTCTCAAGCCTGCGGCTTCCGCCAGCGAAAGGTGCTGGGAAAACCGGACCATTCCACGAAAGCGGTTCCAACCGGAATGCAGCCCTTCCCATAAACAAAATGCGGGCTGAATGCGAGACAAGGCGGATAAAATAAAAGAGTGCGGCAAATATGGCCGCACTCTTCTTTCTTGGATCCCTGAAATCTTCAGAGAATATAACGGGACAAATCCGTATCGGCGGCGAGATCGCCGACATGCTTGCGGACATATTCCTGATCGATCTTGACGGCGGAACCGCCGCGATCCGGCGCATTGAAGGAAATTTCGTCCAGAACACGCTCCATGACCGTCTGCAAACGGCGGGCGCCGATGTTCTCGACCGACGAATTGAGATGAACGGCCACATCGGCCAGCGCATCGATGGCGTCATCGGTGAAATCGAGATCGAGTTCTTCCGTCGCCATCAGCGCCTTATACTGGCGGATGAGGCTTGCTTCCGTCTCGGTCAGGATACGGCGGAAATCCTCCTTCGTCAGCGGCTTCAGCTCGACGCGGATCGGCAGGCGGCCCTGAAGTTCGGGAAGGAGGTCCGAAGGCTTTGCCACATGGAAGGCGCCCGAGGCGATGAAGAGAACATGGTCGGTTTTCACCGGCCCGTATTTCGTCGAAACCGTCGTGCCTTCGACAAGCGGCAGCAAATCGCGCTGCACACCTTCGCGGGACACGCCGGCGCCCATGCCGCCATCGCGGGCGGCGATCTTGTCGATCTCGTCAAGGAAGACAATGCCGTCATTTTCGACCGATTTCACCGCCTCGCGCTGGATCATTTCATTGTCGAGCAGCTTGTCGGATTCGTCGCGGATAAGATCGGCATAGGATTTGGACACCGTCGTGCGCACCTTCTTGGTGCGTCCGCCCATGGCCTTGCCGAACATTTCCGACAGGTTGAGCACGCCGATATTGGCGCCCGGCATGCCGGGAATTTCGAAACCGGGCATGCCCGAGCCGCTATCCGTCACCTCGATATCGATTTCCTTGTCGTCCAATTCGCCGTCGCGCAGCTTCTTGCGGAAGTTCTCACGGGTGCCCGGCGATGCCGTTGCGCCCACCAGTGCGTCAAGCACGCGCTCTTCGGCGCTCTGATGCGCCTTGGCCTGGACTTCGGCGCGCTTCTTTTCGCGCACAAGGCCAATGCCGATCTCGACCAGATCACGGATGATCTGCTCGACATCGCGGCCGACATAACCGACTTCGGTGAATTTGGTGGCTTCAACCTTGATGAAAGGCGCACCGGCCAACTTGGCGAGGCGACGGGAAATCTCCGTCTTGCCGACACCGGTCGGCCCGATCATCAGAATATTTTTCGGCATGACTTCGTCGCGCAGGCTCTCATCGAGCTGCTGGCGACGCCAGCGGTTGCGCAGCGCAATTGCGACCGCACGTTTGGCATCATGCTGGCCGATGATGTGGCGGTCGAGTTCCGAGACGATTTCCCGGGGAGAAAAAGTGGTCATTCTATCCTCTCGGCTTTCCTGTTCCGGCCGGCCATTTGGCCCGGCCCACAGGACCCTTGGTGAGTAATTGCTTATTCGGCGTCGAGGGTTTCGACGACGAGACTGTGGTTGGTATAAACGCAGATATCGGCGGCGATATCGAGCGACTGGCGCGCCACCTCTTCAGCCGATTTGTCCGTATCCATCATGGCGCGTGCGGCGGCAAAGGCATAATTGCCACCGGAACCGATAGCGATCGCGCCGTGTTCCGGCTCCAGCACGTCCCCATTGCCGGTAATGGCAAGTGTGGTCGATTTATCGGCCACCAGCATCATGGCTTCGAGATTGCGCAGATATTTATCCGTGCGCCAGTCCTTCGCGAGCTCCACGGCGGCGCGCATCAGCTGGCCGGGATATTGCTCGAGTTTCTTTTCGAGACGGTCGAGCAACGTAAAAGCATCCGCCGTCGCGCCGGCAAAACCGGCAATCACTTCGCCCTTGCCGATGCGGCGAACCTTGCGCGCATTGCCCTTCATGACGGTCTGGCCAAGGCTTACCTGCCCGTCGCCAGCCATGACGACCTTGCCGCCCTTTCTGACTGTAATGATTGTTGTCATCAAACACCTGTCTGCCCTGCCGGGCCTGGGGTTAACGGGCCGGGTTACGGCCCTTTTCGGGTTCTATGTAAGTCTGGTTTTTCCGATTGCAATCATCGGGATCACACCGGGTTTTCCGCAAGTCAGCCAAGACGATGGAACAACTGGATATTTGTGTCCCGTGCTGATAAGGAACGGCAATATTTTCACGGAGCGGCCAAAATGGCAGAACGTAAAGGCGAGATTATCCGCAAGACCAACGAAACCTCGGTTTCGGTCCGTGTGGATATCGACGGCACCGGCAAATCGAAAATTTCCACCGGCGTGGGATTTTTCGACCATATGCTGGACCAGCTGAGCCGCCATTCGTTGATCGACATGGACATCGAAGTTCAGGGCGACCTGCATATCGATGACCACCACACCGTGGAAGATACCGGCATCGCCATCGGCCAGGCAATTGCCAAGGCCTTGGGCGACCGGCGTGGCATTACCCGTTACGCCTCGCTCGATCTGGCCATGGACGAAACGATGACCAAGGCCGCCGTCGATATTTCCGGCAGGCCGTTCCTTGTGTGGAACGTCAATTTCTCCGCGCCGAAGATCGGCACCTTCGATACCGAACTGGTGCGCGAGTTCTTTCAGGCGCTCGCGCAGAATGCCGGCATTACGCTGCATATCCTGAACCATTACGGCGCCAACAACCATCATATCGCCGAAACGTGCTTCAAGGCCGTTGCCCGCGTTCTTCGCACGGCAACCGAGATCGACCCCCGGCAGGCAGGCCGCGTTCCCTCGACGAAGGGCATGCTGGCCTGACGCCAAAGCGTCAGGAAGCCCATGACAAGCTATCTCGTTCTGGAAGCCCCCAACGGGCCGGACAGGGACCATAATACGACCCGCTTCATCGCCGACCGTTTCGTATGGCTGGCACTGATTGCGCCCTGGTTATGGCTTGCCGTGAACCGGCTGTGGCTGGCGACGGCTGTTGTTGTCATTGCCACAGTCGTGGCGGGGCAAATCTCGATGTTAGCCGGATTCGAACCTGTCGGCATTCTCCTTGGTTTCGGCATCGGGCTTATCACGGCTTTGGAGGGACGCAATTTTCTCGTCCGGCACCTGATGCGCAAAGGCTGGACGCTGACGTCAGTCGTTTCCGCCCCTGATCTTTCGAGTGCCGAAGACATATATTTCTCCGGTCTATCCGAGAATCCTGGCGTGACAGAACAGCTGTCCCAGCCGGTCTGGACCCCTTCGCCGCAAAAGAGCGGCGGCAAAAACTTCGTCAACGATCCCGCCGGATCGTTTCTTTTCGACTTGAATGGAAGGCGCTGACATGCGTGTCGCGATTATCGACTACGGTTCGGGCAACCTGCGTTCGGCCACCAAAGCTTTCGAGCGTGCCGCCCGCGAAGCCGGCATCGATGCAACTATCGACCTGACCGACAGGCCGGATCATGTCGCCTCGGCGGACCGCATCGTGCTGCCGGGTGTCGGCGCCTATGCGGATTGCCGCGCCGGTCTTGACGCCGTTCCCGGAATGCATGACGCACTCATCGAAGCCGTGGAGAAAAAGGCCCATCCCTTCCTCGGCATCTGCGTCGGCATGCAGCTCATGTCCTCGCGCGGGCTGGAAAAGACTGTCAGCAAGGGCCTTGGCTGGATTGAAGGCGATGTTGTGGAAATGACGCCGTCCGATCCGGGCCTGAAGATTCCGCAGATCGGCTGGAACACGCTGGAAATTCGCCACGCCCACCCGTTGTTCGACGGCATCAAGACCGGCGCGGATGGCCTGCACGCCTATTTCGTGCATTCCTATCATCTGGCGGCCAAGCATTCGACTGACGTCATCGCCACCACCAATTACGGTGGCGCGATGACGGCTTTCGTCGGCCGCGACAATATGGCGGGCGCGCAGTTCCACCCGGAAAAAAGCCAGACGCTCGGCCTTGCCCTGATTTCAAATTTCCTGCGCTGGAAGCCCTGACATGATTCTTTTCCCCGCAATCGATCTCAAAGACGGTGAGTGCGTTCGCCTGAAACTCGGCGATATGGACCAGGCAACCGTCTACAATACCGATCCCGGCGCACAGGCCAAGGCCTTCGAGGATCAGGGTTTTGAATGGCTGCATGTGGTTGATCTCAACGGCGCCTTTGCTGGTGAAACAGTCAACGGTGCAGCGGTTGATGCCATTCTGAAAGCCACGAAAAACCCGGTGCAGCTGGGCGGCGGCATCCGCACGCTGGATCATATCGAGGCCTGGCTGAGCCGTGGTCTTGCGCGCGTCATTCTCGGCACGGTGGCAGTTCGCGATCCGGTTCTGGTCATTGAGGCTTGCAAACGTTTCCCCGGCCAGGTCGCCGTCGGCATCGACGCCAAGGGCGGCAAGGTGGCGGTGGAAGGCTGGGCGGAAGCCTCCGAACTCGGTGTCATCGAACTTGCCAAACGTTTTGAAGGTGCCGGTGTCGCAGCCATCATCTATACCGACATCGATCGCGATGGCATTCTGGCCGGCATCAACTGGGCTTCGACGCTGGAACTGGCGAGTGCCGTCTCCATCCCGGTCATCGCCTCCGGCGGACTTGCCTCCATCGACGACATCAAACGCATGCTGCAGCCGGATGCCGCAAAGCTCGAGGGTGCGATTTCCGGCCGCGCGCTTTACGACGGCCGCATCGACCCCGCCGAGGCGCTTACCCTCATCAAGGCTGCAAAGGAGGTAAACGTATGACCCTCAAAGCCCGCGTTATTCCCTGCCTGGATGTGAAGGACGGTCGTGTCGTCAAGGGCGTGAACTTTGTCGACCTGATCGACGCTGGCGATCCCGTCGAGGCGGCGAAAGCCTATGATGCGGCCGGAGCGGACGAACTCTGCTTCCTCGACATTACCGCCTCTTCGGATAATCGTGACACGATCTTCGATGTCGTCTCGCGTACCGCCGACCATTGCTTCATGCCGCTGACCGTTGGCGGCGGGGTTCGCAGCGTCGCCGACATCCGCAAGCTGCTTCTGTGCGGGGCCGACAAGGTCTCGATCAATTCCGCAGCCGTCAAGGATCCGGATTTTGTGGCGCAGGCGGCCGATAAATTCGGCAACCAGTGCATCGTCGTTTCCATCGACGCCAAGCGCGTTTCGAAGGACGGAGAAGAAGGTCGCTGGGAAATCTTCACCCATGGCGGGCGCCAGCCGACCGGGATCGACGCCGTCGAATTCGCCATCAAGATGGTCGAACGCGGCGCCGGCGAATTGCTTGTAACCTCGATGGATCGCGACGGCACCAAAAGCGGTTACGATATCGGCCTGACACGCAGCATTGCCGATCAGGTTCGCGTGCCCGTCATCGCCTCGGGCGGCGTTGGAACTCTGGACGATCTGGTGGCGGGCGTGCGCGATGGCCATGCGACTGCGGTGCTTGCAGCCTCCATCTTCCACTTCGGCACCTATTCGATCGGGCAAGCCAAGACCTACATGGCCGAGCATGGTATCGCCATGCGTCTCGACTGATTGCAGGATTTCCCCATGAGCGCATTTTCCCTTTCCGATCTGGAGCGTATCGTCGCGACACGCGCCGCCGCCTCTCCTGATGAATCCTGGACGGCCAAGCTGGTTGCTGCCGGCCAGGAGCGCGCGGCGAAAAAACTCGGCGAAGAGGCGGTGGAGACCGTTATCGCGGCCATCGCGAAAGATCGTGATGGGCTGAAAAACGAGGCCGCCGATCTGCTTTACCATCTGCTTGTCGTGCTGAAGATTGCCGATATTCCGCTCACGGACGTTTTTGCAGAGCTGGAACGCCGCACAGGCCAGACCGGCCTTGCGGAAAAGGCGGCGAGGCCGACATCATGAATGTCACGGCAGGCAGCGGGGAGAGAGGCATGCCAGGCACACTCGATCATTTCCGACCGGATGAATATTCGCCATACCACTTCTTCAGTTCGGAAGAATGGGCGAAGTTTCGCGCCGATACGCCACTGACGCTTTCCGCCGACGAGGTCAAACGGCTACGTTCGCTTGATGATCCGATCGATCTGGATGAAGTGCGGCGCATCTATCTCTCGCTATCGCGCCTGTTGTCCTCCCATGTAGAAGCCTCGCAGCTGCTATTCGAACAGCGCAACCGTTTCCTCAACATGGGTGACGTCAACAAGACGCCCTTTGTCATCGGCATTGCCGGATCGGTGGCCGTTGGCAAGTCCACAACGGCGCGTATCCTGAAGGAGCTTCTGGCCCGCTGGCCCTCCAGCCCGAAGGTCGATCTCATCACGACTGATGGATTTCTCTATCCAAACGAGGTCCTGCGGCGGGAAAACCTGATGGAGCGCAAGGGCTTTCCCGAAAGTTACGATATCGGCGCGCTCCTGCGTTTCCTATCGGCGATAAAGGCGGGCCAGCCGAATGTGAAGGCGCCGCGTTATTCGCACCTGACCTACGACGTTCTGCCGAACGAATTCACTGTCATAGACCAGCCGGATATCCTGATCTTCGAAGGCATTAACGTGCTGCAATCCCGTGACCTGCCGGCGGGCGGGCGGATCGTGCCGATCGTTTCCGACTTTTTCGATTTTTCGATTTATATCGATGCCGACGAGGACTTCATTCACAACTGGTATGTGAACCGGTTCATGAATCTGAGACAGACTGCCTTCCGCGACCCGAATTCATTCTTCAACCGTTATGCGTCGATCAGCGAAGAGGCAGCGCTCAGCATTGCCGAAGGGCTCTGGCAGAACATCAACCTGAAGAACCTGCGCCAGAACATCGTGCCGACGCGCCCGCGCGCCGATCTCATCCTTCGCAAGGGCAAGAACCACCTGATCGACACGGTAGCGCTTCGCAAGCTGTGAAGATGCCGCGCATGGCGGCACCCTTGGCGGTTAAATCCGCTATTATGCAAGCTCAGGAATACGCAGTACCTGTCCGGGATAAATCTTGTCGGGATGCGTCAGCATCGGCTTGTTGGCTTCGAAGATGATGTTGTTCTTCGCGCCATTTGCCTTGCCATACTGGGCTTCCGCAATCTTCCAGAGATTGTCGCCCTTCTTGACCGTGTAGAAGACGGGTTCTTTCGCGGGCGCGTCAGTCACTTTCAGCTCGCCAGCCTCGACCTTGGAAATGCCGAGCGTATTGCCGACCGCGATGACCGCCTTTTCGAAAACCGACTGATCGGCTACTTCGCCCTTCAGAACGACCTTGTCGTCCACCACTTCGACCTGAACCTTGTCCGTGCCGAGATCGTGGGAAGCGAGTTCCTTCTTGACAGCTTCGACATCAGGGGCATCGTCACCGCCGATACCGAGCTTCTTTCCCGCTTCCTTGATGAAATTGAACAGACCCATAGCACCCTCCTTGGTTGTAGGGAGGCTTACCAGACGATATTTGAAGCTCTATGACAAGGGCGAAACATTTGGCCCTTATTCGCCCGAGGGCTTGCCGCGCATTTTCTTGATATCGGAGCGGCCAGACTTCGCCTTGAGGCGGCGCTCAACCGACCCCTTGGTGGGCTTGGTGGCCTTGCGCACCGGCGGCGGAGGGGCGGCAGCTTCGAGAATCATTTCCTTCAGCCGCTCGCGGGCGTCTTCGCGATTGCGTTCCTGACTGCGAAACCGGCTTGCCTCGATCATCAGCACACCATCTTTCGACACACGCCTGCCACCGAGGCGCAGTGCATTGGTCTTTACCCGATCCGGAAGGGAGGGCGAATTGGCAATGTCGAAAAACAGCTGAACCGCCGTCGAGACCTTGTTGACGTTCTGGCCGCCCGGCCCGCCGGCCAGCACGAATTGCTCCGTCAGTTCCCAGCCGGCAATGGTGATGCGGTTATTGATGTAAAGCGGGTCGCTGGCCATGTTTTCTCTCCGCGCCGGTGATGCCATAGATCGCGAAAAATGAAAACAGCGGAGCAAACGAAAGAACCCGGCACAAGGCCGGGTCCGCTCCTCCTCACAAATGAGGCTTTATTATTCAGCCGCGAGCAAAAGGCCCGGCGCTGCGTCGCGCACCTTGCTGTCGACATGATCTTCGAACTTGGTGAAGTTCGTGACGAACATCGACACCAGCTTCTTCGCTTGCGCGTCGTAAGCTGCGCCATCGGCCCAGGTGGAACGCGGATCGAGGATTGCGCTGTCGACGCCATCAAGCGACTGAGGGACAGCGAAGCCGAAATTCGCATCGGTGCGGAACTGTGCGTTCTTCAGATCGCCGGTCAGTGCGGCGGTCAGAAGCGCGCGGGTCGCCTTGATGGGCATGCGCTTGCCGATGCCGTAAGCACCGCCGGTCCAGCCGGTGTTGACCAGCCAGCAATCAACGCCGTGCTTGCCGATCAGTTCACGCAGCAGGTTGCCGTATTCCGCTGGGTGACGCGGCATGAAAGGCGCGCCGAAGCAGGTGGAGAAGGTCGCTTCCGGCTCGGTCACGCCCTTTTCCGTGCCGGCAACCTTAGCGGTGTATCCGGAGAGGAAGTGGTACATGGCCTGTTCCGGTGTCAGACGCGCGATCGGCGGCAGCACACCGAAGGCATCCGCCGTCAGCATGATGATCGTCTTCGGATGGCCGGCAATGCCCGTTTCCGACGCATTCGGAATAAAGTGCAATGGATAGGCGCTGCGGGTGTTTTCCGTCAGCGAATTGTCGTTGAAATCGGGAACCCGATTTTCATCCAGCACAACGTTCTCAAGAACCGTGCCGAAACGTCGGGTCGCGGCATAGATTTCCGGCTCGGCTTCCGCCGAAAGCTTGATCGCCTTGGCATAGCAGCCGCCTTCGAAATTGAAGATGCCGTGCTCGCCCCAGCCATGTTCGTCATCGCCGATCAGCGTGCGCGACGGATCGGCGGACAGCGTGGTCTTGCCGGTACCGGAGAGGCCAAAGAAAACGGCGGAATCACCCTGCGGACCGACATTGGCCGAGCAATGCATGGGCATGACGCCCTTGGCCGGCAGCAGGTAGTTCAGCACCGTGAAGACCGACTTCTTGTTTTCACCGGCATAGGAGGTGCCGCCGATGAGGACGAGGCCGTTGGTCATATCGCAAGCGATGACAGTTTCCGAACGAACACCGTGACGCGCCGGATCGGCCTTGAAGCTCGGCAGGTTGATGATGGTGAGCTTCTGCTTGAAGCCCGCCAGTTTTTCCTGCTTCGGACGGATCAACAGATTGCGGATGAACAGCGAATGCCAGGCAAGCTCGGTGACGACGCGTGTCGGCAGCGCATTTTCTTCATCGGCGCCGCCGATCAGGTCCTGCACGTAAAGCGTCTTGCCGGCGGCGTGGGCCAGCATGTCCTGACGCAGCAGCTCGAAATTTTCCGGCGACAGCGGCTTGTTGTTGTCCCACCAGATGGTGTTCTCGGTGGAAGCATCACGAACGACGAATTTATCCTTCGGCGAGCGGCCCGTATGCTGGCCGGTGACGGCGCGCAGCGCGCCGTCGATGGTCAGTTCGGCTTCGCCGTTACGGATCGCGTGCTCGTATAATTCGCTCTCATTGAGGTTATAAAAGACGCGGGAGGCCTCGCCCAGTCCGAGTTCCGCAACTCCATTGGCAGGATTATGAACCCCAAGCTCGTTCATGACGCGTTCCTTGTTGATGACGATAAGGCCGTTGAAATTTTCACGGAAAATACGTGGCAGCTTTTGGAAACGCAAGAGCCAAACTTTAAAAAACTTAGTAATTTCAATATATTAATCGATTTAAAAGATTTTATTTCTTTTTAAATCGGTTGAAGACGCATTAAAATCTAGCTGCGGCCTTTTTGCAAAATCCGCTCCCGCCTCACTGGCGATTTCGGGGCGAGTTTTCCTTTGCCACAATTTGTTCCACCTTTATACTCAAGAGAGTGGCTCGCGGCGCACAACCTTGGCTGGGTGAATGTCGGGAGTTACGAGAAAATGACGATGGAGACCAACTACATGCAGACGATCGCGCTTGTCGACGACGACCGGAATATTCTGACTTCGGTATCGATCGCGCTCGAAGCCGAAGGCTACCGGGTCGAAACGTATACGGACGGCGCCTCCGCGCTTGACGGGCTGATCGCCCGCCCGCCGCAGCTCGCCATTTTCGATATTAAGATGCCACGCATGGACGGCATGGAGCTTCTGCGGCGTCTTCGCCAGAAGTCGGATCTGCCGGTTATCTTCCTCACCTCCAAGGATGAAGAGATCGACGAATTGTTCGGCCTGAAGATGGGCGCGGACGACTTCATCACGAAACCCTTCTCGCAGCGTCTTCTGGTGGAACGCGTCAAAGCCATCCTGCGCCGCGCCAGCAGCCGCGAAGCGTCTGCTGCAACCGGCAGCGTGCTGAAGCCGACCGCCGATCAGCAGGCGCGCACGCTGGAGCGCGGGCAGCTCGCCATGGACCAGGAACGCCACACCTGCACCTGGAAGGGTGAGCCGGTGACGCTGACGGTCACCGAATTCCTCATCCTGCATTCGCTGGCGCAGCGACCGGGCGTGGTGAAAAGCCGCGACGCGCTGATGGATGCCGCCTATGACGAACAGGTCTATGTGGACGACCGCACCATCGACAGCCATATCAAGCGCCTTCGCAAGAAGTTCAAACTGGTCGATGGCGACTTCGATATGATTGAAACGCTTTATGGCGTAGGATATCGCTTCCGCGAAGCGGCTTGAAGAGCCGACTCACGCAGAAGGGACCGCCCGATATGGGGCGGTGAGGACTTGAATACGTGTTGAAGAAAACGCCGGAAACCGTCTCGGACAGTGACGATGCCGAAGAACGCGGCAGCGAACGCCGCCATCGTATCCATCCCTTGACTATCATCCGGCGCATCTTCGGCAATGCGGTGTTTTCCAGCCTCACGCGCCGCATCCTTTTTTTCAACGTCGCGGCGACGGTGGTTCTGGTCGGCGGCATTCTCTATCTCAACCAGTTCCGCGAGGGGCTGATCGACGCGCGCGTGGAAAGCCTGTTGACGCAGGGCGAGATCATCGCCGGCGCTGTCTCCGCTTCCGCCTCGGTCGATACCAACTCGATCACCATCAATCCGGAAAAGCTGCTCGAATTGCAGGCGGGGCAGAGCATCACCCCTGCCCCCAATGACGAGGACTTGAGTTTCCCGATCAATCCGGAGCGGGTCGCACCTGTGCTGCGGCGGCTGATTTCGCCGACGCGCACCCGTGCGCGGCTGTTCGATGCCGACGCCAACCTCCTGCTCGATTCCCGTCATCTTTATTCGCGCGGTCAGGTGCTGCGTTTCGATCTGCCGCCGGTAACACCGGAGACGCAAAGCTGGGGCGACTGGTTCACCAGCATGTTCAACCGCATGCTGCAGCCGAGCAGCCTGCCGCAATATAAGGAAGCGCCCGGCGGCGACGGTTCGATCTATCCCGAAGTGATGAATGCGTTGACCGGCGTGCGCGGCGCGGTCGTGCGTGTCACGGAAAAGGGCGAGCTGATTGTTTCCGTGGCCGTACCGGTGCAGCGCTTCCGGGCCGTGCTCGGCGTTCTGCTGCTTTCTACGCAAGCGGGCGACATCGACAAGATCGTGCATGCGGAGCGCCTTGCCATCATGCGCGTCTTCGGCATCGCGACGCTGGTCAATATCGTGCTGTCGCTGCTTTTGTCCTCCACCATCGCCACGCCGCTTCGGCGGCTTTCGGCTGCCGCGATCCGCGTGCGCCGCGGAGCAAGGACACGCGAGGAAATACCGGATTTCTCGGCGCGTCAGGATGAGATCGGCAATCTTTCGATTGCGTTGCGTGAAATGACGACGGCGCTTTACGACCGTATCGACGCCATCGAAAGCTTCGCCGCCGATGTCAGCCATGAGCTCAAGAACCCGCTGACCTCGCTGCGCAGCGCCGTGGAGACCCTGCCGCGCGCCAAGACCGAAGAGTCCAAACAGCGCCTGACCGAAATCATCTTCCACGATGTGCGCCGTCTCGACCGCCTGATCAGCGACATTTCGGATGCGTCGCGGCTCGATGCCGAACTGGCGCGCGCCGACGCCTCTCCGCTCGATCTCGATGTGCTGATGAAGGGTCTGGTGGATATATCCCGCCAGATAAGCACCAAGAAGAAAAGTGTGACGATCGACTATGTCATCGACCGGAAAGCGGGCGCAAAGACCTCCTTCGTGGTGAATGGTCACGATCTGCGTATCGGTCAGATCGTCACCAACCTCATCGAGAATGCGCGATCCTTCGTTGCCGAGGAAAGCGGCCGCATTACCGTGCGCCTCTCCCGTCAAAAGGATCGTTGCATCGTGCAGGTGGAGGACAACGGGCCCGGCATTCAGGCAGAAGACATCGACCGGATTTTCGAGCGCTTCTACACAGACCGGCCGGCGAGCGAAGGGTTCGGACAGAATTCCGGCCTTGGCCTTTCCATCAGCCGCCAGATCGCGGAAGCCCATGGCGGCAGTCTGCGGGCGGAGAACGTAGTCGACAAATATGGCGTGATTTCCGGCGCGCGCTTCACCCTGTCGCTGCCGGCGGCCGAAACCCATGACCGCTGAACGCTTCAACCTGCACGCCACCGCCATCACCGTTCAAAACACCGGCATTCTTTTCGTCGGACCGTCGGGCAGCGGCAAAAGCGAACTTGCCTTCAGCTTTCTAACGGAGGCCGAACGCTGCGGATTGCCGGCGGCGCTGATCGCGGACGATCAGATTTTCGTGTATCGCGATGGCGACAACATCATTGCCGAGCGGCCGGACGCCATCGCCGGCCTGCTGGAATTGCGCGGCAGCGGCATCGTTTCCATCAGAAGCGTTGCGCGCGCTCCACTACATTTTGCCGTCACGACAGTTCTTTCAGGGACGAATCCAAGACTTCCCGAAGATGACGAGAGGTTTTCCCTGCCCTGCGGCGGGCATATCCGGCTTCTGCGCATTCCGCTTTCCAGCCTGACGCCCTATGGAAAATTTGCTGCACTTGCTCAGAATCTTTTTAAAACGAATGTGAAGTGACGATGATTCGGGCGATTTTAGGCTTGCGATTCGCATTTTCCTCATCAAGATGAAATCCCACCGATGGACAGGATTGCCGCGTTGCGATAGTCGGCAATGAGAGTGCGTGTGCAAGGGAGCATTTCATGATCGGACTAGTGCTTGTCACCCATGGCAAGCTGGCTGAGGAGTTTCGCCATGCGTTGGAGCATGTCGTCGGTCCCCAGAAATTGATCGAGACGGTTTGTATCGGTCCCGAAGACGACATGGATCAGCGCCGGCAGGATATCATCGACGCTGTTGCACGCGCCAATGACGGCAACGGCGTCATCATCCTGACGGACATGTTCGGCGGCACGCCCTCCAATCTTGCGATTTCCGTCATGAATAACGGCAATGTCGAAGTCATCGCAGGGGTCAATCTTCCCATGCTGATCAAGCTTGCCGGCGTTCGCAGCGAAGATAATATGGACAAGGCACTTCAGGACGCATCCGATGCCGGCCGCAAATATATTAACGTCGCCAGCCGCGTTTTAAGCGGCAAGTGAGAAGTCAGCCCATGTCGCCATTCTCCCGGGAACTACCGATCATCAATAAACGCGGTCTCCACGCCCGGGCTTCTGCCAAATTCGTACAGATGGTTGAAGGTTTCGACGCGACGATCACGGTTTCCAAGGATGGCATGACCGTTGGCGGCACCTCCATCATGGGCCTGATGATGCTGGCGGCCAGCCCCGGCTGCAGCGTTTATGTCGAGGCAAGCGGCAATCAGGCGAAAGAAGCGCTGGAAGCACTGGAGGCGCTGGTCGCCGACCGCTTCGGCGAAGAAGCCTGAGCCGGCACATATAAAGACATAAAGACTTCTTTATATCATCATTGCCAGATCGTTCGTGGCCTGCTAAACCGCAGCTACGTTTAAAAGCCGGGCTGTGAGGCGCGGCGTTTCTGATCTGGAGAACCTTATGAGCCTTGAGAAGGACTACATCGTCGCCGATATCAACCTTGCCGCATTCGGCCGCAAGGAGCTGGACATCGCCGAAACCGAAATGCCGGGCCTGATGTCCTGCCGCAAGGAATTCGGTGAAAGCAAGCCCCTGAAGGGCGCACGTATTACCGGTTCTCTTCACATGACGATTCAGACCGGCGTTCTCATCGAGACGCTGAAGGAACTGGGCGCGGAGATTCGCTGGGCCTCTTGCAACATCTTCTCGACGCAAGACCATGCGGCGGCAGCCATTGCAGCAGCCGGCATTCCGGTATTCGCCGTCAAGGGTGAAAGCCTGACGGAATATTGGGAATATACCGATAAGATCTTCCAGTGGACCGACGGCGGTCTCTCTAACATGATCCTCGATGACGGCGGCGACGCCACCATGTACATCCTGCTCGGCGCACGCGCCGAAGCCGGTGAGGATGTTCTGTCCAATCCCGGTTCGGAAGAAGAGGAAATCCTCTTCGCGCAGATCAACAAGCGCCTCAAGGCTTCGCCCGGCTGGTTCACCAGTCAGCGCGACGCGCTGAAGGGTGTCACCGAAGAAACGACGACCGGCGTTCACCGTCTCTACGATCTCAGCAAGAAGGGCCTGCTGCCCTTCCCGGCGATCAACGTCAATGACAGCGTCACCAAGTCGAAGTTCGACAACAAGTATGGCTGCAAGGAATCTCTCGTCGACGGCATTCGCCGCGCAACCGATGTGATGATGGCCGGCAAGGTTGCCGTGGTCTGCGGTTATGGCGACGTTGGCAAGGGTTCCGCAGCCTCGTTGCAGGGCGCTGGCGCCCGCGTGAAGGTGACCGAAATCGACCCGATCTGCGCGCTTCAGGCCGCCATGGACGGTTTTGAGGTCGTTCGCCTGGAAGACGTCGTCTCTTCCGCTGACATCTTCATCACCACGACAGGCAATAAGGACGTGATCCGCATCGAGCATATGCGCGAGATGAAGGACATGGCGATCGTCGGCAATATCGGCCACTTCGACAATGAAATTCAGGTCGCCTCGCTGCGTAACCTGAAGTGGACGAACATCAAGCCGCAGGTCGACATGATCGAGTTCCCGAAGGGCAACCGCATCATTCTTCTGTCCGAAGGCCGCCTGCTGAACCTCGGCAACGCCACCGGTCACCCGTCCTTCGTCATGTCGGCCTCCTTCACCAACCAGGTGCTGGGCCAGATTGAGCTCTTCACCAAGCAGGGCGAATACAAGAATGAAGTTTACGTGCTTCCCAAGCACCTCGACGAGAAGGTCGCGCGCCTTCATCTCGAGAAGCTTGGCGTGCGCCTGACCGAACTTTCCGACCTTCAGGCAGATTATATCGGCATCTCGAAGGAAGGTCCGTTCAAGGCGGAACACTACAGATATTAATTTCATAGTTAATATCCACTGAAATTACACAATATCTAGATGCCGTGCGCTTGACAAAGCGCACGGCATCTTTTTTGCGCGCTCACTTCCCGCAGATTTATGAAGACGGTATTGTCATCAGACTTGATTCGGACACGCCAAAGGGCGGCGGGGACGAAATGGGATGTCTTGTCGAAGATGCGGCACATAGGACGGAGACAGACCGGGGATGACGGTTCAAAATTCGGATCTGCGCAAGCAGACAGTTCAACGCCTTGAAAACACGCATGCGGGCGTGGCATTGAGTGCGGCTCTTGCGCGTTGCCGGCTGGTGTTCAGTGCGGTTCAGACAGGCTTTGCGAGGCTGCCTGTCCTGCTTTCGGGCACGGTTCTCGCCGGCTCGACAACCGTTGCGATGGCGCAGGACGGCCTTGTGGCAAAGACCGGCGCGCGGCTGTTCTCATCCGGAGAAACCATCACCTATTCGCTTTTCGTCGGCATGCTTTCGGCAACGCTGTTTTCTGTCGTCTGGCTGGTGCGCCAGCGCGGTAATATCGAGGCGGAAAGCAGCGAATACCGACAGGCGCTTGCGCAGTCCCACCACAAGATCGCGAAATACGAGGCGCTGATTTCCGACAAGAGCCGCCGCATTGTCATCTGGGACGGTGCGGACAAACGTCCGGAATTTCTGGGCCAGCTACCAGCCGAGACCGGTGTGCCGCAAGCGGACCAGGATTTTCTGGCATTCGGCCGCTGGCTGAAGCCGGCATCCGCAAGCCAGCTTGAGAAATCCATCGAGAAACTGCGCAGCCACGCCCAGAGCTTCGATCTGACCATCGAGACGCAGCGCGGCGAAGTGATTGAAGTTCAGGGACGTGTATCCGGCGGCAATGCCTTTGCGCGCTTCATCGCGCTCAACAATCTGCGCGCTGAACTCGCGGAATTGCAGGTCGAGCGCGAGCGTCTGCTCGCCTCCGTATCGACATTTCAGGAACTTCTCGATTCCATCGAACAGCCCGTCTGGCGTCGCAATGGCGAAGGTGAACTCACTTGGGTCAACCACGCTTACGCCCATGCGGTGGATGCGCGTGATGCCGGGCAGGCCGTT
Source organism: Agrobacterium salinitolerans (assembly GCF_027498475.1). Classification (NCBI taxonomy): domain Bacteria; kingdom Pseudomonadati; phylum Pseudomonadota; class Alphaproteobacteria; order Hyphomicrobiales; family Rhizobiaceae; genus Agrobacterium; species Agrobacterium salinitolerans. The sequence continues at coordinate 1,774,800 of NZ_JAPZLN010000001.1, read as the reverse complement.
CAGGAAAAGCGCGAACTTCTGAACACGGTTACGCGACAGAAGATACGCGCGGCTGCGACACCGGAATCGCCCTATCATGATCGCATTTCGACCGTCGTTTCCGGTAACCGCAGCTTCTTCGACGTCGTCGACATAAAAACGGCGGGCGGGTCTGCCGGGATCGCCATCGATGCCACCGAAGCGGAAACCATCAGCGAGGAACTCAAGCGAGTTTTGAAAAGCCACGCCGAAACGCTCGATCATCTGGCGACGCCCGTCGCCATTTTCGACGGCCGGCAGCGGCTGCAATTCTACAATCAGGCTTTTGCCAACCTATGGGGTTTCGATCTGGTTTTCCTGGAGTCGGGCCCTGATAATTCCGAACTTCTGGACAGGCTGCGTACCGCCGGCAAATTGCCGGAGCAGCTGAACTGGAAGAATTGGAAGGAGACGGCGCTTTCCGTCTACCGTTCGCTCGATACCAAGACGGATCTGTGGCACCTGCCCAATGGCCAGACCTTGCGGGTCATCGCCACCGCGCATCCGCAGGGTGGCGCGACCTGGGTTTTCGAGAACCTGACCGAGCAGGTCGATCTTCAGATGCGCTACAACACCTTGGTCAAGGTGCAGGGCGAAACCATCGACCATCTGGCAGAAGGTGTCGCCGTATTCGGTGCAGACGGGCGCATTCGCCTGTCCAACCCGGCATTCCGGGCGCTCTGGGGCGTGACGGCCGATGAGGCGGAAACGGGCACGCATATTCGCGCCATCGAAACCGCCTGCGCCCAATCCTATGACGGACCGGACGGCTGGCGCGCCTTCAGCCAGTTCATCACCAGCTTCGATGACGAACGGCCGTCGCGGCAGGGCACGCTGGAACTGCTTTCCGGCCTCGTGCTCGATTATGCGATCATTCCGCTGCCGGATGCGCAGACAATGCTGACCTTCGTCAACATGACGGACAGCGTGCGCGCCGAGCGGGCGCTCAAGGAAAAGAACGACGCGCTTCTGAAGGCGGACGAGCTGAAGAACGATTTCGTGCAGCATGTTTCCTACGAGTTGCGCTCGCCACTGACCAATATCATCGGCTTCACCGATCTCCTGAAGACCCCCGGCATCGGCCAATTGACGGAACGGCAGGCGGAATATCTCGATCATATTTCCACCTCGTCCTCGGTTCTCCTGACCATCGTCAACGATATTCTCGATCTCGCGACCGTCGATGCCGGCATCATGCAGCTCAACTATTCGGATAATGATCTGAACGAGCTGCTCGACGATGTTTCGGTGCAGATCGCCGACCGGCTGCAGGAAAGCGGTATTTCGCTCGAGATCGTCGCGCCTGCCCATCTCGGCAGTCTCGTGGCCGACCACCAGCGGTTGAAGCAGATTCTCATCAAGCTCCTGACCAATGCGATCAACTTCGCACCCGAAGGTTCCTCCGTGCAGCTCTCCTGCCAGCGCAGCGAAGGCGACTTCGTATTCTCCGTTGCGGATAAGGGGCCGGGCATTCCCGAAGACATGCTGAAAACGGTGTTCGACCGCTTTTCGACGCGTGGCAATGGCGGACGGCGGACCGGTGCGGGGCTTGGCCTTTCCATCGTCGAAAGCTTCGTCAGCTTGCATCAAGGCACCGTCAGCATCGACAGCCGCCCCGGCAACGGCACCATCGTCACCTGCCGCATTCCCTCCGCCACACGGCCGCACTCCATCGCCGCAGAATGAGCCAAGACATCTTGCCATTCACCATTTCGCTGGCGGGAGAAAAGGACACCATAAGGCTCGGTGAAGACCTTGCCTTGGCGCTGAAACCCGGCGATTGCCTGGCGCTGATCGGCGATCTCGGCGCCGGCAAATCCACGCTCGCCCGCGCCTTCATCCGGGCGATGGCGGATGAACCCGATCTTGAGGTTCCAAGCCCCACCTTCACGATCATCCAGACTTATGACGCCCGCATCCCCGTCGCCCATCTCGATCTCTACCGGCTTTCGGATGTTTCGGAGCTGGATGAACTCGGCATCGATGAAATGCTGGAGGAGGGCGTCTGCCTGATCGAGTGGCCGGATATCGCCGCAGCGGTTCTGCCGCCGGAGCAGACGATCACCCTGCGGTTAACGCATTCAGGCGAAGGCCGCGTGGCCGTAATAGAGGCTCCCGCACAACAAAAAGCACGGCTTGACCGTGTTTTCACCATTCGTGAATTCCTGGCGAAAAATGACAGAGGGGGTGCGACCCGCCGTTTTCTGAGTGGCGATGCCTCCACACGCGCCTACGAGACGATTTCCACCGATGGTCCCGAGCTTATTCTGATGGACTGGCGCCGTCCCATGAGAGGCGCGATCGTTGCGGATGGCAAGACCTATGCGGAAATCGCCCATCTTGCCCAGGATGCCCGCTCCTTTGTGGCGATCGGCGACTATCTGCGAAACACTGGTTTCTGCGCGCCGGAGATTCTGGCTGCGGATATCGATCAGGGCATTCTCCTTCTGGAGGATCTCGGACGGGAGGGCGTGCTGGCTGCCGACGGCACACCGATAGAAGAGCGTTATCTTCAAAGTGTCGCCTGTCTCGCCACTCTTCACCAGACACCACCCCCGGCATTGCTGCCGATGCGCGATGGCAGCACCTACGACATTCCTCCCTTCGACCGGCAGGCGATGAAGATCGAAGTCTCGCTGCTGGTGGAATGGTATCTGCCCCATAAACGCGGCGGAGCGCTTACCGATGGCGAGAAACAGGACTATTACGCCATCTGGGACGGCCTGATCGATGCGCTGGCCGGCTGTGAAACGGGGCTTCTGCTGCGTGACTTCCATTCGCCGAACATTCTCTGGCAGGCGCAGAACAGCGGCATCCGTCAGGTCGGCCTGATCGATTTTCAGGATGCGATGATTGGCCCCACCGCCTATGATCTCGCTTCCATCGTACAGGATGCGCGGGTTACCATGTCTCCCGAATTGCAGACACGCCTGCTTTCGCATTATCTCGACAGCAGAAAAGCGACGCCCGCTTTCGATGAGACCACATTCCTCAAGGCTTTCGCCATCATGTCGGCGCAGCGCAACTGCAAGCTTGCGGGCATCTGGGTGAGGCTGTTGGAACGGGATCGAAAACCCGGTTATATGAAACATATGCCGAGGACGTTCCGCTATCTCAGTGCAGCGCTTTCGCATCCGGAACTCGCGCCGCTCAAGGACTGGTGCTTGCGCATGGGCATGGAATTCGACAACTGAAAGACGGTTGACCACGATGACGATCAAAAACGCGATGGTGCTGGCCGCCGGGCTTGGCACACGGATGCGCCCGATCACCGATACGATCCCGAAGCCGCTTGTGAAAATCGCCGGCAAGCCGATGATCGATTACGCGCTCGACGCCCTTGTCGAAGCCGGGGCTGAAACCATCGTCGTCAATGTGCATCACCATGCCGAACAGATGATCGCCCATCTCGAAAACCGCGCAGACGCCGAAATCCTGATTTCCGACGAACGGTCGGAGCTGATGAATTCCGGCGGCGGGCTGGCCAAGGGCCTGAAGCTTCTGAAGCCCGGCCCGGTTTTTGTCATGAACGCCGATCTTTTCTGGATCGGCGAGCAATTGAACGCCGTCAGCAATCTGCGAAAGCTTGCGCAATTCTTTGACACGGCCCGCATGGACATGGCCCTGCTCTGTGTCGACATGGATCGCACCACCGGCCACAACGGCAAGAGGGATTTCGACCTAGCCGACGACGGAAAGCTGGCTCGCTATCGCAACGGTGACGCTAACCCGGTGGTTTATGCCGGCGCCATCGCCATGGATTCGCGGCTGCTTGACGATGCGCCGGCGGACGCTTTCAACCTCAATATCTATTTCGACCGCGCCATTGAAAAAGACCGGCTTTTCGGGCTGTCGCTGGATGGCCACTGGATAACCGTGGGAACGCCTGATGCAATTGACGATGCGGAAAGCATCATCCGGCAATTCAGGGAAAAACGTTTCGCATGACGCTCACCCACCACGCAAAGCGCGTCCTGACGATCGCTGGGGGAACACCGTTCCTCAAAACGCTCGCGGAAACGCTGTGTGACGGGCGGCTGACATCAGGCTATAGATATGATCCGACCGATCCTCTTTCGCTTGCGAGCGTGACGATCTATGTGCCGACGCGGCGCTCCGCGCGCGTGCTGCGCTCCGAATTCGTCGATCTTCTGGGCGGCCGATCCGCCATTCTGCCGCTGATCCGGCCTCTTGGTGAAACGGATGACGATAGCGGTTTCTTCGATATCGAAAATCCTGAGATCATGGATCTGGCGCCGCCGATTTCCGGCACCGGCCGGCTGATCGAACTGGCGCGCCTCATCCTCGCCTGGCGCAACAGCCTGCCTGATGCCATCCGGGCGATCCATTCGGATTCACCGCTCGTCGCCCCTGCCAGCCCCGCGGATGCAATCTGGCTCGCGCGGGCGCTCGGCGAGGTGATCGATGCCATGGATACCGAAGAAAAGGACTGGGAGACGCTTCAGCATCTCGATACCGGCGAACATGCGCAATGGTGGCAGCTGACGGCGGACTTCCTGAAGATCGCCAGCGTCTTCTGGCCGGCGCGGCTTGCCGAACTCAACCGTTCCTCCGCAGGCCGGCATCGCAACGCCATCCTGCGAGCGGAAGCGGACCGGCTTGCCAATTTGCCGGACACGGGGCCGATCATCGTGGCCGGCTCCACGGGCTCCATTCCGGCCGCCGCCGATCTCATCGCCGCCGTTGCCACCCTGCCGCAAGGTACGGTCGTGCTGCCGGGACTCGATCTTGCCATGCCCGAAGAGCAATGGCAGGCGATTGCCGAGGACCCCACCGATCCTTCGAGCCGCACGCACTCGCAATATGGGCTTTATATGCTGCTGCAGAAGCTCGGCATGCTCAGGGACGACGTGGTTCAGATCGGCGCTCTTGATCGTGATCTGGAAAAACGGGCGGCGGTGTTTTCGACCGCACTCGCGCCCGCGAAATCCACAAGCGACTGGAACCGTTGGCGCGAAGACAGGGAACCCGGCTTTTTCGACGAAGCCTTCGCGGCGGCCACATTGATCGAGGCCGCCAATGAGCGTGAAGAGGCAACCGCCATCGCGGTGGCGCTCCGGCTGGCGCTGGAGGCTCCGGGGCCTGAACGACCCTCTCAGGCGGCGCTGATAACGCCCGACCGCGGACTGGCGCGGCGGGTCGCGACAGAGTTGCAACGTTTTGGCATCGAGGCAGACGATTCGGCCGGTACGCCGCTTTCGGCCACGCCGCAGGCAGGACTGACGCAACTCGCGCTGGAAGCCATTCTCAGGCCCGGAGACCCGGTGCCGATCATTTCGCTTCTAAAGCATCCCCTCGCCCACTTCGGGCTTTCCGGCGATGCTTTTATCAGAGCCTCCAAAGCGCTGGAGCTGATCGCGCTGCGCGGCGGCCGTGTCGAAACCGAGATAGGCAATCTCGAGGTGGTTCTCGATACGCAACTCCTTGCACAGCGTGATGACCGGCACCCGCCCGCATGGCGGGTGGCGCTGCCGGAGGGAAGTGTCGATGCGGCCCGTGATCTCGCGCGGCGGATCGCCATTGCCACGGAGCCACTCGGCTCCGCCTTCATTCGTCGTGACCGCTCCGGCCGCGCCTTCACCGATAAATTGCCGCTTTCCGATTGGGCCGGGCGGACAGGCCGGGTCATCGAGGCCATCTGTGCCGACGACAGCAATGATCTGGCCGCATTATGGTCCGGCGAAGCGGGAGACAAGCTCTCCAGTCTCTTTGCGGAACTGATGGAGAGCGGCGAGATCCTCGATGCGGACGGGCCACAATGGATCGATATTTTTGCAGCGCTGGTGGCAGGCGAATCGATCAAGCCGCGATCCATGCGCCATCCACGCATTTTCATCTTCGGCGCGCTGGAGGCGCGACTGCAAAGCGTCGACACCGTCGTCATCGGCGGTCTCAACGAAGGGCTCTGGCCGGGCCAGACGGCGAACAATCCATTCCTGTCCCGCAGCATGAAGACCGCCATCGGGCTGGAGCCGCCGGAACGGCGCATAGGACAGCTCGCGCATGACTTCGAGATGGCGAACGGTACCCGGCAAATCTTTTACACCCGGGCGCTGAGGCAGGGCTCCACCCCGGCCGTCGCCTCCCGCTGGCTGCAACGGCTGCTGGCGCTGGGCGGCGAAAATTTCGCCGAACAACTGAGGAAGCGCGGCGAGACCTATCGCCATTGGGCGGGTCTGATGGATGAAAACATCAATCAGGAAACGGCAAAGCGCCCTTCCCCCAAACCGCCGGCCGATCTGCAGCCGAAGAGCTACTCCTTCAGCGAAGTGGGACGTCTGCGCCGCGATCCCTATTCAATCTATGCGCGGCGCATCCTGAAGCTGGACCCGCTCGCCCCCTTCAATCGCGATCCGAACGCCGCCGATCGCGGCACGCTCTATCACGCGATTATCGAGCGCTATTCCCGTGAGGGACATATTCCCGGCACACCGGCCTCGCTCGCAGCCATGCAGCGCATTCTCGACGAGTGTTTCGACGAGGAAAATCTGCCTGTGCATGTGGATGTCATCTGGCGTCCGCGTTTTGCGGCGGTGGCCCGCGCTTTCATCGATTGGGAAAAAGAACGTCATCCATCCATTCGCCACAGCTTCTACGAGGCTCGCGCCGGGCAGGAAATTGCCGAAGCGGGCATAAGGCTGACTGGGATCGCCGACCGCATCGACATCAAGACAAACGGTCAGGCGGATATTATCGACTACAAGACAGGACTTGCGCCTTCCGTCAATCAGGCGCGCGCGCTGCTCGACCCGCAGCTGGCGCTGGAAGCGGCGGCACTGATGCGCGGTGCCTTCCGCGAAACGGGTTCGCCCACGCCCGAAAACCTCATCTATGTACGCCTGCGGCCGGGAGACCGATTTTTTGCCGATCAGGTGAATAACGAACATTCCAGCCGAAGCGGCAAAAGACCGCCGAAATCCGCTATCGAACTGGCAACGGAATCGATCGACCAGCTTGCCAAATTCGTGCGCTCGCTGCGCGAAGGTGAAAACGGTTTCGCCTCACGGCTGGTGCCGGAAGAGCAGCAATCCTATGGCGGGGAATATGACCACCTCGCCCGTGTTTCTGAATGGTCGACGGCAGAACCGGGAGACGGCGATGACGATTGATCCGTTTGACGCCGGACCCGCCGGCGATACGCCTGAAAGCTGGATCGACTGGACCAGCGCCCGTCAGCGGCTTGCCTCCGATCCCGCAAGTTCCGCCTGGGTGTCGGCCAATGCCGGCTCCGGCAAGACCCATGTTTTGACCCAGCGCGTCATCCGCCTGCTTCTGGCCGGGTGCCGCCCCTCGGCGATTTTGTGCCTCACCTATACCAAGGCCGCAGCATCGGAAATGTCGAGCCGCGTATTCGACCGGCTGGCGGAATGGGCAACTTTGCCGGATTCCGATCTCAAGGACCGCATCGCCGCCATCGAAGGCAAGGTACCGGATCGCATCAAGCTCGCCGAAGCGCGCAGGCTGTTCGCCAAGGCGCTGGAAACACCGGGCGGGCTGAAAATCCAGACCATCCACGCATTCTGCGAAGCCCTGCTGCACCAGTTCCCGCTGGAGGCCAATGTCGCCGGCCATTTCTCCGTTCTTGACGACCGCGCCGCAACAACGCTGCTCGCCGAAGCACGCCGTTCGCTTCTGACGGCGGTTTCGACGGAGCGGGACGAGGAGTTGGCGCAATCGCTCGCTTACGTGCTCGATCTGGCTGACGAAAGCGGGCTGGAATCGCTGCTTTCCGCCATCATCGCCAATCGCAGTGTCCTCCGTGGCTTTCTGCTCGATGCCAAACAGTCGGGCGGCATTGATGCGCGGTTGCGGCAGGCGATGCAGATCGCAGATGGGGAAACCGAAGAAACTGCTGCGGCCGCCTTCTGGCCTCTGCCCGGCCTCTCGGGCCTTGCGCTCGATACGTATCTAACCCTTGCTGACGAGGTGGGAGGATCACGCGTCATAGAGGTCGCTTATGCGCTCCGGGAGGCAAAACGGCAGTCGGACCCGGTGCGGCGGATGGAATTCATCGAAGCGGCGCTTCTGACAGCCAAAGGCGAAAGGAAATCGGATGCCTACGTCATCAACAAGGGCATGCAGAAATCCGCGCCTGATCTCGTCGATGCGCTGACGCTGGCGCGCGACCATGTCGTGGCCTGCCGCAATCGCTATCGTCTGGTGCGCATGCTAGCGGCGACAAAAAGCGCCCTTGTGCTGGCCGAACGGTTGATCGGCGATTTCGAAGACCTGAAAAAGCAGCGCAGCCAGCTGGATTTCGAAGACTTGATCGAGCGCGCCGCCAATCTGCTCAACCGCGATACGGCGGGTGCGTGGGTGCATTACAAGCTGGATCAGGGCATCGACCATATTCTGGTCGACGAGGCGCAGGATACCAGCCCGGTGCAATGGTCGATCATCCAGTCGCTGGCGGCGGATTTCTTCACCGGAGAAAGCGCCCGCATGGGACGCCGGACGCTGTTTGCTGTGGGTGACGAAAAACAGTCGATCTATTCCTTTCAGGGCGCCCGGCCGGAACGGTTCTCGCAGGAGCGCGACGAGACCCAAAGGCGTGTCGATCAGGTGGAGCAGGCCTTTCATCGCATCCGCCTGCCGCTCTCGTTCCGTTCCACTGAAGATGTGCTGGCCGCCGTCGATCAGGTCTTCTCGATCCCGCAAAATGCGAGCGGCCTCAGTGCCGATAATGAGCCAGTCGAACATCGTTCCAACCGCGCCGGCCATCCCGGCACCGTTGAAGTGTGGGATATGGTGGCGCCGGAAACCACAGAGGATGAAGAAGACTGGACGGCCCCCTTCGATGCGCTGCGGGAAAGCGCGCCGGCCACGATCGTCGCCCGCCGTATCGCCGCGCGCATTGCCGACATGATCGGAAACGAAACTATCATCGAAAAAGGCGTGGAGCGCGCTATCGAGGCCGGCGACATTCTCGTGCTTGTCAGAAAACGCGCCGCCTTCGTCAACGCGCTGACCCGCGAGTTGAAGCGGCGCAAGAACATTCCCGTCGCCGGTGCCGACCGCCTCCGTCTGACCGACCATATCGCCGTACAGGACCTTCTGGCGCTTGGCCGGTTCGTGGTGCTGCCGGAAGATGATCTTTCGCTGGCGGCGCTGCTGAAAAGCCCGCTCTTCAACCTGACGGAAGACGATGTCTTCGAGATCGCCGCCACGCGATCCGAGACGGAGAGCGTGTGGCAGAGGCTGCAAGTCCTTTCGGGCCAAGAAACCAGCCGTTTATCCATCGTCACCGACAAACTTCGGCATTTTGTTTCACTGTCGAAAACCGCCACAGTGCATGATTTTTTCGCGGCTGTTCTGACCCTGCATGACGGACGCAAAAAATTCCTTGGACGGCTTGGCAACGAAGCGAGCGACGTTCTCGACGAGTTCCTGTCCTTTGCGCTGGATTACGAAAGAACTGGCCTGCCCGGCCTTCAGGCCTTTCTTTCCGTCCTGGAAACCGATTCACCGGAAGTGAAGCGCGAGCAGGACAAGGATCGCGGCGAAGTGCGCATCATGACCGTGCACGCCTCCAAGGGGCTGGAAGCACCGGTGGTTTTTGTGGTGGATGGCGGCTCGAAAGCCTTCAACCACAGCCATGTGCCGAAACTGCGCTTCGTGGAAGCGGTTGGTGATGCCTTTCCGGTCTGGCTACCCGGCAGCGGTTTTTCCAATCATCTCATCCGCTCGGACGAAGAGCGCCTGAAAACGGCTGCGGAAGACGAATATCGCCGGCTGCTCTATGTGGCGATGACCCGCGCTGCCGATCATCTTGTCGTCTGTGGTTATCGCGGCCAGAAAGAAAACCCTGAATGTTGGCACGCCATCGTCAAGGCGGCGCTTGCGGAGAATCAGGATCATTGCCAGCCGCAACTGTTCAGTGCCGATGGCGAGGAATGGCAGGGGCTTGTCTGGCGCAAGTCTGAAGCACGCCAGGCACCTGCACCGCAGAAGCCGGCGGAAACCCAGCAGGAAGAAGACCACAAGCTTCCGCCAGGCCTTCTTGCACCCCTGCCTGCCCTGCCCTCCCTGCCAAGGCCGCTCAGCCCCTCTGGTGCCGGCACCATCATTGATGACGGCGCGGACGATCTGGCCGTGCGGTCACCGCTGTTCGGGGAAAAAACGGAAGCTTCCAGCCTTGCCCTGCAAAGGGGCAAGCTGGTGCATCGCATGCTGCAAGCCCTGCCGGATTTTGCGGAAAGCGAGCGGGAAGAGGCGGCCCGGCGTTATGCCGAACGTGCAGCGCGTTTCTGGCCTGCCAGTGAGCGCGAACATTTGATCCAGGCGGTTTTGCGGGTTCTCTCCGAACCGGCGGTGCAGCCGGCCTTTTCCGCCAACAGCCGTGCGGAAGTGTCGATCATGGGCACGATGACCCTCGGCCGGCAGCACTATGCCGTCTCCGGCCGCATCGACAGGCTGGCGGTAGACGGTGATCGGGTCATTCTGGTCGACTACAAGACAAGCCGGGTTCCGCCGCGCACGTCACGCGAGATACCTTTCTCCCACACCGCGCAGCTTGCGATCTATCGCGAAATTCTTGCACCGCTTTATCCCGGCAAGGAATTTGTCTGCGCGCTGATCTATACGGAAAATGCCGCTTTCGTGCGGGTTGGTGACGATGCCATGGCGGAGGCACTTGCCGCAATAAAGACAAAGTGAGATACCGGGGCATTGAAATTTCGACGCGCCCGCATCACATCGATAGCGGAAAAGATTTACTGAAAGGAGAGCCAGATATGGCTACCGTAAAAGTCGATGCCGCCAACTTCCAGTCCGAAGTCCTCGAATCCGCCGAACCCGTCGTGGTGGATTTCTGGGCTGAATGGTGCGGCCCGTGCAAGATGATCGCGCCGAGCCTTGAGGAAATTTCGTCCGAGTTGGCCGGCAAGGTCAAGGTCGCGAAGCTCAACATCGACGAAAACCCGGAACTCGCGGCCCAGTTCGGTGTGCGTTCCATCCCGACGCTCGCCATGTTCAAGGGCGGCGAAGTGGCCGACATCAAGGTTGGCGCTGCCCCCAAGACAGCGCTCTCAGCCTGGATTTCCGGCGCCGCATAAGCAATATCAATGGAATGAGAAAGCCCGGCATCGCTGCCGGGCTTTCTTTATTGGGGAACCGTGCCGTTAAGGGCAAGCGCGTTGCCGGCAAGATAAAGCGAGCCCCCGATGAGGATGCGCGGCGCTGGTCCTTCGGCATTGAAACGGCGCGACAGCTCTTCCAGCGCATGCATCAGCGACGATGTGGGCGCTGCCACCAGACCGGCATCAAAAGCGGCATGGGCAAGCACGACGGGATCAATCGCCGCATCCGTGCCGCCGATGGGCACGGTGAAGACATATTCGGCTATATCGGCGAAAGCCTTGAAATACCCCACCGGATCCTTGGTATTGATCATGCCCGCGATGATGAAGAGCGGGCGCGGCGTCTTTTCCTCAAAGCCGGCCATGGCCTCGGCAATCACTTCACCCGCACCGGGGTTATGACCGCCATCGATCCAGATTTCCGAATCCTTCGGGGTCATTTCAGCGATTTTGCCGGTCAGGATGCGCTGAAGACGGCCGGGCCATTCCACGGAGGTCATGGCCTTTTCAATCATCCGTTCCGTCACCTCAAAACCGGCTGCTTTCACAGCGCGGATCGCTGCGGCGGCATTGGCGAGCTGATGGCGGCCGGGAAGCCTTGGCAACGGCGCATCCGTCAGGCCGAACTCATCCTGATAGACCATGCGGCCGAATTCTTCATGGGCGGAAAAATCCTGCCCATAAACGGAGACCGGGCAACCAATACGTTCGGCCGTCGCGACAAGCGTGTCTAGTGCGGCGTCATATTCCTGGTGGCCAATGACGACAGGCGAGCCCTTTTTCATGATACCGGCCTTTTCGGCAGCGATCAGTTCCACGCGGTCGCCGAGATAAGCTTCATGGTCGAGCGAAATCGGCATGATGATGGAAACGGCAGGGTTATTGATCACATTGGTCGCATCGAAGCGACCACCCAATCCCACCTCTACGATCGCGGCATCAGCGGGATGCTCCGAAAAAAGCAGGAACATGACTGCCGTCAAAATCTCGAAAACGGTGATCTTCTGCCCATCGTTAGCGATTGCGATGCGACGTAGGGCGTCCGCGAAGACAGCGTCCTCTACAAAGCGGCCCCTCTCACCGGCAACGCCAAGGCGATAGCGCTCATGCCAATTGACGAGATGCGGCTTGGTATGGACATGAACGGGAAGTCCTGCCGCTTCCAGCAAAGCCCGGCAAAAGGCGCTGACGGAGCCCTTGCCATTGGTGCCCGCCACGTGGATCACTGGCGGCATTCTGTTTTGCGGATTGCCGAGTTTTTCGAGAAGACGGGAAATTCTGTCGAGTGAAAGATCAAAGCCCTTGGGGTGGAGCTGCATCAGCTCTTCAATGATCTTTTCGGCCTCACCGATCGCGGGCTTCGTCATGTCTTCCATTCGCCTTTCAGGCGTTTTGTTTGCCATTTGTCCGCCGCCCCAAAAATGAAATCAGGCAACGTATAGCATCATCCCGAAGGCAGTTTATGCCTCCGGGCGACATATTTTTTTCATCAGGCCGAAGCGGCCAACGGAACGACAGCATTTGCGTTATCGGCAGGCGCCTTGGTCATGATCTTAAGCATATTGGCGAGCGTGTCGGGGATTTCGCGGCGGTCAATCACCATGTCCACCATGCCGTGTTCAAGCAGATATTCCGAGGTCTGGAAGCCTTCGGGAAGTTTTTCGCGAATGGTCTGCTCAATCACACGCTTGCCTGCGAAGCAAATCTCGGCGCCCGGCTCGGCGATATGCACATCGCCCAGCATGGCGTAGGAGGCCGTGACGCCGCCGGTCGTCGGGTTCGTCAGAACCACGATATAGGGCATGCCGGCTTCTTTCAGCATGTTCACGGCAACCGTGGTACGTGGCAGCTGCATCAGCGAAAGAATGCCTTCCTGCATGCGCGCGCCGCCCGAGGCCGGGAACATCACCAGCGGGCAGCGCTCGGAAATGGCGCGCTCGAAGGCTTTGACGATGGCTTCGCCGGCGGCAATGCCGAGCGATCCGCCCATGAACTGGAATTCGTGCACGACGGCGACGATCTTCAGGCCTTTCAAGAGGCCCACACCGGCAAGGATCGTATCTTCCTGTTCGGTCTTCGTGCGGCTGTCGCGCAGACGGTCGGTGTATTTTTTGGAATCGCGGAACTTCAAGGGGTCCTGCGCGACCTTCGGCTGGACCAAGGCCTCATAGACGCCATCATCGAAAAGATCGGCAAGGCGTGCCTTGGCCGGCATCTTCATATGGTAACCGGAAGCCGGGATGACCCACTTATTGTCTTCCAGATCCTTGTGGAAGACCATCTCGCCCGTTTCCGGGCACTTGATCCATAGGTTCTCCGGAACCTCCGGGCGGCGGCCAAGCATGGAATTGATCCGCGGCCGAACGTAATTGGTGATCCAGTTCAACTGTCTACTCCTGACTGGGCCGCGCGCTTATTCCGCAGCGGCAAGGCGCGATGCACGCACGCCCGTTGAAAGTCCTTTTACCAGCGTCGTAACGGCCGGCACGGTATCGGCGGTCGCCTGCCCGTCCTTGGTCAGGCTGCCCGCAATCTGGTTGACGATGGCCGAACCCACCACCACGCCATCCGCCACTGCGCCGATCGCTTTTGCATGATCGGCCGTCTTGACACCGAAACCGACACAGACCGGCAGTTCCGTATGCGCCTTGATACGACCGACAGCGCCCGAGATCAACGAGGGATCGGGAAGTGCTGAACCGGTGATACCGTTCATCGAGACATAATAGACGAAACCTGATGTATTTTTAAGGACGGCAGGCAGGCGCTTGCCATCGGTCGTGGGTGTCGCCAGACGGATGAAATTGATTCCGCGCGCGAGTGCCGGGATGCAGAGTTCATCGTCCATTTCCGGCGGCAGATCGACCACGATCAGGCCATCGACGCCAGCCGCGAGCGCGTCGTCCAGAAATTTCTCCACACCGTAGATATAGATCGGATTATAGTATCCCATCATCACGATCGGCGTTGCATCGTCTTGCCTGCGGAATTCGCGGGCGAGATCGAGCGTGGTTTTCAGCGTCTGTCCGCCCTTCAGCGCGCGCTGGCCGGCCAGCTGAATGGCCGGGCCATCCGCCATCGGGTCGGAAAAGGGCATGCCGAGTTCGATGACGTCAGCGCCCGCTTCCGGCAGCGCCTTCATGATGCCGAGCGAGGTTTCGAAATCCGGGTCGCCGCCCATGAAATAGGTAATCAGAGCCGGGCGGTTTTCAGCGCGCAGATCGGCAAAGCGCTTGTCCATACGTGCGGTCATGATCTTATACATCCATTCCAAGGAATTTGCTGACGGTGTGGACATCCTTGTCGCCGCGACCGGAGAGGTTCATCAGGATGATCTCATCCTTACCCATCTTCGGCGCGCGCTTGATGACCTCGGCCAAGGCATGGCTCGGCTCGAGAGCCGGGATGATACCTTCAAGGCGGGTCAGCATCTGGAAGGCGTCCAGCGCCTCATGGTCCATGATCGGCACATATTCCACGCGGCCGATATCACTCAACCAGGAGTGCTCGGGGCCGATGCCGGGATAATCGAGGCCGGCGGAAATGGAATGGCCTTCCTTGATCTGGCCATCCTCATCCTGCAGCAGATAGGTGCGGTTGCCATGCAGCACGCCGGGTGAGCCAGCCGTGATCGAGGCACAGTGTTCTTCGCCCGACAGGCCTTTGCCCCCAGCTTCGACGCCGACGATGCGCACGCTTTTGTCATCGAGGAAAGGATGGAAGATGCCGATGGCATTCGATCCACCGCCAACGGCCGCGATGACCATATCCGGCAGGCGGCCCTCCGCTTCCAGCATCTGTGCCTTGGCTTCCTCGCCGATGACCGCCTGGAAATCACGGACCATTTCCGGATAGGGATGCGGGCCGGCCGCGGTGCCGATCAGGTAATAGGTATCTTCAACATTGGTGACCCAGTCGCGCAGGGCCTCGTTCATGGCGTCCTTGAGCGTGCCATGACCGGCCGTGACCGGCTTCACCTCGGCACCCAGAAGCTTCATGCGGAACACATTCGGGGCCTGACGGGCGACATCGGTCGCGCCCATGTAAACGACGCAAGGCAGGCCGAAGCGCGCCGCAACGGTTGCCGAGGCAACGCCGTGCTGGCCGGCACCGGTTTCGGCAATGATGCGGGTCTTGCCCATGCGCTTGGCAAGCAGAATCTGGCCGAGGCAATTATTGATCTTGTGCGAACCCGTGTGGTTCAGCTCTTCGCGCTTGAAATAAATCTTCGCGCCGCCAAGTTCCGCCGTCAGGCGCTCCGCAAAATAAAGCGGGCTCGGGCGGCCGGTATAGTGCGCGCCAAGATGCTTGAGTTCCGCCTGAAACGCGGGATCGGTCTTGGCCTTATCCCATTCCGCCTGCAAATCCAGAATGAGCGGCATCAGCGTTTCGGCAACGAAGCGACCTCCGTAAATGCCAAAACGTCCGTCCTCATCAGGACCAGCGCGAAAAGAATTGGGTGTTGGCGCGTCGTTCACTTCAAGCTCCCTTTGGGCCTTTCGACCAATCATTCACCACATCAAAAAACGCATCTATCATGGACAAATCCTTGACGCCCGGCGCGCTTTCGACGCCGGACGACAAATCTAGTCCGCCTGCCTTGGTTTCCGCCAGAGCCTCGGCGACATTGTCCTTATTCAGCCCACCGGAAAGCATGTAATCTACACTTTCGTCAAGTGAGCGCAGAATCGTCCAGTCAAACGAGATGCCGTTTCCACCCGGCAGGTCAGAACCGGCAGGCGCCTTGGCATCCAGCAGGAAACGGTCGGCAATGCCAATATAAGGCTCGATTTTGGCGAGATCACCGGCATCGCGAATGGAAATCGCCTTCATGACAGGCAGACCGTAAAGCGCCTTGATGTTCAGCAGCCGCTCCGGGCTTTCGCTGCCATGCAGTTGCAGAATGTCCGGCCTTACGAGATCGATAATTTCATCGAGATAATCATTGTCGGCATCGACGGTGACGGCAACCACCTTGGCGGCGCCACGGGCGGCTTCGGCCAGCCTGCCGGCAAGATCCGGCTCGATGTAGCGCGGGCTTTTTTCAAAGAAAATAAAACCGACATGGGACGCACCGCGCCTGATGGCGCGCTCCAGCGTTTCCGGTGTCTTCAATCCGCAAATCTTGATATCCGGTTTCATACCCGCGACCTGACATGAAATGCGACAAGAGTCGAGCCAAATCGCATCCCTTTTTGATGGAATGTTTCACGTGAATCCAGATGGCGATGCCCGCCACCGGTTTCAATCGAAATCGATGGCGTGAAGTCGGGAGCCATGGCGTTTCAGCCAGTCCTTGGCTTCATTGGTGTGGGGGCAGAGCTTTTCGCACAGCGCCCAGAATTTCGGGCCATGGTTCATTTCGCTCAGATGCGCGACCTCATGGGCTGCGAGATAATCGATGACGCTTTCCGGGGCCATGACGATGCGCCAGGAGAAACTCAAGTTTCCATCATGGGAACAGGAGCCCCAGCGGCTGCGTGTATCCTTCATGCTGATGGATCGCACCGGCCTGCCGGCGGCGCGGGCGTGAATGGCAACCAACCGTTCCAAATCAGCCTTTGCTTCCTTTTTCAGGAAAGTCGCGATCCGCCGTCTCAGATGCTCGGGCGCGCCGCTGACTTTCAGAACAGCCGCACCATCAGCGTCTTTCGCGACGTGGGTCAGGCCCCTCAGGCTGCCGGTGTGTTCGATGCGATGGGAGGTGCCTCTGATATCGATGGTCGCACCGGGACGCAGACCGTCATCAGGGCTGAACTTCTGAAGCTTGCCCTCCAGCCAGCCCTGATGCCTTTCGAGAAAATCGTCGACCTGACGGTGATGCAGGCCCATCGGGATCGTCAGCTTCAGCGCCCGGCCGCCCGGCTCGATGCGCAAGGTGATGCGCGTGGCCCGCGGGTTTTCCCTGACCGTGATCGGCACCTGCCGGCCCGCAACCGCGACGGTGCGCTGGCTCGGCACGATCTTCTTTGGCGCCGGCGACTTCAGGGACTTTCTGAGGAGCGAAAACATGAAGCCTTCATAACCGATTCGTCCATCCCTTGGCCACGCAAATGCGCGGCGTCACCTGCCGTTTTGCCTTAGGCTGTCTGGTGTTTGCCAATGAAATCCAGCATGCGCGGCACTATTTCCTTGCGGAAGCGCGAACCGTTGAAGACGCCGTAATGCCCTACATCCGGTTGCATGTAGTGTGCGCGTTTATCTTCAGGGATGTTACGGCAGAGATCATGGGCCGCCTTCGTCTGGCCAGCGCCGGAAATATCGTCATTCTCCCCTTCGACAGTGAACAATGCGACCTTGCGAATAGCAGCGGGATCGACCGCCCTACCCCGATGCCGCATGTTCCCCTTCGGAAGCGCATGGTCGATGAAGACGGTTTCCACCGTCTGCAGATAGAATTCCGCCGTCAGGTCCATGACGGCCAGATATTCATCGTAAAATTCGCGGTGTTTTTCCGCGGAATCGCCGTCATTCTTGATCAGGTTGAGGTAAAAATCCTTATGCGCAGTCATGTGCTTGTCGAGGTTCATCGACATGAAACCGGAGAGTTGCAGAAAGCCGGGATAGACATTGCGGCCGAAGGCGGGCTGGGGCCACGGCACCTGCATGACGACATTATCGCGGAACCATTCGATTGGCTTCGCCGTGGCCAGGCCATTGACGGCTGTGGGATTGATGCGCGTATCGATAGGACCGCCCATCAGCGTCATGGATGCCGGTGCAAATTTATCGCCATCGGCCTCCACAAGCGAAACGGCGGCCAGAACAGGCACGGACGGTTGACAGACGGCGACCACATGCGCGCCTGGACCGATCTCGCGCAGCATGTCGATGACATAACTGATGTAATCGTCAAGATCGAAGGTCCCATCACTCACCGGCACCATGCGGGCATCGATCCAATCGGTAATGTAAATATCTGCCGAAGGCAGCAAGGCCTCCACGGTGCCGCGCAGCAATGTGGCATAATGGCCGGACATCGGCGCAACCAGCAGCACCTTCGGCTCGGGCCGGCGGGCAGGATCGACCTCTTTTTTGAAATGAACGAGATTGCAGAACGGACGCGACCAGACGGTCTCTTCGGCAACGGCGACGGTCTCACCATCGACAATAGTCGTGGCAAGTCCGAATTCCGGTTTGACATAACGGCGCGTCAGGCGTTCGAAAACCTCGAAGCCAGCATCGAGGCTTCTTCCGAAAGCCGTGCTGGAAAGCGGGTTCATAGGATTGTTGCAGGCCTGGCGCATCATATCGGCACCGGCGCGCAGCGGCGCCATGGCTGCATGGTTCATTTCATAGAGGTGGTAGAACACTGATGACGCCTCCCTCGCGATCACGCTCTTTTTTTCAACCATAGCAGCTTTTCGCAGGTGCACAAAATTTAAGGCGCCGGCGGTTTCCCGCCAGCGCCTCACTTTCCGTTGAACGCCGTAGCGATCAGATATCGGCGACGAAAGTCTGCTTCTGGGAACCGAGGCCCTCGATACCGAGTTCCACGACGTCACCAGCCTTCAGGTAACGCGGCGGCTTCAGGCCCATGCCGACGCCGGGGGGGGTGCCGGTGGAAATGACATCGCCGGGATGCAGCGACATGAACTGGCTGAGATAGGAGACAACGTGGGCAACGCCGTAAACCATGGTTTTGCTGGAGCCATCCTGCATGGTCTGGCCGTTCACCTTCAGCCACATGCCGAGGTTCTGCGGATCGGTGATTTCGTCCTTCGTCACCAGCCATGGGCCGATGGGGCCGAAAGTGTCGCAGGACTTACCCTTGGTCCACTGACCGGCACGCTCCGTCTGGAAGGCGCGCTCGGAAACATCGTGCGAAACGCAATAACCGGCGACATAGTCGAGAGCATCGGCTTCCGAGACATATTTCGCGGTCTTGCCGATGACGACGCCAAGCTCGACTTCCCAGTCGGTCTTCTCAGAACCGCGCGGAATGGTGACGTTATCGTTCGGACCGACAATGGCCGAGGTCGCCTTCATGAAAATGACCGGTTCCGGCGGTACGGTCGCACCTGTTTCGGCGGCGTGGTCGGAGAAATTGAGGCCGATGCAGATGAATTTTCCCGTTCCGGCAACGCAGGCGCCGATGCGCTCTTCGTTCAGCACCGGAAGTGTGCCGAGGTCGATCGCGGCGATCTTCTTGAGACCCTCTGGAGAAATGGCATCGCCGCCAATGTCTTTGACATGGGCGGACAGATCGCGGACTTTTCCTTCCGCGTCGAGAATGGCTGGTTTTTCCTGGCCGGGCTGGCCAACACGCATCAATTTCATGGAACTCTCTCCCGGTTGTCAGACAAGGTGATGCATATATGAACGATGCATTCATACTTGTCACCCCTTGACTGAGCCAAGTTTCGAAAAATACCTTTTCCTTCCCTTCAATCATAAGGACATGGCTCGTGACGAACAGTAATTCCCGGCAATCAGAATATCCCGTCGATCCCCTCTTCCTCGATCGCTGGTCTCCACGCGCCTTCGATGGCCACGCCATGCCGCAAGAGCATCTGATGACCATTCTGGATGCCGCGCACTGGGCGCCGTCTGCCTCCAACTATCAGCCATGGCGGTTTGTCTATGCGCACAAGGATAGCGAAGACTGGCCGCTCTTCGTGGAACTGCTGATGGAGGGAAACCAGCGCTGGGCAAAAAATGCCTCCGTGCTGCTCTTCGTCACTTCCCGCGACCACAACATCTCGCGTGAAGGCGAGAAAAAGCCATCCGCTACCCATTCCTTTGATGCGGGTGCCGCCTGGTTTTCGCTTGCCATGCAGGCACATCTGCTCGGTTACCACGCGCACGGCATGGGTGGCATATTGAAGGATAAAATCGTTGAAAAACTGAACATTCCGGAAGGCTACAAGGTTGAAGCCGCGGTCGCCATCGGCACGCTGACCGACAAGTCCGTTCTCCCTGATGATCTAGCGGAGCGGGAAGTGCCGAGCAAGCGTCTGCCCCTTTCGGATGTGGCCTTCGAAGGTCGCTTCACCGGCAAGGTTGATTGATGTTCTCAGAACGACAAAAGGCCCGGCGGAATTGACCGCCGGGCCTTTTGTTAAAGTTTCGTTTCACGTGAATCGTTCCGCGAAACGCTCCACAGGATTAGATATCGAGGTTCGCGACGCTAAGCGCGTTTTCCTGGATGAAGTCGCGACGCGGCTCCACTTCGTCGCCCATCAGGCGGGCAAACAGGCCGTCGGCATCGGTGGCGTCGTTGACCTTGACCTGGAGAAGCGAGCGAACATTGGCGTCAAGCGTCGTTTCCCACAGCTGCTCGGCATTCATTTCGCCGAGACCCTTATAACGCTGCATGGAAAGACCCTTGCGGCCAGCGGCAAAAATTGCATCCAGAAGCGCGCGCGGACCGGCCAGTTCCATCGTGCCGTCCTTGCGTTGCAGGACCGGCGGCGTGGCGTAGATATCGCGCATACGAGCTGCGAGCTGATCGATATGGCGGGCATCGGCCGAACCGAGCAGGCCCATATCCAGCGTCGAGACTTCCTTGACGCCGCGCACCATGCGCTCGAAGCGCAAGCCGCCATCCTGCAGCACCGTGCCGGACCAGCCACGTTCGGTTTCTTCCGCGATCATGTCGAGACGCCGCGCCACTTCAGCAACGGTCTCCTCGGCGCGGGCGGCATCGGCCGAAAGCTCGGGGTTCAGCGCGCCGGCTATCGCCGCCTGTTCCACGATCGAGCGGCTGTAACGGGAATGAAGCCCGTCGATCAGCGAACGCATGCGCAGCGCATCGAGAATGACTTCGCGAAGATCGGCGCCGACGCGAACCTCACCGGTGCCGAGGGTCAGCGATGCTTCCTCAAGACCCATCGAAATGAGGTATTCTTCCAGCGCCTTCTCATCCTTGAGGTACTGCACGGATTTGCCACGCGTGACCTTATAAAGCGGCGGCTGGGCGATATAGAGATGGCCGCGCTCGATCAGTTCCGGCATCTGGCGGAAGAAGAAGGTCAAGAGCAGGGTACGGATGTGAGCGCCGTCGACGTCAGCATCCGTCATGATGATGATCTTGTGGTAACGCAGCTTGTCGGCGTTGAACTCATCCTTGCCGATGGAGGTGCCGAGCGCTGTAATCAGCGTGCCGATTTCCTGGCTGGACAACATCTTGTCGAAACGGGCGCGTTCTACATTGAGGATCTTGCCGCGCAGCGGCAGGATGGCCTGAGTCTCGCGCGAGCGGCCCTGCTTGGCCGAACCGCCAGCGGAGTCACCCTCGACGAGGAAAAGTTCGGATTTCGCCGGATCGCGCTCTGAGCAATCGGCAAGCTTGCCGGGCAAAGAGGCGATATCGAGAGCGCCCTTGCGGCGCGTCAGTTCGCGTGCCTTGCGGGCAGCTTCGCGGGCGACCGCCGCTTCCACAACCTTGCCGACCAGAATTCGTGCGTCGGAAGGATGTTCTTCCAGCCAGGTGGAGAGCGCTTCGTTGACAAGGCTTTCCACGACCGGACGCACTTCGGACGAAACGAGCTTGTCTTTCGTCTGCGAGGAAAATTTGGGGTCGGGAACCTTGACGGAAAGAATGGCCGTCAGACCTTCACGGCAGTCCTCGCCCTGCAGGCTCACCTTTTCCTTTTTCAGGATGCCCGAGGTTTCCGCATAGGAGGTTACCTGACGGGTCAGCGCCGCGCGGAAACCGGCCATATGGGTGCCGCCGTCGCGCTGGGGAATGTTGTTGGTGAAGCAGAGCACATTCTCGTGGTAGCTGTCGTTCCACCACAGCGCGACCTCAACCGTAATGCCGTCCTTTTCACCCTTGATGGCGACTGGCTTGTCAACCAGCGGCTTCTTGGCGCGGTCGAGATAACGGACGAAGGCTTCGAGACCGCCATCATACAGCAGCTCTTCCTGCTTGACGTCGGAATGGCGCTTGTCTGTCAGCAGAATGCGCACGCCGGAATTCAGGAATGCGAGTTCGCGCAGGCGATGCTCCAGCGTTCCATAATCATAGTCCGTCATGGTGAAGGTCTGCGGGCTTGCCAGGAAGGTCACTTCCGTGCCCGAGCGGCCTTCATATTCGCCAATGACGGAAAGCGGCGCATCGGCGACACCATGGGTGAAGCCGATTTCATGCACCTTGCCATTGCGGCGGATTCTGAGCTTCAGCCAGACGGAAAGCGCGTTAACCACCGAGACGCCGACGCCGTGCAGACCACCGGAAACCTTATAGGAGTTCTGGTCGAATTTACCGCCCGCGTGAAGCTGGGTCATGATGACTTCAGCGGCGGAAACGCCTTCGGAAGAATGGATGTCGGTTGGAATACCGCGCCCGTTATCCGTCACCGTCACCGATCCGTCAGCGTTCAGCGTCACCGTCACCAGATCGGCATGGCCGGCAAGCGCTTCATCGATGGCGTTGTCGACGACCTCATAGACCATGTGGTGCAGGCCGGAACCGTCATCGGTATCGCCGATATACATGCCGGGCCGTTTGCGCACGGCATCAAGGCCCTTGAGGACCTTGATCGAATCGGCTCCATATTCCGCGTTCGCGCCGACTTCGCTTGACGATGTTTCGGTCATAAATACTCTTTCCAAAGTTTTCTCGGGCCAGGTTTCCAGTGAGAGGGCCTGAAGCCAGCGAATCACTCAAATCCGACATGCGACTATAGAAATTCTACACCCAATCCCAAAGGCCGCATGCTTCAGGATGCTGCATAAAGCAGGGGATAGAGGGGTTTCAATCGCAAGAACGGCTTTTTTGCAGCACGGCTGACAGTTCCTCTACCACACTCGGCGGCAGCTTGCGAATATCCCGTGCCAGCCGGTTGGCGAAAGCCGTATATTGCGGCGGCAGGCCGATGGTGTCGATAACCACTTTCGGGTCGGACGAGCCGGCCAGAAAGAACAATTCCTCCGCCTCGTCCCAGATGATGTTGAAATATCCGGCAATGCGCTGCAACAGATCAAAGCTCGGCTTGCCGCGCTTGCCGTGCTCCAGCGCCGAAAGATAGGCGGGCGACACGCCGATGGCGGCGGCCATTTCCTTCTGCGTCACGCCCTTGCGCTCGCGAAGCTGCCGCACGGCCTCCGCAAAAGGTGTCATGACTTTTCACCGCGCCGACGCGCCAGCCGCACATAAAGCGCGCCGTCGCCGCCGTGATTGGCGGATGCATCCTCATAGGATGAAATCAGGTGGCGATATTCCGGTTTGGAAAACCACATGGGCACCGCCCTTTTTAGCGCACCGTCGCTGCCGATGGAACGGCCCTTGCCCGTTATGACGAGCACATGCCTCAGACCGCGTTCATGCGCGCGCAACAGAAAATCAAGCAGCACCGCATGAGCTTCGCTCTGAAACATACCGTGCAGATCGATCCGCCCTTCCAGCGGTAGCCGGCCACGGGTGAGCTTGCGCTTGACCGGTTTTTCCATCGGCTGATGAATTTTCGGCTTTTTGTCCGGAGCCGCTGATGGCGGCTCGGCAGGCTCCGCAAGCATGCGCGGAAAGCTGCTTTTTCCGGTCTGGGAAACCTCGGGTTCAACCAGAGGTTCCTCCATGTCCTCGAAAGCCAGCAAATCTTCCAGTCTGCCGGAGATCGGCCGCGTGGTTTTTGCAACCTTTCCCCACAGAATGCGCTCTTCCTTGCCGAGCTTGCGACTGCTCTTCATCACCGATACCTCTGCGCAGCCATCTGCGGTATCAGTATATAAAAGTCGGCCTCATTGCGCACCGTACCGGCAAGCTCTCCTGCTTCGAAACCGGAACCAGTGAAGATATCGCCACGGGCCGGGCCGACAATGGCTGAACCCGTATCGAGCGCCAGCATCAGCCGCGCAAAAGGTTTTCCGTCATCGAGATGCGTAAGCGACGGCGAATGGATGAAGAAGGGAAGCCCGAACGTGTGGATGAGCCTGTCCACCGCAAGCGCGCGCCCCGCGACCAACGGAACCTTCGCAGCCGCAATCGGCCCCATATCCTGACCGGCGACATCCGCCTCCCGGAAAAAAATATAGGAGCGGTTATGCCATAGTACCCCATCCACCTTGTCGGGATGGTCAGCGAGCCATTTGCGGATCGCCTGCATCGACACGGTTTTCGGATCAAGTTCCCCGCGATCGATAAGCAGACGGCCAATCGGTGAAAAAGCATGCCCGGCCTTTGCCGCATAGGTGATGCGCTTTACCGCGCCATCGCGAAACACCAGACGCGCCGCACCCTGCACATGGACGAAAAACACGTCGACCTTCGATCTTGCCCAGGCAATCTCAAGGCCCCTGCCCTCCAGATACCCTTCATCGATCTCCCGCCGGTCGGGAAAATAGCAAATACCGTTTTCATCCTCCCTGCCGAAAGCATAGGACGTATCGAAACCGACGGGCCGATTGGCGTCGTCGATATCCACCAGTTCGGGCGGACGGCGGTAAATCGGATAACGCCAGATGTCGTCGGGTTCAGATGACACTTCCAGTTCGGGTTCGTAAAAAGCGGTCACGAAACCGCTTTTTCCCGGAGCTGAAGAAATCCTGAAAGGCACGCAATTGGTTTCGAAAAACCGGCGCGCCTGCTCCGAGCTGTCTATTGGGTTTTTCTCTGCGCTTTCCAGAAGCGAAACCAGTTCCGCTGCCGTGACCCCGAGCGCGCCTGTCCTGTAGGGTTTTGCGTTCCGAAGGTGCGACAGGATTGTCGCCATCGCCGGAAAAAGCTTGCCCGGATCGTCTTGCCGCCATCCGGGCAGGTCGCTGAAAGAAACTTCTTCGATCGAAAAGGGCGCGGTCATTGCTCGGATTCGGTGGCGATCAGCTTCCAGTTCGGATCGCGCGAGCGGATATCGCGCGAGAAGGTCCAGATGTCGTCCACCTCCGCAACCGCATCCGGATCGCCATCCACCAGCTTGCCATCCTTGTCATAGGTCGCCGAAATCAGCTGGCTGACGATCCTCAGGGTGATCTGCACTTCGGAATCACGCACACTGGCCTGCGTGATATCTGCTTTCTCGATACCCACGAAGGTGGACTTCACCACCTCGCCACGACCTTCCCTCTCGGAAATGGCCGCCTCGAAACCGTCAAAAACCTCCTTCGACAGAAGGTTCTTGAGCGTCTTGCGGTCGCCATCGGCAAAGCCCATGACGATCATTTCATAGGCCATGCGGGCGCCGTTCAGGAATTCCTTCGGCCCGAAGGACGGGTCCCTGGTCATCACCTCACGCAGAGCCGCATTGAGCGGCGTATCGACGGGCGCAAGCGCGTCCGCCTCGGCAAAACGGTTTTCGTCGTCCCCCTCGCTGCGCTTTGGCAAGGTCACGACCTTATTATCATCTGCAACCGGGCCCTTCACCGCATCTCGCGGGCTATAGGGGTCGAATGGCGGCTTCTCATTGCCCGTGCGGCGGCCGAGGACACTGCGCAGCTGAAAAAAGATCAGCACCGCTGCAACGAGAAAAAACAATGTGATAAAGTCGCTAAAGCCCATCTTTTACCAAAACCGCCATTTAAATTCGAAAACTACACCATCATATAGTCTGCATCTTATCATCATTCAAATGCGCAGATTCAATCATCGGTGTCCCGGGAACCGGCAATCTGCCAGAGATGCACACGCAAGGCTAGAAGATGCGTTTTTCCTTTCTCCCCATCGTCATCCTGATGATGCCCATCCTCGAAATTGCCGGTTTCATCATTGTTGGCAAGGCAATCGGTTTGTGGCTGACATTGGCGCTTGTCCTGTTCACCTCGTTTCTGGGGTTGCTCATCCTGCGGCTCGGAGGCATCGGCATGGTGAGAAACCTCCAGGACGCGGGGCGTACCGGCGCGCAGCCGGCGGATGAGTTGGTGAATGGCGCCATGCGCGTCGTTGCCGGGATCCTGCTTTTCATTCCCGGTTTCATTACCGACATTCTTGGCCTTCTGCTTCTGTCTCCCACCGTACGGCGCTTTTTCTGGAAGGCCTTCGGGCCGCGCGTCGTCGTTGCTGGTTCCTTTCGGCACTCCGGCCAGCAATCTGGTTCTCAGCCCGGAGATTTTTCCGGCTTTCGGAATGACCCGGGACATACGGGCAATTCGAAGGTAGTGGATCTCGACGAGGAAGAGTTTCATCGCGACGAGCCAAAGGATGATTCCCCATGGTCGCGCAAACCGGACAATCGCGACCTGCCAAAACCCTGATCCCGGGCGGAACGGATCGCGGTGACCCGATCACGAAGGGTTGTAAGCCCCCGGTCGAAATGGTAGACCGCCTTCCACGAATTCATGCCGTGAGGAAATGTAATGACCGCTGAAAATGGTGCACAGGACGCAGTAAGTCCTTCCCTCAACATTCTTGCCCAGTACATCAAGGATCTTTCCTTCGAAAATCCGGGTGCTCCTCGCTCGCTTCAGGCACGTGACAATGCGCCGTCGATTAATATCAATGTCAACGTCAACGCAAACCCGATCTCCGGTTCGGATTTCGATGTTGTTCTGACGCTGAACGCGGAAGCCAAGGATGGCGACAAGGTGTTGTTCGCGGCCGAACTGGTTTACGGCGGCGTGTTCCGCATTGCCGGCTTCCCGCAGGAACATATGCTGCCGGTGCTGTTCATCGAATGCCCGCGCCTGTTGTTCCCCTTCGCGCGCCAGATCATTGCGGACGTTACCCGCAATGGCGGTTTCCCGCCGCTGATGATCGATCCAATCGATTTCGCGCAGATGTTCGCCCAGCGCGTTGCCGAGGAACAGGCCAAGGCCAAGGTTCAGGCGGTACCGAACTAAGTGACGCGGCTCTGCGCTGCAGAATTCAGACAAAACAAAACCCGGGTTCATGCCCGGGTTTTTCTTTGATGGCATTCACCGTTTAAAGTGCCTGGACAGGTATCAATTCTGGTAACGGTTCCAGATCGCCTTGTCGCCCATGCCGAGAACAAGTTTGCCATGGGCCGCGACCGTTTCCGCATCCAGCCTGGAGGGCAAAGCCCGCGGCCTTTGCAGCGGCTCAAGCGGTACATCGTCCTCGACGATGATGGTTTCCTGCTTGGCGGCGGAACCGAAACCGAGCGCCGTCTGGCGCCCGCCAATCATTTCAATATAAACCTCGGCGAGCAGTTCGGAGTCAAGAAGCGCGCCGTGCTTGGTGCGATGGGAATTGTCGATGCCGTAACGACGGCAAAGCGCGTCCAGCGAGTTCGGTCCCATCGGGTGCTTGCGACGGGCAAGCGAAAGCGTATCCGTCACCAGCTCGGCAGAGACCGGTTCAATACCGAGACGGGCAAATTCGGCGTTGATGAAGCCCATGTCGAACGTGGCGTTGTGCGCCACCCAGCGCGCACCCTCGAAGAAGTCACGAATCTGGTCGACGACCTCAGCGAATTTGGGTTTATCCTTCAGAAACTCATCGGTAATCCCGTGAACGGCAAGTGCGTCGGGGTGAACCTTGCGATCTTCCGGGCTGATGTACAGATGCAGAGTTCGGCCGGTGGGAAAGTGGTTGATCAACTCGATGCCGCCGATTTCAATCACGCGGTCCAGCTTCGATTCAAGCCCCGTAGTTTCCGTATCGAAAATGATCTCACGCATTCATATCTCCGCGGCGCGACTGAGCGGCCAGTTTGTGCAGAATCTCTTTTACCTGATCCCTTGCCGCTTCGACACCATTTCCGGAATCGACGATAAAGTCGGCACGCCGGCGCTTTTCCACATCGGGCATCTGGCGGGCGAGGATCATTTCGAATTTCTCCTCCGTCATTCCCGGTCGGGACAAAACCCGCTCTCGCTGAATCTCCGGCGCGCAACTGACGACAACGACTTTATCGACGCGGCTTTCCGCCCCGGTTTCGAACAGCAGCGGAATATCGAGGAGGGCGAATTGCCGATCCTCTTTCCTTGCTTGAGCCAGAAAAGCCTCCTGCCTATCCCGCACCAGCGGATGCACGATCTCTTCCAGTCTGCTAAAATTAGCCGGATTCTGCCGCAAGATCTCACCGAGTTTCTGCCTGTCCACCGCACCGGAAACGGTCGTGCCCGGAAAGGCCGCTTCGATCAGCGGGGCGGCTTCCGCCCGGTAAAGCCCGTGCACGACCTCATCGGAATCGAGAACCGGAACGCCTTCTCCCGCAAACAACCTCGCCGTCGTCGTTTTTCCCATTCCAATCGAGCCGGTGAGACCGATGACGATCATCAATGTTTCTCCATATCCTCGATGATGAGAGAACGCAGGGCCTCATCGACCTCCGGCGTTTTGCCGAACCACCGCTCGAAGCCGGGTTTTGCCTGGTGAAGCAGCATGCCGAGCCCGTCGACGGTAGCCATGCCCTGCTCTTCCGCCATTTTGAGGATCGGGGTTTTCAGCGGCACATAGACGATATCGGTTACGACGGCCTGGGCGGCCAACAGCGAAAAATCAAGATGCGGCGCTTCCGTCCCGTCCATGCCGAGCGACGTCGTATTCACGAAAAGTCCGGCACCCTGCATGACCTCATAAAGCGCTGCCTGGGGATGGGAAAAAACCCGCGGCCCAAAACGGTCGGCCAGTTCGCGGGCCCGTTCGACGGTACGGTTGAGGACGTGGATTTCGGCAATGCCGCGATCACGAAGCGATTGGATGACCGCCCGGCTTGCACCGCCAGCGCCTAGAACCACGGCCCGCTCGGCCCTGTCCCAACCCGGATGTCGCTCATCGAGATTGGAGACAAAACCATAACCATCCGTATTCGTAACGTGGAGTTCGCCCTCCTCCATCCAGACTGTGTTGGCGGCACCGAGTTCTTCCGCCAGCGCATCGGGCCTGTCTGCTAGCTGATAAGCCGCTTGCTTATGGGGAATGGTGACATTGCCACCGACGGCCGTGCCCGGTTTTCCTTGCTTCAGCGTTGCAATGAAATTCGCAAAATCATCCGGGGAGACTTCCACAGCCTTGTAGGAACCGGCAATGCCGAATTTCTTCAGCCAATAAGAATGGATGATGGGCGATCGGGAATGCTTGATCGGATAGCCGACAACGAATGCGTTTATGGTTAATGTTTCACGTGAATCAGCCATCGATAACGTCCATGTCGCGCAGTTTGGATAAAAGCGGCAGAAGCGGCAAGCCGAGAATCGTGAAATAGTCACCCTCGATCGAGGTGAATAGCTGGATTCCTTCTCCTTCGAGCTGGTACGCACCGACACTGCTCAAGGCCTTTTCTCCCACCCGTTGCAGGTGGCGGGAGACAAATTCGGCGCTCAAAGTCCGAACGGTCAGCTCAGCGCTGGAAACAATCTGCCACACCACCTCACCATGTTGTACGAGAACGGCGGCGCTGTTCAGGCGGTGAACCTTGCCGGACAATGACAGGAGATGCGATTCGGCCTCCGCCATGGTTTTTGGCTTGTGATAGACGCGGGCGCCGAGCGCCATGGTCTGGTCGCAGCCGAGAACCAATGCTCCGGGATAGAGCCTGCTGACGGCAAGAGCCTTGGCCCTGGCGAGTTCCAGTGCCACCTCTTCCGGGCTGGCTCCGTCTCGTTCCAGCTGTTCATCGAGCGCGCGCTCGTCAATATCCGCCGGGATGGCTAAAAATGTCAGCCCCGCATTACGCATCAACATCTGGCGGGATGCGCTGGACGAGGCGAGGATCAGTTCCTGTTTCATCGACTGTCTGCTCCGAATGATGCGATTCGGATTATCGTGTCCTCGAACGAAGGGCAAGGATGGCCGCCGCCGTTTCCTCGATGGAGCGGCGCGTAACGTCGATCAGCGGCCAATTGTTGTGGGCGCAGAGCGCTCGCGCATATTTCAGCTCTTCCATGATGGTGGCGCGATCCGTGTAGCGACCGCTGTCAAATCCGCCCGTCGCGCCGAGTTCGCGGTTTTCCCGCACCTGCGATATGCGGTCCGATGTCGCGACCAGGCCCACAATCAGCGGCCGGGTGGCGGCATACAGGCTTTCGGGTAGCGGTACATTGGGAACAACAGGAATATTGGCGGTCTTTATTCCCCTGTTGGCGAGATAGATGCTGGTTGGTGTTTTCGATGTGCGGCTAATACCGATAATGACGATATCGGCCTCGTCATAGGTTTCCGGCATTTGCCCGTCATCATGATCCATAGCGAAATTAAGCGCCTCGATCCGCGCGAAATAATCCGCATTTAAGGCATGTTGCGCACCCACCCGCCGTCTGGACGGCGCACCGAGGTAGGTCTGGAAGATGCCGATGATTGGTTCAAGAACATTCACGCAGGGTACGCCAATCGCGTGGCATCGCAAATCCAGAAACTCCGCCAGCTGCTGGTCGACGATCGTATAGAGAACAATGCCCGGTTCCTTGTCGATGAGATCCACGACCTGCGCGAGCTGCTTCTGGTTTCGAATCATCGGATAGACATGTTCCACAGGCATGGAAGCATGGAACTGGGCCGAGACGGCCCGACCAGCCGACATTAGAGTCTCCCCCGTTGAGTCCGAAATCAGGTGCAGATGGAAGAAGCTTTTTTTGTTCTCCACGCTGTTTTTCTCCCGCTGTTGATAAACCGGGACAAATCTCCGAATTGTCCTGCGGGTCGAACCGCGACGTGAATAAAGTGGTGTTTTTCCACAATCCGCAAGTGGCTTAAGTCGTCTCCGACGTGCTTGTGGATTGTTGGGAGAATGCGCAACTGTTCAAAATTTTCCACAAATTATCCACAATCGCTCTGTTATTCTGTTCTGACATAAACAACTGAAATCATTTATAAAATTTAGATTCTACGGATTATTCCAAAACAAACGGAGCGATAACATCCGCAGGCACGCTTGAAACTTGGTGACTGCGGCATTTCGACTGGAATGATTTTAATCCTTGCTACCCACAGACTCTAAGAAATAGAAAATCTTTTAAATCTCTTTGATTTTATTTTTTAGAAGCTGGGTGCCATGAGCGAACGCAAGGTTATGACGGTGTTGAACGGGCAAACGGTCACACCACCGCCCATATGGCTGATGCGGCAGGCTGGGCGTTATCTTCCCGAGTACAGGGAAACGCGAAAGAGCGCCGGTAGTTTCCTCGATCTCTGTTATAATCCCGAACTGGCGACGGAGGTTACTCTCCAACCCATTCGCCGGTTTGGGCTGGATGCCGCCATTCTTTTTTCCGATATTCTCGTGATTCCGGATGCGCTTCATCGCAACGTGTCTTTCAGCGAAGGAAAAGGTCCGGCCATGGACCCGATCAATGTCAGCGGTATCGAGAAGCTGGACGGCGCAAATGTCATGGCGCATCTTTCGCCCGTTTTCGAAACCGTTTCCCGTCTGCGCACCTCTTTGCCGGATGAAACGACGCTTCTCGGTTTTTGCGGTGCCCCATGGACGGTTGCGACCTACATGATCGCGGGACACGGAACGCCGGATCAGGCCCCGGCGCGGCTGTTCGGTTATCAGAAGCCGGCCGCCATGGAAAAGCTGTTGGCTTTTCTGGCCGAGGTTTCCGCCGATTATCTGGTGGCGCAGATCGATGCCGGTGCCGATGCGGTTCAAATCTTCGATTCCTGGGCCGGTGTGCTCGGTGAGAAGGAATTCGAGGACTATGCGATAAAGCCGGTCGCCCGCATTATCGCATCGGTGCGCGCCCGCCGGCCCTCGACAAAGATCATCGCCTTCGCCAAAGGAGCTGGTTATCTTCTGAAAGATTATCGCCGCAAGACGGGCGCCGACGCCATCGGGCTCGACTGGTCGGTGCCGCTCGGTTTTGCCAGAGACTTGCAGAAGGAAGGCCCGGTGCAGGGCAATCTCGATCCCATGCTGATGGTGGCGGGCGGCAAGGCCTTGCAGGATGGCATCGATGCTGTGCTGCAGGCGCTGGGACAAGGTCCGCTGATCTTCAATCTGGGCCATGGCATTACCCCCCAGGCTGACCCGGAAAACGTGACCCGGCTGGTGCAGCGCGTGCGCGGCGGAGCCGGGGCATGAGTGACGAAAAACAAACCTCCGCCCGTTCCGGTAACCGGGCGGCTTTGCGCGCGGGCATCGCAATTGGTGTCTTTGCCGCTTTCGTCGCCCTGTTATTTTATGCCGATCCGGCCGATCTTTATCTCTGGATCAAGGCGCTGCATATCATCGCCGTGATTTCCTGGATGGCGGCAATTTTTTACCTGCCGCGGCTCTTCATCTACCACACCGATGCACCCCCGGGTTCGCAGCAGTCCGAAACCTTCCAGGTCATGGAACAGCGGCTGATCAAGGTGATTATGAACCCAGCGATGATGATATCCTGGATATTGGGACTTTATCTCGCCTGGTCGGTTTATGGTTTTTCCGGCGGCTGGCTGCATGCCAAGATCGCGCTGGTGGTGCTTCTGACCGCGACCCATGTTTATTTCACGCGCAGCGCAAAACGTTTCGCGCGGGATGAAAATACGCGGCCTGCCCGTCACTGGCGGTTGATGAACGAGGTTCCGACGGTGCTGATGATCGCCATCGTCATACTTGTGGTTGTGAAACCCTTCGGCTAGGGCGGTGCAACGATAAATTTCGCGGAATTCGTGCTTTCCTCTTGCAGCGGCCGTGCACAATCGCTATTTTCGGGCCACTCATCTTCGTGGCATGTGAATTATTCAGTCATCTGCGGCATTTCCCACAGCATCTGATTCGCGAACACGCCCTCCCCCGACATTACATTATCAAACGGTCTTCTCTTCATGGCTGAAATGAAGCTTCAGGAACTTAAGAGCAAATCGCCTACCGACTTGCTGACTTTTGCCGAATCCCTGGAAGTTGAAAATGCGAGCACCATGCGCAAGCAGGAGCTCATGTTCGCAATCCTCAAGGTTCTCGCGAGCCAGGACATCGAAATCATCGGCGAGGGCGTCGTCGAAGTCCTGCAGGACGGTTTCGGGTTCCTGCGATCCGCAAATGCAAACTATCTGCCCGGTCCG
Source organism: Agrobacterium salinitolerans (assembly GCF_027498475.1). NCBI lineage: Bacteria > Pseudomonadati > Pseudomonadota > Alphaproteobacteria > Hyphomicrobiales > Rhizobiaceae > Agrobacterium > Agrobacterium salinitolerans. The sequence goes on along the minus strand of NZ_JAPZLN010000001.1, from coordinate 1,741,857 downwards.
GACGATATCTATATCTCGCCGTCGCAGATCCGCCGCTTCTCGCTGAAAACCGGCGATACCGTTGAAGGCCCGATCCGCGGCCCCAAGGAAGGCGAACGTTATTTCGCGCTTCTCAAGGTCAATACGATCAATTTCGACGATCCGGAAAAGATCCGCCATAAGGTTCACTTTGACAATCTAACGCCGCTTTACCCGAATGAGCGCTTCAAGATGGAACTGGACGTTCCGACTTCGAAGGACCTGTCGTCGCGTGTGATCGATCTCGTCGCACCGCTCGGCAAAGGTCAACGCGGATTGATCGTAGCGCCGCCGCGCACGGGTAAGACCGTTCTGCTGCAGAACATCGCCCATTCCATCACGGCAAACCATCCGGAATGCTATCTGATCGTTCTCCTTATCGATGAGCGTCCGGAAGAAGTGACCGACATGCAGCGTTCCGTGAAGGGCGAGGTTGTGTCGTCGACCTTTGACGAACCAGCCGTCCGTCACGTGCAGGTCGCCGAGATGGTCATCGAAAAGGCCAAGCGCCTGGTCGAACACGGTCGCGACGTCGTCATCCTGCTCGATTCCATCACCCGCCTCGGCCGTGCCTACAATACGGTTGTTCCCTCCTCCGGCAAGGTTCTCACGGGTGGTGTCGATGCCAACGCCCTGCAGCGTCCGAAGCGTTTCTTCGGGGCCGCGCGTAACATCGAAGAAGGTGGTTCACTGACCATTATCGCGACCGCGCTGATCGATACCGGCAGCCGCATGGATGAAGTCATCTTCGAAGAATTCAAGGGTACGGGTAACTCGGAAATCGTGCTTGACCGCAAGGTTGCCGACAAGCGCATTTTCCCGGCACTGGATATTCTGAAATCCGGTACGCGTAAGGAAGACCTGCTGGTGCCGCGTCAGGATCTGCAGAAGATTTTTGTTCTTCGCCGTATTCTCGCGCCGATGGGTACGATGGACGCCATCGAATTCCTGATCGACAAGCTGAAGCAGACCAAGAACAATTCGGATTTCTTCGAATCGATGAATACCTGATCCGGCCTTTAGCCGGATTCATCGTGAGAGCTTCAAAGCCGCGTCCGTTTATTCGGATGCGGCTTGCCTGTTTTAGACTGAGGTGAATGATGCCAGCTTCCACCGATACGATCTACGCGCTTTCCAGCGGTGCCTTGCCGGCGGGTGTGGCTGTTCTCAGGATTAGCGGCTCCAGAGCTTTCGATGCGTTGAAGATGCTGACGGGACGGGAACTTCCGTCACCACGAAAGGCCATGTTGTGCTCGATTCGGAGTCGAAACGACGATGTCATCGACCAGGCGCTGGTAATCGCCTTTCCAGCTCCAAATTCCTTCACGGGTGAGCATTGCGTTGAAATTCATAGCCATGGCAGTCGTGCGGTCATGGCTTCGATTTTTGCCGAGCTCGAAAATCTTGAGGGTCTTCGGCCCGCGGATGCCGGTGAATTCTCTCGTAGAGCCTTCGAGAATGGGAAGATGGATCTCCTTGAGGTCGAAGGCCTCGCTGATCTGTTGCAGGCTGAAACGGAGATGCAGCGGCGCTTGGCGGTGGAACAGAGCACTGGCAAATTGTCGGCGCTTTATGACGATTGGGCCAGCCGCCTGACGCGAGCCCGCGCTCTCATCGAAGCGGAACTAGATTTTGCCGACGAGGAGGACGTTCCAGATTCCGTGGCGGCTCAGGTTTGGGAGGCCATGGCGCTTCTCAAAACGGAAATCCGTGATCATCTCCAGGGCGGTAACGGCGGTGAAATCATTCGCGACGGGTTCAAGGTGGCGCTGGTCGGTGAACCAAATGCAGGCAAATCCACTCTTTTGAACGCTCTTAGCGGTCGGGATGTTGCGATCGTTACCGACATTGCCGGTACAACACGAGACGTTTTGAGCGTCGATATCAATCTGGAAGGATATTTGGTTCGGATATTCGATACGGCAGGAATAAGAGAAACACAGGATATCGTTGAGCTTGAAGGCGTGCGGCGCGCGGTTTTGACAGCCGAGACGGCAGATCTCGTTCTATTGCTTCAGGATAATGATTCGTTCCCGAAACAACCTGTTGAATCGCTCGGGAGCCAGAGCTATTTGCGAGTGAGAACGAAAACAGCGCTCCATTCCCCTACTTTGAATGATGGATTTGATCTGTCTATCTCAGCCCAGGAAGGAATAGGCTTGAATGAACTGCGGTCGATGCTGAAGCAGGAACTAGAAAAACGCGTCGGTGCCGGCCAGACTTTGGTTCCTGCGCGCGCTCGGCATAAAAAACGACTTGAAGAGACGCTGAACTATGTTAGTGATGCGGTCGATTCCGAGACCCTGGACCTTGCGATAAGGTCGGAATATTTAAGACTCGCTGCAACATCGCTCGGACGGATTACCGGCCGCGTTGATGTGGAAGATTTGCTCGGCGTGATCTTCTCGGAATTCTGCATAGGAAAATGATTCACGTGAAACATCGGCGGCCGAAGCGGTGATGTCGATGTTGGTAGAACAGGGCGCAGGGATATGCACCAGTCATTTGATGTCATTGTTATTGGCGGTGGCCACGCGGGAAGCGAAGCCGCAGCTGCTGCCGCAAGGCATGGTGCAAAAACCGCCCTTGTTACCCATAAGCGTGAGACGATTGGTGTCATGTCCTGTAATCCTGCCATAGGCGGTCTGGGAAAGGGACACCTCGTTCGGGAAATCGATGCGCTGGATGGTTTGATGGGCCGGGTTGCCGATGCGGCAGGTATTCAGTTCCGCATGCTCAACCGTAAGAAGGGTCCGGCTGTCCGTGGTCCGCGAACCCAAGCCGACCGCCGGCTCTACCGCGATGCCATGCATCAGGAGATCGATGCGATTGAAAACCTGACCATTATTGAAGGCGATGCTTTCGATATTGAGATGGCGCATGATCGTGTCGCGGCAGTTATCATGAAGAATGGTAGCCGGATTCCGTGTGGCGCAGTGGTGCTGACGAGCGGTACCTTCCTACGTGGCCTCATTCATATCGGTTCCGAAAAGGTTCCGGCGGGACGCGTTGGAGAAATGCCGTCAGTTGGCCTCTCTGATACGCTCTCGCGATTGGGTCTCGTTATGGGGCGCCTTAAAACCGGCACCCCTGCCCGACTGGACGGACGCACGATTGACTGGAATGCGGTGGATCGGCAGGCTGCCGATGAGGATCCTGTCCCCTTTTCCTTCATGACGGATCGTATTCTCAATCCCCAAATTGAATGTGGTGTAACTCGAACCACGCCAGCTGGCCACAAGATCATTCAGGACAATATTCATCTGTCGGCGATGTATTCGGGACAGATCGAAGGGGTCGGTCCGCGTTATTGCCCGTCGATTGAGGATAAAATCACCCGTTTCGGTGAACGGGACGGTCATCAGATATTCCTCGAGCCGGAAGGTCTCGACGATCACACCATTTATCCAAATGGCATATCAACGTCCCTTCCCGCTGCCGTGCAGGAACAATTTATCCGAACGATACCGGGCCTTGAACAGGTGACGATTCTGCAGCCGGGTTATGCGATCGAATATGACTATGTCGATCCACGCGAGCTGAAACCCTCGCTGGAATGCCGTAAGATTGCGGGATTGTTTCTAGCCGGCCAGATCAATGGAACGACGGGTTATGAAGAGGCGGGTGCTCAAGGTCTTGTTGCCGGCTTGAATGCCTCGCTTTATGCAGGCAATGCCGATCCGGTCTATTTTAGCCGAACCGAGTCCTATATTGGGGTCATGATTGATGACCTGACATCGAAGGGCGTCAGTGAACCCTACCGCATGTTTACCTCCAGAGCGGAGTATCGCCTTTCGCTGCGCGTGGACAATGCGGATCTGCGGCTTACACCAGTTGGCCAGATTGCTGGCATTGTCGGCCGCGAGCGGCAGGAACGCTTCGCGAATTTCATTTCCGATTTGGATCGTGCTCGAGAGCTGCTGAAGGCTATTTCCATCAGCCCATCCCAGGCGGCGAAGCAAGGGTTGAAACTTAATCAGGACGGTCAACGCAGGTCTGTTTATGAATTGCTCGCCTATCCGGATATGTCTCTCGAAGTCCTTGCCAAGCATTGGCCAGAACTGGGCGCCCTCCATGGGAAAGTGGCCGAGACCTTGCAGATTGAGGCGAGTTATGCGGTCTACATGCAAAGGCAGAGTGCTGATATCATCGATATCAAACGGGACGAAGACAGGAAAATCCCTGATGACTTTGATTTTAAGAGCCTATCCGGCCTCTCCAACGAGCTTAAACAAAAGCTGGAAAAAGCCCGTCCTGAGAATATTGCCCAAGCCGCTCGTGTTGACGGCATGACACCGGCTGCGATATCGCTGCTGCTCGCACTTCTGCGGAAGGATTCCGCAACGCGAAGTGAAAAATTACGCATGCACCAATAGCGAGTCGGATTATGAAGATAAACGGCCAGAGTGTTTCACGTGAAACACAGGAAAGACTCGAATATTTTGTCGAGCTTTTTAAGAAGTGGAACAAGACCACGAATCTGGTAGCACCTTCCACTCTCGCGGAGCTTTGGAACCGGCATGTGGCTGATAGCGCGCAAATATTCCAACTCTCTCCGCAGCCAAAAAAATGGATTGATCTTGGAAGCGGCGGCGGATTCCCCGGTATTGTCACCGCGATTTTTCTTGCTGATCTTGGCGACGGCTGGGTTGATCTGGTCGAAAGTAACAATAAAAAGGCGGCATTCCTGCGAATTGCACTGAAGGAAACCGGTGCAAGAGGTGCAGTTCACCCCGTCAGGATCGAGACGGCACCGGAGATCATCAAAAACTGCGAGGCTGTTTCGGCTCGCGCGCTCGCCGAACTGGATTTGCTTTTCGATTATATTCATCCCTGGGCGCAGAATAACCCAAATCTCAAGGCCTATTTTAATAAAGGCCGGGATTATGATTCTGAAGTGCAGAAAGCACATGGTCGCTGGAAGTTTGATCTGGTAAAACATCAGAGTGCCATTGAGGCAGATTCTGTTGTTCTTGAAATCAGCAACCTTGCTTTGAGGCGCTGACGAACTGGCCAGGTGCGGCATGACTTTTGAAAAAAACCGGATTATCGCAGTTGCTAACCAGAAAGGCGGCGTCGGTAAAACAACAACCGCCATCAATCTGGCTACCGCACTGGCGGCTATTGGTGAGCGTGTACTGATCGTGGATCTGGACCCGCAGGGTAATGCGAGTACCGGGCTTGGCATTGACCGCAAGGAGCGCAAGCTTTCTTCCTATGATCTTCTCCTGGGGGATCATGGGGTAGCGGACGTTGCTGTTCCCACGGCCGTTCCAAATCTCGATATCGTGCCTTCCACGATGGATTTGCTCGGTTTCGAAATGCAGGTCGCGAATGTTTCCAACCGCGTTTTCCTGCTGCGTGCGGCCATGGAGACGATGGAAGCCAAGGGCTACTCCTACATTCTTGTTGATTGCCCGCCCTCTTTCAATCTCTTGACGATGAATGCGATGACGGCCGCCCATTCGGTGCTGGTGCCGCTGCAATGTGAGTTCTTTGCCCTGGAAGGTCTCAGCCAGCTGCTGGATACGGTCAGCCAGATACGTGGATCGGTCAATCCGCAGCTTGATATACAGGGTATCGTTTTGACGATGTTCGATGCGCGTAACAATCTTGCGCAACAGGTCGTTTCGGATGTGAGAAGCCATCTTGGCGAGAAGGTTTACCATACCCTCATTCCACGCAACGTTCGTGTTTCGGAAGCACCGTCCTATGGTAAACCGGCCATTCTTTATGACCTGAAATGCGCCGGCAGTCAGGCCTATTTGCAACTTGCATCCGAAGTGATCCAGAGAGAGCGCCTGCGCAAAGCTGCCTGACATTTGCGGACTGTATGGAGTAATATTTTATGAGTGATGATCTTTCCAAGCGTCGGTTGGGGCGCGGTCTTGCCGCATTGATCGGTGAAATGGATCAGCCCGTACCGGTCGGCGAGCCTCAACGCGCGGTTAACGCTGATCGCACCATTCCCATTGAATTCATCGCTCGCAGCCAAAGAAACCCGCGGCGTCATTTTGATGAAAACGAGCTGCAGGACCTTGCTGCCTCCATTCGTCAGCATGGAATTGTTCAGCCAGTGGTGGTGAGAACGGTAGGAGTCAACCGCTACGAGATTATAGCCGGTGAGCGCCGCTGGCGCGCGGCGCAGCTGGCGGGCTTTACCGATGTTCCCGTCATTGTTCGCGACGTGGATGATCGCACGGCGCTGGAACTGGCGATTGTCGAAAACGTACAGCGTTCCGATCTCAATCCGCTCGAAGAAGCGATGGGGTATGAGCAGCTCATCGCCGAACATGGCTATACGCAGAATGATCTCGGTGAAATCATCGGCAAGAGCCGAAGCCACGTTGCCAACAGCCTGCGGCTTTTGAAGCTTCCCGATCCGGTAAGGGATATGCTGGCGGATGGTTCGCTCTCCGCAGGTCATGCGCGCGCGCTTGTTTCCACTTCCGATCCGGCGACGCTCGCGAAAACAATCGTATCCAAGGGACTTTCGGTTCGTGATGCCGAGCGCCTGGCGCAGAATGACATCAAATCGCAGGGCGATGTTGCGGAGAAGCGACCTGCTGCGGAAAAGGATTCCGATACGATTGCGCTCGAACGCAGCCTGTCCGATGCTCTTGGGCTGGATGTAAAGATCAGCCACAAGGGCGGATCTGGGCAAATCCGTATCGGTTACCGGACATTGGAACAGCTTGAAGCGGTATGCCGGCTTCTGGAGCAGAAATAAGTACCTATTTGTTTTAAAATATAAAATACCCGCCTTTGGCGGGTATTTTTATTTATGGGCTCAAAAATCGATGGCCCGGCCTTTTATTTCGTAATCGCCGAAACGCACGGGTTCTGCACCGCCGCGGCCGCCGGTTTCCGGCGGCAACTTGAGATCGGCCTGTTGCCTGCGCCGTTCTTCCGCTTCTTTCAACGCTCGCTGCGCCGCCGGCGAAAGTCGCTTTACACCTTCCGCGCCGCTGTCTGTGGCGTTGTCATTATTCGCATTCTGCATGAAATCCTCCCTATGACGGGATATTGAAATACGTTTGCCGTTTACCAGATGATATATAATCCGAGGGGCTTTATAAACCCCGGAATATTCCCGGTGAGTGACAAGGAGAGTTAAACGGATGAACATGATGCGCACGGCAATGCTTCTGGCCTTCATGACCGCATTGTTCATGGGTGTCGGTTTTCTGATCGGCGGCAAGGGCGGCATGATGATTGCCCTGGTCATAGCAGCCGGTATGAATATTTTTTCCTACTGGAACTCTGACAAGATGGTTCTCTCCGCCTATCATGCGCGGGAGATCGACGAGGCGAATGCGCCCGAATTTTTTCACATGATCCGCGACCTGTCGCAAAATGCCGGTCTGCCGATGCCGAAGGTCTATATTTACGATAGCCCGCAACCCAACGCCTTCGCGACCGGGCGTAATCCGCAGAACGCCGCCGTTGCCGCTTCGACAGGATTGCTGCAGCGTCTGACACCGGAGGAAGTGGCCGGTGTCATGGCGCATGAGCTTGCGCATGTGCAGAACCGGGATACGCTGACCATGACAATCACCGCCACGCTGGCGGGCGCCATATCCATGCTCGGCAATTTTGCCTTCTTCTTCGGCGGCAACCGGGAGAACAACAATAATCCGCTCGGCTTTATCGGCGTGCTGGTGGCGATGATCGTGGCGCCGCTGGCCGCGATGCTGGTGCAGATGGCGATCAGCCGCACACGGGAATATTCCGCCGACCGGCGCGGCGCGGAAATCTGCGGCAACCCGCTCTGGCTTGCTTCCGCATTGCAGAAGATTTCGGGCATGGCGCAGCGTATCCACAATGACGATGCCGAGCGTAACCCGGCAACGGCGCATATGTTCATCATCAATCCGCTTTCCGGCGAGCGCATGGACAATCTCTTCTCCACGCATCCGAATACGGAAAATCGCTTGGCCGCACTGCACGCCATGGCGCAGGAGTTTTCCCCGCGAGGATCGACGCCGCCGCCATCGGGTGATAGACCTCTGCGCAAATCAAGCTCCGTTCCCAAAACAGGCTGGGGACGAGGCAATGAAAACGAGCGCAAGGGGCCGTGGTCTTGACATCCGATATTCAGAATAAGCCGGCGCGGTCCAGAAAACCGAGACCGGCTAATGGGAAGGGCCGTGAAGACGGCCCTTCGTCTTTCCAGGATAAGCCGGGTCTCGCCGCGCGCATTGCCGCCACTCGCATTCTGGCCGCCGTTCTGGAAAAAAAGACCTCGCTGGATGGGATGCTCGATAGCGAGAACGGCAATCCCGTCTATCGAGCCCTGTCGCTTGCCGACCGGGCGCTCGTGAGGGCCATCGTCAACAGCGCGCTTCGCCACCTCCCCCGGATTGAAACGGCTTTGTCGATGCTGCTCGATGGTCCGCTGCCGCAGGGCGCGCGATCGCTGCATCACGTTCTTGTCGTCGGTGCGGCGCAGATGCTTTACCTCGATGTGCCGGACCATTCCGCTGTCGATCTCGCCGTGGAGCAGGCTCACCGCGATCCGCGCAACCGGCGTTTCGTCAAACTGGTGAACGCTGTTCTTCGACGGCTCGGTCGTGAAAAGATGGAGATCGAAAAGGCTGTCGCCGACGTTCCCGTGCTGCCGGACTGGTTCTACGAGCGGCTTGTTTCGGCTTACGGAATTGAGGCGGCTCAGAGGATTTCGCAAGCGCAGCTGACGCCTTCCTCTATCGATCTCACGATCAAGGTTGATCCCGCTCTGTGGGCGGAAAAACTGGGCGGTACGCTGATGCCGAACGGCAGCGTGCGTCTGGGTGAATTCGAGGGGCAGATCCCCTCGCTCGAAGGCTTCGCGGAGGGTGCATGGTGGGTGCAGGATCTTGCCGCCAGCATGCCGGTTCGGCTTATGGGTAACATTGCGGGCAAACGTGTTGCCGATCTCTGTGCGGCCCCGGGCGGCAAGACCGCGCAGCTTGCGCTGGCGGGCGCCAAGGTGACGGCGCTGGATCAGTCGGGAAACCGTCTTCGTCGCCTCAGGGAAAACCTCGACCGGCTTGGTCTCCGTGCCGAAACGGTGGAGGCCAATATGCTGAAGTATCAGCCGGAACAGCTCTTTGACGCGGTCCTCCTCGATGCGCCCTGTTCTTCCACCGGGACACTTCGCAAACATCCCGATGTCTGCTGGACCAAGGATGAGAACGATATTGCCAAACTCGCTGCCCTTCAGGGCCAGATGCTGCGGCATGCGCTGACCCTTGTTGGACCGGGCGGTCTCGTTGTCTTCTCCAATTGCTCGCTGGATCCTTCTGAAGGAGAAGCGATGATTGCCGAGGTTCTGGCGGAAAATCCCGACGTGGAGCGTGTTGCCGTCCGCCGCGAGGATTGGCCCGGAATGGAAGCGGCCATCAGTCCCGATGGCGATCTTCGCACAACGCCGGATATGTTCGGCGGCGTCGATGGGTTTTTTAGCAGTGTCTTGCGTAAGAAGTAGAAAAAAGCCAAGCTCTCGCGAATCATTAGATATTTATCGAAAACGTTCCGGTCGTCGCGGTTCACTGATAAAAACAAAACATGTGAAACGGGAAACACAGCTTGTTAGGGTCCTTTGCAGGCAGCATGAATGCCGCCGGTCTTCTGTCGCGGATGGCGTATCGTCATCTGTGTGTCGGACTCACTCCTCTGCGCCTGCATATGTCGCGATTTGCCACTCGTGCGCCAGACGGTCTGGTGGCGGCGCCGACCGATCTTAGAGCCATCGATCCCTATTTCGCCGAGGAACTGTTGCGGGGCCGCATCGCGCTGGCCGGGCGTGTCGTCGAAACTGGCGGAGCTTCGCCATTTCAGATGGAATATCCCTCGGTGGTCTTTGAAGAACGGCTGCATGCATTTAGTTGGCTACGGCATATTCGCTCCGATAAATCGAGCGAGGCCTGCAAACGAGCGCGCCGCATTGTTGCGGAGTGGATGGTGCTTCATGGCAAACGGCTTGCAGGTATTGCTTGGTCACCGGAAATCGCCGCACAAAGGCTCATTGCCTGGCTTTCGCACTCTCCCGTCGTTTTATACGAGGCCGATGCCGGCTTTTATCGCCGGTTTCTGAAAAGCCTCGCCTTTCATGTGCGGTATCTCGAAAGAATTGTCAGACACGCGCCCGATGGCGAAGCGCGGCTGAGGATCAGGATTGCATTGGCCATGGCTTCCATTGCCATGCCAACGCGCCTTTCACGGATCACGCGGAATGGAATGAAGCTGGCTCAGGAAATGGAACGCCAGATTCTGCCCGATGGCGGACATGTTTCCCGTAATCCACGCGTCATGCTGGATCTGTTGCTCGATCTCCTGCCGCTTCGGCAAAGTTATATCAATCTCGGCCATGATCTGCCGTCAGGTCTGGTGCCGGCGATAGACCGCATGTTCCCGGCGATCCGATTCTTCCGGCATCAGGGCGGCGATCTCGCGCTGTTCAACGGCGCCACGGCCACGCTCGCCAATGAGCTTGTTTCCGTATTGCGCTATGATGAAACGGCCGGCCGGCCTTCAAAGGTCCTGCCGGATGTGAACTATCACCGGCTTGCGACGGACGATACGGTCATCATCGTCGATACAGGGTATCCCGGCTCGGCGGAGCTTTCACGGAGTGCTCATTCGGGTTGCCTGTCTTTCGAAATGTCCTGCGGCAAGAACCGCTTCATCGTCAATTCCGGCTTTCCACGTAACGCCGCGCCGGAATATCAGCGCGCCAGCCGTTCCACGGCGGCGCATTCCACCGTCACGCTTGCGGATACCTCATCCTGTAGACTGTCGCGCTCGCGGCTACTTGGTCCGATTATGGTGTCAGGCGTCACCCACGTCGACAGCAGGCGCGGGGCGGATGCTAACGGTAATGATGTTCTCTGGGCATCACATGACGGTTATTTGCAGAATTTCGGTTGTTACCATGAGCGGGAAATAGAACTGAATGCGGTCGGCACCAAGATAAAGGGTCGGGATCTGCTGCGGCGCGACGAAAATGCGGCGAAAGCGCAATCGCAGTCGGTCACAGCGGTTTCACGTTTCCATATTCATCCCCACATTCAGCTACATCAGCGGGATGAGGAGTCGGTCTATCTGGAGGCAGCGGATGGAATCGTCTGGCTGTTTTCCGCACCCGGGCTGGAGCTTTTCGTCACCGAAGACGTCTTCATGGCCGACGCATCCGGTATGCGCCCGTCGCAGCAGATTGAACTCCCCTTCAATCTTGCGAATACGCGGGAAATCCGCTGGCTGATCGAACGCCAAGCCTAGGCAAATTTCCGGCGATGCCGGTCAAAAACCACCATAGTTGTCATCGTTCGGCATCCCCGCTGTTTATTAATCCGGTAAGCTGTGTTAACGCGGCGGCAATTGCTGGATCAATTCCATTCCAGCCTGTCCTCCCCGTTAAACGGAGTATGCCTGATGGCCGTCGTGTCCAAGAAAATTCCCGCCCCCGATAAGGTAAAAATCCGCACGGCGCTTCTCTCCGTGTCTGACAAGACGGACATTATCGAATTGGCGACGGTGCTTTCCAAGCTTGGCGTCAAGCTGCTTTCGACCGGCGGTACGGCAAAGGCCATTGCTGAGGCAGGCCTGCCGGTTACGGATGTCTCAGACGTCACGAATTTTCCCGAGATCATGGATGGTCGCGTGAAGACGCTGCATCCCAGCGTTCATGGCGGCTTGCTGGCGATCCGGGATGATGCCGATCATGTCGAGGCGATGAAGGCGCACGGCATCGAGGCGATCGATCTATCGGTCATCAATCTCTATCCCTTCGAAGAAGTTCGCGCCAAGGGCGGCGATTATCCGACGACGGTGGAAAACATCGATATTGGCGGCCCGGCCATGATCCGCGCTTCCGCCAAGAACCACGCCTATGTCACTGTGGTTACCGATCCGTCTGACTATCCCGATCTGGTTGAGGCCCTGCAGGCCGATGACGGCCAGACGTCCTATACGCTGCGCCAGCGATTTGCCGCCAAGGCTTATGCCCGCACCGCTGCCTATGATGCGGTGATTTCCAACTGGTTCGCAGAGGCGCTTGCAATCGAAACGCCGGATTACCGCGCTATCGGCGGCGCGCTGAAGGAAAAGATGCGGTATGGCGAAAACCCGCACCAGAGCGCTGGTTTTTACCTCACCGGCGAAAAGCGTCCTGGCGTTGCGACCGCGACGCTTCTTCAGGGCAAGCAGCTTTCCTACAACAACATCAATGACACCGATGCAGCTTACGAGCTCGTGGCGGAATTCTTGCCGGAAAATACGCCGGCAGTCGCTATCATCAAGCACGCCAATCCCTGCGGCGTGGCGACGGGGCCGACACTTGCCGAAGCTTACCGGCGGGCGCTGGCATGCGATTCCGTTTCCGCTTTTGGTGGCGTGATTGCCCTGAACCGCACGCTCGATGCGGAAACGGCGGAAGAGATCGTCAAGCTCTTCACCGAAGTCATCATCGCGCCTGATGTCACCGAAGAAGCCAAGTCCATCATCGCCCGCAAGCCGAACCTGCGCCTTCTTGCCGCTGGCGGTTTGCCTGATCCGCGCGCGGCTGGCCTCACTGCGAAGACCGTCTCGGGCGGCCTGCTGGTGCAGAGCCGCGACAATGGCATGGTCGAGGATCTGGACCTCAAGGTCGTCACCAAGCGAGCGCCGACACCGCAGGAACTTGAAGACATGAAGTTTGCCTTCAAGATCGCCAAGCATGTGAAGTCCAATGCCGTCATTTACGCCAAGGACGGGCAGACCGCGGGTATCGGCGCAGGCCAGATGAGCCGTGTGGATTCCGCGCGTATCGCTGCCCAGAAGGCGGAAGATGCCGCCAAGGCTCTTGGTCTTGCCGAGCCGTTGACGCGCGGCTCCGCCGTCGCTTCGGAAGCATTTTATCCCTTTGCCGATGGTTTGCTCGCCGCGATTGCTGCTGGCGCTACCGCTGTCATCCAGCCGGGCGGCTCCATGCGCGATCAGGAAGTGATTGACGCTGCGAATGAGCATAATGTGGCAATGGTCTTTACCGGCATGCGCCACTTCCGCCATTAAGCGCGGAAATAATCAGGAATAAAGAAGGCCCGGAAATTGATTTCCGGGCCTTTTGTTTCACGTGGGACAGTCTTGGCGCCGCAGTGTTCAGGTCACGGCTCCAACCTGCCACGGCACAAATTCATTATCGCCGTAGTCGTATATTTCGCTGACGGTCTTGTCGCCGGACGCTACCGCCAGAATATGCTCGAAAATTCGTTTGCCGGATTCTTCGATGGTTTCAGCGCCGGTGACGATCTCACCGCAATTGATATCCATGTCTTCCTTCATGTGTTCATACATTTCGGAATTGGTGGCGATCTTGATGCACGGCGACGGCTTGAAACCGGAAACCGAGCCGCGACCGGTGGTGAAACAGATGACGTTGCAGCCGCCCGCGACCTGGCCGGTGACGGCAACGGGGTCATAGCCGGGTGTATCCATGAAGACGAAACCCTGTTCCGTCACGGTTTCAGCAAACTCATAAACCGCCTTCAGCGGCATGGAGCCGCCCTTGGCGACCGCGCCCAGCGATTTTTCCAGAATCGTGGTCAGGCCGCCAAGCTTGTTACCGTGGGAGGGGTTGTTATTGAGTTCGTCGCCATTGCGGGCGGTATAATCACGCCACCAGTCTATACGCTGTAGGAGCTTCTCGGCGACGGCAGGGGTGACGGCGCGCTTCGTCAGGAGATGCTCGGCGCCGTAAATCTCCGGCGTCTCCGAGAGGACTGTGGTGCCGCCGTTACGGACGATGAGGTCGGAGGCGTAACCCAGAGCCGGGTTGGCGGAAATGCCGGAATAACCATCCGAACCGCCGCATTCCAGCGCCACCTTCAGCTTGGAAAGCGGTTGTTCCGTGCGGCGGGCGGCATTGACCATAGGCAGCATGGCCTTGATCTCGGCGATCGCCGCATCGATTGTCTTGCGGGTGCCGCCATGCTGCTGGATCGTCATGGTGCGCAGCCGCTCACCCTCTTCCATCTTGTAATGTTCGAGAATGGGCGCGATCTGGTTGGTTTCACAACCGAGGCCGATCAGCAGAATGCCGCCGAAATTCGGGTGGCGGGCATAACCCTGAATGGTGCGGATCAGCAGGCGGTAACCTTCCGATTTCGTATTCAGCGCACAGCCGCCGCCATGGGTCAGCGCCACGACGCCATCGACATTGTCGAAACCATCAAGGCCGCCCTGCTTGTTGAAATAATCCGCGATGTAACGCGACACCGTGGCGGAACAGTTCACCGAAGCGATGACGCCGATATAGTTTCTCGTTCCAACACCACCGAGACCGCGGTCATAACCCCTAAACGTCCGGCGTTCGGCTTCCGGCACCATGCCCTTTTCTTCGATATCAACACTGAACTGATGTGCGTGTTCGGAAGGCACCATGGCGAGATTGTGCAGGTGCACGTGCCGGCCGGGCTCAATATCCTGGGTGGCGATACCAATGACCTGTCCGTATTTCAGCACCTCATCGCCCGATTTGATGAACTTCAGGGCCACCTTGTGCCCGCGCCCGATCAGCTCGAGCGCCGCCAGATCGCCCCTGCCCGTCGCGCCGCCGGCCGGAATGGACCGACGTGCCACCGCGACATTGTCGTTGGCGTTCAGCAAAATGGTTGCCTCGGAATTCTCACTCACGGGTTATCCTCCTCCCGTTATATTGCCTGCTATGTTTCTAGATCAATTTTCGACCCAGCGTCTCTTCGAACCTTCCAGATGCGTATGCATGGCGGCCTGCGCCAGCAGCGGGTCTTTCAGTTCAAGCGCCGCCAGAATGGCCTCGTGCTCCTGAAGGGCTTGGGTCCAGGTATCGCGGTCTTCAAATTTCACGCGAAGCTGGGCCGAAATGGGGCTGTGGCGCTCGTCGAAGAGGTTCGCCACCATTCGGGCCAAAACGCTGTTACCGGATTGCTCGGCGATGATGACGTGAAACAGTCGATCCTGATCCAGAGGCTTGCGGCCGGCTTCGATTTCCCGCTGCATGGTATTGAGTATCTGGCGGAGGGTCGCGATTGTCTCATCAGTCATCCGGCTTGCCGCCAACACGATGGTGGCACCCTCCAGAGCGGCGCGCGCCTGCATCAGTTCGGAGGGGCTGTCACCGAGCGATTTGGTATGATGGGTAGTCTGCAGCGCTTCGGCCGATACATAGACGCCGGAACCCATGCGAATTTCAACGGTGTTATCGATTTCAAGCGCAATCAGCGCCTCGCGCAAGGAAGGCCTCGATACACCGAGTTTCTGCGCCAGTTCCCGCTCAGCAGGAAGCCGCGTCCCAGGCAGGAATTCACCCATGTCGATGAGTTCGCGTATCTGATCCGCAATCTGTTGATACAGCCTGCGCGGTTCCGCTATTTTGGCCTGACCACTCATGTGTTTTTTGCTGAAGCCTTCGTGATGCTTGTATTTGGCCTTACCGTAACGCCAAGTGTAGCAATACGCAAGAAATTACTCAATATACTGAAAATACGATACTATTTTAAAGTTTCTCACGATGGCTATCCGTTGCCTCTAAAGCTAGCCTCCAATTTTTAACCTAATTGGCTTGACCATTATAAAAAACCGGCCTAACCATTTGCCCTGTTAAAGGCCCCCGGTGGAGCGGGGAACAGGGTGGAGGTTTCCAGATGTCGCAGGGCGCATCGACAATTCGGGGCGATTTTTCGTCTGAACGGATGGCGCACGGACAGCGCGCGGTGCTCCTGCGCCTCGATAATATCAGCAAGGAATTTCCCGGCGTCAAAGCACTTTCGAACGTGCATTTCGATCTGCGCGCAGGCGAGGTGCATGCCGTCTGCGGCGAAAATGGCGCGGGAAAATCGACGCTGATGAAGATCGTCAGCGGCGTCTATCAGCCGAGCGACGGCACCATCCTTCATAAAGGTGCGAAGGTGCAATATGCATCGCCGCTGGAATCCGAAGCCGCCGGCATCGCCATCATCCACCAGGAACTCAACCTCGTTCCGCATCTTTCCGTCGCTGAAAACATCTATCTTGCGCGCGAACCACGTCGTGGTTTACTCGTCGACCGCAAGAAGCTGCGTCTCGATGCCAAGCGTTGTCTCGACCGGCTGGGTGTGGATATCGATCCGGACCAGATTGTCCGCGGCCTTTCGGTCGCTCAGTGTCAGATGGTGGAAATCGCCAAGGCGCTTTCTCTTGACGCTGAAGTGCTCATCATGGATGAGCCGACCTCTTCGCTGACCGAGCAGGAGACCCGGCTCCTGTTCAAGGTCATCCGCGATCTCAAGGCATCCGGTGTCGGGATCGTTTATATTTCCCATCGTCTCGATGAAATGGCCGAAATCGTCGATCGTGTGACGGTTCTGCGCGACGGACGTTATATTTCAACCGACGATTTTGCCTCGATCACCGTTGATGACATTGTCACGCGCATGGTGGGGCGTTCGCTGGAAGACAAATTCCCCGAGCGGACATCGCGCCCCACGGAAGACGTTATTTTTTTCGTCGAGGGCCTGACGCGCAGCGGCGTGTTCCACGACGTCGGTTTTTCGCTGCGCCGTGGTGAAATCCTCGGTTTTGCCGGGTTGATGGGTGCCGGCCGCACCGAAGTCGCCCGGGCTGTCTTCGGCGCCGATCCGCTCGATGCGGGCAGGATCGTTTTCAACGGGCGCGAGCTTTCGATCGGCTCACCGCAGGACGCCATCGAAGAAGGCATCGCCTATCTCTCGGAAGATCGCAAAAGCGATGGCCTCGCCATCAAGATGTCAGTGGCGGCCAATACGACGCTTGCCAATCTCGGCGAGGTTTCCAACCGTTTCGGGCTCATCGACTTCAAAAAGCATGACGATGTGGCAAAGCGCTACGTCGATCTCCTGAATATCCGTACTCCCTCCATCGGGCAGACGGTGCGACTGCTTTCCGGCGGCAATCAGCAGAAAATCATTATCGGCAAATGGCTGTTCCGGCAGTCGCGCGTGCTGTTCTTCGACGAGCCGACACGCGGCATCGATGTCGGCGCGAAATTCGCGATCTACAAGATCATGGACGAGCTCGCCGCGCAGGGTATCGGCGTCATTCTCATCAGCTCGGAACTGCCGGAAATTCTGGGGCTGACGGATCGTATCGCCGTTTTCCATCAGGGCCGGATTACGGGCGTGCTCGAAACCGCCAAGACCAATCAGGAAGAAATCATGCGGTATGCGTCCGGTTACGGCCGGGCCGCGCAGTGAGGAACGACATGGCCAATATTGCAGAACCTAAAAAGGGCTTCGCTGTCAGCGATCGCCAGAAGGACATCATCCAGAAGTTTGCCGCGCTCGGCAGCCTGTTCGCCCTCGTCGCGGTGTTCTCCGCCACCAGCAGCGCCTTCTTCACCGTCAATAACGGCATGACGATTGCCTTGCAGGTCACGTCCATCGCGCTGCTCGGCATCGGGGCTACCTGCGTCATCATCACCGGTGGTATCGATCTTTCGGTCGGTTCGGTGCTGGCGCTCGCCGGTGTCGTCGCCGCTCTTGCGGTGAAGGAACTCGGTATGCCGGTGCCGGTCGGCATGTTGCTCGGCATTCTGACGGGATCGCTCTGCGGCTTCATTAACGGTCTTCTGGTCACCCGTTTCAAGCTACCGCCCTTCATCGCCACCCTAGGCATGATGTTGATCGCCCGCGGCGTGGCCCTGCAAATCACCGGCGCGCGCGCCGTTTCGGGCCTCGGCGAATCCTTTGGCGAACTTGGCAACGGCGCCCTCTTTCGCATCGTCACTATCGGTGACGACGGCTTTCCTAATGTGGTGTTTCCCGGTATCCCCTACCCCGTCATCCTGATGGTGGTGATTGCGCTTGCGGTTTCCTTCATGCTCAACCGCTCGATCCTTGGCCGTCACATTTACGCTGTCGGTTCCAACGCCGAAGCCGCGCGCCTTTCCGGCGTCAATGTCGCCCGTGTCACCAATTTCACCTACATCCTGTCCGGCACGCTCGCCGGGCTCACGGGCTGCGTGCTGATGTCGCGTCTCGTTACCGCCCAGCCAAACGAAGGCGTGATGTATGAGCTGGATGCCATTGCCAGTGCGGTCATAGGTGGCACGTCGCTGATCGGCGGCGTGGGCACCATTTCCGGCACGGCCATTGGCGCCTTCGTCATCGGCATCCTGCGCAACGGTCTCAATATGAATGGCGTGTCCGCCTTCACGCAACAGATCATCATCGGCCTCGTCATTCTGGTCACCGTCTGGATCGACCAGCTGCGCAACCGCCGCTGACCAAAGGGCTGCGGACCCTTTCCGCAAACAAGATCGGCAGGGGAGGCCCGGTATGCCGACATCACGGAGGAAGAAATGAAGAAAATTGCGACTGCCCTTCTGACATCCGCAATCGCGCTGTGGAGCGTTTCCACCGTGCAGGCCGGTGAGATCGCCGTCATCGTCAAGACCGTCAACTCCACCTTCTGGCAGAATGTTCAGAAGGGTGCTGATGCGGCGATGAAGAACTCTTCCGGCAATACCATGACCTTCCAGGGTCCGGCTGCCGAGTCCGCCATTGCCGACCAGGTCAACATGGTCGAAAACGCCATCAATCGTAAGGTCGCGGGCATTGTCCTGGCACCTTCCGACCCGGACGCGCTGGTGCCGGCCGTCAAGAAGGCCTGGGAAGCCCGTATTCCCGTCGTTTTGATCGACTCGCAGCTCGCCAAGGGTTCGGAGCAATATTACCAGTCGTTCCTGGCAACCGATAACAAGAAGGCCGGCGAACTGGCGGCCCAGGCGCTGATCGACAAGGTTGGCACGGAAGGCAAGATTGCCGTCATGTCCTATGTCGCCGGTGCCGGTTCCGAAATCGGCCGTGTCGGCGGTTTTACCGACTACATCCAGATGCACTCGAAGCTTCAGATCGTTGGTCCGTTCTATTCGCAGTCGCAGATGGCGACCGCGCTGAACCAGACCACCGACGTGCTGGCCGCCAATTCCGACCTGAAGGGCATTTTCGGCGCCAATGAGCCTACTGCCATCGGTGTCGGCCGCGCGCTTGCCCAGTCCGGCAAGGCCGGCAAGGTCGTCGCCATCGGCTTTGACGGTAACCAGGATTTGCAGAGCTTCGTCAAGGACGGCACGCTTGCCGGCATCGTGGTTCAGGGTTCGTACCAGATGGGTGAAAAGGGCGTGGAAACCGTGACCAAGCTCATCAACAAGGAAAAGGTTGAGAAGTTCGTCGATACCGGCGTTGTTGTTGTCACCAAGGACAATATCGAGAAGCCTGAAGCCAAGAACGTGCTTTACTAATGCTGACGGCGCGCCGCCTTGCGGCGGCGCGTCCTTCCAAAGGCGAGCTGGAAAGTCCCTGCGATGAAAGTCTCCGATACACGTAAATTGCCGCGCCGCGCCGTCGACGTCACCGTCATGGGCCTCGGTTGCGCCCAGATGGGCAATCTCTACCGCGTCACGCCCTATGAGGAATCCAAGGGCGCGTTCGACAAGGCATGGGAAAGCGGCATGCGTTATTTTGATACCGCGCCGTTCTACGGCTATACGCGGTCGGAGCGCCGCCTCGGCACCATGGTGACGGAGCATGACCGGAACGAATACACGCTGAGCACCAAGGTCGGCCGTGTGATGGTGCCGGACGAGACCGTGGGTCCGGAGGAGGATGCCTATATAACGCCCCTGCCGTTCCGCCCGGTCTATGATTATTCCTATGACGGTATTCTGCGCTCCTTCGAGGCAAGCCAGCAACGGCTAGGCGTTCTGAAGCCGGATATTCTTTATGTCCATGATATCGGCTCCTTCACCCATGGCGAAAAGCATCAGCACTACTGGGAGCAGCTGACCACCGGCGGCGGCTTCCGGGCGCTTGGCAAGCTGCGCGAGGAGGGATCGACGGGGGCCGTCGGCCTTGGTGTCAATGAGTGGGAAATCGTCAGCGACGCCATGGATGTCTTCGATATAGACGTCGCCATGCTTGCCGGCCGTTATACGCTGCTGGAGCAGCAGAGCCTTGCTTTCATGAACCGTTGCGCTGAAAGCGGTGTCGCCATCGTTGTCGCCGGTGCATTCAATTCCGGCATTCTGGCCGGCAACCGCAAATTCAATTATGCCGACGCGCCTGCCGATATTCTTACGCGTGTCGATGCGCTGCAGGGTGTTTGCGAGGAACTCGGCGTATCGCTGCAGGCGGCCGCACTGCAATTTCCGCTTGCCCATCCGGCATCGGTCACGGTCGTTTCGGGTGCGCGCAATGCGCAGCAGCTCGCCTCCAATATAGAGTGGTTCGAGCAGTCGATCCCGGATGAATTCTGGTCCGAACTGCACAGGCGCGGCCTGGTCGCCGAAGGTGCGCCCGTACCGGGCGGAAAGGCCTGAGGCGATGCTCATCGACGCCCACCAGCATTTCTGGCTGATGAAGGATCGCGCCGGGCAGTGGCCGCCGCCGTCGCTCGCCGCCATCTACCGGGATTTTCTCCCCGCCGACCTGTCGCCTTTGCTGGCCGCTGCCGGAGTTTCCGGCACCGTGCTGGTTCAGACGATGGAGACGGCGGCCGACACGGATTTCATGCTGGAACTGGCGGAAAAGACCGATTTCATCAGGGGCGTTGTCGGCTGGGTGGATATGAAGTCCGCCGATGCGGCGAGTGAAATCGCCCGTCGGGCAAAACATTCGGCGTTCAAGGGTGTGCGTCCGATGTTGCAGGGCATCGAGGATGTCGCCTGGATCGATGATCCGGCACTCGATCCCGCCGTGGCGACGCTGGTAGAGCACGGTCTGGCGTTCGATGCGCTGGTCCTGCCGCCCAATCTCCCTCATCTCCTCGCCTTTGCTCGCCGCCATCCGCAATTGCCTGTCGTCATCGATCACGGCGCGAAGCCGCTGATTGCCGCCGGACACTACAGCGACTGGCGCAAGGATATGGCCGCTCTGGCGGCTCTTCCGAATGTCCATTGCAAGCTTTCCGGTC
This sequence comes from Agrobacterium salinitolerans, assembly GCF_027498475.1. Taxonomy (NCBI): domain Bacteria; kingdom Pseudomonadati; phylum Pseudomonadota; class Alphaproteobacteria; order Hyphomicrobiales; family Rhizobiaceae; genus Agrobacterium; species Agrobacterium salinitolerans. The sequence continues at coordinate 1,720,914 of NZ_JAPZLN010000001.1, read as the reverse complement.
TGCTGACCGAGCGCGGCGATCAGCGGCCGGAAGCGATACGGCCTTATGCCGAGACCATTCTGGAACTCTTTGGCGGCAACCGCGTGATTTTCGGCAGTGATTGGCCGGTGTTGCGGCTGGCGGGCGACTATCAGGTATGGCTGGATTTCTGCCGCGATATCGTGCCGGCAAAGGACCATGCGGCAGTCTTTGGCGGTAACGCCGTTCGTTTTTATTCCCTTTCCCACAGGTGATACATGCTGGCGATTTTCTGCGAAACCCCAGGTCAACTCGTTTCCAAGGAACTGCCGACACCAGTGCGTGGCGAAGGCGAAGTGCTGGTGCGTATTCGCCGCATCGGGGTTTGCGGCACGGATCTGCACATCTTCACCGGCAACCAGCCTTATCTCTCTTATCCGCGCATCATGGGCCATGAGCTTTCCGGCACGGTGGAAGAGGCGCCGGAAGGCAGCCATCTGTCCGCAGGCGACGTGGTCACCGTCATTCCCTATATCTCTTGCGGCAAATGCAGCGCCTGCCTGAAGGGCAAGAGCAATTGCTGCCGCAATATCGGTGTGCTGGGCGTTCATCGCGATGGCGGCATGGTCGAATATCTGAGCGTGCCGCAACAATTCGTGCTGAAGGCGGAGGGGTTGAGCCTCGATCAGGCGGCGATGACCGAATTTCTGGCTATCGGTGCGCATGCGGTGCGCCGTGGCGCAGTCGAGAAGGGGCAGAAGGTTCTGATCGTCGGCGCCGGCCCGATCGGCATGGCGGTTGCGGTTTTCGCGGTTCTCGATGGCGGCGAAGTGACCATGATCGATGGGCGCAGCGACCGGCTGGATTTCTGCAGAGAGCATCTCGGGGTCGTACACACGGTGGCGCTCGGCGAGGGCGACAGGGATTGCCTCTCCAACATCACCGGCGGCGATTTTTTCGATGCGGTCTTCGACGCGACCGGCAATCCGAAAGCCATGGAACGCGGCTTTTCCTTTGTCGGCCATGGCGGTTCCTATGTGCTGGTCTCCATCGTCGCCAGCGATATCAGCTTTAACGATCCGGAGTTCCACAAGAGGGAAACGACGCTGCTCGGCAGTCGCAATGCTACGCCTGAGGATTTCGAGCGCGTCCTGCAGGCGCTGCGGGAGGGCAAGGTACCGGAAGCACTGATCACCCATCGCATGACGCTTGCCGATGTGCCCTCACGATTCGCCGGCCTGACCGATCCGAAGGCCGGAGTTATCAAGGGCATGGTGGAGGTCGCATGACGCCCGATACGCCCATCCTGCAATTCGGCACCAGCCGCTTTCTTCTGGCGCATGCGGATCTCTTTGTTTCGCAGGCGCTGGACAAGGGCGAGGCTCTGGGGCGCATCGCGATTGTACAGACGACCGGCAACGCGGAGAGCCTGAAGCGTGTTACGGCGCTGAACGGCGGGGCGCCCTACCCCGTGCGTATTTGCGGCATCCGCGATGGGCAGGAAGTGGATGAGGAAATTCGGGGCGGGGCTGTCGCGCGGGCATTGACGGCTGCGACCGACTGGGCCGAAGTGCGCCGCCTTGCCTGCGAGGCCGAGGTCATTCTGTCCAATACGGGCGATCGCGGTTATGAGCTGGATTCGGCTGATAATGCCGGGCTTGCTGACGATTTCACGATCGTACCGAAAAGCTTTCCGGCCAAACTCTGCATGTTGCTGCTGGAGCGTTTTCAGAGCAATCCGGAAGCACCGGTCTCCATCTTCCCTTGTGAGCTCGTGCCACGTAATGGCGAAAAGCTGAAACAGGTCATTCGCCGGCTTGCAGATGAATGGCAATTGCCGGCGGGTTTTGCCCTTTATCTGAATGAGAAGTGCCGTTTCGCCAATAGTCTCGTGGATCGCATCGTCTCCGAGCCTATCGACCCGGTGGGTGCCGTCGCGGAGCCCTATGCACTCTGGGCAATCGAGAAGCAGGACGGGCTTGTCCTTCCCTGCACGCACCCCGCCGTGGTGTTGACCGATGATCTCGATCATTATGAAAAGCTGAAGCTTTTCCTGCTCAATCTCGGTCATTCCTATCTGGCGGAGCGCTGGTTGCAGGATGGGCGAGGCAAGGATGAAACCGTGCGTCAGGCAATGGTCGACGATATTCTCGTTGCGGATCTGGAGACGCTTTGGCGGGACGAGGTTCTGCCGGTCTTTGCCGCTGAAGGCATGGGAGAAGAGGCGCAGGCCTATATTGGCGTGCTGCGGGCGCGTTTGCGCAATCCCTTTCTCGCGCATCGGCTGGCCGATATCGCCGGCAACCACGATGAAAAGAAGCGCCGCCGCTTCGCTCCGGTCGTTGCCGCAGCGGAACGGCTGGGATTGAGCCTGCCACAGTCGAAGTTGCGCGCGGCGCTCGCCACCATCAAGCAATAACGGAGTTTTTCATGCAGCGCATGGGCATGGTCATAGGCGTCAAACCGGAAATGATCGCGGAATATAAAAGGCTGCATGCCGCCGTCTGGCCTGAAATTCTGGCGCTCATCAGCGACTGCAATATCCGCAATTATACGATCTTCCTGCGCGAGCCGGAAAATCTGCTCTTCGGCTATTGGGAATATCACGGCAGCGATATCAGCGCCGACATGGCGAAGATGGCTGCAAGCCCGAAGAACCAGGAGTGGTGGTCTTTCACCATTCCCTGTCAGCAACCGCTCGAAAGCCGCAAGGAAGGCGAGTGGTGGGCGATGATGGAAGAAACCTTCCACCTCGACTAAACGATTTCCTTTGACACTGACCGCGAGTGAACGGCCATGACCAAAATTACTGATCTGCGTGTTTTCGACCTGCGTTTTCCGACGTCCCAAAGTCTCGACGGCTCGGACGCGATGAACCCCGACCCGGATTATTCGGCGGCTTATGTCATTCTCGATACCGATGAGCCGGGTCTTAAAGGCCACGGGCTGACCTTCACCATCGGTCGCGGCAATGACATCTGCTGCATGGCCATCGAAGCGATGCGTCATCTGGTGGTTGGCACCGATCTTGCCACCGTCACCGAGAACCCCGGCAAATATTGGCGACATCTGACGAGCGACAGCCAGTTGCGCTGGATCGGCCCGGACAAGGGCGCGATGCATCTCGCCACCGGCGCCGTTGTGAATGCGGTATGGGATTTGCTGGCCAAGAAGGCCGGCAAGCCGGTGTGGCAGCTCGTTGCCGATATGAGCCCGGAAGAAATTGCCGATATCGTCGATTACCGCTATCTGACCGACGTGCTGACCCGGGACGAAGCGCTTGCGATCCTCAAAAAAGCCGAAAGCGGCAAGAAGGAACGTATCGAGACGCTGAAGAACGAAGGGTATGCCTGCTACACCACGTCGGCCGGCTGGCTGGGTTACGACGACGCCAAGCTGCGTCGTCTTTGCCAGGAAGCCATCGATGCCGGATTCAACCATGTGAAGATGAAGGTTGGCCGCGATCTGGAAGACGATATTCGCCGTCTTACCATTGCCCGTGAGGTGATCGGTCCCGACCGTTACCTGATGATTGATGCCAATCAGGTCTGGGAAGTCGATCAGGCCATCGAGTGGGTCAACAAGCTTGCCTTCTGCAACCCCTTCTTCATTGAAGAGCCGACGAGCCCGGACGACGTCGCCGGCCATCGCAAGATCCGCGCGGCCATCGGTCCGGTTAAGGTGGCGACGGGTGAAATGTGTCAGAACCGTATCATGTTCAAGCAGTTCATCGCCGAGGGCGCCATCGATGTGGTGCAGATCGACAGCTGCCGCATGGGCGGTCTGAACGAGGTGCTGGCGGTGCTGCTGATCGCCGCCAAATACAATCTGCCGGTCTGGCCGCATGCCGGTGGCGTCGGCCTCTGCGAATATGTGCAGCATCTGTCGATGATCGACTATCTCGTGGTATCTGGCACGAAGGAAGGCCGCGTGATCGAATATGTCGACCACCTGCACGAGCATTTCATCGAACCCTGCGATATCAGAAACGCCGCTTACATGCCGCCGAAATTGCCGGGCTTCTCCATCGAAATGAAGCCGGAGTCGATTGAGACCTACACCTTCGAGGAATAGTCAAAGGATGACAGCGCCTCCTCAAAGCGCTGCCACTCCGTTTCGCTACCGGGAAGGCCGAAACGCATGTCGTTCGGCCTCTCATCAAAAATGCGGACCAGAATGCCGTGTCGGCCAAGATGGCTGGACAGGTTTGTGGTGCGGGGATCCCGCACCAGAGTAAACAGCGACGTGCCGCCGGCAATTGCCAGCCCCGCTTTTTCCAGCATGGCGTTCATGCGCCGGGCGTCTTCTGCAAGGTGCAGACGCATGGACGATTGCCATTCCCCGTCCGCCAGAGCCTGCGTCGCGATATGCAGCGCCGGGCCGGATACCGCCCAGGGGCCGAGCCTTGCCTCCAGTTCAGCAGCAATATCGGGCTGCGCAATCGCGAAACCCAGCCGAACGCCTGCCATGCCGTAAAATTTACCGAAAGAGCGCAGGATGACCAGTGCATCCTGACAGGCGGCATTTGCGAGGCTTTCGGCACCTCCTGTCTCGATGAAGGCTTCGTCCACGACGAGCAGCCCACCCTTGCGGCGCATGGCGGCGGCCAGCGACAACAAGGCGGTGCGATCCGTGATGCGGCCATCGGGATTATTGGGATTGACCACGACGCCATAGTCATGAGCCGACATCGCGCTGATGTTTTCCGCCTCGGTCACAGCCAGTCCGGCCATGCGTGCGGTTCGGGCATGTTCCGCATAGGCGGGGGAAAGGACGGCGCCGCTTTTTGCCCCGCGGGCGATAGCGATCTGAGCCAGTAATGGCATCAGCATCTGCGTGCCGGGGGAAAGCGCTACATGCCGGGCGGAAGGCGCATTGAAATGCGTTGCCGCCAGACTTTTCAATTCTTCGGCGGCGTCCGGTTCCGGCAGGCGGGCGAATGCGCTGGCGGGGATCGGCGAATGCGGGTAGGAGTGCGGATTGATCCCAGTCGAAAGGTCGATCCACGGTTCAGGCGCTTCAGGAAACAGCAGACGCGCCCTGCCGAGATTGCCACCGTGACGGATCGCAGCTTTCGCCTTTTCTGGTACTGTTTCGCCCATGTTTTTTGCTCTCGCTTTCCTGTCGCTCGTGATCGAACGCCTGACCGGCTATCCGGAATGGCTGTTCAAACGCATCGGCCATCCCGTCACCTGGATCGGTTCGCTTATCGCGCTGCTGGACAAAAAATGGAACCGGGAGAGTGCGTCATTTTCACAGCGCAAGGGAGCCGGTGTCGCGGCTCTCCTCGTTTTCGTCGGGCTGACGCTGCTTGTTGCGTGGTTTGCGCAATCCACCCTGCTTTTTCTGCCCTTCGGCATTTTACTGGTTGCTGTGCTGGGAGCTTCGCTTCCGGCGCAGAAAAGTCTTGAGCAGCATGTGGAGGCTGTCGCCATTGCTCTGGAGCGTGAGGGTGTGAAAGGCGGCCGCAAGGCGGTATCGATGATCGTCGGGCGGGATCCTCAAAAGCTGGACGAAGCGGCGATCTGCCGGGCGGCGGTTGAAAGTCTGGCCGAAAATTTTTCCGACGGCATCGTCGCTCCCGCCTTCTGGCTCGGCATCCTGGGCCTGCCGGGCGGCGCGGCTTACAAGGCGATCAATACGGCTGACAGCATGATCGGCCATCGCTCACCCCGCCATGAGGCCTTCGGCTGGGCCTCCGCCCGGCTGGACGATCTGGTCAATCTGCCGGCCTCACGGTTGAGCGGCGGTCTTTTCGTGGTTGCCGCGTTTTTTGTTAAGGGCGCATCACCCGGCAGGGCTATGGCTGCGATACGTCGCGATGCCCATCATCACCGTTCTCCCAACGCTGGCTGGCCGGAGGCGGCGTTGGCCGGTGCTCTCGGCTTTGCGCTCGCAGGGCCGCGCTCCTATGGCGGTCAGATGATCGAGGCGCGTTTCATGGGTGAAGGTGGCAGGGCGGCGCTGGTTGCCGGCGATATTCGCAGGGCGCTGCGGCTTGTGCGGATTGCCGACCTGCTCTTGATCGGCCTGTTCGGACTTCTGGCGATCCTTATCGCGCTATAGCAAGCAGACGGTCGAGATCGAGGTGCTGTTCCAGGTGCGCCGCGAGGCGATCAAGAACGGCGTCCACCTGCGCATCGTAGTTCAGCTCCGTGCCCTGCCCGCCGAGACGTTCCAGCCACGCGCTCCGCTGGCTGTTATCCGCGAAGAGGCCGTGAATATAGGTGCCGAAGACGCGACCGTCGGGTGAAATGCTTCCATCGCTATGCCCGTCGATCGTCGAAAACGCCAGATTGCCCGCTGCTCCCGTGGTTTCCCCGACATGCATTTCGTAGCCGGATAAACCAATACCATCAAAGCTCACGCCTTGAACGGAAACGAGTCGCTTGTCGCCCGTCAAAACCGTGTCGACATCAAGCAGACCGAGCCCATCGACAGTTGCCGGCGATCCCTCAATGCCGTCAGGGTCGGCAACGGTTTTTCCGAGCATCTGGTATCCGCCGCACAGGCCGAGAACGTAGCCGCCGCGCCGCACATGCGCCTTTATATCGATGTCTAGGCCCGCATCTTTCAGCACGGCAAGATCGGCGATGGTGGCTTTCGATCCGCAAAGCAGCACCAGCCGGCAATCGGCCGGAATGGTTTCGCCCGGCCGCACGCGGATCAGTTCGACATCCGGTTCCATATCCAGCGGATCGAGATCGTCGAAATTGGAAATATGCGGCAGGATCGGCACGGCGATGCGGATCTTTGCGCCAGGCTTCTGTTGGGCCGGGCCGGAGAGCCCCAGCGCATCTTCCGCCGGCAGTTTGGCGGCATCTGAGAAATGTGGCAGAAGGCCGATAGAGGCCCAGCCGGTCTGTTCCCTAATTATCCGCATGCCGTCTGAAAACAGGGCCGGATCACCGCGAAAGCGATTGACGATGAAACCTTCGATCATCGCCGCGTCTTCAGCTTCGAGCACGGCTTTGGTGCCGACGAGGCTGGCGATGACGCCGCCCCGGTCGATATCGCCGATCAGGATCACAGGCGCGTCCGCAGCTCTGGCAAAACCCATATTGGCGATGTCATTGGTACGCAGGTTGATTTCGGAGGCGCTGCCCGCCCCTTCCACCAGCACCAGATCGGCCCGTTGTTTCAGGCGGTTGAAGCTTTCGAGCACGCGCGGCATCAGCCCGGCCTTCATGTTCTGATAGTCGGCCGCCCTGGCATTGCCGGCGATCTTGCCCTGCACCACCACCTGTGCGCCGGTCTCGCTCTGCGGCTTCAGGAGCACCGGGTTCATGTGCACGGAAAGCGGCACGCCCGCCGCCCGTGCCTGCAGCGCCTGTGCCCGGCCGATCTCGCCGCCATCGGCGGTCACGGCCGCATTGTTTGACATGTTCTGCGGCTTGAACGGCATGACGGACAGGCCGCGCCGGGTGAACGCGCGGGCAAGGCCGGCCACCATCAGCGATTTACCGACATCCGAGCCGGTTCCCTGAAACATCAGCACGCGTGCAGCCATGTCAGAATTCTATCCCCGCCTGCGCTTTTACGCCGGCCTTGAAGTGATGTTTCACTAGGGTCATTTCCGTCACCATATCGGCCGCGTCGATGAGCGGTTGCTTGGCGTTGCGGCCGGTAACGATGACGTGCAGATCGGGCCTTCGGCTGGATAGCGTTTCGACCACCTCCTCCAGTGGCAGGTAATCGTAACGGAGCGCGATGTTCAGCTCATCGAGGATCAGCAGGCCGACGGTCTCGTCGGCCATCAGGACCTTGGCTTCTTCCCAGGCCTTTGCCGCCGCCGCAACGTCGCGCTTCAAATCCTGCGTGTCCCAGGTGAACCCTTCGCCCATGGTGCGCCACACCACCCTGTCGCCGAACAAATTCAGCGCCTGCTGTTCTCCCGTTGACCATGCACCCTTGATGAATTGCACCACGCCGACCCGCCGCCCAGTGCCGAGCATGCGCAGGGCAAGGCCGAAAGCGGCGGTGGATTTGCCCTTGCCCGGGCCGGTATTGATCATCAGCAGACCTTTTTCGATGGTCTTTTCCGCAACCTCGGCGTCCTGCACCGTTTTGCGGTTGACCATTTTCTGCCGGTGACGTTCGGCTTCGCTGTCGCTGATGTCGCGTGTCATCGCGTTTTCCTTTTCATCAAGCGGCGTGGGACCCGGTGCCCCGCCATTCGGAGCGGCGACTATACCCAATTTGCCGCACCCGGCAATGTGCGGGCCACAGGGTCGCGGCATTGACCCCCACGCCCGTTCAGCCTAAGGGTAACGGACTGACGGTCTTTTCCCGGCAACGGGAAAAGCTAAGAGGGAACACGGTTCCAACCCGATTACCGGGTCATTCCGTGGCTGCCCCCGCAACTGTAAGCGGTAAGCCCGCACCGTAAAGCCACTGGACGCCTTAACGGGTTCGGGAAGGCGGTGTCAGGATGTAAAGCCGCGAGCCAGGAGACCTGCCGTTTCAGGAAAAACGTCTGCCGGGCGGGGTGCTCCGGTCAGTCGGTTAGATCGAACACCCGGCTTGCGTCTGTCCGCATGCCGTATTCGGCATCCGCACCCCCGAGATTTTTTGTAAGGCGCGGGAAACGATACGGTTTGGATATTTCAGCGACATCTTCATGTGCAGGCGGAAACACGCAGAACGAAACGGCGTCCGGCGTGACCGTCTTCGTTTGCAGAAGCTGCCGCGATGAAACCGATCCCAATGCCGAACCGCGCCCCGGTTCACGTCTCGCCGATGCCGTCATCGCAAAGGCGCAGGAAACCGGTGTCACCGTTCGTTCCGTCAACTGCCTCGCCAATTGCAAGCGCGGGCTTAGCGCCGTGCTGCGCAGCGCCAATGGCTGGTCCTATGTCTTCGGCGGGCTGACGACCGGTGATGCGGAAGATTTGCTGACCGGTGCGCAGCTGCTGGCGGCCGCCCCCGACGGCCTGATGCCCTGGCGCGGCCGCCCCGAACCCTTAAAGCGCGGCATGGTGGCGCGCATTCCCCCATTCGATTTTACCGAGGAGAGATCATGAGCACCCTTCTGGACCGCGTTCCCTGCACCATCGTCACCGGCTTTCTGGGGGCTGGCAAAACCACGCTGCTGCGCGGCCTTCTCGAAAAGCTGGACGGCAAGCGGCTGGCGATCATCGTCAACGAGTTCGGCGATATCGGCATCGATGGCGAGATTCTCAAAGGTTGCGGTATTGAAAGCTGCCCGGAAGAAAACATCGTCGAACTGGCCAATGGCTGCATCTGCTGCACGGTGGCGGATGATTTCCAGCCCGCCATCGAACAGATTCTGAGCCGCCAGCCGAAGGTGGAGCATATCCTCATCGAGACCTCGGGCCTTGCCCTGCCGAAGCCCTTGGTGCAGGCCTTCCAATGGCCGGCGATCAAGAGCCGTGTGACGGTGGACGCTGTCGTAGCCGTAGTGGATGGCGCCGCCCTTGCCGAGGGTCAGGTGGCGCACGACATGGAAGCACTCGCGGCCCAACGGGCCAATGACGAGGCGCTCGATCACGATGACCCGGTCGAAGAGGTTTTCGAAGATCAGGTTGCCTGCGCCGATCTTATCGTGCTGACAAAGGCCGATCTTCTTGACGATGCCGGCCTGGACAAGGCCAAGGAGCATGTTCTCGAACATCTGCCGAAGGCGGCAAAGATCGTTGTGGCCTCCAATGGCGCCATCGACCCCGCCGTGCTGATCGGTCTTGGTCTTGCGGTGGAAGAGGATATCGAAAACCGCCGCACCCACCATGATGGCGAACTCGACCACGAGCATGACGATTTCGACAGCTTCGTCATCGATCTGCCGACTGTTACCGATCCAGAAGCGCTGGCGGCCCGTATCGCCAAGACGGCCGCTGCCGAAAATGTCCTGCGCATCAAGGGCTTCATCGAAATTGCCGCGAAGCCGATGCGCCTGCAGGTGCAGGCTGTCGGCAGCCGTGTCAACCATTATTACGACCGGCCCTGGGCTGCGGGTGAGGAACGCCGCAGCCGCCTCGTCGTCATCGGCGAAAAGGGCATCAACCGCGAAAAGATCGAACAGATGCTGGCCGCCTAACGATGCACATCCTCGCTACCACATCCTCGTCTCTGGACGATCTGATCGAGCCGGTTGATCTCAACCAGCCCCGGTCTGATGTGGTGATACTGTCTTTTTCGGCAAGCGATCTTGCCGGGCTGGAACAGGCCTGGCGGCGAACAGGGGGGGCGCTCCCCTCCCTGTCAGCCGCCAACCTCTCCGAGCTTCGGCATCCCATGTCGGTCGATCTCTGGGTCGAAAAGACGGCGGAACATGCCAAGGTTATTCTTATCCGGATTCTCGGCGGCGCGGAACGCTGGCGTTACGGCGTCGATCAGCTTTCCATCCTTGCGCACGGGCGTGGCATCAAGCTTCTGCTTTTGCCGGGTGAGTGCAGCGAAAGGGACGAGAAACTGGAAGCGGCCTCGACCGTCGATCGGCGGATTTTGGCCTCGGTCCTCTCCTTCTTCCGTGAGGGTGGGCAAGAGAATATGGATCGGCTTGCCCTTGGTCTCGCCGCTCTTGCAAGGGCCGAGGCATGGCCGGATATCGAAGCCGAGCCGCTACCAAAAGCCGGTTTCTACCGGCCCGGCAGGGGCGTTGTGGATAGGGCGGAAGCCTGCGCGGGTTTTCCCGAAGGTGTGCCCGTTCTGCCCATTCTGTTTTACCGCTCCATGCTTCTGGCGGCAGATGCCGCACCGGTGGACGCGCTTTTTAAGGCGCTCTCGCAGCGCGGCTTTGCGCCATTGCCGATTTTTGTCAGTGGTCTGAAGGATGGCGAAGCGATCCGTTTCCTCGAAACGGCGCTGCCCGATCTGAAGCCCGCCGCCATCATTGCCGCCACCGCCTTCGCCAGTCAGACGGATGATGACGGGGCAACCTTGTTTGACCGGATGGGCGTTCCGGTGTTTCAGGTGGTGATGGCGACGACGCGGAGGGACGGATGGGCGGAAAATGCGCGCGGTCTCAATCCTTCCGATCTCGCCATGCATGTCGTCCTGCCGGAGCTGGATGGCCGGATTCTCGTCGGTGCGATCTCATTCAAACAGGCGCGTGTGGATGGCGGCGCGAGTTTGCTCAATGTACCCGAGGCTGATCGCATCGAGCAGGCGGCAAATCGCATCGCCGCTTTCCTGCGGCTGCGGAATGCCGCTCCAAGGGATCGGCGGATCGTTATTCTGATGCCGGACTATCCCGGTGCGGCGCCCGGGCGAACCGGTTATGCCGTCGGTCTCGATGTGCCGCAAAGCGTTCTCGAAATGATGCAGGATCTCGCCGGGGCTGGCTATACGGTCGAGGATATTCCTGAGACTGCGCGGGCGTTGCTCGCCTGCGTCGAACAACAGGAAGCGGCAATTGATCTTTCCACCTACGAGGTTTTTTTCTCCGCCTTGCCGTCGGCATCTGCCGCATCCGTGAACGCGACATGGGGCGCGGCAATCGATGACGACGCATTCGTCGATGGCGCGTTCCGGTTCCGCGCCGCACGTTTCGGCGAAGTGTTCGTGGCGCTCGCGCCGGACCGGGGCCGCGATGACGATCGTCGGGTGGACTACCACGACCCCGCCCTGCCGCCACGTCACGCGCTTGTTGCCTTCGGCGCATGGATGCAGCGGATTGCGGGTGCGCATGCCATCGTGCATGTGGGCGCGCATGGAACGCTGGAATGGCTGCCCGGAAAGACGGTAGCGCTTTCCTGCAATTGTTTTCCCGAAATTGTCACCGGCTCACTGCCGGTGGTCTATCCGTTCATCGTTTCCAATCCGGGCGAGGCGGCGGTCGCCAAGCGGCGCATCGCGGCCGTGACCATCGGCCATGTTCCGCCAGTACTCGTGAATGCCGGGCTTTCGCCGGAGCAGTCGGCGCTGGAGCAACTGGTCGATGAATATGCGCAGGCGGATGGGTTGGATCGCCGCCGGCGTGACCGGCTGGCGAAACTGATCGTTGAAAAGGCGCTGGAGACCGGGCTTGCGGCGGAAGCGGGCGTGGTGGAGAAAGATGATCCAGATGCGGCGCTGTCGCGCATCGATGCTTTTCTCTGCGACCTCAAGGATTTTGCGATCAAGGACGGCCAGCATGTTTTTGGCCGCAGTGCCGAGGGTGAGACCGACCTTCTGAGGCTTGAAAGCGCCAAATCGGAAAAAGCCGCCCTGATTGCCGCGCTCAATGGCCTGCATATCGTTCCCGGCCCTTCCGGCGCACCTGCGCGCGGGCGGCTCGATGTGCTGCCCACTGGTCGCAACCTTTATGCCGCCGATCCCCGCACCATGCCGACGCCGACGGCATTTGAACTCGGCAAAATGGCAGCTGAAGAAGTATTGCGCCATCATCTACAGAGCCATGGCGACTGGCCGAAGCACCTGGTCTTCGATCTCTGGGGCAGCGCCAGCCTGCGCAATGGCGGTGAGGATGTGGCGCAGGCGCTGCATCTGATGGGGACAAGGCCGATGCATGACCCCGCTACCGGTCGTGTCACCGGTATCGAGGTTTTGCCGCCCGCCAGCCTCGGGCGACCGCGTGTTGATGTGACGTTCCGCATCTCCGGGCTGTTCCGCGACATGTTTCCGGCGCTGATCGCGCTTCTCGACGCCGCCACCAAAGCCGTCGCGCGCAGGGATGAAGCGCCGGGCGACAATCCGCTTGCGGAGGAGGCCGCAGCGCTCGGGCATATCCCGGCGCGCATCTTCGGTTCTGCGCCCGGCACCTATGGCGCGGGTATCGAGGAAAAGCTGGCGGGCGGTACCTGGGAGGAACGCGAGGAGCTGGGGCGGGCATATCTCGAGGCTGCAAACCATGCTTTTGGCGGCGCCGATGGACTCGACATCGTTGAGGATGCCGGCTTTACCGAACTTGTGCGCCGGGCCGATCTTCTCGTTCATACCGGCGATGATCCCGGTCGGGATTTGCTCGACGGTTCGTCTGATGTCGCCTTCATTGGCGGTTTTTCCGCTGCGAAGGCTGCGCTCGGGGATATTGCCGATATCGTTGCCTTGGATACGACCGATCCGGCCCGCCCGCGTGCGCGGACGATCTCGCAGGCGCTGACGCGTGTGGTGCGGGCACGCGCCGTCAACCCGCGCTTCATCGCCGGCCAGATGCGGCATGGGCCGCGTGGTGCCGCGGAACTGCTTGAAACCGTTGACCGCCTGATCGGATTTGCGGAGACGACGCATGTCGTGTCCTCATCTCTGATCGAATGCCTCTACGACGCCTATTTGGGCGACGAGGCCGTGCGCGACTTTCTTCTGCGGGAAAACCCGACAGCGGCGCGGGTGATGGCCGAACGCTTTTTATCCGCGCGCCGTCGCGGGTTGTGGCATAGCCGCCGCAACGCGGTTGATGCCGAACTGGAAATGCTGATCCTGCCGTTTTCCGAAAGGAGAAAGGCGTGATGGCCGCTGCCGTTGATACCGTTCAGCCGTTTGGCCGCCGTGGCGTCTGCCCCGCCCTTTCCGCCCCCATGCGGACAGGCGACGGGTTTTTGTCGCGAATTGCTTTTGAGGCTGATATATCGCCGCGCGAGATGGTGGCGCTTTGCCATCTTGCTGAGCGGCATGGCAACGGATTGATCGACATCACCGCCCGCGGCGGGGTGCAGTTTCGCGGTCTGACGCCCGACAGTGCGATTGCGCTGGAGAAGGAGGTACTGGCGCTGGACCTGCCGCTTCGTCACGGACTTGCGATAGAGACCTCGCCTCTCGCCGGTCGGGATGATACGGAAATTGCCGATGCCCGCCCGCTTGCCGCAGCAATTCGGCGAGAAGCCGGCAGGCTTCGACTTCATGAAAAACTCGCCGCCAAGATGTCGGTCGTCATTGATGGTGGCGGTCGCCTGTCTCTGGATGGTTTGCTGGCCGATATTCGCCTGAAGGCGGCGTCTCTGGGTGGCAGAACCCTTTGGCAATTGATGCTTGGCGGGCCGCAGCCGAAGGCGCTGAGGGCAGGGTTGATCGAGACGCACGCGGCGCCGGATATAGTTGTCTCTCTGCTCGTCCATCTGGCTGCTCAAGGACCGCTTGCCCGCGGCCGCGATCTGGATGTTGCAGCGACGAGGTCGATCTGCGGAGATCGTCTGCTGGCTGGAGAGATTGCCGATGAACTTACGGACACGTCTCTGCCATTGGGGCTGATGACGACGGGAGAGGATCGCTTTGCTGTCGGCATCGCACCTGCTTTCGGGCAACTCCCGGCTTCCGATCTGGCGAAGCTCTGCGAGCAGGCCGATGCGCTCGGTATCGAAACGTTGCGGCCATCGCCAAACCATAGCCTGCTATTATTCGGTCCTTCTACGGTCTGCCGCGATTTGCTTGCGGTGGCGGGCGAGACGGGTGTTATCACTGCTTTCGGGGACGCGCGCTCTTCCGTTGCCGTGTGCTCGGGCGCGCCACGTTGTGGGTCGGCCTTCTTTGCCACCCATGAGTTGGCCGCCTTTGCGGCTGAAGAATGCCCTTCCCTGCTGGATGGCTCTTTCACGCTTCATATTTCCGGCTGTGGCAAGGGATGTGCCCATCCAGGACCGGCGCTTCTGACGTTTTCCGGCACTGCTGAAGGCCTGGCATTTTCTATTTCGGGCCGCGCCGGCGACGCGCCCAATGGCATTTTACCTTTTCAGCATCGCAGGACGGCGCTTTCGCGGCTTGCCCGTCTTTACGAAAAAGAACATAAGCCCGGAGAAAACGCTGCCACCTTTCTTGTCCGTCTGGGCACGGGAGTAATCGGCGCGGCGCTTCGACAGGATGACTGATGACCGACTATGACTATATTCGCGATGGCAATGCGATCTATGAACGCTCCTTCGCCATCATCCGTGAAGAAGCGGATCTGTCCGCCTTCAGCGATGAACAGGCAGATATCGCCATTCGTATGATCCATGCCTGTGGCCAGGTGGAGGCGGCAAGCCACTTCCGCTTTTCGCCCGATTTCGTTGGCGCTGCGCGTTCCGCCCTCCTCGCTGGCAAGCCTATCCTCTGCGATGCTGAGATGGTGGCGCATGGCGTGACGCGCGCGCGCCTTCCGGCCGGCAATGAGGTTATCTGCACCCTTCGCGATGCTCGCACGCCCGATATTGCGAAACGGATAGGCAACACACGGTCCGCTGCCGCCCTTGATCTGTGGGCGGACAAGCTGGATGGCGCGCTTGTCGCGATCGGCAATGCACCAACCGCCTTGTTCTATCTCCTCGAAATACTGGAAAAAGGCGATGCCCGCCCGGCGGCCATCATTGGCATGCCCGTTGGCTTTGTGGGTGCGGCGGAATCGAAAGACGCCCTAGAGGCAAGTTCGCTCGCTATTCCCTACGCCATCGTCAAGGGGCGTCTCGGCGGCTCGGCCATGACCGCCGCTGCGATCAACGCGGTTGCGAGGGCGGGCCTTTGAGCGCGGCACTCCTTGAACATCCCAAGGGCAAGCTTGTTGGCGTCGGCACCGGTCCCGGCGATCCGGAGCTTTTGACGCTGAAAGCCGTGCGTGCCATCGAAAGTGCCGATGTTCTCGCCTTCTTCTGCAAGAAGGGAAGCAGCGGCAACGGTCGCGGTATTGTCGAAGCCTTCATTCGTCCGGGCACGCTGGAAATGCCGCTGGTTTACCCGGTAACCGTCGAAAGCGACAAAAACGGCGATGAATACAAAGATGCCATCGCGGGTTTTTTCGATCAGTCGGCGAAGGATATTGCCGTGCATCTCGAGGCTGGGCGAAATGTTGCCGTGCTCTCCGAAGGCGATCCGCTGTTTTATGGCTCCTATATGCACCTGCATCTGCGGTTGGCGCCGTCTTATCCCGTCGAGGTCGTGGCTGGCATCACCGCCATGTCGGGATGCTGGTCCATGGCTGGCCTGCCGCTGGTGCAAGGCGACGATATTTTAAGCGTGCTTCCCGGTACACTTGGAGAAGATGTTTTGACGGACCGCCTTTCCGGAACGGATGGGGCGGTCATCATGAAGGTCGGGCGCAACCTGCCGAAAATCCGCCGGGCGCTGGAAAAGGCTGGCAAGCTTGAAGACGCGCTTTATGTCGAGCGCGGCACCATGGCCAACAGCCATGCGGTGCGGCTTGTCGATCGCGATGCGTCGCCTGCTCCATATTTTTCGCTGGTTCTGGTTCCTGGCTGGAAAACAAGACCCTTGGCTGGTGAAAAGTCATGACGGGCAGGCTCGTCGTCGTCGGTCTTGGCCCGGGCAGTCAGGCCCAGATAACGCCGGAAGCGCTCGCTGCCGTTGAAGCTTCGGACGATTTTTTCGGTTATTTCCCTTACATTGACCGGCTGTCGCTTCGGCCGGACCAGCGTCGCCACGCTTCGGACAATCGCGAGGAGATTTCCCGCGCCGAGCAGGCTCTGCGGCTTGCAGCTTCCGGCGGCAAGGTGTGCGTGGTGTCCGGCGGCGATCCGGGCGTTTTCGCCATGGCGGCGGCAGTTTGCGAGGCGATCGAAAGCGGCCCCGCCGAATGGCGCGATATCGATTTCTCCTTCGTGCCGGGTGTGACAGCCATGCTGGCGGTCGCTGCGAGAGCCGGCGCGCCGCTTGGCCATGATTTCTGCGCCATTTCGCTATCGGATAATCTGAAACCCTGGGGCATCATTGAAAAACGGCTGATCGCGGCGGCAGAAGCAGGCTTTGTAATGGCGTTCTATAATCCCGTCAGCAGGGCACGGCCGCACCAGCTCGGGACCGCTTTTGATCTGTTGCGGGCGCATTTGCCCGGTTCGGTGCCGGTGATCTTCGGTCGCGCGGCAGGCCGGACGGATGAGCGTATCCGGGTTGTGCCTCTTTCGGAAGCTTCGAGCGATATGGCGGATATGGCTACCTGCATCATCGTCGGCTCGGTTGAAACCCGTCTGATTGAACGTTCCGGCAAGGAACCGCTGGTTTATTCGCCGCGTTTTTCGAGAAGAGAGAGCTGATGGCGAATGGCGGTGAGCGCAGCGGCAATGTCCGGCACTGTCACGTCATTCAGGGGCGCGTCGTTTTGCTGTCGCGGCCGGTCGATCATGATGACCGGAAGGCCGAGCCGTCGCGCCGCTTCGATCTTACCATAGCTCGCGCTGCCACCGGAGTTTTTCGAGACCACCGTCTCGATGCGGTTTTCGTCCAGCATGCGGATTTCGTCGTCCAGCGCAAAGGGGCCGCGCGCGGTAATATAGCGCGCATGCGGCAGTTTCAGTGGCGGCTCCACCGGGTCGACGCTGCGGATGAGATAGTTGTGCTGGGGCGCGGTTTCGAAAGGAAGAAGCTCCTGCCGTCCCAAAGCCAGAAACACGCGTCTGCCTTCGCTGCCGAGCGCGGCGACAGCCTGTTCGACAGTGTCGACCTCATGCCACCTGTCACCCGGCTGGCGCTGCCAGGCAGGACGCGAAAGGACGACCAGCGGAACTCTGGCGAGCCGCGCCGCCTCAATGGCATTGGCGGAAATTTTCGCCGCATAGGGATGGGTGGCGTCCACGAGAATATCGAAATCCCCGGTGCGAATGAAATCCGCAAGACCGCTAGCTCCACCGAAGCCGCCACTACGCATCGGCACTGGCTGTTCCACCGGCGAGAGCGTCCTGCCGGCCATGGAGAGGAGAATACGGTCGCAGGATTCCTGCGCCAGCCTGCCCGCCAGTATCCGGGCATCCGCCGTGCCGCCAAGGATGAGTATGGAGCGTGTCATGACGTCTGAATATTCCGGAACGGGCCAGGCTTCCACAAAAAATGAGGCTTCCACCGAAAAGAAAGAAAAGCCGTGGCTCTCCATCGTCGGCATAGGTGAGGACGGGCTGCAAGGGCTGGGCAGCAAGGCAATTGAGGCAATTGAAGCGGCCGAAGTGGTTTTTGGCGGCAAACGCCATCTGGAGTTGGCGGCTGCGGCCATTCGCGGTGACGCTCAGCGCTGGCCGGTGCCCTTTGACACCGAGATGAGCGATGTCGTGGCGCTGCGTGGCAGGCGCGTTTGTGTGCTGGCGTCAGGCGATCCGTTTTTTTACGGCGTCGGCGTCACGCTTTTGCGGCAAATCGAGGCGGACGAGACGGTTTGTCATCCCTCGCCCTCCGCCTTTTCGCTTGCCGCCTCGCGGCTTGGCTGGGCGCTGCAATCAACCGAGTGCGTTTCGTTGCATGGCCGTTCCGTCGATCTTCTGCGCCCGCATCTCCATGGGGGTGCGCGCATCATCGCCCTGACGTCTGACGCGCATGCGCCGGCTTTGATTGCAAATCTGCTGTCTGATCTCGGTTTAGGCCAGTCGGAATTCATTTTGCTCGAAGCCCTGGGCGGAGAGCGGGAGAGGCGGCGGCAGGTCAGGGCGGCCGATTTCTCGTTTGAAGACATCGACCCGCTGAATGTGGTGGGGATTGACGTCGTCGCGGCCGATGGCGCCCGCGTTCTGCCTTTCACATGTGGGCTTGATGACAGCCTGTTCGAACATGACGGGCAGATCACCAAACGTGAAATCCGCGCCGTGACACTTTCCTCTCTTGGCCCACGGCGGGGCGAGTTGCTGTGGGATGTTGGTGCCGGTTCGGGTTCGATCGGCATAGAGTGGATGCTGTCGCACCACTCGCTCCGCGCCATCGCCATAGAACAACACCCGGAAAGGGCGGAGCGTATCGCTCGCAATGCCGAAGCTTTCGGTGTTCCGGCGCTTGAGGTCATGATCGGCGCGGCCCCTGCGGCTTTCGAAGGCTTGGCCAAGCCGGATGCGATTTTCATTGGCGGCGGCGGCAGTGAAGACGGTGTGCTTGAGGGGGCTATGGAGGCCCTGAAACCCGGCGGGCGGCTGGTCGCCAATGCGGTGACGCTGGAAATGGAGGCCATTCTGCTTGCCGCCCATGCGCGGCACGGCGGATCGATGATCCGTCTGGATGTGTCGCGGGTGGCGGCTGTCGGTTCCATGTCGGGCTGGCGTCCGGCAATGCCGGTGACGCAATGGAGCTGGACCAAGCCATGGTGACCGTGGCTGGCATAGGTTGTCGCAGAGGCACGGGTCCCGCTGCTGTCATTGCCGCCGTACGTGCCGCAGAACGTGCTTTTGACGTGACGGCGGAATGCCTGGCGACCGCGCCGCTCAAAGCCGGTGAAGCCGGTCTTTTGGAAGCGGCGAAAAGCCTGTCGCTGTCGCTTGAGATCGTATCGCAGGAACGGCTCGAGGCGGTTGCTTCGAAAACAATGACATTTTCACAGGCGAGCCTTGATCATGCCGGCTCGCCAAGTGTGAGCGAAGCGGCGGCGCTTGCCGCCGCCGGAGAGAATGCAAGGCTGGTTGCGCCGCGTCTTGTGGTTGACGATGTCACGGTGGCCATCGCAACGACTGACGACGCCCCGCAGAAAAGCAGCAGCGCCATCGAACATGGAGAACAATAATGACGGTTCATTTCATTGGCGCCGGTCCGGGCGCCGCCGATCTCATTACGGTGCGTGGGCGCGATCTTGTCGCCGCCTGCCCGGTGTGCCTTTATGCCGGCTCGCTGGTTCCGAAAGCGCTCATTGAATATTGTCCTCCGGGCGCCCGCATCGTCGATACGGCCGCGCTTTCATTGGATGAGATCGAGGCGGAATTTGTGGCCGCAGCGGAGGCCGGAAAGGATGTGGCGCGGCTGCATTCCGGCGACCTTTCCGTCTGGAGCGCCATGGGCGAGCAGATTCGCCGTCTGGAGCGGCTGGGTCTGGATTATACCGTCACCCCGGGCGTGCCGTCCTTTGCCGCCGCCGCCGCCACTTTGCAGCGGGAACTGACCGTGCCGGAAGTGGCGCAGAGCCTTGTGCTGACCCGCATTTCCGGGCGCGCATCGAAGATGCCGGAGGGTGAGACGCTGAAGGCTTTCGGTGCGACGGGCGCAACGCTCGCCGTCCATCTCGCCATTCATGCCATCGGCAAGGTGGTGGAAGAGCTGACGCCGCTTTACGGTTCGGATTGCCCGGTCGCCATCGTCGTTCGCGCGTCCTGGCCGGATGAGCGGGTTATCAGAGGAACGCTGTTCGACATTGAGGACAAGCTCGCAGCCGAACCGGTGGAGCGGACGGCCCTGATCTTCGTCGGACGTGGGATTGCCTCGACTGATTTTCGTGAAAGCGCGCTTTATAGCACCGACTATGTTCGGCGGTTCCGGTCTCCGAAGGAAGATGCGAAAGGCTGATGCGACGGCGTGGAGGCGGTGCGGCCCTTGAGCGCGCCCTGACGATCGAACACCAGAATATCGAGCGCAATGGCCGGCATCTTCAGCGCTGCCGCTGCGGTTACCCAGGCTTTTTCAGCAACGACCGCACCGAGATCTATCTTGGCGCTTTCGGCCAGCTCAAAGGCGTGCGCGACCATGTTGGCCTGACGGATGGCAATGGCGAGATTTTCATTTCCTCCGGCTTCCCGCGCCAATGCCGCCAGCGCATCGAGATCGGCCAATCCCTTTTTGGAGTGCACGTCGAGCATTCCCTGGGCGAGCTTAGTCATCTTGGCGACGCCGCCCGCGATCGTCACCCGCTCGACCGGATGGCTGCGCAGGTATTTCAGCATGCCGCCGATGAAATCGCCCATGTCGATAAGCGCGGTTTCCGGAAGATCGTAAAGCGCCTGCCCGGCTTTTTCGGAGGTGTTGCCGGTAGCGCCCAGCACATGGGTGCAGCCGGTGGCGCGCGCCACATCGATGCCGCGCCAGATCGAATGAATCCACGCCGAGCAGGAAAACGGAATGACGATGCCGGTGGTGCCGAGGATAGAAATACCGCCGACGATGCCGAGCCTGCCGTTCAGGGTTTTTTCCGCCAGTTTCTCGCCATCGCGGACGGAAATCTCGACCTCGAAATCGGTACTTTCTCCGGCCACCTCGCGAATGGCCGTTTCGATCATCTTGCGCGGCACGGGATTGATGGCGGGTTCTCCCGGCGGCAGGGGCAGGCCCGGCCGGGTGATGGTGCCCACGCCCTTCCCGGCCTTGAAGATGATACCGCTTCCCGGTTGACCTCGTCTGACCGTGCTTTCGATCAGCGCGCCATGGGTGACGTCGGGATCGTCACCCGCATCCTTGACGACACCGGCGCGGGCGAAATTATCACCCTTTTCCTCGATGGCGAGGGAAAATGCGGGCCTCGCGCCGCTTGGAAGTTCGACCTCGACAGGGTAAGGAAATTCGCCGGTCAAAAGGGCAGCGCAGGCCGCCTTCGTGGCGGCCGCCGCGCAGGTGCCCGTGGTCCAGCCGCGGCGAAGGGTCTTTCCATCCGTATCCATATGAATTTCTATAGCCGGGACGGCTTTTTCCGTCATCGTTAAAAAGCAGCCAAAAAAATGTCGATACCGCAGATTTTAAACAGCATCGCCGCAAAAGGTCCGGTCTTTGAGGCCGGTCACGTCTGGCTCGCGGGGGCCGGGCCGGGCGACGTGCGTTATCTGACGCTGGAAGTGGCGCTCGCGCTGTCTCAGGCCGATATCATCGTGCGCGATGCGCTGGTGAGCGACGATGTCGTTGCGCTTGGTCCGCAGGCAGAGATTGTTTTTGCGGGCAAAAGGGGTGGCAAGCCCTCCGCAACGCAGGATGACATTACCGCTTCGCTGATCGATTTCGCCGGCCAAGGCAAAAAGGTGCTGCGGCTGAAGGGCGGTGATCCCTTTATCTTCGGGCGTGGCGGGGAAGAGGCAGAGGCGCTTGTCCATGCTGGTATTCCGTTTCGCATATTGCCGGGCATGACCTCGTCGTTCACCGCGCTTGCTTCCGCCCGCATCCCCGCCACCATGCGTGGCATCAGCCGCGCCGTAACGCTGGCCACGGGCCACGCGGCGGGCACCGAAGAGGATCTTGACTGGCTGGCGCTGGCGAAAACACGCGAACCCATCGTCGTTTACATGGGGCTGAAGAACATCGGCACGATCGCCGGTCTTTTGATGCAGGGCGGCCGTTCCGGCGAAACGCCGGTCGCCGTCATCACGTCTGCGACGACGGCGCAGGAGCGGATTTTCATCGGCACTTTGGAAAGTATAGCTGACGATGCAATCAGGCAAAATTTCGAAGCGCCGGCTTTAATTGTTATCGGCGAGATTGTATCGATGCGGGCGCGACTTGGAGTTTCCGGCTCATGACAGCGCGGGCGATCATTATCGGCGCGCCGCGCTCGGGCTCCGGCAAGACCAGCGTGACTATCGGCCTGCTCCGGGCCTTTGCTCGACGGGGTATCAAGGTGCGCGGCATCAAGACGGGGCCGGATTATATCGATCCCGGTTTCCATGCCTTCGCCACCGGCACGCTAGGTCTCAATCTGGATAGCTGGGCCATGCGGCCGGACTTGCTGCGGCATCTGTTTTCGCAGCAGGCCGATGGCGCGGAACTTGTTCTGATCGAAAGCGCCATGGGGCTGTTCGACGGTATTCCGGTTGCGGAAAATCGCACGGGTTCGGCGGCGGATCTGGCGCGGCTGTTCGGTATTCCCGTGTTGCTGGTGCTGGATGTCTCCGGCCAGTCGCAGACGGCTGCTGCCGTCGCCCATGGTTTTGCCCACTACGATCCGGCCGTTACCATGGCGGCGGTGGTGCTGAATAGGGCGGGCAGTGAAAGACACCGGACGCTGTGCACGGAAGCCATCGAGAAAATCGGCCTTCCCCTTGCCGGCTGCGTGTTGCGTGATCCTTCGCTCATCCTGCCCGAACGGCATCTGGGGCTGGTGCAGGCCAGCGAACATCCCGAAATCGATGCGCATATCGAACGGCTGGCGGATGTGATGGAAAAATCCATCGATCTAGACGCCCTGCTTTCTCTCGCCGCGCCGGTGAATGTGCCTTCTGGCTCTGTAGATACGGCGATTGCACCGCCCGGCCAGCGCATTGCGCTGGCGGAGGATGCGGCGTTCACTTTCCTTTATCCGCATCTCAGGAAGCATTGGCAGGCAGCCGGGGCCGAGATAGTGCCCTTCTCGCCGCTCGCGGATGAGGCGCCTGACGAAAGCTGCGATATCTGCTGGCTGCCGGGCGGATATCCCGAGCTTTTCGCCGGAAAACTTGCGGATGCGGCTGGTTTCAAGACAGGCCTTGCCCGCTTTGCTGCGACAAAACCTGTTCATGGCGAGTGCGGCGGCTACATGGTGCTCGGCGAGGCGCTGGAAGATGCGGATGGTGTGACCCATGCCATGACCGGACTTCTGTCGCATGCCACCAGCTTTGCGACGCGCAAGATGAATCTCGGCTATCGGCAGGCGACAATCGCGGCAAGCGGACCGCTCGGCACGGCGCGGGATGTTCTGCGCGGCCATGAATTCCATTATGCGCGGGTTACCGATCCCGGCCGCGATGAGCCCTTCGCCCAGATTGCTGACGGGCAGGGTCGTCCGCTCGGGCCATCGGGCGGCCGGAGAGGTCTTGTCTCGGGGACTTTTTTCCACGCCATCGCCAAAGGCGGTTGATCGTTTCCGGGTGTTGTCCGTGGACCTGCGGCAAAGTGGACAAAGCTGCGAAAGTTTGTAGGCTTGGCCCACAGGAAAGTGCTATAGATTTCTTTATAGGGCATGGAAGAGCGGAGGTGTCTGCCGTGATCCATGTTCGGTGAAGCGCAGCCGGATCGAAAGCCGCTTCATACGTCCCGGTCCGAACCTGCCCTCGCGCATTTATATCGAGCGTGCCTATCGATGATGAAACCCGGATTTTTTGTCTCCGCTGCTTTTGCCGCATCCATTCTGCTGGCCCTCTTGGGCACCGGTGTCGATGGTATGGCTGCCCACGGCGGTGAAGATTACGCAACGCTGGAAAAGCTCGGTGCGGCGCTATTCGACGATCCCAACCTTTCGATGAACCGCACCATGGCCTGTTCCACTTGCCATATGCAGGCTGCCGGTTTTTCCGATGCGCGAGAGAGCGATAAGGTCGGGCGGGACGTATCTGTCGGCGACGATGGGATTTCGCTGGGCGACCGCAACGCGCCCACTGCAGCTTATGCTAGGTTTACGCCGCCCTTCGGCAGGAATGCGGCGGGAGAGTATGTCGGCGGGCAGTTCTGGGATGGCCGCGCCTCCCTGCTTGAAGATCAGGCGGGCGGTCCGCCGCTCAATCCCCTCGAAATGGGCATGCCGGACAAGGCCTCGGTCGTCAAACGGCTCAGGGAAAACCCGGATTATGTCGCGGCTTTCGGCACGCAGTTCGGCAAGGATGTTTTTGAGAGCGACGAGATCGCCTATGCCGCAATGACCAAAGCGCTTGCGAGCTTCGAGCGCTCGGACGAGTTCTCCACCTTCGATTCCAAATATGACCGCTTCCTTCGCGGCGAGGAGAAGCTGACCGATCAGGAAGAGTTGGGTCGGGTCCTGATCTCCTCGACGCAATTCACCAATTGCAATACATGCCATGAAATCCGTGGCGCCAAGGGTCTGGAAGACGGCCTCTTCACCAACCACAAATATTTCAACATCGGCGTTCCCGCCAATACGTCGGTCCGGGCTGCAAACGGCTCCAAACCGAGCGCGGTTGATCTGGGACTGGCGCAAAATCCCGAAGTTGCCGGCGATGCCGCCCAGCGTGGCAAGTTCAAGGTGCCAACGCTGCGCAATGTCGCCGTCACCGGTCCTTACATGCATAATGGCGTGTTCAAGGATTTGCGCACGGTGGTGCTGTTTTACGTGAAATATAAAAGCAAGAAGCCGAGCCGCCAGATCAATCCGGAAACGGGCAAGACGTGGGATGCGCCGGAAGTGCCTGAAAATATCGCCATGGCGGAACTGACATCCGCGCCGGCGCTGGACGACAAGCGTGTGGACGCCATCGTCGCCTTTCTGAAGACTCTGACTGACAAAAGATATGAGCATCTTTTGCCGAAGGAAGATGGGCAGACGAACGCGCCGACTGCCCAGCCGGTTTCGTCAGGCGTTACGCCGAAAGCGCCTTGAATTCGGCGAGAACCGCGTCACCCATGTCAGTCGTGCCGACCTGACGGCAACCATCGGCCATGATGTCGGCGGTGCGGATGCCCTTGTCGAGCACGTTGGCGATGGCCGTCTCTAGCTTCGTTGCCTCATCTACCATGTTGAACGAATAACGCAGGCACATGGCGAAGGACGCGATCATGGCAATGGGGTTGGCGATGCCCTTGCCGGCAATGTCAGGGGCCGAGCCGTGGACCGGCTCATACATGGCCTTGCGCTTGCCGGTCTTGGCATCGGGTGCGCCGAGCGAGGCCGAGGGGAGCATGCCGAGCGAGCCGGTGAGCATGGCGGCGACGTCAGAGAGCATGTCGCCGAAGAGGTTGTCGGTGACGATCACGTCGAACTGCTTGGGCTTGCGCACCAGCTGCATGCCGCCGGCATCCGCCAGCATATGCTCCAGCTGAACGTCCTTGTACTTGGCGGCGTGGGTTTCGGTGACCACCTGGTTCCACAACACGCCGGATTTCATGACGTTGCGCTTTTCCATCGAGCAGACGCGGTTATCGCGGGTGCGGGCCAGTTCGAAGGCGACGCTGGCGATACGCTCGATCTCGAAAGTGTCGTAGATCTGTGTGTCGATGCCGCGCTTCTGGCCGTTGCCGAGATCGATGATCTGCTTCGGCTCACCGAAATAAACGCCACCCGTCAATTCGCGAACGATAAGAATATCGAGACCTTCGACCAGTTCCGGCTTCAGCGAGGAAGCAGCGGCAAGTGCGGGGTAGCAGATGGCCGGGCGCAGATTGGCAAAAAGTTCGAGGTCCTTGCGCAGGCGCAGCAGGCCCGCTTCCGGACGGTGCTCATAGGGAACGCCATCCCACTTCGGACCACCGACGGCGCCGAACAGGATCGCATCGGCGGCAAGCGCCTTTTCCATATCCGCATCGGAAATGGCCACGCCATGGGCGTCATAGGCAGAGCCGCCGACGAGGCCTTCCGAAACGGTGAAGCCGGCATTGTGCGCGCTGTTCATATAATCGATCAGCTTGCGGACCTCGGCCATGGCCTCAGGGCCGATACCATCACCGGGCAGCAGGAAAAGCGAACGGACTGTCATGAGAACCCTCCTTGGGCGGCGCGCCGGAAAACATCACGAAGGGTTTTCGATGGCGGCGAGCGCGGCGTCAAACTCGTTCCGTCCTGCGCATGCCAAGTCGTATTGCAGCCGGACGGGATCGGGGGCTTCTTATCTCCGCCTCAGGGGCTTTTCAAGCAAAGCAAAAGCCGATCCGGTACGGTTTGGTACGGGATCGGCTTTTTTGAAGAGCGGAAATGTGGTCAGGCCCAGGGGCGGACCGAGGCGTTTGCCTTTTCGAACGTGTCAATGGCACCGGCATGTTCCAGAGTCAGGCCGATATCGTCGAGACCGTTCAGCATGCAGTGCCGCTTGAATTCGTCGATCTCGAAGGAAATCGTGCCGCCATCGGGGCCGCTGATTTCCTGGCGCTCCAGATCGATGGAGAGAACGGCGTTCGAGCCGCGCGAGGCGTCGTCCAGCAGCTTTTCGAGGTTCTCGGGGCTGACGACGACAGGCAGGATGCCGTTCTTGAAACAGTTATTGTAGAAGATGTCGGCGAAGCTGGTTGAGATGACGCAGCGGATGCCGAAATCGAGAAGGGCCCATGGTGCATGTTCGCGCGACGAGCCACAGCCGAAATTGTCACCCGCGACAAGAATTTGGGCGTTCTGATAAGCGGGCTTGTTCAGTACGAAATCCGGATTGGGCGAACCATCTTCGAGATAACGCGACTCGGCAAAAAGGCCCTTGCCAAGGCCGGTGCGCTTGATGGTTTTCAGATAGTCTTTCGGAATGATCATATCGGTGTCGATATTGACCACTGGCATGGGCGCGGCGACGCCCGTCAGCTTGGTGAATTTTTCCATCTGTCGCTTTCCGTATTTCCGATGACGGGTTCAGAGCCAGCAGCGGCTTCCCGGCGTTCAGGCCTCGAAATACTCTAAAACGCGGAACTTTAGAAGCGCAAACACCCGTTCTTCGGTACGCCATATGTGGCGCACCGGCGTTTTTCTCGGCTAACCGATCTTAGAGATCGATAATGGTGCCCTTACCGTCGTTCCAGACGCGCATGTCGCGCTGGTTGCGGGTCTTGACCGGAATGGGAGCTGGCTTCAGGCGCGCCGACAAAATTCGGGCTGCACTGAGAACGGCGAGTACGCCGATGAAAGCCACCGTGAGCGACGCCGTGAAAAGAGCCGCCATGGCCAAAATTGCGATACCGGAGGCGGCGATGAAAAATGAACGGATGCCTTGCATGATTCAACCTTTCTTTCCAGACGAATGTGGGCCTTCTTCTTCCGGCTTGCAAGAGGATTCGGTGGATTGTCAGCTTGCAGATGTCACAAAAGCTTGACACAAGTGCGGCATGGTCAGTTTTTCAGAAAATATTCTTGCAAGACCCCGCCGTTCCATCCTTTCGGTGCCAGCGATCAACGAACGTGCGCTGGCGAAAATTCCGGCGCTCGACTGTGACGGCTTCATCCTCGATCTCGAGGATTCCGTTGCTCCCGGGATGAAGGGGAAGGCGCGGGATAATCTTGAAAAGCTGTTCTCCGAGCGATCTTTCGGTCTTCGGGAAGCCATTATCCGCATCAATCCGCTTTCGACACCGGATGGAAAAGCGGATTTGCAGCTTGTCCTTTCCTGCAAGCCGGATTCGGTGCTGCTGCCCAAGGTGGAGCAGCCTGCTGCCATCCATGATCTGGCAGATCTTCTGTCCGAGGCCGATGCGCCTGAGGCGCTGAAAATCTGGGCGATGATCGAGACGCCGCTTGGTGTGCTGAACGCCGCGTCAATCGCTGATGCCGCACATACGCCGGATTCGCGGCTTGCTGCCTTTGTTATCGGTCTTAACGATCTGCGTAAGGAAACCCGGGTTCCAGACGCGACCGGACGCACTTATCTCGTTCCCTGGATGATGCAGGTCGTGCTTGCCGCACGCGCCTATGGTCTTGATGTCATCGACAGCGTGTCGAATGATTTTCGCGACATCGCCGCTTTCGAGGCGGAATGTGCCCAGGGGCGGGCGATGGGATTCGACGGCAAGATGCTGATCCATCCGGCCCAGATTGAAGCTGCAAATCGCCATTTCGGTCCGGACGAGGCGGCAGTAAGCGACGCACGCCAGATCATTGCCGCTTTCGCAGGGCCCGGATCTGTGGAATTGAACGTCATCAACATGAATGGACGCATGATCGAGCGGCTGCATGTGGCGGAAGCCGAGAGGCTGGTCGCCATGGCCGATATCATCGCGGCAAGAAAGGAAAAAGAGACGTGAAGGTCTATCGTTTCATCACCGGTCCCGACGACGCCAAATTTTGTCATCGCGTTACCGAAGCTCTGAACAAGGGCTGGGAACTGGCGGGTTCGCCAAGCTACGCCTTTAACGCTGCAGCCGGCGTCATGCATTGCGGACAGGCCGTGACCAAGGTCGTCGAGGGCAAGGAATACCATCCAGACATGAAGCTCGGCGAGCAATAGCTGCGGCAGCCGCCCCGATCAGCGTTCGGCGGCGGCCTCGTCGGCGCTTTCTTCAATCCGCTCCATGTCGTCGTCCGACAGGCCGAAATGGTGGCCGATTTCGTGAATGAGGACATGGGTGATAATATCGCCCAGCGTCTCCTCGTTCTCGGCCCAATAATCGAGAATGGGACGGCGATAAAGCGTGATGCGGTTCACCATCTCGCCCGTTTCCATCGTGAAACGTTCGGAGATGCCGCGACCCTCGAACAATCCGAGAAGATCGAAGGGCGTTTCGAGCGCCATGTCCTCGAACACATCGTCGGTCGGAAAATCCGCGATCTCGATGATGAGATCCTTGGTCAGTGCGCGAAATTCTTCCGGCAGGTGGCCATATGCCTCGATCGCCAGCGACTCAAAGGCGGAAAGTGTCGGCGCGTGGCGGTCCCGCCAATCGTCGGTCTGGTCTATGCGGGCCATTTCTGCTCCTTGTTGGAAGGCCCATATAAACACTTGCTGAACAAATTTCGAGACCTGACTGCCGCACCTGCCGAAAAAGCATGAAATTCTTGGCGTTACAGTTACTTTTCAGGCCGTCTTCATCTTGACATAAACCGGCGTCTCGCGTAATCGGCACCCAAATTGATGGCGTAGTGCGCCTTCTGTTTATGCCGCCTTTCAAATGGCGGTTTCACCGGCAGACATTCAAAGGGGCATCAGCCCTGACGGATTTCCGCTACTCCGACTGATAAAAAGACGGCCAGCTTGCATTTGCGGGCAGAGCCGGAACGAACATGAAAGGATAAAAAATGTTCGCAGTCATCAAGACCGGCGGTAAGCAGTACCGCGTAGCGGCCGACGCCGTGCTGACCATCGAAAAGCTGGAAGCAGAGGCAGGCGCAACTGTAGAATTCACCGAAGTTCTCGTGGTCGGCGAAGGTGCCGACGCCAAGTTCGGTGCTCCCTTCGTCAAGGGTGCCATCGTCAAGGCTGAAGTTGTCGAACACAACCGCGGCAAGAAGGTCATCGCCTTCAAGAAGCGTCGTCGTCAGAACTCCAAGCGTTCGCGCGGCCATCGTCAGCATCACACTGTCGTCCGCATCACGGACATCGTTGCTGCCTGATCGGCGCGACACGGGAAACAAGGTTTAAAGGAGAACTCCAATGGCACACAAAAAAGCTGGCGGTTCCTCGCGTAACGGTCGCGATTCCGAATCCAAGCGCCTTGGCGTAAAGAAGTTCGGCGGCGAAGCTGTCATTCCAGGCAACATTATTCTGCGCCAGCGCGGCACGCAGTGGCATCCGGGCGCCAATGTTGGCATCGGCAAGGACCACACGATTTTCGCACTGACCGCAGGTAACGTGAACTTCCGTACGAAGGCCAATGGCCGCGTATTCGTATCCGTGGCCCCGAAAGCGGAAGCCGCAGAATAAGCCGGTAAGCGTCATATGCAGCCGGTGTCCCATCGACCCGGCTGAGACGTATCAGGTTCAGTCAAGAAAACAGGGGAGATGGGGCACCACCCAACTCCCCTTTTTCTTTAACCTCATGGAGGGACTGAACCATGCAAGCTGAATTGTTGAGGGTTGACCAATCACGGTCACCCGAAGAGCGGCCGAGGCCCGATCGGTCGAGGAGCGATTGCCCCGTTTTACTGTCGCAGAGGCTGGTCTTACGCAAGCCTCACGAAGAAGACATCGACGCCCTTGCCCATCTTGCCAACAATGCCAATATCGCGACCATGGTGTCGCGTATGCCGCACCCATACACGGCCAAAGACGCCGCGGATTTTGTGCGACGCTCCAAAGCTGGCGAGATTGGCAAGTGCGTCTATGCGATTACCCGCATGGACAATGGCGAGTTTCTGGGCTGCTGCGCGCTCGAGCCCCAGGAAGACGAAAAGACGCTGGAGATCGGTTACTGGCTGGGGGAACCCTACTGGAACCACGGTTACATGACCGAAGCGGCGCATGCGCTGATCGACATGGCCTTCCGCACGCGTGAAATCGACCAGATCGACGCCCGTTGCCGGGTCACCAACATTGGCTCGCGCCGCGTCATCCAGAAATGCGGTTTCCAGTTCCAGGGTTCCGGCATGGTCGGTTCGCTGGCGCTTGGCGGCATGGTGCCGGTTGAATGGTACCGGCTGGACCGAAAGACCTGGGTTTCGCTGAAGAGCTGGGGGGACATGGGATGAGCGCGCTCGAACTGACCCGTCGCCGGACTGCCACCACCATGGCACCGCCCGGCCCCTGCCCCGTCATCGAGACGCAGCGTCTGGTGTTGCGTCCGCAGCGGCTTTCCGATGCCGGCAGCATCGCGGAATCGCTCGGCGATTTTGCCGTGACCAGGATGCTTGCTCGCGTTCCTGCGCCCTATCACAAGCAGGATGCGCTGGAATGGCTGGTGCTGCGCACCTCCGGCACCCTGCCCGACTGGGATTTCGCCATCACCAGCGGTGACGATACCCTGATCGGTGTCGTTTCGGTAGAATTGCGGCATGGCGAGTGGCATCTCGGCTACTGGCTGAACCGCTTCTATTGGGGCAAGGGTTACATGACCGAGGCGGTGGCTGGCGTGGTGGAGCGGTTCTTCCGCCGCATGCCGGGGGTGACCCTTCATTCCGGTGTGTTTGCGGATAACCCCGCTTCGCTGCGTGTGCAGGAGAAACTCGGCTTCCGGGTGACCGGCTGCCACCAGATTTACGCCACGGCGCGTGCTGCGATGGTGGCGCATATCGATACGGCGATCACGGCTGAGGATTTCGTTCTGCAGCACCGCTGACAATCAAAACAAGGCCGGTTGCCGCAAACCGGCCTTGTCTCACGCACGCGCTTCCCGCACGATAGTCTTTGACCTTGTGGAGAAGCGCTTGTATTCGAAACGACGATATTTTTGGTTGGCACAACGCCTTGAGCTGATGTGTCCACAAACCGACAGAACGGCAGTCCGATGAAATTTCTCGATGAAGCAAAAGTCTATATCAAGTCCGGTGATGGCGGCGCGGGCGCCGTGTCGTTCCGGCGTGAAAAATTCATCGAGTTCGGCGGCCCTGACGGCGGCGATGGCGGACGCGGCGGCGATGTCTGGGTTGAGGTGGTCAACGGCCTCAACACGCTGATCGACTTCCGCTTTCAGCAGCATTTCAAGGCCTCTATCGGACAGCACGGCATGGGTAAGACCCGCACCGGTGCCAAGGGCGCAGATGTGGTGCTGAGGGTGCCGGTCGGTACGCAGATCTTCGAGGAAGACAATGAGACGCTGATCGTCGATCTGACGAAAGAAGGCCAACGCTTTCGTCTTGCCGCCGGCGGCAATGGCGGTTTCGGCAATGCCTATTTCAAGTCGTCCACCAATCAGGCTCCCACCCATGCCAATCCCGGCCTCGCAGGCGAGGAAAAGACAGTTTGGCTTCGCTTGAAACTGATCGCCGATGCCGGTCTCGTCGGTCTGCCCAATGCGGGTAAATCCACGTTCCTTGCGACGGTCACCCGTGCGCGGCCGAAGATCGCCAACTATCCCTTCACCACTCTTCACCCAAACTTGGGCGTCGCGACCATCGATGGCCGCGAATTCGTGCTGGCCGATATTCCGGGCCTCATCGAGGGCGCGCATGAGGGTGTGGGCATCGGTGACCGTTTCCTCGGCCATGTGGAGCGTACCCGCGTGCTTCTCCACCTCGTCTCTGCACAGGAAGAAAAGGTCGGCAAGGCCTATAAGACGGTCAAGGCTGAGCTGGACGCCTATGGCGGCGGGCTGACTGACAAGCCGGAAATCGTGGCGCTGTCGCAGATCGACGTGCTGGATGAAAAAGAGCTGAAAAAGAAGGCCAAGGAACTGGAGAAGGCCTGCGGCCGTCCCCCGCTCCTTCTCTCCGCTGCCGCCCATATCGGGATGACGGAAGCGCTGCGCGCCCTTCGCGATATTATTGTGTCGGCGAGCAATGGCGGCGAAACCGCTCTGCCGGACCGGTCGATGCCGCATGAGGACAGCGAGGCCGAGGAAGAGGACGACCGCCTATGAGCCTGACGCGCAAGCCGCTGGCGAGCCATCACCGGATCGTCATCAAGATTGGGTCGGCGCTTCTGGTGGATCGGAAGACCGGTCTCAAAAAAGATTGGCTCGACGCCATTTGCGAGGATATCGCCGCGCTGAAGAAAAATGGCGCAGATGTGCAGGTTGTGTCGTCGGGCGCCATCGCGCTTGGCCGCACCGTGCTTGGCCTGCCCTCCGGTGCATTGAAGCTGGAAGAAAGCCAGGCGGCGGCGGCTGTCGGCCAGATTGCGCTGGCGCGGGCATGGTCGGAAAGCCTGTCGCGGCATGAGATCGTTGCCGGTCAGATTCTTTTGACGCTTTCCGATACTGAAGAGCGTCGCCGTTATCTCAATGCGCGTGCCACCATCAACCAGTTGCTGAAGATCGGCGCCATCCCGATCATCAATGAAAACGACACGGTTGCGACCACCGAAATTCGTTATGGCGACAATGACCGTCTGGCGGCGCGTGTGGCGACCATGACGGGTGCCGATCTTCTGGTGCTATTGTCGGATATTGACGGGCTCTATACGGCACCCCCGCATCTCGATCCCGATGCGAAATTTCTCGAGACGATTGCCGATATCACGCCCGAAATCGAAGCCATGGCGGGTGGCGCGGCATCCGAGCTTTCACGCGGCGGCATGCGCACCAAGATCGACGCGGGCAAGATCGCGACAGCTGCCGGGTGCGGCATGATCATCGCTTCGGGCAAGACGCTCAATCCGCTGAAGGCCATTGAAAATGGCGCGCGCTCCTCATGGTTCGCACCATCGGGCACGCCGGTGACGGCGCGCAAGACCTGGATTGCCGGGCAACTGCAGCCGGCCGGTGAAATCCATGTGGATGCCGGCGCGGAAAAGGCGCTTTATGCCGGTAAAAGCCTGCTTCCTGCCGGCGTGCGGCAGGTGAAGGGTAATTTCGGACGCGGCGATGCCATTGCCATCATGGGCGCGGAAGGCCGTGAAGTCGCTCGTGGTCTTGCGGGTTACGATGCAGAGGAAGCGCGCCTCATCATCGGCCACAAGTCCAACGAAATCGAGGCGATCCTCGGTTATGTCGGGCGAGCGGCCATGATTCATCGTGACGATCTGGTCATGACGGGCGCTGCCGTCAAAGTTAAAAATGTAAAGAAGGATGAGGTCCATGCCTGAACAGGCCGTGAAGCAAAGCCATGATATTGACGCGCTGATGATCACCATCGGCGCTCAGGCGAAAGCTGCTTCGCGACCGTTGTCCATTGCCGGCGCAGACCAGAAGAACCGCGCGCTGCTTGCCATGGCCTCCGCCATCGAGGCATCCAGAGATGCGATCCTTGCCGCCAACAGGAAAGATCTGGCTGCGGCGGAAAGCGCAGGCCTTGCCGCTTCCTTCGTGGACAGGTTGACCCTCAACGATGCAAGGATCGCCGGTATCGCCGAAGGCATCCGTTCGGTTGCGGTGCTGCTCGATCCAGTCGGTGAAGTCATCGCCGCCTGGGATCGTCCCAATGGGCTGAAGATCGAGCGCGTGCGCACGCCGCTCGGCGTCATCGGCGTGATCTACGA
Source organism: Agrobacterium salinitolerans (assembly GCF_027498475.1). Classification (NCBI taxonomy): domain Bacteria; kingdom Pseudomonadati; phylum Pseudomonadota; class Alphaproteobacteria; order Hyphomicrobiales; family Rhizobiaceae; genus Agrobacterium; species Agrobacterium salinitolerans. The sequence goes on along the minus strand of NZ_JAPZLN010000001.1, from coordinate 1,687,018 downwards.
AAGCCGTCCGAATGTGACGGCGGATGCCGGCGCATTGTGCCTTAAGGCGGGTAATGCCGTCATCCTGCGCGGCGGCTCGGATTCGCAACATTCATCGCGTGCTATCCATGCCTGCCTCGTGGAAGGGCTGAAGATCGCCGGTCTTCCCGAGCATGCCATTCAGCTGGTGCCGGTGACCGACCGCGCCGCTGTCGGCGCGCTTTTGAGCGGATTGAACGGCACGGTTGACGTTATCGTGCCGCGCGGCGGCAAAAGTCTCGTGGCGCGGGTACAGTCGGAAGCCCGTGTGCCGGTCTTTGCCCATCTGGAAGGTATTTGTCATGTCTACATCGACAAATCCGCCGATCTCGACATGGCAAAACGTATCGTCGTCAATGCCAAGATGCGCCGCACGGGTATTTGTGGCGCGGCAGAGACATTGCTGGTGGACGCCGCTGCCATTTCCACGCATCTTACGCCGCTCGTCAAAGCCCTGATCGAAGCTGGCTGCGAAGTGCGCGGTTCGCAGGCCGTTCGCGATGTGGTGGCGGGTCTCACACCGGCAACGGAAGAGGACTGGCGCACCGAATATCTCGATGCGATCATTTCGGTCGCCGTGGTGGAGGGTATTTCGGGTGCGATCGAGCATATAGGCACCTATTCGTCCAACCACACCGAGGCTGTGATCGCTGAGGACCCTGAGGTGGTCGCGCGGTTCTTCAACGAACTCGATTCGGCCATTCTGCTGCATAATGCTTCCACGCAGTTTGCCGATGGCGGCGAATTCGGCATGGGTGCGGAAATTGGTATCGCCACCGGCAAGATGCATGCACGCGGTCCTGTCGGCGTCGAGCAGCTCACATCGTTCAAATACCGTGTGCATGGCACCGGCCAGACACGGACCTGATATTTGCCGGCCGATAAGCGCCTCGACAGACGTTATCTCACCATGCCGCATGTGGAGCGCGGCATGGTCGTCGGGCTTTTCGGCGGTTCCTTCAATCCGCCGCATGCCGGTCATGCGCTGGTGGCGGAAATTGCATTGCGCAGGCTGGGTCTTGATCAGCTCTGGTGGATCGTCACTCCGGGTAATCCTCTGAAAAGCCGCTCCGAACTGGCATCCCTCCAAGACCGCATTGCCGCCTGTGAAAAGCTGGTCCATGATCCACGCATCAAGGTGACGGCTTTCGAAAAATCACTGGGCATGAGCTATACGGCCAATACGCTTGCCAAGGTGAAGGCGAAAAATCCGCATGTCCGTTTTGTCTGGATCATGGGAGCAGACAATCTGAAAAGCTTCCATCGCTGGCAGAAATGGCGGCGGATCGCCGAGACATTTCCGATTGCCGTGATCGATCGGCCGGGTTCCACGCTCTCTTATCTCTCCTCCACCATGGCGCAGGCCTTCAGCCATGCACGGGTGGATGAGGACGATGCCGGCGTTTTGTGGAAAAAAGCGGCGCCTGCCTGGGTTTTCATTCATGGGCCGCGTTCGACGCTCAGCTCCACGGCGTTGCGTAACGGTCGTAAATGACGACTTCGATCACAAATGATGTATGTGCCGGGTGTGGATGGGTCCATATCTTGAAAAGTTAATGCTTTGATGCCACCTTTATTGTGTGACGCAGAGAATCGCGTCGCCAGTACCTGTTTTGTCATTCTTGGAAAGGAAAACCTCTGACAACAGTACACGCCAAGGGAAGAGCATTTGTTGCTATCCCGAAGGGCCAGGACAGTGGCGCCGATGCCGCCGGCCATGCCCTCGAAACCGTCCTCGCGAGCCTCGAGGACTCCAAGGCTGAAGATATCGTTTCTCTCAACATTGCCGGAAAATCGGCGCTTGCGGACTACATGGTCGTGGTCTCCGGGCGGTCGAACAGGCATATTTCGGCGATTTGCGAGCATCTTCTCAAGGATATGAAGGATGAAGGGTTCGGAAACGCCCGCGTCGAAGGTCTCGAGACTGGAGACTGGGTGCTGATCGATACCGGCGACATCATCGTTCACGTCTTCCGTCCGGAAATCCGCGCTTTCTACAACATTGAAAAAATGTGGGCGACGCCGGACATGCCGGAAGAGACGCTGCATTGATGCGGTGAGCCTTTGAGCGAGTGCATCGCTTCTGCCGAAGATCATGCCTGACTTCGGAAACGGCGCCTCTGGCCGGAAATCAGACCGGCCACATAGGAATCCGCAGGCTATGCTGTTAAGAGCGTGACCCTGTTGGGTCACGACGAATGCAGGTTTGCGATGCGGATTTCAATTTTTGCGGTGGGACGGCTGAAATCCGGCCCCGAAAAGGATCTTGCGGCCCGTTATATCGAGCGCCTGGCAAAGACCGGCCCGGCGATCGGGCTGGAGTTTTCGCGGGTGATCGAGGTTGCGGAAAGCCGGGCATCGAATGCGGAGACCCGCAAGCGCGAAGAAGCCGCGATGCTGGAAAAACATCTGGCAGACGGTGCCGCCCTCGTCTTGCTGGACGAGCGCGGAAAGGCGCTGGACAGTCCCGCCTTTGCTTCGTTTTTTGGCGATTTGCGCGATAGCGGCAAGCGTGACCTCGTTATCGCCATCGGCGGGGCAGACGGGCTCGATCCTGCGCTTTACGACAAGGCGACGGTCGTTCTCAATCTCGGCAAGCTGACATGGCCGCATCAGATCGTTCGTATCCTGATTGCCGAACAGCTTTACCGCGCCGTCACGATTCTCTCCGGTCATCCTTATCATCGCGTTTGATCGGATTTCGATTCGGATAAATGTCTCAATTTCAACATGAAGCTCCCGGACACCGCTGATAGCTCACGGCTTTGCCGGCGGCCTTTCCAGGGCCTCTTGGAAGATCGCGGCAAAATCCCTAATATTGGCGCTTCTGCTTCGGCATCAAAGAAAGTTCACATGGACAACAGGCCTCAACGAAAACGGCACGCTGCCCTTGCGGGCGCGGTTATTGCTGCTTTCGTGATGGGGATCGGTCCGACCTATTCGCGGGACGATGCGGGCGCGGTTCCGGCCGCAGGCGACGATACGTCGCCGGATGCGCTACAGACGTTGGAGAAGCGCCGCGACCAGAACCGGCAGGATCTGGAGGAACTGGTCGACAGCATCGGTCTTTCGGAAGACAAGACAAGGAAGCTTGAGGAAAGTATCGCTTCCCTCAATCAGGACAGCGCACGCATCCGGGAAGAGTTGATCGCATCGGCCGCCCGGCGCAAGGCGCTGGAAGCCAAGATCAGCGACGGCGAAGATCGTCTGGCCAAGCTTTCGGTGCGCGAGGACGGCGTCAAGGCGTCGCTTCGGGAAAGACGCGGCGTGCTGGCGGAGGTTCTGGCAGCGTTACAGCGCATGGGCCGAAACCCGCCCCCCGCCCTTCTTGTCTCGCCGGAGGATGCGTTGGCGTCCGTGCGAAGCGCCATTCTTCTTGGCGCCGTCGTGCCCGGCATTCGCGGTGAAACCGACAAGCTGGTCGCCGCTCTCAAAGAATTGACCGATGTCCGGCAGGCAATCGCTCGCGAAAAGGACGATCTTACGGGTATGATGACGGCAAGTCTGGAAGAGGAAAAACGCCTCGACCTGCTGATTGCCGAAAACGATCGCAAGAACACCCAGACGGCGGCGGAGCTGGAGGCGGAACGCAAGCGATCTGAGGAGCTTGCAAGCAAGGCGACGAGTCTTGAGGGGCTGGTCAGTTCGCTTGAAGGCGAGATTACCTCGGTGCGTGAGGCGATGGAAAAGGCGCGGGCGGAAGAGCAGCGCCTGGCCCGTCTTTCGGAGGCGGAACGCGAAAAGGAACGGGCCGCGGCCGAGGCTGGAATGCCCGATAAAAACCGTATTGCGCCCGCATATCCCTTCGCGAGTTTGAAGGGAAAGCTGGAGCTGCCGGTTACCGGCGATGTGCTGCGGCGCTTCGGTGATGCGGATGGAACGGGCCACTTTTCCAAGGGAATTGTTGTCGCGAGCGGACCGGAAGCGATCGTGACGGCGCCTGCAGACGGCTTCGTGGTGTTTGCCGGAGATTTTCGCAGTTATGGCCGGATGATCATCCTCAATACGGGTGACGGATATCATGTGGTGATGACGGGCATGGACAATGTGAGGACGCGGCAGGGAATGTTCGTGTTCTCCGGAGAGCCCATCGCTTCCATGGGTGCAAAAAGAGTAGCAAGTGCAGCAGCATTGGCGCTGGAAACCGACAGGCCAACGCTCTACATTGAGTTCAGGAAAGATGGTGTGCCGGTTGATTCTCAGCCGTGGTGGACCGCAAAAAAGACCGGAAGGGCGCACAATGATTCGTAAGGTTTCGCTTCTCCTTATCGGTGGGCTTATGGGCGCCACGGCGATGAGCGTGATTTATTCGGCGAGCATGCCGGCACAGGCGGCCGGGCCTTCGACCTATAAGGAACTGTCGATTTTTGGCGACGTGTTCGAGCGCGTCCGCGCACAATATGTGACGCCGCCGGATGACGAGAAGCTGGTTGAAAACGCAATCAACGGCATGTTGAGCTCGCTCGATCCGCATTCTAGCTTCATGAATGCCAAGGATGCCAACGACATGCGCACCCAGACCAAGGGTGAATTCGGCGGCCTCGGCATCGAAGTGACCATGGAGAACGAGCTCGTCAAGGTCATCACGCCGATCGACGATACGCCAGCTTCCCGCGCAGGCATCCTGGCCGGCGACTTCATTTCGGAAATCGACGGTACGCCGGTTCGTGGCCTGAAGCTGGAACAGGCGGTCGAAAAGATGCGCGGCGCGGTCAAGACGCCAATCAAGCTGACGATCATCCGTCAAGGCGCCGACAAGCCGCTCGAATTCACCGTCATGCGCGATGTCATTGCCGTTCGGGCCGTCAAGTCCCGTGTAGAGGGCGACAATGTCGGTTATCTGCGCGTCATCTCCTTTACCGAGAAGACCTATGACGACCTCGAAAAGGCGATCAAGAAGATCAAGGCTGAAGTGCCGGCCGACAAGCTGAAGGGCTATGTTCTCGACCTGCGCCTCAACCCGGGTGGTCTGCTCGATCAGGCGATCAATGTTTCCGATGCGTTCCTCGAGCGCGGCGAAGTCGTTTCGACCCGTGGCCGTAATCCCGATGAGACGCGTCGCTTCAATGCGACAGCAGGCGATCTGACCGATGGCAAGCCGGTGATCGTGCTCGTCAACGGCGGTTCGGCTTCGGCTTCGGAAATCGTCGCGGGTGCGCTGCAGGATTTGCGTCGCGCAACCGTGGTCGGTACGCGCTCCTTCGGTAAGGGCTCGGTTCAGACGATCATTCCGCTCGGCGAGGCAGGTGCGCTGCGCCTGACCACGGCGCTTTATTACACGCCGTCGGGTAAATCGATCCAGGGTACGGGCATTGAGCCTGACATCAAGGTGGAGCAGCCATTGCCGCCTGAGCTGCAGGGCAAGGTGACCACCGAAGGTGAATCCGGTCTTTCAGGCCACATCAAGGGACAGAGCGAAACCGATGAAGGTTCGGGTTCCTCCGCTTATGTTCCGCCGGAAGCCAAGGACGACATCCAGCTCAACTATGCTCTGGACCTGTTGCGCGGCACCAAGACGGATCCGTCTTTCCCGCCGAATCCGGAAAAGGCTGTGGTCAACAAGCAGTAAGATAGTTCGCCGGTCAGCCGGCGCGTTGTCTTGCCCAACCGTTTGGACGGATCGTTCATTGCCTTCGGACCTGCGAAAACCGCTTCTGGGCCGTCAGAAAAAAAGCGCCGGTATCAACCGGCGCTTTTCCGTCATTGTGGCTTTGTCGGTGCTTGCGGTTTCCTCAGTCGGCGGCTTGTCCGTCTATACGGCGCTTTCGCCCGGCAATTTGCAGAAGACGGCGAGCGGCCCGGAGGCACAGCGCCAGCTTGCCGAAAAAAAACCTGAAATCGCACCGGCCGATGTAATGGCTCCCGGCGATGCCGCCGGTCTCCAGCCGCAAGGCGGTCGCTCGGGCGCCAAGATCAGTCGCGAGACGATGCCTGATGGCAATGTCGTATCGGTTTACTCTCCCCGCTCGCGTGAGGGTGAAGGGCCGGTGCTGATGAGCGGCCAAACCTATGGCCAGGATCCGCGCATGGCGATGCGACCCAATGAGGAACTGCTGGAAGAAACCGCATTCGGAAAATTACCGGTCATCGGCGCGGACGGTTTGCGGCCGATGGAGCAATATGCACGGCCTTGGTCTGGCGCACGCGGCACCCGGGTGGCGATTGTGGTCGGCGGGCTCGGTCTCAGCCAGACGGGGTCGCAAAAAGCGATCCGCGAGCTGCCGCCGGAGGTGACGCTCGGCTTTGCCGCCAGCGGCAACAGCTTGCAGCGCTGGATGCAGGAAGCGCGCCGACAGGGGCATGAAATCCTTCTGCAGATACCGCTTGAGCCTTTCGGTTATCCAGGCACCAATCCCGGCCCTGACACGCTGCTGGCGGGTGATCCCGCCAAGGTCAACATCGACCGGCTGCATCGCTCCATGGCGAAGATCACCAATTACACCGGCGTCATGAATTATCTCGGCGGGCGTTTCCTTGCCGAGCAGGCGGCGCTGGAGCCTGTCATGCGCGACATCGGCAAGCGTGGCCTGCTGTTTCTGGATGATGGCTCTTCAGCGCAATCGCTGAGTGGCGGTATTGCCAAGGCGATTTCCGCCCCACAGGGTTTTGCCGATATTCTGCTTGATGGCGAAGTCACCGAAGCTGCCATTCTACGCAAGCTGGATGAACTGGAGCGAATTGCACGGCGTAACGGCCAGGCGATCGGCGTAGCTTCGGCTTTTGATGAAAGCGTTGCGGCGATCTCCAAATGGTCGCGTGAGGCTGGCGGGCGCGGCATCGAGATTGTCGGTGTTTCTGCGCTTGTTTCCGGGCAGGCAGGGCAGTAAACCTTGCGTGCGGCCATTTCTGGCGCTCAGACAGTGCGGGTTTCCCATGACAATCAAAGCAGAAGATTTGCCTTACCGTCCCTGTGCGGGAATTATGGTTCTGAACGCCGAGGGCCTTGTCTGGGCCGGCAGGCGCATCAAGGAAGGCAATTCTGAATATGACGGCTCACCGCATCTGTGGCAAATGCCGCAGGGCGGCATCGATGATGGTGAGCGGCCTTTGACGGCCGCGATTCGCGAACTCTACGAAGAAACAGGCATGAAAACGGTGAGCCTGCTTGCGGAGGCGAGCGACTGGATTCACTATGACCTGCCACCCGAACTGATCGGTATCGGTCTCAAGGGCAAATATCGTGGGCAAGCGCAGCGCTGGTTTGCGTTCCGTTTCGAAGGCGACGAAAGCGAGATCCAGATCGATCCGCCGCCGACCGGACATACGGCTGAATTCGACGCATGGGCCTGGAAGCCGATGGAAAGCCTGCCGGAACTCATCGTACCGTTCAAGCGTGCGGTATACGAACAGGTTGTGGCGGAGTTCCAGCACCTTTCGGGCAAATAAAAAAGGCGGCCTTGGCCGCCTTTTCTGTTTTGTCGCCAGTGCTTATTCTGCTTCGTTGGCGGAATCGGCGTTGAGCTGGCCGTATTTTTCCTCGCCGATCTTGCCGAGCAGTTCGAGCTGGGTTTCGAGAAAGTCGATATGGCCTTCCTCGTCGATCAGCAGGGCCTCAAACAGCTTCATGGAGACATAGTCTCCGGCCTCGGAACAGATGTCACGCGATTTCTTGTAGGAGGTCCGGGCGTCGTATTCGCCAGCCAGATCGGCTTCAAGCACTTCCTTCACGTTCTGGCCAATCCGCAGCGGCGCCAGCGTCTGAAGGTTGGGATGACCTTCGAGGAAGATGATACGATCAATGATCTTGTCAGCGTGCTGCATCTCTTCGATGGATTCGGCACGCTCCTTCTTTGCGAGCTTGGTGTAGCCCCAGTCGTTCAGCAGCCGGTAGTGCAGCCAATATTGGTTCACCGCACCGAGTTCGAGGAAAAGGGCCTCGTTAAGCCGCTCGATGACTTTTTTGTCGCCTTTCAATGTCCGCTCTCCTGTTGTCTTCATGGAATCTCTTCAGGCGGGACATAAAATCAAAAACATCGGCCTCAGTCGAGTGGCGACGGGCGTGATATTCTTCAGTGGTCTTGATGATCAGGTCAACAACGGTTGGAAAACAGCCGCAGCAGCGACCGCGTTTTTCCATGGCGTGATACACTTTTGCAGGAACGATCAATTGCCAACAGTCCTCATCGAGGAGCTCGTTGATGACGTCCCGGATATCGTGATCGGTAATGTAATTGCAGCTGCAAACCAGCATGATGGACTGCCTGTATGACGCAACACGTTGTTTTCATTCTTAAACCAAAACAGGACACCCACTGTCAAGAAAAACCTATGTTTGAATCGATGCTACATTTCTAGACTCATTCTAAACTAAACGAAAACTATCGTATTTTCATTAGTTTAGCGATTTATACTTTCCAGTATTTCCTGGTCAAGTTTTTGTGCGTGGCAGATCGAGCAGCATCATTATCACGAAAAGTTTACTGACTGAACTGCCATTAGAGGGAAGGGCAGCTGATCTCAGGCGAAATATTGCCCGCCATTGGCGGTCATGGTGGAGCCGGTGATGAAGCCCGCTTCGTCCGACACCAGAAACAGAACGCAGCGCGCGATTTCTTCCGGTTCGCCCAACCGTCCAACGGGAATTTGCGGCACGATCCGCTCAGCCAGAACCTTTTCCGGTATCGCTCTTACCATCTCCGTGCCGATATAGCCGGGGCAGATGGCATTAACGGTGATGTTACGGCTGGCGCCTTCTTGGGCGAGCGCCTTGGTGAAGCCGATGTCGCCCGCTTTGGAGGCGGAATAATTGGCCTGTCCCGCCTGACCTTTCTGGCCATTGATGGAGGAGATGTTGACGATGCGGCCGAAGCCGCGGTCGCGCATGCCCGGCCATACGGGGTGGGTCATGTTGAACACACCGGTGAGGTTGGTGTCGATCACCTCGCGCCATTGCTGCGGCGACATTTTATGGAACATCGCATCGCGGGTGATGCCGGCATTGTTGACGAGCACCTCGACGGGACCGAAGGTCTCTTCTACCCTGGCTATGCCATTGACGCAGGCGTCATAGTCGCGCACATCCCATTGAAAAGCGGGGATGCCGGTTTCTTTCTGGAATGCTTCCGCCCTGTCCGTCGTGAAGGCGTAATTGACGGCCACCCGGTAGCCGGCCGCCTGCAGGGCGCGGGCAATTGCGGCGCCTATGCCGCTCGTCCCGCCGGAAATCAACGCAACCCGGCTCATATCGGCCTCCATGACCTGTCACTGAAGCGCCTGCATATACGAGGATGCTTCCATATCTTGCAGAACTTGTTCGTCGTGCTCACCGGCCACAGAAATGCGGCCAATGGGAGGCCGCTTCTACCCTATTGCGCGCTGAACCGGAATTGCTTTTTGGCAAGTCGTGAGGCGGTTTCAGAGTGCTTCGATGCACATGGCGACACCCATGCCACCACCGATGCAGAGCGTTGCGAGACCCTTCGACACGTTACGGCGGCGCATTTCGAAAATCAGCGTGTTCAGGACGCGCGCGCCCGAAGCGCCGATCGGATGGCCGATGGCAATCGCTCCGCCATTGACGTTGACGATGTCAGGGTTAAGGCCCAGTTCGCGCACGACCGCGCAGGATTGGGCGGCAAAGGCCTCGTTGGCTTCGACAAGGCCGATATCGTTGATCGACCAACCGGCCTTGGCCAGCGCTTTGCGCGACGCAGGGATGGGGCCGGTGCCCATGATCTGCGGATCGACACCGGCCGTCGCCCAGGAGGCAATACGCGCCAGCGGCTTGATGCCACGCTTTGCCGCTTCCTGTTCCGACATCAGAAGTGTAGCGGCTGCGCCATCGTTCAGACCGGAGGCGTTGCCGGCCGTGACCGTACCTTCCTTGTCGAAGGCGGGGCGCAGCTTGGCCATGGTTTCCAGCGAAGCTCCAGCGCGGATATGCTCATCCGTATCGATGACGATATCGGCTTTGCGGCCCTTTACCGTGAAAGCCACGATCTCATCTGCAAAACGGCCGGCGCTTTGCGCGGCTTCGGCCTTGTTTTGCGATGCGACTGCGAACTGGTCCTGCTCATCACGGGAAAGCTGCCATTGGCGGGCAATGTTTTCGGCGGTGATGCCCATGTGATAACCGTAAAAGGCGTCGGTGAGGCCATCTTTCAGCATGGTGTCGATCATCTTGAAATCGCCCATCTTCACGCCGCCGCGCAAGTGCGCGCAATGGGGCGCCATGGACATGGATTCCTGGCCGCCGGCAATGACGATGTTCGCGTCGCCGGTGACGATCTGCTGCATGCCGAGGGCCACGGCGCGCAGACCGGAGCCGCAAAGCTGATTGAGGCCGAAGGCGGTCGCTTCCTGTGGTATGCCGGCCTTCATGGCAGCCTGCCGCGCCGGGTTCTGCCCCTCGCCCGCCGTCAGGACCTGACCGAGAATGACTTCATCGATTTCGTTTGCCGCGACACCGGCGCGCTCCAGCACGGCGCTGATGACGGACGCCCCGAGCTCATGGGCTGGCGTATTGGCGAAGTGGCCATTGAAGGAGCCGACGGCTGTGCGCGCGGCGCTGGCAATCACGATTGAAGGCAGGGTCATCAGTTTTCTCCTCACTTGCGGGCGGAGACTGGCAAAGCTTTCAATACAAGTCAAATGGCGAAAGTTGCTTTAAAAGATGTTGCTAAATCACGCCGAAATCTTGCGGAAAATTGCTGCGCAAAAAACAAACTGTTGCGATGCACAAAACATTTGTCAGAGGGCTCGTTTTGCGCATACACTTTGCGCCGGGAAGAGCAATAACACCAAAAAACAAGAAAATACCATCATCGCGAGGAGGCGGGCATGGCGAAACACGACGGCGAAACAATCATTAAAAAATACGCCAATCGGCGGCTCTACAATACCGGCACCAGCACCTATGTGACGCTCGATGATCTGGCGCAGATGGTCAAGCGCGGCGAGGACTTCAAGGTTCAGGATGCCAAGTCGTCCGAAGACATCACGCATGCGGTGCTGACGCAGATCATCGTCGAACAGGAAGCCAAAACCGGCAATACCTTGCTGCCGACGGCGTTTCTGCGGCAATTGATCTCCTATTACGGCGACCAGATGCAGATGGTCGTGCCGACATTTCTCGAACATTCTATGAAGACCTTCTCCGATCAGCAGAGCCAGATGCAGGAGCATATGGCCAAGGCTTTCGGCGATGGTTCGCTTGCCCGCAATTTTCAGGCGCCGCTGCAAATGATGGAAGAGCAGATCCGCCGCAATACGGAACTGTTCCGGCAGGCGATGCAGGGTTTCACACCTTTCGCAATGCCGCAGGCGCCCAAGGAAACCCGCAAGCCGAATGCATCCGAAATCGATGAGCTGAAGGCGCAGTTGCGCGCATTGCAGCAAAAGCTCGATCAGCTTTGATCCTGTCGGGCCGATGACCGGTTTCAGCAAACCGCATCGGCTTTTGCTTCTGGCTCTTAGCCTGCCGTTCTTTCCGGTACGCGCAACAGGAGCAGGAAACCTGCCCCCAGAAATACGATGAGCGTGGCCATGCCGATATGGGCGGAGCCGCTTATGTAGGTTGCTATGGAAAATGACAGTGTCGCCATGAAACTGGTGGCGCGTCCGGAAAGCGCGTAGATGCCGAAATAACGGCCCGCTTCTGCCACGGTGATATTTCGGGCGAGATAAGAGCGGGACGATGCCTGGACGGGGCCGAAGGCGAGGCCGATCAAAACGCCATAGAGCAGATAGGCCTTTTCCGCGCCTGTCGCGAAGATGCCGCCATTGTCCGCCGAGGATAATTGTATCCAGCCAAACAGCGTCGAGCCCTTTTCCGTCGAGACGATTCCGAGCGTGGCCAGCAACAGGAGCACGAGGCTGATGAGGATGGTGATGCGCGACCCGAGTTTCTGGTCGACACGTCCGGCGGCAAAGCAGCCGGCGATGGCGACGACATTGAGCAGGATGCCGAAGAGGCCGATTTCCATCGTCGCCCAGCCGAACATGCCGGCGGCGAAGGCCCCGCCCAGAATAAGAACGCCATTTACGCCATCCTGATAGAGCATGCGCGCAATCAAAAACCGCAACAGCATCGGGCGGTATCGCAGTTCGCGCAGCGTGATCTTCAGTTCCCCCAATCCCGAGCGGATTGCGGCGGCAAAGGGCAGACCTTTTTCAGCATCGGGAGTGAGAAGAAACATCGGTAGAATGAAAATGAGATACCAGAGTGCGGCGAGCGGGCCGGTTATTCTGGCGTCCTCGCCGGTTGCAGGATCGAGGCCGAAAAGGGGCTTGATACCGGCGATTGTCACGCCGGTCTGTGGATTGGCGGCGAGAAGCGTCACCACGGCAATCAGCACCACCATACCGCCGAGATAACCGAGTCCCCAGGCGAGATTGGAAATGCGCCCGACATTTTGCGGGTTGGTCAGGCGCGGCATCATGGAATCGTTGAAGACGATGGAAAATTCCGCTGCGATGGAAGCGAGGATCATGCAGACGATTGGAAGGATGAGCGGCGAACCGGGCGCGGCAAACCAGAGGAAAAAGAGACTGACAATCTTGATGACGGCAAAAAAGGCGATCCAGGGCTTGCGTGCGCCGGACTGGTCGGCGATGGAGCCGAGAATGGGGGAGAAGAGGGCGATGATGATCGACGACACCGTCGCCATGTTGCTCCATGTCGCCTGCGCCGAAATCGGATCGTCGGTGAGCCGCGCGACGAAATAAGGCCCGAAAACGAAGGTCGTGACGACCGTGAAAAACGGCTGCGCCGCCCAGTCAAACATCACCCAGCCCCAGATGCCGCGTTTGGCAACCGCTGTTTCCGCATTTGGGGAAGGGACAGTCATTCATCGTCCTATCGGAAAATCAGGAATAAAATGTGTGATGCAGGCGCATCCGCCTTGTCTGGGGCCATCCGGGGGGACCCGGATGGCGTTTTTGAGGCTTCCGATCAGCGTACCTGAACGATATCGCCAAGCAGCCCGGCCGCGACCGTCAGACGGGCAAGGTTGGTATCACCGCTGTCGCTGAGTGCGCCGAGTTCGGAGACGATGCGGTTGACCCGCACGCGGTCCGCGGCATACCAGGCCTGGACCGGATCCTTCTCCTTGGCATATTCTGTTAGTGCGGAGATAACAATCCGGCGTCGCGACGAGGAAATCTGGTCCTGGCTGCGCAGGAGAGCCAGGCTCTCATAATGATCCGCCGGGGTGATGCGCTGACTTGCATCCAAGAGGCGCGCGACACGGAAGGTCGAGGAGACGGTGGCATAGCTTTCGGCAGCGCGGGCGAGCGTTGTGCCAGCGCTTTCGGCGATGCGCATGATCTCTGGCACATAGACGAGCAGGGAAAGCGTATCGAGTTCCTCCAGAAGACCGGAAGGAACGCCATCGATTTCCGTCACGCCGAGTTCGCGGCGATACTTCGCCGCTGCCGGCGACAGCGTCTTGATTGCGGTTTTCAGTCGCTCGATTTCGGTCGCCATGTCACCCGCGGCCGCACCTGCGCTCCCGGTTTGCAGGTAAAGCCTGCTCGCGTCGGAGAAAATGCGCGTGATCATGGCATAAAGCCCGTTCTGGACTTCCCCTCCGACCTTGCCGTCCAGCGCGTCGACTTCGCTCCACAGGCGTTTGAGACCGAAACCATCCTCGACGATCACCGCCGCCTTGACGACGTCGGCCGCCAGAAGGCCGCTCGCATCGGCAAGTTTCTGCACAAAGCCCGGGCCGCCGCGATTGACGACGGCATTGGCGAGCGCGGTCGCGACGATTTCGCGATGCAGACGATGCGCCTTGATGTCGTCCGCATAATTCTTCTGCATCTTGGCCGGGAAATAATCGACCAGCAGATGCTGGAGATAGGGTTCGTCCGGAAGCGGGCTTGCCACCAATGCATCGAACAAAGTGAGCTTGGCATAGGAGAGGAGCACGCCAATTTCCGGCCGGGTCAGCGGTTTGCCGGTGGCGTATCTTTCGCTGAATTCGGCATTGTCCGGCAGGGTCTCGACCTTGCGGTTCAGTTGTCCGGTCGCCTCCAGCGCGCTCATCAGGCGGCCGAGTTCTTCGCGGTTGGCGAGCCCCAGCCGCTCCGTCAGTGAAATCGCCAGCGATTGCAGGTAGTTGTTGCGCAGCACCAGCTGCGCCACATCAGGCGTCATGGAGGCGAGAAGCTGGTTGCGTTTCGGCATCGTCAGGCGACCGCTGTTAACGGCGGAGGCAAGCGCGATCTTGATGTTGACCTCGACGTCTGAGGAGTTCACGCCGGCCGAATTGTCGATCGCGTCGGAATTGCATCGCCCGCCCGAAAGCGCATAAGCGATGCGCCCCTTCTGGGTGATGCCGAGATTGGCGCCTTCTCCTATGACCTTGGCGCGCAGCTCAGTTGCGTTGACGCGGATGGGGTCGTTCGCCCTGTCACCCACCTCGGCATTGGTTTCCACCGCCGCCTTGATGTAGGTGCCGATGCCGCCGAACCACAGAAGATCGGTTGGCGCTTTCAGGATGGCGGTCATGATCTCGAAGGGTGTGGCGACTGATTTGTCGAGGCCGATGGCGGCCACGGCTTCCGGCGTCAGTGTCACCGATTTTTCGGCACGCGAGATGATCATCGCGCCGGCCGAGAGGGCCGAACGGTCATAATCCTGCCAGCTGGAACGCGGCAGTTCGAAAAGCCGCTTGCGCTCAGTAAAGGATCTGTCGGTATCCGGGTCGGGATCGATGAAGATATCGCGGTGATCGAAGGCCGCGATCAGCCTGATCTTTTCCGACAGCAGCATGCCGTTGCCGAAAACGTCGCCGGACATGTCGCCAACGCCGGCCACGGTGAATGGCGTGGTTTGGATGTCGGTATCCATTTCGCGGAAATGGCGTTTTACCGTTTCCCAGGCGCCCCGGGCGGTAATACCCATCTTCTTGTGGTCGTAACCGGCCGAACCGCCCGATGCGAAGGCGTCGTCCAGCCAGAAACCGGCTTCATGGGCAAGACCGTTCGCCGTATCGGAGAAGGTCGCCGTTCCCTTGTCGGCGGCAACGACGAAATAGGGGTCGTCACCGTCGAGCCGTAACGTGTCGGCTGGCGGCACGATGGCGTCGTCGACGATATTGTCGGTGATGGACAGCAGGGTGCGGATATAGGTCTTATAGGCCTCGCGGCCGGCATTGAAGACTTCGTCGCGGGAGCCGCCGGCCGGCAGGTTCTTCGGGAAGAAGCCGCCCTTGGCGCCGACCGGAACGATCACCGCATTCTTGACCTGTTGCGCCTTGACGAGGCCGAGCACTTCCGTGCGGTAATCCTGACCGCGATCCGACCAGCGCAGACCGCCGCGCGCGACCTTGCCGAAACGCAGATGCACGCCTTCGACTTCTGTTCCGTAGACGAATATTTCGCGGAAAGGCCGTGGGTCGGGCAGGCCGTCCAGATGCTTGGGATCGAACTTGAATGCCAACAGGTCACGCGGCGTGCCATCGGCATTTTTCTGGAAGTAATTGGTGCGCAGCGTAGCATCGATGGCGTTGACGTAACGCCTGAGCGTGCGGTCCTCATCGAGATTGGGAACGCCGCTCAACGCCGCTTCGATTGCCTTGTGTATTTCGGCGAGTTTCTTCAGCCGTTTCTTTTCGTCGACGGACGGATCGAAGCCGGCCTTGAACAGCGCGAAAATATTGCGGGAAATCGCCGGATACTTATAGAGCGTTTCGGAAATATGCTCCTGTGAATAGACGATGCCGGTCTGGCGGAGATAACGCGCATAGGCGCGCAGCACGGAGACTTCGCGCACGGTCAGGCCGCAGGCGAGGATCAGGCGGTTGAAGTTGTCATTGTCGACCTTGCCGGAGAAGGCGGCTAGGAACGCTTCTTCGAGTTTCTCTCCATAATGCACCAGATCGAGTGTCGTCCCCTTGGCGACGGACAGTTCCATGTCGTGCAGCACGATGTCACGCTTTTTGCCGTCCGAAACAACGCCGATATCGAAGGTGCGCTCACTGATGACGTTGAAACCGAGATTTTCGAGCAAAGGCACGCGGCGCGAAAGCGGCAGATGGCCGTCGCGGTGGAAAATCTTCAGCGACAGCGTTTCCGCCGATTGACCTTCCTGCTGGTAAAATTCGATGCGGACCGGTTCGCCCTTTGCGGCGCCCAGAATATCCGGCATGTCACCGATCGCTTCTTCCGGCGTGTAGGCTTCCTGATAGGCCTGATCGACCTCCAGCACCGGTGCGCCCGGCTCGGAGAGGGCGACGAAATGGTCTATCCAGCGCGCCGCAATGTCGCTGACGGCGTCTTCGAGCTTGTCCTGGGCGATGCGCGGCGTCTTGCCTTCCGTGCGGCCGACGATGAAGTGGACGCGGGCGACGGCGCCTTCAGGGAAGGCGGGGTAGTAGGCGGAAATATGCCCGTCATAGACCCTGCTCAGATAGTCCCCGATCTTCTCGCGTACATAGGAATTATACTCCTCGCGCGGAACGAAGATGATGGCGGAAACGAAACGGTCGAAACGGTCGATACGCGCAAGCACGCGCACGCGCGGCCGGTCGCTCAGTTCCATGATCTGCTCGACGAAGCGGATCAGAAGATCGGTCTCGATCTGGAAGAGATCGTCACGCGGATAGGCCTCGAGCGTATTCTGCAGGATGCGGCCGGAGTGGCTGTTGGGGTCGAAGCCGAAATGCCGCTCGACTTCCGCGACCTTGGCGCGCAGCAGCGGTATCTGCTTGACCGAGCGCGTATAGGCGGTGGCGGTGAAGAGGCCGACGATGCGCAGTTCGCCGATGACATTGCCGTCCTCGTCGAAGCGCTTGATGCCGATATAGTCCATATAGGCGCGACGATGCACGATGGACTTCACGTTGGCCTTGGTGACGATGAGGAAATCCGGGCCGTCGAGGAAGGCGAGGATTTCTGGCGTCGTCGTCACGGCGTTCTTGCCGAGGCGCAGCACGCGTACATCCGGATCGCTGAGGCTGCCGAGACCGATGCCGTCACCGCGCTCGATCTTCGCGTTCTTTCCCTTGCCGGAATAAGTGTAGTCGCGCATGCCGAGAAAGGTGAAATTGTCGTTGCGAAGCCAGTTGAGGAACTCGACGGCTTCCGCACGCTCGGTCTTGCGCCGTGACGAACCGCGCTTGGACAATTCATCCAGCGCCTCATCGAGTTTCGCCAGCATCGGCCGCCAGTCGCGATAGGCAAACTGGACTTGCGTCAGCACGAAACGCAACCTTTCTTCCAGCGCCGCTACGGCCTGCGGTGTGAGTGGGGCGATATGCAGCTGGATGAGGCTGACGTTTTCAGCGGGATCATCCTCGGGTTCCGCAAGACGATAGCCCGCCTGCGCGCTTTCGTCGCGCACCAGGATCGGGTGCACCGCGAGGTAAAGACCGCGATAGGTGCTGGTGACCTCGCCCATGACAGAATCGTACAGGAAAGGCATATTGCGGCCGATAATGGTCAGGACCGTTACCGGAATATCCCGCGGTGAAACGCCCTCCACCTGGGAAATGCTGATATGAGGAGCGTCTCCGGTCCAGTGTGAAAGCGCCTCGAAACTGTGAGCGGCGCTCGCAGCCAGCATCTCTGCGGAATAATATTCTATATCGTCGGTACTTGCCCTTCCATAAAGAATACCCGGATCAAGAAATTGGACATTTTCGGCAATTGCCTGCTGGCGCGCTTTTTCGATCTGTTTTTCGCGTTTTGGATTGTTTCTGTAGCCCATTTGACGTGGATTCCTCCAAAAATCACACTTTAATATAAAAAAGCATCGCCAATTTGCGGATTTTGCCTTTTCAGTCGAATCGGATATTGGCGTGGAATTACGAAGAGTTTAAGAGGCTATCGTGTTTCTTCACCCGGTAAGTGAAATTTTTTTGCTTCTTTTGTCGTAAGGCTCGGTTTAGAAGCAGACGACAGTATTTTTGCGGCTAATTTTTAGGCGGTTCTCGGGCCGCCATGTGATGTTGCGGCCACGGTTGAAGCAAATTATTGATTTGCACCTATTTTTGTGGTACACCAACGACACTGATCCACAGCGTGGCATTTGTGTGCCCAAAAACACCACGAAAGCAACACCTCTTTTGCACGCGGTTTCCGTGACATATCGAGCGTTTACGTTATCGAACCCCGCAAGACGGGAAGGTGTGTTTTTGCGTGCACGGCTGGACCAGTGCGGAGTCACCTGACGGTTCCCCCGTCTCATCAGGGCCTGACCGACCCAACCCCGGCATCCCCGGGTATGTAACAGGGAGTTTTTAGAACGAATGACGACCCAGCAGAAGAAATCTCCAGCACATCACGGTTTCAAGACCGGTGAAGCGATTGTGTATCCCGCTCATGGTGTCGGTACCATTTCTGCCATCGAGGAACAAGAAGTCGCCGGCATGAAGCTTGAGCTTTTTGTCATTGATTTCGAAAAAGACAAGATGCGTCTTAAAGTTCCTGTCGCCAAAGCCGTCAGCATCGGCATGCGCAAGCTTTCCGAAGGCGATTTTGTCGAGCGGGCGCTGAAAGTGGTGCAGGGCAAGGCGCGTGTGAAGCGGACCATGTGGTCGCGCCGCGCGCAGGAATATGATGCAAAGATCAATTCCGGCGATCTCATCGCGATTGCGGAAGTCGTGCGCGATCTCTACCGTGCGGAAAACCAGCCGGAGCAGTCTTATTCCGAGCGTCAGCTTTATGAAGCTGCTCTCGACCGCATGGCGCGCGAAATCGCCGCCGTCAACAAGATGTCTGAAACCGAGGCTGTTCGCCTGGTGGAAGTCAACCTTGCCAAGGGCCCCAAGCGCGGCAAGACCGTCGAAGAGGACGATTCTCAGGACGAAGCCGCTTAATAACCGGCTTTCTCCCTCTAAAAAAACCCGCCTTGATGGCGGGTTTTTTGTTGCCCGGTTGCGGTCTGAAATTCACAGGATGCGGATTTTCGTGCCTTTGCGCAGATGCGGCAGGATGCGCCGCATATCACGGGGATGGAGGGCGACACAGCCCGCGGTCGGCTCATATCCCGGTCTGATAAGATGCATGAAGATCGCCGAGCCGCGGTTGCGGCTTCTCGAGGTGATGTTCCAGTCGAGTACCAGGCAGACGTCGTAGAGGCTGTCGTTTCGCATCATCTCTTCATGGCTCGGGGCGAAGGGCGCGTTAACCAGCCGGTTGTAATTCGGGCTGCGGGGCTCGTCGCACCACAGCATGGACTTGCGTGTTCGCTGCATCGGCAATGCCGTGACGATGCCGGTAAGGCGGTCGCCGCGGTAAAACCCGTGCATCAGGCCGATGGTGGAGATGGGAGACTTTCCATCTCCTTCGCGTTTCAATGCGGTGCGGCCGTTGCGGCCGATCGCTGCGGGAAAGTTGAGGTGCCCGAGTTGGACTATGGCGCGACTGATTTTCGAGGGAGCTGGCCGAACCATGAGCGTCGATGCGCGTTTACGTTGTCTTACGGGCTGTGTGCTCATGTTTTTCACGAGATTTTGCTTTGCAGGTTATTTAACGTGAAGTCATAGCACTTCGTTATATCATGGCAATGGGTTGACCTTTCATCGGCAAACCGCTGAATTGGCTGATAATTAGAGCGCCGGGCCTCTTTTGGGATGCGTAAGCGACGCTCTAACTCTTTTAAACTACGTATCGTGCTTCTCGAAAATCGAGCCTGATTTTTGGGCCGATGCGCTAAAGTAAGAAAGGCTGAGAATCCGAATGACGGCTCGCACTATCCTTCTGGTGGACGATGACGACGATCTTCGGGAGACGCTGACCGAGCAATTGTCTCCCTATGAGGAATTCTCGCTGCTCAACGGCGCCAATGCCGCACAGGCCATTCAGACCGCCAAGACCGCCCAGGTCGATCTTTTGATCATGGATGTCGGTCTTCCGGACATGGACGGCCGCGAGGCGGTAAAGCTGTTGCGCAAAGGCGGCTTCAAGGCGCCGATCATCATGCTGACCGGGCATGATACAGATTCCGATACTATTCTTGGATTGGAAGCCGGGGCGAATGACTATGTGACGAAACCCTTCCGCTTCGCCGTGCTGCTTGCGCGCATCCGGGCCCAACTGCGCCAGTATGAACAGAGCGAGGACGCGGTTTTCACCGTCGGTCCCTATCAGTTCAAGCCTAGCCAGAAGCTGCTGACGACTGAAGACGGCAAGAAAATTCGTCTGACGGAAAAGGAAGCGGCGATCATCCGTTATCTCTACCGCGCCGGCAGCACGGTGGTAACGCGCGATGTGCTGCTGGAAGAGGTCTGGGGTTACAATTCCGGTGTGACGACGCATACGCTCGAAACGCATGTCTATCGTCTGCGCCAGAAGATCGAACGGGATCCCTCCAACGCCGAAATCCTGGTGACCGAGAACGGTGGTTACAAGATCGTTCCCTGAGACGAGGCTCTGTCATCGCTGCAAAACTCACGCCGCGCCTCCTGAAAAGATGCGCGGCGTTTCAACGTCTTGTATTTTGAGGACCGATATTGGAAAACCGCTATAGTGATGCAGGCGGCTTTCCGGAGTAGTGATCGACATGGCCTTGACGGACGATATTATTCTGCTGGGGCAAGTGCCGTTATTTGCTGGGTTCAGTGACGATCAGTTGCGGCTCATCGCCTTCGGTGCGGAACGCCGCCGGGTGTCGGCAGGGCAGACATTGTTCCGGGAACATTCGCCGGCAGAATGCGCCTTTGCCGTGACATCGGGTCATTTCGAACTTTTCACGGCTGGAAGAGATGGCAAACCCCTGTTGCAGGCGACGCCTGGCAAGGGTGCGCTGCTTTCGGAGTTGGCGCTTTTTACCCTCTGTGAAAGGAAGTTCACCGCCATTGCAGCGGAAGATTCCGAAGTCATCCGGATAACGCGCATCCTCTTTCACCGGCTGGTGGAGGAGTTTCCGGAGGTTGCCGATATCGTGTCGGCGCGCATTCGCGACAATATCGCGGCGCTGGCGGCGGGTGCGGCCCGTTTGCAGAACCGCTTCGTGTGACGCAAACTCTATCGTTCAGAAGCGGAAATGGGCCGTGACGGGGACGTGGTCCGATGGTCGGTTCCAGCCACGGGCTTCACGCAATATCTCGATTTTTTCAAGCGAGGAACCGAGATCCTGTGAGGACCAGATATGGTCGAGACGGCGACCGCGGTCGGCAGCTTCCCAATCCTTGGCGCGGTAGCTCCACCACGTATAGATCTTTTCCGTCTCCGGCACATTCAGGCGCATCAGATCGAGCCAGTTGCCCTTCCTCATGATATCCAGCATGCCTTCGGTTTCGACGGGTGTATGGCTGACGATCTTCAAAAGCTGCTTGTGCGACCAGACGTCATTTTCGAGCGGCGCGATGTTGAGGTCGCCGACGAGAATGGAGGAGGTGCCGGGCACGCCATCGGCGCGCAGTGCCTTCATTTCCTCGATGAAATCGAGCTTGTGGCCGAATTTCGGGTTGATCGACCGATCCGGCTCGTCGCCGCCAGCCGGAACGTAGAAATTATGCAGCCGCACGCGACGCGATCCGACCTCAAAAATTGCGGAAATGTGGCGTGCGTCGCCGATACCGCAATAGTCCTGTCGGTGATCTTCGGTCAGCGGGATCCTCGAGGCGATGGCGACACCGTGATAGCCCTTCTGGCCATGGATGATGACATGCTCATAACCGAGCGCCTTCAGCGGCTTCATCGGAAACTTGCCATTCGGGCATTTCGTTTCCTGCAGGCAGAGAATGTCCGGTTTGTAGCGTACCAGAAACTGCTCAACGATCGGCATTCTGAGCCTGACCGAGTTGATGTTCCAGGTGGTTATCGAAAACGACATGCATCCGCTCCGCTTTTATTGCCGCAAACCGTACGGTTCGGGACAAGTTTCCGGGGCGCAGGCTTATAACATCGCGACGAAAACGGGAATGTATTTTAGCGGTAAAATGAAAAAGGCGACCGCAGGGCCGCCTCTCGAAAAATTTCCACCGGCTTTTATGTGTCAGCCGCCTCTGCGGACTTCCTCGTAATTGATGCTGAAGACACGCTCATCAAGGTTCACGCCGGTCTGGACGTTGAAGATCATGACGGTCGTGTCCTTGTTCTGGGCATCGGTCGTGGTCCATTGCCTCAGATCGAAGGTCTTCGGATCGAACATCAGGGTAATAGTGGAATCGCCGAAGACGCTCTTGTCGCCCAGTACGATGGTGGTCAGGTCGGATTCTTCCTTCACGTTCCGAACCTTCTGGTTGCTGAGATCGATCTTGTCGGAAAGAAGCAGGCTGAGGGGCGTTTTGGAAAGCGGATAAAGGTCCCACGTCTTCAGCTTCATATTGCCGATGACGACATTCTTGCCGTCGGAGATGACACGCATGGGCGAGGGGTCTTCATAATTGAAGCGGAGTTTGCCGGGGCGTTCGATGTAGAATTTTCCGCCGGTCTGTTCCCCGCGCGGGCCGAACTGGACGAATTCCCCCATCATGGTTTTGACCGACGAGAAGTGATTGGCGATTTTCTGCGCTGTCGCGGTATTGCCGGCCGCCTGGGCGAAAGCGTCAAGCGGAGAAAGGCTGGCCATGATTGCGGCCATGGAAAATGCCGTCAGCACGCCACGACGCGTCACGCCGTTTTGCGGTGTGTTTGCGTTGGCCGTTTCGCCGGTGGTGAGGTCGTTCATTCTATTCTCCTTCATCGCAGCGATTGTCCCCATAAAAGGCGGCGGCTTCATGACGTTGAAAGCGTGTAATAACGCTTCTTCGCCCCGCTTGGTTGCGGACGTTACCGCTCGATGATGTCTGCTTCCGTCGGCACGAGGATCTCGCGTTTTCCGGCGTGGTTGGCGGGGCCGATGATGCCTTCCTGCTCCATGCGCTCAATCAGCGAGGCGGCGCGGTTGTAACCGATGCCGAGGCGCCGCTGCACGTAGGAGGTGGAGGCTTTGCCATCTCGAAGCACGACGGCCACGGCCTGATCGTATGGGTCTTCGGAATCGGAGAAATTGCCGGCACCGGCCGGGCCGCCGCCATTGCCTTCCTCGTCATCTTCCTCGGTAATCGCTTCCAGATATTCCGGTGCGCCTTGCGTCTTCAGATAGGCGACGATCTCTTCCACCTCGTTGTCGGAAACGAAGGGACCGTGTACGCGCTGGATGCGCCCGCCGCCTGCCATATAGAGCATATCACCCATGCCGAGCAGCTGTTCGGCGCCCTGCTCTCCGAGGATTGTGCGGCTGTCGATCTTCGACGTGACCTGGAAGGAGATTCGGGTCGGGAAGTTGGCCTTGATCGTGCCGGTGATGACGTCGACGGAGGGGCGTTGGGTTGCCATAATGACATGGATGCCGGCGGCGCGCGCCATTTGCGCCAGGCGCTGCACCGCGCCTTCGATGTCCTTGCCGGCGACCATCATAAGGTCGGCCATTTCGTCGATGATGACGACGATGTAAGGCAGGGGCTTCAGATCGAATTCTTCCGTCTCGTATATCGCCTCGCCGGTCTGGCGGTCGAAGCCGGTCTGCACCGTGCGAGTGAGGATTTCGCCCTTGTCGAGCGCCTGCTGCACGCGGCTGTTGAAGCCGTCGATATTGCGCACGCCGATCTTCGACATCTTCTTGTAGCGCTCTTCCATCTCGCGCACTGTCCATTTCAGCGCCACGACGGCCTTTTTCGGATCGGTAACGACGGGAGAGAGCAGATGCGGAATGCCGTCATAGATCGACAGTTCGAGCATTTTCGGGTCGATCATGATCAGGCGGCACTGTTCCGGCGACATGCGGTAAAGCAGCGACAGGATCATGGTGTTGATGGCGACCGACTTGCCCGAGCCGGTGGTGCCGGCGACGAGCAGATGCGGCATCTTGGCAAGATCGGCGATGACGGGTTCACCGCCGATGGTCTTGCCGAGCGCCATGGCGAGTTTGGCCTTGCTGTTTTCGAAATCGCGGCTGCCGATCAGTTCCCGCAGGAAGACGGTTTCGCGTGTCTGGTTCGGCAGTTCGATGCCGATGGCGTTGCGGCCGGGAACGACGGCGACACGGGCGGCAATCGCGCTCATGGAGCGGGCGATGTCATCGGCAAGGCCGATGACGCGCGAGGACTTGATGCCGGGTGCCGGTTCCAGTTCGTAGAGCGTGACGACCGGACCGGGGCGGACATGAATGATTTCTCCCTTGACGCCGAAATCCTCGAGAACGCCTTCCAGAAGGCGGGCGTTCTGTTCCAGCACTTCCTCGCTCAACATATTGTCGCGAACGACGTTCTTAGGCTCTGCCAGAAGATGGACGGTGGGGAGCTGGAAGCCGTCGGCGGCGATGAAGGAGGCTTGGGCTTCGCGCGCCACGCGTTCGCTGGGTTTCGGGCGTGCGGAAGGGGCGGTTATTCTGGTCTGCCCGCGACCAGGCGCCTGTCTGGCGGTGAATTTCTGGTCGGTTTCGTCGTCGGAGAGAATGCCGTCCGGCAGCCGGCGTCCATCCGCGTCGAAGCGTGATTCGTCATCCATGTCCTCGTCATGATCGAGCGCGATGGAGGGAGGTGACATCTGGCGACGCGATGCGGCGCGTTCTTCGAAAGACGGTTCCGCGCGCTGGTCGAGGCGGTTGATCGCGGTCTTGAGGCGTGAGGGTTCGTTCAGCGTGCCGAATTCATATTCGTTGAAGTCATAAGGATGCTCGAATTCATCGTGCAGGGATTTAGACTTCAAACCGAACAGGCGGCGGAAGCGCGCCTGGGTGATATACCAGTAATGCGCCAGCGCGCCGAAGGCGAGCATATTGGCAAAGAACCCCTCGCCGTCGTCTTCATCCTCCTCCTCGGCCTCACGGGCTGCGCGGGCCTTGCTGGTGGCGACGGGAGCCGCTTCTTCGCGTTCCAGCTCGTCATCCAGACCGCCAACGACACCGGCGGCAAAAAGCATCAGCCATGCGGCAGGCGCCGCAAATATGACACCCAGTACCGTGGCGATCGTGCCGGTGGGGTAAGCACCGATGAAAAGGGCGGGAAAACGCAGGATCATGTCTCCGATGACGCCGCCGATGCCGTTCGGCAGCGGCCATGTCACGGGGGCCGGAAAACAGCCGAGCGAGGCGGCGCAGACGATGGCGCCTGCGACCCAGGCTACGAGGCGAGCGGGTATGCGGTGGAATTTGTGGCCGGCGATCAGCGCGATCGCCCAGGCGATGACGGGCAGGAGGGAGATGATTGCAGAAAGCCCGAGGAACTGCATCACGATATCGGCGAAAATCGCACCGCCATAGCCCAGAAGATTGGTGGGCTGGTTTCCTGTCGCATAGGAAAGGCTCGGATCCGCGACATTCCATGTCGCGAGCGCTGCGATGCCCAGTGCAATCGTGGCCAGCAGAGCGAAACCGGCGAGAGCCATGATCTGACGTACGAAAAACGCCGTCAACACGAAGCGCGTGTGACGACCATCGAATGTCGGAGAATGCATTCTGCCCATGTCCCTGAACCCGTTGTTTTGTGGTTTCGGCAAGATCCGGCAAGAGACCTGATCCCGGATTGACAGGGAAAACTAACCGCTTGCTGGTTAATGTCGTGTTAACCATGCGGTTTTTTGAAGCGCTTCGGATTTATGGCAAAGAAAAAGGCCCGCCGGAGCGGGCCTTCTTTTCGGAGAGGGGATGGAGAACCCCTTTTCCCGGATATCAGGAATGATAGGCGGCTTCGCCGTGGGTTGCGAGGTCGAGACCTTCGCGTTCGGCTTCGACCGGAACCCGCAGACCGACGATCACGTCGACGATTTTGTAGAGGATCGCGGAGACGATGGCGCACCAGACGATGGTGATGGCGACGGCGACGAACTGCGTCCAGACCTGCGAGGCGATGGAGAAATCTTCCTTGCCCGTGCCGCCAAGCAGCGGTGAGGTGAAGATGCCGGTGCCGAGAGCGCCGATGATGCCGCCAATGCCGTGGACGCCGAAGACGTCGGCGGTGTCGTCATAACCGAACTTGTTCTTCACCACGGAGACGAAGAAGTAGCAGATCGGTGAGACGATGAGGCCGAGAACGATGGCGCCCATCGGGCCGACGGAGCCGGCGGCGGGGGTGACGGCGACGAGGCCGGCGATCATGCCCGAGGCGGCGCCAAGCATGGAGGCCTTGCCGCGGGTGAAGCTTTCAACCAGCGACCAGGAAACGATGGCGGCCGCAGTTGCGAGGAAGGTGTTCATGGTTGCGAGAACCGCACCGCCCGATGCTTCGAGGTTGGAACCGGCGTTGAAGCCGAACCAGCCGAACCACAGCATGGCTGCACCGACGAGAGTGAGCGTCATGGAGTGAGGGGCCATCATGTCCTTGCCGAAGCCGGTGCGCTTGCCGACCATGATCGCGCCGATCAGGCCTGCGATACCGGCATTGATATGAACGACGGTGCCGCCGGCGAAGTCGAGAGCACCCATGCCGAAGATCAGGCCGTTTGCATCCCAGACCATGTGAGCGATCGGGAAATAAACGAAGGTGGCCCACAGGATGGTGAACAGAATGACGGCGGAGAACTTCACGCGCTCTGCAAAGGCGCCGACGATCAGCGCTGGCGTGATGGCCGCAAAGGTCATCTGGAAGGCGATGAAGGTGTATTCGTAGATCACCACGCCTTCGGAAAAGGTCGCAGACGTGCTGTCAAGCGAAACGCCTGACAGGAACAGCTTGCCGAAGCCGCCGAAATAGGGGCCGGTGCCGCCGCCAAAGGCGAAGGAGTAACCGTAGATGACCCAGACGAGCATCATGACTGCGCCGACAACCGTGCACTGCATGAGAACGGAGAGCATGTTCTTGGTGCGGACGAGACCGCCGTAAAACAGGGCCAGACCCGGAATGATCATGAAAAGCACGAGGATCGTCGCGACATACATGAATGCGGTGTCGGCTTTTTCCGGAACGGGCGCTGCGGCTGCTGCCGGCGCGGCGTCCTGGGCGAAGGCGATGGCCGGAGCCATCAGGGCCGCCGCTGCGGCGCCCAGCTTGCCGAGCGTTGAAAACTTGTTGAGTTGCATAGCTAGAAAACTCCCCTGTCAGCCGTGCTTCAAAGCGCTTCTGTGTTGGTTTCGCCGGTACGGATGCGCACGGCCTGTTCGATAGAGTAAACGAAGATCTTGCCGTCACCGATCTGCCCGGTCTTTGCCGCAGATGCGATCGCCTCAACGGCCTTGTCGACGACGTCGGATGGAACTGCGATCTCGATCTTCAGCTTGGGAAGGAAGCTCACCGCATATTCCGTGCCGCGATAAATCTCGGTATGCCCCTTCTGGCGTCCGTAACCCTTTACCTCGGTCACGGTCAGGCCCTGGATGCCGACGCCGGTGAGCGCTTCGCGCACTTCATCCAGCTTGAACGGCTTGATAATGGCCATCACAATTTTCATCTGGTTTCCCATCCTTTGTTTTGTCCTCGGCACGGAGCCGACTCTCCTGCCGCTGGCAGATCAGTAACAGCGACTGCGGACATACATTCAAAGGGCGTGCCAGTTTTGAGTGTGTATCTAACCTATTGAAATATAAAACTTATATGAAAGACGTCTGAAAAAGGAGCATTTGTCGCCAAAATTTGCGTCTATTAAATGTGCGATTTTAGAAAAAAGCACATTATTTAATCATTTGCCCTTTTGCGGATCAAACCCTCCTGCGCCACAGAGGCGACCAGTTCACCCTGTCTGGTGAAAATATTGCCACGGGTCAAACCGCGTGCGCCGGAAGCGCTGGGGCTATCCTGTGTGTAAAGCAGCCAGTCGTCTAGACGGCAGGGGCGATGGAACCACATGGCGTGATCGAGGCTAGCCACCTGAATGGAGGGATCGAAGATCGTTGTTCCATGGGCGTAGAGCGAGGTGTCGAGTAGGGTCATATCTGAGAGATAAGCGAGAATGGCCGACTGCAGACGCGGATCATCGGGCACATCACCGACGGCGCGAACCCAGATATCCTGCTGCGGTTCCAGCTTTTCTTTCGAGATATAGTGGGTCAGCGAAACCGGCCGTATCTCTATCGGCCGCTTGTTGCTCCAGTATTTGCGGATAGAAGCGGGTGCCTTGGCAAGAAAGGCCGCCTGCATCTGCTCTTCGCTCATCAGTTTTTCGGGCGGCGTCACGTCAGGCATTTTGATCTGATGGTCGAAACCATCCTCGAAAATCTGAAACGAGGCCGACATGGAAAAAATGGCTTTGCCATGCTGAATGGCGACCACGCGGCGTGTGCAGAAGCTCGCGCCGTCGCGGATGCGTTCCACTTCGTAGACGATAGGCACCAGCGGATCGCCGGGACGCATGAAATAGGCATGCAGCGAATGCACGAAACGGTCGTCATCCACGGTCCTTTGCGCGGCAATCAATGCCTGCGCGATGACCTGGCCGCCGAAAACCCGCTGCCAGCCGATCTGCGGGCTTTCGCCCCGGAACAGGTTCTCTTCCAGCTTCTCAAGATCGAGTGTGGCGATGAGATTGGCCATCGGATCTGACGTTTGCGAGGGATGCGACATTTTTTCGGCCTGCTCCGGCTGTAGGAATACGTCACATGGTCTATAGTGCCCGGATGATGCGTGCACAAGATTTGAGGAGAAGCGCGATGCTGGACGTAGTGGTGGCAGGCGGCGGATATGTCGGTCTTTCCGTTGCTGTCGCAATCAAGCAGGCGGCCCGGCATCTCGATGTGCAGGTGGTTGAGGCCGCTCCCGAGGATGTCTGGGCAAAGGACGTTCGTGCATCCGCCATCATAGCAGCGGCCACCCGGATGCTCGATGTTTTCGGCATATGGAACGAGATCGAGCCGGAAGCCCAGCCAATACACAAGATGATCGTCACCGATTCGAAGACCGCCGATCCGGTGCGTCCCGTGTTCCTGACTTTCGACGGCGCCGTGGAAGAAGGCAGGCCGTTTGCCCATATGGTTCCGAACGTTGCTCTTGTGGGCGCATTGCGAGGCCTTTGCGAGCGTCTTGACATAAAAATCCGTCACAGTGTCAGTGTTTCCGATTTTACCGCGGGTCCGCAATCGACGGCCATTCGCCTCTCCGACGGATCGACGCTCGAAGCGCGATTGCTGATTGCCTGTGACGGCGTTCGCTCCGCGCTCAGGGACATGGCCGGAATCAAGACCGTGCACTGGGCTTACGATCAGTCCGGTATCGTGACGACCGTTGAGCATGAGCGGCCGCATGAGGGCTGCGCCGAGGAGCATTTCCTGCCATCGGGCCCCTTCGCCATCCTGCCGCTGAAGGGAAACCGCTCTTCGCTCGTCTGGACCGAACGCACGGCCGATGCCGACAGGCTGGTGGCTTCCGACGACCTGGTGTTCGAGGAAGAGCTGGAACGCCGGTTCGGTCACAAGCTCGGTCCTCTTCGTCCGGTCGGCCCCCGCCGCGCTTTCCCTTTGGGGCTGACGCTGGCGCGTTCTTTCGTTGCGCCGCGTTTCGCGCTTGCGGGCGATGCGGCGCACGGCATTCACCCGATTTCCGGGCAGGGCCTCAATCTCGGCTTCAAGGACGTGGCGGCTCTCGCCGAAACCGTGGTCGAGGCCGACCGGCTCGGCCTCGATATCGGCTCACTCAACGTTCTGGAGCGCTATCAGTCCTGGCGGCGCTTCGACACGTTGCGGATGGGCGTGACGACGGATGTGCTGAACCGGCTTTTCTCCAACGATATTGGCCCTATCCGTATCATGCGCGATTTCGGTCTCGGGGTCGTGGATCGTTTGCCGGGTCTCAAATCCTATTTCATCGGTCAGGCGGCCGGCACGACGGATGCGAATGCGCCGCGTCTGCTTGCCGGCGAGGTGCTCTGATCCAGTCCCTCATGCATGTTTCGGATCGGTTTTTCCGGGATTGCCGCTTGACAGCCGATTCCGGGATTTTCTGCCCGGTGGCTTTGCCGTAAAGCCGAATCCGGCCAAGGACTTATCCGGATTCACAATCTGGTATGGTCTGCGCCCTGACCAACCAGATATTGCGGAGAACAAAAGCTGAATCCCATCGAGTCAGCGATTCGTATTCGATTCGTTCGCAGACTGTTCCGCAGCCGAATCGATTTCATTTTTGCCGGATTCTTTTTGTTCGTTCAACTGGCTGAATCTGAAAGGAAAATTCCGTCGACTGGTCGCCCCGCGCCACTTTGCGGGTGAGGCCTATTGCCTTTGGCTGCGGGCGTTGCCATGTGTGAGGCCTGCGGCCCATCAGCAATGTCGGGCGGCAAAGCAAGCAGATGAAGTCGATTCGCGGATAGTACGTTGAATTTTCGCCCCATGATCCTGAGCGGCCGCGGTGTCACGGCCGTTCTCGGCCCCACCAATACCGGCAAGACCCATTACGCGATCGAGCGGATGGTCGCGCATGGAAGCGGTGTCATTGGCCTGCCGCTGCGTCTTCTGGCGCGGGAGGTCTATACCCGCCTAGTTGAAAAAGTGGGTGCGCCGAATGTGGCGCTGATTACCGGCGAAGAAAAAATTGCGCCTCCCAAAGCCAAATACTCCGTCTGCACGGTGGAAGCCATGCCGCGTGAGACGACGGCCGCCTTCGTTGCGATAGACGAGGTGCAGTTGGCGGGCGATCTCGAACGCGGGCATATCTTCACCGACCGGGTGCTGCATCTGCGCGGGCGGGAGGAAACGCTGCTGCTCGGCGCGGGCACGATGCGCCCTATCCTTGAAAAACTGCTGCCGGGAATAACCGTGGTCGAGCGGCCGCGCCTGTCTCAACTCTTTTATGCGGGTCAGAAGAAGATCACCCGCTTGCCGCAACGCACGGCGATCGTCGCCTTTTCCGCCGATGAGGTTTATGCCATCGCTGAACTGGTGCGCCGCCAGCGCGGCGGCGCGGCTGTGGTGCTGGGAGCGCTTTCGCCGCGCACGCGCAATGCGCAGGTAGGCCTCTACCAGTCGGGCGACGTCGAATATCTTGTCGCTACGGACGCCATCGGTATGGGACTCAACCTCGATGTCGACCATGTCGCCTTTGCGCAGGACCGCAAATTCGACGGTTATCAGTTCCGTAATCTCAATCCCGGCGAGATCGGTCAGATCGCCGGCCGCGCTGGCCGCCATCTTCGCGACGGTACGTTTGGCGTGACGGGGCGTGTCGATCCGTTCGATGACGAATTGGTCGAGCGGATCGAAACCCATCAGTTCGATGCGGTGAAGGTGCTGCAGTGGCGGACGAAAAATTTCGATTTTTCCTCCATCGCCAATCTGCGCGCGAGCCTTGACGCCGCGCCGACGATCCAGGGGCTTTCGCGCGCCCTGCCGGCCATCGACCAGCAGGCGCTGGAATATCTGTCGCGTTACCCTGAAATCATCGACGTGACCACGACGGATGTGCGGGTGGAAAAACTCTGGGAGGCCTGCGCGCTGCCCGATTATCGCCGCATCGCCCCCGCACAGCATGCCGACCTCATCTCCACGCTCTATTTCGATCTCGTCAAGCGCGGGGCGGTGAACGAGGATTTCATGGCCGAGCAGGTGCGTCGCGCCGATCGCACGGATGGGGAGATCGATACCTTGTCTGCGAGGATTGCGCAGATCAGAACATGGACTTATGTATCGAACCGCCCAGGATGGCTTGCCGATCCGACACACTGGCAAGAAAAGACTCGGGAAATCGAGGATCGATTGTCCGATGCGCTACATGAAAGGTTGACGAAACGCTTTGTTGATCGCAGGACATCTGTGCTCATGAGGCGCCTGAGAGAGAATGCGATGCTTGAAGCTGAAATCAGTGTAAATGGTGATGTCTTCGTAGAAGGACATCACGTCGGCCAATTGGCCGGGTTCCGGTTCACCCCGGTGCCGGGAATGGAAGGGCCGGATCAGAAGGCCGTGCAGGCTGCGGCGCAAAAAGCGCTCGCGCTCGAATACGAGGCGCGCGCCGCGCGTCTGCATGCCAGTGGAAACGGCGATCTCGCTTTGAGCTCCGATGGTCTGGTTCGCTGGTTGGGCGAGCCGGTTGCCCGGCTTTCGGCCGGCGACAACATCATGAAGCCGCGGGTGATCCTGCTTGCCGACGAACAGCTGAACGGCAATGCCCGTGATCACGCGCTGGCGCGCGTCGAGCGTTTCGTCAATCACCAGATTGCGACCGTGCTGAAGCCGCTGGACGATATTTCCCGCGCAGAAGATCTTCAGGGCCTGGCAAAGGGTCTGGCGTTCCAGCTCGTGGAA
This sequence comes from Agrobacterium salinitolerans, assembly GCF_027498475.1. Taxonomy (NCBI): domain Bacteria; kingdom Pseudomonadati; phylum Pseudomonadota; class Alphaproteobacteria; order Hyphomicrobiales; family Rhizobiaceae; genus Agrobacterium; species Agrobacterium salinitolerans. The sequence goes on along the minus strand of NZ_JAPZLN010000001.1, from coordinate 1,654,965 downwards.
AATCTTGGCGTGCTGTTCCGCCGCGACGTCGCCGAGGACGTGAAGTCCCTCGATCAGGACGCGCGCGCCTCCATGCGCCGTTATGGCGTGCGTTTCGGCGCCTATCACGTTTTCCTGCCCGCACTTCTCAAGCCCGCTCCGGCGGAGCTTGTGACGCTGCTTTGGGCTTTGAAAAATGATGGCCTTAGAAAGCCGGGTTACGGCGATCTCATTCCGGTGCTGGCCGCAGGCCGTACCTCGGTCGTCACCGATGCCAGCTTCGAGCGTATGTTCTACAAGCTCGCCGGTTTCCGCTTCCTCGGAAAGCGTGCCGTGCGTATCGATATTCTCGAGCGTCTGGCCGATCTCATCCGCCCGCTGCTGCAGTGGAAACCCGGTCAGCAGCCGCGCCCGGAAGGCGCTTATGACGGTCGCCGTTTCACGACGACGACCGCCATGCTTTCCATTCTCGGCGCGACGCTTGATGACATGGAAGAAATTCTCAAGGGCCTCGGTTACCGCGCCGATCAGGTGACGGCGGAAGAGGCACAGGCCTTCCTCGCCAGCCACGCCGGTGCCTCTGCTCCGGCTGCCGCGGAAGCGGCGACGGCTGAAGAGGAAAGCGTCGAGACCGAGGAACACGAGCCGGCTTCCGAAGAACAGGTGTCCGAGACGGCGGCTGCTGTCGAAGGCGAAGCTGTCGAGGCGCCGGTGGCTGCCAGCGAAGAGGTTGTCGCAGCCGAGGCTGCGCCGGAAAGCGCTGAGGCCGCCGAGCCCAAGCCCGTTCTTCTGTGGCGTCCGGGTGGCCGCAACGAAAATCAGCGTGTCGAAAACCGTCGTCCCGGCAATCGCGGTCAGGGCCGTGGTGATGGAGCGCGCGAACAGGGCGAGCGTCGCGGTGAAGGCCGTCGCGACAATCGTGACGGTGCAAGTGCCAATCGCAGCGGCGACGGCGAGCGCAAGCGCGATGGTGGCCGTCCGGACCGTGGCAACAACCGCAACAACGATCGTCACGATCGCGGGGAGCGCAAGGACCGGCCGGAACGCAATGACCGTGGTGGTAAGCCGCAGGGTCAGCAGCGCTTCGAAGCCAAGCCGCCGCGCAAGGAAAAGCCGCTCGATCCGGATTCGCCTTTCGCAAAGCTCGCTGCTCTCAAGGAGCAGCTGAAGAAGTAAGCCCATGGGAAGCAGCGAACAGCCACTCGAAAGCACGCGTCAGCGTCTGGACAAGTGGCTGTTCTTTGCCCGCATGGCCAAATCCCGTTCGCTGGCCCAGAGCTACATTCAGTCGGGCCACGTAAGGGTCAATGGCGTTGCCATCCGCCAGCCCAGCCACATGCTGAAGGCGGGGGACAGGCTGGAGATCGGCTTTGAGCGGATGGACAAGGTACTCGTCGTCAAGTCCGGCGGAACACGGCGTGGACCCTATGAGGAAGCCAGACTTCTCTATGAGGACGAGACGCCGCCACGGGAACCTTCCGACAGTATGACGCCTCTTGAGCAGGCGTTGCGCCAGCCGGGCAGCGGGCGTCCCACCAAAAAAGAGCGCAGGGCGCTCGACAGGTTTCTGTCTGACAGCGACGGAAGCAAAGATTAGAATAAACCTCCGGGTCACACTCCTTTTTCAGAATTGTTTATCCTTGCTATCTGTAAGCAAAGGCATTACGTCACTTGCGAAATTGCCCTGTCTGAATTCCGGGCGACGGCTTGTGTTCCGAAGCCCAAAGACCCGGCCTGCATATTCTGGAGTTCATCATGACATATGTCGTGACCGACAATTGCATCCGCTGCAAATATACCGATTGCGTTGAGGTCTGCCCCGTCGACTGCTTTTACGAGGGTGAAAATTTCCTCGCGATCAATCCCGATGAATGCATCGATTGCGGTGTGTGCGAACCGGAATGTCCCGCCGAAGCCATCAAGCCCGATACGGAGCCGGGCCTTGACAAATGGCTGAAGCTCAATGCCGAATATGCGGCGATCTGGCCTAATATCACCATCAAGCGTGACCCGATGCCGGAAGCCAAGGAGATGGACGGCGTCGAAGGTAAGCTCGATCTCTATTTCTCCGCCGAACCCGGCCAGGGCGACTGATTTTTACGGCCTGACAGCGAAAACCATGATTTAAAAAGCCCTCGAGTTGTTGCTGCGAGGGCTTTTTGCTGAGCGTCATCCGCTGCGGCCGGATTGCAGCGTGGTCGACAGCAATGTCAGAAGGGCCACGCTTTCCTCCAGGCTTTGCCGCTGACGGCTTTGCAGGATAGCGGCCTGCAGACGGTTCATCTCGCGGGCGATCGCCGCTGGCTGCCATGTTCGCAGCGCTCTTTCGATGATGGGTTTTCTGCGGAAATGAATGTGGCGCCCAAGTGTCTGCATGACCTGACCGGCCTGCAGTTTTTTCTCATCCATTTCGGCCCTCATCTGGTCGAGCAACTGGAATTGCCTGAGGCATCCCTGGAGGACGAGGAAGATCGGGGTCTTCGAAGAGACGATCTTCTGCGTTGCGTGGAAGAAGGCGTTTCTGTCGCCTTTCAGAATGGCGTCGACAGCATCGTCGGCGGAAACCGTGCTGGCGTCTCCGATGATCGCCAGTACATCGTCCTCCTCGACCACGTCGGCTCCACGGCAATAGAGCGCCAGTTTGCGGATTTCGTTGCGCGAGGCGATACGGTCGCCGCCAAGGGATTCGATCAGCCTCTGCCGTGCGGCCGGCGCAATACGCAGATTATCGGCTGAGAGTTCCTGATCGATCAATGCGTTCAACGAGCGCGCATCGTCGGCATAGCAGGGGATGGCTGCGATGGAGCGCGCCGGTTCTGCGATCTTGCGCAGTCCCGTACCCTTCTTGATGTCGCCTGCTTCGATGATGAGGAAGCTCGCTTCCGGTGGCGTTTCCGCCAGAATCTGGAGGGCGTCCACCAGCGCCTTTTCGGACGAAGCACCTTTAACCCAGACGAGTTTTTCGCCGCCGAAAAGGCCGATGGCATTCACCTCGTCGAGTAAACGGCCGGGGTCGCCCTGTAGATCGGATGCGGTCAGTTTCAGCGATGCGAAAGCGTCATCGGGATCGATACCGGTCTTTTTGGCGATGACGCCTGCGCGTTCCGACACGAGACCGCGATCCGGGCCGTAAAGCACGAAAACACGAAAGCGCTCCGCCGGGTTTTCGGCGAAGCGCTCAAATTCATGGGACTTTATCTCCGTCACGGCCGCCGCTCTCAGCGGCCGAGGGTGGCGGCGATATCGGTGCGGATGATTTCGGCAAGTTCCCGGGCCGCACGGTTTTCGGCGTCGCGAGTTGCCCGGATCTTGGCGAATTCCTGCTGCGGCAGATCCACCTGCGCCGTTACGCTGCGGCGTGCGGAGCGCAGGATCTGACCGTCGGAAACCCGCGTCAGCACATATTGACCACTCATCACGACACGACCAGGGTAAGGACCATCGTAATTATTGTTCGAGCGGGTCGTCAGGTCATAATTCTGCACTTCCGTCGAGGTAGCGCTCGAGCTTACGGAAACCTTGACGTTATATTGAGCCGTGGCCGGTTGGCCTGCGCCGCCAGCCATTAGAAAGATCAGCTGATTGCGGACTTCCTGCCCGGCCCTGCCGCCGATATCGGAGACGCTGACGGCCGCCAGCCTTTCCTTGGTGCCGGAAGCTTCCCCATAAAGCGGGCGCACCTGGCAGCCCGCCAGAAGACCAGCCATCGTCACGACGGAAATCGCTGCCGCGGCGCGGCTCCATCTTGAAAAAACGTCAGACAACAATGTTCACAATCCTCTGCGGAACCACGATGACTTTCTTGGGCTCGCCACCGGCAAGAATGGATTTGACGGCATCCAGCGCAAGGGCGGCCGTGCGGACCGCATCTTGATCCGCATCGCGCGCGATTGTCAATTCGCCACGCTTCTTGCCGTTGACCTGCACGGGCATGACGACATCGTTTTCCTCGACCAGCGAAGCGACGAAGGCAGGCCACGGCGTCTGGGCCACGAGGCCCGTGTTACCCAGTACGGACCAGCATTCTTCCGCCAGATGTGGCGTCATCGGGGCGATGATGCGGATGAGGATTTCGACGGCGTCACGCGCTGCCGCCTTGACGTCATTAGACTTGCCGCCCGCAGCGACATCCGCAAGGGGACCGGCGAGTGCATTGACCAGTTCATAGATGCGGGCAATGGCCTTGTTGAAGGCGAGCTTGTCCAGATCCTCCTGCACAGCTTTCAGCGTTTTGTGGGCCGCCTTGGAGGCCGCCAGCCCTTCGCCTTCGGTCGCAGGCTTCGGCTGGACGGTTCTCAGCTCTTCCGCCGCTTCGCCGATGATGCGCCAGACGCGCTGGACGAACCGGTTTGCGCCTTCCACACCGGCTTCGGACCAGATGACGTCACGATCGGGCGGAGAGTCCGACAGGACGAAGAAGCGTGCGGTATCGGCGCCGTAGGATGCGATGATGTCATCCGGGTCAACCACGTTCTTCTTCGACTTCGACATCTTCTCGATGGAGCCGATCTTCACCTCTTCGCCGGACGAGAGCAGGAATGCGCGGCGAGCCCCGTCGCTTTCCTCGATCCGCAGTTCCGCAGGCGGCACCCATTCGCGCGCCGTGCCTTCGCCGCGGCTATAGGTCTCGTGCACCACCATGCCCTGCGTGAACAGGCCCTTGAAGGGTTCCTTGACGCCGACATGGCCGGTTTCGCGCATGGCGCGGGTGAAGAAGCGCGAATAGAGCAGATGGAGGATCGCATGCTCGATGCCGCCGATATATTGATCTACCGGCAGCCAGTGATTGGCGACCTTCGGGTCGGTCGGCGCGTCTTCCCACGGCGCGGTGAAGCGCGTGTAATACCAGCTGGAATCGACGAATGTATCCATCGTGTCGGTTTCGCGGCGCGCGTCATGACCGCATTGCGGGCAGGAGACATGGCGCCAGGTGGGGTGCCGGTCCAGCGGGTTGCCGGGCACGTCGAACGTCACGTCATCGGGCAGTTTGACCGGCAGGTCCTTTTTCGGAACCGGGACCACACCGCAGACTTCGCAATGGATGACCGGGATCGGGCAACCCCAATAACGCTGGCGGGAAATGCCCCAGTCGCGCAGGCGGAAATTGACCTTGCGCTCTGCCTGCGGCGTATTGCCGAGCGTCTGCGTGGAAAGCTTCTGCACGACGGCCTCGAAGGCGTCAGCCGTCTTCATGCCGTTCAGGAAGCCCGAGTTGATCATCACGCCGTCATCGGTGAAGGCGGTATCATCGATGGTGAAGTTTGCGGCATCGGGGCCTTCAGGGGCGACGACGGCCACGACCGGCAGGCCGTATTTGCGGGCGAAATCCAGATCGCGCTGGTCACCCGATGGGCAACCGAAGATCGCACCGGTGCCGTAATCCATCAGCACGAAGTTGGCGACATAGACCGGCAGTTCCCAGCTGGGGTCCAGCGGGTGCACGACCTTAACGCCGGTATCGATACCCTTCTTTTCAGCCGTCTCGAGCGCTGCGAGCGAGGTGCCATGGCGGCGGCATTCGTCGCAGAACTCGGCAATCGCCGGATTGTTCGCGGACAGTTCTCTGGCCAGCGGGTGGTCGGCGGCGATCGCCAGGAAGGAGGCGCCGAACAGTGTGTCGGGGCGTGTCGTATAGACGGTAATGTCGGAGAAACCTTCCGGCGCCGTGTCGGCAACCGTCCGCCAGCGCAGCGACAGGCCCTCGGAACGGCCGATCCAGTTCTTCTGCATCAGGCGCACTTTTTCCGGCCATTGGTCGAGCGTATCCAGCTCGTCCAGCAGGTCCTGGCTAAAATCGGTGATGCGGAAGAACCATTGCGTCAGTTCGCGCTGTTCCACCAACGCACCGGAGCGCCAGCCGCGGCCGTCGATCACCTGCTCGTTGGCCAGAACGGTGTGGTCGACCGGGTCCCAGTTGACCTTGGACTGCTTGCGATAGACCAGACCCTTTTCCATGAAGTCGACGAACAGCGCCTGCTGGCGATGGTAATATTCCACATCGCAGGTGGCGAACTCACGGGTCCAGTCCAACGACAGGCCCATGGATTTCAGCTGGCCGCGCATGGTGGCGATGTTCTGGTAGGTCCAGTCCTTGGGATGAACCTTGTTCTGCATGGCCGCATTTTCGGCAGGCATCCCGAAGGCGTCCCAGCCCATCGGGTGCAGGACGTTGAAACCGCGGGCGCGCTTGTAACGGGCGACGACGTCGCCCATCGCGTAGTTGCGGACATGGCCCATATGGATGCGTCCCGAAGGATAGGGAAACATCTCTAGAACGTAATATTTCTCGCGCGGATCGCTGTTGTCGGTGACGAAAACCTTGTCCTCGTTCCATTTTTGCTGCCAGCGCGGCTCGGCGTCGCGAGGATTGTAACGTTCGATGGCCATTGTCTAAAATTCCGGGTATCGAGGGGAAAAATGTGCGCTGACCTTCACCATGAAACGACCGGGGCGTCAAGTTTGGCGGGACGTTCGGACGTTCAATCTTGGCCAGCGTGCCTCAAATGGTGCTAAAGGCGCTTGGCATCAAGGCAATCGGTGGCTAGTTAGCGTTGCGAATGGTTCAAATGAAGGTCTTGTGATGGAAATCGAAGCACGTCTCGAGGATGTCAGGCAGCGCATTGCCGATGTTGCGGAAAAATCCGGACGCAAGGCGGCGGATGTTGCCCTCGTCGCGGTCTCGAAGACCTTCGACGCGGAGGCGATCCAGCCGGTCATCGATGCCGGTGAGCGCGTGTTCGGCGAGAACCGCGTGCAGGAAGCGCAGGGCAAGTGGCCGGCGCTTAAGCAGAAGACGCCTGATATCGAGTTGCATCTGATCGGCCCGCTACAGTCCAACAAGGCGGCGGACGCCGTGGCGCTGTTTGATGTGGTGCAAAGTGTCGACCGGGAGAAGATCGCCCGCGCGCTTGCCGAAGAATGCCGTAAACAGGGTCGCAGCCTTCGTTTTTATGTGCAGGTCAATACTGGCCTTGAGCCGCAAAAGGCGGGTATCGACCCGCGTGAGACCGTAGCTTTCGTGGATTTTTGTCGGGATGAGCTGAAATTGCAGGTCGAAGGACTGATGTGCATTCCGCCGGCGGATGAAAATCCGGGCCCGCATTTTGCGCTTCTGGCGAAGCTTGCCAAACAATGTGGGCTTGAGAAGCTTTCCATGGGCATGTCGGGCGATTTCGAAACTGCCGTGGAATTCGGCGCGACGAGTGTTCGTGTGGGTTCGGCGATCTTCGGTGCGCGATAAGGTTGCAAATTAAAAACCCGGCGCTGAGGCCGGGTTTTTAAACTCTAAAAGACGTCCGATCAGTAGTGATCGTCCTCGTCTTCGTCCTTCTGCGTGGATTTCAGCGAGCTGAGCTTCTTGAAGACCGCATCGGCGTCGATCTGCTCGTCTTCCTCGCGCTGGAAGCTGTAGTCCAGACCTTCCGTCGCCGTTGCCGGCTGCAGCGTGTTATCCAGTTCTTCGGCAGTCGGCAGCGGACGGCCGCGCGAGGCGCGTTCGACCTCGAGGTCGAGATCGATCTGGCTGCAGAGGCCGAGCGTCACAGGATCCATCGGCGTCAGGTTGGCCGAGTTCCAGTGGGTGCGGTCGCGAATCTGTTCGATCGTCGATTTTGTGGTGCCGACGAGACGCGAAATCTGCGCATCCTTCAGTTCCGGGTGGTTGCGAACGAGCCAGAGAATAGCGTTCGGACGATCCTGACGCTTGGAAACCGGGGTGTAGCGCGGGCCGCGGCGCTTGGATTCCGGCACGCGAACCTTAGGCTCGGAAAGCTTGAGCTTGTGGTTCGGATTGCCTTCCGCGCGGGCGATTTCGTCACGGGAGAGCTGTCCGGTCGCGATCGGATCGAGACCCTTGATGCCCTGCGCGGCTTCACCGTCGGCAATGGCCTTGACTTCGAGCGGATGCAGTTTGCAGAACGTGGCGATCTGATCGAACGACAGCGCGGTGTTGTCAACCAGCCATACAGCCGTTGCCTTTGGCATGAGCAATTGTTGAGCCATAGATACAGTCCTTCTGTCCGTCCGCGCCGGTGTCGCGGGCGTGGTATCAACCACTGATTTCCGGGATATTGCCGCTCTATAACCGGATTGCATCATAATTGCAATTCTTTGCGAAACAAATGACCTTTGTCTAATTGCCGTGCGCAATTGACCTGCTATGAATTCAACACATGCCTGAGGTGGGAGTCTCGGGCCGCGTCAGAAGCCATACCCGGTTCCAGGAGGAGTTCATGTCTGCCAAAATCTACCCGGTGCTCAAGTCGGCGAAAGCCCGCACGCTCATCGATAATGAGCGTTACCAGAAATGGTACCAGGAGAGCGTCGAGGATCCTGAAAAGTTCTGGGACAAGCACGGCCGTCGGATCGACTGGTTCAAGCCTTATACCAAGGTCAAGAATACGTCGTTCAAGGGGCGCGTGCCGATCAAGTGGTTCGAGGATGGCCTGACCAACGTTTCCTATAACTGTATCGACCGGCATCTGAAGACGCATGGCGAGCGCACGGCGATCATCTGGGAAGGCGACAACCCCTATATCGACAAGAAGATCACCTATAATCAGCTCTACGACTATGTCTGCCGTCTGGCCAACGTGCTGAAGAAGCACGGCGTCAAGAAGGGTGACCGCGTCACGATCTATATGCCGATGATTCCGGAAGCGGCCTATGCGATGCTCGCCTGCGCGCGCATCGGTGCGGTCCACTCCGTCGTCTTTGGCGGCTTCTCGCCAGAAGCGCTGGCCGGCCGTATCGTCGACTGCGAATCGACCTTCGTCATCACTTGCGATGAAGGCGTGCGCGGCGGCAAGCCGATCCCGCTCAAGGAAAACACCGACAAGGCGATCGATATTGCCGCCAAGCAATATGTCATCGTTAACAAGGTTCTGGTGGTACGCCGCACCGGTGGCAAGACCGGCTGGGCGCCGGGCCGAGACATCTGGTACCATCAGGAAATCGCTACCGTGAAACCGGATTGCCCGCCGGTGAAGATGCGCGCGGAAGATCCGCTGTTCATCCTCTATACGTCCGGCTCCACCGGCAAGCCGAAGGGCGTGCTGCACACCACGGGCGGCTATCTCGTCTATACGTCGATGACGCATGAATATGTCTTCGACTACAAGGACGGTGAGGTGTACTGGTGCACGGCCGATGTCGGCTGGGTCACCGGCCATTCCTATATCGTCTACGGGCCGCTTGCGAATTGCGCGACGACGCTGATGTTCGAAGGCGTTCCGAACTTCCCGGATCAGGGCCGCTTCTGGGAAGTCATCGACAAGCACAAGGTCAATATCTTCTATACGGCGCCGACAGCGCTCAGATCGCTGATGGGGGCGGGCGACCAGTTCGTGAAGCGCTCCTCGCGCAGCAGCCTGCGGCTTCTCGGCACGGTCGGCGAGCCGATCAATCCGGAAGCCTGGGAGTGGTATTACCATGTGGTCGGCGAGGACAAGAGCCCGATCGTCGATACCTGGTGGCAGACGGAAACCGGCGGCATTCTCATTTCGCCGCTGCCGGGCGCGACCGATCTGAAACCCGGCTCGGCCACAAGGCCGTTCTTCGGCGTGCAGCCGCAGCTGGTCGATGCCGAAGGCAATGTGCTGGAAGGACCGGCGGACGGCAATCTGTGCATCATCGACAGCTGGCCGGGCCAGTCGCGCTCCGTCTATGGCGATCACCAGCGCTTCGTCGATACATACTTCTCCACCTACAAGGGCAAATATTTCACCGGTGACGGCTGCCGTCGTGACGAGGATGGATATTACTGGATCACTGGCCGCGTGGATGACGTTCTGAACGTGTCGGGCCACCGTCTCGGCACCGCTGAAGTGGAATCGGCGCTGGTGTCGCATCACCTTGTTTCGGAGGCAGCCGTTGTCGGTTATCCGCATCCCATCAAGGGGCAGGGCATTTATTGTTATGTCACGCTGATGGCGGGCCAGAACGGCGATTATTCATTGCGCGAGGAGCTGGTGAAGCACGTCCGCAACGAAATCGGCCCGGTTGCGACACCGGATAAAATCCAGTTCGCGCCGGGCCTGCCGAAAACCCGTTCCGGCAAGATCATGCGGCGTATCCTGCGCAAGATCGCCGAGGATGACTTTGGTGCGCTGGGAGATACGTCGACGCTAGCCGATCCGGCCGTTGTCGACGACCTCATCGCCAACCGGCAGAACCGTACGGCGTGATCCGTTGAAAGGCTGCTCCGGCAGCCTTTTTTCTATTGGCGATTTTCACAAACAAAAACACCCGGAGGCGGAACCTCCGGGTGTTTTTAGTTGTATTCAGTCAGGATTACTGGCCGCGGATCTTCTTCAGGTCCGCCAGAACGGCGTCGACGATGTCGGCGCCGATTTCAGCCTTGTGCTTTTCGTAGACAACCATCGACTTTTCGCGAATGCGCGCCTGTTCTTCAGGAGACAGCGTGTTCACTTCGAGGCCAGCCGCCTTGATCTTTTCCAGCGACTTCTGGTTCAGCTCGCGGATGACCTTGCGCTCTTCGTCGCGGCCGACGACCGCGCATTCACGCAGGGCGGCCTGTTCTTCGGGCGTGTAGCTGTCGAAGATCGGCTTGGAGAAGAGGAAGAGGAACGGCGTATAGGCGTGGTTCGTCTCGGTGACGTATTTCTGCACCTCGTAGAACTTGGAGGTGTCGATCGTCACATAGGGGTTTTCCTGCGCGTCGATCGCGTTGGTTTCCAGCGCCGAGAAGACTTCGCCGAAGGCCATCGGCGTTGCATTGGCGCCGAGGTTCTGGAAGGTGTCGAGGAAGATGTTGTTCTGCATCACGCGGACCTTGAGGCCCGAGAAATCTTCCCACTTGTTCACGGCACGCTTGGAGTTCGACAGGTTGCGGAAACCGTTTTCCCAGTAGGCCAGGTTTACGAGGCCCTGTTCTTCCAGCTTCTTGTTCATCATGTCGCCGAAGGCGCCGTCCATGACGGCATCGGCTTCCTTGGCGTTGGAGAACAGGAACGGCAGGTCGAAGACGCCGAGCGACGGGATCAGGCCGACGAGCGGCGACGAGGACGTTACGACCGCTTCCTGAACGCCGGAGCGCAGGGCCTGGGTCGCCTGGAGGTCGCCGCCGAGCGCGCCGCCCCAGAATGCGGTTAGCTTCAGCTTGCCGCCCGACTTGTCGTCGAGGCAGGCCTGCATGGCCTTGATGCCGTTGCCGACCGGATGGTCCTGGTTGATGCCGTTGGAAACACGGATGTTGCGGCTGTTGAATTCGGCCATTGCCGGGGCAGCAGTGCCAACTGCGAAAGCGATTGCCGTGGTGGTCAGAAGAAGCTTTCTCATAATATCCTCCCTTGGATTGTTTGCGAGAAGCGGGTTGCGGGTTAACGGAGATACTGCAGTGGTACGAGGACGATGTCCGGGAAAATCACCAGAAGGAACAGCACGGCGACCTGTGTCAGCAGGAAAGGCAGTACGCCCGCCGTGACGCGGCCCAACGGAACCCTACCGACGCCGCTGACGACGTTCAGCACGACGCCAACAGGGGGCGTGATGAGACCGATACAGGTATTCATGATGAAGAGGACGCCGAAATAGACTGGGTCGATGCCCGCCTGCTTGATGATCGGCATCAGAACGGGCGTCAGGATCAGGATGGTGGGTGTCAGGTCGAGCGCAGTACCGACGACCAGGATCAGGACCATGATCGCAAACATCAAGAACATCGGACGGTCGATCAGCGGTTCGATGTAACCGACAACCTCGTTCGGAATGTTTGCAGCCGTGATAAGCCATGCGGAGACGAGTGCGGCGCAGACCAGGAACATGATGATCGAGGTGCTCTTGGCTGCGCGCAGGAGCACGTGCGGAAGCTCACTCGGCTTTAGTTCGCGGTAGACCACCATGCCGACAAACAGGGCGTAGGCAGCGGCCACGACAGCGGCTTCTGTCGGGGTCATGATGCCGGCCTTGATCCCTCCGAGAATGATAACCGGCATACCGAGCGCCCACCCGGCACGTGCTGTTGCCCGCATGCGTTGCTTGGCCGTGGTCTTCGGAAGCGGCGTTATGTTGTCCTTACGGACGACGAACAACCAGGTTGCGACCAATGAAAGGCCCATCAGCAGGCCCGGTACGATCCCCGCCATGAAGAGCTGGGTGATCGAGACGTTGGCGGCAACGCCGAAAACAATGAAGGCCATGGAGGGGGGGATGACCGGAGCGATGATACCGCCGGAAGCAATGAGACCTGCCGAGCGCGGCACGTTGTAACCGGCCTTCGCCATCATCGGGATGAGGATTGCGGCAAGCGCCGCGGTATCGGCTGCGGCCGAGCCGGAGATGCTGGCCATGATGATGGCCGCCATGATGGCGACGATCCCGAGACCGCCCCTGATATGACCGACGCAGGCGATCGCAAAATCGATGATGCGGCGGGAGAGGCCGCCAGAGTTCATCAGTTCACCGGCCAGAATGAAGAAAGGGATGGCGAGCAGCGTGAATGTATCCGCGCCGGCGATCATGTTCTGAGCGATGATCTGGGTATTGAACATGCCCATATACCACATGAGCACAACGCCGCAAAACATCAGCGAGAAAGCGACGGGAACGCCAATCGCCATAGCGCCGAGCAGAGAGCCGACAAAAACGAGGAGTGTCATGGTATCAGCGCTCCGAAAGCTGTTCGATCGTCATGTTTTCGCCCGCGAACTGGGCGATTTCGTCTTCCGTCACGCGGCCCGTAACGAGCCGGTACAGACGTTCCAGCGCAATGATGAACATCAGGGCGCCGGTGAACATGCCGATGCCGTAGACCCAGATCATCGATAGCTTGGTGACTGGCGCATGCATGCTGGCATTGATGCCAGACTGCTTCCACGTCCCCCAGAAGAAGATGGCGGAACAGGTGAGGATGACAATGTTTGATAAGATCATGCAGAGGATGCGGCCGCGGCGCGACAGGAACATCACCATGGTTTCGATACCCATGTGACCATGTTCCCTGAAGGCGACGACGGCGCCGGTGAAGGTGAGCCACACGAAAAAGAAGCGTGACAATTCTTCCGAGACGTTTATGCCCGAATTCATCGTGTAACGCATGACGACGTTGACGAAGACCATGATCGCCATGCCGGCAAGCAGCAGGACGAGAATGATTTCGAGAATCCGGTAAAAGAGATTGATGATCTTCTGCATTTTCCCCTCCCGAAGAAATATCTAGAGCAGCCCTCGTTTCGCCAGGTTGCGCATCAGGGCCGCGGTGCCGAACGTCCATTCCGGGCATTCGTCCGTCGTCGTGACCCAGTTGATCAGCTTACCGAGCTTGGGCGTGGAGATTTCGACACGGTCACCCTTCGAATGGGTGAAGCCGAGGCCTGGGCCATGGCGGTCCTTGACCGGCGCAAACATCGTGCCGAGGAAGAAGACGGCGCCGTCAGGATATTGGTGGTTACGGTTCAAGAGCTGGGAGCTAAGGTTTTCCGGCGTGCGGCTGATCGCCTCCATCGGGCTGACGCCCGTCATGGTGAAACCGTCTTCGCCCTCGACCAAAAGCGAGATTTGCGACCTCTTCACATCTTCAATGGTGAAGTTTCCGTCGAACAGGCGGATGAAGGGACCGATCGCGCAGGATGCGTTATTGTCCTTCGCCTTGCTGAGCAGCAGGGCGGAACGACCTTCGAAGTCGCGCAGGTTGACGTCGTTGCCGAGCGTTGCGCCGACGATGCGGCCGTCTGAGGTGATGGCGAGCACCACTTCCGGCTCCGGGTTGTTCCACTGCGACTTCGGGTGAACGCCGATCAGCGCTCCGCAGCCGACAGAAGCCATGGCCTGCGCCTTGGAGAATATCTCCGCATCCGGGCCGATGCCCACTTCCAGATATTGCGACCAGAGGCCCATTTCCTGGAGCAGTTTCTTCACTTCGGCAGCTTTTTCGGAGCCGGCCTCAAGTCCCTTGAGATTGTCGCCGAGAACCGGCGCCAGTCGTCCGCGAATTTCCTGCGCGCGCAGCGGATCGCCCTTGGCCTGCTCCTCGATCACGCGTTCCAGCATGCTGTCGGCGAAAGTGACACCGGCGGCCTTGACAGCCTGAATATCGTTGGGGGCAAGGAGTTCGCCGGCGGAACCGTCCAGAAACGCTTCCAGCGCGCCGAGTGCGACAAGAGAGCCGGTGTCGGCGAGCCTCTGCACCAGATCCGTCTTTTCCAGAAGTTCGGACATGGTTGGGGAAATCGAAGTGAGGTCATAAAGCACGCCGCCCTTCAGCAGGACAGGGCAGGGGCCGTCTTCGCTTTTCGACCAGACGCGGCCGACGAGCAGCGCGTTTTCGAAATCTTCAGGCAAAATTGCGGCAGCGTCGATGGACCTTTTTCCGGTCATGTAGTTCTCCCCTTCAGCACCCCACAGGCCGCCTCCTGCGGTCTTATTGTCTGGATGTCTGACAACCTAATCTTATTCTTCTTAGTATGACTTTTGCTGCGAGTCTAGCGGCTACGCCGACAAAATTATCGTGTTCCGTGCCTCAATTACCGGAAAATCGTAAACCTGTCCTATAGCTTTTTCGGCCTGCTCATTTGCGGCTCAGAAGATGTCGAGTTCGAGATTGACCCGACTTGCAGCACCGATCAGGTGCTTGCGCATGGCGTTCTTGGCAGCTGTGGCATCGGCCTTCTCGACGGCCTCGTAGATTGCCACATGCTCGGCGATCGTCACCTCGAGAATTTCACCAAAAACTGCACGCGAAAAAGCAATATTGATGGCGGAGCTGATGCGTTCCGCGATGAAGCCGAGGAACATCAGGAAATATTCGTTCTCAGTCGCTTCCGCCAGAATGCGGTGGAAGTCAAGATCGGCCGCGACGCCTTCCGTCGACCAATCGTCGGCGGTTTTCATCTTTTCCAAAGCTGCCGCTAGCCGCGTCAACTGCTGCGGGCTGCGGTGCAGTGCGGCCAGCCCGGCTGCTTCTATTTCCAGTGGCATGCGAAGCTGGAAAAGATCGCGGAAATTTTCCGGATCGTTCAGCCGCGATCGCTCGATTCGGATGGACAGTCTTTGCCGGGGATCGGTGACGAATGCGCCAACGCCCTGCCGGGTTTCAACAAAACCTTCGTTGCGCAATTGCGCGATCGCCTCGCGGATGACCGAGCGGCTGACCCCGAAGGTTTTTGCCAAAACATGTTCGGTTGGCAACCTGTCGCCCGGTCCGAGCTTCGAATCATTGATTTCGCGCGCAATCTCCGCAGCGATCCGGCCGGGCAGATGGTCGTTGCGATGAATCTGACTGAACTCCAGCGTCATGGTTGCTCCCGTTCCACAGAAACGATTGGTTCGTTTTCCCGCGGTAGGCGACTTCCTCCTTCGCCGTCCGCGGGGTTTTCAAAGGCGGCGCTTTCAGCCGCCTTCGCCGTCCTCGATTAGCTATCCGGTTGCAGGGTTATCTGGCAACCGGGATTCATCCGCAAATCAGGGTCGAAGGCGTTTTTCAGACCCGTGATCATCCGGCGCTGCACATCAGATAGCCGGCTTTCGAAATCAGAGCGTTTCAGGCGGCCGATGCCGTGTTCGGCGCTGATGCTGCCGATGTAGCGGTCGAGGACCTCGTTAACGAGTGTCTTGGACTTGTAGATAAATGCTTCGCGCTCTTCCGGCGTCGAACCGTTCGGCGGCAGCACGTTGAGGTGGACGTTGCCGTCTCCGACATGGCCGTAGGAAACCGCCAGGCACTCCGGCAGTTTTTCCGCCAGTTCCGCCTCGGCTTCTGCCACGAAAGCGGCGAGTTTCGACAAGGGCACGGAAATGTCGGTGCGCATATGTGCGCCGCGCAGCGCCTGCCCTTCGTTCATGCCTTCGCGGAACAGCCACAGCGATTGCGCCTGTGCCCGTGAAGAAGCGATCACGCCGTCCAGCACCAAGCCGTCTTCCATCACACCCTCAAGGAAGCGGCCCATCAGGTCGGCCGTGTCCACCAGACCGGAGCCTGAAATTTCCATTAGCACGTAAGCGGGGTAATCGCCGGCAATCGGCATTTTCAGGTCGGGTATAGCTTCGATCGCCAGCGTGAAGGCGACAGGCGGCATGAATTCGAAGGCGGACATCAGGTCGCAGCATTCGCGGCGCGCGCGGCGGTAAAGCTTGATGGCATCATCAAGCGAATCGAGGCCGAGCAGCGCCGTCTCGACATGTTCAGGATTAGGGTAAAGCTTGACGGCAACGGCTGTGACGATGCCGAGCGTTCCTTCCGAGCCGATGAAGAGTTGCTTCAGATCGATGCCGCGATTATCCTTGCGCAGCGTCGAAAGCCCGTTCCAGATGGTGCCATCTGGAAGGACCACTTCCAGACCCAGCACCAGTTCGCGGGTCATGCCGTAGCGCAGGACATTGATGCCGCCCGCATTGGTGGAGACGTTGCCGCCGATGCGGCAGCTGCCCTGTGCGCCGAGCGACAGCGGGAAGAACATACCCTTTTCCTCAACCGCATCCTTGAATTCCGAGAGAATGCAGCCGGCCTCCACGACGGCGGAAAAATCGTCGCTATCGATGGTGCGGATGGCGTTCATGCGCTCGAGGCTCAATACGACCTGACGCTTGGGGGCATCGGGAATGCCGCCGAGCACCAGACCGGTATTCCCGCCCTGGGGAATGATGGAGAGGCCGAGTTCGGCGCAGGCGCTGACCGTGTCGGAAACTTCCTTCGTCGAACGGGGGCGGATAACGGCCACGGCCGAGCTGGTGACGTCGCCATGCCAGTCGCGGCAATAGCGCAGCATGTCCTCTTGCGATGTCAGCAGCAAAGCTTCGCCCAGCCTGTTCTTCAGCGAGAACCGCAGTTCCTCGATATCGTGTTCGCTCACGATCGTCATTTCACCCTCTCCGTCCAATCCGCCCTAAAGTGCCCGGGCAAGGGACGTGCCTTGATTTTGCCGGCGCCCTTGCTTTTTCCAGTTTGTAAAAAAATACTATTTTCAACTCGATCATATAAGGTTATCAGACAACCTTACAAGCTAATTTATCGGTCGGTCGGCCGATGATGTTTTTTCGGTCTCGGGAGAATGGTCGGGACAAAGAGGAGGAAGACATGCATATCGCAATCATCGGCGCCGCAGGCATGGTTGGCCGCAAGCTGACGCAGCGTCTCGTCAAGGATGGATCGCTGGGCGGCAAGCCGGTCGAGAAATTCACGCTTATCGACGTGTTCCAGCCTGAAGCGCCTACCGGCTTTTCTGGTGCTGTCGATGCACGCGCGGCCGACCTCTCCGCACCGGGTGAGGCTGAAAAGCTGGTCGAAGTCCGGCCGGACGTCATCTTCCACCTTGCCGCCATCGTCTCCGGCGAAGCTGAACTCGATTTTGACAAGGGCTACCGCATCAACCTCGACGGCACGCGTTATCTCTTCGACGCCATCCGCATCGCCAACGGCAAGGATGGTTACAAGCCGCGCGTGGTTTTCACCTCGTCTATCGCCGTCTTCGGCGCGCCGCTGCCCTATCCGATCCCGGACGAGTTCCACTCCACGCCATTGACCAGCTACGGCACGCAGAAAGCGATCTGCGAGCTGCTGCTTTCCGATTACAGCCGTCGCGGTTTCTTCGATGGTATCGGCATTCGCCTGCCGACCATCTGCATCCGCCCCGGCAAGCCGAATGCGGCCGCCTCCGGCTTCTTCTCCAATATTCTGCGCGAGCCGCTGGTCGGCCAGGAAGCGGTGCTGCCGGTGCCTGAGAGCATTCGCCACTGGCACGCTTCGCCGCGTTCCGCCGTCGGCTTCCTCATCCATGGCGCAACGATTGACGTGGAAAAGGTCGGCCCGCGTCGCAACCTGTCGATGCCAGGCCTCAGCGCCACCGTCGGCGAGCAGATCGAAGCGCTGCGCAAGGTCGCCGGCGAAAAGGCCGTTGCCCTCATCCGCCGCGAGCCGAATGAGATGATCATGCGCATGTGTGAAGGCTGGGCCCCCGGTTTCGAAGCCAAGCGCGCCCGCGAACTCGGCTTTACGGCTGAAAGCTCGTTCGAAGAAATCATTCAGGTTCATATCGAGGACGAACTGGGAGGTTCACTGAAATGAGTGCTGGCGGGGAGGAGAAGAAGCGGTCTGTCGCCTTTATCGGTACGGGCCTGATGGGCGGGCCGATGGCCCGGCGTCTGCTGGGCGCCGGCTTTTCGGTCACCGTCTGGAACCGTAGCGCCGATAAGGCCGAGGCGCTTGTTGCCGATGGCGCGGTCGTCGCTGCATCGCCGGCGGAGGCAGCCAGGGGCGCCGATATCGTCATCACCATGCTGAGCGACGGCAAGGCCGTGGGCGAGGTGCTTTTCGAGGCCGGCATGGCCGAAGCGCTGAAAAAGGGTGCTGTCGTGATCGACAGCAGCTCGATTGCGCCGCCGATTGCGCGAGAACATTCCTCCCGGCTTCAGTCGTTGGGCATCCATCACGTCGATGCGCCGGTTTCCGGCGGTGTGCCGGGCGCGACGGCCGGTACGCTCGCCATCATGGCCGGTGGGGACGAGACGCTGATCTCGGGTCTTGCCGATGTTTTCGCGCCGATGGGCCGGCTCACCTATGTCGGTCCCTCGGGTGCCGGCCAACTGTGCAAGCTCGCCAACCAGCAGATCGTCGCCATCACCATCGGCGCGGTTGCCGAGGCGATGATGCTGGTGGAAGCGGGCGGCGCATCGCGTGAAGGGTTCCGTAACGCCATTCGCGGCGGTTTTGCCGAAAGCCGGATCCTGGAACTGCATGGCGACCGCATGGTGAAGCGCAATTTTGTGCCGGGCGGTCCGTCCAAGTTCCAGCTCAAGGATCTGAACGGCGTGCTGGCGACGGCCAAGGATCTCGCTCTCACCCTGCCGCTCACCCAGCAAGTCACGCGGGAATTCGATGATTTCGTCGGTGATGGCGGGGCCGATATCGATCATAGCGGCATCCTGCTTTACCTCGAAAAACTGAACAATCGGGAACAGGGCTGAAGCGATCTCATGAGCGACGACAAGACACCGATGCGCCGTTTGCGGTCGCAGGACTGGTTCGATAATCCCGACCATCTCGACATGACGGCGCTCTATCTGGAGCGTTTCATGAATTACGGCGTGACGCCGGAAGAACTGCGCTCCGGCAAGCCGGTCATCGGCATCGCCCAGAGCGGCAGCGACCTGACGCCCTGTAACCGCGTCCACGTGGAGCTGGTCAAGCGGGTGCGGGACGGTATTCGTGACGCGGGCGGCATTCCCATCGAGTTTCCGACCCATCCGATGTTCGAAAACTGCAAGCGCCCGACAGCGGCGCTCGACCGCAATCTTGCCTATCTGAGCCTCGTGGAGGTGCTTTACGGTTATCCGCTCGACGGCGTCGTTTTGACCACGGGCTGCGACAAGACTACGCCTTCGGCGCTGATGGCGGCAAGCACGGTGGATATTCCAGCCATCGTTCTATCCGGCGGGCCGATGCTCGACGGTTATCATGACGGCGATCTGGTCGGTTCTGGCACCGTCATCTGGCGCATGCGCCGTAAATACGGTGCTGGCGAAATCACCCGCGAGGAATTCTTGCAGGCGGCGCTCGAATCCGCGCCTTCGGTCGGCCATTGCAACACCATGGGCACCGCGTCCACCATGAATGCCATGGCGGAGGCGCTCGGCATGTCGCTCACCGGCTGCGGCGCGATCCCGGCCGCTTACCGTGAACGCGGCCAGATGGCCTATCGCACCGGCCGCCGTGCCGTCGAGCTGGTTGTCGAGAACATCAAGCCCTCCGACATCATGACGCGCGAGGCGTTTTTGAACGCGATCCGCGTCAATTCGGCGATTGGCGGCTCCACCAATGCCCAGCCACATCTGGCGGCCATGGCGAAACATGCGGGCGTGGAGCTTCGCGAGGAGGACTGGCAGGTTCACGGCTACGACATTCCGCTCCTTGCCAATGTCCAGCCGGCCGGTAAATGGCTGGGAGAGAAATATCACCGCGCCGGCGGCACGCCCGCCATCATGTGGGAGCTTCTCAACGCAGGCAAGCTCGATGGAGGCTGTCCGACCGTAACCGGCAAAACCATGGCGGAAAATCTTGAAGGCCGGGAATCCACCGACCGTGACGTGATCCTGCCTTACGATAAGCCACTCAAAGAAAGGGCCGGTTTCCTCGTTCTCAAGGGCAATCTGTTCGATTTCGCCATCATGAAGACGAGCGTTATCTCGGCGGAATTCCGCCAGCGCTATCTGAGCGAGCCGGGCCGCGAGGGAATTTTCGAGGGCAAATGTGTGGTGTTCGACGGTTCGGAAGACTATCACGCCCGTATCAACGATCCGTCCCTTGATATCGATGAGCGCACTATTCTCGTCATTCGCGGTGCGGGGCCGCTCGGCTGGCCGGGTTCGGCTGAGGTCGTCAACATGCAGCCGCCGGATGCGTTGTTGAAAAAGGGTATCACCAGCCTGCCGACGATCGGCGACGGCCGGCAGTCGGGAACGGCGGACAGCCCGTCCATCCTCAACGCCTCGCCGGAAAGCGCGGCGGGCGGCGGACTGGCATGGCTGCGCACCGGCGATGTGATCCGCATCGATTTCAATGAAGGCGAGTGCAATGCGCTGGTGGCGGAGGCGGAGCTGGAAGCGCGCAAGGCTGACGGCATTCCCGCTGTTCCCGCGGATGCGACACCATGGCAGCGCATCTATCGTAAATCCGTAACCCAGCTTTCGGATGGCGCGGTTCTGGAAGGTGCCGCAGATTTCCGCCGGATTGCCGAGAAGATGCCCCGGCACAATCATTGATCGCATAGGACAAAATCCCCGGCCATGCCTGGGGATTTTTCTTTTCCAGGCGGTTTCGCAATTGAGTGCGACCTCTTAATGTACCCGCAAATCCGCATCACAGGGGCATGACATGACAGATATTTCGATGATAGAAGCCGCGCGTGGGCGCATCGGCAACCATGCGGTTCGCACACCGCTTCTTTCATCCTCTTTTCTGGACGAAATTGCCGGGCGAAAGCTGTTCGTGAAGGCTGAATGCCTGCAACGAACCGGTTCTTTCAAGTTTCGCGGCGGCTGGTCGGCCGTCTCCGGCCTTCCGGCGGAGGTGCGCGCCAAGGGCGTGATCGCCTTTTCCTCCGGCAACCATGCGCAGGGTGTGGCGCTTGCCGCGAAGCTGCACAATGTTCCTGCCGTTATCATCATGCCGTCGGATGCGCCGAAGATCAAAATCGAAAATACCCGCGCTTATGGCGCAGAGGTCGTGCTTTATGACCGGGCAAACGAAGATCGCGATGCCATTGGAGATCGCCTTTCGAACGAGCGTGGGCTGACGCTTATAAGGCCCTATGACGAACCGCTGGTCATTGCCGGGCAGGGAACAGTGGGACTGGAGATTGCTGAACAGGGCGCGGAACTGGGCATCGATGCGGCGGAGGTTCTGGTGCCTTGCGGTGGCGGTGGCCTCACATCCGGCGTCTCCCTTGCGCTTTCGGCAAAAGCGCCGAACTACAAGGTCAGAACTTCAGAACCGGAACGGTTCGACGATGTGGCCCGCTCCCTTGCCTCGGGCAGGATCGAGCGTAACGCCACGACGTCGGGTTCGATCTGCGACGCGATCGTCACGCCGCAGCCCGGCAATATCACCTTCCCGATCATGGCGGGGCTTTGCGGAAAAGGCGTCGTCGTGACCGAAGATGAGGCGCTGCGTGCGACGGTTCTCGCTTTCAACCGGCTGAAGATCGTTGTTGAACCCGGCGGCGCGGTGGCCCTGGCGGCGGCGCTATTTCATGGCGATGAACTGGAAAGCGAAACGGTGATCGCAGTTGCTTCCGGCGGCAATATCGATCCGCAGATCATGGCCGGCGCGCTGTCCCGTTTCGGGTGAGGTTGAGATCAGGCCTCGAAGCGTGCTGCGACCTCCCCGGCAATTGCCAGCGAGGCGGTAAGTCCGGGGCTTTCTATGCCGAAAAGATTGACGAGGCCGGCAAGACCGTGTGTTTCCGCCCCATCTATGCGGAAGTCCATGGCCGGTTCGTCCGGACCGGAAATCTTCGGCCGGATACCGGAATAGGCCGGGATCAGCGCGTCATCGGGAAGACCCGGCCAATAGCGCCTTATAGCGTCTCCAAAACCCTCCATGCGGCAGGGGTCGACGGCATAGTTGACTGTGTCCACCCACTCCACATCCGGCCCGAAACGGGTCTGGCCAGCGAGATCGAGCGTGAGATGCACGCCGAGACCATGGGTGTGCGGCGCGGGGTAGATCAGCCGTGAAAAGGGCGACTTGCCAGCCAGCGAAAAATAGCTGCCCTTGGCGAAACGCGCCTGCGGGATCACTTCGTCCGGCACTCCTTCGATCTTCCTCGCCACCATCGGTGCGACAAGGCCGGCAGAATTGACGAGCAGCCGGCATGTCAGGCTGGTGGGCTCTGCGCCTCCGACGTGAATCCGGAAACCATCGCGGATCACTTCTGCCTTTTCGAAGGGTGCGTTCAGGGCAAGGGCAGCGCCGTGATCCTGCGCGTCTCCAAGGAGCGCCAGCATATAACCATGGCTGTCGATGATACCGGTCGAGGGCGATATCAGGGCTGCGACGCAGGCGAGTGCGGGTTCGAGCAGGAGCGCCTGTCGCGCATCGACTAGCTCAAGGTCGTCGCAGCCGTTAGCTATGCCTTTTTCGCGCAGGGCGGCGAGCATGGCCACCTCTTCATCGCGCGTGGCGACGATGAGCTTGCCACAGCGGCGATGTGAAACGCCGTGGCTTTGGCAGAAGGCGTAAAGCCGCTCCTTGCCCTCCACGCAAAGTCGGGCCTTGAGGCTTCCGGTTGGATAATAGAGCCCGGCGTGAATGACTTCGCTGTTGCGGGAGGAGGTGGCCGAGCCGAATTCCTTCCCGCTTTCGAGGATAATGGCGGAAAGGCCACGTATCGCCAGTTCGCGCGCTGTCGCCAGCCCTATCACCCCGGCTCCGATGATGATGGCGTCGATATCCGTCATGGTGTTTTCCGTGCCCGCCAGTGGTTTTGAGAGGAGATGCCCTCCGCCGCGCTGATCCTGCGCCATGGGTAGATTGATGCTTGCCGGTGGGCAAGTCGCAATCGGTATTTTTCCCGATGCGCCAATCTTATGGAATTTTATCTCTACGGAAACAGTGGGGAATAAAGCTATTTTACAAGCGAGATAAGCAATGCCCGCTTTGAAGGGCCGAGCAGGCAAGGAGTATACAATGTCTTATTCCAAGGCAGGAAAAGTAAAAGACTTTGTCTCGCAGCCCCAGTCG
The DNA here is from genome assembly GCF_027498475.1 of Agrobacterium salinitolerans. Taxonomy (NCBI): domain Bacteria; kingdom Pseudomonadati; phylum Pseudomonadota; class Alphaproteobacteria; order Hyphomicrobiales; family Rhizobiaceae; genus Agrobacterium; species Agrobacterium salinitolerans. The sequence continues at coordinate 1,631,795 of NZ_JAPZLN010000001.1, read as the reverse complement.
CCGCGCAACTGGAAAGATTCGGTACATGCGGCTCTTGTCGGCGTCTGTGTGGCTTTTGTCGCCGCCGTCATCTTCGGTCTCGTTCCCTGATCCTCCCGATTTTCTCATCAGGTAATTTGAGAAGGCCGGTCGCTCCTCCGACCGGCCTTTTTCATGCCCATTCACGCCTTCAGGTAATCTTCCGCCAGATCGACCCAGAATGCGGTTCCGATCGGCAGGATATCGTCGTTGAAATCGAATTTCGGATGATGCAGCGGCGGGTCGTTATCGGTGCGGGCGGTGCCGAGGAAGAAATAACAGCCGGGCCGTTTCTCCAGCATATAGGCGAAGTCTTCCGCACCCATCGACGGCCGCTGCATCTGCGCCACCTTGTCAGCCCCGGCAAAACGCCGGGCGAGATCGGCGACATAGTCCGTTTCCGTCTTGTGGTTGATCGTTGCGTTATATCCGCGCTCATAGTCGATGGTGACGCTCATGCCGTAGCTGGCGGCCTGGCCTTCGGCTATCGCCCGGATGCGCTTTTCCAGCTCGTCGCGCACGCCCGGATCGAAGGAGCGGATGGTCAGCAGCATTTCCGCCGTTTCGGGAATGACATTGCTGGCAGCACCGGCATGGAACGCGCCAACCGTGACGACCGCCGATAATTGTGGATGGATGTTGCGTGACACCACGGTTTGCAGCGCCATGATGATGCTTGCGCCGGCAACGATGGGGTCGGCTGCATCCTGGGGTTCGGCGCCGTGGCCGCCGTAGCCGTTGACGGTAATCTTGCACTCGTCGACGGCGGCAAGGATCGGCCCGTCACGCAGCACGAATTGCCCGAAGGGCACACCGGGATCGTTATGCAGGGCAAAAACCGCATCGCAGGGAAAACGTTCGAACAGCCCGTCCTCGATCATGATGCGGGCGCCGCCGAAATTCTCTTCCGCGGGCTGGAAAATCAGATGCAGGGTTCCGTTGAAATTTTTACGCTCCGCAATGATCTTCGCCGCGCCGAGCAGCATGGCGGTGTGGCCGTCATGGCCGCAGGCGTGCATTACGCCCTGATTGGCGCTCGCATAATCCACCCCGGTTTCCTCGTGGATCGGCAGGGCGTCGATATCGGCGCGGATGCCGAGCGTGCGGGTGCTGTCGCCATTGCGCAGGGTAGCAACGACACCCGTTCCGGCCAGCCCCCGCGTAACCTCATAGCCCAGCGCGGCCAACTGTTCGGCAATAAAATCCGACGTCTTGAACTCCGAAAGGCCGATTTCGGGATTGCGGTGCAGGTGGCGGCGAATGGCCACCACATCCGCCATATGATTGGCAAAGGATACGAGATTTGCGGTCTGTCTGGTCATTTTTTAAAGTCCCGGGTTCGGCCGTTTTTCCGGCGCCTTTTGCAAATGACATAGCAGCATATGCAGCCATGCGTAAGGGGCGTGGCCTGCCCTGAAACGCGCTGAAATTCAGCGCTTGCATCGTGCCGCGACAGGTGGCATGGAACTATTGACGTCCTGGGGCATTAGCTTCTTTCGGATGTGGCGCGGACCTTCTCGGTTCGTGTTGCCTTTCAGGTTGTCAACGGGGGATTATCGGACGTTGCGCGAACAATTTTCGCCATCGGGGAGGGTGCGAAATCCGGTCGGAACGGCAATGCCGGGCCGAACGACGCCGCTTTCTTCTCTTCATCGAAAGCGCCCCGTCCGCGTCGATCTCCAGCTTCGCACACATCCCGGAATAATGACGCTGCAGCATGATGTGCCTGCGGATGTTATGCGCTTGACGATCCGTTCCGCACAGCGTCTGGTCCGGTTCACCGAAGGTTCAGGATAAGTCATAAATATAGCGTGGCCCGATTTTCGTGTGTGTTCCCGCCACGGACGAATTGCCGGTCAAGTTGAACCAGTTTCCATAAAGTTCAGAATACGAGCCCGATGTCATTTCATATTACCCCGACCGCCGCCGCCCGTGATTCAGAGACGAAGCAGATCGATCACAACGATTCGATCCGCGCGTCCTATATGACGGTCGAGGAACTGCATGATGCGGGCGCCGCGCTTTCGCGCGATGGCGCCGACAGCCTTCCCGGCTTCATGGAGTTCGATTTCTTCGAGCGTCACCGCGAGAACGAGAAGGAAATCCTCAGGGTCTATCGTACGACTGCCGTCGATGCGGAAAATGGCGCGACAATAACGCCGGCGGCGGAATGGCTGCTCGACAACCATTACGTCATCGAAGAGGCGATCCAGGAAGTCCGTCGCGATTTTCCGCGCAAGTTCTATCGCCAGCTGCCGACGATGACGGTTGGCGGGGTGACTGTCCCGCGGGTTGTGGCGCTCGGCTGGCTTTATGTCGCCCATACCCACAGCACGGTTTCGCGCGAGAACATGACGGCGCTGGTGGATGGCTACCAGACGTCAAAGACGCTGCAGATCGGCGAATTGTGGGCTCTGCCGTCGATCATCCGTTTTGTGCTCATCGAAAATCTTCGCCGCATCTCCATCCGTGTGGAACGTTCGCGTCGCATGCGCCAGAAGGCGAATGAAGTCGTCGATGAAATCATTCGACTCAACGATGCGGAAGCCTCGGCAGCGCTTCTCAAGCAGGTCGATTCGCTGGTCGACGACCCGACTTTCGCGACGCAGTTCCTTTATCGTCTGAGGAACGGCTCGCAGACCTCAGGTTTTGCCGTTGCCTGGCTTGAAGAGCGTCTTCATGCTGCCGGTACCGACGCCGAAAACATCATGATGTCGGAACATAATCGCTTAGCATCCGGCAATGTGACGATGGGCAACATCGTTAAGAGCCTGCGTGAAATCGACGACACCGAATGGTCGGTGTGGTTCGAGGAAGTCAGCCACATCGACAAGGTCCTGCGCGAAGAGACCGACTACGAGGTTCTGGATTTCGGTTCACGCAACACCTACCGCAATACAATCGAACTTCTGGCGCGCCGCTCACCCAAGACCGAAGTCGAGGTTGCGCGCGCCGCTGTCGAAATGGCGCGTTCGGAGACGCCGGCCGGTGCGGATGAAACCCATCGCGTCAATGTCGGCTCCGTGCTTGTGGGCCAGCGCCGCTTCGAACTCGAAAAGGCTTTGGGGTACCGGCCCCTGGTGTCGCAGCATATCGTCCGGGCCATGCGCAAGTTCAACTGGCTCGCGATTGCGGCGCCGGTGCTGCTGATCACCGCGCTCGCCATGCTCGCCGTCGGCTGGTTCCTGGCGCAAGCCGGTATGCCCTGGTATGTTGTGACCGCCTTCCTGCTGATGTTCGCATTGCCGGCATCCGAAGGCGCAACCGGCCTCTTCAACACGCTCGTCACTTTCTTCGTGAAACCGTTCCGGCTCGTCGGATACGAGTTCAAGAATGGCATCCCGCAGGATGCCCGCACATTGGTTGCCGTGCCCTGCATGCTGACCAGCCGCGATAGCGTCGACGAGATGATGCGCAATATCGAGGTGCATTATCTCGCCAATCCGCATGGCGAGATCTACTTCTCGCTGGTGGGCGACTGGCGTGATGCGCAATATGAACAGTCCGACGACGATCTCGAAATTCTCGATTATGCCAAGCGCGAGCTTGCGGCGCTGAACAGCCGTTATGCCTTTGACGGCAAGACGCGCTTCTACCTGCTGCACCGCCGCCGCCTCTACAATCCGGCCGAAGGCTGCTGGATGGGCTGGGAGCGAAAGCGCGGCAAGCTGCATGAGCTGAACATGCTGCTGCGCGGCGACAAGGATACGACTTTCCTTGGCGGTGCGAACATCGTGCCGACCGATGTCAAATATGTCATGACGCTGGATGCCGACACGCGCCTGATGCGCGATGCGGTGACCAAGCTCGTCGGCAAGATGCACCATCCGATCAACCGCCCCAGGATCGATCCGGAATCCGGACGAGTTGTCGAAGGCTACGGTCTGCTGCAGCCGCGTGTGACGCCCTCGCTGACGACGGGCAAGGACGCCTCCGTCTTCCAGCGCGTCTTCTCGATCAATCGCGGTATCGATCCTTACGTTTTTACCGTTTCCGACGTCTATCAGGACCTGACGTCTGAAGGCACTTTTACCGGTAAGGGTCTTTACGATGTGGATGCCTTCGAGGCGGCGCTGAAGGGCCGTATCGAGGAAAACTCCATCCTCAGCCACGACCTGCTCGAAGGCTCGTTTGCGCGCTGCGCGCTCGTCACCGATGTGGAGCTGGTGGAAGACTTCCCGACCCGATATGAGGTGGAAGTGTCGCGCCAGCATCGCTGGGCGCGCGGCGACTGGCAGCTTCTGCCCTTTATCCTCGATCGTGCCCGCGGCGTTACCGCCATCGGCCGCTGGAAGATGGTCGACAATCTGCGTCGCTCGCTGACGCCGATCGCCTGGTTCTTCGCCTCGATCCTCGGCTGGTATTTCATGGATCCGCTCGGTGCGCTGATCTGGCAGATTCTGCTGATCTTCTCGCTGTTCGTCGCGCCTACGCTTTCCTTGCTGTCCGGACTCGTGCCGCGCTCCACCGATATCGTGCCACAGGCGCATTTCCACACCATCTGGTCCGAAATCCGCGCCACCAACGCACAGGTTGCGCTGCGCATCGTCTTCATCGCCGATGCCGCCTGCATGATGACGGATGCGATTGCACGTTCGCTGTACCGCCTGCTCGTCAGCCACAAGCTGATGCTGGAATGGCGCACCGCCGCCAGCATGCAGTCGAGCGCACAGGGCGGCATCGTCGATTATTACCGCCAGATGTGGCATGCGCCTGTCGTGGCCATGCTGGGGCTGTTGTTTGCGTCGCTGCCGGGCGACAACGCCTTCCTGATCGGTATCCCTTTTACGCTTCTTTGGGTTCTGTCCCCGGCCGTCGCCTGGTATGTCAGCCAGTCTGCTGAAACCGAAGACCGATTGTTCGTTTCGGAGCATGTCTCCTTCGAACTTCGCAAGATCGCGCGTCGCACCTGGCGTTATTACGAGACCTTCGTGACAGCGCACGAAAATCACCTGCCGCCGGACAACTTCCAGGAAACGCCGGAGCCGATTGTCGCTTCGCGTACCTCTCCCACCAATATCGGCGTCTATCTGCTTTCCATCATTTCGGCGCGCCAGTTCGGCTGGATCAGCTTTGCCGATACGCTGGAGCGGATCGAGAACACGATCCAGACCGTCGAGAAGATGGAGAAGTATCGCGGTCATCTCTACAACTGGTATCATACCGACACCTTGCAGACGCTTGGGCCGCGTTATGTTTCGGCAGTGGATAGCGGCAACCTCGCCGGCCATCTGATTGCGGTTTCGTCCGCCTGCCGCGATTGGGCGGAGGCGCCGTCCGCGCATCTTCAGGGTAATCTGGACGGTATTGGTGATCTTGCCGGCATTCTGCGCGAAACGCTGAAGGCATTGCCGGACGATCGCAAGAACCTGCGACCGCTGCATCGCCGGCTTGAAGAGCGCATCATCGGCTTCTCGAACGCCCTTGCGTCCGTCAAGCGCGAGCATGAATTCGCCTCGATCCGTGTCATCAATCTCGCGGTTCTTGCGCGCGATATCCAGAAACTCGCCACCAACGTCGATCACGAGGTGAAATCCGCGCAGAGCGCGGAAGTGACGCGCTGGGCGCAATTGCTCGTCGATTGCTGCGAGGCGCATATTTCAGACAGCGCCATCGACCTCACCAACATGGAGCCGCTGCGACAACGTCTCGCATCGCTGCGCGACCGCAGCCGCAACCTCGCCTTCTCGATGGATTTCACGTTCCTTTACCGCAAGGATCGCCGTCTTCTGTCGATCGGTTACCGCGTCGAAAGCAAGGAGCTCGACGAGGCCTGCTACGACCTTCTGGCTTCCGAATGCCGCCTGACCAGCCTGTTTGCCATTGCCAAGGGCGATCTGCCGACCGAACACTGGTATCGTCTTGGCCGTCAGGTCGTGCCAATCGGTGCGCAGGGCGCGTTGGTGTCGTGGTCGGGTTCGATGTTCGAATATCTGATGCCGCCGCTCGTCATGCAGGAGCGTCAGGGCGGCATCCTCAACCAGACCAATAATCTGATCGTCAAGGAACAGATGAACCATGGCCGCCGCCTCGGCACGCCATGGGGCATTTCCGAAGCGGCGTTCAACGCCCGCGATCACAACATGAACTATCAGTACACCAACTTCGGTGTACCGACCCTTGGCCTCAAGCGTGGTCTCGGCCAGAATGCGGTGATCGCGCCTTATGCGTCGATCCTCGCCAGCCAGTACGATCCCGACGGTGCACTCGAAAACCTCGACAAGCTGCGCAAGCTGGGCGCGCTTGGACAATATGGTTTCCATGATGCGGTGGATTTCACGCCGACGCGCGTACCGGACGGCAAGGTCTGTGCGGTGGTCTATAACTATTATGCTCACCACCACGGCATGTCGATTGCGGCCGTCGCCAACGTCGCTTTCGACGGCGTGCTGCGCGAACTCTTCCATTCCGATCCGGTGATCGAGGCGGCCGAACTGCTGTTGCAGGAAAAGGCGCCACGCGAAGTGCCCGTCATGAGCGCCAAATACGAGCCGGAAACCCCCGGCAAGGAACAGGCCGACCTGTTGCGTGCGGAAGTGCGCTCCATTGCCGATCCGGCGGTGCGCGACCGCGAAGTGGTGTTCCTCTCGAACGGCCATTATTCGACGATGCTCACCTCGACTGGTGCGGGTTATTCGAAGTGGAACGGACAGGCGATTTCCCGCTGGAAAGCCGATCCGACAGACGATCGATGGGGCACCTTCATCTTCCTGCGCGATACCACCAATGGACAATGGTGGAGTGCGACGGCGGAGCCGCGTGTCATCGAGGGTGAAAAGACCAAGACGATCTTTACCGATGACAAGGCCGAGTTCCACAAGACAACAGGCGATCTGCAGAGTGTTGTCGAATGCATCGTCGCCACTGAGCATGATGCCGAAGGCCGCCGTATCACCCTGCTGAACGTCGGTTCCGAGGATCGCTACATCGAAGTGACATCCTATATGGAGCCGGTCATCGCGTCTGAGGATGATGACAACGCCCATCCGCTCTTCTCGCGCATGTTTGTGCAGACGGAAATCGGCCGCCGCGGCGACGTCATCCGCGCCTGGCGCAACCGTCGCAGCCCGAACGAGCCTGGCACCGTCATCGCGCATCTGGCCGCCGACAATGCCGGCCCGTCGCGCCCGACGGAATTCGAAACGGATCGCGCCAAGTTCATCGGTCGCGGACGGTCGCTGCGCGAAGCCGCGGCTTTCGATGCCGGTGCAACGCTCTCCAGCACCGACGGTTTCACGCTCGATCCGATCCTCTCCCTTCGGCGCACCGTGCGCGTGCCGGCCGGCAAGAAGGTGAGCGTGATCTTCTGGACGATCGCCGCGCCAAGCCGCGAGGAAGTCGACAAGGCGATCGATCGCTATCGTCATCCGGATGCCTTCGCCCATGAACTCGTGCATGCCTGGACACGCACGCAGGTGCAGATGCGCCATGTGGGTGTCACCTCGCAGCAGGCTGCCGCCTTCCAGCATCTCGGTCGTTATCTGACCTATCCCGACATGCATCTGCGTGCGGATTCGGAAACGCTGAAAACGGGCCTCGCCTCGCAGCGCTCTCTGTGGCCGCTTGCCATTTCGGGCGATTTCCCGATCTTCAGCCTGCGCATCAATGACGACATGGACATGGATATCGCCCGTGAGGCGCTGAGTGCCCACGAATATCTGCGTTCACGCGGCGTGATCTTCGATCTCGTCATCGTCAACGAACGCGCTGCGTCCTATGCCCAGGACATGCAGCATGCGCTCGATCATATCTCCGAGGCGCAGCGCCGTATCAATCCTGCCGATGGCGGACGTCCACATGTCTTCTCGGTACGCCGCGACCTGATGGACGAAGAAACATGGAATGCGCTTCTCGCCGCGTCGCGTGTCGTGCTGCATGTTCGCAACGGCAAGATCGTTGACCAGATCAACCGCGCAGTCTCGCTGTTTGCGGCCCATCGCGGCCCGGATGGCACGAGTGACGCGGCACAGGCCCGTCTGCCGGTCCCGGCCTTCCCTGTTACGGAACCGGTCGAGGACGCCGGCGATCTCGATTTCTGGAATGGTTTCGGCGGCTTTGCCAAAACCGGCCAGGAATATGTGGTGCGTCTGAATGGCGGGCAGTCCACGCCGCATCCATGGATCAACGTTATCTCGAACGAGAGTTTCGGCTTCCATATTTCGGCCGAAGGCGCCGGTTTCAGCTGGAGCCGCAATTCGCGTGACTACCAGTTGACGCCCTGGACCAATGACCCTGTTATCAACCGGCCGGGCGAGGCCTTCTATGTCGCCGATGTGGAAACAGGAAAGCTCTATACGCCCTGTGCCGCCTTGTCGCGCGATCCTGCAGCCATGTTCGAAACTCGCCATGGTCTCGGTTATTCGATCCTGACCGGCGTGGCGGATACGCTCGAAGTCGAGCTGACGCAGACCGTTGACCGTGAAAAACCGGTCAAGTTCTCGCAGGTCATCGTGCGCAACAAGGGTTCGAAAAGCCGCCGTCTCAAGGTCTATGCCTATGTCGAGTGGGTGCTCGGCAATAACGGCCAGAAATCCGCGCCGTTCATCCTGAGCAGGCATGATGCGGGCAGCAACGCGATCTTCGCGTCGAATCCCTACAGCATCGACTATAGCGCCCGCACTTCGTTCCTGACACTCGATAGCGAGGCAAGCGGCTTTACCACCAGCCGCCGGGAATTCATCGGTCGTTTCGGTTCGGCACAGGCGCCGCAGGGCATCGTGTCCGGTGCGGCGCTAAGTGGCACCACCGAGGTCGATGGCGATCCCTGCGCGGCACTGATGCAGGAAATCCACCTGAAGCCCGGCGAAGAACGGCACATGACCTTCATTCTCGGCGATGCCGACAATGCGGAAGAGGCCGAAGTACTGGTGAAGGATGCCCGCCAGGCGGACTTCCAGACGGTATTAGACGCGAGCAAGGAATTCTGGACGGGCTTTACCGGCCAGTTGCAGGTTTCCACGCCTGATGCGGGCTTCAACCACATGGTCAATAACTGGCTGCCCTATCAGGCGCTGGCCTGCCGCATTCTGGCGCGCACGGCTTTCTACCAGTCGAGCGGCGCCTTCGGCTTCCGCGATCAGTTGCAGGATACGCTGGCCTTCCTGCTTTACCAGCCGGAGCTTGCCCGCAAGCAGATCCTGCGCGCGGCTGGCCGCCAGTTCCCGGAAGGCGATGTACAGCACTGGTGGCTGCCGCTGACTGGTGCCGGTGTCCGCACGACCATCTCGGACGATGTGGTCTGGCTCGCTTATGCCATCAACCAGTATGTCTCGGCCACGGGCGATGTCGCCATCCTCGATGAGAGCATTCCCTTCCTTAAGGGCCCGGTATTGATGCCCGGCCAGCACGATGCTTTCTTCCAGCCGGAGACGAGCGACAGGTCCGTCACGCTTTACGAACATGCGGCGCTAGCGCTTGATCTCGCCATTCACCGTACCGGGGAGAACGGCCTGCCGCTGATCCTCGGCGGAGACTGGAACGACGGCATGAACCGTGTCGGCGTTGGCGGCAAGGGCACGAGCGTCTGGCTCGGCTGGTTCCTGTCAGGCGCATTGCGAGACTTCGTCGAGATCGCCGAGAAGCGCGGCGATACTGACCGCGTCGCCAAATGGTCGTCGCATCGGGAAAGGCTGCGCAATGCGCTGGAAACAGCGGGTTGGGATGGCAGCTATTACCGGCGCGGTTATTTCGATGACGGCACACCGCTAGGCTCGTCCGAAAGCGAGGAATGCAGGATCGATTCGCTTGGCCAGAGCTGGAGCGTTCTCTCCGGCGAAGGCGAAGAGGCTCGGTCGCAGCAGGCGATGGATGCGGTCATGTCGCATCTGGTCGATGAAAAGACCGGCATCATCCGGCTGTTCACGCCGCCCTTCTCGCGTGCGCCGCATGATCCGGGCTACATCAAGGGATATCCGCCGGGTGTGCGCGAAAACGGCGGACAATATACCCATGCGGCGACTTGGGTGGTTCTTGCGCTTGCCAAGCAAGGTCGTGCGCAGGAGGCATGGAACTGCTTCCAGCTGCTCAACCCCGTCAATCATGCGCTCGATGCGGCGGCGTCGGAAACCTATCGGGTCGAACCCTATGTGGTGACTGCGGATGTCTACGGTGAAGGCGCCTACGCCGGCCGTGGCGGGTGGAGCTGGTACACGGGTTCTGCCGGCTGGCTCTATCGTGCGGCCGTCGAGGGTATTCTCGGCATCACCCGCACCAACGGAAAGCTGCATATTTCGCCGTCGCTGCCAGAGGACTGGAGCGGTTTCTCGGTGAAGATCACGCTCGACGGGAAGGCAAAGGACATCGTCGTCAGCCGCAAGGCAGATACGGCGGCAGTTTCCGTTTCCGTCGATGGCAAGGTCCTGTCGGCAGATGATCGGGTGATTCCCTTCGACTAAGACGATCAGGTCTCCGTTCCCCTATAAACTCAGGCTCCCGTGGTAACGCGGGGGCCTGAATCTTTATGGGGCTACCCTGACCTCCGACTCAGCTTATGGGTCGGATCATAGCATGGCACCGGGCTTCCTTCGCAGCACTGGCTGGAAGGTGCTGCAGCGCCGAGACAGGCTCATATTGGCGAAGGCTTCGATGGCGCGGTGCCGGATCGTCCGGTACGGACTGTCTCGTCAATCCTTTCGAGAAAGCAGCAGTCACAAATAGTCGGTCGATCGGAGGGGAATTATCCAGGAATTCAGTGCATCTTTCACAGAACTTGCGCTGTTGGCGTTGCTCACCATTCTTTCGTTAACGTTGTCGTGTTGGCTGGCGCGCTGCCCACGGAAGACGAGCGTCGGAATGACGCTTGGCGTGGTGCTTGGAGTTTTCCTGATCAAACTCGCAGCTATCGTTGCCTTTCTGGGAACTGTCCTCCCATGCGCGCAGATTGATTTCTGGCTGGCAAGTTCCTTGACCGGAATTCTTTGATAGGCGACCTGTGATCTGGCGGGGTCGCCGGGAAGCGCACAAAGAAAAAGGGCGGACAACATGCTGTCCGCCCTGTATTCATTCCGTCAGCCAGACCCTTAGGAGGCAATAGCCTTTGGCCGGGGTTGCTGGTTTTCGTCTTCCGTTAGCAGGCCGCTGGTGCGCAGTAGCGAGGTGAAGCGACCGCCGCGCTGGGTCAGTTCATCGAAGGTGCCCTTCTCGATGATCCGGCCCTGATCGAGGAAAAGAACGAGATCGGCATCGCGGACCGTGGAAAGGCGGTGCGCGATGATGAAGGTCGTGCGATTCTTTCGCAGCGCATCCACGGCGGCCTTCACACGGGCCTCGGTTTCCACGTCCAGCGCACTGGTTGCCTCATCGAGAACCAGAATGGGGGCGTTTTTCAGGATGGCGCGTGCAATGGCGATGCGCTGGCGCTCGCCGCCGGACAGGCGGTTGCCGCGTTCACCCACCTGGGTCAGATAGCCGTTGATGCGGCTGTCGATGAAATCCGTCGCCGCTGCTGCCGCCGCTGCTTCCACCACTTCCGCATCGGTGGCCGATTCACGGCCGAGGCGGATGTTTTCGCGAATGGAGCGGTTCAGCAGGCCCGCATCCTGAAACACCGTGGCGATGGAGTTGCGGAGCGAATTTTTCGTCACCGTCGAAATATCGGTTCCATCGATGAGTATCTGGCCGGAATCGGGGTCGTAGACCCGCTGCAGGAGATTGATGAGCGTGGTCTTGCCAGCGCCCGTCGGCCCTACGATCGCGACTGTCTCGCCGGCCTTGGCCGTGAACGAAACGTCGTGAACGCCCTGCTTGGTGTTGGCGAAACCGAAATTGATGTTGCGGAACTCCACGGTGCCGGAGACATTCGACAATTCGCGCGCATCGCCCGGTTCTTCCCGTTCCTTGACGGAATCTTCCAGCACGAAGAAATCCACGAGCTTGGCGCGGGCTTCGAAAATCTGCGTCACGAATTGGCGCATCTGGTCCAGACGGCCGATCAGGAGATTCGCGAAACCGATGAAGGCAATGACATCGCCAACGCGCAACTCACCGTTCTTCACCAACATGGTACCGATGACGAGGATGATCATCATCGAAACGGTGGAGGCCGTGCGGTTAAGTGCACTGGCGAAGGCCCACCAGTCCAGCACCGGATATTGCGCGCTCAGCAGCTTTTCGGTGAAAGATTTCAGCGCTTTCGTTTCGGCCTCGATGCGGTTGTAGCTGTGCAGCACCGACACGTTGCTGATGGAGTCGCTGACATGGGCAAAAACGCTGTGATAATGCTCTTCGACCGAAGCCTGACCGTCTTTGGTGCGGCTCATCACCCACTTGCCGATGTACCAATAAACGATACCGAGGCCGATCAGCACGAAGCTGAGGCGCAGGTCCATGGACATGGCTGTCGGCACAAGCAGCACCAGTGCGACGAAGGTGGCCAGATGCGTGCGCATGAATTCGAGCCACAGGCCAAACAGCGTTTCGCTGGCGCGCAAAAGCGTGTGCAGGGCGTTGGAGGTGCCGCGCTGATGGTGCCAGGAGAGCGGCATTGAGATGATGCGTCCGAAGGCTTCCGTCAGAAGCGACGCGCGCCGGCCATGGGCCAGCCTGTCGGCCTCGCGGGCAACAGCCACATAAGCGACAGTGTTGAAGACACCGAAACCCGCCCACAAAATGAGGATGGGCGCGACATTTGTGCCGGAAGAGATGGCGTCGATGATCCGGCCGAACAGCACCGGTTCGGCGATGGTGATCGCTGCAAGAATGACGTTGGCGATGACGACCACCGTCACCCGCCATTTATGAACGGTCAGATAGCGCAGCGCGCGTGTGTAAACCTGAAACAAGGTCAAATTTTCAATCCAGTCCGAGCGTCTTTTTCGAGCGGTTGTTTGTTCGGCCTCAAGGCAAGTTATTTTAGCAAGGTTGCATGAGACGGCGAAATTTGTGTAATTATCGCTCTTTCTGTCTGAATGGCGGCTTAACAGATCGACCGCGCGTGCGAACCGAAAAAAACCGAACCTGATGTTTCCGGAGGCCTGCCGTCACAAGATTTCGCATCTTCGTTTCAGGGATTGCTAACGACGATATGTTCAATCTCAACCGACCGGCGCCCGAGTAACATGACGTCATCGCGGGACCATGTCCTTCGTGTCATTCCCTTCAAGCCAAGCTCCGGACCCCGTGTCTTTATGCATGATATTCTTCACTTCATCTCTGCGTGTTACCAAGCGGGAAGCGCCGACCGCGTTCGCTCTGAATTTGTAACGCTCATTCGCGAATACGGTTTCGAATATTTTCTCGTCAGCAGGCGGATGACCGGTGAGCTCGCCTCCACCGGACACATCCTCGCGCAACACCTGCCCGAAGGCTGGCTGGAGGTCTACAGGGCAAAAAAATACAATCTTGTCGATCCCGTCCGCAAAGTGATCGGCATGGTGCACAAGCCATTTCAGTGGAAGGAAGCGCTGGAGGGGCTGCCGCGTGCGATGCATCGCAAAAGGGCGAGCGTGTTTTTCCACGATGCCGGCCGGTACGGTCTGCAGGGTGGTTACGCCTTTCCCGTGCACGGCCGTGCGGGCTTCATCGGTGCGGTGTTCATTGGCGGCCAGGATCGGCAATTGCCCTCTTTGCAGGTGGAGTTACTGGATGCGGCCACGCGTGCCGTGTTCTGGCGCCTTCTCGATCTTTCCGGGCAGGCCCATGGTTTCAGCAATGCCCCTGACGTTTCCGCTCTCGAGCTTACGAGGCGCGAAATGGAGGTGTTGACGCTGATGGCGGACGGTATGACTTCCACCGAAATTGGACGCCAACTATCGATCTCCAACCACACGGTCGACTGGTACATCAACGGGATCCAGCGCCGTTTCAGCGCCAAGAACCGACAGCACACCGTAGCGCTTGCTTTTCGCCATGGTTTGCTGAGCTAGCGCAAACAGGACAGTTCTCGCCGGAATTGCTCTTTCCAAGACAGGGTTTTGCTGCTTAATTCCGCAGTGCAGCAGAAATTTTGTTTTGGCGTGTGGGGAGACCGTCTTGAAAATATCGAAAATACTTGTTGCCAACCGATCCGAAATTGCGATCCGCGTTTTCCGGGCAGCGAACGAGCTTGGGATTAAAACCGTTGCGATTTGGGCGGAAGAGGACAAGCTGTCTTTGCACCGCTTCAAGGCGGACGAATCCTATCAGGTCGGCAGGGGGCCGCATCTCGCCAAGGATATGGGGCCGATTGAGAGCTATCTTTCGATTGAGGAGGTTATTCGTGTTGCCAAGCTTTCCGGAGCGGACGCGATCCATCCCGGTTACGGTCTTCTGTCTGAAAGCCCCGAATTCGTGGAGGCCTGCAACAAGGCCGGCATCACCTTCATCGGGCCGACGGCGGATACGATGCGCCAGCTCGGCAACAAGGTGGCTGCCCGTAATCTGGCGATCTCGGTCAACGTCCCCGTTGTTCCCGCTACCGATCCACTGCCCGACGATATGGCGGAAGTGGAGCGCATGGCTGCGGAAATCGGCTATCCGGTCATGCTGAAAGCCTCCTGGGGCGGCGGCGGACGCGGCATGCGCGCCATCCGCAGACGAGAGGATCTCGCCCGCGAGGTGACGGAGGCCAAGCGCGAGGCGAAGGCCGCTTTCGGCAAGGATGAGGTCTATCTGGAAAAGCTGGTCGAGCGTGCGCGTCACGTCGAAAGCCAGATTCTCGGTGATACGCATGGCAATGTCGTGCATCTGTTCGAGCGTGATTGTTCGATCCAGCGCCGCAATCAAAAGGTGGTCGAGCGTGCGCCCGCGCCCTATCTCACCGAAGCGCAGCGTCAGGAATTGGCTGCCTACTCCCTGAAGATTGCCGCCGCCACCAATTATATCGGCGCCGGCACGGTCGAATATCTGATGGACGCCGATACCGGCAAATTCTACTTCATCGAGGTCAATCCACGCATCCAGGTGGAGCATACCGTCACTGAAGTCGTGACCGGTATCGATATCGTCAAGGCGCAGATCCACATTCTCGAAGGCGCCGCCATTGGCACGGCGGAATCCGGCGTGCCGCGCCAGGAGGACATCCGTCTCAACGGCCATGCGCTGCAGTGCCGTATCACGACGGAAGACCCGGAACATAATTTCATTCCGGACTATGGCCGTATCACCGCCTACCGTTCCGCCTCGGGCTTCGGCATCCGTCTGGATGGCGGTACGTCCTATACCGGCGCTGTCATCACCCGTTATTACGATCCGCTGCTCGTCAAGGTAACGGCCTGGGCGCCGCAACCGGATGAAGCGATCAACCGCATGGATCGCGCGCTGCGCGAATTCCGTATTCGCGGTGTGGCAACGAACCTCACCTTCCTCGAAGCCATTATCGGTCACGACAGTTTCCGCAACAACACCTATACGACTCGCTTCATCGATTCGACGCCGGAACTGTTCGCGCAGGTCAAGCGTCAGGACCGCGCCACCAAGCTCCTGACCTATCTTGCCGATGTGACTGTCAACGGCCACCCGGAAACCAAGGGTCGTGCTAAGCCCTCCCAAAAGGCGGCAAAGCCGGTCGTGCCCTATATCGACGCGCCGACGCCCGATGGCACCAAACAACTGCTGGACAAGCTTGGCCCGAAAGGCTTTGCGGACTGGATGCGCAATGAAAAACGCGTTCTGGTTACCGATACGACCATGCGTGACGGGCACCAGTCGCTTTTGGCCACCCGCGTTCGTACCCATGATATCGCCCGTGTCGCCAGCGTTTACGCCAAGGCGCTGCCGCAGCTTCTCTCGCTGGAATGCTGGGGTGGTGCGACGTTCGACGTTTCCATGCGCTTCCTGACGGAAGACCCATGGGAGCGTCTTGCGCTGATCCGCGAAGGCGCGCCAAACCTGCTGCTGCAGATGCTTCTGCGCGGCGCGAACGGCGTTGGATACAAGAACTATCCCGACAACGTCGTGAAATACTTCGTCCGTCAGGCCGCAAAGGGTGGGGTCGATCTCTTCCGCGTCTTCGACTGCCTGAACTGGGTGGAGAATATGCGCGTCTCGATGGATGCAATTGCCGAGGAGAACAAGCTCTGCGAGGCGACCATCTGCTACACCGGCGACCTGTTGAATTCGGCGCGTCCGAAATATGATCTCAAATATTATACCAACCTCGCCGTTGAGCTGGAAAAGGCCGGCGCCCATATCATCGCCGTCAAGGATATGGCGGGCCTGCTGAAACCGGCTGCCGCCAAGGTTCTGTTCAAGGCGCTGCGCGAGGCGACCGGTCTGCCGATTCATTTCCACACCCATGATACTTCGGGCATTTCCGCCGCGACCGTTCTTGCGGCCGTGGATGCCGGTGTCGACGCCGTGGATGCCGCAATGGACGCCTTCTCCGGCAATACGTCGCAGCCTTGCCTTGGCTCGATTGTGGAGGCGCTGGCGGGCTCGGAGCGCGACACGGGTCTCGATACCGAATGGATCCGCCGCATTTCCTTCTATTGGGAGGCCGTGCGCAACCAGTATGCCGCCTTCGAGAGCGATCTCAAGGGACCAGCCTCGGAAGTCTATCTGCATGAAATGCCGGGTGGACAGTTCACCAACCTCAAGGAACAGGCCCGTTCGCTGGGGCTTGAGAGCCGCTGGCACGAGGTGGCGCAGGCCTATGCCGACGCCAACCGGATGTTCGGCGATATCGTCAAGGTGACGCCGTCTTCCAAGGTCGTCGGTGATATGGCGTTGATGATGGTCAGTCAGGATCTGACGGTGGCCGATGTTGAAAACCCTGATCGTGAAGTGTCTTTCCCGGAATCGGTGGTGTCGATGCTGAAGGGCGATCTTGGGCAGTCGCCGGGCGGCTGGCCGGCAGCCCTGCAGAAAAAGGCGCTGAAGGGCGAAGCGCCCTATACCGTCCGTCCGGGTTCCCTGCTGGAAGATGCCGATCTCGATGCCGAACGGAAGGTGATCGAGACCAAGCTGGAGCGCAAGGTCGATGACTTCGAGTTCGCATCCTATTTGATGTATCCGAAGGTATTCACCGATTTCGCGCTGACTGCTGAGACATATGGTCCGGTCTCCGTGCTGCCGACCCATGCCTATTTCTACGGCATGGAAGATGGCGAAGAGCTGTTTGCCGATCTCGAGCGCGGCAAGACGCTTGTCGTCGTCAATCAGGCTTCGTCCGGCGTTGATGACAAGGGCATGGTGACGGTGTTCTTCGAGATCAATGGTCAGCCGCGCCGCATCAAGGTGCCGGATCGCGCCCATGGCGCTTCCGGCTCTGCGGTGCGCCGCAAGGCGGAACCCGGCAATGCCGTCCATATCGGCGCGCCAATGCCGGGCGTGATCAGCCGCGTCTTCGTCAACCAGGGTCAGGATGTCAAGGCCGGCGACGTGCTGCTCTCCATCGAGGCCATGAAGATGGAAACCGCGCTTCACGCCGAACGCGATGGCAAGATCGCCGAAGTTCTGGTGCGCCCCGGCGATCAGATCGATGCGAAGGATTTGTTGATCGCTTACGGGGAATAAAGCCGTATCTGATCATTGATGCAATGTCAGACGCCCGCCTCTTCGGCGGGCGTTTTTTATTGCGTAACCGAAAAAACTCAAATATGCATGTTCTTGCACGTTTATTCTTGTTTATGCATGAGTTCCGATGAGCGATCATTTTGTTAGCGAGCGGCAGGCGCTCATCCTTGCGCAGTTGCGGCAAAGCGGTCGGGTGCTGGCGCAGGATCTCGCGCAGAGTTTCGGCGTTTCCGAAGACACCGTGCGCCGCGACTTGCGTGAGATGGCGGCCCGTGGCGAATGTTTACGGGTTTATGGCGGGGCGTTGCTTTCCGACAGCAAGACGGTGCCGCTGAAAACGCGTATTGCCGAGGATGCGGACCGCAAGGCCCTGCTGGCGCGCGCCGTTGTCCCGCTTCTCGAGCCGGGCATGGTCGTCTTCATTGATGCCGGGTCCACCAATCTCGCCATTGCAAGGGCGCTTCCCGCCGGGCTCAACCTGACGGTGGTGACGAATACGCCCGCCATCGCAGCTGAACTGACGGGGCGGGCCGATATCGATCTGGTGCTGATTGGCGGCAAGGTCGATCCTGCCGTTGGTGCGGCGATCGATGCCATGGCGCTTCGGCAGCTTGAACTGATGCGGCCAGATCTATGTGTCCTCGGTGTTTGCGGCGTTGCGGCCGAGACGGGCCTTTCGGCGGATGTTTTCGAGGATGCGGTGTTCAAGCGGCTTGCCTGTAGTGCCAGCCAGCGGGTGATCGCCGCCATCACCACGGAAAAGCTCGGCCATAAGGCTGCTTTCCACGTTCATGATTTTTCCCCACCGCTTTGCCTCGTGCTGGAACGGGATGCCGACCGTGCATTGGTCGAGTCGCTTTCGGCACAAGGCGTAGACGTTTATTGCGGCGAAGATGACGCTGCCCCGTTTTCTCATGGTCAAGTCTGAAGGATATTGCCGATGAATGGCCCCACGACGTTTTCGCCGACAGGCACACGCTCATCCTATCTGACGCGGCACAGGCTTGGCGTTTCGCTGCTGTTTTTGATGAACGGCTTCATGATGGGCTCATGGGCGCCGAAGATTCCGGAATTTGCCGCACGTCTGTCCCTCAGCGAAAGTGCGCTCGGCCTGATCATTCTGGTTTTCGGTATCGGTTCGCTGGTTTTTATGCCGATTGCAGGATCGCAGATCGCCCGTTTCGGCTCGCGTACGGTCAGCCTTGTCACCGCCGCCATCTTTCTGCCGACGCTGCTTTTCATCTCCTGGGCCGGCACCGTCTGGGCGGGGGTGATCGCGGTTTTCCTGTTCGGCGGGCTGACGGGGGCGATGGATGTCGCCATGAACGCCAATGCGGTAGCGGTGGAGCGCGATATGCGCCGCGCCATCATGTCGTCGTGCCACGCTTTCTGGAGCCTCGGCGGCCTGATCGGCGCCGGTCTTGGCGGGTATCTCATCACGGCCATCGGTGTGCAGGGACACGCCATTGCGCTAACCGTCATCGCGCTCGTGCTGCTGGTCATTGCGTGGCCGCGCGTCCTTGCGGATCGTCCGCATCCGGAGGAGGAGCGCCCGAAAGGTGGCCTGCCGCTCACGCCGCTGCCGTGGATCATCGGCCTGATGGCTCTGTTCTCGATGATTCCTGAAGGCGCTATCCTCGACTGGGGCGCGCTTTATCTGCGCAATGAACTCGGTGCTTCCGTATCGCAGTCCGGTTTTGCCTTTGCGGCCTTTTCCATGACCATGGCGGCGATGCGGTTTGCCGGCGATCTGGTGCGTGACCGCTTCGGCGCCGTGGCGACCCTGCGCTTCTGTTCGGCCATGTCGATTATCGGTCTTATGATTGCCGGTCTTGCGGGAAATTCCACTATTGCGATCATCGGCTTCGCGATTGCCGGCATCGGTATTTCCAACATGGTGCCGATTGCCTTTTCCGCCGCCGGCAACATGCCGGGACTGGCGCCTGGCATTGGTCTCTCGGTGGTCACCACCATGGGCTATTCCGGCATTCTGGTGGCGCCATCGGCCATCGGCTTCATTGCCGAACATACCGGCCTTGCCAGCGTTTTCATCGCCTTGCCGCTCTTGCATGTGGTGGTTCTGCTGCTTTCGCGGCTCGCGCGCCATGCGGATGGCGCGGGCAAGGAATAGGCGTCTCGAATTTTGCCATGATTGCGGTAAAGTAGAAGCTCTCATGCGTTGGGTGTTGACAAGCCGGCCCCCTTGTTTCACCTCAATTGCCAGACCTTGCCGCAAGCTCCAGAGACCGCCATGACGTCACATGCCGATTACGATCCCAAGCCCCGCCGCGCATCCGTCGCCGTAGACGTGGGCGGTGTCATCGTCGGTGGCGGCGCGCCCGTCGTCGTGCAGTCGATGACCAATACCGATACGGCGGATATCGACGCCACGGTCAGCCAAGTGGCGGCGTTGTTCCGCGCCGGTTCGGAAATCGTGCGCATCACCGTCGACCGCGACGAGAGTGCGGCCGCGGTGCCGAAAATCCGCGAGCGGTTGCTGCGTCTTGGGCTTGATGTGCCGCTTGTTGGCGATTTCCATTATATCGGCCACAAGCTTCTCGCCGATCACCCTGCCTGTGCCGAGGCGCTGGCCAAATACCGCATCAATCCGGGCAATGTCGGCTTCAAGGACAAGAAGGACAAGCAGTTCGGCGAGATCGTGGAAATGGCGATCCGTTACGACAAGCCGGTGCGAATCGGCGTCAACTGGGGCTCGCTCGATCAGGAATTGCTGACGACCCTGATGGACAGGAACAAGGAGCAAGGCTTCCCTCTCTCCGCCCGTCAGGTAACGCGAGAAGCGATCGTTCAGTCGGCGCTGATTTCCGCCGAGCTTGCCGAAGAAATCGGCCTGCCGCGCAACCGCATCATCCTGTCGGCCAAGGTCAGCCAGGTGCAGGACCTGATCGCCGTTTATTCCATGCTGTCGGAACGCTCCGACCACGCCCTGCATCTCGGCCTGACCGAAGCGGGCATGGGTTCGAAAGGCATCGTCGCCTCGTCCGCCGCCATGGGTTACGTGCTTCAGCATGGCATCGGCGATACGATCCGCGTTTCGCTGACGCCGGAGCCGAATGGCGACCGCACCCGCGAGGTCCAGGTGGCGCAGGAACTGCTGCAGGTCATGGGCTTTCGGCAGTTCATTCCGGTCGTTGCGGCATGTCCTGGCTGCGGGCGCACCACGTCTACCGTGTTTCAGGAACTGGCCCAGAACATCCAGAACGACATTCGCAAAAACATGCCGATATGGCGGGAAAAATATCCCGGGGTCGAGGCGCTCAACGTTGCCGTCATGGGCTGCATCGTCAATGGGCCCGGCGAAAGCAAACATGCCGATATTGGCATTTCGCTGCCCGGAACCGGCGAAAGCCCGGCAGCGCCCGTCTTTATTGATGGCGAAAAGGCGCTGACCCTGCGTGGTCCCAACATCGCCGCCGATTTTGAAGCGCTTGTGATCGATTACATCGAAAAGCGTTTTGGCCGGAAAGATGCGGCGGAGTAAAGAGTAGCGTGAAAAGGCCGGAATTCCATTGTCATACCTCCTGAACCTCTCGGAGCATCAAAACACATGATCAAAAAAATCGCGATCGTCGCCCTTTGCGGGACCTATCTTTCCGCCTGCACCACCACCGATCCCTATACGGGTGAGCAGAAGATTTCGAACACGGCGGGCGGCGCCGGCATCGGCGCCGTGGTCGGTGCTCTGGGTGGTCTGGCTGTCGGCGGTTCGCCGACCGGTCGCCGCAATGCAGCGCTCATCGGTGCGGGCATCGGCGCGCTCGCCGGCGGCGCCATCGGCAATTACATGGATGGCCAGGAAGCAGAGCTTCGCGCCCAGCTTCAGGGAACCGGTGTTTCGGTTACCCGCCGTGGCGACAGCATCGTTCTCAACATGCCGTCGAACATCACCTTCGCGACGGACCAGGATCAGGTCATCCCGCCATTCTATCAGACGCTCGATTCTGTCGCCATCGTGCTTAACAAGTTCAACCGCACGCTCATCGACATCAACGGCCATACCGATTCTACCGGCAGCGCCGGT
Organism: Agrobacterium salinitolerans; assembly: GCF_027498475.1. Taxonomy (NCBI): domain Bacteria; kingdom Pseudomonadati; phylum Pseudomonadota; class Alphaproteobacteria; order Hyphomicrobiales; family Rhizobiaceae; genus Agrobacterium; species Agrobacterium salinitolerans. Next base: position 1,610,305 of record NZ_JAPZLN010000001.1, on the reverse strand, counting down.
TACAATCAGGGCCTTTCGGAACGTCGTGCTGCGTCGGTCGCCAATTATCTCGGCGCGCGCGGCGTCGACCAGCGCCGTATTTCGACGCTCGGCTTCGGCCCGTCGCAGCCGATCGCCTCGAACGCAACGCCGGATGGCCGCGCCCAGAACCGTCGCGTCGAAGTGCTGATTTCGCCGCTCAAGGGCTGATTGGGTGATGAAAAGCTGAGTGGAAGCCGCTCAGCTTTTTCGTTCAGCGATGAATCTGGCGGCCGCGATGAGAATTGCGGCCTTTTCGCCATAAGGGGCCAAGAGTTCGCTGGCTTCCGCCACCTGCTCCTGCAGTTTGCGACGTGCCCAGTCTTCGCCGCGCAACGCCACAAGCGTTCCCTTGCCGCGAGCGGCATCCTTTCCGGTGGCCTTACCCATGGTGGCGGCGTCGGCCGTCAAATCCAGAAGGTCGTCGGCAAGCTGGAAGGCGAGGCCGATCTTTTCGCCGAAGAGACGCAGCCTTTGCCTTTCGGAAATGTCGCTGCCAGCAACAATTGCGCCCGCTTCACAGGCAAAACGTAACAGTGCGCCGGTTTTCATAGCCTGCAATGTAGTGACGCCGGCTTCATCGGGTGCCTTCTTTTCCGCAGCGAGATCGAGCGCCTGGCCGCCAGCCATACCGCCTATGCCCGCTGCGCGGGCAAGCGAAAGCACGAGCGCGGCCTTGCGTTCCGCGGCTAGCGGATTGTCATCCGAGGCGATGATGTCGAAGGCAAGCGTCAGCAGGCTGTCACCCGCGAGAATAGCGGTTGCCTCATCGAATTTGCGATGCACCGTCGGCTGGCCGCGGCGCAGGTCGTCATCGTCCATGGCCGGCAGATCGTCATGAACCAACGAATAACAATGGAGGCATTCCAGTGCCGCGCCGACATAAAGGGCGGCTTCGGCATTCCCGCCCGCAAGGGCAGCACTTTCGATGACGAGGAAGGGCCGCAGGCGTTTACCGCCGTTCAGCACGCCATGGCGCATGGCGTCGAGCAGGTTTTGCGGGCGCGTGATCTCATCCGCGCGGGCGTCGCCGGAAAGCAGGCGGCCAAGCAGGGCTTCGGTTTTTGCCGCGTTTTCGCGCAGTCTCGTTTCGAAATTCGTCATCTGAGCGTCCATGCGCGCTCTTTGGCATGCCGGACGAATGCAGGCAAACCTTTTCGTGATTCCGGGGTCGCAACGGTGTCACCGGACTCGCCTTCAAGGCGGCAATGGACTATGAAAGGCTTCAATTGGCGTGGGGCGCGGGGACGGATATTGAGCAGTACGCCTGAAAGCGACGCAGAATATGCCGTGCTGGCGGAAGACCGAAGCAGGCAGAAGGTGGATTTTCGCACGTTGGCAAAGCGTATCGTCATGACCATGCTGGTTTTGCTGATTCTGCCCTATCTGTTGATTCCGGTTTATGCGTTGCCATTCATCCGGCCTGTTTCGACGCTGATGCTGACCGATATGGTCACTCTGCAGGGTTATGATAGACGCTGGGTGCCGCTTGAGGATATTTCGCCGCGCCTCGTGCAATCCGTGATGATGTCCGAGGACGGGCAATTCTGTTTCCATGGCGGCGTGGACTGGAACCAGATGCAATCCGTGGTCAGCGATGCGCTTGAGGGGGCTTCCACCCGCGGCGCCAGCACTATTCCGATGCAGACGGCGAAGAATCTGTTCTTATGGAACGGCCGCTCGTTTTTGCGCAAGGGGCTGGAATTGCCGCTGGCGATTGCCGCCGATTTCGTGTGGTCGAAAAAGCGGATGATGGAGATTTATCTCAACGTTGCGGAATGGGGGCCGGGAATTTACGGTATCGAGGCTGCCGCCCAGCACCATTTCAAGGTGCCGGCCGCAAAACTCAGCTCCCGTCAGGCGGCGCTGCTGGCTGTGTCATTACCCAATCCAATCGACCGCGTCGCCAGCAAGCCGGGACGCGGGCTGCAACGGCTTGCTAGCCTCATCGAACGGCGCGCCCGCGCCTCCGGCGGCTACGTCGGCTGCGTGCTGGATTGATCCCGGCGTGCCGCTTCAGCCTTTCTTGAAAATATAATCGGTTTCCTGTCGCAGGGTTTCGCCTGGCCGCAGGATGGCGTGCGGGAAATCCGCGTGGTTGACGGCGTCCGGCCATATCTGCGTTTCCAGGCAGAAACCGGCAAAGGGGCCATAGCGACGGCCATCGAGGCCGGGAACCGGAACATCCAGTTTGAAGGCCGAATAAAACTGCACACCGGGTTCGGTGGTGTGAACTTCAAGGGCGATATCGGAGGCCGACGAATAGGCGCGGGCGACCTTGCGCTTGGCGCGGCGCTCTGGCGAGAGGCAGAAATTATGGTCGTAGAGAACCTGCTCTCCATTCTCCTTGCGCCGCATCGGTGTCGGGTGGCGCAGGTCGAAGACGGTGCCTTCGACGGAGCGGATTTCGCCCGTCGGTATCTGCTTGTCGTTGGTGGGCAGGTAAAAATCAGCCGCGATGCTGATCTCATGCCCAAGTGCGGTGTCTGCGCCATCGAGATTGAAGTAGGAATGCTGGCAGACATTGGCGATGGTCGGCTGGTCGGTCACCGTTTCATAGACCACCGAAAGCACGCCGCCGTCGAGGATCGTATAGGTGGCCGTGACCGTGCAATTGCCGGGATAACCGGCGCGGCCATCGGGGTCGATAATCTGCAGAACCACATGGCTTTCGCCATGTTCCATCAGCATCCAGTTGCGTTTGCCCATGCCGTCGCTACCGCCATGCAGGTGGCTTACGCCCTTTTCATTGAGCTCCAGCTGGTATTCGTGCCCGTCGATCGAGAACCGGCCGTCGCCAATACGGTTGGCGTTGCGGCCGGGGGTGGCGCCGAAATAGGAGGAATATTTATAGTCCTCGAACTTGTCGAAGCCGAGCACGAGGGGCGGCTGGTGGCCTTCAAGACGCAGATCCTGAATAACGGCGCCCCAGCTGATGATCTTGGCCGTCAGCCCGCCTTTCGAGATGGTGACGCGTTCGACTTTTTCGCCGGTCGCCGTGAAACCGAAATTCTCCCGCACCGCCGCGTCGCTCATAACGTCATTCTCCCGATTGCCATGAATTGCCGGCGGACGTTGCGTCATTTTCCGGCAATTCGCAATCCGCAATTTACGCAGCGAGTTTGCCGATGGATTCGAGATCGTAGGGCGTCGTCTGGTATATTTCGTTGATCCAGTTGCCGAAAAACAGATGGGCATGGCTGCGCCAACGGTTGAGCGGGGCTAGTTCCGGATCATTGTGCGGAAAATAATCATGCGGCAGCTTGATGGGAACGCCGGAATTCACGTCACGGAAATATTCGTCGGACAATGAGGTCGAATCATATTCGACATGATTGAACATATAGAGACGGTTGCCTGCCTTTTCATGCACCAGACACACGCCCATTTCCTCAGATTCCATCAGGATTTCGAGGTCGGGGTGTTTTTCGATATCGGCGCGCCTAACTTCCGTCCAGCGTGATACCGGAACCTGAAAATCGTCCGAAAAGCCGTTGAGGTAGATCGAGGAGGGGCAAAGGTTGCGGTGGCGATAGACCCCGAAAGCTTTTTCCTTCAGCTCGTATTTCGGCACTCCATGGAAATGATAGATGGCGGCCATCGCGCCCCAGCAGACGTTGAGGGTCGAATGAACATTGGTGCGGGTCCATTCGAATATCTTCTGCATTTCATTCCAATAGGTGACGTCCTCATATTCCAGCAGCTCAATCGGCGCGCCGGTGATGATGAAACCGTCGAACTTGCGGTGACGCACTTCTTCCCACGTCTCGTAGAAGGAGAGGAGATGTTCTTCCGGCGTGTTCTTGGCGCGATGGCCGCCGATGCGGATGAGCGACAATTCCACCTGCAGCGGCGAGGCGCCGACGAGGCGCGCCATCTGGATTTCGGTCTTGATCTTGTTCGGCATGAGGTTGAGAAGCCCGATCTGGAGCGGGCGGATATCCTGCCGGATGGCCGCCGTTTCGGTCATGACCCGCACGCCCTCATGAACGAGGGTCTCAAAGGCGGGAAGCGTATCGGGAATCTTGATCGGCATGTCGAACTCTCTTTTCCGGGTCGCGTAAAGAACGTTGCGAAAACAAAAAAACCGGCAGCGAAATCGCGACCGGTCCCAGGAAATTGCCCTTTTCCTCGACCCTTTAGCGACTTCTTTAAAGTGGCTGCAAGCCGGTCGGCAAATCACCACTGAGGGGTTTCATAATCCCGAAGCCGGCGAAAATCAATATAGGCTGATTTCATCGGGTTTCTGCTTTCCATTTTCGGCCGAGGTGCGGTAAGGCAGGGCATGAACAAAGAGCGCTTCACCATTCTGCTTGGCGGCGATGTCACGGTTACCGGTCGTCTGAAAGAGGCGGTCGCGGACAGCCGTGTGATTGCGGCCGATGGCGGCATGCGCCATGCCGGGCCGCTTGGCCTTGTGCCCGAGCTGTGGGTTGGGGATTTCGATTCCGCCAATGAAGAGCTGCTCAACGCCTGGCCCGATGTGACGCGGCAACCCTATCCGGCGGCAAAGGCAGTGACAGATGGTGAGATCGCGGTCTCCGAGGCACTGTCGCGCGGCGCGCATTCGCTGCTGCTGGTGGGCGCGCTTGGCGGCGCACGAAGCGACCATGCTCTGCAACACCTTCTTTATGCCGTAGCGCTTGCGGAGCGCGGTTTCGAGGTGACGCTGACCTCTGGTGAGGAAGAGGCGAGGCCGCTGCTTGCCGGTTCGCTCGCCATTGATCTGCCGCCCGCTTCGCTGTTTTCGGTTGCCGGATTTACCGCCCTTGAGGGGCTCGATATCGGCAATGTGCGTTATCCGTTGAAGGATTTCGCGCTTGCTTTCGGTTCGTCCCGCACTATTTCCAATGTCGCGAATGGCGGCCCCGTGCATTTCTCGCTGAAAAGCGGAAAAGCCATCGTGCTCGCCCGCCCTTATGACCTGACCGGAGCCTGACGCCTTGGCACCCCCAATTTTGAAACTCGACGATATCAAGCTGACCTTCGGCGTGACCCCGCTGCTCGACGGCGCCAATCTCCAGGTGGAACCCGGCGATCGCATCTGCCTTGTCGGGCGCAACGGTTCCGGTAAGTCCACCCTGATGAAGATCGCCGCGGGTCTCGTCGAGGCGCAGTCGGGCGAGGTTTTCCGGCACCCCGCCGCCACCATTCGTTATCTGGAACAGGCACCGGATTTTGCCGGTTACGCCACCGTCCAGGCCTATGCGGAAGCGGGGTTAGGACCGGGTGACGATCCCTATCGCGTCACCTATCTTCTCGAACATCTGGGCCTTACCGGACAGGAAAATCCGGAGAGCCTCTCAGGCGGCGAGGCGCGCCGTGCGGCACTTGCCCGCGTCATGGCGCCTGAGCCGGATATTTTGATGCTGGACGAGCCGACCAACCATCTCGATCTTCCCACCATCGAATGGCTTGAAAGCGAGCTGCAGCAGACGCGCAGTGCGCTGGTGCTGATCTCGCACGACCGGCGCTTTCTGGAGAAGGTCTCGACCTCGACCGTGTGGCTCGATCGTGGCCAGTCCCGCCGTCTCAATCGTGGCTTTGCCCATTTCGAGGAATGGCGCGACAAGGTTCTGGAAGAGGAAGAGCTGGAGCAGCACAAGCTCGGCAAGGCCATTGAGCGCGAAGAACACTGGATGCGTTATGGCGTGACCGCAAGGCGCAAGCGCAACATGCGCCGTGTCGGCGAGCTTCAGGCGATGCGTGCGGAATATCGCGGCCACAAGGGGCCGCAGGGCACGGTGCAGGCGACCGTTACCGAAGGGCGTGAATCCGGCAAACTGGTCATCGAGGCCGAGGCCATCACCAAGGCTTACGGCGAGCGCGTGATCGTCGCGCCCTTTTCGCTGCGCGTCCATCGCGGCGATTGCATCGGCTTCGTCGGCCCGAACGGCGCCGGTAAAACCACGCTTCTGAAGATGCTCACCGGCCAGCTGGAGCCCGATAGCGGCACGGTGAAGCTTGGCACCAATCTGGAGATTGCGACGCTCGACCAGAAGCGCGAGGATCTCAATCCCAACGATACGCTCGCGCATTATCTGACCGATGGCCGCGGCGAAAATCTGCTGGTTAGCGGCGAATTGAAGCATGTGACGGGCTATATGAAGGACTTTCTGTTCCAGCCGGAACAGGCCCGCACGCCGATCCGCAACCTGTCCGGTGGCGAGCGCGCGCGCCTTATTCTGGCGCGCATTCTGGCACGGCCGACCAATCTTCTGATCCTCGACGAGCCGACCAACGATCTCGATATCGAAACACTCGATCTGTTGCAGGAAATCGTCGCCGGCTTCTCCGGCACGGTCATTCTCGTCAGCCACGACCGCGATTTTCTTGACCGTACCGTTACCTCCACCATCGCCCCTGTTAATCCCGACCAGCCTGACGGGCGCTGGATCGAATATGCCGGTGGCTATTCGGACATGATGGCGCAGCGCAAGGGGGCGTCGGACGAGAAGCGCAAGGCTGAGAAGCAGGAAAAGGCGAAAGCGGCATCTTCCGCCTCGGCTTCACAGGAGCCTGTAAAGGCGAAGGGCAAGCTTTCCTTCAAGCAGAAATTCGCGCTCGAAAATCTGCCTAAGGAGATGGAGAAGGCGCAAAGCGAAATCGCAAAACGCGAGCAGCGCATGGCCGATCCGGAACTTTTCACAAAAGATCCGGAGGCTTTCAACACGCTGGCGCAGGAAATGTCGAAGCTGCGCGACAAGCTGGAAGTCATGGAAGAAGAATGGCTGGAACTGGAGATGCTTCGCGAGGAACTGGAGGGCTGAAGGCATCAGTCCTTCCTTTGCCGGTCCTCCTTCGGCCTTTGACAGAAAAGCAGAATTGCCGTTCTATGCCGGCGTTCGCTTGGAGGAGTTGAAAAATGCGCATGATTTTTGTCAATCTGCCGGTCAAGAACATCGAGACGTCAAGAAACTTCTTTACTGCTCTCGGTTTCAGCTTCAACCCGGAATATTCAGATGACCACACACTCTGCATGATCGTGGAAGAGAATATCTTCGTGATGCTTCTGCAGGAGGGACGTTTCCGCGATTTCATCAACGGCGACATTGCCGATGCGACGCGAACCACCGAGGTTCTGACCTGTCTTTCCGCCGGAAGCAGGGAGGAAATCGACCGGATGATCGCCACGGCGCTCGCCTCCGGCGGTGGCAGCTGGAAGCCCGTGCAGGATCATGGCTTCATGTATGCCGGCAGCTTTCAGGACCCCGACGGACATGTCTGGGAACTGGTGCATATGACGGAACAGGGCTGACCTCGGCCATCTTGCCAATCAGGGACGGCGGGATTACACCATCATCTTGATCTAACGGGGTGTCTTTTGCGCTTTGGTGTAAAAGGCTGAGAGGCTTGCCAACCCGAAGAACCTGATCCGGTTCATACCGGCGGAGGGATTAGACGGCTTTAACGCAGACGGCTATTTCCCTATCGTTTTTTGAGGAGATACCCGTGCACCGTCGTCTTTTCCTGAATTCCCTCGTTGCCGCCTCGCTGTTTCTGCCCGGTCTTGCCATTGCACAGGATAGACAGGAACTAACCGTCTACACCTATGAGAGTTTCGTTTCCGAATGGGGTCCCGGCCCCAAGGTGAAGGAGGCCTTCGAGAAGGTTTGTAATTGCACGGTCAATTTCGTCGGCGTGGCCGATGGCGTGGCGCTGCTCAATCGTCTGAAGCTTGAAGGGGCGGGGTCCAAGGCGGATGTCGTCGTCGGTCTCGACACCAATCTTGTCGCGGAAGCAAAACAGACCGGTCTGTTCGATGTCAGCGGCATCGATGCATCGGCGGCCAAAGTGCCGGGCGGTTATACGGACGATGTTTTCATTCCCTATGATTACGGTCATTTCGCTGTCATCTATGATACGCAGACGGTGAAAAGCCCGCCGACGAGCCTGAAAGACCTCGTGGAAGGCGACCCCTCGCAGAAAATCGTCATTCAGGATCCGCGCACCTCCACGCCGGGGCTCGGCCTGCTGCTATGGGTGAAATCGGTTTACGGCGACAAGGCCCCGGAGGCTTGGGAAAAGTTCAGGAAGCGCATTCTCACCGTCACGCCGGGCTGGTCGGAATCCTATGGCCTCTTCACCAAGGGTGAGGTGCCGATGGTGCTCTCCTACACCACCTCGCCCGCCTATCACATGGTCGCTGAAAAAACGGATCGTTATCAGGCCGCCGCCTTTTCCGAAGGACATTACATCCAGATCGAGGTTTCCGGTCTCCTCAAAAACGCGCCGCGCAAGGAACTGGCAAAGCAGTTCCTCGCTTTCACGCTAACATCCGGTTTTCAGGATGCCATTCCGGAAAACAACTGGATGATGCCGGTCGCGGCGACCTCTAAGCCTTTGCCGGAGGCGTTTTCCAAACTCGTGGTGCCGCAGAAGACTTTCCTGATGGATCCGGAAGAGGTAGCGAGGAACCGCAAGGCATGGATCGATGAATGGCTTGCCGCCATGAGCATGAATTGAGGAAGGGGCACACCCGCGCATGATGCCGCGTCGCGATTACCGACGGTCGATCATTTTCGGAACGGCGGCTTTTGCTGCCGTTTTCCTGTTCATGGCGCTCGCGGTTGCGGCTCTCCTGTCTTTTGATGCCGGCGCGCCCGCTGCCGGCATCATGGATGCCTATACGCTGCGCATCCTGCGTTTCACGCTTTATCAGGCAACGCTCTCCACCCTTCTTTCCCTTTTTCTCGGCCTGCCGGTGGCACTGGCGCTTTGCCGTCGGCGCGAGTTTCCAGGAAGAATCTGGATCGTCAGACTGATGGCGGTGCCGATGGGTCTGCCTGTGATCGTCGGCGCTTTCGGTATCATCACCATCTGGGGCAGGCAGGGCGTTTTGAATTCGGCCCTTGTTTTTGCCGGGGCGGATGAGCCGTTCAGCATTTACGGTCTTTCCGGCATTCTTATTGCCCATGTGTTTTTCAATCTGCCGCTTTCGGTGCGGCTGATGCTGGCCGGGCTGGAGCGTATTCCGGGCGAATATTGGCGCATGGCGGCGAGCCTCGGTATGGGTCCGGTTTCGATTTTCCGTTTTATCGAATGGCCGGCGGTCGCGCGTCTCATCCCCGGTATTGCCGGGCTTGTCTTCATGCTGTGCGCCACCAGCTTCACGCTCGTTCTTCTTTTGGGCGGCGGGCCGGCGGCAACGACGCTGGAGGTGGCGATCTATCAGGCGCTGCGGTTCGATTTCGATCCGCAGCGGGCGATTGCGCTTTCGGTTTTGCAGATTGCCCTCACCGCAATTCTGCTCGGCCTTCTTGCCTTTTTGCCGTCGCCCGAAGCGGAGATTCCCTCGCTTGGCCGTTCCCTTCGCCGTTTCGATGGAAAAGGCGTCGGCGCCCGTCTTTGGGATGGCGTGGCAATCGTGTTCGCTGTTCTGCTGATCGGGCTGCCGCTTGCTGCCATCGCTGTTTCGGGTTTGAGGGCCGATCTGCCGCGCCTTCTGTCCGCGCCGATTTTCCTGCGCGCGGCGGTGGCCAGTCTTGCAATTGCCGCACTGTCCGCAGCTCTTGTTGTGCTCTGCTGCATGGCGATCATCGGCGCGCGACAGGCGATAGGCTCCAGACGGCAGGCGGGGCAACCCCTGCGCTTCCTCTCCGCCATGCTGGGGGCGGGGTCTTCGCTGGTGCTTTTGGTGCCGCCTGTCGTATTGGGAAGCGGGTGGTTCCTGTTATTGCGGGTTTTCGGCGATGTCAGCTTCTATGCGCCGGTCCTCGTGGCGCTCATCAATATGCTGATGGCTTTGCCGCTTGCCATGCGGGTGCTGGAACCGGCTTTCACCAGTCATTTTTTGCGCACCGGCCGGCTTTCCGCCAGTCTCGGGCTTCAGGGCTTGACGCGGCTGCGGTTCGCCGATCTTCCGGTTCTGTGGCGGCCGCTGGCCATGGCGTTTTCCTTCGCCATGGCCCTGTCTCTCGGCGATTTAGGTGCGGTTGCCCTGTTCGGGTCGGAAAGTTTCGTCACCCTGCCATGGCTGGTTTACAGCAGCATGGGCAGCTATCGTACCAATGACGCCGCCGGTTATGCCTTCCTTCTCGGTATCGTCTGCCTGCTGCTTGCCGCAGGCGGTGTTGCGCGGCAATCCCCATCAGCAAGGGCGAGCATATGACCGGCGAGGATTTTGCCGTTGAACTCAACAAGGTCAGGCTGCGGCTTGGAACGCAGGATTTCGACCTCGATTGCACATTCCCGCAGAGCCGGATAACCGCTGTCGTTGGCGCGTCCGGTTCGGGCAAGTCGACGCTTCTCAACCTCGTCGCCGGTTTCGAGGTGCCGGATTCCGGCCGCGTGATGATCGGTGGGCAGGACATGGCGGCGCTCGATCCTTCGGAGAGACCGGTCTCATCGATCTTCCAGGATAATAATCTTTTCGCCCATCTCGATATCTTCACCAATGTCGCTCTCGGTGTCAGCCCCGGGCTGAAATTACGTGTGGAAGACCGGGAACGGATTGAGATGGCCCTCGTCCGCGTCGGTCTTGCGGGTTTCGACAAACGTTTGCCGGGCACGCTTTCCGGCGGAGAAAGGCAGAGGGCGGCGCTGGCGCGCGCGCTGGTCAGAAAAAAACCGGTCATGCTGCTCGACGAGCCATTTGCCGCACTCGATCCGGGACTGCGGGCAGGTATGGCCTCCCTGCTTCTCGACTTGCATGGAGAAACAAAAAACACGGTGATTATTGTCACCCACCATCCTGACGACATAAAGAAGCTGGCGCAGCAGGTGGTTTTTCTTGATCGCGGCCGGGTTGTCTATGTCGGCTCTACCGCAGATTTCTTCGCCACACAAAATGTGAAGGCGGTGGACAGTTTTCTGAACGGGTGATCGCCTTATTTTCGACGTGTGCCGCTGGCAATCGATTTAGATGACTTCAATGGCGCTAATTTGCACTTGCCAGTTTCAAGTTGTTGCCCGAGAAAAGATGGGAATTATTGCGTTCTTCAGGAATAATCCGGACTTGATGGATCGTTTTTACCGTTTCGGCATTCATCGCCCGTTGGGGCGAATCTGTTATTCTGGTCTGCAATTAACGGATGATCAGGAACGTTAGGGGCAGGCATAGAGAATGAGAAATAGCATGACCGCAGAGGGGAGGCTCTTCTCCCGTTCAGGCCTTCGCCGTTCGGGCAGGATGGTTGTCGCCTGTTCCGTGCTGACGGCGTCTGCCGTGTTCCTGTCGTCGTGTCAGTCTCTCTTCAGCCCGGCATACCAGTCCACCTTGCGGCCGTCGGATAATCCGCAAACGGTCGAACAAGTGCAGAAGAATGATCCGCGCGCCCAGATGGGTGCACGGGAACATCCGCGCATCGTGGCAAGTTATGGCGGCGAATATCGTGACGCTAAGACGGAGCGGCTTGTCGCCCGCATCGCCGGTGCTCTGACGGCTGTTTCGGAAAACCCGCAACAGTCCTACCGCATCACTATCCTTAACTCGCCGGCCATCAACGCCTTTGCGCTGCCGGGCGGATATCTTTACGTGACGCGCGGACTGCTAGCGCTTGCCAACGATGCTTCGGAAGTGGCCGCCGTGCTTTCGCATGAAATGGGCCATGTCACCGCCAATCACGGCATCGAACGCCAGCGCCGCGAAGAGGCGGAGGTGATTGCCAGCCGCGTGGTTGCCGAAGTGCTGTCGAGCGATCTTGCTGGCAAGCAGGCGCTTGCGCGCGGCAAGCTGCGGCTCGCGGCCTTTTCGCGCCAGCAGGAATTGCAGGCGGATGTGATCGGCGTGCGCATGCTGGGCGAGGCCGGTTACGACCCCTTTGCCTCGCCGCGTTTTCTGGATTCCATGGCGGCCTATGCGCGCTTCTCCTCGGCCGACCCTGAAAACGACCAGAGCCTCGACTTTCTTTCCAGCCACCCCAACACGCCGCAGCGCATCGAGCTTGCGCGGCGTCATGCACGCGCCTTCGGCCAGGACGGCCAGGTCGGGGATCGTGGTCGCGACTGGTTTCTGGATGGCATAGACGGCCTGCTTTATGGCGACAGCCCGCAGGAGGGTTATGTCCGCGGCCAGACATTCCTGCACGGAACGCTTGGCATTCGTTTCGATGTGCCGGAAGGTTTCGTCATCGACAACAAGGTCGAGGCCGTTCTGGCGACGGGACCGGGCGATATGGCGATCCGTTTCGACGGCGTCGCCGATCCGAAACAGACGAGCCTTGCCAATTATCTGACCAGCGGCTGGGTTGCCGGCCTGTTGCCGGAAACCGTCAAGGAAACGAAGATCAACGGTCTGGAGGCTGCGACAGCCCGGGCAAGTGCGGATAAATGGGACTTTGACGTGACCGTCATTCGTGTCGGCCAGCAGATATTCCGTTTCCTGACGGCCGTGCCGAAGGGCAATACCCAGCTCGATTCTATCGCCAACATATTGCGCACCAGCTTCCGCAAGATGACGCCGCAGGAAATTGCCTCGCTGAAGCCGCTGAGGGTGCGGGTGGTGACTGTGAAGCCCGGTGAAACCGTGGCGACGATGGCGGCGCGGATGATGGGAACCGACCGGAAGCTCGACATGTTCCGCATGATCAATGCCATGAGCGCCACGGCGACGCTGCAGCCCGGCCAGCGTGTGAAGATTATTTCCGAATAAACAAAAACCCCGGATCGCTCCGGGGTTTGCTGTTCAAGCCATCATGCGGCAATCATTGCCACTCACGCACGTCGACGAAATGACCGGCGATCGCCGCCGCTGCCGCCATAGCTGGCGAGACAAGGTGAGTGCGGCTCTTATAGCCCTGACGGCCCTCGAAATTGCGGTTCGAGGTGGAGGCGCAGCGTTCGCCGGGTTTCAGGCGGTCATCATTCATGGCAAGGCACATGGAGCAGCCCGGTTCGCGCCATTCGAAACCGGCTTCGAGGAAAATCTTGTCCAGACCTTCCTGTTCCGCCTGTTCCTTCACGAGACCGGAGCCCGGCACGATCATGGCCGAAACGGTGGGAGCGACTTTACGGCCGTCAACGATCTTCGCCGCCGCGCGCAAATCCTCGATGCGGCCATTGGTGCAGGAGCCGATGAAGACGCGGTCGATGGCGATATCGGTGATGCGCGTGCCGGGCTTCAGGCCCATATACTCAAGCGCACGCCACTTGGAGGCGCGCTTGTTTTCTTCCTCGATGTCATCGGGATTGGGAACAATGCCTTCAACGGAGGTCACATCTTCCGGAGACGAACCCCAGGAGACGATGGGCGGCAGGTTGGCCGCATCCAGCACCACGACCTTGTCGTAATGGGCGCCTTCGTCGGATTTCAGCGTTTTCCAATAGGCGATGGCCTGTTCCAGCGTTTCACCCTTCGGCGAGCGCGGCTTGTCCTTGATGTAATCAAAGGTGGTTTCATCCGGTGCGATAAGACCCGCACGCGCGCCGCCCTCAATGGTCATGTTACAGACCGTCATGCGGCCTTCCATGGAGAGCGAGCGGATCGCCTCGCCGGCAAATTCGATCACGTGGCCGGTGCCACCCGCCGTGCCGATCTCCCCGATAATGGCGAGGATGATGTCCTTGGCGGTAACGCCATCAGGAACTTTACCGTCGACACGCACCAGCATGTTCTTGGCTTTCTTCTGGATCAGCGTCTGCGTCGCCAGAACATGCTCCACTTCCGAGGTGCCGATGCCATGCGCCAGTGCGCCAAAGGCGCCGTGGGTCGAGGTGTGGCTGTCGCCGCAGACGATCGTCATGCCGGGCAGGGTGAAACCTTGTTCGGGGCCGACGATATGGACAATGCCCTGGCGCTTGTCGCGCTCGGAATAATATTCGACGCCGAAATCCTTGGCGTTCTGCGCAAGCGCTTCCACCTGAATGCGGCTTTCCTCGTTCTTGATGCCTTCCAGCCTGTCGGCCGTGGTCGGAACGTTGTGATCCACAACGGCCAGCGTGCGGGCAGGCGAATGCACGGGGCGACCGGCCATGCGCAGGCCTTCGAAGGCCTGCGGGCTCGTCACCTCATGGACGAGGTGACGGTCGATGTAGAGAAGACAGGTTCCGTCTGGGTCGCGATTGACGACGTGGTCGTCCCAGATCTTGTCATATAAGGTGCGGGGTGCGCTCATGGCTCTATGCCTTGTCATGGAAAAGTGTAACCAGGGTTCAGAATGGCGTGGACAGCGGTGCTGTCAGGCGAGCCTAAGTCGGCTGGTGAGCGCCCCGGAAACACGCGCAAAAAACCGTGCCGGCAGACGCTTGTGGTCCTGCAGCACATAAACATTCTGCGCGAGACATCCGAATTTAGATCCCATGGCAGCCTTCATAGCAGATCGCCGGTTTAACGGCAACATGAATGCGCAGAGCACGGAACGCCACGGCTTGGCATTTTCCATGTGCGCTGCATCATTGCTGAATGGCCTCAACAGTCTTGTCTTGCAACGGATCTTCAATGGTTATGATGCAATGCAACTTGCCTATTTTGCGGCGCACATATAGATGGGTTCCCTTATCATTTGCGTTTCGACGAGAAATCGAAGGGAGGGAAAGCATATGGTATCCGAAAAAGCCCTTATCTCGAAGATCACCTGGCGGCTGATGCCGTTTCTTGGCCTTCTCTATCTCATTGCCTATATCGACCGCCAGAATGTCAGCTTCGCAAAGCTGCAGATGGTCGATGCGCTGAGCCTTAGCGAATATGCTTACGGCCTTGGCGCTTCGCTGTTCTTCATCGGTTACTTCATCTTCGAAGTGCCGAGCAACTTGTTCCTCAACCGTTTCGGCGCCAGCAAATGGTTTGCCCGCATTCTGGTTTCCTGGGGCGCCGTCACCATCGCCCTTGCCTACACGCAGAACGCCACGATGTTCTACATCCTGCGCTTCCTGCTCGGACTCTGCGAGGCGGGCTTCTTCCCGGGTGTATTGTTCCTGATGACGCTCTGGTTCCCGCGCGATTATCGCGGCCGTATGATCGGCCTGTTCATGATTTTCAGCGCGCTTGCCAATGCCATCGGCGCGCCGCTCGGCGGCATGCTGCTCGATCTGGATGGTTTCCTCGGCTATGCCGGATGGGAATGGGTGTTTCTCGCGACCGGTATTCCGGCGGTGATCGCGGGTATCGTCACCTTCTTTTATCTGGACGATACACCCGAAAAGGCGAAGTTCCTGAGCCGGGATGAAAAGGACTGGTTGAAGAACCGGCTGGCCCAAGAGAACAAGGGCATGGAGGAGCATGCAGAGGATGGCTTCAAGGCGCTGGTCAATCCGCGCGTTCTGTTCATGGCGCTCTGCTATGTCGGATTCCCGCTGGCCGCTTATGGTCTCAGCTACTGGCTTCCAACCATCGTGAAGAGCTTCGGCGTTTCCAACACCGCCAATGGCTTCATCAACATCATCCCTTGGGTGATCGTTGCCGTTGCCCTGTTCGTCGTGCCTTTGGCAGCCGACAAGGCAAAGAACAAGACGCCCTATATCGTCGCCCCCGCCTTCATTGGCGCCTTTTGCCTGTTGATGTCGGCCTTGCTCAGTGACCCGGTGCTGCAGTTCGCCTTCCTCTGCATCGCCGCTGCCGGCATCTTTGCCGGCCAGCCGGTGTTCTGGAGCCTGCCCGGCCGCTTCCTCAAGGGAGCAGGTGCGGCCGCCGGCATCGCCGCGATCAATTCCGTCGGCAATCTGGGTGGCTTCGTGGCGCAGAACGTGGTGCCCTGGATCAAGGATGAGACCGGCAGCACCATTGCGCCGATGTTCTTCCTTGCCTTTTGCCTGGCGCTAGCAGGCGTGCTGGTCATCATCGCAACGCGCAGAATGGGCAATCAGGTCAAAGCGGCCTGATTTTGGAATATTGCGACATCTGAAGCGGTTGCCGATCGCCGCATATGCAAAAAATCGTGGCCCGGATGTCTCCGGGCCACGATCATTTTAAGCGGCAAATAATGAATTCTCTTCGAGAGAATTACGCGGTGAACCAGTCGCTACCGGTCAGGTGGACACCGGCGACAACGATCTTTTCGCCCTTGTGCTCGCCAGTGACGTTGTAGGTGAGGATGGTGTCGTTATCGATCGTCGACACCGCCCAGTTGTCGAGTACCGTACCGACCGGCTTGAGCTTGTCCATGGCCGTGTTGAAGCCTTCGATAGTGTCGGTCGCAAAGCTCTTGGCCATGTCGCCGAGATTGAAGACGAAGGTATCGGCGCCACCGCTTGCCTTTATGTGGTCGATGCCCTTACCGCCGGTTACCAGCGAGGAGGCGAGGTTTACGCCACTCAGGTCGATAGAGTCGTTGCCTGCGCCGGCGTCGATCTTGACGGAGGTGAAGCTGCCGTCGGTGACGCCAGCGCCACCGTTCACGACATTGGTACCGGCAGCAACGCCGCCATCGAATGCCGTGCCCGCCTTGACCACGATGGTGTCGTTGCCCGCGCCCGTGTCGATGTTGAAGGCGTTTACCCAAGCCTTGTCGTTCGAAATGACAGAGACGGTGACAGTGTCATTGCCTTCGCCGGTCGAGATGTTGCCACGCTTGGCATTGAGAACTTCAACGTTGGACGAACCGGTGCCGCCGAGATGAACATCGACCTGAACGAAATCCTTGAAGATAAGGTTTTCAGAAGTGTCGGACTGGGCGAGAGCGTTTTTTACCGAATTCCATGTCGAAGACACGTCAAATTTGAAGCTGTTCGAGCTGGGATCATAGCCGACATCGACCGTGCCGCCCGCGCCGGTGCCGGGAACGGATACCGCGCCGACATTGACCACGCCGGAGTCGAGCGAAGAACCGTTTTTGACCTGTGCTGTGGATTCGGTTAGGAGCTTATAAGCTTCCTGATCGACCAGATTGGTGAGCGAAGAGACCGAAGCAGCGCCACCATTACCAAAAGTTACTTTTAACGCCATTTTACACTCCCATAAATTTTTGAGAAATCGATGAATTGAAATTAAATTTGTAATAAATATTGCGGGTAATATTTAATACGTAAAAAATGATAATACAATATAAGAAATTGTTTTTTTGAATAAAGTGCGTCTTTAGCGTGTTGCGAAAATTCCTTTCGAAAAATTATGCAATGGAAACTGCTTATTCCTGTACGAAGGTCTTTTTGAGCCTGTCCTGGAACGGTTTTACAAAATAAGAAAGAACACTCCTTTCGCTGGTTTGTATGAATACTTCGGCCGGCATGCCGGGATATAGTTTCCCGCCGGGCAGATGACCCATTCCGGCCTTGTCGGGTTTGATACGCAGCGCGTAATAAGATGTGCCGGTCCGGGAATCCATCTGCAGGTCGGGGGCGACGACAGCAACTTGCGCGCTGAAATCCGGCGTCGTGCTTTGATTGAACGCCGTGAAACGAATGGTAACCGGCTGTCCGACGTAAATCTGATCGATGTCCCGTGGGGTTATATTGGCCTCGATGGCAAGCTCATCCTGCTCAGGCACCACCAGCATCAGCACTTCGCCCGGTTGAATGACACCGTTTATATTATGCACTGAAAGCTGGTAGACGCGGCCGGCGATCGGTGAGCGGATGTCAAGGCGATCCAGCTGATCGCGCGTTGCCGCCAGCCTCTCTTCATATTCCGCAACGGTCGCTTCGATCGATGTCAGATCTTTCGTGACTTCCGATTTCCGGTCTTCATCGAGCTGAAGCAATTGCAGGTCCAATTCGCTCAGCTTGCCCACCGTCTGTGCCCGGGCGGCGATGTATTGGCCCTGCTGGCCTTCGAGATTGGAAAGCTGGCGCTTGAGGAGATTGAGGCGCTGAAGCGTGACAAGCCCTTTTTTGAAGAGCTCGTCCGTCTTGGAAACATCTTCTTTGACGATGGTAAGCTCATTGTCCGTTGCCTGCACCTGCACCTCGAGGCCGCGAGCCTCGTCGGCGAGCTGATCCTTGCGAGTTGCCAGCTGCTTCTTCATGCCGATCAAGGCGTTGCGACGGCTGTTGAAGAGGTTCTGTTCGCTGTCGATAAAGGTTTTGGCCGCCTTGGAACTCGTCAGGGCCGCCAGATCTTCCTGCACGGTGAAAGACGTCGCCTCGGCAATTTCCGCACGCAGACGAGCCCGTCGCGCGTAGAGTTGCGCAAGCGTATTTTCAACGATCGAGAGGTTCGCCTGCACGACGGTCGCGCTCAGCCGCAACAGGATCTGACCGGCTTCGACCCTGTCACCTTCGGCGACATTTATCTCGCTGACGATGCCACCGGAAAGATGCTGGATCTTTTTGGAATTGCCTTCAACGACGACCCGGCCAGTGGCGACCACCGCACCGGCAAGCTTTGCAAAAGCAGCCCACCCGCCCAATCCGACCAACAGGCCGAGCGCCAGAACGACCACCGCGGTCGAGTGTTTGAGAATGGAGGCATTTGTCCTGCCGGTTTTTTCCGTCTCAACCATTTTCGCTCACCCGGTTTTCAATCTTGCGCGTCTCTTCCTCCTCAGGCACCTGGCGGATATTCTGCCGCAGTATTTGCGCGAGCACCTCCTCCTTCGTGCCAAAACGCAGCATCCGACCGTTGCTCATCACCATCACCAGATTGACGCTTTCAATGGCGCTGGGGCGATGGGCAATCACGACGACGATGCCGCCGCGCGCCCTGATGTCGCCAATGGCGTTGCGCAGGGCCGCTTCGCCTTCGCTGTCCAGATTGGAGTTCGGCTCATCGAGAAGAACGAAAAAAGGCTCGCCAAACAGGGCGCGGGCAAGGCCGATGCGCTGTTTTTGTCCGCCCGATAAAGCCTCGCCACGGTCGCCAATATAGGTATCGTAACCGTTGGGCAGGTTCAGGATCAGCTCATGCACCTGTGCGGCCTTGGCCGCGGCGACAACCGCTTCCGCTGTCGCATCGCGGTCGAAGCGCGCAATATTCTGCGCCACAGTCCCGGGCATCAGCTCCACCTGCTGGGGCATGTAGCCGACGGATTTGCCGAGAAACTCGAAATCCCACTGGTTGAGCGCGGCCCCATCGAAGCGGACGGAACCGCGTTCATAGGGCCAGATGCCGGTCATCAAGCGTGCCAACGTGGATTTGCCGGAGGCGCTTGGGCCGATGATGCCGAGACCATCGCCCGCGTTCAGCGTGAAGGAAATATCGGCAACCGTATCGCGCGCGCCGTTTGGCGGTCCACCGGTTACACGGTCAACCGCTACGGTATATTGCGGGCGGGGCAGGGAGAGCGGCGGCGAGGGTTCGGGCACCAGTTCCAGGAACTCGTTGACGCGTTTCCAGCCCTGTCTTGCGGTCATGAAGCTGCGCCAGTTCGCAATCGCATGTTCGACAGGGCCGAGCGCCTTTGCGGAGAGGATCGACCCTGCGATGATACCGCCCGCCGATGCATTGCCGTCGATGACAAGAACGGCGCCGATCGCCATGACGCCGGATTGCAGCAGCAGCCGGAATGTTCGCGACATGGCGCCGAGCATGCCGGCCGTATCGGATGTCGACAGGGTAACGGCGCGATATCTGGAATGTAGCTCGTCCCACATGGATGTCACCGCCCCCATCATGCCCATGGTCTTGATGGATTCAATGTTGCGCTGGCTGCTGCCGACGAGGACGTTTCTTTGGCCTCGTGCAGTATAAGCCTGTTTTGTCGCCCTTTCGGTCAACCAATTAGTCAGAAGCGTCAGTACGATAAGAACCAAGGCGCCGCCGAGCACAGCAAACCCGATCCATGGATGCAGGGCGAAACAGATCAGCAGATAGATGGGCAGCCAGGGAATATCGAAAAAAGCCGCCGGACCTGGCCCGGAGAGAAACTGGCGGATCTGATCGAGATCGCCGACGATCTGCAGCCCATCGATCTTCCCCGAGGCAAGGAGCGGGGCAGTGATTGACGCCCTGAAAAGCTTCTGATTGAGGGCGTCGTCCATATTGTCCGAGATGCGCGACAATATGCGTCCTCGCAGCGCGTCGAACCCCATCAGAAACGCGTAGAGAACGATCAGGAGAACGACCAGCGCCACAAGGGATGGAATGCTCTTGCTTGGCAAAATGCGGTCGTAAACTTCCAGCATGAAAAGCGAGCCGGAAAGATTAAGAACATTCATCAACGCACTGGCGAGACCAACGGCGAAAAAAGCGGACTTATTTTTTGTTAAAAAAGAATTAAATAAAAACATAATAACACCTGAAACGGCTAGAAAATTGCACAATAAATGCAATTAGGCAATGCTGTTCGAAGATTGGCTAAAACAGTTTTGCGGGAAATCAGGTCAGCATTTGTTGCCGGTCGAAATCTGCCGGATCTTTCGGCGAAGCAAATGACTGAAAGAACGTCGGTATTCTCTCTGGCCAGCCAATGCTTGCCAAACGCGGCTTTCAAGCGGCATTTTCCTCGCATGGCTTGTTGCGCTACATCAGCGCAACAAAAAAGGCGGCCCGAAGGCCGCCTTTTGATCAATCCATCGAAATGGAAATCTTATTCCGCTGCGGTTTCAGCAGCCTTTGCTGCTTCTTCCGCTGCCTTGGCTTCTGCGGCTTCGGCTGCTGCCTTTTCGGCGGCGAGAGCCTGAGCTGCTGCTACCTTTTCGGCTTCCAGACGCGCCTTCTCGTCGGCAAGCGCCTGACGCTCGGACTCGTTCAGCTTGCGGGCGCGCGTACCGGTGTTTTCAACGATACGGGCAGCTTTACCGCGACGGTCGCGCAGGTAGTAGAGCTTCGCGCGGCGAACCTTACCGCGGCGAACGACTTCAACGCCTTCGACCAGCGGGGAGTAGATCGGGAATACGCGCTCGACGCCTTCGCCGTAGGAAATCTTGCGAACGGTGAAGCTTTCGGAAAGACCGCCGCCGGAACGGGCGATGCAAACGCCTTCGTAAGCCTGTACGCGGGTACGGTTACCTTCGGTAACGCGCACGTTGACGCGCAGGGTGTCGCCCGGAGAAAACTCGGGCAGGGTGCGCTTTGCTTCGATCTTGGCGGCCTGTTCGGCTTCCAGCTGCTGAATAATATTGGTCATGTTAACCTCTGATTTCTTCTGAAACAGCCAGAGCGCTCAACGGTTCGTCTGTCGGTCAATGCCTTCAGACCATGCCTTGCGGCAGGAGCGGGTTCGCCATTCTTTGCTTTCGGTTGGGATATTTCCCATTTCCACGCGGGCACATACACGAGGCAGCGCCGTTTGTCATCCCTTTCATGACAATATTTTATCAATTACGCGCCGCGTTCCGGCAGTTGCGAAGCAGCGCGCTGGCGGATATGGCATGGGAACCTTGGGAGGGGCTATGTCCGTATTCGTTATTCTCATGCTGTTCGCCACCGGCTTTCTGTCGGGTGTCGTTAATGCCATTGCCGGTGGCGGCACTTTTTTGACCTTCGGCGCGATGACGCTGGCCGGCCTGCCGCCGATCGTCGCCAACGCCACGTCAGCCATCGTGCAGTTTCCGGGCTACGTCACCTCTGTCATCGCCTATGGGCCTGAAATTCGCGCCCATTGGCGCGAGGCAATCCTTCTGTCTGCCGTTTCAGTCGTTGGCGGGCTGGCCGGATCGCTTCTGCTTTTGTCGCTCGACAATCCTTCCTTCCGCCAGCTTGTGCCATGGCTACTTCTCGCTGCAACCGCCGTTTTCGCTGCCGGCCCGTGGCTGAGGCCAAAAGCGAGCGTCGAACGTTCGCCCGGCAATCTGCCGAGCCTCATTTTCCAGGGACTCGCTTCCGTCTATGGCGGTTTTTTTGGCGCTGGCATGGGCATCATGATGCTGGCCATTCTCGGAATAACCTCGGGAGGCAGCTATCATCATCTGAATGCGCTGAAAAACCTCTTGTCAGTCGTGATCGCCGTTATCGCAATCGCGATCTTCGTCAGCGGCGGCGTCGTTTCCTGGTGGGCGGCGCTCATCATGTTCCCCGCGGCCGCACTTGGCGGCTATGCGGGCGTGCATACGGCACGGCGGGTGCCGCAATGGATCATCCGCTGGCTGGTGATCGCCGTCGGGCTGGTGCTGACGGCCTATTATTTCGTTTCGGCCTGAGCCTTTACCAGAAGGTCCGGACGTCTTTCCTGCGTCAGCTTCAGCGCCTGTTCATGACGCCACCTGTCGATGACGGCGTGGTTGCCGGAAGTAAGAATGGCGGGGATGTCACGGCCTTCCCAGACCTGCGGGCGGGTATAATGCGGATGTTCCAGCAGTCCGCCCTCGAAGCTCTCATGAACACCGGAAAGATCGTTGCCCATAACGCCGGGCAGGATACGGACGACGGCGTCAAGAAGCGTCAACGCCGCCGGCTCACCGCCGGAGAGGATGTAATCGCCGATCGACACTTCCTCCAGCCCGCGCGCCTCTATCACCCGCTGGTCGACACCCTCGAAACGACCGCAGACGATAATCGCGCCCTCTCCGGCCGCCAGTTCACGCACACGGTTTTGCGACAGAGGCTTGCCGCGCGGGCTCATCAGTAGCCGCGGGCGTGTATCGCCATTGGAAACATGGTCGATGGCCGCCGCCAGAACGTCGGGTTTCAGCACCATGCCGGCGCCGCCGCCTGCCGGCGTGTCATCGACGCTTCTGTGTTTGTCGGTGGCAAATTCGCGGATCTGCACGGCGTCCAGTGACCATTGCCCCCGCTCCAGCGCCTTGCCCGCCAGCGAATATCCGAGATGTCCCGGAAACATTTCCGGGTAGAGCGTCAGAACGGTAGCCTTGAAGGTCATGGTTTATTTCTTGCCGAAAGGCGATACGCCGGTTTCGTCCTTGTCATCGGGATTGTCGATCAGTCCGGCGGCCATCGGATCGATGAGAATGCGACCGGCTTCGAGGTCGATTTCCAGCACGGCTGCTTCCGAAAAGGGAATGAGGGCAGGGCGTCGGCCTGCACCTTTCAGCTCCAGCAGGTCACCTGCGCCGAAATCATAGACGGCGCTGACGGCGCCATAACTTCTGCCCTCCGCATCGACGGCTTCCAGCCCTTCGAGATCGGCATAATAAAACTCGTCATCGTCAAGCTCGTCGTCAGGCAGATTGTCGCGGTCGATGAAGAGTTCCAGACCGTTCAAGCTCTCCGCCGCATTGCGGTCGTTGATGCCTCTGAAGCGGACGACGACGACATTCTTGCCCTCGCGCAATTCCAGAATCTCGAAGACGCGACCATCGGCGGTAACCAGATTGCCATAATCGCCCAGCGCCATGGGGTCGTCCGTATAGGTACTGACACGGACTTCGCCGCGCAGGCCCTGTGCGCCGCCGATTTTTGCCATGAGTACCGGGTTTTCCAGCTTTGCCATCGGGCCGTCCGTCTTCTGGTGTTGGTTGCGTCAGCTTTAAGGTTTGTTGACGCCAAAATAAACAAAAAACGGGCGGCATGGAAAACCACACCACCCGTTCTTCAAAAGTTTCCGTGCAGATTATTCTGCAGCAGAGGCTTCCGCAGCAGCAGCGGCTGCATCTTCAGCCTTCTGCTTCTTTTCAGCGATACGCTCGAGAGCGCGCTTGCCCGGCTTTGCCTTTTCCGGGTTGCTGCGAGCGGCGCGCTCGGCAAGGCCGGCTTCAGCGAGGAAACGCAGAACGCGGTCGGTCGGCTGTGCGCCCTTGGCGATCCATTCCTTGATGAGGTCAGCCTTCAGCTCAACGCGCTGCGGGTTGTCCTTGCCGAGCATCGGGTTCCAGGAACCGACCTTCTCGAGGAAACGGCCGTCGCGGGGCGAACGGGCGTCAGCAACGACGATCTGGTAGTACGGGCGCTTCTTGGAACCACCGCGTGCGAGACGAATTTTAAGTGCCATGTGATATACTCCTTAGGATGGCTTGTCCGCCGTTCAGGCGGTCTTGTCGAGGCCGCCATGTTCGGCGGCGATTGCTTCATGATGCCGGATGACTTCCTTGATGATGAAGTTCAGGAACTTCTCGGCGAAATCCGGATCCAGATTGGCGTCCTTCGCAAGACGGCGAAGGCGTTCGATCTGGTATTCCTCGCGCGCCGGATCAGCCGGCGGCAAACTGTATTTTGCCTTCAATACGCCCACCGCCTTGGTGCAGCGAAACCGTTCGGCAAGAATGTGAACCAGTGCGGCATCGATATTGTCGATCGACTGGCGGTATTCGGAAAGCTGGGCTTTCACCTCTACATCGTTCACCGGTGTGCCTCACTTCTTCTTCGGAAAACCGGGAAGCCCCGGCATGCCGCCGAGACCTGGAAGCTTTGCGCCGCCAAGACCTGGCAATCCCCCAGGTAGCCCGCCAAGACCGGGCATCGCGCCCGGCTTGCCGAGACCGGCGGCTTCCGCCTGCTTCTGGAGCGCTTCAAGCTGCTTCGGATCGATGTTGGACAAATCAGGCATGCCGCCGCCCATCATGCCACCGAGGCCCATCTTGCCGGCAAGGCCGCCCATCATCTGCTTCATGATGCCGCCTTTGCCCTTGCCGCCCATCGCCTTCATCATGTCGGCCATGCCGCGATGCATTTTCAGGAGCTTGTTGATTTCGGCGGCATCGGTGCCGGAACCGGCGGCGATGCGCTTCTTGCGGCTGTGTTTCAGAATATCCGGATTGGCGCGCTCGGCCTTGGTCATGGACGAGATGATGGCGATCTGGCGGTCGAACATCTTGTCGTTCATGCCGGCCGAAGCCATCTTGTCCTTCATGCCGGCCATGCCGGGCATAAGACCCATGATGCCGCCCATGCCACCCATCTTCTTCATCTGGGCAAGCTGGTCGGCGAGATCGTTGAGGTCGAACTTGCCCTTGGCCATCTTCTCGGCCATGGCGCGGGCTTTTTCCGCATCGATGTTTTCGGCGGCCTTCTCGACCAGCGAGACGATGTCGCCCATGCCGAGAATACGGTCGGCGATACGGCGCGGATGAAACTCATCGAGTTCGTTCATGCGCTCGCCGATACCGATGAGCTTGATCGGCTTGCCGGTGACGGCGCGCATGGAGAGGGCAGCACCACCGCGACCGTCACCATCCATACGGGTCAGCACGAGGCCGGTGATGCCGACGCGCTCATCGAAATTGCGCGCCAGATTGACGGCGTCCTGACCGGTCAGCGAATCCGCCACCAGCAGGATTTCATGCGGATTGGACTTCTTCTTGATGTCGGCCATTTCCAGCATCAAGGGTTCGTCGATATGGGTGCGGCCGGCGGTGTCGAGAATGACGACGTCGTGACCGCCGAGTTTCGCAGCCTGTACGGCGCGCGCGGCAATATCCGTCGGCGACTGGCCGGCGATGATAGGTAGCGTGTCGACACCGGTCTGGACGCCGAGCTGGCGCAGCTGTTCCTGTGCGGCCGGACGACGCGTGTCGAGAGATGCCATCAGCACCTTCTTCTTGTCGCGGTCGGTCAGGCGCTTGGCGATCTTGCCGGTGGTCGTTGTTTTACCCGAACCCTGCAGACCCACCATCATGATGACAACGGGGGCGGGGGCGTGAAGGTCGATGGAAACGCCTTCGGTGCCCAGCATCTCGACAAGCTCGTCATGCACGATCTTGACGACCATCTGGCCGGGCTTGATGGATTTCAGGACGGCTGCGCCGACAGCCTTTTCACGCACCCTGTCGGTGAAGGAACGCACGACTTCCAGTGCCACGTCCGCTTCCAGAAGCGCACGGCGAACCTCGCGCAGGGCGGCGGCAACATCGGCTTCCGTCAGCGCGCCACGGCCGGTCAGTCCATTCAGAATGGAACCAAGGCGGTCCTGGAGGTTTTCAAACATCGTTTCTTCCTTCTTCGTTCCGGGGTCTCCGAAACGTCGGTGCTTTCGCTGGCAAAAACAAGACGCAAAGCCAAAAAGCACCCGAGGGCGCATCGCGCTGTCGGGTGTTGACCTCCGGGATCTCTTTATACCTTTTCGGGTCCCGGTCGGCGGCTTGGAGTCGTGAAACTGCCAGCTGATGGGCGGGATAAACAGGAAAGTGCGGGAAAAGTCAAGGCGGTGGCGGGATTCAGCCGCGAAAGCGCCGATTTCATCTTTGCGTGATCTTCAGCCGGCCATGATGGGTCCTCCTTGAAGGCTGCTTCTTCGCCACCTATACATCTTCCATGAACCGTCGAAAATTTTTCCGTTTTTCCGCTGTTGGTCTGCTCGCTCTGGCAGGCGGCGGCCTTTATGCCCGCCGTTCGAGCGCCAGCGCCTATTACAGCGGCCCTGTCTCCGATCATTTCGACGGGATACGCTTTTTCAATCCTGGCGGCACGCCGCCCGGCAACTTCATGGGCCTTTTGAAGTGGCGCTTCAATGGCGAGCGCTCCACATGGCCGGAAAGCTACCCCAGCCCCTTTCCCTTCGCGAAGCCGGAAGCACGGATCGAAGGCAAAGACATGCGCGTCACTTTTGTCGGCCATGCCTCGTTTCTCATCCAGACGGCGGGTTTGAATATTCTCATCGATCCGGTGTGGTCGCAGCGCACGAGCCCATTCAGCTTTGCCGGTCCCAAGCGGGTCAACCCGCCCGGCATCCGTTTCGAGGATCTGCCGCCCATCGATCTGGTGCTGGTGACGCATAATCACTACGACCATCTGGATATGGAAACGCTGAAGCGCTTGCATGTGGCGCACAAGCCGCTTTTCATCACGCCGCTTGGCAATGACGCCATCATCCGCACCGGTGTCGAGGCGGCCCGTATAGAGGTGGGGGACTGGGGCGATGTGATCGATGCCAGTGCGGTGAAAATTCACTTTGAGCCCTGCCACCACTGGTCGGCGCGCGGCCTGAATGACCGGCGGATGGCGCTCTGGGCGGCTTTCGTCATCGAAACGCCTGGCGGCAAGATTTACCATATCGGCGATACCGGCTTCCATGAGGGACTCAACTATCACGCCGCGCGAAAGAAGCATGGCGAGTTCCGCCTCGCCAACCTGCCCTTCGGCGCTTACGAGCCGCGCTGGTTCATGAAGGGCCAGCACCAGAACCCGGCGGAAGCCGTGGAAGGCATGAAGCTTTGCGGTGCGGCGCATGTCTGCGGCCACCATTGGGGTACGGTACAACTCACCGATGAGGCGGTGGATGCGCCGCTTGTGGCCCTCAAGGCAGCGCTGACGGAGCAGGGAGTGGAGGAAAGCCGTTTCCGGCCGATGCGCCCGGGTGA
Organism: Agrobacterium salinitolerans; assembly: GCF_027498475.1. Taxonomy (NCBI): domain Bacteria; kingdom Pseudomonadati; phylum Pseudomonadota; class Alphaproteobacteria; order Hyphomicrobiales; family Rhizobiaceae; genus Agrobacterium; species Agrobacterium salinitolerans. The sequence goes on along the minus strand of NZ_JAPZLN010000001.1, from coordinate 1,583,344 downwards.
GGTTTTCGACGTGCCTTCCGCCTGACGGCCGCCCCGTTTGCGCCGCAACAGTCTGGTAATTTCCCGTCCTTTCCGCCATATAGGGCGAAAGCGCGGGAAAATCCCGCATGCAACCCGGTTTTCAGGCAGTTTTCAGGTTTTAAGGCGATGGCGGACACGGTCGAATTTGCGAAGATGAACGGGCTTGGCAACAAGATCCTCGTTGTCGATATGCGCGGCCGCAAAGATATGGTGACGCCTGATGCGGCAATCGCCCTGAATTCCGATCCCGCCACGCAGTTCGACCAGATCATGGCGATCCATGATCCGCGTGTCGGCGGCACGGATGCTTATATCGATATCCTCAATTGCGATGGCACCAAGGCGCAGGCTTGCGGCAACGGCACGCGCTGCGTGGTGCAGGCGCTGTCTTCCGAAACCGGCAGGACCAGCTTCACCTTCCAGACTGTCGCCGGCATCCTGAATGCCGTCGAGCATGAAGGTGGCATGATTTCGGTCGATATGGGTCAGCCCAGATTCCGCTGGAGCGACATTCCGCTGTCTGAGGAATTCCACGATACCAGTCGCATCGAATTGCAGATCGGGCCGATCGATGCGCCGGTCCTGCATTCGCCGGCCGTCATGTCCATGGGCAATCCGCATGCGATTTTTTGGGTGGATCGCGATCCGATGACGTTTGATCTCGAACGTTTCGGGCCGCTTCTCGAAAATCACCCGATGTTTCCGGAAAAGGCCAATATCACGCTGGCGCAGGTCATTTCCGACAGCGCGCTTCGCACCCGCACCTGGGAGCGTGGCGCCGGGCTGACGCTTGCCTGCGGTTCGGCCGCCTGCGCGTCGGCCGTTTCCGCTGCCCGTACCGGCCGCACCAGCCGAAAGGTCACCATCGATGTCGCCTCCAGCCCCATCCGCGTGCCGCTGACCATCGACTGGCGTGAGGATAACCACGTCATCATGACCGGCCCTGCCGAATGGGAATGGTCCGGTTCCGTCGATCCCGTCACGGGCGTCTGGGCGCGGGATGCGGTCGAGCGGGGGGCTGTATGAGCGGCGTCGAGGTCATAACCTTCGGCTGTCGTCTCAACATCTATGAATCGGAAGTGATGCGGGCGGAGGCCGAAAAGGCCGGGCTTAACAATGCCGTGCTGGTCAATACCTGCGCCGTGACGGGCGAGGCGGTGCGCCAGGCGCGCCAGGCCATCCGGCGTGCACGGCGCGACAATCCGCACGCGCGCATCATCGTTACCGGCTGCGCTGCCCAGACTGAAAAACAGACCTTTGCCGACATGCCCGAGGTGGATGCGGTGCTGGGCAATGAGGAAAAGCTGAAAAGCGCCTCCTATCGTGCGCTGCCCGATTTTGGCGTCTCAGCGGAAGAAAAGCTGCGCGTCAACGATATCATGAGCATCAAGGCGACCGCGCCGCAGATGGTGAAGCACATAGACGGGCACGTGCGCGCCTTCATCCAGGTGCAGAATGGCTGCGACCATCGCTGTACTTTTTGCATCATCCCCTATGGGCGCGGCAATTCGCGCTCCGTGCCGATGGGTGCGGTGGTGGATCAGGCCCGTCGGCTGACGGAGAGCGGTTATCGCGAAATCGTGCTGACCGGGGTGGATGCCACGAGCTATGGCGCGGACCTGCCGGGCGAGCCTTCCCTCGGCTATCTCGCCAAGACATTGCTGAAGCAGGTGCCGGACATCCTGCGGCTGCGGCTTTCCTCCATCGACAGTATCGAGGCCGACCGCCATCTGATGGATCTGATTGCCGACGAGCCGCGTTTCATGCCGCATCTGCACCTGTCACTCCAGCATGGCGACGACATGATTCTGAAACGCATGAAACGCCGCCATTTGCGGGCAGACGCCATTCGTTTCTGTCACGAGGTGCGGTCGCTTCGGCCGGATATCGCTTTCGGTGCGGATATGATCGCCGGTTTTCCGACAGAGACGGAAGACATGTTCGAAAACGCCGCGACGCTTGCGGAAGAATGCGGCATTTCCAGCCTGCATGTGTTTCCCTACAGCCCGCGAGCGGGTACGCCGGCGGCACGCATGCCGCAGCTTGACCGGGCTTTGGTGAAGGAGCGGGCGGCGAGGCTTCGGGAGCGCGGCGAGGCGCTGCGGTTTACGCATCTGCAAGGTATGGTCGGTTCGGCGCAGACGATCCTCGTTGAAAACAACGGTTTTGCCCATACCGACAATTTCACGCTGGTGGAGGCACCGCATCTTGCCCCGCGCACTCTTGCGCAGGTTTCGATTACCGGCCACAACGGCAAACATCTGAAGATGAAGCTTCTGGCGGCGGATGCGGCCTGAGGCGACACAAGAGAAAAGACACGGGAACGACCATGGCCCTCGGCTTCATCAAAAAAGTCTTTTCGTTCGGCAAGGACAAGGCCGAAACGGGAGAGCGGCCGCAAGAGGACGCCGCGCCTGAGCGCGACAATGAAAACGCTTCTTTCGAAGCGGCGCTAAGCGACGCCGAAGCGCATGGCCCTGTTGACAAGGACCCGGTTTCCGAACTGGAGATGGAGACGGCCGGCGGACCTGCCCCGGACGAGGCGACGGACGTGGTCCTTTCCGACGATGATGAGGAAGAGGACGCACCGCTTCTGCCCGGTGCCGAGCTTTCCGGCGATATGGGTGTAGTGCCGCTGTCGTTGCTACAGGCGGAAGCCGCCGCCGAAGAGCAGGTCGAATCTGCCCCGGAAGTAGCGGATGTCGTGTTGGATGCGGATGCGATGGATGCGCTGCTTGACGAGGCCGAAGCTGCGACCACCGCCCAGCCCGCCGCTATACCGCCAGCTCTACCGAAAGGTTTTTCGTCCGCCAGTGAGCGGGAGGAGCCTGCCCCTGCGGCACCGCAGGTAAAACTGACATGGTTTCAGCGCCTGCGGGCAGGGCTTGCCCGCACGTCGTCGCAGCTGACCACACAGATTTCGGCGCTCTTCACCAAACGCAAGCTGGATGAGGATACGCTCGACGAGCTTGAGGATCTTCTCATCCAGTCCGATCTCGGGGTCGAGACCGCCATGCGCATCACCGGCGCCCTGTCTTCGGAACGCTACGGCAAAGATGTCAGCGGCGAGGATGTGGCGCGCATCATGGCGGGCGAGATCACCAAGGTTCTGAAGCCTGTCGCCAAGCCGCTGGAGCTCGATCTGTCGCACAAGCCGCATGTCATCCTCGTCGTCGGTGTGAACGGTACGGGCAAGACGACGACCATCGGCAAGCTTGCCGCCAAGCTTTCCGGCTCGGGCCTCAAGGTGATGCTGGCGGCCGGCGATACGTTCCGCGCGGCGGCGATCGAGCAGCTCAAGATTTGGGCGGACCGCACCGGCTCGCAGTTCATCGGCACCAAGCTCGGTGCGGATGCGGCCGGTCTTGCCTACGACGCTTATGAGCAGGCGCGGGCGCAGAAAAGCGATGTGCTCATCATCGATACGGCCGGCCGCCTGCAGAACAAGACGGAACTCATGGCGGAGCTGGAAAAGATCGTGCGCGTGCTCGGCAAGCTCGATCCGGATGCGCCGCATACCGTGTTGCAGACGCTGGATGCGACGACGGGACAGAACGCCATGAACCAAGTGGAGATATTCCGCAATGTGGCGGGTGTTTCGGGCCTGATTATGACAAAATTGGATGGCACGGCGCGGGGCGGTATCCTCGTCGCCATCGCTGCTAAACATAAGCTGCCGGTCTATTTCATCGGTGTGGGTGAAGGCGTTGAGGATCTGGAGCCCTTCGAGGCGGAAGATTTCGCCAAGGCCATTGCGGGAGTTTGAGTATGGATATTGAAAGCAATTCCAAGGAAAGCGAAAAGATGGTGGCGGAAATCAGTCCGCTCCTGAAATTCGTGCTCGAGCTTGGCCCGCTTGTCGTTTTCTTTTTCGCCAATTCGCGTGGCGAATGGCTTGCAACCACTTTTCCGGTCCTGACAGAGTTCGGTGGCCCGATTTTCATTGCCACCGGCCTGTTTATGATCGCGACGGCGATTGCGCTCTCCGTTTCCTGGGTCCTGACGCGCAAGCTGCCGATTATGCCGCTGATATCAGGCATCGTGGTGTTCGTTTTCGGTGCGCTGACATTGTGGTTGCAGAACGATACTTTCATCAAGATGAAGCCGACCATCGTCAACACGCTGTTTGGTGTCATTCTGCTGGGTGGCCTGTTCTTCGGGCAGTCTTTGCTGGGTTACGTCTTCAATTCCGCCTTCAAGCTGACGGATGAGGGTTGGCGCAAGCTGACGCTGCGCTGGGGCATCTTTTTCCTTTTTCTGGCGGTGCTGAACGAAGTTGTATGGCGAATGTTCTCTACAGACACCTGGGTGGCCTTTAAGGTCTGGGGCACCATGCCAATCACCATCATCTTCACCATGGCGCAGATGCCGCTCGTCATGCGCCATTCGGTCGAGCCGCTGAACAAGGACGAAAAATGACAGTTGCGGAGATGCCGGCTTCCCGTTCGCGTTCGCTCAAATGGTTCGGCGTGGCCGCCGGCCTGCTTCTCCTGCAAATCGTCATTCTCTACGCCATGGGCCGCATTCCGATCTGCGAATGTGGTTATGTAAAGCTGTTCGAGCCGGGCGTGAACACACCGGGCAATTCCCAGCATCTGGCCGACTGGTATACGCCCTCGCATATCATTCACGGGTTCCTGTTTTACTGGTTTGCGTGGCTGTTGTTCCGCAACAAACCGTTTTCCATGCGGCTTTCTTTTGCGGTTCTGGTGGAGGCGGCGTGGGAAATTCTCGAAAATTCGCCTATTATCATTGATCGCTACCGCACGGCGACCATGGCGCTGGGTTATACCGGCGACAGCATCCTGAATTCGGCGATGGATACGGTTTTCATGGCGCTGGGTTTCCTCTTTGCCGCGCGCGTGCCGGTGTGGCTGACAGTCCTGATCGCCATCTTCTTCGAGATTTTCACGGGCTGGCTGATCCGGGACAATCTGACGCTGAATGTGGTGATGCTGGTCTGGCCCGTCGACATGATTAAGGAATGGCAGAACGCACTCCCGCAAATGTGAACTGGTCCATCGGAATTCCAGCCGGAAAGCCGCAAAAGCATCTTTTTATTGGGAGGTTTTCTTAATGGCGTTCCGCTAACCTTCGCGTACAAAGCTCGTCCCTTTCCCGGCAGACCCCGTTGCAAGATAATTTCGCCTATCTTCTTCCCTTCATCATGCTCACCTTCGGCGTGGTGTTCCTGTTCCTGCAAAGGATCGGCCACGCTTCGGCTCGCTATTGGGGTATCGGATATCTTGCGGCGGCTTTTGGTTTCGCCACACCTCTGGTGCTTGGCAGCCTGCCTTTCGAAGTCCAGGCGGTCCTCTCCAATCTGCTGTTCTTCTCCGCCTTCTTCTTTTATGGCCACGCTCTGCTCACCCATTTCGAACGGCCGCTTTATACCAAGGCGCGACTTTCGATTGTGGCCGTGGCGGTGTTGCTGGTCTCGTTCCACGTTCTCGTCACGCCGGATCTGAAACGCGAGCTCGTCATTGGCGATCTCGTCTGCGCCGTTTTGCTTGCTATCCCGGTCTGGACCGTGCGGAAGCGGCCGGCTGCGCTTGCCGATAGGCTGATGGTGGGAATTGCCTGTCTTGTGGTGCTGGAGACGCTGGTACGCATCGGCATGCTGCTGGTGATGACGCCGGGTGGCTCGATGGTCGAGCTCAGCGAATTCTTCGAGTCGGACTATGCTTTTTACATGCAGCTCGCCGCCAGCATCTTCGGCTTTCTGCTGGCGTTGTCGGTGCTTGCGAGCCAGATTTCCGTCACCGTCGACCGTCACCAGCATGCGGCGGAACATGATCCGCTGACGGACGTGTTAAATCGCCGCGGTTTCGACCGGCGCGTTCCCGATTTTCGCAACGATACGCCAGAAGGCGCGATCATCGCCTGTGACATAGACCACTTCAAGCGCATCAACGGCGTTTACGGTCATGCGGCTGGCGATATCGTGCTCATCGGCCTTTCCGATCTCCTCAGGCGAAACGCGCCCGAGGATGCGCTGGTGGCGCGTTTCGGTGGTGAAGAATTCGTGGTCTTCCTGCCCGGACAGACGGCTGCTGTGGCCGGTCAGCTTGCCAATGGCATGCGCACGGGTCTTTCGTCTCTCGACTGGCGCAACCGCGGCGTTACCAGCCAGATCACCGCAAGTTTCGGTGTCTCGGCTGTCGCGAGGGGAGATCATTCCATTCACGATGCCATCAAGCGGGCCGATGACAGTCTTTATGCCGCAAAGCGCGGCGGTCGCGATCAGGTCGTGCTGGAAGGCATACGTTTGCCTGCGGAAGGGCCTGCGCTCCGGGTCGTTGCCAAGGCGTGATATCCTTCTGGCGCGGCGGCTACTGTCCTGTCGCCGCCGTGATGGCGGGCAGAAGGTCACGTTCTATGCTGCGGGCATCGAAGGGGCCGACCTTTTTATAAAGGATCGTGCCATCGGCGCTGACGAGATAACTTTCGGGAATCCCATAAACACCCCAGTCGATTGCCGCCTTGCCGTTCGGATCGATGCCTATCGCCGCAAATGGATTGCCGAGTTCGCCGAGGAAGCGCAGCGCATTGTCCGATTTGTCCTTGTAGTTGATGCCGACGACGGTGATGCGGTTATCCTTTGACAATTCCTGAAGCAGCGGGTGCTCCTGCCGGCAGGGAATGCACCAGGAAGCGAAGACGTTGACCAGTGTCAGCTTGCCCTTGATAGCGGCATCGGTGAGCGCCGGAAGGTTCGAGCCCTCCAGTGGCGGCAGCGACAGGGCGGGGGCCTTGGTGCCGATGAGTGCGGAAGGAATCGCGCTGATATCCAGGCCATTCACATCCTGATCGTAGAGCATCTTGCCGGCGACAAGGGCAAAACCACCAAACAGCAGAAGCGGCAGGAGCGCCAGCGCATAACGGGTGCGGCCCGTCGATTTGGCCTTGGTGTCGTGGTCCGCCTGCGTCATTACGCGTCACCTGCGGAAGCGCTTCTTGCCCTGCGGCGAACGCCGGATGTTTCGAGTTGCTTCAGCTCCCGTTTGCGCGCCTGGCCGTCCACAACGACCCAGGCGATGAGACAGAGAACGACGAGGCCGGTCGCCGCATAGGACATGCCGATATAAAAGGCGTGCGTCATCACCTCAGCCCTCCCGGTTCGCCATACGGGCGGCGAGACGCCGTTGCGCGGCCACGCGCCGACGCCAGATTTCATTGCGCATGGCGGCGATGTGCAAGGTGAAGAACAGCAGCGTGAAACCGATCGCCATGGTCAGAAGAGGCCACAGAAATTCCGCATCGATGGCGGAACCACCCATGCGGATGACGCTTGCCGGCTGGTGCAGCGTATTCCACCACTCGACCGAAAACTTGATGATCGGAATATTCACGAAACCGACGAGGATCAGCACGGCGCTGACGCGGGCGGCTCTGGACGGATCGTCCATGGCGCGGTTGAGCGCGATCAGCCCCAGATACATCAGGAAAAGCACGAAGACGGAAGTCAGCCGCGCGTCCCACACCCACCAGGTTCCCCACATGGGTTTGCCCCAGAGCGAGCCGGTGACGAGCGCAATCAGCGTGAAGGCCGCGCCGATGGGGGCGGCGGCCTTGTGGCTGACATCCGCCAGCGGGTGACGCCAGACGAGGGTGCCGATTGCGGAGACCGCCATGACCGAATAACACATCATTGCGAGCCAGGCGGACGGCACGTGCACATACATGATGCGCACCGTGTAACCCTGCTGGTAATCGCCTTCGGTGGTAAAGGACAGATAAAGACCGGCGGCCAGCACCAGCGCCGTGAGCGCAGCGAGCCATGGCAAAATACGTGCCGCCAGCGCCAGAAACCGGGTGGGATTGGCGAGATCACTGAATTTGGTGATGGTGAAGGTCTGCTCGTTCATGCCGTTTGTGTAACCCGAGAATGGCCGCCCCGCAATTGATCCCTGTCAACAGGGGATCGTCTGGCGTGGTTTCATCAATCCATAACATTGCGCAGCGCCAAAGCGGCGAAGAAAGGTCCGGTCACGGCTGAAAATAACGTGATCGCACACAGAATGAGGAATGGCGGCATGAAGGGCGCCGGTTCCTGCACTGCCGCATAGGAAGCGCTGACGCCGAAGATCAGCACGGGAATGGCGAGCGGCAGCACGAGGATGGAAACCAGAAGCCCCCCGCGCGGCAGGGCAACGGCAACTGCCGCGCCGACCGCACCGATGAAAGTGATTGCGGGTGAGCCGACCAGAAGCGTCAGCATCACGGCGCCGATAGCCACTTCGTCCATGTTCATAAAGAGGCCGAGCAAAGGGGAGGCAAGCACCAGCGGCAGACCGGTCGTGACCCAGTGCGCCAGGCATTTCACGACCACGGTCAGGACTAGCGGAGTTTCCTGCATCAAGATCAAATCGAGGGAGCCGTCATCCCGCTCGGCCTGGAACAGCCGGTCGAGGCCGAGAAGGGCGGACAGAAGCGCGCCGATCCAGACGATGGCCGGGCCGATGCGCGCGAGCAGGTTGAGATCAGGACCGACGCCGAAGGGGATGACGGCAACCACTGTCATGAAGAACAGCACGCCGATCAGCGCGCCGCCGCCGGCGCGGATGGAGAGTTTGATATCGCGGAGGAAGAGGGCGGTCATTGGGTAGGCCTCTGCGGGTGTGGTTTACCCCCCTCTGCCCTGCCGGGCATCTCCCCCTCAAGGGGGGAGATCGGCAAGACGCGATTTCGCCGCTCCATTCTCAAGCTTTCAGATGGACGAGAGCTCACCACGAGTCGATCTCCCCCCTTGAGGGGGAGATGCCCGGCAGGGCAGAGGGGGGTATGCCCCGTGCGCAAACCGTTCATGCCCAAGCCTCCACACCCGCAAAACCCGTCATCTGCAATTCACGCGCCTTCTCTAGCCCCAAAGACTGATGGGTCGCAGCCAGGACAATCCCGCCTTTCCCCAAATGGCTTTTGACGAGATCGGTAAACATCCCGTCCGCAGCTTTGTCGAGCGCCGCCGTCGGCTCATCGAGTATCCACACCGGTCGCCATGCAATCAAAAGCTTCGCCATGGCAAAACGACGCTGCTGGCCGGCGGAGAGATAACCGAAGGGCAGGTGGGTAATGCCGGCAAGGCCAACGATCTCCGCTGCCTCATCAATCATCATGCCCGTGCCGCCGGCAAAGTCGCTGAGGAATTCCTTCCAGAAGCGCAGGTTTTCCGAAACGGTCAGTTCGGTTTTCATGGCATTGCGATGGCCGAGATAATGGCAAGCCTCTGACGGCCGCATCTCCTCATCAACCCCTTCGCCGGCTATCTTTACGCTGCCTTGTTCGGGGCGCAGTAGGCCGGCGACTGTCCGCAGGAGAGTGGATTTTCCCGAGCCGTTGCGGCCGGTCAGCACCAGAGCCTCTCCGTCGCTTAACTTGAAGGAAATGTTCATGAATATGAAATCTTCGCCACGTCGCACGCCAAGATTTTCCGCCGTCAAATCCATGCTGCGATTCCGTTTCAGATTTCGTCGTCTCGATAAAAAAATCGATTAGCTTCGTGGAATGGTCTGGCACGTTTCTCCGAAATTATCTATATGGGTGTCAACCACGCCAGCGGCCGGCGTGAACATCATCTTGCGCCGGACTTGACGATTGCGAGGAGCAATTTTCACGTGCGGACAGCGGAAATGGTCGTACCCGCATCCTGATGTGCATGAGTGCATAGGTGTCCGCACGAACGTGTTGGCTATCAGTGTAAGCGGGGTTTTAATCCATGCCCAAGTCACTCGACAGTTTTCAATGTCGTTCCGTCCTTACCGTTGATGGTAAGGACTATGTCTATTTCAGCCTTCCCAAGGCTGAAGCCAATGGCCTGAAGGGCGTTTCCAAGCTGCCCTATTCCATGAAGGTTCTGCTGGAAAATCTGCTGCGTTTCGAGGACGGCCAGTCCGTCACCAAGGAGCATATCCTTGCGGTTTCCGAATGGCTTGGTAACAAGGGCCTGACCGAAACCGAAATTGCCTACCGCCCCGCCCGCGTTCTCATGCAGGACTTCACCGGTGTTCCCGCCGTGGTTGACCTCGCCGCCATGCGCGACGGTATCAAGGCTCTCGGTGGCGATCCGGAAAAGATCAATCCGCTCGTTCCCGTCGATCTCGTCATCGACCACTCTGTTATCGTCGATGAATTCGGCACGCCGAATGCGTTTGCCCGCAACGTCGAACTCGAATATGAGCGCAACGGCGAGCGTTATCGCTTCCTCAAGTGGGGCCAGCAGGCGTTCAAGAACTTCCGCGTTGTCCCGCCGGGCACCGGCATCTGTCACCAGGTCAACCTCGAATATCTCGGCCAGACCGTCTGGACCAAGGAAGAGGATGGCGAGACGATCGCTTATCCGGATACCTGCGTCGGTACGGATTCGCATACCACGATGATCAATGGTCTCGGTGTTCTCGGCTGGGGTGTCGGCGGTATCGAGGCTGAAGCTGCCATGCTCGGCCAGCCGGTTTCCATGCTTCTGCCTGAGGTCATCGGCTTCAAGCTGACCGGCAAGGTGAAGGAAGGCGTCACCGCGACCGACCTCGTTCTGACCGTTGTGCAGATGCTGCGCAAGAAGGGCGTGGTTTCGAAGTTCGTCGAATTCTTCGGCCCCGGCCTCGATTCGATGTCTTTGGCCGACCGTGCAACCATCGGCAATATGGGCCCGGAATATGGTGCGACCTGCGGCTTCTTCCCGGTTGATGGTGAAACCATCAATTACCTGACCATGTCCGGCCGCGCAAAGGACCGTATCGCGCTCGTCGAAGCCTATTCCAAGGCGCAGGACATGTGGCGCACCGGCGATGGTTCCGACCTCGTGTTCACCGACACGCTGGAACTCGATCTTGGCGATGTCGTGCCCTCCATGGCCGGACCGAAGCGTCCGGAAGGCCGCCTGCCGCTCGAAACCATCGCGCCGAATTTCGCGACGGCTCTCGAGAACGACTACAAGAAGCCCGGCCAGCTCCACAGCCGCTATGCGGTTGAGGGCGAGGAGTTCGATCTCGGTCACGGCGATGTGGCTATTGCCGCCATTACGTCGTGCACGAACACGTCCAACCCCTCCGTTCTTATTGCCGCCGGCCTTCTCGCCCGCAATGCGGTCGCCAAGGGGCTGAAGTCCAAGCCATGGGTGAAGACCTCGCTGGCACCGGGAAGCCAGGTCGTTGCCGAATATCTCGACAAATCAGGTCTGCAGAAGGATCTCGATGCGATCGGTTTCAACCTCGTCGGTTTCGGCTGCACCACCTGCATCGGCAATTCCGGTCCGCTGCCGCCCGCGATCTCCAAGACGATCAACGACAAGGGCCTGATCACCGCCGGTGTTCTCTCGGGCAATCGCAACTTCGAAGGTCGTATTTCGCCTGACGTTCAGGCGAACTATCTGGCCTCGCCGCCGCTCGTCGTCGCCTATGCCCTTGCCGGCTCGGTCCAGAAGGATCTGACCAAGGAGCCGATCGGCGACGATCAGAACGGCAATCCGGTCTACCTCAAGGATATCTGGCCGACCTCCAAGGAAATCCAGGAATTCATCCTGAAATACGTCACCCGTGAGCTTTACGAAACGAAGTATGCCGACGTGTTCAAGGGCGATGCGAACTGGCAGGCCGTTCAGGTTCCGCCGGGCCAGACCTATGCCTGGGACGACCAGTCCACCTATGTTCAGAACCCGCCCTATTTTGTTGGCATGGGTAAAAAGGGCTCGGGCCTCAAGAACATCAAGGGCGCGCGCGTCCTCGGTCTCTTCGGCGACAAGATCACCACCGACCATATTTCTCCGGCCGGTTCGATCAAGGCCGCTTCGCCTGCCGGTGCCTATCTGACGGAGCATGGCGTCGCTGTTGCGGACTTCAACCAATATGGTACGCGTCGTGGCAACCACGAAGTGATGATGCGTGGCACCTTTGCCAATATCCGCATCCGCAACCACATGCTCGGCCCGAACGGCAAGGAAGGTGGCTACACCATCCACTATCCGTCCAAGGAAGAGATGTCGATCTATGACGCGGCCATGAAGTACAAGGCCGAGGGTGTTCCGCTCGTCATCTTCGCCGGTGTCGAATATGGTAACGGCTCGTCCCGCGACTGGGCGGCCAAGGGCACCAACCTGCTTGGCGTCAAGGCCGTCATTGCGCAGTCCTTCGAACGTATTCACCGTTCGAACCTGGTCGGCATGGGCGTCGTTCCCTTCGTCTTCGAGGAAGGCACGACTTGGGCGAGCCTGGACCTCAAGGGCGATGAAATCGTCGAGATCGATGGTCTCGAAGGTGAAATCAAGCCGCGTGAAAAGAAGATCGCCAAGATCACATATAGCGATGGGTCGGTGAAGGAAGTTCCGCTTCTTTGCCGCATCGATACGCTTGATGAGGTGATCTACATGAACAATGGCGGCATTCTGCAGACCGTTCTGCGCGATCTGGCCGCTTAATACTTTGACGATCGAAGGCGTCGGGAGAAATCCCGGCGCCTTTCATTTTGCGGTCTCTTTTTTTGTGATTGTCGCTCACCCCTTCGTGACTTTCTATTGAAGGGCGTTAGACGTTATTTTCCGGTTTGCATCCGGCAGGATTGATCGCATCAATTCGTCTGGATCTCTTCCGGACAAAGGTTTTTGTAATGCCGCTGAAATTCCCTCTGTCGATATGTCTTCTCGGCACGTTTCTCGTCACCTCCGCGCAGGCGCAGGAGGCCGTGAAGGGCGTCGTCGAATTGTTCACCTCGCAGGGATGCTCATCCTGCCCGCCGGCGGATGAAGCCCTGCGCAAGATGATTCAGAAGGGCGACGTCGTCGGTCTTTCCTACCATGTCGATTACTGGAACTATCTCGGCTGGACGGATTCGCTCGCCTCGAAGGAAAATACCGACCGGCAATATGGTTATATGCGCGCGCTCGGTCGTAACGGGGTCTATACGCCGCAGGCCATTCTGAACGGCCGCGACCATGTCAAGGGTGCCGATGTTCGCGGTATCTATGACAGGCTTGATGCTTTCAAGCGCGAGGGAAAGGGACTGAACGTGCCGGTTTCGTCGAAATTTGCCGGTGACGAGGTGGAGATCGATATTGGCGCTGGCAGCGGCAAGGCCGATGTCGTCGTTGCGTATTTCACGCGCGAGCAGACCGTGGATGTGCAGAAGGGCGAAAACCAGGGGAAAAAAATGTCCTACTGGCACAGCGTCTATGATGTGCAGACAGTCGGCATGTGGGATGGTTCGCCAATGACGGTGAAGCTTCCGGCGAGCGTGGTGGCCAAGGTGAAAAAGGGCGGCTGCGCCGTGCTTTTGCAGACAGCCAACGCCGGTGGCGATCCCGCGGCAATCGTCGGCGCCAGTATCCTGCTTGGAAATGAAAACCCTTGATCGCCCGTAAGGCGATGGAAGATCCGGTCCGGGCATTGGGGGCTGGGGGTAAAGGGTCAATGCACCGGACCGGGTCATCTTGGTGCCTAGGCATCAATTGACAATAGGACTATTCCACCCAATTCAGGCCATGGTTTGACCGAAATACGGCAGCCTACGCGAAAATGGCTGCCTAAATGGTTACCATTTTTAATCCCTGCTTTTGCAGTTGGCAGCGCTTGTCCGAGAAACGGCGGGCGCAGTTCTGCGCTGCCGTCTTCCGGTTCCGCTGCGCATCGAAGGCTTGTCAAACCCTGCCCGGAATTCCCCTGTCCTGTACGCCATGCCGGTGCAAAGACTTGCAATTTCGCCCTCTCAGGCTCACACTGCACGGATGATTTGGGTGGAATCGGAGGTATTGGATGACCGATCAACCGGATGTGCAGCAGGTGCAGACCGCTTCACGTGACAATTCCACCGTCATCGATCTCCGCGAATATAAAAAGAACAAGGACCCTTTGCCGGTCACCTTTCACCGCCGCGAGCTGGATGCGATTCTGCGCATCTATGGCCGCATGGTGGGAGAGGGCGAATGGCGTGACTACGCCATCGATCACCTGAAGGAAAAGGCAGTGTTTTCCGTCTTCAAGCGCTCAGGTGAAATGCCGCTTTTCAGGATCGAGAAAAACCCCAAGCTGGCGGCGAAACAGGGTGCTTATTGCGTGGTGAATACGGATGGCCGCATTTTAAAACGTGGGCATGAGTTGCCGCAGGTTCTGAAGGTCTTCGACAAGGTTTTGAAGCTCATCGAGTGAGATGAGATGGCGCGCTATCCCACCAGCCTGCTGTGGCTCTATGCGACAAACGGGCGAAAGGGCAGTCCGTGAGAAAGCTGGTAAATAAAAAGGCGGCCGGAAGGGCCGCCTTTTGCATGTCTGCCAGTTGGGTTCCTGCCCTTACTTGTCACGGTTACCCATGAACTGCAGGAGGAACATGAACAGGTTGATGAAGTCGAGATAGAGCGTCAGCGCACCCATGATCGCCTTGCGGCCAGCCACGGCAACGTCATCGCCATCGAAATACATTTCCTTGATCTTCTGCGTGTCGTAGGCGGTGAGGCCTGCGAAGATCAGAACGCCGATCGCGGAAATCGCGAACTGCAGCGCAGAAGACGCGAGGAAGATGTTAACGATCGATGCGATGATCAGACCGAACAGACCCATGATCAAGAAAGAGCCCATACCGGACAGGTCCTTCTTGGTCGTGTAACCGTAAAGAGAGAGCGCGCCGAACGAGGCAGCGGTCACGAAGAACGTCTGTACGACGCTCTGGCCGGTATAGACCAGGAAGATCGAAGACAGTGATACGCCCATCAGCGCCGCATAGACCCAGAAGGTCATCTGCGCAGTGGAAACGCTCATGTTCTGGATGCGGAAGCTAAGAAAGAACACCAGTCCGAGCGGTGCGAGCATGACGACCCAACGCAGCGGCGACGCATAGAGCAACTGGGCGAAAGCCTCATTGGTGGTCGCGAGCGTAAAGGTCGCGAATGCCGCGACACCGGTGATGACCAGAGCCAGCGCCATCAGGTTATAAACCTTCAGCATATAGGCGCGAAGACCTTCATCGATCATCGCACCAGACTGTGCACGCGTCTGCGCCATGCGGTTCTGGTAGTTATTGAAGTCAGCCATTGTTTCCTCTTTTGAGCTCCGTAATTGCTACGGTGTCGGGATACCTCCCGGGCGCCGCTGCGGAGCTTCAGCAAGCCTACTCACGAATATGATGGCAGATCGTGTCCGATACAAGGCCTTTTCCCGTCGAAAAGACACCATATGCGCGAAAAGCGCTCACGTTTTGGCGATCATTACAAAGAATTAATCGTTAAAGTTAAGCGGCGTACAACCGATGATCATTCGCCTGCCTGCCGGAGAACCGGGGCTGCCTTCTGCCCGAGAATCCGCCATGTGCCGATGAGACCGATGCCCACCGTCATGACGAGGGCGACGACGAGGGTTCCGATCGCCACATCCGGCAGGAAGCTGGAGGGCAGCTTCATGATACGGGCAATCACGAACCATGCGGAGACGCCGCCGGCGAAAAGCGCGAAGACAGCGGTGGCGAGGCCGAGCATCATATATTCGTAGGAGAAAGCGCGGATGAGCAGGTTTCGTGTGCCGCCCAGCGTTTTCAGGATGACCGCGTCATGGGTACGGGCGCGGTTTCCGGCGGCAAGAGCGCCGGCAAGGACCAGGACGGAGGCGATGAGCGCAACGGCCGCAGCGGCGCGAATGGCGGTGGCGAGTTGGCCGACAAGCCGGTTGACGACATCGAGCGCATCCTTCACGCGCACGCTGGTGATCGTCGGATAGGTGTTGGTGACGGCTCGCAATATGCGGCCCTCGTCGCTGGCGGTTGCGGCAGGATCGGCAAGGGTCGCAAGCCAGGCATGCGGTGCGCCGCGGAAGGTATTGGGCGAAAACACCATGACGAAATTGATTGAGAGGGATTCCCATTCGACATTACGCAGATTGGCGATCTTGGCCGTGATGCTGCGGCCGAGCACGTTGACGGTAACCGTGTCGCCAATCTTGAGACCCAGTTCTCCAGCTTCCTCGGCTGCGAAGGAAACCAGCGGCTCGCCGCTATAGTCCGGCCCCCACCAGCTTCCTTCTGTCAGAGCCGCATTTTCGGGAATATCCTGCGAATAGGTGATGCCCCGGTCGCCGCGCAGCACCCAGCGCCCGGCCGGAGGCACCTCCATCTTCGTGACATCCTCGCCGTTGAGCGCCAGGATGCGGCCGCGCAGCATCGGCACTTCCGTCAGCGCGCCTTCCGGCACTTCCCGTTTCAGAAGATCGCGGAAGCCTTGAAGTTCGCTGCCCTGAATATCCACGAAGAAGAAATTCGGTGCGCGGTCCGGCAGGCTGTCCGTCAATTCGCGACGCAGATTGCCGTCGATCAGCGTCAGCGTCACGAGCAGGGTCAGGCCGAGGCCGAGCGAAAGAACGACGGAGGGGGTGAGCGCGCCTGGCCGGTGAATATTGCCGATCGCCAGCCTGAGCGCAGCCGAATGAACGCGCGGGCTGCGCTTGGCGATGGCCTTGACGCCGGATGCAACGAACCTCAGCACCATGAACGCAAAAGCGATCGCCGCCAGGAAGACCGAGGCGATGAAGCGGTCTTCCGCAGAAAAGATGGCAAGGGCGGCGAGCGCCGCCAGCAGCAGGCCGGTTGCTGCCAGATAGGGCCAGGATGGCCAGCTTCCCTCCTCGAAACCCTGTTCGCGGAAAAGCGCCGTTGCCGGCACCTCGCGCGCCTGGCCAAGGGGTACGATGGCGAAAGCGAGCGTCGTCAGGAGACCGAACAGGGCGGCAAGGCCGAGAGCGCCGGGATAAAAGGCAAGCTCCTTCGGCACGGGCAATACGCCCTCCAGAAACCGCATGGCGATAAGCGGCGCGACGGCGCCGACGACAAGGCCGATGACGATGCCGACGGCGGCGATGAAGGCGATCTGGAAGAGATAGGTCATGGTGACCACCGAGGCCGGCGCACCCAGGCATTTCAGCGAGGCGATGGTGGTGCGTTTGGAATCCAGAAAGACGCGAACGGCATTGGCGACGCCGACCCCGCCAACGATGAGCGCGGTGAGGCCCACCAGCGTCAGGAATTGCGAGAAGCGATTGACGTTTTCGGTGAGCGATGGGGCCGCCCGGTCACTGGTGCGGATGGACCAGCCGGCATCGGGAAAGGCCTTGTTGGCCGCATCGGTCATCGTCGACCGTGCCGAAGGATCGTTCAGCCTGATCTTGTAGGCATGTTCGACAAGACTCCCGTTCTGAACGAGACCCGAGGCGAAAAGGGCGTCGCGACTGACCATCAGTCGTGGAGCAAAACCGAAACCGTCGGACAGAGCATCCGGCTCGTCGACCACGGTGCCGGTCAGTTTCAGCTTCACATTACCGAGCAGGATTTCATCGCCGACCTTGATGCCGAGCCGTTCCAGCAGAAGCGGCGCGGCGATGGCGCCATAGGTGTCGCCGTTCCCGGCCAGAAGTTCGCTCAGCGGTCGGTTCGGCGCGGCCACGAAAGTTCCATAGAGCGGGTAGGCGCCGTCAATGGCCTTCACCTCCGTCAGGGTCTGTTCAGACCCATCGGCAAGGCGCGCCATGGAACGCAGCCCGGTGGAAACCGCGACGGTACCAAGGCGGTCGAGATAGGCCCGTTCCTCCTGCGTCGCCTCCCTGTTGCGCAGCTCGAAACGGACGTCTCCGGCGAGGATCGACTGGCCTTCGGTGGCTATGGCGCTAGTGACTGCGCGTGACACGGAATTGACGGCGGCTATGGCACCGGTTCCGAGCGCAATGCAGGCAAGGAAAATGTAAAAGCCGCGCAGGCCGCCACGAATTTCGCGGCGCGCAAGCCTCATGGCGTTTCTTATATTGGCGAAAGAGGGGAAAATGGAGCCGATCATGCCGATACCGCCCGCGCCATCTGGGGACGGGCGCTGTCGCCCTCAATCTCGCCGGATCGCACCTTGATCTGCCGTGAGCACCGGGCGGCAAGCGACGGATCATGGGTGACGAGGATCATCGTCATGCCCCGTTCGGCCTGCTTGGCAAAGAGAAGATCGGCGATTTGCCTGCCGGTATCGGTATCGAGGTTGCCGGTCGGTTCGTCGGCGATCAGTACGGCCGGCGAAGGGGCAAGCGCGCGGGCGATGGCGACACGCTGCTGTTCGCCGCCGGAGAGCTGGCCGGGATAATGGCTCAGGCGCTCGCCGAGACCGACAGCGACGAGCTCGCGTCTGGCGATCTCGAACGGGTTTGGAACATTGGCCAGTTCCAGCGGAACGGCGACATTTTCGAGCGCCGTCATATTGGCGATGAGATGGAAGGACTGGAAGACAATGCCGATATTCCGGCCGCGGAAATCCGCCAGCGCATCTTCGCCGAGCTTGTGCAGTTCGGTGTCGGCAATGATGATTTCGCCGCTATCGAGCCTCTCGAGACCGGCAAGCACCATCAGAAGCGTCGACTTTCCCGATCCGGAGGGGCCGACGATACCAACCGCCTCGCTCTCTCCGATTGAAAGATCGATGTTCTTGAGAACGTGAACGGAGGCGGCGGCATTGCCGAGCGTGAGGTCGGCTTTCTTCAGCTCTATGATGCTTTTCGTCACAATTCTCGTTCCTATATAGGGTGATGAAAACGGTCTGGCGCTCGATGCGGTCGGTATTTCAGACAATGGGAACCAAGTTAGGAAAGCCGTGATGAGATTTAAAGCTGCCCTGTTTCACTTCATCGTCATTTTCGCCGCTGCCTTTTCGGGCTCTGTTGCGATGGCTCAGGAACGGACATTGCAACTGGTCGGCCTCGGCGACAGCTTGATGGCTGGTTATCAGCTGCCGCCAACCGACAGCTACACCGCACAGCTTGAAGCTGCATTAAAGGGCAAGGGCGTCAATGTCGCCATCGCCAATGCCGGTGTCTCCGGCGATACCTCCTCAGGTGGTCTGGCGCGAGCGGAATGGTCGGTTCCCGATGGTACGGACGGGGTCATTCTGGAACTCGGCGCGAATGATGCGCTGCGCGGAATTCCCCCGGAACAGACGGAAAAGAACCTCGATACCATCATTTCCGGTTTCCAGAAACGCAATATAGCCGTGCTGCTGGTCGGCATTATGGCACCGCCGAATATGGGCGATGATTATGCCAGCCGCTTCAATCCGATCTTTCCGAAGCTCGCCGAAAAATACAACCTGCCGCTTTATCCGTTCTTTCTTGATGGCGTGGTGACGGATGATGCGCTGAAGCTGGACGACAAGATGCACCCCAATACGAAGGGTGTGGCGACGATGGTTGAAAAATCTTTGCCGGTTGTTGAAAGCTTCATCACGACAATCGGTGCGCAAAAAAAATAAGCACTTGCGCCCGCCTGCATTGCGTGATTCGCTATGCTTGTTCTGCCAAGAGATTCGGGGAGCTCGCCATGCCGAGACTGTTTACCGCCCTCGAAATTCCGCGCAATGCGGCTATGAGCCTCTCATTGTTGCGCGGTGGTCTGCCGGGAGCCCGGTGGATCGATGTGGAGAATTATCACATAACCCTGCGTTTTATCGGTGACATCGACGGTCGTACCGCAGATGAGGTCGTGGACAGGCTGGACCGGATCGACAGGCCGGAATTCCAGCTGAACCTCACCGGTATGGGGTCCTTCGGTTCCAAGAAACCGCATTCCATCTGGGCCGGGGTTTCTCCCTCGCCGGAAATGCATGCGCTTCAGGCGGAAATCGAGCGGATTTGCCAGAGGATCGGTCTCCCGCCCGATCCGCGCAAGTTCATGCCGCATGTCACGCTGGCGCGGTTGCGCTCCTCCCGCGTGGACGATGTGGTGCAGTATCTTTCCGGACGCGGCAACTTCCGCACCTCGCCCTTCACGGTCGGCCGTTTCGTGCTGATGTCGTCGAAGGAATCGGTGGGCGGTGGACCCTATATCGTTGAAGAGGCGTTTCCGCTTCATGAGGCGCGGTCCAGCTCCATCTTTTCGAGCAACGATCTGCATCCTGCCAAGAGCATGTTGTAGACCTTGAGGAACCCGTCCTCGGCCCCGTAATAGGGGTCGGGGACGTTCTCGCGGCAGCCAGTGGCATAGTCCATGAAGAGATGGATCTTGTGTCGCTGCCTTCCCGGGCTCGATTGCAGCAGGTTCGCCAGATTGTTTTCGTCCATGGCGAGTATCAGGTCGAAGGTCTCGAAATCCGCCAGGGTGACCTGTCTCGCCCGCTGCCGGGAAATATCGACGCCATGCCGTCGCGCCATGGCGATGGACCGTGGATCGGGCGCGTCACCCGCGTGCCAGCCGCCGGTGCCGGCGGAATCGATGGTGAGCTGATCAGACATGGCCGCGCTGTCGGCAAGGCGTCTCAAAATCCCTTCGGCCAGCGGTGAACGGCAGATATTGCCCATGCAGACAAAAAGAATAGCTGTATGTTTCATGGATTGTGCGTCGATCCCGTCGTTGAAGCGTTAATGGGTCTCAAGCGGAGGTAAGTTCATGAAATATCCCAGACTAGAGCCGGACGCCATCCGGCAGGCCCTGTCGAAACTAGAGGGCTGGTCCCTGCGCGAGGACGGAGCGGCTATCGTCCGTTCCTTCAAGTTTGCAAGCTTTGCGGAAGCCTTCGGTTTCATGGCCGAATCCGCACTTGTGGCGGAAAGGCTCAATCATCATCCCGAATGGTCCAATGTCTATTCGCGGGTGAAGGTCTGCCTCACCACCCATGATTCGCAGGGTGTGACGGAGCGCGATTTTCTTCTGGCCGAGGCCATGCAGAAGGCGGCTGTGGCCCGAAGCAATTGAACGGCGGAGCTTAAATCCCATATAATAGCCGTGACCGGAGGACCGTCGATCATGGATGATGTGAAAATCGGTGAAATTCTTCTGCCTGGTGAAGCCGACAGGCGGGAGGAGCGCGAGAACGTCGTGCGTGCGAAATTCTGGCCCAAGCTGAAGCGCGTGATGTCGAAGGTACCTTTCGCACGCGATGCGGCGGCGGCCTATTATTGCGCGATCGACCGCGATACGCCGCTGCGCGCCAAGGGTATCATCCTGGCGGCGCTCGCCTATTTCATCATGCCGATGGATGCCGTGCCGGATGTGCTGGCCGTTATCGGATTCACTGACGACATCGCCGTCATTACGGCAGCGCTCGCTATGATCCGCGCCCATATCAAGATGGAGCACTACGAGGCGGCTGACGCCATGCTGAAACGGCAGCAGGAAGCCGGGTAACGCCTCTGTGATCTGCCTGTTCGGGCGAGCCTGACGGGCGACAAATTCTTGCCTGAATTTATGTGTCATACACACGAAAGAAGGGTGTTTCGCACCTTTCTCCTCAGGGCGTCGGGAGTCGCCAATCTGTAACACCGCAAGACGTTTCCGGCATTTTATGCGTGTTGTTGACGGTTTGGTAACCGCTTCCCGACCACAATGAGAAAAGACGATCCGCACCTGAACGTGGCCGATCCAGAAACTGGGCTCGCCGATGCTTCGGGCCAATGGAAGACAATAACCCGGCAGGAAATTCAATGTTTGTAAGAAGTGTAGCAACCGCAGCGGCCATTTTGCTGACCAGCGTCGGCGTAGCATCTGCACAGTCGCCCACGCGCATCCAGCAGTTCAATGCATGGGGTGCCTATTCGTACAAATCGGGCAACAGCACCGTCTGCTACGTTCTTTCCATTCCGACCGCCAAGGAGCCGGCAAATGTCGACCACGGCGATATCTTTTTCATCGTTTCGCAACGTCCGGGGCAGAACATTTCCTATGAGCCGCAGGCCATGGTGGGTTATCCGCTCAAGCAGGGTTCCAAGGTTAATGTGACGATCGACAACAAAAACTTCGTCATGTTCACCAAGGACAAGGCCGCCTGGGTTGAAAACGCCGCCGAAGAACCGGCGCTTGTGGCGGCCATGAAGGGCGGCAGGTCCATGACCGTCAAGGCCACCTCCGGCCGTGGCACCGCGACGTCCTATTCCTATTCGCTGTCGGGTATTTCGGCGGCTCTCAAGCAGATCGAGAGCTGCAAATAATCCTGACACCGTATTGTGTCTGACAATGGCCGGTCCTTGACCGGCCATTTGCGTTTTTGCTTGTTTGATGCTAAAGGCGCGGCAACATTGACAGGCGGATGCGCGAAAACTGCTCCGCCTTTGATTTTCTCGACATGCAGACGATTTTCCGCCTATCCGAAAGGCCGGTCGTGCGATGCATGGAATGATGGGATAGCGTAATGTCTGTAATGCAAGCCCCTGCCGGCCTGGCAGTCAAAACGCCGTTGATCGCCAATAGCGATCTGATGTCCGGCAAGCCGTCGCTGATCGGCATGACCCGTGAGGAAATGGGTGAGGCGCTTTCGGAAATCGGCGTGCCGCAGAAGCAGGTGAAGATGCGCGTCAGCCAGTTGTGGAACTGGCTTTATGTGCGCGGCGTCTCCGATTTCGACAATATGACCAATGTCGCCAAGGAGCTTCGCGAGAAGCTGAAGGCGGCCTTTACCATCGCCCGTCCGGAAATTGTCGAGGAACAGATTTCCAATGACGGCACCCGCAAATGGCTGATGCGGTTCCCACCGCGCGGTGCGGGACGTCCGGTCGAAATCGAGACGGTCTATATTCCCGAAGAGGGTCGCGGTACGCTGTGCATTTCAAGCCAGGTGGGCTGTTCGCTGACCTGTTCCTTCTGTCACACCGGCACCCAGCGCCTCGTGCGCAACCTGACGGCTGAGGAGATCCTTTCCCAGCTTCTGCTGGCACGCGATCGGCTCGGTGATTTTCCCGACGGTTCGACGCCGGTCGGCGCTTATGTGCCGAGCGAAGGCCGCAAGGTTTCCAACATCGTGATGATGGGCATGGGCGAGCCGCTCTATAATTTCGAGCATGTGAAGACCGCGCTTTTGATCGCCACCGATGGCGACGGCCTGTCGCTCTCCAAGCGTCGCGTCACGCTCTCCACATCGGGCGTTGTGCCGGAAATCTTCCGCACCGGCGATGAGATCGGCGTCATGCTGGCGATTTCGCTGCATGCGGTGCGCGACGAGCTGCGCGACATGCTGGTGCCGATCAACAAGAAATATCCGCTGAAGGAACTGATCGAGGCCTGCCGCAAATATCCGGGCCTCTCCAACGCCCGTCGCATCACCTTCGAATATGTGATGCTGAAGGATGTCAATGACAGTCTGGAAGACGCCAAGATGCTGGTGCAGCTTTTGAAGGGTGTCCCGGCCAAGATCAACCTCATTCCGTTCAACCCATGGCCGGGCACGAACTATCAGTGCTCGGACTGGGCGCAGATCGAGAAGTTCGCCGATTTCATCAATCAGGCAGGTTATGCTTCGCCGATCCGCACGCCGCGCGGTCGCGATATTCTCGCCGCCTGCGGCCAGTTGAAGTCGGAATCGGAACGGATGCGCAAGACCGAAAGGCTGGCTTTCGAGGCGATGATGATCGCCAACCACGGCGCGGATGACTGAATAAGCCGCAATTGCCGCCTGAAAGCTTGTTTTGCAGTGGTTCTCCGATTGATTTCGGGCTGTCTTGTTCCTAAGAAGACGAAAACAGGGAACCAACAGGAGGATATCCATGCGCGCATTCATTCTGGCTCTCGCCGCCGCGAGCGCCCTCGTTCTGCCGGCCAAGGCTGAAAACGTCACCGTTGCTGTCACCGCCATCGTCGAACATCCGGCGCTTGACGCCGCCCGTGACGGCGTCAAGGCCGCGCTTGCTGAAGCCGGTTACAAGGAGGGTGAGAACCTCAAGTTCCTTTATGAGTCCGCGCAGGGCAATCCCGGCACCGCCGCGCAGATCGCGCGCCAGTTCGTTGGCGATGCGCCGAACGTCATCGTGCCGATCTCCACGCCCTCCGCGCAGGCCGTCGTTGCCGCCACGCGCGACATTCCGGTTGTCTTCACGGCGGTTTCCGACCCGGTCGGCGCACAGCTCGTCAAGGACATGCAAAAGCCTGGCCGCAACGTGACCGGCCTTTCGGACATGCTCCCGGTTGGCGAACATCTGGCGCTCATCAAGGAAATCTCCCCGAACGCCAAGTCCATCGGTTTCATCTACAATTCGGCCGAGGCCAATTCCGTATCGACGCTCGCCCTCTTGAAGGCTGAGGCTGAGAAGGCGGGTCTCAAGGTTGTTGAATCCGTCGCCACCAAATCGGCAGAAGTGCAGGGTGCAACCCGCGCACTGGTCGGCAAGGCCGATGTGATCTACGTTCCGACCGACAACACTATCGTTTCCGCTTTCGAAGCGGCTGCCGGTGTTGCTTCCGAAGCCAAGATCCCGCTTTACGCGGCCGATACGGATTCGGTCGCCCGCGGTGCGGTTGCCGCCCTCGGCTTCAACTATTTCGACGTTGGCAAACAGACCGGCGCCGTCGTTGTCCGCATTCTCAAGGGTGAAAAGCCGGGCGATATTCCGGCAACCGTTGCTGTCGGCACTGATCTGGTGATCAACAAGAAGGCCGCCGAAAAAGCCGGCGTCACCTTCCCGGAAAGCGTCACCAAGCGCGCCACCAAGGTCATCGACTGAACCGAAACCAGACTGAATAACGGGCGGCGGCAAATTCGCCGCCCGTTTTACGTGGCGCGAGACAGCACCCGTATCCGCCTGATGGCGGCAATAACAAGGACATTACCGTGAGCCAAATCGCCTTCTGGGGCGCCGTGGAGCTGGGACTGGTCTTCGCTTTCGTGGCGATCGGCGTTTATCTCGCTTTCCGTGTGCTTGATTTTCCTGACTTGACCGTGGACGGTTCGTTTCCGCTCGGCGCCGCCGTGGCTGCCGTGCTGATCATCGCCGGTCTGAATGCCTGGGTTGCGACGGCGATTGCGATGGTGGCCGGTGCCGCCGCCGGCATCGTGACCGCCACCCTCAACGTTCGTTTCAAAATCCTCAACCTGCTTGCGTCGATCCTGACGATGATCGCGCTGTTTTCCGTCAATCTGCGCGTGATGGGAAAGCCGAATGTGGCGCTGCTCAATCAGGATACGATGATATCGCCGTTTTACGGCCTCGGCCTGTCGGAATATCTGGTGCGGCCGCTGTTCGTCGGCGCGCTGGTGCTGGCCGCGGTCATCCTCGTCTGGCGTTTTCTTGAAAGCGATGCGGGCCTTGCCATGCGCGCGACGGGCGCCAATGCCCGGATGGCGCGGGCGCAGGGGGTGAAGACAGGTAACCAGATCTACCTCGGCATGGCGCTTTCGAATGCCCTGGTCGCTCTCGGCGGCGCGCTGTTCGCGCAGACCAATGGTTTTGCGGATGTGACCTCCGGTGTCGGCACTATCGTTGTCGGGCTTGCGGCCGTCATCATCGGCGAAACACTGTTCGGCGCGCGCGGTATTCTGGTCGCGCTGATCGGCTGTGTCTTCGGCTCCATCGCCTATCGTCTCGCCATCCAGCTCGCTCTGTCGAGCGATGTGCTGGGCCTCAAGGCGTCCGATCTCAATTTCGTAACGGCGGTATTGGTGGCCATCGCATTGATCCTGCCCCGACTGCGCCGCGGGGGAGCAACATCGTGATTTCCCTTTCCGATATTCAAGTTGTCTTCGGGCGCGGCACGCCGCTGCAGAAGCAGGCGCTCTCCAAGATCGACCTCACTATTGAGGATGGCTCCTTCGTCACCGTCATCGGCTCGAATGGCGCCGGCAAATCGACGCTGCTCGGCGTTCTCGCCGGTGATGTCCTGCCGACGGCGGGCAAGGTGATGATCGGCGGCGCCGATGTTACCCGCAAACCGACCGCCAGCCGGGCGGGGCGGGTGGCGCGCGTGTTTCAGGACCCGCTGGCGGGCAGCTGCGGCGCGCTCACCATCGAGGAAAATCTGGCGCTGGCGGCGTCGCGCGGCACGCGTCGCGGCCTTTTGCCGGCGCTTGGGCGTGGTCGGCGGGATTTCTTCAAGGAGCGCATCGCCTCGCTCAATCTCGGGCTGGAAAATCGTCTGAAGGACCGCATGGACCTTCTGTCCGGCGGTCAGAGGCAGGCAGTCTCGCTCGTCATGGCGACGCTGTCCGGCTCGGACGTGCTGCTGCTGGATGAACATACGGCGGCACTCGATCCCGGCATGGCCGAATTCGTGATGGAGTTGACCCGCAAGGTGGTGTCGGAGCGCAAGCTGACGACGCTGATGGTTACCCACTCCATGCGTCAGGCGCTGGATTATGGTAGCCGCACGATCATGCTGCATGCCGGTGAGATCGTGCTCGACGTTTCCGGCGACAGCCGCAGGGATCTCGAGGTCGAAGATTTGATCGACATGTTCCGCAAGATACGCGGCCAGAAGCTCGATGACGATGAGTTGCTGATCGGTTGATTGTAAAAAAGGCGCCGTAGGGCGCCTTTTTTGTTGCCGTCAGCGCGCCTGCGTGAAGAAAATCTTGACGGCGAAAAGCGAAAAGACACCTGCGATCGTATAATCCAGTCCGCGCAGAATTTTCCGGTTGCGTTGCAGCCAGGCTGAAAGAACATCTGCCGCGATTACGATGCCGATGCCGATCGGCAGCGCGACGATGATCGACCAGATGCCGAGGAAGATCAGCTTGCCGGTCACATGCGGATCGGATGCGCTGACGAATTGCGGCAGGAAGGTCATGAAAAAGATGATGATCTTCGGGTTCAGCAGGTTGACCCAGATGCCGTTCAGCAGCGCCGACTTCAGGGAGGACTGCGATTTTTCGCCGGCGCTTTTCACCATCACGAAATCCGAGCCTTTGCGGATTGCCTGGATGGCGAGCCAGACCAGATAGGCGGCTCCGCCGGTCTTCAGGATCATGAAAGCCGTCGGCGAGGCGACGATGAGGGCGGCGACGCCGAAGGCGACGAGCATCGTGTGCACGGTAATGCCGATATTGGTTCCCAGAAGTGTCATGAAACCTGCCGTCCGGCCCTCACGCAGGGAGCGGCTGATCCAAAGCGTCATGTCAGGCCCCGGGGTCACAGCCAGAAGGAGAATGGCAATGGTGAAGGCGATCAATGTCGGCAGGCTGGGAACGAAATCCATCGCGGCACCCGTAAAAGCTGGAGATTGCCGTGCTTAACGCGGTTTCGCATTTCTGCCAATGCTTTTGAGCACTGACGCGAAAAACCGCCGCAATGGTTACATCGCGGCGGCCCGGAACATTCAGTTTTTCAGGAAGCTGGTGAAGGCGGCGGAATATTCCGTGTGCCAGCGCGATAGCGGCGGACGGTTCTGGACGATGTCATAGGCCGCCCAGAGAATGCGCTTTTCATCGGTCTGTCGGTCCACCTCGCCATCCGGGCAAAGAATGTAGAAATCGCCCCGACCGATGCTTTCAACCATGAAATCGACGGTCTGTTCGCCGGTCCATGCGCCTTTAGGCTTTTCTGTCCTGCCATGGGCGGTGAGGCCGGTGAAGACGAAGCCGGGGATCAGCAGATGAGCGGAAACCGAGCTGTTCGGTAGGTTACGCAATTCGTGCTGAAGCGCCTCCGTGAAGGTTTTGACGCCGGACTTCGAGACATTATAGGCCGGATCGCCGGGAGGCGTGGTGATGCCCTGCTTCGAGCCGGTATTGACGATGAGCGCCGGCTCGCCATGGGCGATCATGCCCTGCCCGAAAACACGGCTGCCGTTCACGACACCCATCAGATTGACGTTGATGATATTTTCCCAATTGGCCTGTGGACCGAAAATGGCGCTGCCGGGCTGGATGCCGGCATTGTTCATCAGGACGTGAACGCGTCCGAAACGCTGGATCACGGCGCGCTCCAGCGCCTCCAGTTCATCGAGCCTGGATACGTCGGTCGGAATGGCGACAACCTGCGCTTCGCCGTTCTTGGCAACGGCCACAATATCCGCATGGGCTGCGGCAAGCCTCTCGCCGTCTAGATCGACGAGCACGACACTCATGCCGAAACCGGCGAATTTGCGGGCTGCGGCAAGTCCGATGCCGGAGGCAGCACCGGTGATGACGGCGACATTATCTTCCTTGAATGCGGGGTGGATGGTCGTCATAGGTCTCTCCTTCGCGTCGTTTCGGCTGTTTCCAGCGGTTTGCAACGTTGCCTGAACCTCACGGGTTTCATTCACGGTCTTCAAGTTGATCGCGCCGCTTTATGATAAAGCGCGAATTTTCATAATGCATGTGACAATCGCCTCGTTTCCATCAATACGCCCGGTCATCGTCAGCCCTCGTATGCGCCCATCAATTGTTTTGTCGCTTATCTCACTGAAAAGCGCTTCACACATTTCGGCTTGCACTGTAAAAGTGCCGAAATCCCAAGGAAATGGCGGTGTCCCAATGCCGTCATCATGCAGATGGACATCACTATGGCACTTCCGAAAGACGTTAAGAAAGTCGTTCTCGCCTATTCCGGCGGTCTCGACACCTCGATCATCCTGAAATGGCTTCAGACGGAACTCGGCGCGGAGGTGGTGACCTTCACCGCCGATCTCGGCCAGGGCGAAGAACTCGAGCCGGCGCGCAAGAAGGCCGAGATGCTGGGCATCAAGGAAATCTTCATTGAGGACGTCCGCGAAGAGTTCGTACGGGATTTCGTGTTTCCGATGTTCCGCGCAAACGCGGTTTATGAAGGCGTCTATCTGCTCGGCACCTCCATTGCCCGTCCGCTGATCTCCAAGCACCTGATCGAAATCGCAAGGAAGACCGGCGCCGACGCCATCGCACATGGCGCCACCGGCAAGGGCAACGATCAGGTCCGTTTCGAGCTGTCGGCCTATGCGCTGAATCCGGATATCAAGATCATCGCTCCCTGGCGCGACTGGTCGTTCAAGAGCCGTACGGACCTCCTGAACTTCGCTGAGCAGCATCAAATTCCGGTTGCCAAGGATAAAAAGGGCGAGGCGCCTTTCTCGGTGGACGCCAACCTGCTGCACTCCTCTTCCGAGGGCAAGGTTCTGGAAGACCCGGCGCAGGAAGCGCCGGAATATGTGCATATGCGCACCATCTCCCCGGAAGCCGCGCCCGATAAGGCAACCGTCATCAAGGTTGGTTTCCGCAAGGGCGATGCCTGCTCCATCAACGGCGTTGAAATGTCGCCGGCGACGCTTCTTGCCACGCTCAACAATTACGGCCGTGAAAACGGCATCGGTCGTCTCGATCTGGTCGAGAACCGTTTCGTCGGCATGAAGTCGCGCGGCGTTTACGAGACGCCCGGCGGCACCATCCTGCTTGCCGCGCATCGCGCCATCGAATCCATCACGCTTGACCGGGGTGCGGCCCACCTCAAGGACGAGTTGATGCCGCGTTACGCCGAGCTGATCTATTACGGTTTCTGGTTCTCGCCGGAGCGAGAAATGCTGCAGGCCCTGATCGACAGGAGCCAGGAGCATGTGGAAGGCGAAGTGACGCTGAAGCTCTACAAGGGCAATGTCATGGTGACCGGCCGCGAGAGCGCCAAGTCGCTCTATTCCGACACGCTGGTGACCTTCGAGGACGACCATGGCGCCTATGACCAGAAGGACGCTGCAGGCTTCATCAAGCTTAACGCATTGCGTCTTCGCACACTCGCAAAGCGCAATATCAGCAAGTAATTCTGCTGAAATGGAAATAATGAAACCCGCTGGCGACGCCGTCGGCGGGTTTTTTCATGTCTTTCGTATGGAGACGATGCGGAAGCCGATGTAGCTGGCGATTGCGGTGAACTCCATCACGGGGATGATGATGCCGAAGCCGGTCAACGGCGAACCGATGAGTGAGGCTGCAGCACCGCCCGCAAAACCAGATCCCATCTGAATGAAACCCATCATTGCCGATGCCGAGCCGGCAATATGCGGGAAAGGGGCGAGGGCCGCCGTCACCATGGATGGCGTCAGCAAGGCGATGCCGACCGTTGCGACCGCCACAGGTCCCATGATCGAAAGAAAGGATGGCGGTATCAGGAACACCGACAGCAGGATAAGGAGGCCGCCTATTCCCGAAAAACAGAGGCCAAGGACGACCGAACGGCGGTCACCAAGCCTCGGTGCGATATAACGCAGGGCGATTGAGCCGAAGAAATAGGCGCCGGTCTGCATCAGCATGCCGATGCCGAAGGCGGTGGGTGTCATGCCGACTTTGTCGATGAGGATGAAGGTCAGCATGGTCGCCTGCGCATAAAGCGCGCCGATGGAACCCCCGAGTACCAGTGCAGCGAGAAGAAAACGCGGCTCGGTGAGCAATGTCCCATAGGCCGACAGGAGCCGACGCGGGCGGATCAGGTTCTTGTCCGGGATTGTCGTCTCGCGCAGGAAAACCACGACGGTGAAGATGGCGATGGCCCCGAGGCCGGCCATGAGGAAAAATACCGATTGCCACCCGAAAGCCGCAAGCGAAAGTCCGCCTATGGTCGGGCCCATGGCTGGGCCAACGGCCAGCATGATGCCAATAAGGTTCATGATGCTGGAGGCTTCCGAGCCGGTAAATTGATCGCGCACGACGGCGCGCGCCACCGTCATGCCGACGGAGGCGCCAATACCCTGAACAAGCCGGGCGAAGAGCAGCACCTCGATTGTTGGGGCGAAGATCGCCAGCAGCCCCCCGCCCAGAAAGATGGACAGGAAAACGAGACTCGCCTTTCGCCGCCCGAAGGCATCGGATGCCGGGCCGGCCAGCAGTTGCGCCATGGCGAAACCGGCGAAGTAAAGCGACAGGCTGAGTTTCACGGCGGATTCCGTGGTGGAGAAAACCCGCGTCAGTTCCGGCATGGCGGGTGTGTAGATGGCCATGGAAATCGGTGCCAGCGCCGTCAGCAACGCACCGAGCATGGCCGTGCGCTTTCTGGACATGACCGTTTCTGGCGACATTGCGATCAGCAGCCCTGGCTCGACTGTTCCGGCTGGAGATTGTTGCGGAGAGTCTGCAGGAAGCTGCGGAAAAGCGCGACCTCCTCGTCATTCAGGCCCTGTGTGGCGTGACGGACGAGTTCATCGATTTCCTGGCGCACGGCTTCCAGCATCTCGGCTGCGTTTTTTGTCATCACTATACGCTTGGAGCGCCTGTCCTGCGGGTCCTGTTGGCGTTCGATGAGATCGAGAGATTGCAGCTTGTCGAGATAGGCGCAGATCGTCATGGGCTCGATGCCGAGCCGGGCGGCGATATCCGATTGTTTGCTGCCATCAACGACGGCGACCGTCAGCAGGGCGCGTGCTTCGCCGGGTGTCAGGCCCAGTCCGGCTTCAGCAATTCGGCGCTCGAAAGCACTGTTCAGCAGGCGTGCGCCACTGTTCAGTAAAAATGCCAATGAGTCTTTTTCGCGTTTAGTGCCCATGTTTCGCCTTTTCGTAAGTCAGACTTACTAAAATCCGGGCGATAATCAATGGTGCACAAGTCATATTGTGGAAAATCGGGTAAAGTATGCGTCAGTTCGGTTTCTGGATGATCTGCAATATAGTCGCCGATTGTTACGCTGAAGCAAAAAAGACCGGACTTTCCATATTTTTTCACGCGGCCTGACATCTCCGCCGGGCATATTGAATTGCCGGTGGAGGCGTGCCCATATGAGCTTAACCGGAATTGTACAAGGAAGATGAAATGCCATCCAAGACCGCGCTTTATCCCGCACTCGTTGACTGGAACGGCCATAATGGTCTGCCGAAATTCGATGCGGTCAGGGATGAGGATTTCGCTCCGGCCTTCGATGCCGCCCTTCTGTCCCACGAACACGAAATCGATGCGATTGCCGGCAATTCTGAGGCCCCGAGCTTCGAAAACACGGTGACCGCGCTCGAAATCGCAGGCGACGATCTTTCGCGCATTTCGGCGCTGTTCTGGAACAGGGCAGGCGCCAATACCAATGGCGTGATCCAGGCGCTGGAGCGGGAGATCGCGCCGAAACTGTCGCGGCACTATTCGAAGATCGGCATGAACGAGGCCCTGTTCAAGCGGATCGACACTTTGTGGGAAAAGCACGAGGCGCTGGGGCTGACGGGTGAGGAGAGCCGTGTTCTTGAGCGGCACTGGAAGAGTTTCGTGCGCTCCGGCGCCAAGCTGCCGAAGGACCGGCAGGAACGGCTGGCGGCGATCAATGAGGAACTTGCCGGTCTCGGTGCGAGATTCGGGCAGAATGTGCTGGCGGATGAAAAGAACTGGAAGCTCCTGCTTTCCACGGAAGAGGAACTTACCGGCATTCCCGATTTTCTGCGAGACGCGATGGCGGGTGCTGCCCGTGAGCATGGCGAGGACGGCAAATTTGCCGTTACCCTTTCCCGATCCATCATCGAGCCTTTCCTGACCTTTTCCGAGCGCCGCGATCTGCGCGAGCAGGCCTTCAGGGCGTGGGTGGCGCGTGGCGAGAATGGCGGCGGGACCGACAATCGCGAGATCGTCCGCCGCACGCTCGAATTGCGCGAGGAGAAGGCAAAGCTTCTCGGTTACGCAAATTTCGCCGCCTACAAGCTCGATGATACGATGGCGAAGACGCCGGATGCCGTGAACGGTCTTCTGGGGCAGGTCTGGGAAAAGGCCGTGCGCCGTGCGGGCGAGGAGGAGGCCGAACTGGCCGCCATCATCGCTAAGGAGGGAAGGAATCACGAGGTGCTGCCCTGGGACTGGCGGCATTATGCCGAAAAGCTCCGGGCACGGAAATTCAGCTTCTCCGAGGCTGAATTGAAGCCCTATCTGCAGCTCGAAAAGATCATCGAAGCGTGCTTCGATGTGGCCGGGCGGCTGTTCGGGATTCGGGCGGTCGAAATCAAAGGCGTCGCGGCCTATCACCCGGATGTGCGGGTTTTCGAAATCAGCGATGAAAAGGGCGGTCTGAAGGCCATGTTCCTCGGCGATTATTTCGCCCGTCCCTCCAAGCGGTCCGGCGCATGGATGAGCTCCTTCCAGTCGCAGCATAAGCTGCCCCTCAAGAACGGCACGGTCGGAGAAATACCGATCATCTACAATGTCTGCAATTTCGCCAAACCGGCCGAGGGCAAACCCGCGCTGCTTTCGCTCGACGATGCGCGCACTCTGTTCCATGAATTCGGCCACGCATTGCATGGCATGTTGTCGAATGTCACTTACCCTTCCGTTTCCGGAACCGGTGTCTCGCGCGATTTCGTTGAATTGCCGTCGCAGCTTTACGAACATTGGCTGACGGTGCCGGAAATTCTCGAAAAATACGCCCTGCATTATGAAACAGGCGCGCCGATGCCGAGGGCGCTACTGGACAAGGTTTTGGCTGCGCAGACCTTCAATGCCGGTTTCAGCACGGTGGAATTCACCTCGTCGGCGATTGTCGACATGGCGTTTCATACCCGCGACAACGTCGGTGACCCGATGGCCGTGCAGGGTGAGGTCCTTTCCGCGCTCAACATGCCGAAATCCATCGTCATGCGCCATGCGACGCCGCATTTCCAGCATGTGTTTTCCGGCGACGGTTATTCCGCCGGATACTATTCCTACATGTGGTCGGAAGTGCTGGACGCCGACGCCTTTTCGGCATTCGAGGAAACCGGCAATGCCTTTGATAGCGAGATGGCGCGACGGCTGAAGGATAACATCTATTCCGTTGGCGGCTCGATCGATCCGGAGGAGGCCTATCTTGCCTTCCGCGGCAAGATGCCGAGCCCGGACGCCATGCTTTTAAAGCGCGGTCTCCTATAAGAGACTGTCATATTTCTGAGTTAGAAGCTGAGCGCAGGGGGCTTATGACATGAGCCCCCTTTCGCATTTGCAAAAAAAAGGTTATGAGCGCGCCAAACTAAATTGGCGTTTCTCATCAATATAGCGCCCAACCTCAGAGATTTTAAACAATGGCACTTCGCAACATCGCGATCATCGCGCACGTTGACCATGGAAAAACGACGCTTGTTGACGAGCTTCTGAAGCAATCCGGTTCGTTCCGTGAAAACCAGCGCGTGATGGAGCGCGTGATGGATTCCAACGACATTGAAAAAGAGCGCGGCATCACCATTCTCGCCAAGGCGACCTCGATCGAGTGGAAAGATACCCGTATCAACATCGTAGACACCCCCGGTCACGCCGACTTCGGCGGTGAAGTCGAGCGTATCCTGTCGATGGTGGATGGCGCCATCGTTCTGGTCGATGCTGCCGAAGGCCCCATGCCGCAGACCAAATTCGTGGTCGGCAAGGCGCTGAAGGTCGGTCTTCGCCCGATCGTCGCGATCAACAAGATCGACCGTCCGGACGCCCGCCATGAGGAAGTCGTCAACGAAGTGTTCGACCTTTTCGCGGCGCTCGACGCCACCGACGAACAGCTCGATTTCCCGATCCTTTACGGTTCCGGCCGCTCCGGCTGGATGAACGTCAATCCGGAAGGCCCGACCGACGAAGGTCTCGCGCCGCTGCTGGATCTCGTCGTCAAGCACGTTCCGGAGCCCAAGGTCGAAGAGGGGCCGTTCCGCATGATCGGCACGATCCTCGAGGCTAACAATTTCCTCGGCCGCATCATCACCGGCCGCATCGCCTCCGGTTCGATCAAGCCGAACCAGGCCGTCAAGGTTCTGGGCCAGGACGGCAAGCTGATTGAAAACGGCCGTATCTCGAAAATTCTCGCTTTCCGCGGTATCGAGCGCACCGCGATCGAAGAAGCCCATGCGGGCGACATCGTCGCCATTGCCGGCCTCTCCAAGGGCACCGTCGCCGATACCTTCTGCGATCCTGCCGTCATGGAGCCGATGCAGGCGCAGCCGATCGATCCGCCGACGGTTACCATGTCCTTCATCGTCAACGATTCGCCGCTCGCCGGCACCGAAGGTGACAAGGTCACGAGCCGCGTCATTCGCGACCGCCTGTTCAAGGAAGCCGAAGGCAACGTTGCGCTGAAGATCGAAGAATCCGCCGATAAGGATTCGTTCTTCGTCTCCGGTCGCGGTGAATTGCAGCTGGCGGTTCTGATCGAAAACATGCGCCGCGAAGGCTTCGAACTTGCCGTTTCGCGTCCGCGGGTTGTCATGCACAAGGATGAAAACGGCCAGCTTATGGAGCCGGTCGAAGAAGTCGTCATCGACGTTGATGAAGAACATTCCGGTGTCGTTGTTCAGAAGATGTCCGAGCGCAAGGCCGAGATGGTTGAGCTTCGTCCATCGGGCGGCAATCGTGTCCGCCTGGTCTTCTTCGCGCCGACCCGCGGCCTTATCGGTTATCAGTCTGAACTTTTGACCGACACGCGCGGCACGGCCGTGATGAACCGTCTGTTCCACGACTACCAGCCTTACAAGGGCGAAATCGGCGGCCGCGTCAACGGCGTTCTGCTGTCGAACGAATCCGGCGAAGCAGTCGCCTATGCCCTGTTCAACCTTGAAGATCGCGGCCCGATGATCATCGATGCCGGCGAGAAGGTTTATGCGGGCATGATCATCGGCATTCATAGCCGTGACAACGACCTCGACGTGAACGTGCTGAAGGGCAAGAAGCTCACCAACATCCGCGCCGCTGGCAAGGATGAGGCGGTGAAGCTCACGCCACCGATCAAGTTCACGCTGGAGCGTGCGCTGTCCTGGATTCAGGATGACGAACTCGTCGAAGTTACGCCGAAGTCGATCCGTCTTCGCAAGCTCTACCTCGACCCGAACGACCGCAAGCGTTTCGAAAAGGCAAAGCTTGCAGCCAGCTGATCGGCTTGATCCATGCTTTCGAAAAACCCGGCTTTGGCCGGGTTTTTTTATGCGTTCGTTTTTATGTGCGTATGAGTCGAAAGGCGCTTTGCCAAAGGTTAAGGATGCGTTAATTTTTCAGGGTCGTCCACATGAATAGGCTGTGGGTAAGCTTGCCGGCGTTAACCTTTATGACTGGTAAGTTTCCGTGGCCGGGGCCAGAATCGCGTTATGAAAACGTTATCCATCGATGTTCGCCGTGCTGAACCGCATGACGCGCGCGCCATCTCCGAGGCGCACCGTCTGTCGTGGCAACAGGCCTATGCAGGGCTTATCCCGCATCGGCCGTTGATGCAGATGCTGGAGCGCCGTGGCGAAATCTGGTGGAAGAAGGCGACCAGAGGCTCCGCAACCATGCTGGTGGTGGAGGTGGCCGGTGTGGTTGCCGGATATGCGACACTGGGCCTCAGCCGGGCACGCGGGCTGCCGCAAGACGGCGAGATATACGAACTTTATCTCCGACCGGAATATCAGGGCATCGGGCTTGGCTCGCTGCTGTTTACGGAAGCGCGCAGATTGCTGACCTCGCTTGGCTGCAACGGCATCGTTGTTTGGTGCCTTGAAGACAGCGATGTGGCCAACCGCTTTTTCCGCTCTCACGGCGGCCGCGATATTGCCGAAGGCATGGAAGACTTTGACGGCAAGTCGCTTCGCAAAGTCGGTTTCGTCTGGAATTGACAAATAATGCCCCGGTGATTTGGGCCGGGGTTCATTCTCGCGGACGGCCATGCGCCATTGCGATAGCCTCAAATCCCGCATTCTGCCTTATCCGCCCAAAGCCATGTTGCAATGCGGCGACTTTCCCAGTATCGAAAACCAAATCCAACCCGTCGAATGAGGGAAGCGAATGCGTATCGATGCAATTTCCGTAGGCAAGAATCCGCCGGATGACGTGAATGTCATCGTTGAAGTGCCGGTCGGCGGACATCCGATCAAGTACGAGATGGACAAGGATGCCGGTGCGCTGATCGTCGATCGCTTCCTCTACACGCCGATGACCTATCCGGGTAACTATGGCTTCGTACCGCACACCCTGTCCGACGACGGCGATCCGATCGACGTTCTCATCTGCAATACCCGTCCGCTGGTTCCAGGCTGCGTCATCAATGTCCGCCCCATCGGCGTGATGATCATGGAAGATGACGGCGGTAAGGACGAAAAGATTCTCGCCGTGCCGGTTCCGAAGCTGACACGCCGTTACGACAAGGTCCACAATTACACCGACCTGCCGGAAATTACGCTGAAGCAGATCGAGCACTTTTTCGAGCACTACAAGGATCTGGAGCCCGGAAAGTGGGTGAAGATGGGCGGCTGGCAGGATGTTGATGTTGCCAAGAAGCTGATCGTTGAAGCCATTGAGCGTTACAAGGCGCAGGGCTGATCTGCCTTAAAGCTTTTTAAATAGCTCTTCGAAATCCTCCGGGTCGGTATCGATCCGGAGGATTTTTTTACGCGCTGTTTCGCCTGAAACGAAGCTGATGGAAGATTTCGGCAGGCCGAGTTTTTTTGCCAGGAAGACAATCAGGGCCTTGTTGGCCTTGCCGCCTTCCGGCACGGCGCTGACACGGGCCTTGAGATGCGTGTTTCCTTCCGCATCCTTTTCCACGCCGTCGATGGCGTCCCGCCCGCCATTCGGTGTGAGGCGGACGGTCAGGCGGACATGATCACCGTGCTTCTGCCAGCAGCCGCTCAAGCGACCATCGGGTAAAGCGTGTTCCACATGAAGGAGCGGATGAAGAAGATGATCAGGAGCACGATGATCGGCGAAATGTCGATGCCGCCGAGATTGGGCAGAATGCGGCGGATGGGTCGCAGAACCGGTTCCGTGACATTGAACAGAAAGCTGCCGATGGCGTTCACGAACTGGTTGCGGGAATTGATGACGTTGAAGGCGTAAAGCCAGGAAAAAATAGCGCTGGCGATCAGCACCCACGTATAGAGGTTCAAGGCCAGATCGATGGTCTGAAACAGGGCAAGCATCAATATCTCCGTATCTTGGTTGCAAGACATTTAGACATTCGCTGGTGAACCGGCAAGTCTTGCCCCTGATCGTAATGAACTTTGGCCTCATCGACCGGCGATCATGGCAGTCCGGCTTGTGGCCTTGCAGCGGGAATTCGCACAAAACCGCCTGCACTTTTCGTCATCCATCGATGAGGGCTGGCGATTCCTGCCATATCGCTCTATTGCAAAGCTCTCCTATTGTCTCGCGAGCACCCAGCCGATGTCCCTCCCTTCCGCCGATAATCGCTTTGGCGCATTCCGGCATAGTTCCTATCGCCGTTTTTTCAGCGCCCGGTTTTTTTCGGCCTTCGCCATCCAGATCGTCAGCGTCTCTGTCGGCTGGCAGATGTATGAGGTTACCGGCAACGCCTTTTATCTCGGCCTGATCGGTCTTTTCCAATTTCTGCCGTCGCTGCTTCTGATCCTCGTCACGGGAACGGTCGCCGACCGGCACAATCGCCGGCGCATCATGGCCATATGCCTGCTGATCGC
This sequence comes from Agrobacterium salinitolerans, assembly GCF_027498475.1. Taxonomy (NCBI): domain Bacteria; kingdom Pseudomonadati; phylum Pseudomonadota; class Alphaproteobacteria; order Hyphomicrobiales; family Rhizobiaceae; genus Agrobacterium; species Agrobacterium salinitolerans. The sequence goes on along the minus strand of NZ_JAPZLN010000001.1, from coordinate 1,545,382 downwards.
GGCGCTCTGCGCTGCGGCGCTTCTTAGCCTCACGCTGATGCACAGCTTTTCGCCCTGGCCGGTCTTCGCCATTCTCGTCGTCTTCGGCATAGAGCGGGCCTTCATGGGGCCGGCGGTGCAGTCGCTGGCACCCAATCTCGTGCCGGTCGAGGATTTGCCGAATGCTATCGCATGGAATTCGTCTTCATGGCAGATGGCGTCGATTCTTGGCCCTGTCGCCGGTGGTCTGCTTTATGGTCTCGGGGCCTCCGTCGCCTATAGCGTAGCGCTCGTGCTTTTCATTGTTTCCGCGGCGCTTGCAGTAGCAATCCGTAAGCCGGAACAACGCGGCCCGGCAAAAGCCATCAGCCTCGAAACCATGCTGGCCGGGTTCAAATTCATCTCCCAGGAAAAAGTCGTCCTTGGCGCGATCTCGCTTGATCTTTTCGCGGTGTTGCTCGGCGGTGCTGTTGCGTTGATGCCGATTTTTGCCAAGGAAGTGCTGACGCTCGGCCCATGGGGCCTTGGGCTTCTGCGTGCCGCGCCTGGCATCGGGGCCATCACCGTTGCGGTCATTCTGGCCTTCAAACCCATTCGTCACCACGCCGGCCTGCTGATGTTTACCGGCGTCGGCCTCTTCGGCATCTCCACTGTGGTTTTCGGACTGTCGCAGACCGCGTGGCTGTCCATCGCCGCGCTGGTGGTCATGGGCGCATCGGACATGGTGTCGGTTTATGTGCGCGAGACCCTGATTGCGCTCTGGACACCGGACGAGGTACGCGGGCGTGTGAATGCGGTTAATATGGTCTTTGTCGGCGCATCGAACGAGCTGGGCGAGTTTCGTGCCGGCACCATGGCTCATGTCGTCGGAGCGGTGCCCGCAGTCGTCATCGGCGGGGCGGGTACGCTTGCTGTGGCGGTCATCTGGGCGCTCGGTTTTTCCAAGCTGCGCAAGATCGACAATCTGGATGCGCCGCACTGATGGCGATGGGGCTTAGATCGTTTTGTTTTTACGCATTTTCCGAACGTAAAACCGCTAAGCACTTTTACTGGAAATGCTCTAGCGCTGCGCCTTGCCTTCAAAAACCAGATCGAGAAAATTGCCGAGCCATGCCCTGAGAGGCGTGTCGAACAGCATGCGGCCTTCCAAATGCTGGCTGCCCACCTGTGCATTGGGCATGCCGAACCTCTGGGCGCCGCGCACCACCCAACTATGCATCATGGCGCGGGTCAGTTCGGCGTGAAACTGCAAGCCCCAGGCATTTTTTCCATAGCGATAGGCCTGATTGGGGTAGGTCTCGCCCGAGGCCAGAAGTTCGGCTCCGCGCGGCAGCTCGAACCCTTCCTTGTGGAAATGATAGACCATCTTCGGCCAATGCGGCATCAAAAGCCGCCCATGTTCGGTGGCATGAAGCGGATACCAGCCGATTTCGACCTTACCGTCCCTGTCGGCCTCCACCTTGCCGCCCAGATGTTTGGATAGCATCTGCGCGCCGAGACAGATGCCGAGAAAGGGCTTGTTTTCCTTAAGCGGCACCTTCAGCCAGTCGATCTCGGCTTTGACGTAGTCATGAGAATCGTTGGCGCTCATCGGGCCACCGAAGATGATGGCGCCCGCGTGTTTCTCCAGCGTCTGCGGCAGGTCATCGCCGAGTGCGGGTCGCCTTATATCCAGACGATACCCTTTTTCCACCAGCATCTGGCCGACACGGCCGGGGGTAGAACGTTCCTGATGCAGGACGATGAGCAGCGATGGTTGTTTTTCCTGTTGCCTGGAAGGGTCAAACAGCATCGTCTTCGTTTTCGCTTTCTTCAGCGGGCCCGGACCTCGTGGCGGCCTGCTGACGTTGCAGAACCCTGTCGCGCACGGATACACCGAGCAGATCGGCTACCCGCCAGATCACATGGTCTTCCATTTCGCTTCGTTCGCCGTCAGCGTAAACAATATCCCATAATATTCCAATAAGCTCCACGCGTTGATCTTCGTCGAGATGGCGGCGTATATCGGCGGTGAAGCGGTAATAATCGACGGCCTCCTTGCCCGCCTCCTGGCCGGCGGTGAGAAGGGCATCCAGTTTGCCGCCATCGAGATGGTAATATTCATGCAGAATCTCGCGCAGGCGGTCACGCTCGCTTTTCGAGACGGTGCCATCCGCTTCCATCACCTGGAAAGAGAGGGCGGCCACCGCAACCCTCAGATCGTCCGGGCTGAAATCACCCACATTCGGGCCGACGAGGTTTTGAATAAACGATTGTATTTGCTGGAACATCGATAGCCTGTTGGTCAGAAGAGTTTGAGCCGCGTCTTGGGTTCGGCTTCCGCGCCTGATTTCTTGACGCCCGGATCATCCGGCGCGCCGCCGAAAAACGGCACGGCCTCCGCCTTCCCATTCGATGCATCGGTTTCCACCGGCGCCTCAATTGTAACAGGCTTTTTCTCCTTTGGGACCGATACGGCCGGTTTGACCTCAATCGGCGCGGCCGGGATCGGTTTCGGTTCGGCGCGTGTCTCCGGCGCTGCTTCTGCAATGATTGTCTTCGCAGCCGGTTCGGCCCTTGCCGGTGCTGCGGCAATCGCATTTTCGATCGTGAGATCCTCGACGGGGCCTTCGAGTTGCCCGAAAGGTGCTTTCCATTCGAAGGCATCGAGACGGCCGCTAACGGGCGACACCGGCAGCCATTTTTCCGAAACAATACCATCGGCAACCCAGGCGGGGTCACGCGGCGCGCGCAGCGCCTGTGCCATCCAGTAGCGTACCCGGCCCTGATCACCGGTTTCGGCTTCCTCGATGTCGGCCATCAGCAGGAAGATGCTTTCGCGTGGCTCAATCCGCGCGGCAGCCTCGGCCTTGGCCCGCGCCTTGGCGAATTCCTTGGCGTCGAGCGCTGCCTGTGCCACCGCGAACAGGGATTCGATATTGTTGGGCTTCAGGCTTTCCAGCCGCTCAGCCCGTTTCAGCCGGTCGATGGCGGTATCGCCGCTGCGGGCGCGGACATAAAGTTCGGCGAGTTGCGGATGCGGATCGTGTTTCCAGACGGGTTCGAGAACCGTGGCCGCCTTGCGCAGATTGTCCTCGCGCAGATAGGATTTTGCTGCGATCAGCGCTGCCGGAACGAGGCTCTTGGCAAGCTTGAGCGCGTGTTTGGCATCCTCGCGGGCACCCACGGGGTCGCTTTCCAGCTTTTCGCCGGCCTTGGCGGTGAGAAGCACCGCTTTCAGCCGTTCCGCCTCGCCGCGTTCGATGACACTGGCCGCCCTCTGTTGGTCGAGCAGGCGTATGGCATCGTCCCATTGTCCGTTGCGACAACGATTTTCCAGCGTCGCCTGTGCTGCCCAGGGCAAATAGGGCGCCTTTTCCGCTGCATCCTCGGCATATTGCTGGGCGGCTTCGTAGGCGCCCTGACGGCGCGCCTCGATATAAAGGCCCCGAAGGCCAAGTTCGCGGGTTTCGGGATCGCGCGCCATGGCTTCGAATTTGCGCCGCGCCGCGTCATATTTTCCTTCGATGAGATCGGCCTGAGCGTCGAGCAGGTGGATCAGTGGCTCTTGATCGGCGCTGAGCAACCCCTGTGTTCGTGCCGTCATCTTCCGGGCAAGGAGGGCATTGCCGGCGCCGGCGGCAATGAGACCGGTGGATAGCGCCTGATAACCACGGTCGCGCTTGCGGGCGCGGAAATAACGACGCGCGGCATTGGGCGAGGTCCAGATGGCGTTGACGACCCACCAGACCAGCATAACGGCGGCGACCAGCGCCGCAATTATGGAGGCCGCGACCATCAGGCTCATTTCGATCAGCTGGCCTTGCCAGACGATGGATAGCACGCCCGGCCTGTCCGCCAGCCAGGAAAAACCGAAGCCGAGAGCCAGAACGATAACGGCGAAAGTCAGAATTCTGGTCATGCCCTTACCCCTGCCTGCCGGTGCTGGTGATGGCGCGGTTCAACGTGCCGCCGACCAGATTTTCGACCTCGATGCGCGCATCCAGCGATTTCTTGTAATCGGCCGATGCCGTCTTGGCGGCATCGGGAAGCCCGTTCCATTCAAGCGCCGCGCCTTGCAGATCGCCGTTGCGCAGCTTGTTTTCCATGCGCGCAATCTGGGCTTCGGGGGTCTCGCCCTCGATATTTCCGACGGGGCGCACCTTCACCAGCGAAAAGGCGCTTTCCGTCAGGCGTTCCATAATGCCCTGATTGGGGTCAGGCTGGTTGATGGCCGACAGCATCGCATTGGCGACATCGGGGAATTTCTGCATCAACTCGGAACGCGATGGTACGCCGGTTGCGGCGAAGGATTGCAGCGATGCGATGGCCGGATCATCAGGCGTGACCTTCGATAGCGTGTCGAGTTCGGTGAGGAACGGCCCACCGCGATCGATCGCGGCCTTCAGCGCGGCGGAAGCAATGGCGCGGGCGACTTCGATATCGTCGCGCGGTTCATTGATCTTGGCTTCCGCATCCGCAAGACGGCGTGTCAGTTCCGCCGTCGCCGATGCCTGCGCGGATCGCTCCGACTGGAGGGTGGATTCCAGCGCGGCGATTTTTTCCGACAGTCCATCGATTTGTGGGGTCTCACCCTTTGCGCCCTCGAGGGTTGCGATGCGCTGTTCCAGCGCCGAGGTATCGGCGGCAGGCGCATTGGCAAGCTGCTGCCGTAAGCTGCTCAGATCGGTTTTCAATGCGGCGATTTCCTCGCTTCCCGCCTGGCCTGCATTAAAGGAGGGCAGGATGCCGGCATATTGCATGCTGCCTGCGGCGGTAAGCGCCACAAGGCCGCCGACGATACCCGCCGCGATGAGGCCGGAGGTCGCCGCCTGTTTGCGCTCCACCTGATGTGGTGTGGAGGGCTTTGCCGGTCCTGAGGAAGAGGTTGCCGTCGATGGTTTTGCGGCGCCGTCGCTGCTGGATGCGCTGGAGGACGCTGTAGAGCCGAAGGCCGGCTTCGCCGCAGCCGCCGCAGCGGCGCTCGTGTCAGTGGCGCCCGTCGACGGTTTTGTATCGGCTTTCGGCGGAACAGGGGCCGTCGAGACAGGCTCTTTCTGTTTGCCCGCAGCGCTTTCAGCCTTGGGCGCCGTGGCCCCGGATTCAGCTTTGCCGATATTGGGTTCGGGCTCGATAGGGGATTTCTTGGGCTGGTCCCAGACGGGGGCGGGGTTACCCGTTGCGGCTGCTTGCGACTTTGCGGCCGAAACTCCAGGCGCTGCTGTAGCCTCCGGTGTTTTGTCACCGGGCTTTTCGTCCGTCTTCGCAGCGTCCACGTCGGCGGAAATTGCTTTCACGTCTTTGGCGTCCAGGTCGATGGTGACCGGTTCGGCTTTGGACTTGGAGTGGCGTGGCGGCTTTCCCGATACCATGACAACCTCATTTCTGCCTGCAGTAATCTAAACCTAGTCAGTGACGGCGGCAAAGGAAAGAGGCGAGCTCGAATTAGGTTCCAGAGTTATGGCGCAGAAGTTCAAACATTGCCGCCTCGCTCGGCTCGCTGGCGGCCTTGGCGTTTGCGCGGAAGATTTGAGGAACGAGAGACAGCACGTTGTGGCTGATGCAGATGATTTGTGTCGTTGCCAGCGCCGCCACGTATTTTTGCGTCGATACATGATGAAAAAAGGCCCGCGCTGCTTCCGATGAATAGAGCAGGACCACATCGGCAGCGCTTTCGACAAACGCCGTCCCAAGCATTGTCTGCGGAATGCCGGAGGGCAGCATCTCGTAACAATCTACCGTTCTGAAGGGAATGCCAGCGGCGGCAAGGCCCTTCTCGAAGGTGGCGCCACGGGGCCTGCCGGCGAGATAAAGCAGCGGTGCTTCTTCGGAAAACAGAACCTGGTGCTCAGCTACCAGTGCGGTCAGACTGGCGGCGTCGCCGGAGGCGGTGAAAATCTGTTCGAAGCCGGTTTTTTCCGCCGCTTCCGCCGTTGCTCCGCCGACGGCGAAAAGCGGTTTTGACAGATAGGGAGCCAGCCCGTCCCGGGATGTTTCCAGCGCCCGCAGCGCCTCGGCGCTGGTCACCGCGATGGCCGCCAGCGGGGCGGATAGCGCCGAGACGGCGCGTTCCCCATGGTGGACAGGATAAAACAGCGGAAGAAGCACCGGCTCATGGCCAAGTGCTTCAAGCTTTGCGGCCGTCCTTTCGCCCGAACGCTGCGGCCGGGTGACGACGATCCGCATCGCCTCAGCTCCAGCCTTCGAAGAAATTGCTGCCGGCCTTGGCGCGCACATCTTCGCCGGCCTGCCGGCCGAGCGTTGCCGCATCGCGGCGGTTGCCGGAGATTTCGATGCCGTGGCTCGTCTGGCCATCGGGGGTGAGGATCAGGCCGGAAAAATGCAAGTCGTCGCCGTCGCAGGTGGCGTAGCCGGCAATCGGCGTGCGACAGGAACCATCGAGTGCTGCCAGAAAGGCGCGCTCGCAGGTCACGGCATCATGAGTGGGCCTGTCGTTTATGGGAGCGAGCAGTTTGTCCATGCGCGTATCGCCGATGCGGCTTTCCACGCCGATTGCGCCCTGGGCAGGAGCCGGAGGGAATTCCTTCGGGTCGAGAATTTCCGTCGGCACATTGTCCTTGCCGAGCCGCTTCAGGCCGGCAAAAGCAAGAAGTGTGGCATCCGCCTGGCCTTCTTCGAGCTTGCGCAGACGCGTATCGACCAGACCGCGGAAAACGATGACGCTGAGATCCGGACGCAGGCGGCGGATGAGTGCCTGACGGCGCAGAGATGCGGAGCCGACAACGGCGCCCTGTGGCAGCTCCAGCAACTTCGGTGCGGTGCGACCGATGAAGGCGTCGCGTATGTCTTCGCGCGGCAGGAAAGCGGACAGATAGAGGCCTTCGGGCAGAACGGTCGGCATGTCCTTGGAGGAATGCACGGCCATATCGAGTTCGCCTGATAGAAGCTGGTTTTCCAGCTCCTCTGTGAAGAGGCCTTTTCCACCGATCTCCGACAAAGCGCGGTCGGTTATCCGGTCGCCTTTGGTGGACAGCACGACGATTTCGAACATTTCTTCCGGCAGGCCATGCGCCGCCATCAGCCGGTTGCGCGTCTCGTAAGCCTGCGCGAGCGCCAGCGGGCTGCCGCGCGTGCCGATTCGGAAAGGTTTTGTTTGCATCCGCGTCTATCCATTGTTACCGGAGTTGTCTTAGACCAACTCAGCGCATGATCGCAATGAACGAACAGATTTGATGGCCCCCTTTCTTCGTATTCTTGGCATAGAGACAAGCTGTGACGAAACCGCTGCATCCATTGTGGTTCGGCATGCGGACGGGCGTGGTGAGATCGTCTCCGACGTCGTTTTGTCGCAGCTGGAGGAACACAGCGCTTATGGCGGTGTGGTGCCTGAAATTGCCGCCCGCGCCCATGTCGAAGCGCTGGATACGCTGGTGGAAGAGGCGCTGGAGCAGGCGGGCGTCACTCTTGCCGATGTCGACGCCATTGCCGCCACATCCGGCCCCGGCCTCATCGGTGGCCTGCTGGTGGGGCTGATGACCGGCAAGGCTATCGCCAAGGCGGCCGGCAAACCGCTTTACGCCATCAATCATCTGGAAGGCCACGCGCTGACGGCGCGGCTGACCGATGGTCTGTCGTTCCCGTATCTGATGTTGCTGGTGTCCGGCGGCCACACCCAGCTGGTGCTGGTGCGTGGCGTGGATGACTACGAGCGCTGGGGAACCACCATTGATGACGCTTTGGGGGAAGCCTTCGACAAGACCGCGAAACTTCTGGGCCTGCCCTATCCTGGCGGGCCTGCCGTAGAGAAAGCGGCGGCAAAGGGTGACCCGGACCGTTTTCCGCTTCCGCGCCCGATGGTGGGAGAGACACGGCTCGATTTTTCCTTCTCGGGCTTGAAGACAGCGGTGCGGCAGGCCGCGACCGCCATCGCGCCGCTTTCGAAGCAGGATATTGCCGATATCTGCGCCTCCTTCCAGAAAGCGGTGTCGCGCACCCTGAAGGACCGTATCGGCCGTGGCCTTGCCCGTTTCAGCCAGGAGTTTCCGCAGCTGGAGACGACACCTGCGTTGGTCGTCGCCGGCGGCGTTGCGGCCAATCAGGAAATCCGCCAGACGCTGCAGTCGCTTTGCGATACCCATGGCTTCCGTTTCGTTGCGCCGCCGCACCGGCTTTGCACGGATAATGCGGCGATGATCGCCTGGGCGGGACTGGAGCGCATGGCGGATGGCCGTGACCCCGATCCGCTCGAAATCCCGCCGCGCTCGCGCTGGCCGCTGGACGGCAACGCGGAGACACTGATCGGATTCGGTAAAAGGGGAGCCAAGGCCTGATGCAGCGGGAAAAAATCGTCGTTATCGGCGCCGGCGCCTTCGGAACAGCGCTTGCCGTCGTTATTGCGTTGGAAAACCGGCATGACGTCACCTTGCTTGGCCGTGATCCATCGCTGATGGCCGATCTGGAGGTTGATCGTGTTCACGAGGCGGCTCTGCCGGGTGTCGATCTGCCGGACGCGCTTGAATTTTCGGCCGAGCCGGATGTGCTGGCTGGCGCCAATATCGTGCTCTTCGCCATGCCCTCACAGGCTCATGCGGATGCGGCCCGTCATTACGGTCCTTATCTGGCTAATGACTCTATCGTCGTCACCTGCGCCAAGGGCATCGACCGCAGCTCCGGCCGACTGCTGACGGAACTTCTGGAAGCGGAATTGCCGCATCATCCGATTGCGGTTCTCTCCGGTCCGGGATTCGCGGCGGATATTGCGCGCGGCTTGCCGACGGCCATGGCGATTGCGGCGGAAGACCCGGAGGTTGCCGAGCGGCTTGCGACCACGATTTCCGGCAGGACCTTCCGGCTTTATGCCTCGACCGACCGCATCGGCGTGCAGCTGGGCGGGGCGCTGAAGAATGTTCTCGCCATTGCCGCCGGCATTGTTGAAGGCGCTGGCCTTGGTGATTCCGCCCGCGCGGCGCTGATCTCGCGTGGGCTTGCCGAAATGTCGCGGCTCATCGTCGCCATGGGCGGCAAGGCGGACACGGTGCGCGGTCTCTCGGGCCTCGGCGATCTGGTGCTGACCGCCACCAGCCACCAGTCGCGCAACCTGCGTTTCGGCATCGCGCTTGGCCGGGGCGAGGGCAAGGACATGTCCGGCGGGCTGGTGGAAGGCGCCTTCGCTGCTGCCGTCGCCGCCCGGCTCGGGGAAAGTCACGCTGTCGACATGCCGGTTACCGAAGCGGTGGCCGCTATCATTGACGGCAATCTGGATGTGGCGAGCGCCATGCAACAATTGATGACACGGCCGATCACCACCGAGTGAGGTGGGCGGTCAAATGATGTTTTACGCATGTCCTGATCCCGAAACCGCTGACGCTTCGGGGGACATGCTCCAGCAAGGAGACGACAATGCTGTTTGCCTTTATCTGCAAGGACAAGCCGGGCCATCTTAACGTGCGCATGGAAACGCGCCCGGCCCATCTGGAACATCTGAACAAACTCAATGCAGAAGGCACGCTGAAGATCGCCGGTCCGTTTCTGGATGCCGAAGGCAAGCCGAATGGCAGCCTCGTGATCGTGGAAGCTGCCGATATCGATGCGGCCAAGGCCCTTGCCGACGCCGATCCCTATGCCAAGGCCGGCCTGTTCGAAAGTGTCGATGTGAAGCCCTATAACTGGGTCTTCAACAATCCGGGGGCGTGATCGGATATGGCGAATTATTGGCTTTACAAGTCCGAGCCGTTCAAATGGTCCTGGGAAATGCAGAAGGCCAAGGGTGAGGCCGGTGAAGAATGGACCGGCGTGCGCAATTATCAGGCGCGCAACAATATGCGCGCCATGAAGATTGGCGACAAGGGTTTCTTCTATCACTCCAATGAGGGGCTGGATGTCGTCGGCATTGTCGAAGTCTGTGCATTGTCGCATCCGGACTCGACTGCTGAAGGTGATCTGAAGTGGGATTGCGTCGATATCCGTGCCGTCTGCGATATGCCGCAACCGGTTTCGCTGAAGGATGTGAAGGCCAACCCGAAGCTGGAAAAGATGTCTCTCGTCACCTCCATGCGGCTTTCCGTGCAGCCGGTGACGGAGGAGGAGTATCTCGAGGTTTGTCGCATGGGTGGCCTCGCCAATCCGCCTAAGTCACCGGACTGATGCTTCGGTGAGGACCGATCCCCAACGCTTCATTCTCGACAACACAGGCATTATGCATCCGCCGCATGTGCCGGAATTGCGTCTTCATCTTGCCACGGAGGCTCATGAGCTGTGGCTGAAGACGGAGGAAGAGCTGCAAGAGATCGGCTTGCCGCCACCGTTTTGGGCCTTCGCCTGGGCTGGCGGGCAGGGGCTTGCTCGTTATGTTCTCGATCATCCTGAGAGTGTTTGCGGCAAGTATGTGCTGGATTTCGCCAGTGGCTCCGGGCTGGTTGCCATCGCGGCGGCGAAGGCCGGCGCAGCCAAGGTTCTGGCAGCCGATATCGATCCGTGGACAGAAACGGCCATTCGGTTGAATGCTGCACTCAATGGCGTGGATATCGGCTTTACGGGGTTAGACCTAGTCGGCAAGCCGGTCGAGGCCGATGTCCTGTTGGCGGGCGATGTGTTCTACGACCGCGACTTTGCCGATCTTCTCGTGCCGTGGTTTCTGGCGCTGACGGCGAAGGGTGTGAGCGTCCTCGTCGGCGATCCGGGGCGGGCCTATCTGCCCAAAGAGCGCCTTCGCGCCGAGGCGACCTATCAGGTGCCGGTGACGCGGGCGCTGGAAGACAGCGAAGTGAAGAAGACCACGGTGTGGCGTTTTATCTGATCAGGGCCTGATGATGCAGACGCCATGCTCATACGCGCAGACATCGTCGGCGTTTTCGGCATGGACAGAGATGATTGTCGCCCTGGGGGCCAGTTGAATGCCCGTTTTATCGGCTGCACCTCTTCGTGAAAATCCGCTGTTGATCGCGAAATAGTTGCCGTTCCCGCGCACCCGCAGGGCTGCTATGCCGCCGACATAGGTGCCGCCGGGAAGGGTTGATGGCAACCCATCGGTGGAGAAGCTTACATCGGATTGATGATGCCGATATTGGTGGCGGCCATAAAAATCCTCTGCCGCCGCCGGTGGCACGGAGGCGAAAATTGCGCCAGCGACCGTCATGGTCAGGGCGGCGATTCGACGCTGTAACATGAGCCTCATGCTCCGGTTTTTGAGGTTAACCAATCGTAAATTACACCTTTTCTGAATTACGTAAAGGTAAATATTTCGAGGGCGTAAATCCTGGAAACGCTCGATTTTTTATTTTGACGCAAAAAAATTCCAAAAAAAATCGTGAACCAATCGATTAAATTCGAATCGGCCGTGAAATGTGCTTGTGGTGACGCTGCCATGTGATTAAACGTCGCGGTTGGTGCAATGCACATTCTTTCGTCATGTGCTGTTGCTTGGGGGCGTCCTTATCTGATGGGCGCACGGGAAAACGCCGCGAGGTTCTGATGGCGAATGCGACTAATAACCGGCCTCTGTCGCCGCATCTTCAAATTTACAAGCCGATTCCGACGATGGTTGCATCCATCGTGCACCGCATCACCGGCGGCGCGCTTTATTTCGGAACGCTTCTGGTTGCCTGGTGGCTGATCGCGCTTGCCTCGGGTCCTGCCTATTACGACTGGGTCAACTGGGCGATGGGCACCATCATCGGCAGGCTCATCCTGATCGGTTACACCTGGGCTCTGGTTCACCACATGCTGGGTGGTCTTCGCCACTTCATGTGGGATCTGGGTCATGGCTTTGAAAAGCACTTTACCACCAAGCTGGCAAAGGCCTCGTGGGTCGTGTCGATCTGTCTGACCGCGCTGATCTGGGTCATTGCCCTGATCGTGCGCTGAGGAGATTTTTCATGGATATGCGTACACCTCTCGGAAAGGTTCGCGGTCTCGGCTCTGCCAAGGAAGGTACGGACCATTTCTTGCGCCAGCGCGTCACTGCGGTCGCCAACGTTCCGCTGCTGATCTTCTTCGTGATCTTCCTGATCAAATATGCCGGCGCGCCCTATCCGGAAGTCGCCGCCGCGCTGTCGAACCCGCTCGTTGCGGTCATCATGGCTCTGGTGCTGGTCTCCGGCCTCATCCACATGAAGCTCGGCATGCAAGTCATCATCGAAGACTACGTTCACGCCGAAGTTTCGAAGCTCGTTCTTCTGATGCTGAATACATTTTTCGCGATCCTCATCGGTGGCCTTTCGATCTTCGCCATCCTGAAAATCGCATTCGTAGGATAAGTTCGCCATGGCTTCGATCAGTTCACCTTCCCAGAATGGCAAGGCCTATACCTATGTCGATCACTCCTATGACGTGATCGTGGTGGGCGCCGGCGGCGCCGGTCTGCGCGCCACGCTCGGCATGGCCGAGCAGGGTTTCAAGACCGCCTGCATCACCAAGGTTTTTCCAACGCGCTCCCATACCGTCGCAGCGCAGGGCGGCATCGCCGCATCGCTCACCAACATGACGCCCGACTGTTGGCAGTGGCACCTTTACGATACCGTGAAGGGCTCCGACTGGCTGGGTGACGTCGACGCCATGCAATATCTCGCCATGGAAGCGCCGAAGGCGGTCTATGAGCTGGAGCATTACGGCGTGCCTTTCTCGCGTAACGAAGAAGGCAAGATCTACCAGCGTCCGTTCGGCGGTCATATGCAGAATTACGGCGAAGGCCCGCCGGTGCAGCGCACCTGTGCCGCCGCCGACCGTACCGGCCACGCCATCCTGCACACGCTTTATGGCCAGTCGCTGCGCAACAATGCGGAATTCTTCATCGAATATTTCGCTCTCGACCTCATCATGTCGGCAGACGGCCGTTGCACCGGCGTCGTTGCCTGGAACCTTGATGACGGTACGATCCATCGCTTCTCCGCCAAGATGGTGGTGCTGGCGACCGGCGGTTACGGTCGCGCCTATTTCTCGGCGACCTCTGCCCACACCTGCACCGGCGACGGCGGCGGCATGATCGCCCGCGCCGGCCTGCCTCTCCAGGACATGGAATTCGTGCAGTTCCACCCGACCGGCATTTACGGCGCAGGCTGCCTCATCACCGAAGGCGCGCGCGGCGAAGGCGGTTATCTCGTCAACTCCGAAGGCGAGCGCTTCATGGAGCGTTATGCTCCTTCGGCGAAGGACCTTGCCTCGCGTGACGTTGTCTCCCGCTGCATGACCATGGAAATCCGTGAAGGCCGCGGCGTCGGCAAGAACAAGGATCACATCTTCCTGCATCTCGATCACCTCGATCCGGCGATCCTGCATGAGCGTCTTCCGGGCATTTCCGAAAGCGCCAAGATCTTTGCCGGCGTTGACGTTACTCGCGAGCCTATCCCGGTTCTGCCGACGGTTCACTACAATATGGGCGGCATTCCGACCAACTATTGGGGTGAAGTGCTGAATGCCGATGCCAGCAACCCGGAACGCATCGCACCCGGCCTGATGGCTGTGGGCGAAGCTGGTTGCGCCTCGGTTCACGGCGCGAACCGCCTCGGCTCCAACTCGCTGATCGACCTCGTGGTCTTCGGTCGTGCTGCCGCTATTCGCGCCGCCCAGGTCATCGATCGCGATGGGCCGGTTCCGGCTCTCGACACAGCGGCCTGCGACAAGATCATGGAACGCTTCGACAGCCTGCGTTACGCCAATGGCTCGACGCCGACGGCGGTGCTGCGTGACAAAATGCAGCGCGCCATGCAGGACGACGCCGCCGTGTTCCGCACGCAGGAATCGCTGGAAAGCGGTTGCCAGCGCCTGTCGGCCATCTGGAAGGAGCTGCCGGATGTCAAGGTCACCGACCGTTCGATGGTCTGGAACTCCGATCTGGTCGAGACGCTCGAGCTGCACAACCTGATGGCCAATGCCATCACGACGGTTTACGGTGCGGAAGCGCGCAAGGAGAGCCGTGGTTCGCACGCCCGCGAGGATTTCGTCGACGGTCCGTTCGGCGGTCGCGACGACGTGAACTGGCGCAAGCATACGCTTGCTTGGGTCAGCGCCGAAGGCGACGTGAAGCTCGATTATCGCCCGGTTCACACCGACCTCATCGCCGACGGCATCGATCCGAAAAAGATCGAGCCGAAGGCGCGCGTCTACTGATTTGAGGAACTGGATATGGTTGAACTCGCTCTCCCCAAAAATTCCCAGATCAACGAAGGCAAGGTCTGGCCGAAGCCGGATGGTGCCAAGAATGTGCGCGAATACCGCGTCTATCGCTGGAACCCGGATGATGGCCAGAACCCGCGCATCGACACTTTCTATATCGACGTCGATGATTGCGGACCGATGGTTCTCGATGCGCTTCTCTACATCAAGAACAATATCGATCCGACGCTGACGTTACGTCGCTCCTGCCGCGAAGGTATCTGCGGTTCCTGCGCGATGAACATCGACGGCACCAATACGCTCGCCTGTACCAAGGGCATGGACGAGATCAACGGGACGGTGAAGGTCTATCCGCTGCCGCATATGCCCGTGGTGAAGGACCTGGTTCCCGATCTCTCGAACTTTTATGCGCAGCACCGCTCCATCGAGCCCTGGCTGAAGACAGTCTCGCCGACACCCGCCAAGGAGTGGAAGCAGAGCCATGAGGATCGCCTGAAGCTGGACGGTCTTTATGAGTGCATTCTCTGCGCCTGCTGCTCCACCTCCTGTCCCAGCTACTGGTGGAATGGCGACCGTTATCTCGGTCCGGCCGTTCTGCTACAGGCCTATCGCTGGCTGATCGACAGCCGCGACGAGGCAACCGGCGAGCGTCTCGACAATCTCGAGGATCCGTTCCGCCTTTACCGCTGCCACACCATCATGAACTGCGCGCAGGCTTGCCCCAAGGGCTTGAACCCGGCCAAGGCGATTGCGGAAATCAAGAAGATGATGGTCGAGCGCCGCGTTTGAAGGCGATTCGCTGACGACGGAAACCCTATCGGGCCACGGTCTCGACCGTGGCCCTTTTTACAACCCGGCACGGGAAAATTCGGTAAAAATCGACCGAAATGGTAATTATCCCGGCCATCGCTTGCGCAAGATAAGGCTTTGGTAATAATTCAGCCTTCTTGTTTGATCACTGTCTTTCCGGAAGCGAGAGAATCGGGAGCTTGATATGCAATTCAGATATGTGGTGACGGGCCTTGCGGTTGTGATGAGCCTTGCCGGTTGCCAACGTACCTCCTACGATTACAACAATAATGGCAGCAACAATCCCGGTTATACGCCGCCGTTGCAGGCACAGCCGGTGCCGTCGGTCCAGTCCGGCGCCTTGCCGCCGCCTGGTGGCGCTTCCGGCAGCCAGTTCCCATCGGCGCCTGCATCCGCAGCACCTGGCGGCGTGAATGTCGCTTCTGCAGCGCCCCCGGCAACGGCCCTCGACGTTACCAAGGAATCCATGGTCGGCAACTGGCGCGTTTCCAACGGCGGTGCCAATTGCGACATGTTCCTGACACTCACCAATCTCGGCGCCGGCTCCCGTGGCGGCACGCGCGGTTGTGCGGGCGAGCTGACGGCAATGGGTTCCTGGGAAGTCTCCGGCAAGATGGTCCTCTTCAAGGACCGCGCCGGCAATACGATCGGCCGTGTCTACAAAAGCGCCGATGCGCGCTTTGACGGCACGACCAATAGCGGCCAGCCGCTCAGCCTCAGCCGATGAGCATTTCCGGTGCAGCCGGATTGCCTTCTTCGCTCTAAGCCATTCCATTCGTCGCGGGTGCGGATTTGCGCCCGCGTCCGGGGCGCTTTTTCATGAAGCCATTGCCTGACTATAACCATAGTGTCGTTGAACAGCTCAACGCATTGACGGTAGCTGGCACTTTGCAGGCCGACGCCGCCCAGCTAGGCGTGGCGGCTCATCTCGACCGTATCCTTGCCGATCTGAAAGCGCGCAAGCCCGCCAGAAAAAAAAGTGCGCTTGGCTGGATGTTCGCGCGCAAGTCCGGACCTGCGGCGGCCGTCAAGGGTCTCTATGTCTATGGCAGCGTCGGTCGCGGCAAGACGATGCTGATGGACATGTTCTACGAGATGGCGCCCGTTTCTTCCAAGCGGCGTTGCCATTTTCATGAATTCATGGCGGATGTGCATAATCGTGTGCATGCGCACCGGCAGAAGTTGAAAAATGGCGAAACCAAACAGGCAGACCCCATTCCACCTGTCGCGGCCCAACTTCTGGCGGAAGCGGAGCTCCTTTGCTTCGACGAGTTCACCGTCACGGATATTGCCGATGCAATGATCCTCGCCCGGCTGTTCAGCGAGCTCTTCGCCAATGGCTGCACGTTGGTGACCACCTCCAACGTCGTCCCCGACAATCTTTACAAAGACGGGCTCAATCGCGGCCTGTTCCTGCCTTTCGTCGACTTGCTGAAGAAATATGTTGAGGTGGTAACGCTGGACAGCCCCACCGACTACCGGATGGAGAAGCTGGAAAGCCTTCCGGTCTATGTCACCCCGCTCGACGGTTCGGCGGATCAGGCGATGGACATGGCCTGGCGGCATATGACTGGCGGCCATCTTGTTGCGCCGACCGAGATACCGATGAAGGGGCGTTCCATTCTGGTGCCGCGCGCCAGCGGCAGGGTCGCCCGGTTTTCCTTTTCCGATCTCTGCGAAAAACCGCTTGGGGCTTCGGACTTCCTGGCTATCGCCAATCGTTTCGATACGGTCTTCATCGACCATATCCCGTTCTTGAACGCGGACAAGCGCAACGAGACCAAGCGTTTCATCATCCTCATCGACGCACTTTACGATCACAGCGTCAGGCTTTTTGCCTCCGCTGCCGCCATGCCGGAGGACCTGCTCGGCAAACGCAAGGGGACGGAAGGTTTCGAGTTCGATCGTACCGCCTCGCGTCTGTTTGAGATGCGCAGCGCCGATTATCTGGCGCTTCATCTCGAAAAACGGCAGAAACTTTGACACTTTCGTGACGTATTTTCTTACGTTTACGTAAGAAAATAATGATCTAAACGATTGAAAATACTGATCACAAAAGAATCTGTTGCCAATTTTAGCCAATGGGGCTAATCGAAGTGCGACAATTTGGCTGCCGGTTTGGCGCGGTGAAATTGAATTGAAGCTCAAGAGGAAGCATTCGATGGCTCGCAAAAAAATTGCACTTATTGGTTCTGGCATGATCGGCGGCACGCTGGCGCATCTGGCCAGCCTGAAGGAACTGGGCGATATCGTCCTCTTCGATATTGCCGACGGTATCCCGCAGGGCAAGGGTCTGGATATTGCCCAGTCCGGCCCGGTTGAAGGCTTCAATGCAAAGCTCACCGGTGCTTCCGATTACGCTGCCATCGAAGGCGCTGACGTCTGCATCGTCACCGCAGGTGTTGCCCGCAAGCCGGGCATGAGCCGCGACGATCTTCTCGGCATCAACCTCAAGGTCATGGAACAGGTCGGCGCCGGCATCAAGAAGTACGCGCCGAACGCTTTCGTCATCTGCATCACCAACCCGCTCGACGCCATGGTCTGGGCGCTGCAGAAGTTCTCCGGCCTGCCGAAGAACAAGGTCGTCGGCATGGCCGGCGTTCTCGACAGCGCGCGTTTCCGCCTCTTCCTCGCTGAAGAGTTCAACGTTTCGGTTGAAGACGTTACCGCTTTCGTTCTCGGCGGTCACGGCGACACCATGGTGCCGCTCGCCCGTTACTCCACCGTTGCTGGCGTTCCGCTGACCGACCTCGTCAAGATGGGCTGGCTGACGGCGGAGCGTCTTGAGCAGATCATTCAGCGCACCCGTGACGGCGGTGCGGAAATCGTCGGCCTCTTGAAGACCGGCTCGGCCTATTACGCGCCGGCTGCATCTGCAATCGAAATGGCTGAATCCTACCTCAAGGACAAGAAGCGCGTCCTGCCCGCCGCTGCCCATCTCTCGGGTCAGTATGGCGTCGACGACATGTATGTGGGCGTTCCCACCATCATCGGTGCAGGCGGTATCGAGCGCATCATCGAGATCGAACTCAACAAGGAAGAAGAAGCCGCCTTCCAGAAATCCGTCGGTGCCGTCGCCGGGCTTTGCGAAGCCTGCGTCAACATCGCTCCGTCGCTGAAGTAATAGCCTCAAGCGGCTCCAAACAGGGATTATTCCATGAATATTCACGAATATCAGGCCAAGGCTCTTCTGAAGGGCTACGGCGCGCCGGTTGCTGAAGGCGTGGCCATTCTCAAGGTCGAAGAAGCAGAAGCTGCCGCAAAGCAGCTTCCCGGCCCGCTTTACGTCGTCAAGAGCCAGATCCATGCTGGCGGACGCGGTAAGGGCAAGTTCAAGGAACTCGGCCCGGACGCCAAGGGCGGCGTTCGTCTGGCGAAGTCCATCGAAGAAGTCGTTTCCCACGCCAAGGACATGCTCGGCAACACGCTGGTAACGGCGCAGACGGGCGATGCCGGCAAGCAGGTTAACCGCCTCTATATCGAAGACGGCGCTGATATCGCCCGCGAACTCTACTGCTCGCTGCTGGTAGACCGTTCGGTCGGCCAGGTTGCTTTCGTGGTTTCCACTGAAGGCGGCATGGACATCGAAGCTGTCGCTCACGACACACCTGAGAAAATCCACACCATCGCCATCAACCCTGAAAAGGGCGTTTCCGATGCCGACGTTGCTGCGATCTCCAAGGCGCTTGAACTCGACGGCGTTGCTGCCGAAGACGCCAAGTCGCTCTTCCCGATCCTCTACAAGGCCTTCAGCGAGAAGGACATGGCTCTTCTCGAGATCAACCCGCTGATCGTCATGGAAAATGGCCATCTGCGCGTTCTCGACGCCAAGGTTTCCTTCGATGGCAACGCCATGTTCCGCCATGACGACGTCAAGGCGTTGCGCGACGAGACCGAAGAAGACGCCAAGGAAATCGAAGCCTCCAAGTGGGACCTCGCTTACGTCGCGCTCGACGGCAACATCGGCTGCATGGTCAACGGCGCTGGCCTTGCCATGGCGACGATGGACATCATCAAGCTTTACGGCAAGGAGCCGGCAAACTTCTGCGACGTCGGCGGTGGCGCCGGCAAGGAGAAGGTTGCGGCAGCCTTCAAGATCATCACTGCCGACCCGAAGGTCGAGGGTATCCTCGTCAACATCTTCGGCGGCATCATGAAGTGCGACGTTATCGCCGAAGGCGTCATCGCCGCGGTGAAGGAAGTCGGTTTGCAGGTTCCGCTCGTTGTTCGCCTCGAAGGCACCAACGTCGAACTCGGCAAGAAGCTTCTGAACGAATCGGGCCTTGCGATTACGGCTGCTGACGATCTGGACGACGCAGCCAAGAAGATCGTCGCGGCGATCAACGGCTAATTGAGGGACCGGAAATAATGTCTATTCTCGTTAATAAAGACACCAAGATCCTCGTTCAGGGTCTGACCGGCAAGACCGGCACCTTCCACACCGAACAGGCGCTTGCCTATTACGGCACGCAGATGGTCGGCGGTATCCATCCGAAGAAGGGTGGCGAAACCTGGACCGGTTCCAAGGGCGAAAGCCTGCCGATCTTCGCAACAGTTGCCGAAGCCAAGGAAAAGACCGGTGCAGACGCGTCCGTGATCTATGTTCCGCCGGCAGGCGCAGCAGACGCGATCATCGAAGCCATCGATGCGGAAATTCCGTTCATCACCTGCATCACCGAGGGCATCCCGGTCATGGACATGGTTCGCGTCAAGGCTCGCCTCGACCGTTCGAAGTCCCGCCTGCTCGGCCCGAACTGCCCCGGCATCCTGACGCCGGAAGAATGCAAGATCGGCATCATGCCGGGCTCCATCTTCCGCAAGGGTTCGGTCGGTATCGTTTCGCGATCCGGCACGCTCACCTATGAAGCCGTGTTCCAGACATCGAACGAAGGCCTCGGCCAGACGACGGCTGTCGGCATCGGCGGCGACCCGGTCAAGGGCACCGAGTTCATCGACGTCCTGGAAATGTTCCTCGCTGACGACGCCACGCAGTCGATCATCATGATCGGCGAAATCGGTGGTTCGGCTGAAGAAGATGCGGCACAGTTCCTGATCGACGAAGCCAAGAAGGGCCGCAAGAAGCCGATGGCCGGCTTCATCGCGGGCCGTACGGCTCCGAAGGGTCGCACCATGGGCCACGCCGGCGCTGTCGTTTCGGGCGGCAAGGGCGATGCGGAATCCAAGATCGCAGCCATGGAAGCGGCCGGCATCAAGGTTTCGCCTTCCCCGGCGCGCCTCGGCAAGACGCTGGTTGAAGTCCTCAAGGGCTGAGACCACATGAAACGGTGACGGGCGGCGCGGCCTAAAGCTCGCGCTGCCCGATGCCGCAAGAACGACAGACAGACGGCATACCGCCCCGGCGGCAGACAGCAATAATCAAAGCGGCAGGCCGGTTGAACGGCCCTAACGGCATCGAGGAGGCGGACGGATAAGTCCGCAAGAACACAATGGCAAGGCAAGAAGCGAACGAGCAGTTTCAGATCACGTCGTTTCTGGACGGCGCGAATGCAGCCTATATCGAGCAGCTCTATGCCCGGTACGAAGAGGACCCCTCTTCCGTGTCGCCGGAGTGGCAGAGCTTCTTCAAGGCGTTGTCCGATAATCCGGAAGACGTGAAGAAGGCGGCCAAGGGCGCCTCCTGGAAGCGTGCCAACTGGCCGATCCCGGCAAATGGCGAACTGGTCTCCGCACTCGACGGCAACTGGGCCACGGTCGAAAAGGCCATCGAAAAGAAGGTTCAGGCGAAAGCTGAGGCCAAGAGCGCCGACACCGGCAAGCCGGTCAGCGAAGCCGAAGTGCTGCAGGCGACCCGTGACAGCGTTCGCGCCATCATGATGATCCGCGCTTACCGCATGCGCGGCCACCTGCATGCCAAGCTCGACCCGCTCGGTATTGCCGTTGCCGTCGAGGATTACAACGAGCTTTCGCCGAAGTCCTACGGCTTCGAGGAAAGCGACTACGACCGCAAGATTTTCATCGATAACGTGCTCGGCCTCGAATATGCGACCGTGCGCGAGATGATCGATATTCTGGAGCGCACCTACTGCTCCACCATCGGCGTCGAATTCATGCACATGTCCAGCCCGGAAGAAAAAGGCTGGATTCAGGAGCGTATTGAAGGTCCGGACAAGGGCGTTGCCTTCACGGCCGAAGGCAAGAAGGCCATTCTGTCGAAGCTGGTCGAAGCCGAAGGCTACGAGCAGTTCCTCGACGTGCGTTTCAAGGGCACCAAGCGTTTCGGCCTCGATGGCGGTGAATCGCTCATCCCGGCGCTGGAGCAGATCATCAAGCGCGGCGGCCAGGAAGGTCTGGAAGAAGTCGTTCTCGGCATGGCCCACCGCGGTCGCCTGAACGTTTTGACCAACGTGATGGGCAAGCCGCATCGCGCCGTGTTCCACGAGTTCAAGGGGGGGTCGTTCAAGCCTGACGATGTCGAAGGTTCGGGTGACGTGAAGTACCACCTCGGCGCCTCCTCCGACCGCGAATTCGATGGCAACAAGGTTCACCTGTCGCTGACGGCCAACCCGTCGCACCTTGAGATCGTCAACCCCGTTGTCATGGGCAAGGCCCGCGCCAAGCAGGACCAGCTGGCCAAGGTGTGGGACGGCGACATCATTCCGCTGTCTGAACGCGCCAAGGTGCTGCCGCTCCTGCTGCATGGCGATGCCGCTTTTGCGGGTCAGGGCGTGGTTGCCGAAATTCTCGGCCTTTCCGGTCTGCGCGGTCACCGCGTTGCCGGCACCATGCATTTCATCATCAACAACCAGATCGGCTTTACGACGAACCCGGCCTTCTCCCGTTCGTCGCCCTATCCGTCCGACGTCGCCAAGATGATCGAAGCGCCGATCTTCCACGTCAACGGTGACGATCCGGAAGCGGTTACCTATGCGGCCAAAGTCGCGACCGAATACCGCATGAAGTTCCATAAGCCTGTCGTCATCGACATGTTCTGTTACCGTCGCTTCGGCCATAACGAAGGCGACGAGCCGGCGTTCACGCAGCCGAAGATGTACAAGGTTATCCGTGGTCACAAGACGGTCGCGCGCATTTATGCCGACCGGCTGATTGCGGAAGGCCTGATCAGCGAAGGTGAATTCGAGAAGATGAAGGCCGACTGGCGTGCTCATCTCGAGCAGGAGTTCGAGGCAGGCCAGTCCTACAAGCCGAACAAGGCCGACTGGCTGGATGGCCAGTGGTCCGGCCTGCGCGCTGCCGACAATGCCGATGAGCAGCGTCGCGGCAAGACCGGCGTACCGATGAAGCAGCTCAAGGAAATCGGCAAGAAGCTGTCGACCATTCCGGAAGGCTTCAGCGCCCATCGCACGATCCAGCGCTTTATGGAAAACCGCTCGCAGATGGTCGAGACGGGCGAAGGCATCGACTGGGCAATGGCGGAAGCGCTTGCGTTCGGTTCGCTCGTTGCCGACGGCCACAAGATTCGTCTTTCCGGTCAGGATTGCGAACGCGGCACCTTCTCGCAGCGTCACTCGGTCCTCTACGATCAGGAGACCGAAGAGCGTTATATTCCGCTCGCCAACCTTTCGCCGACGCAGGCCCGTTACGAAGTCATCAACTCGATGCTTTCGGAAGAAGCCGTTCTCGGTTTCGAATACGGCTACTCGCTGGCCCGTCCGAACGCGCTGACCCTTTGGGAAGCCCAGTTCGGTGACTTCGCCAACGGCGCGCAGGTGGTGTTCGACCAGTTCATCTCTTCGGGTGAACGCAAGTGGCTGCGCATGTCCGGTCTCGTCTGCCTTCTGCCGCATGGCTACGAAGGTCAGGGTCCGGAACACTCGTCCGCCCGTCTGGAGCGTTGGCTGCAGATGTGCGCCGAAGACAACATGCAGGTTGCCAACTGCACGACGCCGGCCAACTACTTCCACATCCTGCGCCGCCAGGTGAAGCGCGACTTCCGCAAGCCGCTGATCCTGATGACGCCGAAGTCGCTGCTGCGTCACAAGCGCGCCACCTCTTCGCTGGCCGAGCTTGCAGGCGAGTCCTCCTTCCACCGTCTCCTGTGGGACGATGCGGAAGTCATCAAGGACGGTCCGATCAAGCTGCAGAAGGATTCGAAGATCCGCCGCGTCGTCATGTGCACGGGCAAGGTTTATTACGATCTGCTCGAGGAGCGTGAAAAGCGCGGTATCGACGATATCTACCTACTGCGTGTCGAGCAGCTCTATCCGTTCCCGGCCAAGGCACTCATCAACGAGTTGTCGCGCTTCCGCAATGCGGAGATGGTCTGGTGCCAGGAAGAGCCGAAGAACATGGGTGCGTGGTCGTTCATCGATCCTTACCTGGAATGGGTCCTGGCGCATATCGACGCCAAGTACCAGAAGGTCCGTTACACGGGCCGTCCGGCTGCCGCCTCTCCGGCGACCGGCCTGATGTCCAAGCATCTGGCGCAGCTTGCTGCGTTCCTGGAAGACGCGCTGGGAGAGTGAGAACTCTCCCGCATCGCCCCGCAAAAAAGACACCCGAATAACGGAACTAGATCATGGCCACTGAAATCCGCGTACCAACCCTCGGCGAATCCGTCAGCGAAGCGACCGTCGGCACCTGGTTCAAGAAGGTCGGCGACACCGTCAAGGCCGACGAACCGCTCGTAGAACTGGAAACCGACAAGGTTACCGTCGAAGTTCCGGCACCCGCCTCCGGCGTGCTGACCGAAATCGTTGCGCAGAACGGCGAGACCGTCGGTCTCGACGCGCTTCTCGGCCAGATCGCCGAAGGTGCTGCCGGCGCTGCAACCTCGGCACCGGCTGCCGAACCGGCAAAGCCTGCCGCCGCCGCTGCTCCGGCTCCCGCTGCTTCTGCCGCCAGCGCTATGCCGCCGGCACCTGCCGCTGGCAAGCTGCTGGCTGAAAACAACCTGTCTGCCGATCAGGTCGATGGTTCCGGCAAGCGCGGCCAGGTTCTGAAGGGTGACGTTCTCGCCGCCGTCGCCAAGGGCGTTTCCGCACCTGCCACCGCTCCGGCTCCGGTTGCTGCTGCTCCCCGTCCGGTTTCCGCCGAGCAGGATCAGGTTCGCGAAGAGCGCGTGAAGATGACCCGCCTGCGTCAGACGATCGCCAAGCGTCTCAAGGATGCGCAGAACACCGCCGCCATGCTGACCACCTATAACGAGGTGGACATGAGCGCCGTCATGGACCTGCGCAACCGTTACAAGGACGTGTTCGAGAAGAAGCATGGCGTTAAGCTCGGCTTCATGGGCTTCTTCACCAAGGCCGTGACCCACGCGCTGAAGGAACTGCCCGCCGTCAACGCTGAAATCGACGGTACGGACATCATCTACAAGAACTATTGTCACGTCGGCATGGCCGTCGGCACCGATAAGGGTCTTGTCGTTCCGGTTATCCGCGATGCCGACCAGCTCTCTATCGCCGGCGTTGAAAAGGAACTCGGCCGCCTCGCCAAGGCAGCGCGCGACGGTTCGCTCGGCATGGCCGACATGCAGGGCGGCACCTTCACCATCACCAATGGTGGCGTCTACGGCTCGTTGATGTCCTCGCCGATCCTCAACGCACCGCAGTCGGGCATCCTCGGCATGCACAAGATCCAGGAGCGTCCGGTCGCCATCGGCGGTCAGGTCGTCATCCGTCCGATGATGTATCTCGCGCTCTCCTACGATCACCGTATCGTTGACGGCAAGGAAGCCGTGACCTTCCTCGTTCGCGTCAAGGAAAGCCTCGAAGATCCGGAACGTCTGGTTCTCGATCTCTGATCGCTCTTGCTTTTCGTTTCAGCGGGGCTTCAAGTGAAACCCCGCTGAAAGACCACCCGGGAGAGCAGACGTGCAGCCGACATTTCTTGCCGCTTCGCCTTTTTTACCGCTTATCGGTCTAAGCGTTCTTCTTCTCGTCGTGCATGTCCTGTTGCAGGGGATGACGGCGACCAGAGAACTGGGGCGTGAATGGAATGCCGGTCCGAGAGACGGTGAGCAGAAGCCACAGGGCAAGCTCTCCGGTCGCGCTTCGCGCGCATCTGCCAATTTCCGGGAGACCTATCCGGCTTTTCTGGCACTGGCTTTCGGCGTTATCATGGCGGGTGACCCATCCGGCCTAGCGCTTATTGGTGCCTGGCTCTGGCTGATCTGCCGTGTTGTCTATATCCCGCTTTATCTTACGGGCGTTCCTTATATCCGCTCGTTCGTCTGGCTGGGCTCAATGCTTGGTCTGGCGCTCATGTTTATCGTGCTGATGTTTTGAAGGCGGCTCGTGATGCATCAATATATTGTCGAACTTGCATCCCTGATGGCGATCTTCGCTTTCGCAATCGTATCGCCGGGCGCCGATCTGGCGATGGTCATGCGTCAGGCTATGGTGCATGGGCGCAAACAGGCCATTATCACCAGCTTCGGCGTCGGCACATCCTTGATGTTCCACGTCACCTATACGATCCTCGGACTTGGTCTCATCATTTCCCAGTCGATCTATCTCTTCAACATAGTCAAATGGCTGGGCGTCGCCTATCTGATCTATATCGGCATCAAGGCGCTGCGCGCCGGCAAGACAGAATTGCCGACCGCTGAAGGCGAGGGCGGCGTTCGAGCAAAAAGCACGCAGACCGGGCTGAAGGCCTTCACGCTCGGTTTTGCCGCCAATGCGCTCAATCCAAAACCGGTGTTTTTCTTCCTGTCGATCTTTTCGACGGTGGTTCATGCGCATACGCCGGTTACCATCAAATTCGGATACGGGCTCGTCATGGCAAGCTGCCTTATCCTGTGGTTCGTCGGCGTCAGCCTGTTCATGACAACGCCGCGCATGCGCGCCGCGTTTCAGCGCGCCAGCCAATGGATCGACCGCACCAGCGGTGTTGTCTTCATCGCTCTTGGTATAAAACTCGCAACGGAAAAAGCGGCCTGAGTTTCAGGTCAAATGGAAGCTGGGCAATGATCCGATATCTTGTCCCAATAAAGCAGGAACCAGAACATGGCATATGATGTAGTTGTAATCGGTACGGGTCCCGGCGGTTATGTTTGCGCGGTCAAGGCGGCACAGCTTGGTCTTAAGGTCGCAGTGATCGAAAAGCGCGCGACCTATGGCGGCACCTGCCTCAATGTCGGCTGCATCCCCTCCAAGGCGTTGCTGCACGCGTCCGAAACCTTCGCGCATGTCGCCCATGGTGTCGATACGCTCGGTATCGAAGTTGCCGCGCCGAAGCTGAACCTTGAAAAGATGATGGGCCACAAGGACGGTGTGGTGAAGGCCAATGTCGACGGCGTGTCCTTCCTGTTCAAGAAGAACAAGATCGATGCCTTCCAGGGCATGGGCAAGGTGGTTTCCGCCGGCAAGGTTTCCGTCACCAACGAGAAGGGTGAGAGCCAAGAAATCGAAGCCAAGAACATCGTCATCGCCACCGGTTCCGACGTTGCCGGCATTCCGGGCGTTCAGGTCGATATCGATGAAACCGTCATCGTGTCCTCCACCGGTGCAATCGCCCTTTCCAAGGTTCCGGAAAAGCTGATCGTCGTTGGTGGTGGCGTCATCGGCCTCGAGCTCGGTTCGGTCTGGTCGCGTCTTGGCGCGAAGGTCACCGTCGTTGAATATCTCGACACCATTCTCGGCGGCATGGACAGCGAAGTCTCCAAGCAGGCTCAGCGTCTGCTCGCCAAACAGGGTCTCGATTTCAAGCTCGGTGCCAAGGTGACGGCCGTTGAAAAGACCTCTGCCGGTGCCAAGGTCGTATTCGAGCCGGTCAAGGGCGGCGCTGCTGAAACGCTGGAAGCTGATGTCGTCCTGATTTCCACCGGCCGCAAGCCCTATACCGAAGGTCTCGGCCTCGCGGAAGCCGGCGTCGTGCTGGACAGTCGCGGTCGTGTCGAAATCGACGGCCACTTCAAGACCAATGTCGATGGCATCTATGCAATCGGTGACGTGGTGAAAGGCCCGATGCTGGCACACAAGGCGGAAGATGAGGGCGTTGCTCTTGCGGAAATTCTCGCCGGCCAGCACGGCCATGTGAATTATGACGTCATTCCGGCCGTGGTCTATACGCAGCCGGAAGTCGCTTCCGTCGGCAAGACCGAAGAAGAACTGAAGGCCGCTGGCGTCGCCTACAAGGTCGGCAAGTTCCCCTTCACCGCCAATGGCCGCGCCCGCGCCATGCAGGTGACGGATGGCTTCGTGAAGATCCTTGCCGACAAGGAAACCGACCGGGTTCTCGGCGGCCATATCGTTGGTTTCGGCGCTGGTGAGATGATCCATGAGATTACCGTGCTGATGGAATTCGGCGGTTCTTCGGAAGATCTCGGCCGCACCTGCCATGCGCATCCGACCATGTCGGAAGCCGTGAAGGAAGCGGCGCTGGCGACCTTCTTCAAGCCGATCCACATGTGATCGGTTTTTGGAGCCCGTTGCTCCATCATTAAATTTCAGTCATCTGCCAAACCCCGGCTTGCCATGCAGGCCGGGGTTTTCCATACTGCGCGCCGCAGCCTGTCTAACCTTTTGATAAAAGGCAATAAAATGGCGTTTCGTAGTCAAGTTTCCTTCACTATGCCGCAGCGTATCATTCATTGGTCGATGGCGCTTCTGATCTTCTTCAACCTGTTGTTTCCCGATGGCATGGAGCACGCCTACCGGCTGATGCGGCGGGGTGAGACGTTGACACCGGATCAGATTTCTTCGGCCAATATTCATGCCTATGTCGGCTTTGCCATTCTGTTGCTTGCGGTACTGCGTCTCTGTCTTCGCTTTTTCCAAGGCGTGCCGCCGCATCCGGCTGAAGAACCGCGTGTGTCGCAGATTGCCGCCAAGGTGGCTCATTTCACCTTCTATGTCCTGTTCTTCATTCTGCCGCTTTCCGGCATCGCTGCTTATTACTTCGGTATCGCAACGGCAGGAGAGTTGCATTCCGGTCCCTTCAAGGCTGTGATGTGGGTGCTGATTGCCGGCCATGTCGCCGCCGTTCTGGTTCACCAGCTCTACTGGCGTACCAATATTCTCAAGCGCATGACACACGGTTGAGCGGCGGTTTGTCACGTTTTCGGTTCGCCGGAAAAAGACGATGGTGGCCCTCGCCGCAACGGGCGGCTGGGGGACAGAGATGCGAAACAGCGAAGACATATTGCCGGGCGCCGATTGGTGTGATCGCTTTCAGGGCGAGATGATGAGGACGGGCATAACGTCGCTCGATGTGAGCAGACTGCTTCTCGATCATCCTCCGCCGTGGATCCGCAGCCTAATGGCGCTTCGAAACCGCGTGGTAGCGCTTTTCGGATTGAGAATGGTAGAAATTGCGGCTGGCACATCGGCAGGCGGTTTTCCCGTCCTGTCATCCACGCCACAGCGGACTGTGCTCGGCTTCGACGACCGCCATCTCGATTTCCGGATCGTCGTCGATCTCGAAGAGAAGGAAAACCGCTAGCTGGTGAGTGTCACCACCATCGTCAGGCGCAAGAACCTGTTCGGGCGGCTTTATCTTCTTGTCGTGGGACCGTTTCACCGCCGCATCGTGCCGGCGACGATGCGGCCGTTCTGCGCCAATGTCCGGCCCGTCAGCATCGGGAATGAGCCGGTCAATCGACCCGCGTGAGGGTGAAGCCTTCCGCGCGCAGCAATTCGACAAGACCTTCCTCGCCCGGCAGATGCAGTGCGCCAACGGCCATGAAAACATTGCCCCTGGCAAGTTCTGGTGTGGCCCGCTCCGCCATGACATGGTTGCGGTCGGTGATGATGCGCTGTTCGAAGGCGGCGTAGCCCTGTTCGCTTTCGGCCGCTGCCTTTTTGGGGTCCAGGCTTTTCAGCATGGGCATGGTCATGCCGATATCGCCGGCGACGTATAGATCGGTCATAGTTGTCATGATGTCATCCATCCGATCGCCCAGTTCGAGCGTTTCGATCAGCGCCTGAAGATGAAATTCCATCGGCAGCTCCGACATCGCCGTCAGCTGCTCCACCATGGTCTCCAGCCCGACAAGGTGTTTTCCGTCCGCAATGGCATCTTCGGCCAGCTTCTTGTCGAGAAAGGAAAGGCCAGTGGCCTTACGGGCGAATTCACAGGCGGGAAGGGCGACGAAGCTCGAAAGCATCCACGGCTTCATGCGCGAAACGGCGTTCAGCGGAATGCCGCGTTCCTTGAGACCCTTTTCCAGACGCGTGACATTTTCCGGTGAGAGGATATCGGTGATCGATTTGCCATCCAGAAACATGGTGAGTTCAGGCTTGCTCAGCAGCGAGGCGGCGACCTTCTTGTCATCGACGATTTCGTCCGATTCCACGATGACCGTCGCGGCTTTTTCGAAGGCCGGGCTGGCAGCGGTTGGCATTTCCAGAACACGCGGATCGGTGACATGCATGGTGCCGAGAAGATAGGACGTGGGCGTTCCGGCCTTTTCGATGCGCCAGAAATTGCCCTTGCCGTTCGGGATAGCGGTCGCTTCCTGTTCGATCTTTGCGAAGGCTTGTGGATCGGTCTTGCGCATTTCCACGAGAATGTCGTTGCCGGTGCAGGCGATCTGCTGCTGCGCGGCTTCCGCTTGCCCCAAGGAAAGCAAAGTCATGAGCAGGATTGCGACGGCGGCGACATGCAGGGCGGCAAGCAGCCACATCAGGGCGTCGCCGGTCTTGCCCATCAGGGTTGCGGTGAAGTTTTGCGGTTTTATCAGGCTATTCATCGGTTCAATCCGGTTGTCGTTCGCTTATAGAACGGCGGCTTGGATGTCTGGTTAATGGTTATGGTTAACCATTTCGTGCTTCATGCGCGCGGATGGGCGTTGTCGTAGATTTCCAGCAGCCTCGCGGTGTCGACGCCGGTATAGACTTGTGTGGTGGACAGGCTCGCATGGCCCAGCAGTTCCTGAATGGTGCGAAGGTCGCCGCCGCCGGCGAGAAGGTGCGTGGCGAAGGAGTGGCGTAGCGCATGCGGTGTGGCGTTTTCCGGCAGGCCGAAAGCACCCCGCAGCTTCTGCATTTCCCGCTGGATGATGGCGGGTTGCAGCTTGCCGCCGCGCGCGCCGAGGAAGAGGGGTTCATCCGACGAGAGGGCATAGGGGCAAAGCGTCCTGTAGGTATCGACTGCTTCCGTCACCACTGCCAGCAGGGGCACAATCCGCGTCTTGTTGCCTTTGCCGGTAATGCGCAGGCTGCGGGCGCCGGACGGGAAATCGGCCGGGGTAAGACCAAGCGCCTCGGAAATGCGCAGACCGCAGCCATAAAGCAGTGAAAGGACCGCTGCGTTGCGGGCGGCGATCCATGGTTCGTCGTTCAGTTGCGCTTCACTCGTGGTGATTTTCAGCGCCTGCCGGTCGGTCAGCGGTTTCGGTAGCGATTTCGGCTGTTTTGGCGCGCGCATGGCAGTGGCACCGGCGGCATTCACCAGGCCTTTTTTCTGCAGGTACTGAAGCAGGGAGCGCAAGCCTGCCAGATGCCGGCCGAGCGAACGGGCGCCGGCACCTTCCTTGCGCCGGTTGGCCAGAAAGGCGCGCAGATCGACAGGGCGCAGATCGGCTATATCCGTGACCGCAGCGGGTTTGCCGATATAGCCGGTGAGAAAGGTCAGGAACTGGCGCGTGTCGCGCTCATAGGCCTCGACGGTGTTGTCGGAAAGGCGGCGTTCGCCGGCAAGGGCGGCGAGCCAGGACTGGCGTTCATTCAGGAGATCGGGTTCGGCAAATGTCAGGATTTCGGTCACGCGGCGCTCCATTCCATGCCCCGAAACTATGCGCTTATGGTCAGCATTTGGTTAAGAGGTGGACTTTGCAAGGCGCGCCCACTACATCCGGGCGGTTTCCTTTTTCCTGTCGTCGGGGCATGGTCGCCACATCATGGCAAAAGATTCGTCCGATCTGTTTGGGGCTCTGTTCGACCCGCCGTCGCCCACGCGCACGGTGCCCGTTCTCGTGCCCATGCCGGCGCCCGGGCCATACAGCTACTCTGTGCCTGAGGATATGGTGGTGGAGACGGGTTCCGTCGTGCAGGTGCCGCTCGGTCCCCGGCAGGTCTTCGGCGTGGTGTGGGACGATGCGGGCGAGAAGGGCGTCGATCCGAAGAAGCTGCGGCCCATCACCAAGAGTTTCGAGTGCCCGCCGCTGAAGGCGGAAATGCGCCGCTTCGTGGACTGGGTTGCCGCCTATACGCTGTCTCCGCCCGGCCTCGTGGCGCGCATGGCGCTGCGCGCCCCTGCCGCCTTCGATCCCGAACCGATGATCGAGGGGCTGCGGCTGACGGAGGGTCGGCCGGAGCGCCTCACCCCCGCCCGTGAGCGGGTGATGGAACTGGCGGCGGAAGGGCATGGCTGGACGAAGAGCGGGCTTGCCCATGCCGCCGGCGTCTCAACCAGCGTCATCGACGGTCTCGTGAAGCAGGGCGTGTTCGAGACGGTGTTTCTGCCCGCGCCGCCTGTGGTGGCTGAACCCGATCCAGACTATGTCGAGCCGCGCCTGGAAGGCCCACAGAAACAGGCCGCCTCGGAGATACTGGAAGATGTGCGCAAGGGCGGTTTTCATGTCTCGCTGATCGACGGTGTGACGGGGTCAGGCAAGACCGAGGTTTATTTCGAGGCGGTGGCCGAGACGCTCCGTCAGGGCAGGCAGGTTCTCATCCTGCTGCCCGAAATCGCGTTGACGGCGGCGTTTCTGGAGCGTTTTCAGGATCGTTTCGGCGCGAAACCGGCGGAATGGCATTCGGACTTGTCGCCGCGTATGCGCGAGAAGGTCTGGCGGCAGGCCGTCACTGGTGAAGTTAAGGTGGTGGCTGGGGCACGTTCGGCGCTTTTCCTGCCGTTCGACAATCTCGGTCTCATCATTGTCGATGAAGAGCACGACCCCGCTTACAAGCAGGAAGATCGTGTCTTTTATAATGCCCGCGACATGGCGGTGGTAAGGGCGCGGATCGCGGAATTCCCGGTGGTGTTGGTGTCTGCCACACCGTCGGTCGAAAGCCAGGTCAATGGTAGTTCCGGGCGTTATAACACCATTCACCTGCATACACGTTTCGGCGATGCAGCGATGCCGGACCTGCATCTTGTCGATATGCGCCGCCACCCGCCCGAGCGGGGAGGGTTTCTCTCACCCGTCCTGCTGCGCGGGATCGGCAAGACCATCGAAAAGGGCGAGCAGGCGCTGCTCTTCCTCAATCGCCGCGGTTATGCGCCGCTCACGCTCTGCCGCGTCTGCGGTCACCGTTTCCAGTGCCCGCAATGTTCCAGCTGGCTGGTGGAGCACCGGTTTCGCAATCAATTGCAGTGCCATCAGTGCGGCCATAATGAGCCAACGCCCGATCATTGCCCGGAATGCGGCACCTTCGATCATCTGGTGGCCTGCGGCCCCGGCGTGGAGCGCATTGCCGAGGAGGTGGAGAAACATTTCCCTGAGGCCCGCACCATCGTGCTCTCCTCCGATCTCATGGGCGTCAAGCGGTTGCGGCTGGAGCTGGAGGCGATCGTCAAAGGGGAGGCGGATATCGTCATCGGCACGCAGCTGGTCGCCAAGGGACATAATTTTCCGCTGATGACGCTTGTCGGCATTGTCGATGCCGATCTCGGCCTTGCCAATGGCGATCCGCGCGCGGCGGAGCGAACCTTCCAGCTGCTTTCGCAGGTGACGGGACGTGCCGGGCGCACAGGGTTGAAGAGCCATGGCTTGCTGCAAACCTATCAGCCGCAGCATCCGGTCATGCAGGCCATCGTTTCGGGTGATGCTTCGGCTTTCTATGAAAGAGAGATCGTGGAGCGGGAAAAGGCTGTCCTGCCCCCCTTCGGACGCCTTGCCTCCATCATCGTTTCCGCCGATACGCGTGCAGAGGCCGAAACCCATGCACGGGGTTTAAGGGCCGCCGCGCCGCAAGTTACGGGCATCATGCTGCTCGGCCCGGCGGAAGCGCCGCTGGCTCTCATCCGCGGACGCCACCGTTTCCGCCTCCTCGTGCACGGGCGTCGCAATTCCGACATGCAGTCTTTTCTGCGAACGCTTCTGACCAATGGCCCGAAAGAGCGCGGCAGCGTGCATGTGCAGCTCGATATCGACCCGCAAAGTTTCCTTTGAAACTCGCCGACGGGGCGTTTTCCCGTTGTCATGACCGTGTCATAACGCAGCAGGCAATCAAAGATGATTTGGGGAACGAGATGGAGTTTTATTTTCCCGCCGAGTTCGGCGAGCAGCTGGCCTTCGGAGCGGCAGTAGTTTCGGCCATGATGGGCCTTTTTTTTATGTTTGCACCGGGTATTACGCTGCGTGCCTTCGGGCTGCAGCCAGCGGGTGAGCGCCGCGATGGTTATACGCTCGCGCGCTCGTCGCTTGCCGGGTTCTATCTCGGTCTCGGCGCCGCCGCCCTGCTTCTCGCGCAGCCCATGGTCTATCTCGCCTTTGGTGCGGCTTTCGGCCTCAGTGTCTTTGGCGGCATTCTCTCCATACTCTCCGATGGCGGCGCAACCATGCGGAATTTCATACTTCTGGTTGTGCACTTTCTGCTCGCTGCGCTGTCGTTGAGCTACGTCTTCGGGCTGGTCTGAGGCGGGCTTTTTGGCTTTTGTGCCGCAGATGCGCCGCATCCTGAGCGAAATCGGAAAATTTAAACGCATTCCCCCTTGCCCAAACGGCGCTTTCCGCTATTACGCGTGTTGCGAGTCCCGGCGTCCTATGCTAGACGGACCGCGAAATTGGGAAAAGGCAGGGGGGAATTCCGGTCTTTTTCGGGGAAATTGAAACGATTTCAAGAATTTGATGCGGTGGAGCCCCATCGCTGATGGTCTTGGACGATTAGCAGGGAAAAAGTGCCCGTGGCAGACACCTCCCATGGAACATCCGGTGTAGCGGAAAGGTATGCGTCGTCGCTTTTCGAGCTTGCTTTGGAAGCGGGTGCGGTCGAAGCGGTTCAGGCCGAGCTGGACAAGTTCGGCGCACTTCTCGACGAAAGCGACGATTTGAAGCGTCTGGTTGCGAGCCCGGTGTTTTCCGCCGAGGATCAGTTCAAGGCAATCACCGCTATCTGCGAAAAGGCCGGTATCTCCGGTCTCGCTCTGAATTTCCTCAAGGTTGTTGCGAATAATCGCCGTCTCTTCGCTGTTCCCGGCATGATCCGCGCCTACCGCACCATCGCTGCCGCCCATCGCGGCGAAATCACCGCCGAGGTCATCTCGGCACATGCGCTCGACGAGGCGCAGGAAACTGAACTGAAAGCGGCGCTGAAGAGCGTTACCGGCAAGGATGTGACGATTTCCGTTACCGTCGACCCGTCGATCCTCGGTGGTCTGATCGTCAAGGTCGGCTCCCGCCAGATCGATACGTCTCTTCGCACCAAACTTTCCACCCTTAAGCTTGCACTGAAAGAGGTTGGCTGATGGATATCCGCGCCGCGGAAATTTCCGCAATTCTGAAAGATCAAATCAAAAATTTCGGCAATGAGGCGGAAGTCTCGGAAGTCGGCCAGGTGCTTTCCGTCGGTGACGGTATTGCTCGCGTTTACGGTCTCGACAATGTTCAGGCCGGCGAAATGGTCGAGTTTCCGGGCGGCATCCGCGGCATGGCGCTCAACCTCGAAGCCGACAATGTCGGCGTGGTTATCTTCGGTTCCGACCGTGACATCAAGGAAGGCGACACCGTAAAGCGGACTGGCGCTATCGTTGACGTTCCCGTCGGTCCGGAACTGCTCGGCCGCGTCGTTGACGCGCTCGGTAATCCGATCGACGGTAAGGGCCCGATCAATGCCGCCAAGCGTTCGCGCGTTGACGTCAAGGCTCCCGGCATCATTCCGCGCAAGTCGGTTCATGAGCCGATGTCGACCGGCCTCAAGGCCATCGACGCGCTCATCCCGGTTGGTCGCGGCCAGCGCGAACTCGTCATCGGCGACCGCCAGACCGGCAAGACCGCCATCATTCTCGACACGATCCTGAACCAGAAGGCCATTCACGACAATGGCCCTGACGGCGACAAGCTTTATTGCGTCTACGTCGCTATCGGTCAGAAGCGTTCGACCGTTGCCCAGTTCGTCAAGGTTCTGGAAGAGCGCGGCGCGCTGCAGTACTCGATCATCGTCGCCGCCACGGCTTCCGATCCGGCTCCGATGCAGTATCTGGCACCGTTTGCCGGTTGCGCCATGGGCGAGTACTTCCGTGACAACGGCAAGCATGCTCTCATCGGTTACGACGACCTTTCCAAGCAGGCTGTTGCTTACCGTCAGATGTCGCTGCTGCTGCGCCGTCCTCCGGGCCGCGAAGCTTATCCGGGCGACGTTTTCTACCTCCACTCCCGTCTTCTCGAGCGCGCTGCGAAGCTCTCCGACGAAATGGGCGCTGGCTCGCTGACGGCTCTGCCGGTCATCGAAACCCAGGGTAACGACGTTTCGGCGTTCATTCCGACCAACGTGATCTCGATCACCGACGGCCAGATCTTCCTTGAAACCGACCTGTTCTATCAGGGTATCCGCCCGGCTGTTAACGTCGGTCTGTCGGTTTCGCGCGTTGGCTCTGCCGCCCAGATCAAGGCGATGAAGCAGGTTGCCGGTTCGATCAAGGGTGAACTCGCCCAGTATCGCGAAATGGCAGCCTTCGCCCAGTTCGGTTCGGACCTCGATGCTTCGACGCAGCGCCTGCTGAACCGCGGTGCACGCCTGACCGAACTTCTGAAGCAGCCGCAGTTCTCTCCGCTCAAGACGGAAGAACAGGTTGCGGTGATCTTTGCCGGCGTCAACGGTTACCTTGACAAGGTTGCAGTCGCGCAGGTCGGCAAGTTCGAGCAGGGTCTGCTCTCCTACCTCCGGTCGGAAGGCAAGGCGATCCTCGACACCATCCGCACGGAAAAGGCTATCAGCGACGATACCAAGGGCAAGCTCAAGGGCGCTCTTGATAACTTCGCCAAGTCTTTCTCTTAAATCAGGGCTCTTTTACTCGGACGGATAACGGATGCCTTCACTAAAGGATCTGAAAAACCGCATTGCCTCCGTAAAGGCGACGCAGAAGATTACCAAGGCGATGAAAATGGTCGCCGCGGCGAAGCTTCGGCGCGCCCAGGAAGCTGCGGAGGCCGCCCGGCCTTATTCTCAGCGCATGAGCGCCGTTCTTGCCAACATCGCGAATGCGGTCGAGGCGGACGTTGCTCCGGCGCTGATGACCGGCACCGGCAAAGACGATGTGCATCTGCTCGTCGTCTGCACGGCTGAGCGTGGTCTTTGCGGCGGTTTCAACTCGCAAATCGCCCGTTTTGCCCGCGATCACGCCCGCAAGCTGATTTCGGAAGGCAAGACGGTCAAGATCATCACGGTTGGCAAAAAGGGGTACGACGCCCTGCGTCGCGAATTTGCAGCCAACGTCATCGAGCGCATCGAACTGCGCGACGTGAAGAAGGTCGGTTTTGAAAATGCCGACCAGATCGCCAAGAAGGTGATCTCGCTCTTCAACGCCGGTGAGTTCGACGTCTGCACGCTGATCTATTCGGAATTCAAGTCCGTCATCAGCCAGATCCCGACCGGCCTGCAGCTCATTCCCGCCGCAACGCCTGTTGTGGAAGAGGATGCCGCGACGCAGAGCGCCGTCTATGAATATGAGCCGGATGCGGCTTCTATTCTGGAAGACCTTATTCCGCGCAACATTTCGGTTCAGGTTTTCCGGGCTCTGCTCGAAAACGTTGCCGGTGAAATGGGCGCCAAGATGAGCGCGATGGATAACGCAACGCGCAATGCCGGTGAGATGATCAACAAGCTGACGCTTTCCTACAACCGTCAGCGTCAGGCTCAGATCACCAAGGAACTCATTGAAATCATTTCGGGCGCGGAAGCGCTCTGAGGTAAGGAAAGAGGGTAAGGATAATGGCTAAGGCAGCTACCCCCAAGAAAACCGCAGCGGTGAACGGCGCGGGCAAGGTTACCCAGGTTATCGGCGCTGTTGTCGACGTGGCGTTCGAAGGCGAACTGCCTCCGATCCTGAACGCGCTCGAAACCGAGAACAACGGCAACCGCCTGGTTCTCGAAGTCGCGCAGCACCTCGGTGAAAACGTCGTTCGCACGATCGCCATGGACTCGACCGAAGGTCTTGTTCGCGGCCAGAGCGTTTCGAACACAGGCGCTCCGATCTCGGTTCCGGTTGGTCCGGAAACACTCGGCCGCATCATGAACGTCATCGGTGAGCCGGTTGACGAAGCTGGTCCGATCGTGACCGCTTCCAAGCGCGCTATCCACCAGGACGCCCCTGCTTACGTCGAGCAGTCGACCGAAGCACAGATCCTCGTCACCGGCATCAAGGTGGTCGACCTTCTGGCTCCTTACGCCAAGGGCGGTAAGATCGGCCTGTTCGGCGGCGCCGGCGTTGGCAAGACCGTTCTCATCATGGAACTTATCAACAACGTTGCTAAGGCACACGGCGGTTATTCCGTATTCGCCGGCGTTGGTGAGCGTACCCGTGAAGGTAACGACCTCTACCACGAAATGATTGAGTCCAACGTCAACAAGCTTGGCGGCGGCGAAGGTTCCAAGGCAGCTCTCGTTTACGGCCAGATGAACGAACCGCCGGGCGCCCGCGCTCGCGTCGCTCTGACCGGTCTGACGATCGCTGAGAACTTCCGTGATGAAGGTCAGGACGTTCTGTTCTTCGTGGACAACATCTTCCGCTTCACGCAGGCTGGTTCGGAAGTGTCGGCTCTTCTCGGCCGTATTCCTTCGGCCGTTGGTTATCAGCCGACGCTCGCAACCGACATGGGTCAGATGCAGGAACGCATCACAACCACGACCAAGGGTTCGATCACCTCGGTTCAGGCTATTTACGTCCCCGCCGACGACTTGACCGACCCGGCTCCGGCCACCTCGTTCGCCCACCTGGACGCAACGACGGTTCTGTCTCGTTCGATCGCTGAAAAGGGCATCTACCCGGCCGTTGACCCGCTCGACTCCACCTCGCGCATGCTGGACCCAATGATCGTCGGCGAAGAGCACTATGAAGTGGCCCGTAAGGTTCAGTCGACCCTGCAGCGCTACAAGTCTCTTCAGGACATCATCGCCATCCTCGGCATGGATGAACTGTCGGAAGAAGACAAGCTGACGGTTGCCCGCGCCCGCAAGATCGAGCGCTTCCTGTCGCAGCCGTTCTTCGTTGCTGAAGTCTTCACCGGTTCTCCGGGCAAGCTGGTTGCTCTCGAAGACACGATCAAGGGCTTCAAGGGCCTCGTCAACGGCGAATACGACAATCTGCCGGAAGCTGCCTTCTACATGGTCGGTTCGATGGAAGAAGCCATCGAAAAGGCAAAGAAGCTGGCTGGCGAAGCTGCATAATAATGAATTGGCGGGCGCGTGGTTTAACCGCGCGCCTTCCAGCCAATGACGGCGAAACCGGAACGGCTTTGCCTTTGTTGTAACAGACAAGTCTGCGACGCCCGCGTAATTGAAAAGAAGTGAATAGCCATGGCTGACAGTTTCAAATTCGATCTCGTTTCCCCGGAGCGTCTGCTCGTTTCCGAAACGGTTACGGAAGTCGTCATTCCGGCTACGCTGGGTGAAATGACGGTTCTGGCCAATCATGCGCCGACAATGACCACGATCAAGCCGGGTCTGGTGACTGTGAAGTTTGCCTCTGGCGAAACGCACAAATACGTCGTCTTCGGTGGTTTTGCCGATATTCTGCCGACCGGCTGCACGCTTCTCGCCGAATCGGCCGTTTCGGCCGATGATATGTCTCCCGACACGCTGCAGAAGCGTATCGATGCGGCCAAGGCCGAAATCGAAGAGGGTAATCATCACCACGAGCATTTGACCAAGCTTGAAAAGCATCTTTACGAACTGACGAACCTGCATGAGGTTCTCGTCGCTGCTTGAAAGCACCGGGCGGGTTCGAAAGAATGACTGCCCACAAAAAACCTAAAGCAGAAAGCGGCCGTTTCGGTCGCTTTTTTGTTTTGGCCTGTTTCCTCACCATATCAGGCAAAGCATGGCTGGCCTCGCATAGAAAACATCAGTTGGCTTGGTCATAGCTTCGGCATGGCCTTGGCGGGATCGCATCAGTGATGGACGCGCCGACAATGGATTAGGCAGGGTAGCGCCTTCAACGGGTGCATCCGGGAAATCGATTCCGATTTTCCGGGCTTTCGGTTAGATATGATACCGGGAAGAAATGCTGCTTTGGTATCTTGAGCGAGACGAGGCGGATTTTCGTCATGGAGGAGTGATCGCGTGTCGGCAAAGGCAAGTTACCGAAGGGTTGCAAGAACCGCTTTGCTCGAAGGTGCCATAGTGGAGGGCGAAAGGGCGGTGCCCGAGGAGGTGCCGGTTGCCTTTTCCTATGGCGGCAGCACCCATGCCGTGATGATGGCCAGCCCGGCCGACCTTGTCGATTTCGCGGTCGGTTTCAGTCTTACGGAAGGCATCATATCCACAAGGGCGGAAATCCGTTCCATCGAGGTGATCGAGGCGGGGCAGGGCTTCGATGTTCAGGTGGATTTGCAGGATGCCAATGCGGATGCGTTGAGGGCAAGAAGGCGGCATATGGCAGGCCCTGTCGGCTGCGGTCTTTGTGGTATCGAATCCATAGAGCAAGCGGTTCGTGTGGTACCGGAATTGAGCGACGTGGACGTCTCCGTTGACGGTGATGACATCGTCGCCGCGGTGAAAGCGCTGAATGAAGCGCAAAACCTCAATCGCGAAACGAGAGCAGTTCACGGCGCGGGTTTCTACAATCCTAAAAAAGGGCTGCTTGCTGTCCGCGAAGATGTCGGCCGCCACAATGCGCTCGACAAGCTCGCAGGTGCGGTCGTTAATGCGGACCAATCGCCCGATAGGGGTATTGTGGTGGTCACCAGCCGACTGTCGGTGGAAATGGTCCAGAAGACAGCCATCCTTGGCAGCCCGATTCTGGCGGCGATCTCCGCGCCCACTGCGCTTGCCATTGAAACGGCGCAGAGTTCGGGTATCACACTTGTGGCGCTGGTGCGGGGTGAAGATTTTGAAATCTTCACCCGGGCGGATCGTATCATTCTATAAAGATTGAGGCCGCCGTTTCCCGGCGGCCCTTGGCTTCAGAGCGGGCCTAGAATTCCGCCCATTCGGCGGCTGCGTTTCCGTGAGACCTTGGCGCGGCGGCGTATCGCGGCTGCGGTGTCGGGAGCCGGGTGACAGGGGCGGGCTTTTTGTCGGCCGGGCGGGCGGTTAGTGCCGATGCCTCATGCGATATTCTGAACTGCCGCAGCAGTTCGTGCAGGATTTCCGCCTCATTTGCGAGTCCATGGCTGGCGGCAGTGGTTTCCTCCACCATGGCGGCGTTCTTCTGGGTAGCCTGATCCATGATGTTGACGGCCTGATTGATTTCCCTGAGACCGCTTGACTGTTCGCGGGAAGCTTCAACGATGGCCGAGACATTGGTGTCGATCTCGCTCATTTGGGACTGGATATCCCTGAGCGCGCCGCCGGTTCTGCCCACCAGATCAACGCCATTGGCGACCTGTTCGCGTGACGTGTTGATAAGAGACTTGATTTCCTTGGCCGCAACGGCGGATCGCTGCGCGAGTTCGCGGACCTCCTGCGCCACGACGGCGAAGCCTTTGCCCGCTTCGCCCGCCCGGGCGGCTTCAACGCCTGCATTCAGAGCCAGAAGATTGGTCTGGAAAGCGATGTCGTCGATGACGCCGATGATGTTGGTGATTTCGCCCGAGGAACGCGAAATCGCGTCCATGGCAGAAATTGCCTGCTGGACGATTTCTCCGGAATGTTCGGCATGTTCTCTCGTCCGCAACACCAGCTTTCCGGCCTCGCCGGCGCGCTGGCTGGCATCGGTAACGGTGGTGGTGATTTCTTCCAGCGCGGCCGCTGTCTCTTCGAGTGAAGCGGCCTGCTGTTCCGTGCGCTGCGAAAGCTGATCGGCGGCGATGCGGATTTCCCCGGAGCCTGAGGCGATTGTCGAAGCATTATGGGCGATGGTCTGCATGGTGGCCTGCAGCTTGGCGACGACTTCGTTGAAATCCGCGCGCAGCTTTTCCATGCTGGGTACGAAGCTGCTGTCGAGGCGTTGCACAAGATCGCCTTCGGCCAGCGCCCGCAGAGCATCTGCAAGCACACTAATGGCGCTCATGCGCGGCGTGACATCGGTGGCGAATTTCACCACTTTCACCACCTTACCGGCTTCGTCCATCACCGGATTATAGGCAGCCTGTATCCATATTTCCTTGCCGTTCTTTCCATAGCGGACAAATTCATCCGAGATGAACTCCCCTGCTGCCAGCCGCTGCCAGAAATTACCGTAGGCGGGTGAGGCGGCATAGTCCGGATCGCAGAACATGCGGTGGTGCCTGCCCTCGATTTCCTTGAGGTCATAATTCACCGTTGCGCAGAAATTCGGGTTTGCGGTGATGATGGTGCCATCCGGAAAAAACTCGATTGTGGCCTGCGAACGGGAGAGCGCCTCCAGTTTGCCCGCGTCGTCCACGGCCCTGATCTTCTTGGCGGTGATGTCGGTGGCGATCTTCACGACCTTATAGGGTTTGCCCGAACGGAAAACCGGGTTGTAAGAGGCCTCGATCCAGATAACCGATCCGTCCTTGCGGACACGGCGATATTCCTTTGCCTGGAACTCGCCACGGGCGAGAGAGTCCCAGAATTCCTGATAAGCCCGCGACCCGGCAAGCTCGCTGTCGCAGAAGATGCGATGATGCTTGCCGACGATCTCGGTGAGATCATAACCCAGCGCCGCGCAGAAGTTTTTATTCGCGGTGAGGATGTTACCCTTGAGATCAAATTCTATGACCGCCTGCGATCTGGATATCGCGTCGAGCATATTTCTGTTATCTGCGCTTTTCCCTAACCCCAGCATTATACGTCCCCCAAAATCGGTCCACAACGCGGCGTGGCGCACAGGACATGCGGTCCACATCGAATCATGTTGAACAATGAACAGGTTTTGCCGCCGAAGGCAGCAAGGCAGGCACTTCCGTCTTTCCGCCTCGGTCAGGTATCGGGTTCGCCTTATATGCGTAATGGCGCGACACTGATCTAGGGTCCATAATATTAGACATCCATAATATTAAGATGTTCTTATTTGATGAAACGAGGTAAAGAAGAAAAACAAAACCGCCGGGCGGGTGCTCCGGCGGCCTGGATTTATAGATAGTCTTCGTGCGGCGAGGCCAGACGAAAAAGCCTGATTAGGCCGCGAGATCTTCCGCTTCTGTTCCCTTGAACATTTTCGCAAGATTGAGGAAGCAGATCATGCCGTGTTCGTTGGCGATGATGCCTTCCGAATAGGACTTGTCGAAAGAGGCCGAGATCTCCGGAACCGGCTGAACCTGATTTGCCGGGATCGTCAAAATGTCGGAAACGCGGTCGACGAGCATGCCGATGACCATGTTGTGCACTTCCGCCACCACAATCGCGCTTCTTTCATTGGCGACGGTGCTCTTCATACCGAGCTTGTGAGCCAGATCGATGATCGGAATGACAGACCCGCGCAGGTTCATGACGCCGATGACGTCTTTCGGCGCATGGGGAATGGGCGTGGAAGGAGCCCAGCCGCGAATTTCGCGTATGGTCGTCGTCTTCACGCAGAATTCCTGATCATGCAGGCGGAATGCGATGATCTCGAGCGTCTCACCGCCAAAATTGGTAGAGTTAATCATTGCCATCAGAATTCTTCCCAATGCTCGCTGTGGAGGCCGGCGCAAGTGCACCGACACTTGCATATGCGGATTCGGCGTTCTGCCTGGTGCCTGAACAGCCGGAAACAATATTTCCGTCTTCAATGGATGATTCGTAGCATGAGATGGTTTCGCAAACCTAAATGCGAAGCGACCCTGGAATATTTTGCGCATTGTCC
Organism: Agrobacterium salinitolerans; assembly: GCF_027498475.1. Classification (NCBI taxonomy): domain Bacteria; kingdom Pseudomonadati; phylum Pseudomonadota; class Alphaproteobacteria; order Hyphomicrobiales; family Rhizobiaceae; genus Agrobacterium; species Agrobacterium salinitolerans. Next base: position 1,502,827 of record NZ_JAPZLN010000001.1, on the reverse strand, counting down.
GGGCGTCAAATCGTTACGCCCTCTTAGTGGAAATGCTAATACTCCTTCTCGTAAAATATGCCGGCTGCGCCTTCGCCATTGCCGCCCGCTTCTCCGCGCAGCTTCACGCCCCGCCCGACATCGAGGTTGATGATGGCTTTTGCGCCGGATTCGCCGCTTTGCTGCAGCTCGAGATACGTTCTTTCGTTGAGATATTTACCGGCGGAAACGCGGGCCTGCCCTTCGGAATCGGTCGAAATATCGAGGTCGTCGACACCGAGATTGCTTCTGAGCTTGTCAAACAGCGAAGTGGAACGTCCGCCGGCCAACTGTGCGGCTGCATCGGCCAGCCTTGCGATCTGCAAAGCCGAGAGTTTCGACATGGACTGGCCGAAAATCAGTTGCGCCATAACTTCATCCTGCGGCAGGGCGGGCGCGGAGGAGAAAGCAAAGGCCGGATCATTGGCGTTGCCGGACACCGACACAGTGACCGTGGTCGACCCCACCGTCGAGTCGGCCTTCATATCGAGAACCGGAACGAGGCCCCCGCCGAAGGTGATATTGCCGGTCGTGAAATCGAGGCGGCGGGTGAGGATTTCCAACCGGCCGCGACGCATTTCAAAGCCGCCCGAGATGACAGGAACGGCTGCCGTACCACGGATGGTCAGACTGCCGGTCAGTTCCGCATCAATACCGCGTCCGCGCACGAAGATACCGCTCGGTGCGTTCACCTGCAAATCGAGATTGATGGTGGACGAACTGCCGCTGCCGCCCTGATCGGCTCCGAGCGCCTTGGCCTGAGCGCGTACCTTCGGGGGGGCGTTCTTGTGCTTGACATCGATTTCCGTCAGCGAGGCCGGAAGTTTTTCCGGAATGGTGATGGCGCTTCTGTCCAGTGTCAGGTTGCCGCCCAGTACGGGGGAATTCAGCAGCGGGCCTTTCAGCGTCAGCGTGCCGCTTACCACCGTTGTCACCAGCGTGCCGTCATTATAACCGGCACGATTAAGAGTAATCGATATATCGCCGGGGAAACCTGAGCCACCGGCTATGCCGACGCTGCCGGTTCCCGAGATCGTGCCGCCGCCCGCCAGCTTGCCCGTTAGTCGCGAAATAACGGCGCGGTCGCGGTCGAAGGTGATGGTGGCGCCCAGATCGTTGATGGTCAGGTTCCGCCGCACGTCTGTCAGGCGCGTGCCATCGGTGGTAATGCTGCCGGTAACGACGGGTGCGGAAGCGCTACCGGAGATCTTCACGTCGATGGCGGCCGTGCCGTTGACGTCAAGACCCTGCGCTGCGGTCTGTGCTGCGACGGCGGAGAAGGGCAGCCTGCCGGAAAACGCCATGGAAAGCGGACGATTGCCGGCGATGCCGAGCGAGCCGCCGCCGGAAAGCGACATGCCGCCCTGGCCGGATACATTGGTGTCGATCTGCAAGGTGCCGCCGGCGAAACGACCGTTCGCCTTGATGCCGAGCGCAGCGAGCCCTGCTGCGCGTGTCTGCGCGACCTCGGCATTGGTCCAGTTCAGATTGTATTCGACCGCGGGGTTCGATGCTTCTCCCTTGGCCGTCACCGTGCCGGAGATGCTGCCTGCCGCATCCAGCCCGGCGGCGAAGGCATTTGCGAGACTGGCGGGCAGCGAACGGATATCGGCATTGATGTCGAGCGTCGACCCGGCGGTGCCGTTGACCTCGACGCGTCCTTCACCCGTGATGACGGTCAGATCGGAGATGCGGGCCGTGCCGTTCTGGATGGCGATGGTGCTCGGTTTTTCAAGGCGAACCGCAATGCCCTTGGGGGCGGCCGAAAAGGCGTCGACGCGCACCGTCATCGGCGATCCGCCGGTCTCGGCGCTGCCCTTCACCACCAGTGGCGCGTTGTCGTAACGGCCGTTGACGTCGAACTGCGTCGTGGTGCCGGAATGGCCGATGGTGGCATTCAGGCCTGATATAGCGGCGGCGCCGGCATTGACGCTATCGGCGCTGACCTTGCCATTGATGGCGAGAGCCTGAAGGTCATCGATGGAAATATCGGCGGCGAGCTTGGAGATCGTTGTTGTGCCCTGACGGATGCTGCCGCCATTGGCCTTGATCGTTGCGGCGATCCGGCCATTGGCGTTGCTCAGGGCGATATCGCCAGCAATATCGCCGTCCGCCTGCTGCGCGGCGAGGGCGGCGAGAAGGGCAAGGTCGGGGAAATTGAAGGAGAGATTGCCCGATGGCAGGAATTGCTGCGAGAATTGCAGCTGTCCGTTCAAGATATTCCGTCCCACTGCCACGTGCAGCTCGGGGATAGCCGTGCCGTTTTCGGTCTGCACCACATCGGCATTGGCGTCGATCTTCTGTCGGTCGAGACTGCCGCTGGCGGTGAGCTTTGCCTGAGGCGCGGCGGGATCGGCCTTGCCCGTTGCATTGACCTTCAGCGATTCGAGTGTTCGTCCGGCAAGAATTGCGCTTTCGGAACTCAGAGTGACGTTGAAATCCGGTGCTGCCAGCGCGCCGCTGGCCTCGATTGCAAAATCGGCGACGCCCTTCGCCTGTGGCGTTAGTTTTTCAAGAGCGGGAAATTTACCCGTCAGGCTGGCGCTCAATGTATCGTTTTCGAGGCCGACATTGCCGGTTGCTTCGATCGTTCCCGACTTGACGACGAGGTTTTCAAGGCTGGTGCGTCCGCCGATGGTCACGTCGACATCGCCCTGGAGGGCGATGGTGGTGTCGAACTTTTCCGCGAGAACCGGTGGAAGGGTGGCGGGCAGCGCGAAGAGCTGCACGCTGGAGGTCAGGCGGTTGCCGGCGAGATCGAAACTGCCGTTCAGCGTTCCGCCGACACTGGCGCTTTCCAGCGTCGCGCCATCAAAGCCTATGGCGGAAGAGGTGAGGCTGAGCGGCGCCTTGACGGTAAGGGGCGCCCGCACCAGCCGGTCGATATCGGGGCTGACGAAGGAGGATTGCGCCACGGACAGGACCGTCGCGATTGTGCCGCTGCGGTTGGCGATGTTGAGATCGGCGCTCTCGGCCGTCAGCTTGACGTCATCGAGCCTGCCTTGCGGCAGGGAAAGGCTGCGCAACGATACCGTCGTGTTGAGATGCGCGGCGTCTGCGCCACCTTTGAGGGAAAGATCGAGGCCGTTGATGAGGGCCTGAACCTCGCCATTCTCCAGCGGCCAGCGAAAATCCACGGGGCCGGCGGTGCCGATGAGATTGGCGGCGAGATCGTTCTGACCGTTCGGATCGACCGTGCCTGACGCCGTCAACAGCAGGGTGCCGGTCTCCAGCGTGCTGCTGCCGATTTCGATGCGGCCCTGCGGGGAAAGCGCGGCGTTTGCGTCGAGCTTTGTCTCGCCGGCAAAAAGCTGGCGGAAGGCCGGAGGCAGAAGCAGATCGGGCTGACCACCGCCTGCAATTTCGATACGGCGGGTGCCATCATCAGCAAGAAGATGGCGGCCGGTGACGTTGACGACTTGGTTGCCGGCGACATTGCCGCGCAGCGTTCCTGTCCAGTTGGAAAGCGGGCCTTCGCCGTTGAGGTCTATCGCCACCGCAGGTGTTCCGGGAAGCGAAAGCAGCGTGGCGAGAAGACCGCCTTCGGGCTCCTTCATCTCCGCTTTCAGCTTCAGGACGTTTTCATTCGGAAGGAAGGCGATGTCGGCATTCACCTCCGCATCCGGCGCATTGAGCCGATGGGCGGTGAGCGATAGCCGCATATCGTCCTGCGCAGCCGTCAAACTGCCTTCCGCGTTCAGGTCGAAGGGACGGCCGAGAAGCGGCGTGCCAAGGCTGATATCGGGAAGGATGAAATTGTCGACGGCGATTTCGATCGGCAACGAGGAGTTACCGGAGCTTTTGGTCGATGTCTGCTCCGCCGCAAGCGGTTTGCGCTCGACATCGATCGATCCGGCCGAGACGCGGTCGGCATGGAAGGTGCCGGCAAGCAGCGAAAGCGGCGACCAGTCGACGGCGATCTGGTTCACGCGCGCATAGGGTCCCTGCCGGTCTGAAAGAGTGACATTGTCGAGCCGCAGGCGGCCGGTCAAAAGGCCGCTCGGGGGAGAAATATCGATTACCTGATCGGGTGTGGAAACGAGCGATGAAATCTGCTTTGCGGCAATTCTCGCGCCCATCGGCGTGAAACCGACGAACAGAACCGCAAGCAACACCAGCACCACGCCGCATAAAGCAGCGTAGCCCAGCCATTTCAGCAATCGAATCAACGTTTTCATAAAGGATAATCTACACTCTGTTGTAAGGGTGTTCGACTGCGGCGTTTAAAAAGACTGACCGATGCCAGCATAAATGCCGAAACTGTTGCCGCCGTCATATTTGTCGAGCGGCATGGCGACATCAAGACGCAGAGGCCCGAAGGGCGTCGCGTAACGCAGGCCGATACCGGCGCCAGCCCGGATATCGGAAAAATCAGGGGTCACCTCATCCGAAACCACGCCGGCGTCGATGAATGGCACGATGCCGATTGTATCGGTGACCGTGATGCGGGCCTCAACGGAGCCGACCACATAGGAACGGCCGCCGGTCGCGTCGCCAGCGGCATTATACGGCGATATTTCCTGATAGCTGTAGCCGCGCACCGATCCGCCGCCACCGGCGTAAAAGCGCCTTGTGGTGGGAATGTCCTGCAGATCGCTGCCGCCGACGAGCACGCCGCCGGAAAGCTTTCCGGCCATGATCAGCCGGTCTTCGGCGCCAATCCCCTTGTAGCCCGAGATGGAGCCTTCGAAAGAGGAAAAGAAGGTGCCGTTCAGCGCTTCATAGCTAGGCTTGGCGGCCAGCGAGGCACGGAAGCCTTCGGTGGGGTTGAGCTTGTCGTCGCGTGTATCACGAACGAATTCCAGCGGGATCGAGGTAGTGAGGTATTCGTTTTTGCCGAATGCGTCTTCCGTATCGGCCCATTGCACCTCAAGGCCGGCTGCGGCTGTATCGGTATCGTTGAGCTCGTAGGCGAAACCGGCTGTGCCCGTCACTGTCTTGGCGTCGTATGTATCGGGGTGTTCGGTCTTGGCAATCAGGCTGGTCTTGAAGGTGGTTCGCGGATTGAACATGCCGGGCTTGGTGAAAGTAATGCCCGCCGAATAATCCATGCCATCGACGCTCGATGCTTCGGCGATGCGCGAAACCGAACCTTCGATACGCAGCGATTCCGCCTGTCCGAACAGGTTCCGGTGGCCCCAATAACCCTGAAGGCCGATGCCTTCCGTGGTTGAGTATTGTGCGCCGACGCCGAAATAGCGGTGCTTTCCTTCAGAAACCTCGATGGTCAGCGGAATGGTGCCGTCGCGCGCCAGTGTTCCCGCTTCCTTGATCGTCAGGCTGGAAAAGACGCCGAGCTGCCGCAGCCGGTCGGCGGCCTTGCGCAGTTTTTCCGGCGAATAGGGCTCGCCGCCATTGAGGCGCGAATAACGGCGGATGAAATCGCCGTCGACGGTTTTTTCACCCGTGACGGTGACCGTGCCGAGGGGTGCCACGGGACCGCCTTCAGCCGCCATGGTAATGTCCACCGTGTTCGTCGCGTGGTTGGCGACGGCCTCGCGTTTCGTCAGCTTCGCAAGCGGACGGCCTTCGGCCTTCAGGTCATCGATCAGCTTGTTGCCGGCGCGGATGATGGCGAGAGAACCGGCGTCACCCCCGGCTATCAGGCCGTATTCCTCAAGGTTACGGCCGGTCACATCGCCTTCCAGCCGTACATTTCCAAGTTTGAAAACCGGGCCGGGCGAAACCGTGATCACCACGGGTACGGGAGCGGAATGATCGAACACAGGATTGGGCGGCAGGCTATCCACATCCTTGCCGGCGACGGTAACATTGACGATGCCGCCATAACGGGCGTTTTCATAAAGCGCCGCGATCAGCCTGTCCCTGTCGTCTCTTGCCTTTATCAGAAGTCCGAGATCGCCGGAGGCGGGCTTGTCCTTGTCAGCCAGGAGGAGCGAGCTGTTTTCCAGGCTGTTTTTCAGGGATTTATCGGCGTCCGCGGCATCAAGCGTGACGGTGAATTTGACAGGGTTTATAACCTCCACTTCCGGTTCTTCCGAACCCCAGAGGCGCATGCCAAACAGTTTGAAGGCAAATGCATCACGGGTAAACGCCGGATACAGGGCGAACGTCACGGCGACCGCAAGCGCGGTGCCAGCTTTCCGATACGCAATACCTGTCTTCGGGTTAGTTCGTGTTCTTCGCATAAGCTGCTTTATGGTTGAGCCTTTATTGTCGCCCTAACCCGTTTCCTGTCCGTTAACAGTGCAATTTAATCATAAATAAACTGCTTTGAGGACCCTTGCGCTTGTGTTTTGCCTGCCATAACGCAAAAAGCCCCGGGTGACCGGGGCTTCTGTGCAACGGTATTTCGCGAAGCGATTAGCGGCAACGCGCCGTGTAACGCTGACCGTACTGGTCGCGATAATAGCAATAGCCCGGTTCGGAAGCATTGCCGATGAGGGCGCCGCCCACGCCGCCGATTGCTGCGCCTACTGCCGCACCACGAACGTTGCCAGTCACGGCGCCGCCGATGACCGCACCGGAAACGGCACCGATGGAAGCACCCTTTTCGGTCTGCGTGCAGCTTGCGAGCGACAGGCCGACCAGCGCAAATATGATTGCCTTTTTCATGAAACTCTCTCCAACGTTACAATGAGCTCTTGTGGCTCGGTAGGCGTCCCATATTTATCTGCGGCGACTGCTACCTCCGACCGCCACAGATAACTAACAATTCGATGTCGTTTAGGGAAGCCTCCTCTTTGCAGGCATTCCTCCGAGCGTAAATCGATTGTGCCCCAAACAACGGCGCGGCGCAAAAAAGGTTCCAAAAATCCGCTTTTTTGATGTGAATCAATTTTGCGCTTTTCATAGGCGCCTATAAACGCTTTATTGGAATGGTTCAAAACAACGGCGAATTGACGCAGACGCGGTTAATGTGGCCCGAAAGGGTTGACGGTCCCGGCGACGAGGCAGAAAACGATCTGGTCAATTCTGGAGCATGGCATGGACTTCGAGGCATTTTTCACGACGGAACTGCAAAGCCTGCATTCCGAGGGACGCTATCGCGTTTTTGCAGATATCGAGCGCCAGCAGGGCAATTTTCCCCGCGCCACACGGTACAACGCCAATGGCGAACGCAAGGACGTTACTGTCTGGTGCTCTAACGACTATCTCGGCATGGGCCAGAACCCCAAAGTCATCGAAGCCATGAAGGCCGCCATTGATCACTGTGGCGCGGGTGCGGGAGGCACCCGGAATATTTCTGGCACCAACCACTATCACGTCCTGTTGGAGCGGGAGCTTGCCGATCTCCACGGCAAGGAATCGGCGCTGATCTTCACGTCGGGTTATGTATCCAACTGGGCCACCCTCGGCACGCTCGGTCAGAAAATTCCAGGCCTGATCATTTTCTCGGATGCGCTCAACCATGCATCGATGATCGAAGGCATCCGTTACGGCCGCTGCGAGCGGGTGATCTGGAAGCACAACGATCTCGAAGATCTCGAAGCCAAGCTTAAGGCCGCCGATCCGAATGCGCCGAAGCTGATCGCCTTCGAATCCGTTTATTCGATGGATGGCGATATCGCGCCTATCAAGGAAATCTGCGATCTGGCAGACCGTTACGGCGCCATGACCTATCTCGATGAAGTTCACGCTGTCGGCATGTACGGCCCGCGCGGCGGCGGCATTGCCGAGCGCGAAGGCCTGATGGATCGCCTGACGATCATCGAGGGAACGCTCGGCAAGGCCTTTGGCGTAATGGGCGGTTATATTGCCGGATCCACGGCGGTCTGCGACTTCATCCGCTCCTTCGCCTCCGGCTTCATCTTCACGACGGCCCTGCCGCCGTCTCTTGCTGCCGGTGCCATTGCTTCGATCCAACATCTGAAGGCGAGCCCCTTCGAGCGCGCCCGCCATCAGGACCGGGTGCGCAAGCTGCGTGGTCTTCTCGATGCACGCGGTATTCCGCATATGGACAACCCGAGTCACATCGTGCCTGTCATGGTTGGCGATGCCGCCAAGTGCAAATGGATTTCGGATATCCTGCTGGACAATCACGGCGTCTATGTTCAGCCGATCAACTATCCGACCGTGCCGCGCAAGACCGAACGTCTGCGCATTACCCCGACGCCGCTGCATAGCGATGCCGATATCGAGCATCTCGTCGGCGCGCTGCATCAGCTCTGGTCGCATTGTGCGCTGGCGCGTGCAGTGGCGTGAGGCCGCTGTTTGGATAAGAGTAGATCGGGGCCGCGTTTAAGCGGCCTTTTCTTTGGTGGCGATCAATTCGCGGGCGTGGCGACGGGCCTCCTTATCCGCTGCGAATACATCTTCAATCGTGGCGGCGGAGCGGCCGTCATGCATGCGGTCCATGACCGTTTCAACGATCTCGGCCATATCGAGAAAACCGATATTGCCCGCAACGAAGGCGTGAAAGGCGGCTTCTTCGGCGGCGTTCAGGGCGGCGCCCTGCAAGCCGCCGCGTTCCAGCGCGGTGCGGGCCAGACGAATCGCCGGGAAACGGGCTTCATCCGGCGCTTCGAAATCGAGCCGCGCGAGTTTTGCGAAATCCAGCCGCTCAACGTTCAGATTGCCGCGTTGCGGATAGGTGAGGGCATAAGAAATAGCGGTGCGCATGTCTGGAGAGCCGAGCTGGGCGATATAGGAGCCGTCGGTGTAGCCCACCATTGAATGGATGATCGACTGCGGATGGACGATCACCTCCACCTGATCGGGCCTGAGATCGAACAGGTATTTCGCCTCGATCATTTCAAGCCCCTTGTTGAACATGGAGGCGCTGCCGATGGAGACCTTCAGCCCCATCGACCAGTTGGGATGGGCGCGGGCGATATCCGCCGTAACATTGGCCATCTCCTCGCGCGACCAGGTGCGGAACGGGCCGCCGGATGCGGTCAGCACGATGCGTTCCACGGCCTGCTTATGGTCGCCCGTCAGGCACTGGAAGATTGCGCTGTGCTCGCTGTCGACCGGGATCAGCCTGCCGCCGCCCTGCTTGACCGTGCGCAGGAAAACATCGCCAGCCGAAACCAGGCATTCCTTGTTGGCGAGCGCTATGTCTGCGCCACGTTGCGCGGCTGTAACAGTAGGTGCAAGGCCGGGGGTTCCGGCAATCGCCGCCATCACCCAGCCGGCATCCGTCGACGCGGCCTCTTCGAGGCCGGATTTGCCCGCCGCAACCTCGATGCCGGTGCCGGCAAGGGCCGATTTCAGCACTTCGTATTTGTCGTCTTCGGCGGTGACCGCCAGCCGCGCGCCGAATTCCCGCGCCTGTTCTGCCAGAAGCGCGACGTTGCCCGCGCCGGTCAAAGCCGTGATCTCGAACGCGTCGCGGCCACCCAGCTGGCGGACGACATCCAGCGTATTGGCGCCGATCGAACCGGTCGAACCCAATATTGTCAGCTTGCGTGGCATGTCACTGGCATTCGTCATTTTCAGTCCGTCGGTCGTTTCCGGTTCGCACCCCTTGGTGCACGTCGTTTTCCCGAAAACGCCATGCACTTTCAGGCAACATTCCTTAGCCTCTACCCGCGAAAACCAGCCATCACAAGGACAAAGCCCAGGCTATTGTTTTTGCGGAAGGCAAAGCCATATGCAAGAAAAACAATGAGAGGATATCGATGCGACGTTTTCTGGTTTCCAGTGGGTGGGTCTTTGCGGCAAGCCTTGTGCTGGTCCTTGCCTTCATTCCTTTTGATCCGCGTCTTTCCGAAAGTGCGCAGGCCCTGCCGGGCGGAGTGGTTTCCTTTAACCGCGCGATTACCGATTTCGGAACCTTCCGCTGGATGCTCTATTCCACCGGCCTTCTGGCGATATTGGCCTATGTCGCCGCACGGGTTTTAAAGGCGCAGACCTACAATGGACGGCTGAGGACGGCATGGCGGCTTCTGGCTTATTTCTTCCTGACGATCGGAACGGCGAGCATTCTCGTCCATACGCTGAAATTCCTGATCGGGCGGGCAAGGCCGGAGCTTCTCCTTGAAATGGGCGCCTATAGCCTCACTCCATTTACCGGCGACAATCTCTATGAAAGTTTCCCCTCAGGCCATTCGACCGCCGCCGGGGTGTTTTTCGGCGCTTTCGCCATGTTGATGCCGCGCTTCCGCTGGGTGTTTCTCCTGCTTGCGCTTGTCATCGGTGTTTCGCGTGTCATCGTCGGCGCACATTATCCAAGCGATGTCGCCGCCGGGCTGTTGCTCGGCATGTGGACGGCCATGGCCTTCGCCTTTATCTTTGCCCGGTCCGAAATGCTGTTCCGATTCGATGCGCATGGCTGGCCGCAGCCGAAGAATGCAAACCTCCCGACGGCGGATACACGATAAGGACCTCAAGCAGGATGTAAGGGGAAGGTGATGGAGGAAGCGACAAACGCTCCGGAAAATGACGGCAAGTCCGTTCAGCATATCCGTACATCAGTCGCCGTGGCCGGCGGCGGGCCGGCGGGCTTGATGCTTGGCCTGCTGCTTGCGCGCAGCGGTATAGATGTTGTCGTCGTTGAGAAACATGGAGATTTTCTCCGCGATTTTCGCGGCGACACCATCCACCCTTCAACGCTTGAATTGATGGAGCAACTCGGTTTCATCGATGAGTTCCTGAGCCTGCCTCATACGCGCGCGCCAAGACTGAATGTGGTTATCGGCGGCGAGCGTATCACGATCGCGGATTTTTCCCGCCTGCCGGTCCGCCACCGCTTCATCGCCTTTATGCCGCAATGGGATTTTCTCAATTTCATCGTCGGCAAGGCGGGGCAATACGAAAATTTCCGATTGCTGATGAATGCGCCGGTGACCGAACTGATCGAGAGCGGCGAGCATGTCGGGGGTCTCACGGTCAGCACACCTGAAGGCATCATCGAGATCGAAGCCGATCTGGTGGTGGGGGCGGATGGGCGCAACTCCACCGTCCGTGAGGCGGCGGGGTTGGAAGTGCAGCGCTTCGGCATTCCGACGGAGGTGCTGTGGATGCGCCTTTCCAAACAGCCCGACGATCCGACGGAAACCATGGGGCATGCCGGCTCGCGGCAGGGTTTCGTCATGATCAACCGGGGTGATTACTGGCAATGCGGCTATGTGGTGCGAAAGGGATTTTTCGCCGACATAAAGCTGCAGGGAATTGAAGCCTTCAGGGACAGGGTCGCGGAAATCTGCCCTTTCCCACGCGAAAGACTCGATGAGCTCAAGAGCTGGGACGATGTGCATCTCCTCACCGTCCGTATCGACCGGCTGAAGCGCTGGTGGAAACCGGGTCTGATCTGCATTGGTGACGCGGCCCATGCCATGTCCCCCGTCGGCGGTGTCGGCATTAATCTGGCTATTCAGGATGCGGTTGCGGCGGCCAATATATTGGTGCCGGTGCTCGTATCCGGCCGCGCCGTTACCGACGAGGATCTTGCCGCAATTGAAAAGCGGCGATCCTTCCCGACCAAGGCCACGCAATTTCTGCAGCGCATGATGCGTATCGGCCGCAAGAAGGGACGGGCGGATGCGGAAAAACCGAAAGGACCGCCAGCTTTTGTGCTGGCCATCATGCGGTTTCCGCTCCTTTCCCATCTGACCGGCCGGCTGGTAGGGCTGGGTTTTCGCCGGGAAAAGATCGAGACGATGTGACGCCGCTCAGGCAGTGCCTTCGGCTTCTTTCTCATGTTTCAGCCCGATAACGGCGGATCCGATCAGCCCCGGCTCGATGCGGCAGATGGCGGGCACGACCAGAGGGCGGTCGAAGCGCCTCAGAATGCGGCTCCTTACCACCTCGTCCAGAGCGGCGAGAAGGGCCTTCGAATTCGAAAGCCCGCCGCCGACCGGCACTATGGTTGCGCCGGTAACGTTGATCACCATTGCCAGAGGCGAGGCGAGAATATCGATAAGGACATCGATGGTTCTTGCGGCCTTCGCATCGCCCGCCTGCCAGGCCGCAATGATGTCCTCGCTGGTCATCGCCTGCCGGTGAAGATGCGAATGCAGTTTTTCCATGCCACGGGCGCTGCCGATTGCGTCGACGCAGCCGGTAAGCCCGCAACCGCATTCGAAACGCGGCAGCGAAACCGGCGGATTTCCGGCCAATGTCGCGGCCACCGGCCCATGGCCCCATTCGCCGGCGAAACCGCCGTGGCTGTTGATGAGCTTGCCGTCGATCACCAGGCCGCCGCCGACACCCGTTCCGAGGATGACGCCGAAGACCACGCGATGACCCCGTCCGGAACCGATTTCCGATTCAGCGATCACGAAGCAATCCGCATCGTTCGATACGATGACGGGAAGGTTCAGCGCCTTTTCCAGCTCGTCCTTCAGGACCCTGCCATGGATGCTCTGAATATTGGCGACAGTGGCCTTGCCGGTATCGGGGTCGATGACGCCGGCAATCGACAGCGACACGCAGGCGGGTGTGCCGCCGCTATTGTCGATGATGGATTTCAGGCCGGCGGCGAAGTCTTCGAAACTGGTCTTGGGCGTCGGGATGCGCGGCACGGGCCGAATATCGTCGGGAGCGTAGGCAATCGCACCCTTGATGGTCGTTCCGCCTATATCGAAACAAACGATCATGATTCAGGCTCCGGAACGGGTGGCATCGTGGATTTTTTCTGCGCCGATCCATGTCGAATGCATCTGAAGGTCGGGTGTCAGCATGACGAAATCCGCATCGAATCCGGACAGGAGCTTACCCTTGCCGGAAGCGCCGACCGCCTCGGCGGGATAGGCAGACGCCATTCTCAAGGCCTCTTCCAGCGGTGTCGCCAGCTTTTCATGCATGAAACGGATGCAGGAAAGCATATCGATATCCGCCCCCGCCAGCGTGCCGTCGGCCAGCGTCAGCCGGCCGCCGTTGCGATAGACACGCCTGCCGTTCAGTTCGAAACCGTCATCATCCGTTCCGATAGTAGACATGGCGTCGGTGACGAGGAAAATGCGGCCCGGACCATTCTTGGCGCGAAGCGCAATGCCGATCGCTGCGGGATCGACATGGAAACCATCGGCGATCAGCCCGCAATCCAGCTTGCCGTTGGAAAGTGCCGCGCCCACCAGTCCCGGCTCGCGATGGCCGAGCGGGCTCATAGCGTTGAAGAGATGTGTCACCATGGATGCGCCGGCCTCGGCATAGGCCGTCGCGACGCTGAGGCCCACATCGGTATGGCCGAGGCTGACGACGATGCCGGCTTTATGCAGCGCTGCGACCTGCGTCTCGGTTACGTTTTCCGGGGCGATGGTTGTCAGCACAAAAGGAAGCTTCGCCTTGCAGCCCGTCAGAACAGCAAGATCGGCCGTTTCCATCTTTCGGATCAGCGCCGGGTCATGGGTGCCCTTGCGTGCGACAGAAAGATGCGGCCCTTCGAAATGCAGGCCGAGAAAGCCGGGCACCCCTGCTTCGTGCGCGGCGATGCCTGCTTCGGCGGCTTTGGCTGTGATATCCGGTCTGTCTGTTATGAGGGTGACCATCAGCGCCGTAGTGCCGAATTGCGCATGGGCCGAGCAGATGCGGGCAATGCCTTCCACATCCGGCTCGTTGTTGAACATCACGCCGCCGCCGCCGTTGACCTGCAAGTCGATGAAGCCCGGCGCAATGAACAGTCCTTCCGCGTCGAAGATGTCGGCGTTTGCGGGCACGGATACGCGGTCGACGATGTCGGCAACGTGGCCATCACCGGTCACGAGCGCTTTGCCATCGTGCCACGCGACGCCATCGAAAATACGGGCGCCGACAAATGCCTTGCTGCTGCTCATTGGGTTTCGGTCACCTTTTTCAACGCCACCGGCGCATCCGGGTTGAAGCCGCGGGCACGCGACAATTGCTCGATGAAGCCGTAAAACGGTGCGATCAGCAACAGGGCGTCAGTCAGCGGATGATTGGTTTCCACGAAAGGCAGGGACTTCGCCGGGCTGCCCTTTGCGGAGGTGACAAAAACACTTGCGCCCTTGCCGGCGAGGCCGGCCGCGATATCCGTCACTGAGGTTTCGGCGCGGTCACGTGCGGCAAAGGCGATGACGGGAAATTTCGGTGCGACCAGCGAAACGGGGCCGTGCATGACTTCCGCCGACGAATAGGCCTCTGCGTGGAGCTCGCAGGTTTCCTTGCATTTCAACGCGGCTTCCGCTGCGATGGCGAGGGCGGGACCGCGGCCCAGCATATAGAGCGATTCCTCGCCCCTGACCGCTTCGCTGATCTGGCTCCAGTCGAGCGCGATGGCCTTGGCGAAATTCTGCGGCAGGGCGTTGACGGCTTTGGCGAGCAGGCTGTCTTCCGTCCATTCGGCAAGGATCGCGAGGCCGGCGACGATGGAGTTGACGAAGGATTTGGTTGCGGCCACCGCTTTTTCAGGGCCCGCCTGGATATTGATGGCGTGATTTGCCGCATCGCCGAGCGGGGAGGGCAGGGTATTGACAAGCGAAAAGGTGAGCGCGCCGCCCTTGCGGGCGCTTTCCGACAGAGCGACGATGTCAGGGCTTTTACCCGATTGCGAGATGGCGAAGGCCGCCGCCCGGTCCAGCCGCAGCTTCGTCTGGTAGATCGAGGCGAGCGAGGGGCCGAGCGACGCGACCGGTAGACCGGTCTGCAATTCGATCGCATATTTCAAAAAATGCGCGGCGTGGTCGGAGGAGCCGCGTGCAATGGTGACGATAACGGCCGGGTCACGGGCCTTCAGCCTGCCTCCGGCTTCGTGGAAGTCGGCATTGGCATTGTCCAGCAGGCGAGCGACTGCATCGGGAATCTCATCGATTTCCTGGCGCATCAGGGTTGTCATCGTTTCGTGTCCTTGATCAAGAGATTTGTCACTCGGGCCCCATCGTCAGTTCGGCGACGAGGTCATAGGCGTCGCTGCGGTACAGCGCGCGGGATATTTCCATGAGGCGCCCGCTTTCCAGATAGGCCATTCGCTGAACGGAAAGCGCTGCCGAGCCCGGCGGAACCCCAAGCAGCAATGTTTCCTCATCGGTGAGGTTACGGGCGGAGATGCGCTGAATGGCGCGCACCGGGCGAATGCCGTTTTTCTCAAGCTCCAGATAAAGCGAGTTTTCCACCAATTGCGGGTCAGGCAGAATATCGCCCGGCAGGCTTGTGACTTCGAGCGCGATAGGTTGGTCATTGGCAAGCCGCAGGCGCGTGAGCCGGGCCACCATGGCCGATTGGGAAAGGCCGAGCGTCATCATCTCGTCTCCGGTCGGGTGGAACAGGCCCCTGTCCAGCCAGCGGGTGCTTGCCGTCATGCCGCGCCGGCGCATGTCCTCGGTAAACGAGGTGAGCTTGGTCAGGGGCTGCTGCATGCGGGTGATGGGCTTGACGACGAAAGTACCCGAGCCGTGCCGGCGAACGAGAAGACCGTCGCGGACGAGATCGTCCACCGCCTTGCGCACCGTGACGCGGCTGACGCAGGCGCTTTCGGCGATATCCCGCTCCGGCGGCAAGGCGTCGCCGTGCTTCAGGCGGCCGCCATTGATGGCGTCTTCAATCGTCTGGCGCAGTTTCAGGTAAAGCGGGCCGCCGCCTGATTGCAGGTCGTCCAGATTAAGCGCTGCCCCGTTCATCCATAACCTCTGTCACGATCCATGTGGTCGGCGATATGGCCGGCTCTGGCTATATCATATGCCACGCAATCGGCAATACCAAAATAGAACCATTGCTGGATTTGTACGATTAATCGGTGGTTTTTTCGATCTTTTGCCAAATAATGAGGATTAATGCTTGATATTTTCGCATTAACCAAAAAAATTTTCCCGATAACGGAATTGCTCTGGACGATTGGCATTTTTTTGGTATTGTTTTTTGCGTCGGTGGTCGGCGGCGATCCGTTTCGCATCCGTCGCGCCGGAAAATCGGTTTCCGACTCGCGGCAGCGTTTGCGAAATCGAATTTAGCTTGACCGTTGTGAAAATTAATTTCATCGTGGCAAGAAATTATCGCAGATATCTGGACGACCAGCAGAGAAATGGTCGCATCTGCGAAAATGAATTACGAATGAACAGGGAACAAAGTTCATGAAGGTGGGAATTATCGGACTCGGATTCCGTCTCGGTTATCTGGGCTACGTTTTTCATGAGATCGACAAGGATTTCGAGATCGTCGGTTATGTCGATCCCGCGCCGGCGGGCCTGCCGGGCCTGCAGGAAAAGGGCATTTCGGCCGGCAAGACTTACGATAGTCCCGAGGCGTTGATCGCAAACGAAAAATTCGATCTCTTGATGATCGGCTCGCCGAACCACATGCATCTGGAGCATATCCGTATCGGACTTGAGGCCGGCTGCACCATCTTCTCGGAAAAACCCATCGTCGTCAGCATCGAGGAAAGCCTCGAGCTTGCCCGGTTGCTCAACAAGCATGGTCACGAGCGGCTGCTCGTTGGTCTCGTTTTGCGTTATTCCCCGCTCTACCGCGATCTGCGCGCCGCACAGGCGGAAGGCAAGCTGGGCGATGTCGTTTCCATCGAGGCCTCGGAGCATATCCCGCCCTATCACGGCGCATTCTTCATGCGCGACTGGCGACGCTACGAAAATTACTCCGGCTCGTTCATGCTGGAAAAATGCTGCCACGACCTCGATCTCTATAATGGCGTGGTCGGTGCGCGGCCGCGTTTCGTGTCGAGCTTTGGCGGACGCAAGAGCTTCACGCCGGCAAACGCGCCGCAGAATGACGGCATCAACGATATGGAGGTCTACCATCGCAAGCCGAGCGGCTGGATGGGTTCCGACAAGGTTTTTGACAGCGACGGCGACATCATCGATTACCAGACGGCCATCGTCGAATATGAGAACGGCGCATCGCTTGCCTTCCATACCAATCTCAACGTTCCCGACGATTTCCGCCGTTTCTGCGTCATCGGCGCCAAGGGCATGGCAGAGGGCGATTTCGTGCGCGGCTTCCTGAACGTGCACAATGCCCGGACCAATGAAAAAACCGTCGCCAAGACCTATTCTGCGGCAACCGCGCTCTCACAGCATTATGGTGCGGACGAGCAGATGGCGGAGGACGTCATCGCCCATATCGTCAAGGGCGCGCCCTTGCCGGTTTCCGCGCTCGACGCGATTGAGGCCGGCATTCTGGCGCTTGCCATGGACGAAGCGCGCCATGGCCGCAAGGTGATCGATCTCAAGCCGGTATGGGAGGAGTACGATCTTGCACTGCACGGTCAGCTGAAATCCCCCGCCGCGAAATCTGCTTAAGGGGGGCGGCGCGATGGATGCGAAACGCAGCGCGGTCGTCTTCGCCTGGCTTCTTCTTCTGCCGGCGCTTTTATACATCACGGTTATCGTTGCTTATCCGCTCGTCGATACCTTCATCCTGTCCTTTACCGATGCGTCGCTTAGAAAAACGACGAACTGGGTCGGTTTCATCAACTACGAGAAGATTTTCAACGCGACTTTTGCCGATGTCATCACGCGGACCTTCATCTGGACGTTCTTTTCCGTCTCGATAAAGATGATTATCGGCACGCTGGGTGCGGTTTTGCTGAATTCGGCCGTGCCTGGCCGGGCGCTGTTCCGTCTCCTGACCATGCCGCCATGGATCGTGCCGATGGCTATCGGCATCTTCATGTGGGGCTGGATGTATAACGGCCAGTTCGGCATGATTTCCGGCGTGCTCCAGAACTTCGGTCTGGTGGATGGGCCGGTCGCGTTCCTCGCCTACGGCAATACGGCCTTTTGGGCAACGATCATCACCGACGTCTGGATCGGTGTGCCGATGGTTACGCTCTATCTGCTGGCCGCCATTCAGGCCATCCCGCAGGATCTCTACGAGGCCGCGTGGACAGATGGGGCAAGCCGCCTCTACCGCTTCCGCCGCATCACGTTGCCACTCATGCTGCCTGCGATGATTACTATGTCGATGATCTCGCTGATTTCGACTTTCAATTCCTTCGATATCATCTGGATCCTGACGCAGGGCGGTCCGACTGGCCAGACCACGACCATGATCATCGACACGTACAAGACGGCGATCGGTTCTTACAAATACGGTGAAGGTGCTGCGCGCGCCGTGCTGATCTGCATCTTCCTGTCGATCTTTACCTATTTCTACTTCCGCATCACCAGCCGCATCTCGCAGGAGGCCAGCCGATGACCGACAAGAATGCGATGATCAACCGCTACAGGTGGTATGAAATCGTCGGGATTTATTGCGGCATCGCCGTATTCCTGACTTTCGTGCTGGCGCCCTTCGTGGAAGGATTTCTGGTTTCGCTGAAGCCGCTCAGTCTGCTTTTCTCATCGCCCTACACGTTCTGGCCGGAAAACGGTTCCTTCGAGGCCTACCGGACCATGTGGGTCAGCGTTCCCGGTTTTGCCCGCTACGTTTTCAACTCCTTCTTCATCTCCACCATTTCCACCATTATCGTCCTTATTCTGGTGGTGCCGGCCTCCTATGCTTTCGCCCGTTTCAAGTTTCGCGGACGAGGGCAATTGCTTGGCGCATTTCTCGCGATCAACATGTTCTCGGGCGCCGTGCTTCTGATCCCGCTTTTCCGGCTGATGCGCAACATGGGTGTGCTGAACACCTATCTGGCAATGATCATTCCCGGCGCGGCCTTCCTGATCCCCACCGCCATCTGGCTTTTGCGCACCTATATGCTGCGTATCCCGCGGGAACTGGAAGAAGCGGCCTATGTGGACGGTGCGAGCTATTTCTATACTTTCCGCCGGGTGATCCTGCCGCTGGCGATGCCTGGCATCGCAGTGGTCTCCATCACCACCTTCATCGGCGCCTATGCCCAGCAGTTCATCTTCGCGCTCACCTTCAATTCCAAGACCGAATATATGCCGCTGCCCATCGGCCTCTTCGCTTATTTCGGTCGTCAGGAAGTCATCTGGAATGAGTTGATGGCGGCCAGCTTCGTCGGCATTGCGCCGGCGATGGTCGTGATCTTCTTCATGCAACGATATCTCGTCAGCGGCCTTACCGCCGGCGCGGTGAAATAATCAACAACCGGAACGACCACCAAAACGGGAGACTACCTATGGCACTGAAACATTACGGATTGGCGCTCTGCGCTTTCGCATTTGCCGGTTCCACTGCCCTTACGACGGTGACGGCGCACGCCGCCGACAAGGAGATCAGCTGGATCTATTGCGGCGACAAGATGGACCCCATCCATGAGAAGTACATCAAGGAATGGGAAGGCAAAAACGAAGGCTGGAAGGTCGTGCCGGAAGTCGTCGGCTGGGCCCAGTGCCAGGATAAGGCGACCACGCTCGCCGCTGCCGGCACGCCGGTCGCCATGGCCTATGTCGGTTCGCGCACGCTGAAGCAGTTCGCGCAGAACGATCTCATCGTTCCGGTGCCGATGACGGAAGACGAAAAGAAAAGCTATTATCCCAACATCGTCGATACGGTCACTTTCGAAGACACGCAGTGGGGCGTGCCGGTCGCCTTCTCGACCAAGGCGCTCTACTGGAACAAGGACCTGTTCAAGCAGGCAGGTCTCGATCCTGAAACGCCGCCGAAGACCTGGGCCGAAGAAATCGCCTTTGCCAAGCAGATCAAGGAAAAGACCGGCGTTGCCGGTTACGGTCTGTCCGCCAAGACCTTTGACAACACCATGCACCAGTTCATGCACTGGGTTTATACCAATAATGGCAAGGTGATCGACGGCGACAAGATCACGGTCGACAGCCCGCAGGTTGTCGAGGCACTGAAAGCCTACAAGGACATCACGCCCTATTCCGTCGAAGGCCCGACGGCCTATGAGCAGAACGAAATTCGCGCCATCTTCCTCGACGGCAAGGTTGGCATGATCCAGGCGGGTTCTGGTGCGGCCACGCGCCTGCAGGAAACCAAGATCAACTGGGGCATCGCGACCTTGCCGCTCGGCCCGGAAGCCAAGGGTCCTGGCACGCTGCTCATCACGGACAGCCTTGCGATCTTCAAGGGAACGGGCGTGGAAGAAAAGGCGACCGAATTCGCCAAATTCATCACCTCGCCTGGTCCGCAGGGTGAATACGAATTGCAGGGCGGCGCCGGCCTCACCCCGCTGCGTCCGTCGCCGAAGGTCGATGAGTTCATCGCCAAGGATCCCTTCTGGAAGCCGCTGATCGACGGTATCGCCTATGGCGGTCCCGAGCCGCTCTTCACGGACTACAAGGGTTTCCAGGACACGATGATCGAGATGGTGCAGTCTGTCGTCACGGGCCAGGCAACACCGGAAGATGCCGCGAAGAAAGCGGCTTCGGCTCTCGAGCAGTATAAATAATCTTTCATGAGCACGGATGCGGGCGGGAGCCGTCCGCATCCGGCAAGTTTCGCCGAGGGAACGCCTGCGTCTTCCAGGATGCTTTTTCCCCCTGTTTTTCAACGGTCCCGATCCGGTGTGGCTTTGCCCCTGTTTCGGAACATCTCTGAACGCGGCCTGATGTCGGCCGCTGACGGGAGAGGCAAGTCTTGGGTCAGCTTTATCTCAACAACGTCCGCAAGAACTATGGACATTTCGAAGTCATCAAGGGCGTTCAGCTCGACATCAGGGATGGCGAGTTCGTCGTTTTTGTCGGCCCTTCGGGATGCGGTAAGTCCACATTGCTGCGCATGATCGCCGGCCTTGAGGAGATTTCCGCCGGTGACGTCGTCATTAACGGCGTAAAGGTCAATGAATTGCCGCCGGTCAAGCGCGGCATCGCCATGGTGTTCCAGTCCTATGCGCTTTATCCGCACATGACGGTGTTTGAAAACATTGCTTTTCCGCTGCGCGTCGAAAAGATGGAAGAGGACAAGATCAGGCAGAAGGTCGAGGGTGTGGCCAAGATCCTCCAGCTCGACCAGCGTCTGCAGCAGCGCCCCGGCATGTTGTCCGGCGGCCAGCGCCAACGCGTGGCGATCGGCCGCGCCATCGTTCGCGAGCCGAAAATATTCCTGTTCGACGAGCCGCTTTCCAACCTCGACGCTGCCCTTCGCGCCGACATGCGCATCGAACTCACCAATCTTCACCGGACGCTGAAGGCGACGATGATCTATGTCACCCACGACCAGGTGGAAGCCATGACCATGGCCGACCGCATCGTGGTGCTGAACGCCGGTAAAATTGCCCAGGTCGGCGCACCGCTCGAGCTTTATCACAAGCCGGCTAACCTGTTCGTGGCCGGCTTCATCGGCAACCCGAAAATGAATTTCCTGAAGGTCACCTGCAAATCCGTCAGCGCCGAGGGTGTGACTGTGGACTATGAGGGACAGACGGTCACCGTGCCGGTGGAACCCCGCGCCGGTCTTGAAGGCGCGCAGCTGACGCTCGGCATCCGCCCGGAACATACCGGTCTCGAACCGGCCGACCTCAATGTCACGGTCGCACCCAGCGTGATCGAGCGGCTCGGGGTCAATACCATTGCTTATGGTGTCGCGCCGACGGGTGAGAATTATTGCGCGTTGCTTTCCGGCTCCGCACCTGTGGTCGAGGATGAGCCCATCGTCACCGGTATCAAGGCTTCGGACTGCCATCTGTTTGATGAGAGCGGCGTTGCGCTGGAAAGGCGCGTCGATCTTTCAGTCCTCAAGCTGATCCAATAAGGCGCAGGAGCCGGGCCATGTTCTCTGTTTCCCCATGCCCGGCTGTTCCTGAGGCGATCCGTCTCCAGCAGCATTTTCCTGCTCATTCCAGACGAAAAAATAAAGCCGGGCTTTCGGCCCGGCATGCAAAGCTTGTCAAGATTTCTTCTGGATCACGGCATGGGGTTGGGCATGTAGCCGGTGAAACCGCTGATCTTCCAGCGTCCCTGATGCAGCCGGCAATAATAGAGCGTCTGCCATTTCATGACGTCGAAGCTGCCATCGGCCTTGCGAAGCCCACCGTCGAACTTCTTGCGCACCAGCGCGGTCTCACCTTCCACTTCGATTTCTTCCAGCGTGGTGGTCGCAAAGATCGCATCGCGCGGGTTCTCTGCGAATTGCTGGGTTTGAAAATCCTGCGCCTGCCGCAGCCACTCGTCCCGATAGGCGCTGAGCGAAGGGAAGGACAAGCGCCAATTGTCCGGGTTCGCATCCCGGTTGGCGTTGATGCCGAGAAAGCCGTCCTCGACGAAATCATCCGCGACCTTCGACCAGTCGGCGGCCAGAAAAGCGTCGATGTCACGCGTTACCAGCATCTCCCAGATGGAATGGCGGGCGATGTCTGTTTCGGGAAAAGGGTTTTTGAAGGGATCACGCATGGTTTCGGTCCGGTGTTGAAATTATTTTCAAGATTTGGAGATTTCTCTGGTGTTGATTGTTGGCATATGCTCATCTCTCAATCAACAAAGAAAATAATTTTCAAATTAAAGGTGTGCGTGGTGTCGTCAGCAAGACGAAACATCCTTGACTCATGGATCTATGCGGTTGACGGGCGCGCTTTCTTAGGGTGCATCGGAAACGGGGCCAAGCCTTAAGTTTTGGCGGAACGGAGACCGGTGAACATGGATATTTTTGCAAGAATACAGGAAGACAGGGGACAATTCTCGCAGTCTGAGCGACGGATTGCCGATATTCTGGTTTCGGACTTCGAATTCGCCGTCAATGCCTCGATCATCGAGCTGGCGGCGCGCGCGGAAGTGTCTCCGCCGACCGTGACGCGGTTCTGCCGCCGGCTGGGGTGCCAGAGCTTTTCGGATTTCAAGGTCAGCCTCGCCAAGACGGCCTATGTGGGTATCCGATATCTCACCTCCGAACCCTCCAGCACGGGACCCTCCGATGTTGCGGAAGAGGTGCTCGCCAAGGCGCAGGAAGCGCTTTTCCTGCTGCACAGGACGCTCGATCCGGCCCTTGCCGATGAAGCGGCGATCAGGATCGCCAATAGCGGCATGATCTATGCCTTCGGCGCTGGCGGCAATTCCTCGATGATCGCTTCGGAAATCCAGAACCGGCTGTTCCGCCTGGGGTTGCGCGTTTCGACCAGCGCCGATCACAGCATGCAGCTGATGATGACCGCCGCTGCGCGCAAGGAAGATGTCGTCATCGGCTCGTCCTTTTCTGGCCGTAACATGGAACTGGTGAAGTGTTTCAAGCTGGCGCGGGAAATGGGGGTCACCACCATTGCGCTCACCCAGAGCGACACGCCTGTTGCCGCGGCCGCCGACATGGTGGTGGCCGTCAATGTGCCCGAGGGGAACAATATCTTCCGCCCCACTTCATCGCGTTACGCCTATCTGGCCGCCGTCGATGTTCTGGCAACGCTTGCTGCCTATCATCAACGGCAACGATCGATGGTGACTTTACGTCACATCAAGCAGCAGTTGGTGGAGCATCGCGATCCGGATGACAAACAATTGCTCGGTGACTGAGGCGGGCTGACAAACAACATAGGCTGCTTTGCCTGAGATCCGTTTTGTGGCGGGTCGGAAAGCTTCAAGGGAGTTTCAGGAGATGAAGGACAGGAAAGACCAGCTCGCCGTCGTTACCGGCGCGGCAGGTGATATTGGCCGGGCGATTGCCGCGGCGCTCGCTGAAAGCCATGCAAAGGTCGTGTTGGTCGATATCGACCGCGGCGCCCTTTCGAGCGCGCTATCGGCGCTTTCCGATCCCCGCTTCGTTGCGAAAACCTGCGATGTCACCGACCCGCAGGACCTTGCAAGGCTGGCCGCCGAGGTTGCGGCGCTGGGCGATGTTGTAACCCTCGTCAACAATGCGGGCGCCGCAAGGGCGGTCAGCCTGCATGACACGACCGCCGATATATGGCGCGAGGACAATGCGCTCAATCTGGAAGCGCCGTTTCTCTGCTTCAGGGCTTTCGAAGAGGCGTTGAAGAAAACCCAGGGGGCGGTGGTTAATATCACCTCCGTCAATGGCATGGCGGTGTTCGGGCATCCTGCCTATAGCGCGGCAAAGGCCGGGCTGATCCATCTGACCAAGCTGATCGCCGTCGAATACGGCAAATTCGGCATTCGCGCCAACGCCGTGGCACCGGGCACCGTGCGCACGCAGGCGTGGGAAGCGCGGGCTGCAAGCAATCCTCAGGTCTTTGAGGAAGCAAAGCATTGGTATCCACTGCAGCGCATCGTGAAACCTGAAGACGTGGCCAATGCCGTCGCCTTTCTGGCCGGCCCGCAGGCCGCCGCCATCAGCGGCGTGTGCCTGCCGGTCGATTGTGGTCTCACGGCAGGGCAGGCGCCGCTGGCCCGGACATTTTCGCAATCCGAACATTACTGACCGAAACCCGCTGACGGGTTCAATGCGCAATAAAGGGGAGCATCATGGCGCTCGCACAGTATCGTCTTGAAAATTCGTGGCATCCGCTCGCAGACTCCGCATCCGGCGGCTTCACCTTCACGCTGGTCAATCTTTCCCGCGAGCCGCTGAAGGATTTTCGCATCGTCTACACGTCGTTGACGCGGACGGTAGACAAACCTACGTGCGACAATGCCGTTTATCTGCGCCGCAATGCCAATTTCCATGAATTTGCACCGCCGCCGGGTTTCGTGCTGGAGTCCGGAAAATCCTGGTGCTTCACCGTCGATGGCCTGCTGCGGCCCGCCCGACATCGCACAGACGGCGCGAAATCTGCCTATATCAGTCTTGCCGATGGCACACATCGCGCCGTCGATGTCGGTGACCTGATGATGGATGGACGCCACAGCGAGCCGGCGCCGGTGCTGCTTCCGGAGGGCAAGCTCGATCTGCCCTTTTCGATCCAGCCATGGCCCGCTGAAATCGATGCAGAACCGGGTGAGGGTTTTCCCGTCGCGCTTTTCCCGGCGGAAGATGCGGGCGCAGAAGAAGTGCTTGCGGTGGAAACCGTGCTTTCGCTGTTCCGCCGGCTCTTTGCCGTCGGCCACGTGCCTTTCAGCCTCGCGCCGGTTCACGAGGGAAAACCGCTGCGTTTCACGCGGCATAGCGGACTGGAAGCGGAAGGTTATCGCCTCAGCTTTTCCAAAGAAGCCGTTGTCGTGGAATATTCGGCCGCTGCCGGCCTGCAATATGGTCTGACGGTTCTGGCGCAGCTGCTGCATGGTGCGCGCATCGATCCGAAATTCCGTTTCCCGGCCTCCGGCACCATCAGCGATGCGCCGCGTTACAGTTGGCGTGGCTGCCACCTCGATGTTTCGCGGCAATTCTATCCGACAGGCGATGTCCTGCGGCTTATCGATATTCTCGCATGGCTGCGCATGAACCGCTTCCATTGGCACCTGACGGATGACGAGGCATGGCGGCTGGAAATCAAGGCCTATCCGCTGCTGACCACCGTCGGCGCCACGCGCGGCCCGGATGCGCCGCTCCTGCCGCAGCTCGGTAACGGGGCTGAGCCGGTGTCGGGCTATTACACGCAGGATGAGGTGCGCATGGTCGTCGCGCATGCGGCGGCATTGAACGTCGAAATCGTGCCGGAAGTCGATATTCCGGGCCACAGCACGGCGGCTCTCGTGGCCTATCCGGAGCTGACGGATGGGCAGGAGGCGCCGGACAGCTACCGCTCTGTGCAGGGATATCCGAACAATGCACTCAACCCGGCGATAGAGCCGACCTATGAATTCCTCGGCAAGATATTCGACGAGATGGTGGAGCTGTTCCCGTCGCGGCTGATCCATATTGGCGGCGATGAGGTTGCGGATGGGTCGTGGCTGGCCTCGCCGCTTGCCAAGGCGCTGATGGAAAAGGAAGGGCTCGACGGCACCTTCGGCATTCAGTCCTATTTCATGAAGCGCATCCAGGGCATGCTGCATGAGCGCGGCCGCCAGCTTGCCGGCTGGGACGAAGTTTCCCATGGTGGTGGCGTCGATCCGGCCGGAACATTGCTGATGGCATGGCAGAAGCCGGAAGTCGGCCTTGAGCTTGCAAAGCAGGGCTACGACGTGGTGATGACACCGGGTCAGGCCTATTATCTCGACATGGTGCAGGATGAAGCCTGGCAGGAGCCGGGGGCGAGCTGGGCCGGCACCGTTCCGCCTTCGCATACTTATGCCTATGAAGCCGTTGGCGAATTTCCCGAGGAGTTGAAGGAGCGGATGAAGGGCGTTCAGGCTTGCATCTGGTCCGAACATTTCCTCAATCGCGCCTATTTCAACCATCTGGTTTTCCCCCGTCTGCCAGCGATTGCCGAGGCGGCGTGGACGCCAAGGGCGCAAAAGGACTGGCTGCGTTTTGCGGCCATCGTCCCCTTGAGCCCGGTTTATTGAGGGGAAACCGACATGCGTATTGCCGTTGGTGGAATTCATACCGAATGCAGCACCTACTCGCCGGTGCTGATGGGCGAGCAGGACTTCCGCGTCTTTCGCGGCGCCGAAATGCTGGAGGCCGAGTATTTCAGTTTCCTCGGTGAAGGCGGGGCGGACGTGTTGCCGCTTCTGCATGCGCGGGCGGTGCCGGGTGGTCCGGTGTCACGCGTGGCCTATGACGCTTTCAAGCGGGAGTTCCTCGAACGCCTGAAGGCGTCGTTGCCGCTGGGCGGGCTTTATCTCGCCATGCACGGTGCGATGAATGTCGAAGGCATGGACGATGCGGAAGGTGACTGGATTTCAAGCGCCCGCGCCGTCGTCGGGCCGGATGTCCTAGTCTCTGCGAGTTATGATCTGCATGGCAATGTCAGCCAGACGATTATCGATCAGTTGGATATCTTTGCCGGCTACCGAACTGCGCCGCATATCGATGTGCGCGAGACGATGGTGCGGGCATGGACGATGTTGCTCAAGGCTCTGAAGTCGGGAGAAAGACCCGGCGTGACCTGGGCGAAAATCCCTGTTCTGCTGCCGGGTGAAAAAACCTCCACGGAGGATGAACCCGCCAAAAGCCTCTATGCCGTGCTGCCTGATTACGATGCGCGGTCCGGCATATGGGATGCGAATTTCATGATCGGCTACGTCTGGGCGGACGAACCCCGGGCGACGGCCTGCGCCGTGGTGACGGGAACGGACAAAGCGGCCGCACAGGCGGTCGCGGCCGAGATTGCGCAATCCTACTGGAATGCCCGGCAGGATTTTCGTTTCGGGCCTGTGACGGAGCCGCTCGAGGCCATTCTGGATATCGCCGAAAACACGGCAACGCGGCCGATCATCTTGGCCGACTCCGGGGATAACCCGACCGGCGGCGGGGTTGGCGATCGCGCCGATGTTCTGGCTGCGCTGATTGCGCGCAACTGGCAGGGTGCGCTGCTGGGCGGCATCACCGACAGGCCGGCGGTCGAAGCCTGTTTTGCGGCCGGCGAAGGTGCGAGCCTTTCCCTGAAGATCGGCGGCAGTCTCGATCCGCAGAGCCAGTCCGTGACCGTCGCAGCCCGTGTTGTGAAATTGGACGACCCAGGTGCTGCTGACCAGCGTCAGGCAGTGGTCGCCATCGGCGGCGTCACGGTCATTCTGGCGGCGCGGCGCAGGCCTTATCACATGATCTCCGATTTCACCCGTCTCGGCTTTAATCCAAAGGAGGTGCGGTTACTGGTCGTCAAGTCCGGTTATCTTTCGCCGGAGCTTGCGCCTATCGCCAATCCCAACCTCATGGCGCTGACGGAAGGGGTCATCAATCAGGATATCGAAAATCTTCCCAATCGCCGCCGGGACGGCGATTTGTACCCATGGAAGCCGCATTTCGATTATACCCCTCAGCCCATCCTTTCGGCCCGCTGGCGATGACAGCGGTCCGGTAGCTTTACCCAGCGATCCGGCCCTGCCGGATCATCTCAGGCGAATATCCATGCCGTCGGCTCTTTCCATCGTCATCAACAATCCGTCGATCCGCATCGGGGCGCTCGCCATCCTGTTCTTCGGGTTTTCGAATGCGGCGACCGCCCCCTATCAGGCGGTCATCGGTATTCGCGAAATCGGGCTGAGCAACAGCGTCTATTCGCTGCTGATGCTGTTTGCTGCCGTCATCAATGTCAGCGCCAGCGTGTTGATGGGTATTGTTGCAGACAGGCTGGGTGAATATCGCAAGCCAATGCTCTATATCGCGCTCTTCGGCGTCAGCGGTTATCTGCTGGTCTATCTGGCCGGCAACGCCACCGCCTTCGTCGCTGCAAAGCTGGTGCTTCTGCCGATTTTCGGAGCGATGAATTCGTTGATCTTCGCCCATGTGCGTGCCGACGCGCGCAATCTTTCGACGGGTGAGATGATCGCGGTGAATTCGATCATGCGGGCAACCATCTCGCTTTCCTGGGTGCTGGTGCCGGGCATTGTCGGTGTTTTTCTGGTGAATTCCGGCAATATGCTGATGGCGTTCCTGTTTTCGGGCATCTGCGCGCTTGTCTGCTTTCTGCTTGTCGCCTTCTGCCTGCCGCGGGCCGCCACGCCTGCATCGGCAAATACCGAAGCGCGGTTCGGCCTGCGCGCCTCGCTTGCGGAAATCGGATCCCGGCGGGTGCTGCTGCGGATCATCGCCATCGCGCTCATCTGCTCGATGCTGCATCTCAACGATTCCGTGCGTTCGCTCATCATAACCGGACAGGCCAAGGGCACGGTGGCGGATATCGGCATTGTCGCGGGCATCGTCGCTGCGCTGGAAATCGTCTTCATTCTCCTGTGGGGCTGGATCGAGAAAAAGGTTCCGCAGACGCTGACACTTGCGGCGGGAGCGGGGCTCTACGCCATCTATCTCATTCTGCAGGGGCTTGCTTCAGCGCCGTGGCATATCTACGCCCAAACGGTCATCAGTGCGCTGGGCGCTGCCGCGATCATCAGCATTCCAATTACCTACCTGCAGGAGCTGATCGCGGACCGGCCGGGACTCGGAAGCTCGCTGATCGCCGTGAATATCTTCCTCGGTGCAGGTCTGGGTGCGTTGATTTTTGCCATTGGAACCGTGGTTTCCAGCTATTCGGGGACTTCCATATTGGGTGCGATGGTGGGGCTGGGCGGCGTTTATATGCTTTACGCGCTTGATGGAAAGGGCCGCCGCAGGTAACGGCCACCCAAATGAAAGAGGTTACGATGATTCTCGAAATTTGCGTGGACGATGTCGCCGGTCTGGAAGCGGCGGTCAGCGGCGGGGCCGATCGCATCGAACTTTGTGCGGCTCTTTCCGGCGGCGGTGTGACGCCCTCGGCGGGTTTCATGCAGCGTGCGGCGTCCTGCGGGTTGCCGGTGAGCGTCATGATCAGGCCGCGCGCCGGTGATTTTGTCTTCACCCGCGACGAAGCGGATGTGATGAAACGCGATATCGACGCGGCGCGTGCCGCCGGCCTTTCCGGCGTGGTGCTCGGCGCGTCGCGTGGCGATGGTTCGCTCGATATCGGCTTGCTTGAAGAACTGCGTCGTCATGCCGACGGGCTGGATGTTACGCTGCACCGGGCTTTCGATGTCGTGCCTGACATGGAAGAGGCGCTGGAAGCCGCCATCGCATTGGGGTTCTCAAGAATTCTCACCTCAGGCGGGGCGCGTTCGGCGCTTGAAGGGATTGAGGCTCTGGCCCACCTGTCCGAGACGGCGGCAAGCCGGATCGTCATCATGCCCGGCGCCGGGGTGCGTCCGCAGAGCGTTCAGACATTGCGGGATCGCTTTCCGATAACGGAAATCCACGCATCCTGTTCCGCCGTTCCATCCTATGATCCGGACAGCAGGGTGGCGAAGCTCGGTTTCACCGGCGCAGGGCGCAAGATTACCGATGAGGCGGCGGTTCGCGAGTTGAAGACGATCCTCACCGCTCATCATAAAGGCGGCGCAGCGCTCTAGCTGTTCCGGCCGCGCCATCGAGATCGAGCGCGATCGTGCCGGGCGCCGGTAGGGAGAATGCCGTCTTGATGGCATCGGCCATCGCTTGCGCCGAAATATCCTTCTCCTCCAGCACATACGCCAGCCCCAGCCGCGCCAGCCGTTCGGCGCGGGCGCTCTGTTCGGTTTCGCCTCCGGCTGCGAAGGGGATCAGAAGCGAGCGGCATTTTGCCTGAAGAATATCGCAGACGGTGTTGTAGCCGGCCTGTGAAATCGAAAGCCGTGCGCCGGCGAGCAAACTTGCGAAATCCTTGCGGAAACGGAAGACGGACACATTGCCCGCCGCCTGCGCCGAGATTGCATCGAAATCCGCCTGCGGCATGTTGGGACCGGTCACGAGGCACCAGTTCTTGATGCCATCCAGTAGATGGGCAGCCTCGAGAGCAGCCCGGATGAGTTCGGCGCCAACGGCGCCTCCGCCTGCGGAAACCACGATATCGAATTTTTCCGCCGGTTCCGGCGGCGGAAGAGGAGCGACGAGGCCGGTATAGACGATGCGCTGCCTGATCTCGCCTGCGAGGGGAAAAGTGTCTTCCAGCCGGGCAAAATCCGGATCGCCATGGACGAGCACCGCATCGAAATGTTTCTTAACCAGCGACACGGTCTCTTCATCCCGTCCGGGTTTCGTCTTTTCTTGCAAGATATCGCGCAGCGACGCCATGACGAGCGGGCGCGGTTCGCTGTCTTCTATCTCATCGAGAAGCGGCAGCAATTCGAAACGCACCTGCCTGCGGCCGAACGGGAAGGCTTCAATGATAACGATATCGGGTTTGGCGCCGTGATAGGCCCCGATAAGCATGTCGGTTCTAAGCCTCTTGAAGTCGTCGTCCACCGGTTTGCCGGAGCTGTCGACCAGGCCAGCAAAGCTGCCGTCGCTGACGGCGATGGGCGGCAATTCGACATGGCGGATACCCTCGCCCGGAAAGCCCGGAACAGGCGTGCCGCCCGTGACCAGCACGACATCGAAACCGTTCGCCTGAAGGGCGTTGGCAATGCGGCTGGCGCGGGCGATATGGCCGATGCCGAGAAGGTGCTGGACGTAGAAGAAGACGCAGGGGCGTTTTTCCGTATCGGTCATGGCGTTTTTTCCCACTCTTTCTCGAACAGGGCCTTCAGCTCGATAATGCTGGTGCGATGGTCGAAGGCGGTGCGCACACGGTCTTCGGCGGCGCTGCCAAGACGCTGGCGCAATTGCGGATCGGTGATGGCCATGCGCAGCGCCTCTGCGAAAGCGGCCGGATTTTCCGGTTCCGTCAGCAGGCCGTTTTGACCGCTGACGAAAAACTCCGGTATCCCGGAAATATTGGTGGAGATGCAGGTCAGCGCCTGGCTCGCGGCCTCGACCAGCACATTTGGCAGGCCGTCGCGGTCGCCATCGCTGGTGATGCGGCAGGCTAGAGCGAAGAGGTCCGCTTCGCGATAGTTCTCTAGCACCTGTTTCTGGTCCATGGCCCCGGTCCAGACGATCCTGTCGGCGACGCCGAGTTCGTCTGCGAGTTTCTTCAGTCCGCCCAATTCATCGCCGCCGCCGATATGGGTGAAGCGCCAATGCATATCCTGCGGCAGCGAGGCGAGCGCACGCAGGAGAATATCGATGCCCTTTTTCTTGACCGCCCGGCCGACGCTCAAAATCCTCACCGGATCTTTGGCGTCTGAACCGTCTCTTGCCGTTCGCGACGTGTCGAAATGCGGGAAACGGGTGAGATCGAGGCCATGATAGCTCAGATGCACGTTCCGCCGGGCCCCGGAAAGGGTTTGCAGATGCTGGAAGCCGCCGGCAGTGCAGGTCACCGCCCAGCGTGCGCTTTGCAGTTTGGCGGCAAGGTCGCGGTCGCTGGAGGTCCAGATGTCCTTGGCGTGGGCTGAAATCGTCCAGGGCGTGCCGGTGATGAGGTGAGTATAGGCGGCGACCGAGGCGGGGGTGTGGATGAAATGGACATGCAGCCATTCGGCATCTTCAGGCCATTCATGCGCGAGCACCGCAGCCTGCCCGAAACGGCGGAAGCGATTGCGGCTGAGATCATGCGGCAGATCGTTGAAAAAGCGGCGAAGCGCCTTGGTGAAGCCCGGCTTCCCGCGGCACGCCCAAAGCGCCTTCAAAACCCGTAGCGGCTCCTCATGCAGATATTCCGGCAAGTATGTCACGGGCGCGCGGATTTCATCGTGAACGGGGTGGCGCTTTTTATCCGTCGGACGGCGCATCGACATGAGTTCGAGCTTCAGCCCGGCCTTCTCCAGTCCCAGAAGTTCCTGGGCGATGAAAGTCTCGGACAGGCGCGGATAGCCCTTGAGGAGCACCACGATTTTTTTTGTGTCGGTCACGTTGCGCGTGTCTCTTTTGAAGCCGTGTTTGTCGGGGAACCGGTCACGCGGAGAGCGTAATCGGTGCCTTATCGCTTTCGGGCGGCAGCCATTCGGCTATCCGGCGCGATATGTTTTCAAGACCGTCCAGCTTCAGCCCGCACGCATTGACGGAGGGCGGCGCGCGGTGCGGCAGGGCTTTCAGAGCCGCGGCCATTTTTGCCGGGTTTTCGGCATCTTCCGGCAGAAGCATGTCGAAAAGGCCAAGCTCCGATGCGCGGCTGGCGCGGATAAGCTGCTCTTCGCGCGGCACCGTGCGCGGTACGACGAGGGCGGGTTTGTCGAAGGACAATATTTCGCAGACGGTGTTGTAGCCGCCCATCGAGACAACGGCCTGGGCCCCGGCGACGAGGTCTTCCATGCGGTTGTCGAATTCGATGATCTCGATATGCGGGATATCGGCAACGCTGCTCATGAAGCGCTGGCGCTGATCCGCCGGCATATAGGGGCCGAGCACGACAAGCGCCTTATGGGTCAGTTCCGGGTCATGGCGATAGGCATTGATGACGTCATCGATCAATTCACTGCCATCGCCGCCGCCGCCGGTGGTGATGAGAAGATAATCGCCTTCCGGCCGATGCGCCACGGTTTCGGCCTGCGTTTTGGATCGTTGCAGAAAGCCCACGAAATCCATCTTGTCGCGCACGGTCTGCGGAACGTCGAGCCCCGTCAGCGGATCGTGGAAATCGGGTGGGCCATAAATCCAGACGTGGTCATAGAACTGGCCGATCTTTGTCATGACATTGTTGCGCTTCCACTCCGCCTCAAGCAACTGCGGCGCGTCCATGACGTCGCGCAGGCCGATGACGAGCTTGGTGCCCTGTCCCTTGAGATAGGCAAGCGTTTCCTCCACCTCGCCGCGCAGGCCCATGGGCTCCTTGTCGACGATGAAGATATCCGGCTGGAAGCTTTCGGCGGTGTGGTAGATGATGGAGCGGCGCATCTTCAGCGTTTCCTGAAGATCGATATGCCTGTCCATGGACGTATATTCGCCGTTGCGCAGCTTGATGACGCTCGGGATTTTCACGAAATCGACGCGGGCGCGGTAATCGAAAGCGCCGGCAATCGTCGCGCCGGAAATGATGAGGACGTTGAGGCCGCGATAATCCTCCACCAGAGCATGCGCGATGGTGCGACACCGCCGCAGATGCCCGAGCCCGAAGGAATCGTGGCTGTACATGAGAATACGCGCGTCGTTCAAACGGGAGGTCATGGGCCACACCTCTTTTTGCCTTTCACAAAAAAGGCGATGGCGGAAGGGCAGTTTATCAAAGGGTGTTCCATCTTATCTGAAGGGATCCGCAGCATCACGTAGTCCGTCACCGAAGAAATTAAAGGCCAGAATGACGAGAACGACCGGGATCGTCGGGATGAGAAGCCATGGATATAGCGCAATGACGCTGACGCTGCGCGCCTCCGTGAGCAGAATTCCCCAACTTGTGATCGGTGGTCTGAGACCGAGGCCGAGGAAGCTCAGGGCGGTCTCGCCGAGAATCATGCCGGGTATCGTCAGAGTGGCCGATGCGATCAAGTGTGACATGAAGCCGGGAATAAGGTGTCTGCCGATGATGCGCGGCGTGCCGGCACCCATTAATTGTGCAGACAAAACATAGTCTTCTTCGCGAAGCGCCAGAAGTTTCGAGCGCACGGCGCGTGCAAGGCCCGTCCAGTCCAGCATGCCGAGAATGATGGTGATGCCGAGATAGACAAGGATCGGGCTCCAGGTCACCGGCATGATTGCGGCAAGCGCCAGCCACAGCGGAATGCTGGGAATGGATTGCAGCACTTCGATGATGCGCTGGACGATCAGGTCAAACGTGCCGCCGCGATAGCCCGCCAGACCGCCGATCACAATGCCGAGAACGAAGCTCATGGCGACGCCGAGAAGGCCGATGGTCAGCGAAATGCGCGCACCATAGATGATGCGCGACAGCACGTCACGCCCGAGACGATCCGTGCCGAGCAGGAACAATTCACCACCCTCCGCTGGGCAGACGAGATGGGTTCTGCCCTCGAACATGCCCCAGAAGCGATAGGTATCGCCTTTGCAGAAGAAACGCAGCGGCTGGATATCCGTCGGGACATCCCGATAGATCCGTCTCAGATTGTCCATGTCGAGCGTCATTTCCCGGCCGTAAACGAAGGGGCCGACAAATTTTCCATCATTGAACAGGTGAATGGCCTGCGGAGGGGCGTAGATATTTTCAATATTGCGGGTGTGGAGATTATAGGGCGCCAGAAACTCGCAGATCAGGATCGAAAGATAAAGCACCACCAGAAAGACGCCGGACCACACGGCGATCTTGTGCTGACGGAACTGCCACCACATGAGGCGCAGCTGCGAGGCCTTGCTGAAGGCGGCCATTCCAGATGTGTTGGGTTCGATCAGCGAAGGATCGAAGGGTGCGGTCGAGACGTAATGGGGCAGCGTTTCGCCGGGTTTCGGAATGGACGAAGTCATTTGACGTTACCACCTCCGAAGCGGATTCTCGGGTCGAGTATGGCAAGGGCAATATCCGACACCAGAACGCCGATCACCGTCAGGAATGCCAGGAACATCAGGAACGAACCGGCCAGATACATATCCTGGCTCTGCAACGCCCTGATGAGCATGGGGCCAGTGGTTTCGAGTGATAGGACGACAGCGGTGATTTCCGCGCCTGATATGATAGCGGGCAGGATCGAACCGATATCTGAGATGAAGAAATTCAGCGCCATGCGCAGCGGATATTTGGTCAGCACCTTGAAGGGGTGCAGCCCCTTGGCGCGGGCGGTGACCACATATTGTTTCTGCAATTCGTCGAGCAGATTGGCGCGCAGGCGGCGAATCATGCCGGCGGTGCCCGCCGTTCCGATGATGAGGACGGGAATCCAGATATGTTCGAGGATCGATTTGAACTTCGCCCAGCTCATCGCCTGGTTCAGATATTCCCGGTCCATCAGATGGCCGATGGAGATGCCGAACCAGATATTGGCGAAATACATCAGGATCAGCGCCAGCATGAAGTTGGGAATGGCGATGCCGAGCAGGCCGAGGAAGGTGAGGCCATAATCGCCCCAGCTATATTTATGCGTGGCGGAGTAGATGCCGATCGGGAAGGCGATAAGCCAGGTGACGATGATGGTGACGAAGGAGACGAGCACCGTCAGCCACAGGCGGTCTCCCACCACATCGCTGACCGGCAGCTGATATTCGAAGGAATAACCGAAATCGCCGACCAGCATGCCGGTTGCCCAGCGGAAATAACGGATCGGGGCTGGCTGGTCGAACCCGTAACGGGCGCGTAGCTCCTCGATTTCGGCAAGGTTTGCCGTTTCGCCCATGGCGCGTAGCTCGGCGACATAGCTTTCGAAATAATCGCCCGGCGGCAGCTCGATGATGGTGAAAACCAGCATAGAGATCAGGATTAGCGTGGGGATCATGACGAGGACGCGCTTTAAAATATACCGCAGCATATCAGGCGTCTCCGTCGTACCAGAAGCTATCCGGCATATAGACGCCGAGATAGGATGTGGGCTCGTAACCGAAAAGCGCTTTTTCCGGCACGTTTCGCATGCGTTTAACGTGAACGACGGGTTGCAGCGCGCCGTTGACGATGCCGATGGAAAATACCTGCTGCGTATAAATCTCCAGCATTTCCAGCCAGATGGCCTCGCGCTCTTCCTCGGTGACGCTTCTGCGCCATTTTTTCAGCAGATCGAGCAGGTGCGCCGCCTCCGGCAGATCGGGCTCCTTGCCCTCGCGGCCGCCCGAAAGATAATGCACACCCCAGACCGGCCATTGCAGCTGGTCATCGCCGGTGGGGGCGAGGCCGGAAGGCAGCATGTCTGGTGTCGGAACACCGTTGTCCATGCCCATCCAAACGGACATCAGCACTTCGCCGCCCATGGCGCGCTTGCGGAAGACATCGCGCTGGGTGGGGCGGACGGAAACCGCAATACCGATATGTCGCCAGTGATCCGTCACCAGTTCCATCACGTCGGTTTCGAGCGTGCTTTCGCCTGTCGTCTCGACGATGATGTAAGCCGAGCGGCCATCGGGCAGAAGGCGCAAGCCCGCGTCATCGCGCTTGTCGAGACCGGCTTCATCAAGCAGCCGGTTGGCGGTTGCGCGGTCAAATGCGCTCCAGGCATCGGCAAATTCCTGCCGGTAAAGCGAGCTTTCCGGGAGCACGGTATCGGCACTTTCCTTGGCCAATCCGTAAAAGCAGACCATATTGATTTCATGCCGGTTAATCGCGAGCGACAGGGCACGGCGTACCCGCACATCCTGGAAAGCGCTGCGCCAGACCGCGTCGGCGCAATTGAGATTGGGCAAAAGCGCGATGCGTGAACCCTGGGAGCGCTTGTAGAGATTGACTTTCAGGGGGAACCGCTTTTCGGCATCCTTCAGGAAGGTGTAGTCGGCAAAATCGAGGCCGAAATATTGCAGGTCGCTATCGCCCGATGCCGTCTTGGCCGAGATGATATCGGAGGAGGTGACGTTGAGCAGGAAACGGTCGAGATAGGGCAGCTGCAGGCCGTTTTCGTCGACCCGGTGATAATAGGGGTTGCGTTCGAACACGAACTGCTCAGAGGGCGGCGCGGTGGTGTTGCGCCAAGCATCCAGGGTCGGCAGATCGGGATTTTCGGGCCGCACCTGCCGCGACATCTTGATATGCAGCCCGCTCCAGTCATCCGTCTTGTTTTTCTTGATCAGCTTGGCGAGCTTTTCCGCCGTCTGATATTTGATGTGGAACTGTTTCATATAGGCGGCGGGCAGGAACAGCCGCGCCGGTGAGGCCGCTGCGAGTTTCGCCAGAAAATCCGGATTGGGGCCATCCCAGGTGTAGCGCACCGTCTGCCGGTCGATGACTTCGATAAGCGGCGGCTTCTCGTTGACCAGAAGTTCGATCGGCGGGCCGCCCTTGTGGATTTCCCTGTTGAGGGCGACGTCCTCCCAGAAATAGCGGAAATCCTCGGAGGTGAAATCGCTGCCGTCGGACCATTTGTGGCCCTCGCGCAGCTTGAAGGTGAAGATGCGCTCTTCCTGAACCTCGTAACTTTCGAGGATATCCGGATGCAGTTCGAATTTTTCGTCATAACCGACAAGACGGGCATAGCTGCTGATCGGCATCAGGCGAATGTCGCGCTGGCCGCCAATGAGCATACGCACCGAGCCGCCATGTTTTCCCGGCTCGCGGCCAAGCGCTTTCATGTCAATGACGCGCGGTTTTTTCGGCAGGCGCTCGGCCACGTCGGGCAATTCACCCTTTTCCCGTTTTTCCTTGAAATAGCTGGGGTCGGTGTAGGCGGCCCGCGCATAGGCCGGCAGGAAGACGGAAGCCAAGAGGGCAAGGGTGGTGCGACGCGTGATCAAGGGCGAAGCTCCCGGATATCGGCATTGCCGTTTGCAAGGACGAAATGGCCTTCGCCGAGATCGGCGGAAATCATGTCGCCATCACCCTCGTCACGAAACTGTTTACCCCAGTCGAATTTGCCCGTCGCGCTGATCTTGCCGATGGTGCGGAAATCGAGCGGGCGGTCGAGATCGGGGAAAGGCACGGCCGCCAGCAGGGATTTGGTATAGGGATGAACCGGAGAGCGCATCAGGATTTCGCGCGGCGCCAGTTCCACGATACGGCCTTCGCACATCACGGCCACGCGGTCGGCCATATAGTCCACCACCGCGAGATTGTGCGAAATGAAGAGATAGGTCAGCCCGAGATCCTGCTGCAAATCCTTAAGAAGATTGAGGATTTGCGCCTGTACGGAGACATCGAGGGCGGAAACGGGTTCGTCGCAGATGAGAAGTTCGGGGCCGAGCGCCAATGCCCTGGCGATGCCGATACGCTGCCTCTGTCCGCCCGAGAAACTGTGGGGATAACGGTTGAGTGCACTTTCTCCAAGCCCGATGGCCCTGACGAGACCGCGAACTTTCTCCGCGCGGTATTTCGCGTCACCCCGCCCATGGATTTCTAGGGGTTCGCTCAGGATGTTGCCCACGGTCATGCGCGGAGACAGCGAGGATATCGGGTCCTGAAAGACCATCTGTATCTTCGACCGCAGCTCTTTCAGGTCTCCATCCCTGGCATTGAGGACATCGATGTCGCCTTCAGGCCGGTGAAAGGTCACCGAACCCTCATCCGGGCGTACGGCGCGCATGAGGATTTTGCTGACTGTGGTTTTGCCGCTGCCGCTTTCGCCGACCAGTCCGAGGCATTCGCCACGTCGGATTTCGAAGCTGACGCTGTCGACAGCCTTGGTGGCGTTGGCGGCGCCTTTGCTGAACCAGCTCGATTTCCGGGTAGTGAAGGTCTTGCTGATATTGTTCACGGTAAGGAGGGGGCCGGGAGTTTTATTGAACGCGGCCGTCTTCTTGCCGACGAGGCTTTCGTGGTCGATGTTGATTTCGCGCAGCGCCTTCAGCCTTTCGCCGGGCTTCATGTCGAAATGGGGCACGGCCGCCATGAGGCCCTTGAGATAGGGATGGGCTGGCGCCCTGAAAATATCGTCGACGGTTCCGGCCTCCATGATCTCGCCCTGATAGATTACGGCGACCTCATCGGCGATGTTCGCCACCACGCCGAGATCGTGGGTGATGAGCAGCATGCTCATATTCAGGCGGCTCTGGAGGTCATGTAGCAGCTTGAGGATTTGCGCCTGTATCGTCACATCCAGCGCCGTTGTCGGCTCGTCGGCGATCAGAAGTGCGGGACGACAGATCAGCGCCATGGCGATCATGGCGCGCTGGCGCATGCCGCCCGACAGCTCGAAGGGATACATGTTCACGACCTTCTTGGGGTTGGAAAACCCCACGAGGTCGAGCGTTTCATGCATTTTTTCCGCGCGTTCGGCCGGTGACAGGATGCTGTGAATCCTGAGCGCCTCGTCGATCTGGTTGCCGATGGTGTGCAGCGGCGAAAAAGATGTCATCGGCTCCTGAAAGATCAGGCCGATGCGATTTCCGCGTATCGAACGGATTTCTCGGCCGTCCTTCGGCAGTTGCAGCAGATCGACAGGGCCGGCCGCGGCATTTTCCGGATCGGTGAATAGCACGCGTCCATTCACACGCGCCGTCTTGGGATGGATGCCCATGATGGTCTGGCCGATGACGGATTTTCCCGAACCGGACTCGCCGACGAGCGCTGTGACTTTCCCCGGAAGAATGCGAAGGCTTGTGCCCCTGACGGCATTGATGGTGCCGCCCATGAGAGAAAACGAGACCTGCAGATTTTCAATACGGAGCAAATCTGCGCCTGCGCTCATGCCAAAGGGTTCCTTGCCGTCTCTTTATCGTTGCGTTGTGACAATTTGCTTAGGAGGGCTTAAATCAACGTTATCGCAGGGTTTGTTGTCTGTCTATGCCTCTGAAACATCGAATTGTTTAGCAAATTCGAAGCCGGCTTCCGAAACACGACGGCTTGCCTGACGCCTTTTGTTTGGCGATATGTTAACGTGCGTTTCTGGATGAGGGTCCATGTCCGACAAGAAATATTACGACGCCCAGCTGGATAAAGCCCGGCAGTTGCAAAATGGCGGCCAGTATGTAGAAGCCAATGCGCTTCTCTTATCGCTGGTTGCAGCAAAGGACAGCCACCTGATGGGTGAGCGGACGGTGCTCGGCCTGCCGCGCCGCTTGCATGCGGCGAGGCTGCGCCTCGCCAAAGCCGAGGGCGATGTGATCGCCAAGATCGGTTATCAATATACGCTGGTTCCACCGCCGCAGGTGCTGGAGAAATATGTGCGGTTTTCCACGCAAGACCGTCGCGCGATCAGTGTCAAAAGCCGTGAAGATGTGCCAAGGCTCATCCACCAGATATGGATCGGGGAGAAAGCTCCGCCAGTGTCGGTTGAGGCATGGGCCGCCCACGCTTCGAACCACGGTTACGGCTATCGGCTCTGGCGGGAGGCCGATCTTGAGCGGCAAGGCGTGTTTTCCAACGGCGTCTTCAAAATCATGCTGGAAAAGGGCGATTATCCGGGCGCGGTGGATGTGGCCCGTTATATGCTGCTGGAGCGGTTTGGCGGAATCTATCTCGATTGCGACTGGTATCCGGCACGGGACGACGCGAGTTTCGATACATTCCTGCCTCTGACGGGGCTGACGGCGTTTGACGAAAAAACCCCGCGGGACACGGGGCAGGGTAGCATGCTGCTTGCCAATTCCTTCATAGCAGCGCCTGCCGGACATCCTGTTTTCAGCAGGATGCTGGAAGCCTTCCCCGGAATTATCGAAGACATGCCGCGCGCGCCCGCCTGGTGGTCGACCGGCCCCTTGATCTTCACCGTCATCGCCCGGGCAGGGAGCATCAGCCTCGCGCCGGCGGGGTTCGTTGCCGCGTCCCTTCCCGATCGCGCGCCTTTTGAGGCGGTGGAAGCGGTCAGGCGGGAACTTTCTACCGAGGCGAGCGGGTTGCTGATTGCCTGGAAATCATGGTGAGATTTCGTCGATGAGGTCTCTTGAAGAGCGCCAGCGTGCGGCGGGATGATCGGTGGTCACCTTGAAAAACCGTCTCAGAAAGCGCCAGACATTGTCATCATGGACGAGATGGTGGGTGAGGATGCCGGTCGTGCCGCCGTTTTCGGCGGTCATCAGGATGCGGGCGGCGGTTTCCGCAAAGAGCACGTCGTCGTCGCGGCCACCGCGGCTGCCGTGCCAGTCGATCACATCGACATGGGTGTTCAGGCAGGGCGGCAAGGTGCTTTTCTCCGGCCCGAAAACGGATAGGGCGCGATATCCGAGGCCCGCGAGTGCCTTCACGATACCGGCATCTATGCGGTTCCACGGCGGCACGAGCATCGGCACCAAACGCCCGCCATGCAGGTCGTGGAGTTTATCCAGTCCGGATTGCAATTCATCGAGAACGACAGCGGGATCGCGATGCGATCCGAGTTCCTGTTTCTTTTCCTTCTCGCTGGCATAATTCGTATGGGACCAGCCATGCACGGCGACCTGGGCAATGTCCGACACATCCAGATGCCGTGCGAGCTTATCGGTCGTCATCTCGGGGATGACCGCGAGCGTGACCGGAGCGGAAAAGCCGCCGCAAAGAT
This sequence comes from Agrobacterium salinitolerans, assembly GCF_027498475.1. Classification (NCBI taxonomy): domain Bacteria; kingdom Pseudomonadati; phylum Pseudomonadota; class Alphaproteobacteria; order Hyphomicrobiales; family Rhizobiaceae; genus Agrobacterium; species Agrobacterium salinitolerans. The sequence goes on along the minus strand of NZ_JAPZLN010000001.1, from coordinate 1,461,884 downwards.
CGAGCAACGTGTCGAGCGCGGGCGTCGGCTCCACCGCATCGTCGTCGCGGAGCCAGAGATCGGCGGATATGCCGCGCCGCCCGCATTCGTCGAGTGCCGCAACGAGTTTTTCCAGACTCATGATGTTCGCGCCTTTGCTTGCAGCAGTATATGGTTCAGTTCTTTTGCGGCGTTTTCCAGAGACCGTTCATTCCTGACGAACTGCCGGGCCGCCTGCGCCAGTTCTTTGCGCTGTGTGTCGTCGCCGAGCAGGGTTTTAATCGCGTCGGCATAGGCGGCTCTATCATTTTCTGGTGTCAGTAATCCTGTGGCGCCGGATTTTACCACTTCGGGGACGCCAGCCACTTCTTCGGCCACAACGGGCAGGCCGGCAGCCTGCGCCTCGAGATAGGCGAGACCATAGGCCTCGCCATGGCCCGGCCAGACATAGAGAGAGGCTTTTGAAAGAAGCATGGCGATCTCGGTCGCGGTTTTTTCCCCGTGCCAGACGAGACGGCGATTGGGAAACGCGCTGAATATGGCCTGCACGGCCGTGCGTTCCGGTCCGTCGCCGACGATATCCAGCGTCCAGTCGAAATCCTGCGGCAACAGGGCGAGCGCTTGGGAAAGGGCGCGGTAGCTGTCGAGCTTGTCACCAGCCCGCATCATGGCGACGGTGATGAGCCTTGCAGGTGTCGGCTGGGGTGAGTTTCTGAGAAAGGCCTCGGCATCGATGAAAGGTGGCAGCATGGCCCAGCGAAGGGCGGGCGAGGCCCGCAAGAGGCCTTCACGATCCCGTGCGGTGAAGCAGATATTGATGGCGGCGGCGTTCCATGCGGCCAGCAACCCATCCTGGACCGCCTGCCATCCCATCCCATTTCGCTTCGGCGAGTAGGACGCTTCGGCGGTGACATAGGGGATGCTGAAACGTCTGCCCAGTTCCGGTCCAAGCAAGTCCGGTGCCTTGTAATAGGGGTGGTAACAAAACCAGAGATCCGGCACGCCCTCCCGCTCCCAGCGTCGCGTGATGACCTCGATTTCCCGCTCGGCCTCATCGGCGAGCAAGACTCTTGCCGGGGCATCCGCCTGTTTCAGAAAACTGCGCAATTCCGAGGCGACGGAAACATCGTGACCGCCAATCGTCATCGCTTTCATCAACAGGCGAGCCATCAGCCGGTCGCCGGAGGGAACCGGATGGTTGGGAGATTTGAGCGGCGCATAAAAGGCGATCTTCATGGCGAAGGTTGTGCGTTGCCGGCGGCTCGCGCGTCAACCGGAATTTGAAAGGCCCGAGCCTTGACAGGTCCGTCATTCTTGCCCAACTGAGAGGTATCTTTTGCACATGCGCGGAGCGTGACACGCTTTGACTTCCCCAGACATCTCCCGGAACCTGCTTTCCAGTATTGAAAACAAAAGCGCCAAAGCGGGGGTGATCGGCCTCGGCTATGTCGGTCTGCCGCTTGCCATGACGATCGCCAGGGGCGGTTTCAAGGTTGTCGGTTTCGATATCGATCCCGGCAAAATTACCGCGATCGAGGCCGGGCGCAGCTATATCGAGGCCGTTTCCGATGAGGTTCTGGCGAGTGTGAGACAGGATGAAGGTTTTGTCGCCACCTCGGATTTCTCCAAGCTGGCCGAATGCGATGTCATCGCCATCTGCGTGCCCACGCCCCTGACGAAATATCGCGAGCCGGACCTTTCTTATGTCGAAAAGACCTGCCGCGATATTGCCGCCCATCTGCGCAAGGGGCAGCTCGTGGTTCTGGAATCGACCACCTATCCCGGTACGACTGACGGGGTGGTAAAGACCATTCTGGAAAGTGCCGGGCTTGTCTCCGGCGTCGATTTCTTCATCGGCTTTTCACCTGAACGGGAAGATCCCGGCAATCGCGATTTCGAGACCTCGACCATTCCGAAGGTTGTCGCTGGCGATGGCGAGGCGGCCGGAAAGCTGATGGCGGCATTTTACGGTTCGGTGGTTAAAAAGATCGTCCCCGTCTCGACAAACGCCACGGCCGAGGCGGTAAAAATTACCGAAAACGTCTTCCGTGCCGTGAATATCGCGCTGGTCAACGAACTCAAGGTCGTCTACGAGGCAATGGGCATCGACATATGGGAAGTGATCGATGCGGCGAAGACCAAGCCGTTCGGTTTCATGCCGTTTTATCCCGGTCCGGGTCTCGGCGGCCATTGCATACCGATCGACCCGTTCTATCTCACCTGGAAATCGCGTGAATATGAATTGCCGACGCGATTCATCGAGCTGGCCGGAGAGATCAATACCGGCATGCCGCGTCATGTCATCGGGCGGGTCGCGGAGGCGCTCGATATTCATTCCGGCAAGGCGCTCAGCCGCTCGAAGGTGCTGGTCGTCGGGCTCGCCTATAAAAAGAATGTGCCTGACATTCGCGAAAGCCCATCGCTGAAGCTCATCGAGATTATTCAGGAGCGTGGCGGCGAAGCGGCCTACTTCGATCCCTTTGTTGCAGAAATCCCGAAAACCCGGGAGTATAGCCATCTGATGGGCATGAAATCCGTGCCGTGGGAAAGGGAGGCGATCGGCGCTTTCGACGCCGTTCTCGTTGCGACCGACCATGACAACGTCGATTATGCCGCTCTAAGCGAATGGGCGCCGCTTATCATTGACACGCGAAATGTTTTCGCGCGTCGGGATATGGCTGCAAAACACATCATCAAGGCCTGATAATATGAGCAGACTCGATAGTTTCATCCGCCGGCTGACCGCGCAGCGGGATATTCTCAACCATGTTGCAGCTGATCTTGATCTGCCGGGTGAAGGCGCGCTTATGGAAATTGGCCTTGGCAACGGGCGCACTTTCAATCATCTGCGGGAGCTGTTTCCCAACCGCCGCATCGTCGCTTTCGACAGGGCCATGGGTGCGCATGCTTCCTCCGTTCCGGTGCAGGAAGATCTGGTGATCGGTGAAATATCGCAAACCGCTCCAGCTTTCATTGGCAAGGAAGCGGCGTTCGTGCATGCCGATATCGGCACGGGTTATCCGGAAAAGGATGCCGTCACCCTCACATGGTTGCCCGATCTTGCGGCGGGCATGCTGGCGAAAGGCGGCATCGCGGTCAGCGGCTTGCCTCTGGATCATCCCATGCTGAAGCCTTTGCCGGTGCCGGCAAGCGTACCGACGGACCGCTATTTTCTGTATCGCAAGATTTGAGATTGGACGCTCCGACACTCGTGTCTGGGCTATCTCATAAATAGCGCTCGCTCTCTTCTTTCGAGAGCAGGAAGACCTTCATTTGCGAGTTGCGGCCGCGGATGGCGATTTCTTCGCTTCTGAGATCGGCAATCTCCTGTCCCGCCTGAATGATGGCCGGTTCGGAAACAACGATGGCGGCGCCGAATTCCTTGGCCTTGGATTCGAGCCTGCTTGCCACGTTGACGGTATCGCCGATGGCCGTGAGGGTTTTGGCCGCGCCATATCCCATGACGCCGACGATGCTCGGACCGGAATGAATTCCGACGACGACTTCCAGGCGGACGGTGAATTGTTTCTCCAGCCCCTCGTTCAGGATTGCGATATCCCGCAATATGGTTGCGGCCGCCTTCATGGCTTTGCGGCAGGCTTGTTCCGCGTCCTCGCCAAGTCCGAAAAGCGCCATGGCGCCATCGCCGATGAATTTGTCGAGATGGCCTCCCGCCTGCTCTACCGCCTGCCCGACGATGGTGAAATAGCGATTCAGAAGGAAGACGACATCATAGGGCAGCTTCGCTTCGGAAAGCGTGGTGAAGTTGCGCAAATCGCAAAAGAGTATGGCTATTTCTTCTTCCCGGCCGGGGCGGGCCGGTTGTGCATCGGCTGGCAGGTCGCTCTGCTGGGGCGGCGAAACGAGAAGCGCGATATCAATATCGCTGGTGGGGCGTAGCTGGCAGCCGAGCCGGACGTCGGAATCGGCATGGATGCGCCTCAATGTGGTTTGCTCAATGTCTCCCGGTGGCGGCAGCGGGCCTTTGCTGTTCAGAACCTTGACACGACAGGTTGAGCAGCGCCCTTTGCCGCCGCAGACGGAATAATGCGGAATTCCGGCAAGGCGGCTCGCTTCCAGAATGCTGAGACCGGCCGGTACATGCGCCTGCGCGCCGTGTTCATAGCGGATTTCTATCGCCGTCAATCGTTGCCGAAAGCTGCGTACGCCACGCATGGCGAAGACCAGCATCACCGCGCCGACGAACAGCGTCTCCGCTGTGCCGGTGATGAAACGGATCCGTGTTTCCATTTCCCGCTGCAGTGGCAGCTCGTCCTTTTGAATCGTATTGTCGACAAGTCCGGGCGGAAGCGCGTATTTTTTGTCTATTTCCGCCAGCCATCGACCGGCATCGCTGAAGCCCAGCAGCGCCAGAAGCGGCAGCATCACGGCCACCGTCATGAACAGCCCGGCTATTCGCGGATACCAGTCTCGATAACGCAGCCAGAAATAGAGGCCAATGCATCCGTGGACCCAGATCACGATCAAGGCGAGGCTTTGCCAGGCGCCCTGTATCGGGTTGTTGATCCACAGCCTGCGGATGACCGAATAATAGCCGACATCAATGCCATAAAGCATATGCGACACACGGATATTGACGGCGTGGCCGATGATCAGGAACGGGATAGACAGACCGAAGATGACCTGAAGTGCTTCGCGGAGCGGCATTCGCAGTGTTCTGCGCAAATAAAGCGAGCGTAGAACAAGACAGACATGCAGCACGACCGAACCGTAAAAAAGCAGGCTGCTGACGGGATTGAGCCAGATCAGGCTGAACCATTTTCGCGCCCGTTCGGCGGTATCGATGGAGATGAGTGCGAGGGAGTGATTGAAAAGGTGGGAAAATACGAAAGCAAATATGATGAGGCCGGATAAAATCCGGGCGCGTCTCAAATTGGTCTCCGAAAAGAAACGGATCATGCAAATCCCATCATGTGGTCATTCGGCGCAGAATCATCATGTCGTAAGTGGTGGCACCCTTATTGCAGGCCGTCTCGTGGCAATATCGTGGAGCAATCGATCGGGAACGGTCAATTGTGCGTGTTCGAATGCCCGCGTCGCATAGGATATTGAAATCAGGATTTCGAGAAGGCGGTCTCGCAAGTTGACTTCGCCGGAGCCAGATTGCGTCAAAGCACTATGATCTGCCCGTCCATGGCCGCGAACGCACCGCTGAAATCGGCTTTCGCCTGTTTTTCGATATTATCCAGTTCTTCGTCGCTGCGGCTTGGGGCGTGATGGATGAAGCCGACATTTTTTGCACCTGCAAGCTTGGCGAGGCGGATCGCCTGTTGCCAGGAGGAATGGCCGTAACCACGGTATAGGCCCATTTCCTCATCGGTGAACATGGCATCATAAAGGAAAAGATCGACGTCCCTGATCAGATCGAGCACAGTTTCGTCGATGCTGCCCGGCTCATGTTCGGTATCGGTGATGATGGCGAGGGACTTTCCTTCCCAGTCCAACCGGTATCCGATGGCGTTGCCTGGATGATTGAGCATTCCGGTCCTGATCGAAAGGCCGGGATGCACATCGAGCACGTCACCCGGCATGAAGTCCCGCGTGTCGATTTTTGCGCAGCAAATTTCCAGCGGCACGGGGAACCAAGGCGGGCTCATGAAGTCCTTGAGCATTTCCCGGGTGGTCATGGTGCCAGCGAGGTGACCAGACCAGATGGCGACATCGTTGGAGCTGTTATAAAAGGGCTTGAAATAGGGGAAGCCGACAATGTGGTCGTAATGGCAATGCGAGAAAAACAGGTTGACGTCAGTAATGCCTTCCGCCCGCAGAGCAAGGCCGGCAGGATGCAAGCCCGAACCCGCATCGAACAAAAGAACGTGATCGCCGCATCTCACCTCAATGCAGATGGTATTCCCGCCGTATTTTCGGAAGTTTTCACCTGAAACAGGAAGCGTTCCCCGCGCACCCCAGATCTTTACCCGAAAATTTCTATTACTTTCCCGACGTGTTGTGTCGGAATCCAACGCCATAGCACACCCCAATAACAACGGAATCTTGCACGCTTCCTCCCATGAAGCCCGTTGTCTCTATAGATTCTTATTATCCGCCCTCGTAGGAGCGGCTGCCTTTACCCCTTATTCAGTCAGCATTTCATTTATATTGCAATAGTACGACATTTATTTTTCCAATATCGCCATTCACGGTAGCAAGGAATTGTTGGTTATGTTTTGGCGCTCGCCCGTGCTTTGGTCAGTTCGGTCGTCGTCTGGGTGAGGCGTTCCGCCAGAACGCGCATGACCTTGATTGTGATGTCGGGGAAATCTGACATGAGCTTGAAAAACTGCTCTTTTCCGATGCGCAGAGCCTCGACATTGGTGGAGGCGCGAACGGTTGCGGTTCTGACGCTGTCGCAGAGGATGGCGATTTCGCCGACAATGGCGTTACCGGTCATTTCGGCCACTTTCAGTGTGCCCGATGGGGAATCGACCAGAACATCCACTTTTCCGGTCAGGAGAACATAGGCCGCATCGCCGACATCCCCCTGGCGGAAGAGTATATCCCCGGCGTGATAGGACACCCGGTCGGATGCGAATGCGAGCAGCTTGAGTTTCGACGGTTCCATTTCCGAAAAAAACGGGACCCTCTTCAACATCTGAATTTCGTCTTTAAACAGCATTGCCTTACCCTGTTCTTGTTCCACCTCGGTCACATTCTTGGATTTATGTCGCGACCATGTCCTTGAATGTACCGTTTTCCTCGGCGAGAGTCTCGTAACTTCCGTCAGCCGTGATCAGGCCCTGGTGAACAACGATCACCCGCTCGAACATGCGTGAAAGATGTGCATTCGAGAGAACCCACATGATCGAGGGGTTATTGTTGTTCTGTTTCAGGAGTGTGATGACCCGTTCGACAATTTCTTCCTGCTGTCGGGGGTCGAGGCCGGGGAGGGGGCGGTTGAAGACGTAATAATCGGATTTGCGGATCAATGCGCGCGCAAGGTTGAGTTTCTGGCGTTGCAGCGGGCCAAGGCGCTTGCCGCCGGCGCCGAGGTTAAAGTCCAGCCCCACGGCCAGCACACGTTCATAGACACCCTGCTTGCGCATGACATCTGCGACAATGCGGGTGATGCGCCGCGAGGCGTCAGTATAGCGGTGACTGACCTTGCCGAAGAGAATATTGTCCAGCAGGCTGGTGGCGCTCATATATTTGGTCGGATCGTAGATTTCGATTACGTTTTTCAGGCTGTCGGGCAGGTTCTCGTGGAACATGTGCCGGACTTCGACGATCCGCTCCATGATCTCCGGTGACAGCAGGCCGAAACGCTGGCGAGGTTCTATGTAGAAAAAGCTCAACCGCAACATTGCGCGCTTTTCACTTTCATTGGCCTCGTCGAAACCCTTTCCCTGAAGTCGTTGCAGCATCTGCTGATAGACCGGAATGTCGTCTGGCGTCATGAAGGTGAGCTGTTGGAAGAAGGGGTGGTCTCCCGGCAGGTCGGCGAAGATTTCCACGATGTTCTCGGCAATCGTGTAGCCCATTTCGAACAGGGTTTTGACGAGGCCGGTTTCGCGCATCAGCGAACGGAAATAGTCGCTCTCGATGACGGTTCTGATTGTCTGGGAGGAGTCCCGCATGGTGCCGAACAGCAGGTTTTCGCCGACCGTCGCCTCGCTGTTATAGCTCTCCAGTTCAAAAGGTGCGATGAGACCGCTCAGATTTTCCTTTTCCAGCTCGGTGCGCAGGACATGCCTGAGTTCCACCATGCGGGCGGCAAGATGCAGGTCGGTCAAAGGATCGATAGACGAACGCAGCGCAAATTCGAGAATATCCTGCGACAGTTCCACGCTGTCGAGGACGGCCAGAATGGCCTGGATGAGATTCTCCGGCTTGCCATCACCTGCAGGACTTGAGGCGTAGTCGATCCATTCGCTGTTGATATCGATCAGCAGATTGCCCGCCATCCTGGCTTCACGGATTTCCCACTTGCGGTGTTCCAACGCGGCGCCCTCATAGTTCTTGTCCGCAAGGGGGGCGTGTTTGAGGCCGTAAAGCAGATTGTCCTTCAGGCTGGCGTGGAAGAAATAGCTGTCCGAGGAGACATAGGAAATGCGTCTTCCGGTCAGCGATTCCGGCAGTTCCAATATATCGACGTCGTTGATGCTGATCTTGCCCGAGGTCGGCCAGAGCGTGCGGCCGATTGCATCCGCCAGCGCTTCGGCGCCTGAGCCGCCGACGATGGCGATAACCTCGCCCGGCTCGACCTTCAGCGATGCCTGTTCCAGAAGCCGGCTGCCGCTATCGTCCTCGAGCGTCAGATTGGCGACGACGATCGGGGCGGTGATCGCCGCGACTGCGCCGGGAGACAGTTTCTGCACCTTTTCGTCGATCATGTTCGGGGCGTCGAATTGCTCGAAGACCTGCTCGTATTTCACCTGCACGTCCTGACGCGCCTGATCCCAGTCAATCAGTTCTTTCAGGGGCCCCGGCAATTCCTTGTAGGCATTGATGACGGCGACCAGCTGCCCGACATCAAGGCTGCCTTTGAGGGTCAGATAACCGCCAAGCGCATAAAAGAAGAAGGGCGTGAGCTGGGCGAGGAAGTTGTTGATGAATTTGACCAGGAACTTCCACTGATAGAGATCGTAGCGGATCTTGAAAATGTCACCGAGCCGGTGTGAGGCATCCGCGCGCTCGTAATTGGACGTGTCATAGGCGTGGATGGTGCCGATACCGTCAACCATTTCGCCGATGCGTCCGGCAAGCTGGCGCGCACTTAGCTGCCGCTGACGTCCGAGTTCGATAAGGCGGCGGCGCATTTTGGGAATGATACCCACCTGGATCGCCGCCATGAAAGCCGCGATCAGGCCCAGCCAGAAATTCTGAACGAGAATGAAGAAGAGCGCAGAGAGCGCCTGGCCGCCGAGAAGGGCCGGCTGCACGAAGGCGTCACCGGTAAATCCACCGAGCGGCTCCACCTCGTCCTTCACCATGCTGGAGATTTCAGCGCCCTTGACCCGCTTGAAATGCGAGGGCGGGAAACGCAAAATCTTGTCTATGAGCTCGAAGCGGATACGTCGCAGGAGCCGTTCGCCAAGGCGGCCCTTATATGTGTTGATGTAATATTTGAAGAGCCCGTTGACGATAACAAGCGCAAGAAACGTCAGGCTTAGCGCCATCAGCATCGACATGCGGTCGAGTTCGAGCCCGGGGAATAATGTCACAGTGCCCCAATAGGGAATATCGACCGTGAGATGCATGAAAAGTTGCGTCGCATTCGCCCCTTCGAAACCATCCCCCTGAATTGGGCCGTTGACGATTTGCTTGGGCAGATCGAAGGCGAGGAAATAGGGAATCATCGACAGAGCCACGATCAGCAGAATGAAAAGCTGCTGCCGCCTCGTGTGCGACCAGATATAACGCGTAAGGCTTTGTTCCATATAAAACTTCTATGACCTGTCGGGCGTGGCCCGGGGTGTTGGTTTGCGCGGTGTCTAGACGATCCTGCGGCTGGGTGGCGCAACCTCCTCCTGCAAATAGGTATGGGACTCGCTATTTATCAGTATATTCAAGCGGTTTCGAGCGAAATAGCGGCCCCGTCGCGACTAGCCCGCCATCCCGGCGTTCGGTTTTACAACGGGTGGGCGGCAATGGATATAAATGCGACTATATTTTTAGACTTCTCTAATGTTGTTGTTTTTATTGTAGATCAGGCGGTAAGACGTTTCGATATAAGGATCCCGTAATGGTTGAGCCAGACACTGGCGCAACGATGGCAAGGTCGATGGCGATAGATATTTCAGAGCGTACAGCAAGCGATCCGTCTCTTGATGCATTGTCGCTTTCCGGCATTGCCTCGAATGGGGCGGTTGCGCATCCGGTCTCTTTTGATGGGCTTACAGGGATTTTCCATCCGGCGCGCAAGGACGTCAGACAGCGCCATGCCGTTCTTTTCGTCAGCCCGTGGGGCATGGAGGAGCTGTGCAGCCGCAAGTTTCAACGGCTGCTGGCCGAGCGGTTGGCCGCTTGCGGTGTCGCCAGCCTGCGATTCGATTATTTGGGCGCGGGCGACGCCTTCGATCCTGATGATGCGGGCCGTGCAGCGGACTGGATTTCCGACGCGCGCGCGGCGCTCAACTGTCTGAAGCGTCTTTCCGGCTGCGCCGAAGTGGTCGTTGTCGCTCAGGGCCTCGGCTGCCTTATCGCTGCGCAGGCGTTTGCCGATGTCCCCGTTGTGAGTTCCATGGCGCTTCTGGCGCCGGTCGTTTCCGGCCGCGCCTATCTGCGTGAGTTGGCGATGTGGTCCTCCATGATCGATGATGGCCTCGGTCTTCTGCCTACGCAACGCATGGCGGAGGCGGGATCGATTGCCGGCATGGCCATGCCCGCCGGTGTTGCGGATGCGATCAGGAAGGCCAATCTTTCAAATCTGACCGCTGCTCCGGCGCGCACCATTCTGGTGCTCTCCCGGCCAGGCCGCGTAACGGATGCCGATTTCGCCAGGCATCTCGTTGCGATTGGCGGGTCGGTGGAGGAGGCGGAGTTTTCAGGTTACGACGATCTCGTCTCCAGCCCCACGCTCTCGAAAATATCCGACGATGTGGTCAACCGGCTCGTCGTTTGGATCCTCTCCCAGACCCATGCCGAGAGTGCGGTGACCCCCGAGGAGGATTTCACCGTCAATGCTCCGCAGCGTGGGCGCGGTTTTATCGAGCAGCCGGTGCAATTTGGAGAAGGCGGGCGGCTTTTCGGTGTTTTTTGCGGGCCGGATGGTCGGGAGGTGGTTTCTTCGGTTCTTCTGCTTGGCGCCGCTTATGACCGGCATGCGGGCTGGGGCAGGCTTTCGGTGCAGATGGCCCGTGCATTGGCGCGCGAGGGGGTGGCATCTCTTCGCTTCGACGCCGCCAATATTGCCGACAGCCCTCCGGTCAAAAACGTGCCCGAGCAGGTTCTTTACGATACCGCGCAAAATGACGACGTGGCTGCCGCACTCGATTTTCTCGGCAAGCGTGGTAAGGGACCTTTCATTGCGGCGGGCCGGTGCAGCGGCGCTTATCTCGCCTTCAACAGCGCAATCGCCGATGAGCGGATCGGCGCCGTGGTCGCGGTCAATCCGGTTGTCTTCCATTGGCGCAAAGGCCGCTCGGTGGATGAGGCCCTGCATAAACGCCCGCGTTCCTTCGGGGAATACAGCCAGCGCTTTCGACAGGGCGCGACATTCAGGCGTCTCGTCAGCGGTGATGTCGATGTGGCAAGTGCGGGGCTGAATATCGTCAAGGCGACGATCAAGAGGCTTTCGACAAAAACGGCGAGGCTGTTCCGCAGGGGCAGCGAGGAAGGGCGTGCCGTCTATGGCGCATTCGACAAATTGAAAGCGAATGATACCGCCGTTCATCTGCTCTACAGCGACAACGACGATGGTCTGGAGCACTTCCAATATTACTTCGACGCCAATGGCGAAGGACTGGCGGCCTATAGGAACGTGTCGCTGACCATTATTCCCGATGCCGATCACAATCTTTCAACGCCGGAAGCAAGGCAAGTCTATATCGACGCGGTGAAGCGGCTGGCTCTCGAGCATTTGCAGTAAAATGCCTGGCCGTCATCCCCTAGAAGGAAAATCGCCGGCTGGAACCCAGTGAGACGACCTCTCCGGAAGGAGGAGCTTCCGTCGCCGGGGTCTCCGGCAGGAGGCTGATTTTTCTGGTTTCGCCGGGGCCGAGGTGGAACCAGTTTTCCGAGGCGTAATAACCCTGCACTTCGACATGGACGGATTGCGCCAGTCGGTCCGTGCCGATTTCAAGAGACCAGTTGCCGCTCGTTTCACTGATCGCGACCTGAAGGTTTGCGGCGTGCAGCGCCTTTTTACGGCCGAGAGGGAAATGGAATGCGTCGGCGATCACGTGTCCTGTCGCAACGTCGCGAAGCCGGGCGACGGTAACGTCATGGGATGGAGGGCCGAAACGATAGGCATAGGTCGTGTCGAAAAAGGCGCCGAACAAATCTGTTGCGGCAATGGTCTGGCTCTGTCGGGGTAAAAGCGTGAGCGGTCGTTTGGCGTGGACAACGGGTTGCACACCTTCGCGCAGGCAGCTCAGTTCCAGCATGGCTTCGAGGCCGCCGCCGGTCTCGTTGATGAGGTGTATATCCAGCCCGTTCGTGCCCTCATCGGAAAAAGTAACCTGAATGGGGCGGAACGCCCTTTTCAACGCGTGCCAGACAGATTTGGGCCGGCCGGTGGCATCGATGACACCCCAGCCGGCGCCGGGAACGAGATCTTGCAGGGTCCAGACCAGAGCGCCCTGACAGGAGGAGCCGCTGCGCCGCCATTCGGCGAAAGTCGCCTCCATGACCTCGGCTGTGGCGGCCCGGGACATGTCGAGATAAAGGCCGCCGTCTTCGCGACGCAGAACATCCGGTTCGACGCCGTAGAGCAGGTTCAGATAATGGCCGCGAACATCCTCGAAGTCCCAGGATGCCCCACGATCCCGCGGTGCGCGCGCCTTCCATCGCGGATCGTGCACGGCCATGCCGGGTAGATATTTGTCCAGTGTTTCCTGTTCGGGAATATTGGCGAAGGCGAGGCATTCGGCGGCGAAGCGCAGATCGGCGCGGCGCGCATCTTCCAGCGGGCGGCAATAGGCGCCCACGCCGTAATAGTGGCCGACCCCGGCGTTGGGAAAGAAGGGCAATGCACCGCCGGAGGGGGAATTGGCGACATAGGCTGCATCCGGCCGTTTCTCGGCAAGGAGTTCCGGCAGAACCTCCTCGGTGAGCGTTCCCTTCCATATCTGTTCCGGCAGACCGAGCATCGCGCCCTGCTGGTACATTTCACTGCCGCCGCAAAAGACGGTGAGCGATGGAGAAAGCGCGGTGGCTTCGAGGAACTGCGAGATTTCCGTGACGATATGCTGGCGCAGGCTCTCGTCCTTTGCCGGGTAATCGAAATTGGCGAGCATGGCGTCCTGCCAGACCATAATGCCTAATTCGTCGCAAAGGGCGAAAAATTCCGGCGTCTCATAAGCCATGGTGCCGCCGATGCGGATCATGTTCATGCCGGCTTCCGCGGCTTTTCTAAGCCATGGCTCGTAGTCGGCCCCTGTTCCCGGCAGGCGCACGATATCGGCTGTCGTCCAGACCGCACCGCGGCTGAAGACCGGCTGACCGTTCACCTTGAGGCCGAAACCGTTACCGTCTTCGCCATGATCGATCTCGACCCGCCGGAAGCCGGTACGCCCCAGCCTATGTTGTTCGCCGTCCAGTTCCAAAAGCGTGTCGTGCAGCGCAGGCCTGCCATGGGTGTGCGGCCACCATGTTTCGACATCGGGTATGTGGAGCTCGCCGGAAAACTTGCCGTTCTCATCCTTGGAAAGATCGGCGCTATAACCCGCGCAGCCAAGCCGTGCCGATTGTATGGGCCGGCTGGTTTCCAGCGAGATGGCGACAATTCCCGTTCCTGCCTCGTCCAGTGAAGATCGGAGCGTGCAAAGTACAGCTTCCTGTCTGATCAGACTGATGGGCCGCCATGGGCCAGCGGCGTGGATTTCCGGGCACCAGCCGGGCATGTAACCGAGTGCGGTGGTGCGGATCAGACGCAAACCCTGGGTATTCATCATCTGCGGCCGCCAGCGGGCGCGGGGGCCGGTTTTTTCAAGTCTCGGCGCAAGCGCCCGGAAGCAGATGCAAAGCTCGTCCGCGCCCGTGAGTTCGACCGGCACTTCCAGCCTTTCGAACATGCTCTGGCTCGCGGCGATCAGCTCGCCATTGAAGAAGATTTCAGCAATGGTGGAGAGACCATCGAAGCGCAGGGCGGCACGCTCCCGGGCATCGGAAATCATTGTCAGCCGGTACCAGGCATCCCTGTCATTGAGGGGGCGCGGAGCGAGACGGTCGAATTTTCCGGCCGCCTCCAGAGCCTGCGCCACGGTGCCGGGAACGGAAACGTGAAGGCTTTCGAGCGATGCGGGAATATCGGCCGGCGTCTCATAGGCATCGGCCGGTGTCAGCGTCAGCGTCCAGCCTTCACTCAGCGATTCCTCGCTTTCGCCGGGAAGATAAGTCCTCACGCGGCCTCGCTGGCATCAGTGAGTTTAGTCGAAAGCGCTTCCATTACGCCGTCCCATGCATCCGCTGCTGGATCGAGCACGGTGGCCAGCGCATCAAATTTGCGGCGGGTGACGGCGCGGGCAAGCTGGAACTGCACGGTCTTGGCAACCTCGGAAATCTTGAGCGCGTGGTCTCTTGCTTCAGAAAAACCGTCCGCGTCCAGCCATTCGAAGTGGCTTGCCGCCAGTTCGAAATTGGCGCCGAGCTGGCGCAGCGTGTTGAACGCGTATTTGTGAAAAAAACCGAAGGGTCGGTCGGCGACCTTTTCCACCTGCGTCGGAAAAACGCCGGCAAAAGCGCGGACCGGATTGGTGGAGGGCCGTCTGGAAAAATGGAACTTCAGGAGCCGTTCGGCCGTCTTGCGAATATGTGCGGGCGAGGGGCTGCTATCCGCGAATTTTGCAAATTCGGTATAGGGCAGGAAGGGTGGGTCGGTCTCGGCGAGATGATGCTGGAACAGACCGTCAAAATCTTCGCCTGCAAGATGGAAAAAGCCGGCATTGTGGAAATAGTCGAGTTCGCGGTTTTCGAGGTCGAGCCGGTTGATGGCGACGGTGGTCTTGCCATGTTCTTTCCGATAGCCCACCCCATGGGTATCAGGCATATAGAAGCTGTCCATCTCGATCAGGCAGATGCGGCCGCGTGCGAGCTGCGCGTCGATGTGATTTTCCACCCTGTCGAAGATCGCAAGCTCGGTGGTGCGAACGCCATAAAGCGCCTCGAGGTCTTCCAGCGGCACCTTGAAGAAGGTGAACTGGTCGCCTTCGAAATCCTGCGTCAGCGTGAAACCGAACATGGCCTCTGGCGGCAGGCCCTTCGAGGCCAGCACTTCGATCCACAAATCGATGTAGCAATTGGTTTCCGGCCACATTCTCTCGGAGGAATGGAGCGGATGCTGCACATAATTTTGGGGATCGAGACCGGGAAAAATCTGCCGCATGAATGATCAGCCCCAGAGCGTTTCCACGACCTTCGCAGGCCATTTCTTCACATCGAGACCATGATGCGCAAACAGCGCCAGCGCGATGCGCTCAAGGCCGAAACCGACGCAGGCGGTATGGGCAACATCGCCATTATCGAGGTTCAGGCCCCACTTCTGGCCGAAAGCATCCTGGTGGTAGTTGAAACTCATGCAGGCTGTTGGGTTCGTCGTCGATGTGACCGGGATCAAGAGTTCGAATTTCAGGTTCTGGTCGCGCTGGTTGTTGGCGAGCATTTTTCCGGCGCGGCCGAAGAAGGGATCGTTGGCGATATCGATGGTGACGTCGAGCCCGACCGCTTTCATCATTTCCACGCCGCGATCCATCCAGGTCTGGCGGAATTCGGTGACGTTCGCCTCGGTGCCCATGCAGACATATTCACGCATGCGGAAAAGCTGCTGGCGCGCCGGATCCTTGGAGGGTTCATGGCGGAAGCAATAGGACTGGATGTCATAGAGGCCGCCGCCGGCAGGTAGCGCGCCGCGCTTGGCAATCGTCGGATAAAGGGGGTAGCAGGCCGCCGGCGTCAGCACGATGTCGGTGGCTTTCTGGTCCTTGGTCCAGTCGCCGCCCTCATCCATCGTCTTCAGCAGGCTGACATGGTCGAGCTCACAGCCGCAGAAGGAATGGACCGTGCCGGCGAGCTGCGGGAAGCTCTTCATGTAACCGCTCTTTTCGAAATAGGCGCGGTTGATGCCGGGCGGGAAGCGGATCGCTTCGGCGCCGTCAGCGCCACCGGTGCGGTCGATCAGCCGCTCGAAGGCGGCAATCACATCCTCGAACTGGCCGCTGCGTCCATAAAGACCGTCCACACCGGTTTCAATCAGCAGGCCTTCTTCGAACAGTCGATCGAGAAACGATGTTTGCATGTCCATGGTCTTATCCCAAGAGGCTGGTGTCCTGCTTGTGAACCAGCAGGAGATTGGCGGAATTGCCGAGAATGCGGTCGTTGGAAATCATCAGCCGGGCGGAATGTGCGTCGCGCAGGTGTCGGCCGAGACTGTAGGGTGTGCCGTTCTTGTAGCCCATGATGCCGCAGACCAGCATGGCGTGGTCGATGATCTCGAGAATGGTTTCCGAAGAGCAGATCTTCACATTGTTCATGGCGACGGCAAAGGCCATGGACATCAGTTTTTCGGGGTCGCTCTTGGTGTCCTCGTAAGCCTTGATGCCGGCGATGATGTTGGATTTCACGACCTGCAGCTTGGTGGAAACTTCAGCAAGGCGGATTGCGCCGGGAGGAGCGGTGCCCGGCGATTTGCGCGCCGCGGCTCTGACGAAAGACTGGGCGCGCAGCACGGCGTCCGAGGCGATGCCATACCAGACGGCGCTCCACAGGAGATGCGAGCTTGCAAGCATGGATTGTGCGGCGATTTCGGCAAAGGGTTTCGGGAATATCTGCGCCGCCGGCGCTTCGCCGCGGAACAGGAAGCCGTCCGAACAGGTGCCACGCATGCCGAGCGTATCCCAGACATGGGTCTTTTCGAGCGTGTACTGATTTTTCAGGAAGACGGTCATCACCTGGTCGGCGGGCGCGGCATCCTTGTGAGCGCGCGAGGTGATGAGGATCGCATCGGCATTGCTGCCATAGGAAATGACGGTGGCATCCTTTTCCAGCCGGCAGCTATCGCCTTCGACTTCGATCGCACAGATGGAGTTGCGCAGATTGCCGCCGATGCCGCCTTCCGTGGTGGCGGAGCCGAGCAGGAGCTGTTCGTTGGCAACGCGACGCATGAAGCCCGGATGCCAGTTGCTCTCGACGCCATGTTCCACAAGGCTTGACAGCTTGATGTGGTGCATGGCGAAAATCATCGCGGTTGCCGAACATGCCTGCCCGAGCCGGGCGCAGATATCGGCGATTTCCTGTAAGGAAGCGCTTTCGCCGCCCAGCGAAGAGGGGACCTGAATGCCGAGCAGACGTTCCTGTCGCAGCGCATCAACAGCTTCCTGCGGAAAGCGGCCGGTGACATCTACCGCATCCGCATGTCTGGCGGCAATTGCCGCGACACGGCCCGCGCGCGCGGACAGCGTTTCATCCTGCGGCGCTACGGTGACGTTCATCAGGCTGCCTCTTTACCATCCAGAATGAGCTTAACGGTGTCTTCAATCGCCCTGATGCTCGCAAAGGATTTGCGGTTCAGGAGATTGTCGGGGAATTCGATGTCGAATGCCTCTTCGATGCCGAGCATCAATTGTACCGACGCAAAGGAAGAAAGGCCCGCTGCATAAAGATCGGCTTCGTCTGCAATCGTATCGACGGGGGTTGGAAGCTGGCCGAATTTTGCCAGTATTTCACGAATAGTCGCATTCATTCCGACGTATCTCCAATGAAATCAACATTAGGTAGGTTTGTGCTTATCGTTATGCCGCAAACGATAATATTCGCCTAAACCGTTAGGTTAATTACAACTAACGGCAGCATGCGACATTCCCGCACCTTTGCCAAGTACGGATCGTCGGCCTTGACAAATGCCGGGCGGTGTTTTTTGCTGGGACCATTCACCAGGGGTGTCCCGTCAAGGGGCTGAGATTCTGCTTTCATGCGCAGTGACCCGTTGAACCTGATCCAGTTCATACTGGCGTAGGGACGGTGCAAAGACCTGATGTCGGGCGGGCGCATGACGTTGCGTTTCGGCAATTCGGTATTTTCCATCATTCCGGCTCGAACTGGGTCTCCACTGTCAAACTTTGGAGCCTCAAGATGAATATCGCTGCCAAGACTATCCCGCTTACGGTCACCACCGGGCCGCATGCCGCCTCCAAGAAAATCCACAAAGCCGGCATTCTACATCCCCATATCCGCGTGCCGATGCGCGAGATCGCCGTTCATCCCACAGCCGGCGAACCGCCGGTGACGGTCTATGATTCTTCCGGCCCCTATACCGATCCTGCCCATGCCGTTTTGATTGAAAAGGGTCTGCCGCGCCTGCGTCAAGACTGGATCGTGGCCCGCGGTGATGTCGAGGCTTATGAGGGGCGACACGTCAAGCCGGAGGATAACGGCTTTGCCACAGGCGAGCGCCTGACGCCTGAATTCGGTGTGCGTCACCAGCCGCTGAAAGCGACGGCGGGCAAGGCGGTGACGCAACTTGCCTATGCCAGGGCGGGCATTATCACGCCGGAAATGGAATTCATCGCCATCCGCGAAAATCTCGGGCGCGAGGCCGTGAAAGAAAAGCTCGCGCGTGACGGCGAAAGCTTTGGCGCGCATATTCCTGATTATGTCACGGCGGAATTCGTGCGTCAGGAAGTGGCGTCGGGCCGCGCCATCATTCCGGCCAATATCAACCACCCGGAACTTGAGCCGATGATCATCGGCCGCAATTTTCTCGTCAAGATCAACGCCAATATCGGCAATTCCGCCGTCACCTCCTCCATGGCTGAAGAGGTGGAGAAGATGGTTTGGGCCATCCGCTGGGGTGCGGATACCGTCATGGACCTGTCGACCGGCCGCAACATCCACAATATCCGCGAATGGATCATCCGCAACTCGCCGGTGCCGATCGGCACGGTGCCGCTTTATCAGGCGCTTGAGAAGGTCAACGGCATTGCCGAAGATCTGAGCTGGGAAGTGTTCCGCGACACGCTGATCGAGCAGGCGGAACAGGGCGTGGATTATTTCACCATCCATGCCGGCGTGCGGCTGCATTACATCCCGCTCACCGTCAACCGCGTCACCGGCATCGTTTCGCGCGGCGGCTCGATCATGGCCAAGTGGTGTCTGCATCACCACAAGGAAAGTTTCCTTTATGAGCATTTCGACGAGATTTGCGACATTTGCCGCGCCTATGACGTCTCCTTCTCGCTTGGTGATGGCCTGCGTCCCGGGTCGATTGCCGATGCCAATGACGCGGCTCAGTTTGCCGAGCTGGAGACGCTCGGCGAGTTGACGCAGATCGCCTGGGCGAAGGATTGCCAGGTGATGATCGAAGGCCCCGGCCATGTGCCGATGCACAAGATCAAGGAAAACATGGACAAGCAGTTGAAGACCTGCGGCGAGGCGCCCTTTTATACGCTCGGGCCGCTCACCACCGATATTGCGCCCGGTTACGATCACATCACGTCGGGCATCGGTGCTGCGATGATCGGCTGGTTCGGAACGGCGATGCTCTGCTACGTCACGCCCAAGGAACATCTCGGCCTGCCTGACCGTAACGACGTGAAGGTCGGCGTCATCACCTACAAGATCGCTGCCCACGCCGCCGATCTCGCCAAGGGGCATCCGGCAGCACAGGTGCGGGACGATGCGCTGTCGCGCGCGCGGTTCGAGTTCCGTTGGGAGGACCAGTTCAACCTGTCGCTGGACCCGGATACGGCGCGCTCCTTCCATGACGAGACGTTGCCAAAGGAAGCGCACAAGGTCGCGCATTTCTGCTCCATGTGCGGGCCGAAATTCTGCTCGATGCGGATTTCCCACGATATCCGCGCCGAGGCGCAGAAGGAGGGGCTGGAGGCCATGGCCGCACGCTTCAAGGAAGGCGGTGAGCTTTACATGCCGCTCGCGACCCCTGCGGATGCCGAATAGCATGCGCGTTCTGGTCAAGGGAACGGGGGTCGCCGGTTTGACGGCGGCCTTCGAACTGGTGCGGACCGGCGTTACTGTCGAGGTCTGCGAGCGCAATGCCGAACCTTCTCGCGGTGCATCCTGGTATGCGGGCGGCATGTTGGCGCCCTGGTGCGAGCGTGAAAGCGCTGAAGCGGCGGTTCTGACGCTCGGTCAGGCGGCGCTCGACTGGTGGGATGACGCGACACCCGGCCTTGTCGTGCGGCACGGTACGCTGGTCGTTGCGCCAGCCCGCGACAAGGTGGAGCTTTCGCGTTTCGCATCGCGGACCGCTGGCTATCGCTGGGTGGATGAGGGCGAAATCGCCGCGCTGGAGCCTGATCTTGCCGGGCGATTTCGTTCCGGGCTTTATTTCCCGGGCGAGGGGCACCTCGATCCGCGTCTTGCACTGAAATCGCTGCATGAGCGGCTCTGCACCATGGGTGTACGGTTCCATATGGGTATCCCGTTGGATGAAGAGCCGTTCGACCGCGTGGTGGATTGCACTGGCTCTGCGGCAATCGGCGGGATTTCCGATCTTCGCGGTGTGCGGGGAGAAATGCTCTATCTCGCCACGCCGGAGGTTTCCCTGTCTCGTCCTGTCCGGCTGCTGCATCCGCGCATTCCGCTTTACATCGTGCCGCGCGAGCCGGGTCGTTTCATGGTGGGCGCAACGATGATCGAGACGGAAGATGCGGGCGCCATTTCCGCCCGCTCAATGATGGAATTCCTGAATGCCGCCTATGCCGTGCATCCGGCTTTCGCGGAGGCGGAAATCATCGAGACGGGCACCGGCGTGCGCCCCGCCTATCCTGACAATCTGCCTGATGTCACGCAGGATGGCCGGACCATTTTCATCAACGGCGCGCACCGGCACGGCTTTCTGCTGTCGCCGGCGATGGCGCGGAAGGCGGCTGAAGTCGTTTGCCAAACTCTCTCTCAAAAGGAACGGGATCATGAAACTTCTGGTGAATGGCGACGAGCTTGATCTCGCCGCCGAGACGCTGGCCGGCCTGCTTGCCAGCCTCGAATACGAGGGTGAGTGGCTGGCGACGGCGGTGAACGGTGACCTGGTGCATTCGGAAGAGCGCGCCGATTATAGGTTGAAGGCCTTTGACCGTATCGAAATCCTCTCGCCGATGCAGGGAGGCTGAAACCATGCTGACGCTCTATGGCCGCGAGGTCTCATCCCGTCTCCTGCTCGGCACAGCGCGCTATCCGTCTCCTGCCGTGCTTGCCGACGCCGTGCGGGCGAGCAACACAGATATTCTGACAATTTCGCTGCGCCGGGAAACGGCGGGCGGCAAGAAGGGCGGTCAGTTTTTCGAGCTTATCCGCGAGCTGGATCGCCACATTCTGCCCAATACCGCCGGCTGCCACACGGTCAAGGAAGCGGTGCTGACGGCAAAGATGGCCCGCGATGTGTTCCGCACTAACTGGATCAAGCTGGAGGTTATCGGCCATCACGATACGTTGCAGCCCGATGTCTTCGCACTTGTCGAGGCGGCGAAAATCCTCTGCGACGATGGTTTCGAGGTCTTTCCTTATACGACGGACGATCTGGTCGTCGCCGAAAAGCTGCTGGAGGCGGGTTGCAGGGTACTGATGCCCTGGTGCGCGCCGATCGGCAGCGCCATGGGACCGCTCAATCTAACGGCGCTGAAATCCATGCGGGCGCGTTTTTCGGATGTGCCGATGATTGTCGATGCCGGTATCGGCCGCCCGTCCCATGCGGTCACGGTGATGGAGCTTGGTTACGATGCCGTTCTGCTCAACACGGCGGTTGCGGGCGCGGGTGATCCGGTCGGCATGGCGGAGGCTTTCGCTCGCGCCATAGAAGCCGGCCATCAGGCATATCTCTCCGGGCCGCTGGAGCCGAGGGACATGGCCGTTCCCTCGACGCCGGTGATCGGAACGGCTGTCTTTTCCTGATCGCGGCTTGTCGTAGACATCAGGCACGTCACGTTTTGCGTTGACAGTGCCTGATGGTGGCGGGATACCGGGAGAAAAGGGAAACGGCATGGCGGCACTCACAAATCTTCTGACTGACATAGGCGGCGTTTCGGTCGGTAATGTCACCGATCTTGCCCTTGGCTCCGGTGTTACGGCGATTGTTTTCGAAAAGCCCGTCATCGCTTCCGGTTCTGTTTTGGGTGGTGCGCCGGGCGGGCGCGATACCGGCCTGCTCGACCCCGCGATGACGGTGGAAACGGTGGACGCCTTCGTGCTGTCGGGCGGTTCTGCCTTCGGACTGGATGCGGCGGGCGGCGTTCAGGCCGGGCTGCGCGAAATCGGGCGTGGCCTGCAGGTGGGGTCCACCCGCGTTCCCATCGTGCCGCAGGCGATCCTGATGGATCTGCTGAATGGCGGTGATAAGGGCTGGGGTCTGCATTCACCCTATCGCGAGATGGGATATGCGGCCTTCAAGGCGGCGCGTGCGACGCCCTTCGAACTCGGAACAGCCGGGGCTGGAACGGGTGCGACGACCGCCACCTTCAAGGGCGGGCTCGGCTCCGCAAGCACCGTCAGTTCCGGCGATTACAAAGTGGCGGCCATCGTTGCCGTCAATGCGCTCGGCTCCGCAACGGTTGGAACGAGCCGCCATTTCTGGTCCGCGCCGTTTGAAGTGCGGAGTGAATATGGCGATTGCGGTTTTCCCGATCGTTTCGAGCGGGATCATACCGCGCTGCGCCTCAAGGGGGTCAATCTCACGGCAACGACCATCGGTGCGGTGGTGACGGATGCCGTGCTCACCAAAGCGCAGGCGCATCGCCTTTCCATCATGGCGCATGACGGTTTGGCGCGCGCCGTTCTGCCCGCCCATCTGCCAAGCGACGGCGACACCATGTTCGCGGCCGCGACCGGTGAAAAGCCGCTTGAGGGCGGCGTTCATTTCGCCGAACTTTGCCATCTTGCCACCATCGTGATGGCGCGCGCGGTGGCGCGTGGCGTCTATGAGGCGACGGCCTTGCCGGTGGATGGAGCGCAAAAGGCCTATCGCGATCTTCATGGACGGAGCCTTTGAACGATGAGTGAGGCCCTCGCTCCACTGAAACCTGTTCTTCGTATCGATTTTCCGCCCGGAGAGCGATTGGGGCACGGCAAGATCGAATTGATGGAGCTGATTGTCGAGACCGGCTCCATCTCTGCCGCCGGGCGGGCGATGGACATGTCCTATCGTCGCGCATGGCTGCTGGTGGATGCGCTGAACCATATGTTCCGGCAACCGGTTATTGAATCGCAGCGTGGCGGCAAACAGGGCGGCGGTGCGGCGCTGACCGCTTTCGGCACTGAGGTTCTGGAGCGTTACCGCGGCATGGAAAAGCGGATGAACGAGGCCTTGCGCGCCGATATCGACTGGCTGGAGGCCAATCGTAATCCCGCCGCGGCCCTCAATAGGGATCAAGAGCCGCCGACTTTATGATCGCATGCACTCGTCTTCCGGGTTCCAGCTGCAGCCTCTCGCGTGACAGATCGGTGATGCGCGACTGGATGATGTCGCCGCCGCAATCCACCTGAATCGTGACCATGCCGTCTTCACTGGCTGAGACAGTTGCGACACGACCCTCGAGAATGTTGAGGGCGCTCAAGCCTTCGGGTTTTACGGTTGCCAGCATCACGTCACGCGCCGGTATAAGCACGCGCGCCGGGCTGCCGGATGTTCCCCTTTTGGCCGGAACATGGAGCAGCATGGTCTTTAGCCTCACGGCGGCAAGTCCGTGCCGCTCATCAAAGCTTTCAATGTGCCCGGAAAGAATGCTGCCTGCCTCACGCCGTTCGAGATGCGTGCTGAAATCCGGTCTGGAAAGCACGTCGGCTGCTTTTCCCTGCGCTTCCACCTTGCCGTCCTTCATCACCACGATGCGGTCTGCGAGGCGGGCGACCTCCTGAATAGAGTGGCTGACATAGACAACAGGGATTTTTGTCTCGTCGCGCAGCCGTTCGAGATAAGGAATGATCTCGGCTTTCCGCTGCTCGTCCAGCGAGGCGAGCGGTTCGTCCATCAGCAGCAGTCTGGGGGAAGAAAGCAGTGCGCGGCCGATGGCAACGCGCTGTTTTTCGCCGCCCGAGAGTTTGTTTGGACGCCGCTGCAAGAGATGGCCGATGCCGAGCATGTCGATGATATGGTCTTCCTGCGCGACCTTCGTTTTGTCTGCGGTGAACCAGCTACCGTAGTGCAGATTTTGCGCCACGCTGAGATGCGGGAAAAGCCGCGCCTCCTGAAAGACATAACCGAAACGGCGTTTATGGGCCGGCACGAACAGTCGCTTTTCGCTATCGGCCAGCACTTCGCCGTCCAGCAAAACCTGTCCCTCATCCGGCCGCAGCAGGCCCGCGATGATGCGGATCATCGAGGTCTTGCCGGAACCGGAGCGTCCAAACAGCGCGGTGACGCCGCCTTGCGAGGTGAATGACGCATCGAGTTCGAAGGAGCCGAGGCGATGGCGGGTGGTGACCGAAAGCGTCATTCCATGCTCACCCGTTTGCCGATGATGCGGGCCAGAAACTCTGAGACGAGCAAAGCGAGCATGGAAATCACGACGGAGACAATGGTTAGCCGCAACGCACCGGCATCGCCGCCCGGAACCTGGGTGAAGGTATAGATGGCGGCGGACAAAGTCTGGGTCTCGCCGGGAATATTGGACACGAAGGTGATGGTCGCGCCGAATTCGCCCATGGCCTTGGCGAAAGCCAGGATCATGCCGGCGATGATGCCAGGCAATGTCAGAGGAAGCGTGACAGTGAGGAAAACCCAGAACGGGCTTGCCCCCAATGTGCCCGCCGCTTCCTCCAGCTTTCGGTCCACCGCTTCGATGGAGAGCCGGATGGAACGCACCATCAGCGGAAAGGCCATCACGGCGCAGGCGAGCGCCGCCCCGGTCCAGCGGAAGGAAAAGACGATGCCGAACCAGCTATCGAGAAATTGCCCGATTGCGCCCCGGCGGCCGAACAGGACGAGTAGCAGAAAGCCGGTGACGACGGGCGGCAGGATGAGCGGCAGGTGGACGATGCCGTTAAGAAGCGATTTGCCCCAGAAGCGGCCGCGCGCCAGCGCCACGGCAACCGCAATGCCGAAAGGCAGGCTGGCGAGCATGGCGATGGAGGACACCCACAGGCTGAGCCTGATTGCCGTCCATTCTTCAGGGCTGAGTGTCCACCAAGGCAATGCCATATCCTGCAATCGTCATCTCTCGCGGCCAATAGGCTGGGCTCACGAAAGGCAGTTTATTTCAAAACGGTAAAGCCTTGCTTTTCGAAGAAGGGCGTTGCCTTGGCCGATTTCAGGAAATCCAGATAGGCTTTTGCTGCCGGGGACTTGGCTTCCGAAAGAATGGCGACCGGGTAGATGATCGGCGGATGGCTGTCTTCCGGGAAGGCGCCGACGATCTTCACACCCGGATCGGCGGCGGCATCGGTCTGGTAGACGATGCCATAGGGTGCTTCGCCGCGCGAGACGAGCAGCAGCGCTGCACGCACGCTTTCCGCGCCGGCGACCTTTTGTTCGACCGAGGACCAGACCCCGAGTTTTTCCAGAGCGGCCTTGCCGTATTTGCCCGCCGGTACGGAATCGACTGCGCCCATGGCCAGACGGCCGTCGCCCACCAGAGCAGCAAGATCGAAGCCCTGCTTGATCTCGACCGGCTTTGCCTTGTCAGCCGGAGCGACGAGAACGATGCGGTTGCCGAGAAGATTGGAGCGGCTGTCAGCGTTGATCAGCTTCTTTTCGGCGATATAGTCCATCCATGCAAGGTCGGCGGAAATGAAGATATCCGCCGGCGCGCCCTGCTCGATCTGCTTGGCCAGCGCCGAGCTTGCTGCATAAGAAACGGTTGCTTCGTTACCGCTTTCCTTTGCCCATTCGGCATTGATGGCGTCGAGGGCGTTTTTCATGCTCGCGGCGGCAAACACCGTGACTTTTTCGGCTGCATGGGCCGGAACGGCCGCGAGTGAGGCCGCCATCCAGAAGGATGTGGCTGCGGCAATGGTTTTGAGAAAGCTGCGACGCAAAAGTCTCATGGTGTGTTACCCCGTTTCAAAATATTCCTATGAATATATCGATAGGCCTATAGGGCAATCATTATATTTTCAAGGATATATCGCGGGGTGGAAAAAAGCCCTTAGCGGGCTGGCTGAATCCTGGTGAGAAGCATAGGGATGAGGGATGGTGAGCGCATCCGATAACGGCGAACGTCGTAATGAAGCATCGGCCCGAACGTTCGTGTCGTGCGTTGGAAGGCCGATCAAAAACGCTCGCCGGCGAAATGGGCGATCTGTGCGCCTGCCTCGTAATAGGCTTCCTTAATCCCCCGCAAATTCTGCGCTTTCGGCTCCGTTACGGGTAGGGGCAACTCGGCTTCAGCAATCTCACCGAGAATATACTGCGCGATCACCGTGCCGAAGGCCGTGCCCGGCGCAATGCCGCGACCGTTATAGCCCGAGAAGCCGACGACGTTCTCCGCAAATTTGTGAAACCGTGGAACGGCATTGTCCGTCATGCCGATCTGGCCATACCATTCACATTCGAATTCCGTGTCTCCAAGCTGCGGGAAAAGCCGCTTCAGCGATCGTTTTGCCCAGGCACGATGAATGGCGGCGCCGGTGCCGCGTAGCGCACCGACACTGCCGAAAACCAACCGGCCGGCTTTGTCCATGCGGAAGGATGAGAGAATCTCCTTCGTATCCCAGCAACCTTCACGGCCGGGCAGGATGCTCTTTTGCAGGTTGTCGCCGAGCGGTCTCGTCGCGAAATTGAAATAGGGTAGGTAGATCTGCTCATCGCGAACGATCTGCCATGGGCCGGTGCTATAGGCTTCGGTGGCCACAACGATCCAGTTGGCGGTTACAGACCCTTGCGGCGTCTTCACCACCCATTTTCCGTTGCTGCGTTCGGTCGCTACCACGGGGCTTTCGGTGTGCAGACGTGCACCCGCTTTCCGGGCGGCTGCGGCAAGGCCTCGAACATAAGCGAGCGGCTGTATCGTACCGGCGCGTGTATCCAGAAGCGCACCGGAATAGGCCGTGCTGCCGGTACGTCTCGCTGTCTCCTCGGCATCAAGAATGCGGACAGGTGCGCCTCTCGCAGCCCATTGTTCGCAGCGCTCGCGGATTTCGGCGAGCCCTTTGTCGTCGACGGCACAATGCAGCGTGCCGTTTTTTTCGATTTCGCAGGGAATCGCGTGTTTCTCCACCAACTCGCGAACGAGGAGGGGCGCATTGCCCAGAAGATCGAGAAGCCGTTCGCCGTAAGTCGAACCCAGCACGCCGGGCAGTTCTTTCGGCATGACCCACATGCCGCCATTGATGAGACCGACATTGCGGCCGGCGCCGCCGAAGCCGATTTCCCTTGCTTCGAGAAGAACGACATCCACACCGCATTCGGCAAGATGAAGGGCGGCGGACTGGCCGGTGAAGCCACCTCCGACAATGACGACATCAGCAACCGTTGCGCCCTCCAAGGCGGGCGTTACGGGCGGCTGTGGCGCGGTCTTTTCCCAGAGGCCATGCGAGCGGGGGTCATTATACATCGTTCCACCATGTTCCGGGCCAGTTCATTTGTTCTTCGTATGAGTGACAAGCCCTTGTTTATAAGACTTTACAAGCGGTCTTGCCTGTTGAATATCGACATATCGTCAAGAGTTCATTCCGTGAGGGAATATGGTGCTGCCGCCACGCCGTTTTCTGCCGTCGCTTTCGCTGCTGGCGGCTTTCGAAGCCGCTTCCCGGACGGGCAGTGTCACCGCCGCGGCGAGGGAACTGGGGCTGACGCAGGGTGCGGTCAGCCGCCAAATTCTGGCGCTTGAAGAGCAGCTTGGCGCGGCGCTATTCCTGCGCGAGAGGCAGACGATCCGGCTGACAAGGGCCGGGGAGGGTTATGCAAGGGAAATCCGCGAGGCGTTGCGGCGAATATCGACGGCCTCACTCAACCTGCGCGCCAATCCGGATGGCGGCACGCTCAATCTCGGCGTCCTGCCGAGCTTCGGCACGCGCTGGCTGGTGCCGCGTCTTCCCGATTTCATTGCCAGACACCCGGGCGTTTCGGTCAATCTTCTGACGCGATCATCGCTATTCGATTTCCGCACGGACACTGTTGATGCGGCGATCCATTTCGGATTGCCGCATTGGCCGGGCACCGAGCTGGTTTTCCTTATGCATGAAAAGGTCATTCCGGTCTGCAGCCCGGCCTTCAAGGAGCGACAAGGACTTTCAAAGCCGGACGATCTGCTGCATGTCCCGTTGCTGCACATGACGACCCGGCCGGACGCCTGGGAACAATGGTTTCGCAGTCATTGCGTCAGTTTCGACAATGTGCATGGCATGCTTTTTGATCAGTTCACGACGATTGCCGAGGCGGCAAGCGCCGGTGTCGGGGCGTCGCTCATTCCGTCCTTCATGATCGAGGAAGAGTTGCGAAGCGGTCGTCTGGTTGCGGCTGTCGCGGGGCAAGTGGAGAGCGAGGAAGCCTATTATCTCGCTTGCATGCCGGATCGCGCTGGTTATGCTCCGCTTGAGAGTTTTCGGCGATGGATCGTTTCCGAGGCCGCAATTGGGGCGAACGGCATGCCGGGCCAGTTTTCGGCGTAATCCGGTAACCGGCCTTGCAAGACGGACGCAGCTCAGCCAATAGTGCGCCATGACGCGTGGCACGAGCAGCCATGCACCGAAAGTTCAAATACGGGAGATGTCCGTGAAGCCCATTTTCGTTCAGCTTCAATGTGAGCCCGGCAAGACCTATGATGTCGCCGACGCCATCTACAAAACGGAACTGGTTTCCGAGCTTTATTCCACCAGCGGTGAATATGATCTGTTGCTGAAAATCTATCTGCCGCAGGAAGAGGATATCGGCAAGTTCATCAACCAGAACATCGTCAATATTCCGGGAATCGTGCGCTCGCTGACGACGCTGACGTTTACCGCGTTTTGATGCAGCCTATCTGACGATACATGCGGGCCGCGGGGTAGAGCCCCAGGAGTGCGATTTTGCACGGGGGCCATGCGCCACTTTGATTTTGCTGGAATGTTTTCTGCCTGAGGATGGGAAGCAGGTGGGGTGCCTTTATGCTCTATTCTTCAGGGCAGATTTGGCGATCTGCGGTCAGCGCAATGCAGGCAGCCGGATTATCGCGCAAGACATGCAAGAGAAGAGGCATGCAAGAGAAGAGCGCGCCATCGGACCGCTGTTCGGGGTCCGATATTTGGCGCGGCCTAATTTTGACGGTTCTGTGAGCGGGCGAAAGTTTTCCCGCATCAGGCGACTGCGGCCAGATTCCGGTTGCGCACGAGATCGCGGATGGCAATCCGCACGTCGTCGGCGCTGTCGAACTTCTGTTCGTCCAGATCGTGAACGTGGAACTTCACCGCGATGAACTTCAGCCGGTCGTTGTCCGGTATGACGATGCCGACGGGTTCGCCAGCGAATTCAATAACTTGCTTTTGCATAGGTATACTCCCGCTGTGGCTTATTTACACAGCATGTTGTCGAACTGATTTTCAGGAAATTGAGACCGTCAGGTCACATTCGACAGCAGCGGGAACACGTGGATTTAAATCCAGCATTCCAGGACTCAAGACCAAGGATTGCGTTGATGTTGATATGTTTTGACATGACACACTCCCTGTATTGGTGTTGGCCCAGAATCAGGAGACTCGTTCTCCAGTTCCACACTGATAATCCAGACCAGCACTAAAATCAATGCTGATTGTTATAGGTAGAATATTTTTCTTTATGATGACAGGAGAGGGGCGGAATTGTGAAATTTTTGTTTTCGGCCGAGGCCGCCACGAAAAGCCCGGTGCAGCGGGCTTTTTATGTTTGTTTTAATTGCCGCCGGTAGCGGGCGGTGGGTAAATATGATCGTTTCCGTTGAAATCGGAAACGGAGTAACAGCCATCGCGGGTCTTTTCGGCCGCATTTCGGCTGATAGCGGCCTTGCCGTGACCGCCGGGAATGTCGAGAACATAGGTCGGCTGGCAGAGCCCGGAGACGTTTCCGCGTAACGCCGAAACGATTCGCTGGCCCTCGTCGATCGTTAGCCGGAAATGGCTGGTGCCGGGCGCAAGATCGGGATGATGCAGATAATAGGGCTTGATACGGGTCTCGACAAAGGCGCGCATCAACTCGGCAAGAACCGCCGGGTCGTCATTGACGCCTTTCAAAAGGACGGTCTGGCTGACCATCGCGATGCCGGCGTCGATCAGGCGCGCCGAGGCGCGCCTTGCGGTTTCGCTGAGTTCACGGGCATGATTCGCGTGCAGGGCCACATAGGTGGTTTTGCCGCTGGCCTTCAGCGCATCGATCAGTGCCACGTCGATACGGTCGGGATCGACCACCGGCACGCGGGTATGGAATCGGACGATCTTCACATGCGGTATGTTTTTCAGGCGCGTCATCAGGTCAGACAGGCGCCGGGGGGAAAGCACCAGCGGATCGCCACCGGTCAGGATGACCTCCCAGATGGCGGGGTTCGCATTTATATAGTCGAATGCGGCGTCAAGCTCAGCCGGGCTCATCATGCCATTGCCCTGCGGTCCGACCATTTCCCGGCGGAAACAGAAGCGGCAATAGACGGGGCAGACGTGCACCGCCTTTAGAAGAACCCGGTCGGGATAACGGTGGACGATGCCGTGGACGGGGCTGTGTGCGTCGTCGCCAATCGGGTCGTCGCGCTCTTCGGGAAGGTGAACGAGTTCGGCCGCGTCCGGTACGAATTGCCGGGCAATGGGATCCTGCGGGTCGCGGCTGTCGATCAGCCCGGCAATCGATGGCGTGATGGCGAGTGCGTAACGCTGCGTCACCGCGCGCAGGTTCTCCAGCGCTTCGGCTTCAATCAGCCCCGCTTCGAGAAGCGCTTCGGGTGTCTTTATGATCTCAAGCCCTGTCATCGTCCATATTCCGCGACTGGGGCCCACATGACGAGATCGATACGGGGGGCGCCTGTCGCCAGCATCACCAGCCGATCGAACCCGAGTGCTATGCCGCTTGCAGGCGGCATGATGGCGAGTGCGGCCAGAAAATCCTCGTCCAGCGGATAGGTCTCGCCGTAAATGCGCTGCTTCTCGGCCATTTCCATTTCGAAACGCCGTCTCTGCTCAGTCGCGTCGGTCAATTCACCAAAGGCGTTGGCGAGTTCAACGCCGCAGGCATATAGCTCGAAACGCTCCGCCACCCGCGCATCCCCAGGGGACTTGCGGGCAAGGGCCGCTTCTGCGGTCGGATATTCGTCAAGAATGGTCGCTCTGCCGAAACCCAGTTCCGGTTCCACCCGTTCCACGATGACACGGCTGAACATATCCGCCCAGGTATCGTCATCGGCCACGCGAATGCCGGCATTGGTGAGGCTCGCGGCAAGATGGCGACTGTCGGTTTCGCCGTTTCGGCTGATGGTGGCCAGCAGGTCCACACCGGCATATCGCTCGAAGGCTTCGGCGACGCTTACCCGCTCAGGTTCGAGAAACGGATCGACGCTGCGACCACGATAGGTGAAACTCTTCGCCTTTGCGGTTTCAGCTGCCAGCGCCAGAAGATTGGCGCTGTCCTTCATTAGGCTCTCATAGTTTTCGCCGACTCGATACCACTCCAGCATGGTGAATTCCGGATGGTGCAGAGGGCCTCTTTCCCGGTTTCTGTAAACATGGGCAAAACAGGTGATGCGTTTTTCACCGGCGGCGAGCAGCTTCTTGCAGGCAAATTCGGGAGAAGTGTGAAGATAAAGCGGCGCGGCGTCGCCGGCCGGCGTCAGGCCTTGCGTAGCGAAAGCATGCAGATGAGCCTCGTTGCCGGGGGAAACCTGCAATGTCGCGGTATCGACCTCAAGAAAATCGGCGCTGGCGAAATAGCCGCGAAAGGCCGACTGGATCGCATTGCGCTCAATGAGAAACGCGCGTCGATCCGCGTGGACATCAGGCGTCCACCATGGCGACATTGTCTCTTTGCTTGCGCGCATTCTCAGTTCTTTTCCGTCTTCTCTGCGGCGCTCAATTGCGGATAAATGGCCCGCAAAACGCCTGATCGCATCATTTAAAGCATTTCCGGGCGGAAAACCGCTAGGCGCTCTTCCGCGAATTGCTGTAGAAGGCTGGCAATTCGTGCGGATTTAAGGTAGTTGCGCCCCAGAAAAAAGACAAAACGTCTGCCGGGGCCGGTGCTGCCACGCAGTCCTTTACGACGCATTTCATCGAGTTACAAGGAAGTCATATGGTCAAGGTTATCGCCTCATCCGTCCGCAAGGGCAATGTTCTCGACGTGGACGGCAAGCTTTACGTCGTTCTCACTGCGCAGAACTTTCACCCCGGCAAAGGCACGCCGGTCACGCAGGTGGACATGCGCCGCATCGTTGACGGCGTGAAGGTCTCCGAGCGCTGGCGCACCACCGAGCAGGTCGAGCGGGCTTTCGTCGAAGACCTGAACTTCCAGTTCCTTTATGAAGACGGCGAAGGCTTCCACTTCATGAACCCGGAAAACTACGATCAGGTCGTGGTCGATGTCGAGACGATGGGTGACCAGAAGGCCTATCTTCAGGAAGGCATGACCTGCGTTCTTTCCATCCACGAAGGCAATCCGCTGGCCGTTGAACTACCGCGTCACGTCACGTTGGAAATCACGGAAACCGAACCGGTCGTCAAGGGCCAGACGGCGTCTTCTTCCTACAAGCCGGCAATTCTCTCCAATGGCATCCGCACCATGGTGCCGCCGCATATCGATGCCGGTATCCGCGTGGTCATCGCGACCGAAGACAATTCCTACGTCGAGCGCGCCAAGAACTGAGCCTGACGGCCAGTTAAAAAAGCACCGGGCGACCGGTGTTTTTTGTATCACGAACAATAAAAAGCCCGCGTCGAGACGCGGGCTTTTTCTTTGCCTTGCGGCGTGTCTTACATGGCCTTGGCCGCGGTCCGGGTCGGGCCGGGCGCCTTCTTCGGAGCCGTGGTCTGGCCAACGGCGTAACCGCCGCCGAGCGCTACGTTGAGCGAGACGTAGTCCTGCGCGGTCGTTTGGATCGCCGTGGCAAGGTTTGCCTGTGCATCTGAGACCGAGCGCTGAGCATCCAGAACATCGAGCAGAGACGATGCACCGTCACGATAGCTGGCAGTGGAGAGTTGTAGCGCTTCCTGGTAGGAGGCGACGGTCTTTCTCAGAGCGTTGACGGTACGCTGGTCGCGATTGATAGCGGCCAGGGCGTTTTCGACTTCTTCCACCGCATTGAGAACAGTTGCCTTCCAGACGAGATATTGCTCTCGCGCCTGTGAGTTGGCGATGTCGACATTGGCGCGCAGTCTGCCGCCGTCGAGAATCGGAAGAGTTAGGCTCGGACCGAAGGACCAGCTATTGGCCGTTCCTCTAGCGCCGCCGCTCAGGAAATTATAGCTCGGGGTGATCGCACCACCAAGCTCTATGCTTGGATAAAGTTGCGCCTCGGTCACGCCGATCGTGGCGACCGCAGCGGCGAGATTACGTTCGGCGACGCGGATGTCCGGGCGGTTGCGTATCAGGTCGGCCGGAATACCCGTGGGGGGAACTGCCCGCGCAACAGGCTGGCGTGCGCCCTTCTGCAGTTCAGCGATGAGCGACGAGGCCGGCATGCCGAGCAGGGTCGCGATGCGGTGCGCGGCCTTGCGGAAGCTGGTTTCGAGGCCGGGGATCTGCGACAGCGTCGAATTGACCAGACCTTCGGACTGGACGACATCGAGTCGCGAGGCCGCACCGGCTTCGAGCTGCAACTTGGTCAGATCGAGCGTTTCGCGGCGCGAGCCCAGGTTCTGGCGAGCGATCTCCAGACGTTCCTGATAGTAGCGCACGTCGATATAGGCGGCGGCGACGGCTGAAATCAGCGTCAGGCGCTGAACGTCGACCGTGGAGTAAGCGGCATCGAGCGATGCATTGGCGCTTTCGGTGGCGCGGCGGTAACGGCCGAAGAGGTCTAGGAACCAGGAAACGCTGAGGCCGCCCGACGACACGTTCGTGACGGGAACATCTCGATAGCTGCCCTTGGTCTCGCTGGTCGAGTGGCTGCCGCTTGCCGTCAGGCTTGGCAGGCCGCCAGCGCCGTCCACGATCACCTGTGCCTGCGCCTGATTGATGCGCTCGATCGCCTGCATCACGGTCAGGTTCTGACTGAGGCCCGTGGAAACGTAACCATTGAGGCGGCTATCGTTAAAGGCCGTCCACCACGCAACGCTGCTGATGTCGCCATTACTGGTTTTTCCGGCTTCCGCAAACTTTCCCGGCAATTGAATTTCCGGCGTTTTGTGGTCGGGCCCGACGACGCAGCCTGAGAGCAGCAGCATTGTCAGGGGAAGAGTAGCGCGAATAGACAGCATGTAATTTTCCCAATTCTTAGGTTGGCTTACCGAGCGCGGCTTGCTGACAAACGGGCTGCGCGGTCGATATGCCCTAGAAACGTGCATTAGCCAAATCGGCAACATTTCTAGCAGCGTATTAACGGTTGGCACAGCCCATTTTTGTTTTGTTAACGCCTTGAAAGGCGGCGAATGATGACGAAAAAGGACGGAACGAAGAAAATTCCGAGCAGTGTTGCAGAAAGCATACCACCCAGAACCCCGATTCCGATTGCATTTTGCGCGGCGGAACCCGCTCCAGTTGCGATTGCCAGAGGCACGACACCCAGGATGAAAGCCAGCGACGTCATGATGATCGGACGCAGGCGCAGCTTGGCTGCCTCCAGCGCCGCTTCCACAAGACTTAACCCGTGCTCCTGCCTCTCCTTGGCGAACTCGACGATCAGGATCGCGTTTTTCGCCGCGAGACCGATAGTCGTCAGCAGGCCCACCTTGAAGTAAACGTCATTCGTCTGGCCGAAGAAATGGGCCGCAGTCAAAGCGCCGAGGACACCCACCGGAACGGCCAGAATGACCGAGAAGGGGATCGACCAGCTTTCATAGAGAGCGGCAAGGCAAAGGAACACGATCAGTACCGACAACGCATAGAGCATCGGCGCCTGAGAGCCGGAAAGGCGTTCCTGATAGGAAATGCCCTGCCACGCCACCGTGTAGCCGCCCGGCAGGCTCGCCGTCAGCCGTTCCATCTCGTCCATGGCGTCACCGGATGCAACGCCTGCACCGGCGGTGCCTTCGAGCGAGATGGCGCCCGTGCCGTTGAAGCGGGCGAGAGACGGAGGCGCATTGATCCATTTCACTTCGCTGAAGGAAGAGAAAGGCACCATTTCGCCATTGGTATTGCGGGCGTACCAGAACTTGAGGTCGTCCGGCTGCATGCGATAGGGCGCATCACCCTGAACATAGACCGGCTTCAGCTCGCCGTTGAGCGTGAAGTCGTTGACATCCCGGCCGGCAAAGATCGTCGACAGCATGAGGTTCACTGAGGACAGATCGACCCCCATGGCTCCCATCTTTTCCTGATCGAGAACGATCTTCATCTGCGTTTCATTGTCCTGGTTGCCGCTTCTGAGCGAGCTGACCTTCGGATTGCTGGTCGCCAGCGCGATCAGTTCCTTGGACGTGGCGGTCAGGGCATCGGTGCCGTTGCGGCCGCTATCCACGAGATACATCGAGAAACCGCTCGATGTGCCCATGCCCTGAATGGCCGGAGGCAGAAGCGGGAAGACCTGCGCGTCGCGGAAACCGAAGAAGGTGCCCATGGCGCGCTGAACGATGGCACCGGCATGTTGATCCGGCGCCGTGCGTTCTTCGAAATCCTTGAGCTTGGTGAAAACGATGGCGTTGTTCTGGCCAGAACCGCTGAAGCTGAAGCCGAGCACGCCGAAGACCGATTCGACATTGGCGGCTTCCTTTTCGCGGAAGTAGTTTTCAACCTGCTTCACCACCTCGTTGGTGCGTTCGATGTTCGAACCGGTCGGCGTCTGGATGATCGTCAGAAGAACACCCTGGTCTTCCTGCGGCAGGAACGAGCTAGGCAGCTTGCTGAAGAACCAGACGCAGCCTCCGATAACGACCGCGAAAATGATCATCACGCGCAGCGGACGCTTCAGCAGATAGCCGATGGAGGACACATAACCGTCCGTCGTTTTGCCGAAGCCGCGGTTGAACCAGGCGCCCGGTCCGCGCTGCTTCTTGTGATGGTTGATCGGTTTCAGCATCGTGGCGCAAAGCGCCGGTGTCAGAACGATGGCGACCACAGCCGACAGCAGCATAGCTGACACGATGGTGATCGAGAACTGGCGATAGATGATGCCGGTCGATCCGCCGAAAAAGGCCATCGGAATGAACACGGCGGTCAGCACGAGTGCGATACCAACGATAGCACCGGTGATCTCGCCCATCGACTTTTCCGTCGCCTCAACCGGCGACAGGCCTTCTTCCGACATGATACGTTCGACGTTTTCGACGACGACGATGGCGTCGTCCACGAGAAGGCCGATGGCAAGCACCATGGCGAACATGGTCAGCGTGTTGATCGAATAACCTGTCAACGCAAGCACGCCGAATGTGCCCAAG
Organism: Agrobacterium salinitolerans; assembly: GCF_027498475.1. Taxonomy (NCBI): domain Bacteria; kingdom Pseudomonadati; phylum Pseudomonadota; class Alphaproteobacteria; order Hyphomicrobiales; family Rhizobiaceae; genus Agrobacterium; species Agrobacterium salinitolerans. Next base: position 1,425,887 of record NZ_JAPZLN010000001.1, on the reverse strand, counting down.
AGAACCACCGGCACGGCGATCATCGGGATGAAGGTGGCTCTGAGGTTTTGCAGGAATACCAGAAGTACCACGAAGACGAGAATGATCGCCTCGATCAGCGTGTGCACCACTTTCTCGATCGACAGTTTCACGAAGGGCGTGGTGTCATAGGGATATTCAATCGAAACCCCCTCGGGCAACGAACCCTCGACATTCGTCAGGGCCGCTTTCACGCGGGCCGCCGTATCGAGCGCGTTGGCGCCCGTGGCGAGGTTGACTGCGAAACCGGCGGACGGACGGCCGTTGGAGCGGGAATCGCCGCCATAGGTTTCCTGGCCGATTTCGATGCGCGCCACGTCGCTGAGGCGAACGGTAGCGCCATCCTTCTCGACTTTGAGAATGACCTTCTCGAAATCGGCGACGGTGGTAAGCTGGCTCTGCGCCGTTACCGTCACGTTGAGCTGCTGGCCCTTGACGGCCGGTACCGCGCCGAGCGAGCCGACCGAAACCTGGGTGTTCTGGCTCTGGATGGCGCTGGTCACGTCGGCGGTCGTCAGCTGGTATTTGTTGAGCTTGAACGGATCCAGCCAGATGCGCATCGCATATTCAGAACCGAAGACGTTGATGCTGCCCACACCCTCAAGACGCTTGATCTGGTCCTCGACACGCGAGGAGAACACGTCGCCGAGATCGGCCGAGTTGCGTTTGCCGTCGGTCGAGATCAGCGCCCCGACCATCAGAATACTCGATGTCGAGCGGCTGACCTGGATACCCTGCTGCTGCACGGTATCGGGCAATTGCGACTGGACAAGCTGCAATTTGTTCTGCACCTGAACCTGCGCAATGTCAGGCAGAATGCTGTTGCCGAAGGTCAGCGTCACTTCGGCGCTGCCCGTTGAGGACGACGATGTCATATAGGTGAGGTCATCGAGGCCGGTCATGCCGTCCTCGATGATGGTCGTCACCGATTTTTCGACGGTTTCGGCGCTGGCTCCGTTATAAGTCGCGCTGACGCGAACCGTCGTCGGCGCAATATCCGGGTACTGCGAAATGGACAATGTCCAGATCGCGAGGGCGCCGCCCAGCATGATGACGATGGCGATAACCCATGCAAACACGGGGCGCCGGATGAAGAAATGGGCCATGGCAGTCCTGCCTTACCTTTTACGAGCTTCGACCGAGGGTTTCGTGCTCATGCTTATTTCGTGGGGGCGGCGGCAGGCGGAGCTTGCTGCGGCAGAACGACGATACCGCGATCGTCGATGGTCACTTCAACCGGTGCGACAGTCGCGCCTTCGGCAATCCACTGGAAGCCGTCGACGATCAGCTTGTCGCCATCCTTGACGTTTTCCGTCACCAGCCAGGCGTTGCCCGACTGCTGACTGGACGGGAAGGTGCGGGTTTCCACCTTGTTTTCCGCCGTCACGAATTTCGCCGTCAGTTCGCCACTGGCGTTGCGGCTCGCGGCGCGCTGCGGAATGCGGAAGCCCTTTTCCTTGCCGATGGTCAGCGTGGCGCGGACATAGGTGCCGGGAAGCAGGAGATCGTCCGGGTTCTCGAACAGGGCGCGGATGGAGAAGGTGCCGGTGGTTTCGCTCACCGCCATGTCGGACATGTCGATCTTGCCGTCATGCTTGTATTCGGTGCCGTCTTCCAGCGTCAGGTGAATACCGGTCTCCTTCGTGTCGCCGCCGAGCTGGCCCGACGAGATCGCCTTTTTCAGACGCAGAAGATTGATGCTGGATTCCATCAGGTCGATATAGATCGGATCGATGCGGCGCAGCGTCGTCAAAGCCGTCGTCTGGTTGGCCGTCACCACGTTGCCGATGCTGAAGGCTGTTGCGCTGGTGATGCCGTCGAAGGGGGCGCGGACCTTGGTGAGATCGAGGTTGATTTCCGCCGTTTCCAGCGCAGCCTTGGTCTGCGCCACATCGGCTTGCGCCTGCAGCAGCGTCACCTTGGCGTTTTCATATTCGATCTGCGTCGCGCCGCTGTTGACCAGACGTTCGTAACGGGCAAGGTTCGCCTCGGCGCTCGGAACGCTTGCTTCCGCCTTCGCCACGCTCGCCTTGGCCTGCGCCACTTCTGCCAGATAGGTATTGTCCTCGATCTGGTAGAGAACATCGCCCTGCTTGACCTCGCTGCCTTCCTTGAAGGGAATTTCGCGGATGATGCCGGTGACGCGCGGGCGGATTTCCGCTGTCTGGAACGCGCTGGCGCGACCGGGCAGGACCGTGGTCAACGGGTATTCCCCGGTCTTCATCAGGATGACGCTGACCGGAGACGGCGGACGCTCCGTATTTTGGGCGGCGTTCTGGCTGCTCTCGCCGCCATCGCTGCAACCCGCCAGAAGGGCGGTTACACACAGAGAAGCAAATAGGGGCAAAATACGTCGGCTCATTGTTCTTCCCTGCGTATCGATCGCATTCAACTATAAGCGCAATGTCGCTCGGCGGATGCGCGTCCGGAAACAGACACAAAAGGCGAAGGCCTTGGAAGTGACCCTTTTCGCTCATTCTGTCCGGACCGCCACGCCCATAGAAGCGCAGGCTTATGCGCTTCGCAAGCAATTGCGAGAAGGTGACGTAAATTGGGAATCGTCACTTAGCAAGCGGATTGCGCAACCCCGCATCGATTAAATCGACGAGTTGATCGCAACGTGTTGCTAAATTGCCGATGTCTTCCCGTGCTAGGAGGACGGGATGGATTACGCTTGTAAGCGCGTGGAGCACGGTGTTCGCAAGGGGCGGAATGTCGGCGGGGGCATAGAGTCCCGCAGCGACACCGTCACGGATAATGTCGGCCAGAAGGTTTGCAATGACGGATTTGTAATAGTCGCCGCATTTCATGTCCTGCTTTGCCGTCATCAGGATCATTTCGAATATGTAGGGATTGTCGTTTAAATCCCGGTGGTGCTGTTCCATCAGGGTGCGTGTTAGATGGCGCAGTCTCGAAAGCGGCTCGTGGCTTTTATCCAGCGGCTTGATGTCCCGTTCGAACGCGCCGATCTGCTCGAAAGCGATCGCATCAACGAGTGCGTTCTTGGAACTGAAATTCTTGAAGACATTCGCAGGCGACATGCCGAGCGCCGCGGCGATATCCGCAATCGCCACCGCATTGAAACCGCGCTGGCGGAAAAGCTCTTCGGCTTTGGCGAGAATGTCCCGCCGGGTTTCCTCGGCGGAACGACGAGGCCGGCGCCGCACGGGAAGGTCATTCTTCCTGTCGCCCTTTCTCGCCTGTTCGATCGTTTTGCTCACGGGTCAGACTCCGGGGAAGAACGGCTCCAGATTCCGGCGTACCCTTGCAAGCGGCGTTTCGCCGCTATCGTCGGGAACGAAGCGCTGTCCGGTGATGCGTTCATAAGCATCAATATAAACCTTGGAGGTCTGCAGGACGAGATCCTGC